>NZ_DASZNO010000030.1:0-221408 GCF_035551235.1 Flexivirga sp. | reverse complement strand
CGACCGCGTATCGGCCGTGTTCGTGCCGGTCGTGATCACGCTGTCGCTGCTGACCCTGGCCGGCTGGCTGCTGGCGGGGGCGTCCGCCGCCACCGCCTTCACCGCCGCCGTGGCGGTGCTGATCATCGCCTGCCCCTGCGCCCTGGGGCTGGCCACGCCCACCGCGCTGATGGTCGGCACCGGCCGCGGCGCCCAGCTCGGCATACTCATCAAGGGGCCGGAGGTGCTGGAGCAGACCCGCACGGTCGACACGATCGTGCTGGACAAGACCGGCACCGTCACGACCGGTGAGATGACGCTGGCCCGCACGCACGTCGCCGACGGCGAGGACACCGCCCAGGTGCTGCGTATGGCGGGCGCGCTGGAGGACGCCTCCGAGCACCCGATCGCGCGCGCCGTCGCGGATGCCGCCCGCGCGGCCGGCGAGCTCGGCGTGGTCGAGGACTTCACCAATGTCGAGGGCCTGGGTGTGCAGGGCATCGTCGACGGGCACGAGGTCCTCGTCGGCCGGCCGCAACTGCTCGCACAGTGGTCGCAGGAGGGTCTCGATACGCGGCTCGTTCCTCACCGCTACTCGACCAGCTTGGGTGCGCCGCTCGTTCCTCGCCGCTACTCGACCAGCTTGGGTGAGCTGCAGACCGCTTTCGACGAGGCGCAGGACCGCGGGCAGACCGCGGTCGCCGTCGGCTGGGACGGACAGGCTCGCGCGGTGCTGGTCGTGGCCGATCGGGTCAAGGACACCTCCGCCGACGCGATCTCCCGGCTGCGCGGGCTCGGGCTGCGGCCGATCCTGCTCACCGGCGACAACGAACGGGTGGCGCGGACCGTCGCCGGCCAGGTCGGCATCGACGCGGCCGACGTCTTCGCCGAGGTGCTGCCGGCCGACAAGGTCGACGTCGTCAAGCGGCTGCAGTCCGAGGGCCGGGTCGTCGCCATGGTGGGCGACGGCGTCAACGACGCCGCCGCGCTCGCGCAGGCCGACCTCGGCCTGGCCATGGGCACCGGCACCGACGTCGCGATCGAGGCCGGCGACATCACGCTCGTCCGCGGTGACCTGCGGGTCGCGGCCGACGCCATCCGCCTGTCGCGGCGCACCCTGGGCGTCATCCGGAGCAACCTGGTCTGGGCATTCGGCTACAACGTCATCGCGATCCCGATCGCGGCGGCCGGGCTGCTCAACCCGATGCTCGCGGGCGCGGCGATGGCCTTCTCCTCGGTGTCGGTCGTCATGAACAGCCTGCGGCTCAAGGGATTTCGCTCCTCGCTGACTGACTGACCGGGGTCTTGACCACTCGGCGATCACACGGGTTCTGCTCGCTCCCAGTCGAATTCGCGACGCAGCAGTCGACTCCACTTGTTCGCCGCGAGATGCGGGCGGAGCAGTGCGGTGCCGAGGGCGTATTTGCTCATGCTCAGCGGCCGGATCCCCCAGCTGGCGAGCACGTCGTCGACGCGGCCGCGGTCAGTGGTCTTGCTCTCCAGCAGCACCAGGTCCGGTCCGCTGACCTGACGTCCGTCCGCTCCCGACCACTGCAGGTCGACGTCGCAGGTGAGTCGTTCACCGGCGACCGGATCGACCAGGGTCGCCCGGCGATAGCGCGACTCCAGTGCGGGAACAAGGGGCTGCACCGCAAGGTCATACTGCTCGCGAATCACCTGGTGCACGAACGCTGTTGCGCGGTCGTCGAGCGCAGCACGCCATTCCGGCGGATGCGGGATCCGGTGCTTGACGGTCTCGCCCCGACCGGACTTGGTCTTCACCTCCACGAAGGAGGTGCCGCTGTCGACATACGTCCGCACCCGCACCTTGAAGCGCCGGCGCCTGCCCTGTCGGTGGGCCCGGAAGAGGTCCAGGTCGTCGGTGTCGAAGTAGACCGAGTCGTAGCGCATGACGCGCTCCCGGTCGATCTCCAGCGCCCGGAAGCGCGGGCCCATCTCGGCGGCCAGTCGGTGCAATTGACCTGCCGTGACGAGGTAGGTGCGGTCGACCCGACGCTGGAGCGCCGCCGTCGCGTCCACCTCGCGCAGGCTGATCGCGGAGCGGTCCCGCACGACGCCCGCCAGCACTCGGCCCGCCGTGGAGCGTTGTGTCGTCTCGGTCTTCGTCGACATCACCGTCACCGGACCTGCTCGACGGCGCGCTGCGGGAGGCGCAGCCCGGCGAGGTCGGCCACCGGCTGACGGGCGGCGACGCGGAACCGCACGTCGACGATGGTCAGGTCACGCACCAGGTCCAACTCGTTGACCGACAGGTGCAGCACCTCCGCACCGAGGGTCCGCTCCAGTGCCGCGCGCAGCTCCGGCTCCTGCGGGTAGGCACGATCCAGCGTGACCAGCTGGCGCCGGGTCCGGTGCGCGAACCGTGGGTGATCGGCGACAAAGAGAACGGCGACCAGTCCGGCCGAGATGGCCGGAGCGACCCAGATCGGGTCCGGGTGCAGGCCGTTGACCAGGCCCATCGCCAGCGAGACGAAGTAGTAGGCGACCTCCTCCTGGGTGATCGCGTCCGAGCGGAGCCGGATGATCGAGAGTATGCCGAAAAGGCCCATGCCCAAACCGATTCCGGCGCCACCGCCCGCCAGCATGCCGGCGACCGCCATGATCCCGACGTTGAGCGCGACGTACGAAAGCACCAGGTCCCGGCGGAAGTGCCGCCGGTAGTAGACACCGAAGGTCAGCACCGAGATCGCGATCAGGTCGGCGATTGCCGCCACGAGCAGGTTCATCAGAACTCCTAGGTCTTCACCCGCCGGCGCAGTTCGCCGACGTACACACGACTCTGGAGGGCGCGCATGAGCCGACCGGGAGACGACGATGAGAAGGTTCCAAGGTTCGCGACCGGGAGCTTCGGGCTCAATGCACGACGAACCGGTAGCCCATCCCGCGCACCGTTTCGATGCGGTCGGCGCCGAGCTTGCGGCGCAGGTAGCGGATGTAGACCTCCACCACGTTCGATCCCGGGTCGAAGTCGAGTCCCCAGATCCGCGAGAGGAGCTGCTCGCGCGACAGCACCTGGTCCGGGTGCCGGAAAAACGTTTCTGCCAGGGCGAATTCGCGTGCCGACAGGTCGATCGCCTTCGTTCCGTCCTCGACCCTGCGGGTGCGCAGGTTCAGGCTCATGCTCCCGACCTGCAGCACCGTCGCGTCGGGCGTGCGGTCGTCCCGCAGCCGCAGGTGCACCCGGGCCAGTAGTTCGTCGAACGCGAACGGCTTGACGACGTAATCGTCCGCTCCGCCGGCCAGCCCGGACACCCGGTCGTCGACGCTGTCCCGCGCGGTCAGGATGATCACCGGCAGGGTGGCTCCGCCCTCCCGCAGTTGCCGCAGCACGGTGAAGCCGTCGAGTCCCGGCAGGCCGATGTCCAGGATCATCAGGTCGTAGGAACCGGTCCGCGCCTCGTCGAGCGCGGTGTGCCCGTCGGCGACGACCGAGGTGACGAATCCCTTGCTGCGTAGGCCCTTTTCGACGAAGGAGGCGATGCGCTCCTCGTCCTCGACAATCAGGATGCGGCTCATGCGGGGTCCTCCGGTGGGGTGTCGTCGAGCGGGCTCACCCGACGAGCGGGTATGACGATGATGAACCGCGCGCCGGGGCCGGGCCGGTCCACGAGTGACGCCGTACCGCCGTGCGCGTGGGCGATCGAGGCGACGATCGACAGGCCGAGTCCGGCGCCGTCGACCCGCCGCGCTCCGGCGCCGCGGTGGAAGCGTTCGAAGATGTGCTCGGCGTCGGCGGGGTCGACTCCGGTACCGCTGTCGTCGACCCACAGGTGGACCCGGTCATCGACGTAGGAGGAGCCGATTGCGATGCGGTCGCCGTCGTCGGTATGACGAACAGCGTTGGAAACGAACTGGATCAGCGCCTGGGTGAGACGCTGCCCGTCGGCGAGGACAACACCCTCGGCGACCTCGTCGACGGCCCACTGCCGGTCGGCCATCACCCGCACCGTGGTGAGGACGTCGACGGTCAGGTCGGCCAGGTCCACCTCGCCGATGACCAGGAAGTCGGGACGTTCGGAGCGCGCCAGGTCGGCCAGGTCCTCCACGATCCGCCGCATCCGGTCCAGTTCGTCGAGCAACAGCGCCTTGGTCTCCTCCCGCTCGCCGGGGTCATCACCCATGAGTTCCAGGTGGCCGCGGACCACGGTGATCGGAGTGCGTAGCTCGTGGGTCGTGTCGTCGATGAAGCGCCGCTGGGCGACGAAGGAGGATTGCAGCCGGTCGAGCATGTGATTGAAGGTCCGGGACAGCCGCGCGACGTCGTCCCGGCCGCGGACTGGGATGCGCCGGCCGAGGTCGGTCTCGCTGATCCCTTCGGCGGTCTGCCGGATCCACCGCACCGGCTCCAGCACCCGGCCGGCCACCAGCCAGGAGCACAGTGCCGCGACGGCGAGTGCCGCGACGCCCACGATGGCGAAGATGCGCACCGTCGAGAAGAGCGGCTTGGCCTGCTCGTCGCGGAATTCGGCGATCACCAGCGCGCCACGGTGGGCATCCCCGTCGACCGTGACGGGGATGACGCCATACCGAACGCGACCGGCACTGGTGCCCCACCAGCCGGAGATCGGCTTCCGGGCGCCGGCGATCCGCGCGATGAAGGCGCGGTCGGTGTCCAGCCGGGCGGCGGGTGGGCCCGCGCTGCGGCGGTGCGGCTTGCCGTCCAGGGTGGTGAAGAGGGTTTCGCCGCGATCCGCGACCTTGACGGTGAGGTAGCGGGTCAGCAGGGAGTCGACCGTCGTCCGCGCCTGGCCGGTGGGCGACGCGGCGAACATGTGGAAACTGTCGACCTCGTGCTCGAGGGCCTGGGCGGCCAGCGTGTCGGCGCGCACCGACACGATCTGCGCGGTGACGAGGATGGAGCCGCCCAGCGCGACGCCGACGAGGAGCACCATCCAGCCGACGATGCGAGCTCGCGCGCTCAACCGCGCGCCCGACTAATCGTCCGCACCGTCGTCGTCCCCGTAGTCGTCGTAGTAGTCATCGTCGTCGTAGGGGTCGTCTTCGTCCCCCGCCGTCGGTGGCTGTTTGGTGATGCGCGGTGCGCCGGTGCGGTCCGGAGTCGTCGGTGGTGGCGTCGTCGAGGACGGTGCCAATGGTTTCGTCGAGCTGCTGGTGGACGATCGAGTGGCCGTCGACGTGCGCGGCATCGAGGAGCTGGAGACAGCGGGCGTGGTGTGCTGGATGTGCACCGGCTTGCCCATGTCCTCCTTGTCGGCCTTGACCGACAGGGCGACCGCGACGAAGACGATGAAGATCGCCACCACCGCACCGCCGAGCACCCAACGACTCAATCTCATGCACCCAGCGTCTCAGGGCCGGTCAAGGCCGGGATGAGTTGACGATGAGAGGTCTCTCATCTCGATCGCCACCCGGCCACGCGCTCCTCTCCTCTTGCCGCGATCTAGCCGGGCGTTCCTTCGAGCCCGTCGGCCGCGACACCGCTGGCGCCCGGGATCCGCATCTCGAAGGTGTCCTTGACGACGGTGTAGTCGTAATAGCCCATGCGGGCGATGGGCTGAATGCGGGAGATGTCGAGTTTGCCCTCGGGCGTCAGGAATTCGTCGTTGACATGGATGCGCTCGACGCTGGCGAAGACAATGTCGATGGTCCCGACCGACGAGTTGCCGACCAGGCGGTGCGTCGACTGGTATTTGCATTCGAAGTGGCAGGGGCTGTCGGCGACCATCGGAACCGGCGACAGGTCGGCTGCCGCGCGGCGAAGGTCGGCGCGCTCGAACTCGCTCTCATGCTCGGGCAGTGCCATCGCGCTGATGTTCACCGCGTCGCGCAGCTCCCAGGTCGCCATGTTCCACACGAACCAGCCGGTCTCCTCGGCATTGATGACAGTGTCCTTGCGCCGCCCGTCCGGGTACTGGTTCGCGGAGAACATCACCATCGGCGGATCGAAGGTGAGGTTCTGCCACTGGCTGTATGGCGCGAGGTTCTCCACCCCGTCGGTGCTGATGCTGGACAGCCAGCCGATCGGCCGCGGCACGGTGCACGCCTTGAACGGCGAGTAGGGAAGCGGGTTCCGCTCGGTTGCGGGGCTGTATTTCACGATGACTCCTGGATCTTTGAAACGTGTGTGTTCAGTGCGCGGATGCTGGCTCGGGTTCGGCAGGTGATTCCGGTGGCGCGGCGTGCTCCCGCCGAACGTCTGCCGACAGGACGTAGTACAGGCCGCCGGCGACGACCAGCCCGAGCACCCAGGCGACCTCGGCGCCACCGAGCCAGTCCGCAATCGGCCCGACATACAGGCTGCTGTTCATGAACGGGACCTGGATCGCCACGCCGATCGCGTAGGCGATGAACGCGCCCTTGTTGATCCGGCCGTAGCTGCCGTGCGGATCGAAAAGCTCCGCGATGCGGTACTGCTCGCGTCGTACCCAGTAGAAGTCGACGAGGTTGATCGCCGACCACGGCGTCATGAAGTAGAGGAGGAAGAGCAGGAAGTTGGTGAACGATGTGAGGAACGTGTCGGTCGCGGCGAGCGCGATGGCGAGGGCGGCCGCGGAGATCAGCGTGACGTAGATCGTGCGGTGCTTGGGCCGCACCACCTTCTGCCCGGTGAGGCTGGTGACGATCGTGACGACGGACATGTAGCCGCCATACGCGCTCAGCGTGTCGCCGGTGAGCTTGCCGCAGATGACGGCGAGCAGGACCAGCGCCCACAGTGCACCGCCGAGATCGCCGAGGTAGCCGATCTGGTCGCTCATGAAGGCTGCGCCGCCGATGGCCGCGGCGAGGGCGCCGAGCAACATCGCCAGGGACCCGCCGAGGACGCTGCCGAGGAAGGTCCACCCGATGGTGTGCGACTTGGGCGTGTCCGCCGGAAGGTAGCGCGAGTAGTCGGCGATGTAGGGGCCGAAGGTGAGCTGCCACGACGCAGCCAGCGAGATGCCCAGGATGAACGGCGCGAGCGCGAAGGCGTGGTGGCTGAACGCCGCGCTGGTGTGCGAGTCGAAGGCGATCCGGACGAAGAGGCCGATGAAGACCACACCGCTGAGCACGGCGGCGATGTGCGAGAAGCGGTGGATGTGCCGGTAACCGAAGATGGCCAGGACCGTCGAGATGATTGCGAAGACGATCGCGCCGAGGTGCCGGGAGATGTGGAACAGGTTGGCGAACGCCTGGCCGCCGAGCACCAGGCCGGTCGCGTAGAAGCCGAGGAAGATCATCAGGGCGAGGATCAGCGGCAGGATCGCGCCGAGATAGCCGAATTGCGCTCGGCTCTGGATCATCTGCGGCACACCGAGACTGGGGCCCTGCGCCGAGTGCAGCGAGGTGAAGAAGCCGCCGGCGATGTTGCCGATGATGATCGCCGGGATCGACCACAGCGCGGTGTTGCCGAGGACGACGAACAGCGCACCGGTGACCACCGCGGTGATGGACGTGTTCGCCGCGAACCAGACGAAGAAGAGACTCCTGGCCGATCCGTGTCGTTCGGCGGCCGGGACGAAATCGATCGATCGCTGTTCAAGGACTGCTGACTTGCTCATGGTGAACCTCGCAAACGGGGGACGAGCGGCGCGGGCCGCGGCCGAAGCATGTAGTGACCCATGTCACTCGCTGTTCGGTCGGTCCAGTATGCAACCGATATACTGGTTGCACAATGGGTAATCCGGATTCTTTTCGGTCGCCCGCCGACACGTGACTCCACTGCGCGGGTGGAGTCGGCTTACGATCGGCGACATACGGAGGTGACGCGTGACTGAAGGAAAGGCCGACCAGGCCTACCGGGCGATCGAGCGCATGATCGTCTTCCAGGAGGTGCCGCCCGGGTCGCTCGCATCGGAGTCACAACTGATGGAGCGCACCGGGTTCGGGCGCACCCCGGTCCGCGAGGCGCTGCAGCGACTCGCCCGAAATCGGATGGTCGAGATCCACCCCAACAAGGGTGTTCTCATCCCGTCGACATCGGTCGAGGCCGAGCTCCGGATGCTCGAGTTGCGACGCGTTCTCGACGGCCTCGCCGTTCGCCTCGCGTCCGAGCGGGCGACCACCGACGTCCGCGAGCGGATGACGGCGATGGTGGCGCTCCTCGACAAAGACGCCTTCACCCTCGAGGCGTATGCCGAAACCGTCAAGGACACCCACGACCTGATCGTCGAGGGTGCGGGCAACGACTACCTGGCAGACGCGATCGCGCCGTTGCAGGGTTTGTCCCGGCGGTTCTGGTTGACGCATGTCGTCGATCGCCCGGCGGAGATCGCGACCGGGTCCGGGCTGCACGCGCGAATTCTGCGGGCCATCCTCGAGCGGGACGCCGACGCGGCCGAGACCGCATCCCACGCGCTGAACGACTATCTCATCGACTTCTCCTACGCCACCCTGCGCGCCGCCCGCTGACGGTGTGCCGCTCGCGCCCGCACGAGCACGCCCGACGGGTACCCATCCACCACGGCTTTCGCGACGAACCACGCGTGTCCTGAGCACTTCGCTGCTCACCGATCGCGAGGAGTCGCCATGCTGGATCATGCGTTCGGGCCGTCGTTGGGTTCCCGCTTCCGGCCGCTGGTCGTGGTCGCTGCAGTGATCGCGGCGGCCGCTCATGTGCCGGTGATAGCGCCGCACCTGGACGAAGCGCCATACATGGGAGTGCTTTTCGTCGCTTTGACCACCGCCTGCCTGGCGCTCGCGGTGACGCTGGCGGTTCATGACGGCGAGCGGGTCTACGCGTTTTCCGTCCTGACCTGCGGCCTGGCGATCATCGGGTATGCCGCAACGCGCCTGGTCGCCTTCCCGATGCTGGCCGACGATGTCGGCAACTGGCTGGAACCGCTCGGGATCGTCTCTGTCCTCAGCGAATTCGTCGTGGTCGTGGGGGCTTGCCTCGCCATACGAGGGCGCGGACGGCATGCCGCACGGCCGGCCTGATCGTTGCTCCGAAATTCGTCAGCGATCCGACCCATCCGAATCCATCAGGGCCCCGAACCACCGAGTGACCGTGCTCACCAGCAGCACGTTCACCCGGTCGGCTTCATACGTTCGCCGGCCGCAATTCCTAAGGAACAGAGGAAGTCCCATGAAGAAGCAGGCTCTACTCCTTGCCCCCGCTGCGGCGGCGGTGTGTTTGGGCATGGCCGCAGCTCCGGCTGCACATGCGGCGGACAGCTCGACGTCCTACCAGGCAACCCTCAACTCCATCAACGGATCCGGCGCCTCGGGCACCTTCTGGCTCAAGCTGACCGGCAATCAGGCCGTCATCACCGAGAAGACCAACGGCCTGGCAGCCACCTTCATGGGCGCGCCCTACCCGCACGTCCAGCACATCCACGGCGGCGCGATGGGCATGTGCCCGGACATGTCGGCGGACAAGAACGGCGACGGCGTCATCAGCACGACCGAGGGCGCGCCGCACTACGGCAGCATCGTGACGACGTTGTCGAAGTCGGGCGACACCAGTCCGGCGTCGGGCACCAACATCAAGATCGCTCCCGGCGGCGCGAGCTACACGTATCAGCGCACCATCACGCTGGATTCGAAGACGATCGCGGACCTCAAGAACGGCACTGCGGTGATCGTCGTGCACGGTCTCGACCCGTCGAAGTTGTCGAAGAAGGCGCAGGCCGAGAAGAGCGACCTGGTCCCGTCGCTGCCGCTCGCGGCGACGTCTCCCACGCTCTGTGGCAAGGTCGTCAACTCGCAGATGTCCGGTATGCCGAGCGGCGGCGTGCAGACCGGTGGCGGCGGAACGTCAGGCCTGCAGAATGCCGGATTGTTCTATGCCGCAGGCATTCTCGCGCTGGGTGCCGGTGGCTCGCTGGCCGCTCGCCGCAAGTTCAGCAAGCAGCACTGAGGTCGCTGAACCATCGTGACTCCGACCCGCCGCAGCCGGCGCCGCACCCGCACGGTCATGTCCGTGGTGGCTGCGGTGCTGGCCGTGGCTGCTGCCGTGGTGCTGGTCGTCGCGGTGCGCGGCCAGCACCACGCACCGCAGCCTCCCGCGTCCGCCGCCCACCCTGCGGCCGAGGGCAACCTCGCCGCGCCGGCGCCCTCCTCCAATTCCCCTGAGCGGTCTGCTGATTCGTCACGCAAGACACCCGCACCCGCCAGGACGGTCGGTCCGATCCTCGACCGGTCCACACCGGTGTCGCTGAGCCTCCCGAAGATCGGCATCGAGGACGCGCCGCTGGCGAAGTTCGGCCTGAACAAGCACGACGAGATCGCCATACCGCCGTCGAAGGCGAACACCCCTGCGGGCTGGTTCACCGGATCGCCCACGCCCGGCCAGCTCGGGCCCTCGGTGATCGCCGGACACGTCGACTCCGACGCCGGTCCCTCGATCTTCTTCAAGCTCGGCCAGTTGCGTGCGGGTGACCGTGCCTCGGTCGCCCTCGCCGACCACAAAGTGGCGGTGTTCGAGGTCGACAGTGTCGAGCGCTTCAAGAAGTCGGAGTTCCCGACCCTGCGGGTCTACGGGAACCTCGATCATGCCGGGTTGCGGTTGATCACCTGCGGTGGCGCCTACGACACGTCGATCCACCACTACGTCGACAACATCGTCGTCTACGCCCACCTCGTCTCCAGCCATCCCGCCTGATCACGGAGTCATCCATGTCCACAGGAAAGACCACCGGTCGCCTCACCGTGCTCGTGGCCGCGGCGTCCCTGCTCACCGCGTGCGGCTCGGCCGGCACTGCTGCACAGGCCGGGCACCCGGGCTCGCCCACCAGCACTGGGCAGTCGTCCGCCGCCGCGAACCCAAAGCATTCACAACAGAGTTCGGCCGCCCATGGTCCGGCGAACGTCGACGTCGCCGATGCGCCGGACACCGCGACGATGGTCTGCTCCGACGAGTTGCGTGACAGCATCGCCAGGCTGCTGCGTGTCTCCTCGGTGCCGCGTGGGCACGCGACCTGGGACGGCACGGTCTACACCTGCCGTTACAACCTGACCGCCGGGCCCCTCGTGCTGGTCGTGCACCAGTCAGGGAGCAAGGCGGCCGCCGAGCGTCAGTTGAAGGCGCGCGAGAAGGCCCTGGGTGGGCGGGCCATCACCGGCCTGCAGTCCCTGGGCCTACCGGCGTTCCAGGACCGAGCCGGCACCGTGGGGTTCGCGAAGGACGACTTCACGTTGCTGGTCGACGCCAGCAAGCTCTCCGGCACCCTCGGCAGCCCCGACACCAGCCAGACGGACTTCGCCTACACCGTGGCCACCGATGTGCTGGCGTGTTGGAGTCACGACTGACGTCATTCGGACTGCGTCCGGCCGATATCCGGGCCGGACCGCCGTGTCCCTGTCAGGGCGTCCGCGCGGTCCGTATGACGAGCGGGAAGAACGCGATCAGCGCGACGAGCTGGGTCACGGTGGTGAAGACGACGATGGCGGTGACCGACACGTCATACAGGGCACCGATCGCGGCGGACCCGGCGAGCCACGCGACGCCATACACCGCGGCGAAGATGCCGTAGCCGGAGCCGCGGCGGGCCGGCGGGACGAGGTCGGCGACGGCGGCCTTCATCGTCGACTCGTGCACGCCCATCGCCGCTCCCCACACGAGCGCGCCGATCCAGACGAGCACGGCGTTCGTCGAGAAGGACAGCACCGGCACCACGGCAGCCAGCACCGGGAGGACGACCAGACCGCGTAGGCCCACCCGGTCGTAGAGCCAGCCGGAGGCGAGGGCGGCCACCGCGTCGACGCCCATCGCGACGGCATAGATGATCGGGATCTGGTAGGTGGGCACGACGTGCCGGACCTGCAGGTGGAACGCGAGCACCGCGAAGGTGGCGTAGCCGAGCATGGTCAGTGCGGTGAAGCCGCTGTAACCCCAGAACCGAGTGGATAGCGGTGGTGCTTCTCGTTGCGCCGCAACGGTTTTCGTGCGCTCACCCTGCTCGTAGGCCTCGGGGTGCGGCGCACGCCGACGGAGTATGGCGAGCACGACCAGGCTCGCCGCGGCGGGGACCGCGAGCACGGCGAAGCCGAGACGGTAGCCCGACAGCGCGATCATCGCGGCGACGACCAGAGGTCCGACGACGGCTCCGGCCTGGTCGAGCGCCTCCTGGATCGCGAATGCCCGGCCGCGCCCGATCCCGCTGCTCGCGGCGGCCATCATGGTGCCCTTGGCTGGACTCCTGACCGCCTTGCCGAAGCGTTCGCCGATGACCAGGATCACCACCTGCCAGAGCACCTGGCCGACGGCGAGCAGCGGCACGGCGACCATGGTGATCGCGTAGCCGGTGATGGTGATCGGCCACGGCCGACGGGTGCGGTCGGTCAGCGGTCCCGACACGAGACGGAACAGCAGCGCGACGGCCTCCCCCGCACCGGTGACCAGGCCGACGACGGCGGCGCTGGCGCCGAAGGTCGCGAGGTAGGGCCCGACGACCGACCTGGCACCCTCGTAGACGAAGTCCCCCAGGCCGGCCACGATGCCGAAGCCCAGCACGAAGCGCATCGGCGTCAGCCGGTTCGGGCCGGTGGTGGACGTCTCGTGAGCCGCGGATGTCACCCGTCCAGTGTTGACCGCCAACCTGGACCGGCGGTGTGTTGCCGGCGGCTCCGGCTCATCGCACCAGGTGCCGGGCGAAGAATCGCGTGTCGACGCGTTCCACGGGAACGGTGAAGTGACTGCCCGGGAAGGCGTGCAGCGTCTTGTCCTGCGAGGCGAACTCCTCGAAGAGCGCCAGGCCGGACTCGCGACTGATCTCGGGGTCGTCCAGCGGCAGCAGGAACTCGATCGGGATGGTCACGTTCCGGGCGGCTCGAGTGAGTGCGTCATACACGAAAACACCGCCGAAAATGGCAGCGGTGATGCGGGATTCGGCAACGACGAGCGGGATGCCGATCGCACTGGCGAGCGTCATACCGGAGTAACCGACCGGTGCATCGGCGCCGAGCTCGGGCAGCTGCAGAAGGGCGTCGAGTGTCTCCTGCCATTCCGGGACGGCGCGTTCGGCGAGCGAGCTGTTGTATGCCGCGATGGTCGCCGCCATCGAGTGACCCGCCGCGCGCTCGGCGAGCATGTCGTCGATCCAGTACTGGTCCTCGGCCGACCGCGAACGGTCACCGTGGCCGGGTGCATCGATGGCCGCGACCGCGTGTCCATCCCGCAACACCGCATCCCGTGCCCGGCCGACCAGCCCCGGCGACCGCTTGTGCAGGCCGCCGCCATGGCCCATCAGCACCAGCGGGGTGCCGGGCGACGCGTCGGCAGGTGACCAGAGCACACCGGAGACGTCACCGATCCGGAAGTCGCGCTCGACCACGCCGTTGGAGGTGTGCTGTGCAGTGAACAGCGAGTTGTTCATGCGCCCCACCCCCTGCCGTCGTGTCGCGAACCCTCGGAACGTAGCACCGGCACCGGTGCGGGTCATCCGATTTTCGACAACGCGCCGCTGGATGTGCCGTGGAGCGTCGACCTCATGAAACGTGCAGACACCGAGCGAGTTCGATGGGCGGCTGCTTGCGGAATGGCGCCACCAACTCGGCACCCGGCTCGCCGACCTCGACAAGCTCAGCGACGCCGACCGCGCCGCCCTCTTCCACATCTTCGACGGCCTACGCCAACACCCGCGTCCGAGCAGCACTCGACATCGCCGGCTGAGTTCAGGCTTTAGTCGCGCCACCACGCGATGTCAGGATTGAACTCCGCGGCAATGCCCGCGAACACGAGGTCGTCCATCTCCAGATAGCCGCTGGGGTCGACGAAGAAGACTCCCCTTTCGAACGCGGCGCCGAGCGTCGCCGACAAGGCCTGCAGCGAATCGAACTCGATCGGATGCTCGGACTCCTCTATCCGGAAGTGGCGTACGGCGCCTTCTGCCGGCCCGCTGAGATCTAGAACGTAGAAGTCGCCGCCCCCATTGGCGAACAGTGGCAGCCAGCCGACCGGCCACCGGGCGTCGGCCGCGAACGCACGGTAGTTAGCAAGCGCGTCCTCAAGGGACAGCAGGTAGAAGCCCGGGAAGAAGTGAATGTCATCGACAGCCGCGATGCCAGCCGTCGAAGTGCCGTTCTTCCAGCCGTACAACGCCTCCAGCTCCGGCGATGCCAGCAGACCAACTGCTGCGAGGGAGGTCCGCACAGCCCCGGCCGGAAGACCTTCTTGGAGTGACTCTAGGAGGACTCGTCGGTCGAGGCGCTGCAGCGCCTTCTCGATCGTCACGAGCGAAGAGAGGAGATCAGACATCACGGTCCAAACATGACATCGAAGGGATCGCCTGGTCCAATCCCGGATTTCTGGAAGAACGAGCTCAACACGCCGCCCTGATATCTCTGCTCGCCAACGGGCACCGGGTTGACGAACGATCCACAGCCGCCCTGCACCGAGCAGGCGAACGGGTACTCGTCGAGCGACTGCCCAGCGGGCGCCGGAGACTGGCCACGCAAGGCAGCTCGCCGGTTTGCATCCCGCGCAGCGCCAGTCACACGGTTCAGGCGCGTCGGAGCACCGTTCTCCACGGCTGTATCGAACGTCTTCGCGATGCCCGGCGCCCGGCTCCGGCTGAACACGACCGTCGGTACGTCTTCTGCGGCGCTCCGGCTTCTGCGGCAACACCAGTAGCCACCACCATCACGACCCGCGGAAGGCCATTCCCTAGCCACTGACCAGCAGCGACGCGTCCGGTCAGCCCGACACGTGTGGTAGCTGTTTGGGTGATGGCCCCGACACAGTTTTCAGCGGTAAGGGTCGTGGCGGCGGACGCCGCCCCAGCACCCAACACCGTGACCAGGACGGTCACAACGCGGCTAGGAAGACCAGCACCCAACGCGTGCCGTGACGCTGTCGGATGCCGGTAGCCATAAGCCCCAGTGTTCCAGCAACCAGTGACCGACCAGGTCAGCGGCGCGTGCGCGTCCTGCAGTCGCGTTCGTGTTCACCGAGAACGCGTCGACGACGAAGAACTAGGACGAGTAGCTGGGCCTACCGGAGAACTGACTGCTCGGTTTGGTCTTCGAACATGGCTGGGACAGTCTGATGACGACCCGCTCACCTGGCATCGGCCCCACCGAACGGCACCGGGGCCGCACCCGCCCTCACCCAGTGACGAGCTGCGCTCTCGACGTGTTCACGCTCTCCAGCGAGTACGAGATGGAACGGGACCGCAGGGCGATCCCACCACTCGCCGAGCTCGACCGGCCGAGCCCACTCCTCGGCAGCTGACGTCAACGATCGAACCAGCCAGCCGAGCGCTGCAATATCCTCGTCGCCAAGAACCTGGTCTGGCTCCGTGACCGTCACGACGTACCCCTCTCCTGCAGGCAAGGTCTCCAGCTCAGCAATACATTCGTTGAACGCGTCTTCGTTCTCGCCGAAGTAGAGCGGGAACTGCAGCGCCGCAGCGAACTCATCGAGCAGGCCCTCGACTGTCCGCATCTTGCGGCCGCGGACAACCCGAGCGGTCAGACCCGCCTCGATCCAGCCGGTCACGGCGACCCCGATCGACTGGGCATCGCCCTCGAGTAGCAGAGGCCTGAGTCCGGACTCAACCTTCATCAGCACCAAGTCATCCGTCATTGCGTCGGCCCCCGGAACATCAGGAAGGTGTCGTAATGATCACCAGTCCAGTATGCCGAGCCGTCGTCGCCCGTCACGATGCGCTCAGCCCCACGGTTCACGCCCTTCACGTACGGGTTCACATCCCACTCACGGTAGGCGACACCCGGAGACTCAGGCAGTCGACCTTGCGTGTTCCCGAAGGCTCTGCCGCCCTTGTAACCAGGCAGCGGCGAACCCTTCGCATCAACGCGATCCAGGACGCTCCAAGCCTTCTCCAAACCAGGGCCAAACGCAACCTTCGATCCTGCGTCTTCTGCGGCTCTCGTTGCGACCCGTGCTGCTCTGAATGCGCTGAATGCTTCGCCAGCACCCTCCAGCGGCATGAGCGGGTAGCTCGCGGCCATGAACCAGAATTCGGTTTCAGTGAAGTTCGCGCGGATTCCGTCTCTGATCGCGCGTTGCTGGTCACGGCACATGCCGTTGGCCTGCGCCCAGCCACCACAGTTACCTACTACGACACCACCAGTTGGCCTGGTCGCAGAGACCTTCTGCTGGTACGACTTGGGTTTCGCGTACATCCCGCCCGCGTGCTGGGCCGGCACACCCCATCGGGCGCGTGGGTCAACGTAGTGCCGTGGCGCCCGGTACGCGTAGTGCCGTGGTGCCCGGTACGCCGAGCCGCCTTGGCCCCACCAGGCCCCGGGTGCGTAGTTCGGCGGCGCCTTCCGCACGGTCGACCTCGGTGCCGGCTTGCGCCGACCACCACTGTGGTGTCCGCCGCCACCGCGGGGTGTCAGTACCGGCCCGCCGCCCTTGGGGAACATCGCCCCGGTCGGGTCCGCATTGGAGACGGGGTTGGCGCCGCCGTAGGCGTACCCGTTCCACTGCATCGGGTTCGATGCGTCCAGCAGCGGGTCGACGGATAGGAACGCACCGGTGGTGGGGTCGTATTTGCGCACCCCGGTGTCCACGATCCCGGTGTCGTTGCTGCTGGTCTGGTTCAAGAACCCGCGCCCATCAGCAACCTGACCGGCCGCCAACAGAGTCCCGTCACCGCCGGCGAGCAGGTTGTTGCCGTACGGGTCCAGGTACAACCGGCTGACCTGCTTGCCTGCTGCCGCGGTCGGGTTCCACTTCGCGATCAACGAGTCCTGGGTATTCAGCGACTCAAACACCGGCGCGGCACCATTACTGCGATACGCGACCTGCCGGCCCGCCATCGAGTAGTACCGGATGACTTTCGACACCGCCGCACTGGTCCCGGTCCCGGTCACCGTGACGTCCTCACCGCCCAGGTACAAAGTGGTCGCACCGTTGGCGTCGGTCTTGAGCAGCTCATTGCCGTCGGCGTCGTTCACATAGGTCGTGGTGCCCTTGCCGGTCTTGATCGACGTGGTGAACCCTTGGTCGTCGTAGGTGATCGTCTGATCACCGGACGGGGTATGCCGGGCTGTCACATTCCCGGCCGCATCCAGGGTTTGCGATCGGGTCGAGGGGTTCGGACCGGTGGTGGTGGCCGAGGTCATCGCGTTCGGATGATCGGCGTCCCCGTAGCTGTAGGTGGTGGTGTTCGACGCAGTCTTCGGCGACAACGGGTTCGCACCACTGAGCGGGGTTGCCGTGGACGGCAGTTTGTGGGCCACCTGACTGGTGCGGTTGCCCGCGGCGTCGAAGGTCCATGACTGCCAATACGGTTGCGGGCCACCAACTTTCGCGCCCGCGTTCGATGCCGGGTCGGTCGCGCACGCATCAGTGGCGGTCCACGCCTGGGTGAGCTGATCCAGCCCGTCATAGCTGTAACAGGTGGTCTCGGTCGGAGACCCGGCAGCGCCTTGGGTGTTGACCGTTTTGGTCAGGTTCCCGGCCTTGTCGTAGGTGTTGTCGACATCGTCCTGGATCGCGAGCCCGATCGACAGGGTCCGCCCGCGCACGGCGCGGGTTTGCCCGTCCAGGTCGTCCAGCAGGTACGCGGTCGGTGAATCGTTGAGCTGGAACCGCACCGGGGTGCCGTCGCGGTCGTACTGCATCCCGGCCACGTACGTCTTGGTGCCTTTGAGCGTGTTCGAGTTGCCTTGCGCGTCGTAGGTGTAGGTCAACGTTTCCGCGGCCTGGGTGCCGGCCGCGGGCAGTGTGGTCGTCTTCAGCAACCCGGTGCTGGTGTAGGTGTTGCTGGAGGTGTAGGAGGCGGCGAACCCGGTCTTGGTGAACGAGACCTTCGTCCCCTTCGGCCGGCCCGCACTGTCGTATCCGGTCGCCGCGGTCGTGTATGCGGCACCGCCGACATACCGGGTAGAGGCTGTCGGCTGGCCCTTCTGGAGTGAGTCGTAGGTGAACCCGGTCAGCTTCGTGCCCGAGGTCGATCCTGCGTACTGCGCGGTCTGGCGACCCAGCAGGTCATAGGTGGTCGCGATCGTCTTGCCGCGTGCGTCGGTGGAGGTCAGCTGCTCGCCGAGGTCGTTGAACGTCGCAGTCGAGGTGCCCGATTCCGGATCGACCTGCTTGGTCGCGTTCCCGGCCAGGTCGAAGGTGGTGGACCAGGACTGTTCCTTCGCGGTCCCGACAGCGGTGGCCATCGCGGTCTGCCGGCCGGCGGCGTCGAACCCGTAGGTGGTCTTCACCGCGGTGCCACCGGAGTAGGTGTTCCCGGTGATGGTGGGCCGGGTCGACCAGCGGTCGGTTTCGATCGTGTTGCCACGCGCATCGCTGATTTGCGTGGTCGCTACCCCACCCGTTGGCGGGAGTGTGGTGACCCGGTCGCCGCCGTACACGGACGTGGTGCTCGAGGTCAGTGTGTCGCCGTTGTACAACGTGGTCTTGGTCGGTCGGCCGGCCAGGTCGTAGTTGGTGGTGGTGCGGTTGTTGATGTTGCCGTACCCGGTGGGCATGAACACCGTCGTCGACGGCGCGGATCCGATGTAGTAGTGGTTGTTCGCGCTCGTGGCCCAGCCGTGGGCGTCGAACCCGGTATCGGAGACCATCGCTCCGCCACCGGCGGCCGCGGTCTGGGTTTGCTGGATCTCCCCGTAGGAGTCGAAGATCTGCACGCTCTTGACGGTCGAGGTTGTCCCGGTGCCGGGGTCGACCAGCGTGTTCGTGGTGATCGCCGAGGGCGACGTGGTGGACACCTTGTAGGCGAAGGTGGTGGTCGCCGGAGTGCTGCCCTGGGTCTGACCCGGCTCCCACACTCCGGTGATCCGGCCCAACGCGTCATAGGTCGCGGTGGTCGCATGCCCGGCCACGTCGACGGCCTTGGTCACTGTCCCGTGCGCCGGGTCCGTGGTCTGTGTCGTGGTCTGCCCCAACGGGTTCGTGACCGTGACGCCGGTGACCGGCCCACCGGTCGCGGGCGTGTACGCGGTCGTGGTGGTGCGACCGGTCGTGTCCGTCGCCGACGCGTGGACCGTGCTGGCCGTCACCCGGCCGGCGGCATCGTACGTCGAGGTCGCCGTGGAGAACGTCGTCGCGGACTTGGTCGCCGAATCGGTGCGGGTCACGTCCCCCGCGCCGGTGACGGTGCCAAGCGTGCCGGACCCGTCGTAGTAGTTGCGGTCCACCGACAGCACCGACGTTTGCGGTGTCGTGCCGCTGGGGCAGGCCTGCCCGGAACTGATGATCTCCGACGGCGCACTGATTCCGCTGCTGGTGTCGGTGGCGTACGCGGTCGTGGTGCACAATGCCGGCACGTCGCTGCCGGTCTCACTGTCGGAGGTGACCAGCCCCAGGTCGTTGTACGTGTAATCGTGCTGCAACCACAGGTCATCACCGCTCGCGCGGGCGGTGATCTCCTTGGTTTGTTTGTCACCGGTGACGGTCGCGGTCAGGTCCGCTATACCGGAGCGTGCCCGGGTCGCGGTGGTGGTCACGATCTGCGGCACGGTGATCTGGCTGGACACACGGGTCGTGCCGTTGAAGACCTGCTCCTCCAGCGTGGTGCCACTGAACGCGTCGGAGTCGGTGTGCTGCACGCCCGCGGAATCAGTGACGTGCACCGACTGCGTCCCGGTCGGCTGCTTGTTGCCATCCATGCCCCGGAAGAAGCTGTCCTTGGTCAGCGTCCACCCGTCACTGTCGCCGGAGCGGGTCTCCACGGCGGCATAACCGCGCCACTGCCCGTAGGTGCGGTTGGCCGGCTTGACGGTCTCATCATTGTCGTAGTGCCAGGCGCCGCCCCCGGTGTACGTGTACGTGGTGGTGCGGTTCGGCATCGGCTCCGACGTGGCACTGGTGGTCACCTGAGTCGCCACATACGTGTGGAAGTAGTCGGTGATCGGGGCGCTGTACCCCAGCGGGGTCCACTTGACCGGGAAACACTCGGTGGTGTTCAGCGCCAGGTTCGCCGGCAGCGTCGACGCGGTGCATTGCGCCGGCGCCCGGCCGGACTGGCCCGGATCGGTGTTGTAGGAGACCGAGATACTCTCCCCGGTCTCGGTACCGATGTACGTCATCCGTTTGCGCATCATCTGCGGCTGGGAGTTCAGGTCTTCGATCCGGTTGTTGTACTCGTCGTACCCGAACGTCACCGCCGGCAGCGCGGTCGACCCGCCGGCCTTGCCGGTGCGCACGATGGAGTCCAGCGACATCTGCGCGTCACCGGTCGTCGCGAACGACTGCGTCAGGGTGTAGGTGTCGGCGGTCGCATACGAGGACCCGGACCGGTACTGGGTATCGACACTGGTCAGCCGCTTCTGGGTCCAGAACGTCGGAGCGTGCACGTTGCACGTACCGCTTGAGGCACACACCTGATCCTGCGGGGTGTCCGGCCAGTTCAACGCGTTCGCGGCGGTGAAGTCGGCTGCCGCGCAGGTGAACGTCGAGGAGGGAATGCAGCGTTCGCCCGAGTGGAAGACCACCTGGTCGGCCGCCGGGGTCCCATAGACACTCCCGCCGGCCAGCCTCTGCCCGTACTGGATCGTCGCCGGGTAACTCGCCCGGGTGTACTTCACCGGGGCGGTGCCCTTGTTCGCGCCGTAGTAGTTGGATTCCTTGGTGTAGGTGTAGGTCGTGACGTTGTCGTGGGTGTCCTGCACCATGTCCAGGTTCCATTGCCACGCCTGGTCACAGCGTGAATCGGCGAACCCGGTGGACTTGTAGCACGGGTCGCCGTCCTTCGCGCCGTACACCGGGACCGTGTTGACCGAGTTCGTGGCGTTGCTGCTGTCGCCGCCGGGCAGCACGTTGCGGCCGAAGAAGTACTTGACACCGTCGGTGTCGGTGACGACCCAGTACTCGCCGTCCTGGGCGCCGTTCGACGCACCCGTCAGGTGCTGCACCTTGGACCCGTCATCGTCTTGCAACCGGTACGTGCCGGTCGTGTCGTCCCGCACGATCGCATTGGACCGGCCCCCCAGGCTCAGCGTCAGGATCTGGCCCGCCCAGCACAAGTCCGAGGTCTTGCTCGCCGTCGGCAACGACGTGTCATCCGAACACGTCCGGTAGGTGCGCTGCACCGACCCCGGCGAGTAACCCCATCCCTCCCCCACCCAGGACGACTGGTCGTTCTGGCCGGCGATCTGACCGTCCACCAAGCTCGAGTCGTACCCGAAGGTCACGTCCGGGGCGACGTCGTCACCGATCCCGGCGTGCGGCAGCACCAGCGGATACGACCAGTTGAACTGCCCCGTCCCGTCCCCGGCCGACCACGACCCCGACGGTTTCAGCGGCGTCGCGGTGAAGTCACCGTTCGACCCCGACGACCCGGCAACCGCGGCCAGCACGACGGCCGGGGCCGCGCCCGCTGCCAGGCCCGGATCCGCAGACTTTGCCGACGCCTTGCTCACGGAGACCTTGGGAGTTGCAGCAGCAGGATCGACTGTGGTGGTCACCGTGTGCGCGCCCGAGTGATGGGACACCAGCGGTGTCTGAACCTGACACGCCGGCTTGTCCGGGGTCGTCAGCGCACACGCCGGCAACCGCACCCACCGCAACCGCTGCCCCAACTGTGCCTGCGCCGACTTCAAGAACCCGTAATCCATCCCGACCGTCACCCGCGAACCGCGCGCCGTCTTGCCCTCCGGCCAGACCGTCGACGGTGACCCCGCCGCGGTGCTCTGCGCTGCGGTGCTCTGGGGCGTCACCCGCACCACGACGCCGTGGACTCCCGCGGCCCGAGCCGTGTCCTGGCCCAGCACCTCGACGCCCAGCTGCAGTCCGCTCGCACCGGACTTGTTCGCCAACGTCACCGGCATGCTCGCGGCCGAAACATGCCCAGTACCAGGCACTTTCATCACTGCACGCCCGTGTTTCGGCCACGCGACCGGCCGTGCCGGAGTCGGTTTTCCCACGGCTTTCGCCCCCGAGGTGCCACCCCACCGGGTGCCGGCGACCGCCTTCAGCAACTTCGCCTGCGGCCCCAATGACCCCGCCGCGTCCGCCGCGGGCGACGACGGCAACCCCACAGTCGCCGCACCGAAACCCAACAGCACACCCGCCACCACAGTTGACGTCGCCCGCTTTGATCGCATGACCCCACCGCTCCCCAACAGCCCAAAGACGCCCCGCACAACACGGGGCGCTCACAACGATCTCCGCACGGGCTCGGGCCGACTGCAGGACGTTCACAGCCGATTCAAAATCACGTGTAGGACCGAGCGGCATCAAACGCCTGTCAAGTACCCGGCGAACAGCCCACAAAAGGGTTTGTTATCTAACCGTTATAAAAACACAGGGAAATCTCAGTTGTTGCCGGTTCTTTTCACAAAAGGGTCTGATTCGAACCATGGTGGGTCTACTGTCCTGCCAGCCGCGGTACAACGCACCGCCTGACTGCGGCAACCATTCCAGGGGAGCTCAAGGGGAACCGTGATGACCACGCTCACACACCGCAGTATCGCCATCCTATGCAGCGTGAGTCTCGCTGCCGCGTTCACCGCCACCAGCTTCGACACCGCCCGCGGCGACGACACCGGCACCACCAGTGCGTCACCTTCGGTCGTCGAGGCACAGACCACGCAAACCGAGCAGGTCACCGACAACCACGACGGCACCTTCACCCTGACCGCCGCGCGCGAACCGGTCCGAGCACACACCATTACCGGGTGGCAACCACTGGACCTGACATTGCACCGCGATGCCGACGGGCGCATCACTCCCGCAGTGGCGGCCAACCCGGTCAGCTTCAACGGCGGTAGCAGCGGCCCGGCCGCGACATTCAGCACCGGTGACGCCACCGTCTCATTCACCCTTCCGACCACCCTGCCGGCGCCCACACTGGACGGACCCACTGCGGTCTACACCGACGTCTACCCCGACGTGGACCTGCAGTTGACCGCCACACCGACCGGGTTCACCGACACGCTCGTGATCCACACCGCGCAAGCCGCCACCAACCCCGCGGTCACCAACCCGCAGTGGACAGTCACCACCGCGGGCATCACCCTGGACGCTCACTCCGACGGCACCCTGTCCACGGTCAGCGGCGACCAGACCATCAGCACCGATCAACCCACCCTGTGGGACTCCAGCACCGCAGACTCCGGCCCGACCCCGACCGCAGCAGACATCGGCACCGGACAAGCCAGCAGCATCGCCACCACGATCGCCGACACTGCCTCGGCATCGAACGCCACTCAGAGATCTGGCACGACCGATTCGGCAACCACGTCACCATCCGGCGACCAGACAACGGTCATCCTCAACCCGACTCCGGCACAATTGACCGGACCCGATGTGCACTACCCGGTCTACATCGACCCCGGCATGAGCGCCACGAAACAGCACACGCTCACCGTGTCCTCCGGCGGGGTTCACGCGTACGACTCCAGCAGTCGCAACCTGCAAACCGGCTGGTGCAACTGGGATTACTGCGGGACTCTCGGCGTCGCACGGTCCTTCTTCTCCCTCAACACCACGGCTCTGACCGGCAAGCCCACCACCGCGAAGATCTTCTCCGCATCCGTCAGCGTTCAACAACTCGCATCTGGCGCATCCGCCGCCACACCCGTCGACCTGTGGTCCACCAACGGTTTCAGCTCCGCCACCACCTGGCCAGGCCCGACAAAGAAGACCAAGCTCGATACCGTGAGTTCCGCCGCCGGCTTTGGCACGAACGACCCCGAATGGCTGAAGTTCAGCGGCTCCGCAGTCACCAGCCTGTTCCAGTCCTCAGCCGACAGCGACACCACATCGACAACCTTCGGACTCATCGCCCCCAACGAAGGTGACGCCTTCGAGTGGAAGCAATTCGCGCGCGACCCTGTCGCCACGATCACCTACGGCTTCCCGCCCGCGACCCCCAGCAACCTGCACATCACGCCCGCCGTCACCTGCTCCGGGCACTACCCGTACGCAACGAGCACCACGCCGATCATGTACGCCACCACCACCTCCTACAACCCGTCCGCCACCACCGGCCTCGGCATGCGGTTCCAGCTCGACATCGGCACCAGTGGTGTCTTCAGCGCCTTCAAGGAAACCAAGACCCCGGTGGCCGGCAGCACCAGCACCAGCGCGCAAACCGTCCAGTGGAACAGCTACTCCGGCAACACCACGAATACCGCCGCGCTACCCAGCAACGAATCCCACGGCTACCACCTCAAAGCTCAAGCGGTCAGCAGCAAAGACGGCACCGTCAGCTCCCCCTGGTCCGCCACACTCTCGTTCGTCTATGACGCCTGGCCACCCAGCCAACCGACGTTCACCGTCAACACCGACGGGTCACTCAGCGTCCACACGACATCCGCCGCCGGCATCATGTGGTCCACCACCGAACAAGGCCTGCCCACCCTCGGATCAACCCGATGCTCCTACAACGCCGTGCTCAGCCACGACGCCAACGGCAACCCCACCAGCGGATACCTACCCGTCACCAACGACACCGCCACCGTGCCCGCCACCGTCGGCCTCAACCGCATCTACATCAAGGCATTCGACGACGCCCACAACCTCACCGCGGTCACCATCTTCGACCCCACGCCCTGACCCGCAGATCGACAATCTCTTCGGAGGCGGCTGATGGCCCAGCAAATCGAGATTCCGGTCGAGACTCTCCGGCGAGCCTGGAAGCTGCTGCTGTCCCATCTTGAGGCCGTCGAAGGACCGGTCGTGGCTCTCAATGAGGACCTGTTCTGGTCGATCCCAGCCGAACAGCGACACAATGTCTACGTCGAGCCGACGACCTTCACCGTGGGCGCGTTGAGCGAGTCATTACACAATGCTGACCACATCATCCAGGGATCCTCAGCGGTAAGCACATACGCCCTGGTGTGGTTGGCGGACCTCCTGCGAGCCACGGGAGAGTCCGTCGTCAAGTGACACCAATTCAGCTCTCAGACGCCGCACATCGCGCCCCTCGAGGAGACCTGGTGTCCGCGGTCACACACCAGCCCTGACCGACGAGCCCCGGCGACCGCTTGTGCAGGCCGCCGCCGTGGCCCATCAGCACCAGCGGGGTGCCGGCCGACGCGTCGGCAGGTGACCAGAGGACGCCGGGGACGTCCCCGATCAGGAAGTCGCGCTCGACCACGCCGTCGGAGGTGTGCTGTGCAGTGAACAGTGAGTTGTTCATCGGCCCCACCTCCTGCTGTCGTGTCACGAACCCTCGGAACGTAGCACCGGCACCGGCGCGGCTCATCCGATTTTCGACAGGCCGGCCGCCGGATCCGACTCAGCTGCAACGTCATTCACCGGGCTCTCGGCCACGCCGAGTCGAGCGTGAAGTCGGCGCAGCGTCGGCGGCGACCACCAGGCGGCCCGACCCAGGAGGCGCTGACACGCCGGCACCAGGACCGCCCGCACCAGGGTCGCGTCGATCAGCACTGCGACGCCGGCCCCGATGCCGAAGAGCTGTAGGAAACTGACCGTCGAGGTGCCGAACGCCAGGAAACTCACGGCGACCAGCACTGCCGCCGTGGTGACGATGCGGCCACTTCGGGTCAGCCCTTCGACGACCGCGGTGTGATTGTCGAAACCGCGGTCGTGCAGCTCCTTGATCCGGCTGAGGACGATCACCTCGTAGTCCATCGACAGGCCGAAGGCGATGCAGAAGAGCAGCATCAGCATGCTCGTGTCGAGTGGCAGCGGGGTGAAGTGCAGCATCCCGGCCAGGTGACCGTCCTGGAAGATCGAGACCAGCAGCCCTCCCGTGGCCGACAGGGTGAGCAGGTTGAGCAGCAGCGAGCGCACCGGCTGCAGGACACTCCCGGTGAACAGGAAGAGCACCACGAACGTGGTCAGCACGATCAGCAGCGCTGCCAACGGGATTCGGCTGCCGATGGCGTGCTTGCTGTCGATGAGCTGGGCGGTCTGTCCGCCGACATGGACAGCCGAGTCCTGCGGCCCCGGCCAGCTGCGGATGTCGCGCACCAGATCCTGCGCGGCGGCCGATCGTGGGTCGACGGACGGCACCACCTTCAGTCGCTGGCTGCCGGCACTGGCCAGCCTCGAGTCACGGAGTGGACTCTGCAGTCGGCCGTCCGCGTACGTGCCGAGGCTGGTCTGCACCTGAGCCACCCTCGGTAGCTCGGAAAGCGTTGTCGCATAACGCTGTAGGGCGGTGCCGGACACACGGCCTTCGGTGACCACGTCGATTCCGGAGGCCAGCTCGGCCGAGAAGTCCGAACGCAGCGCGTCACCGACGACCCGACTGGACGTGTCCGTCCGCAGCACGCGGTCGTCCGGGGTCCCGAACGAGACGTGCAGCAGCGGCGATGCCACGAGCAGCAGCAGGACGACAACCGGCAGCGCCACTCGCGCCGGACGACGCATCGCCAGGTCGGCGACGCGCCCCCAGAGCGGCGCCGCGGTCTGCGGCATACGGCGTTTCGCCCGGGGCCACCGACCGGCATTGACGCGCTCCCCCAGCACGGCGAGGAGAGCGGGCAGCACCAGGACGGCAGCGACGATCGAGATCAGGACGACACCGATCCCGGCATACGCGAAGGAACGCAGGAAGTAGAGCGGAAAGATCAGCAGCACGGCAAGTGCCGCCGCAACCGTGGCTCCGCTGAAGACGATCGTCCGGCCCGCGGTCGCCACCGCACGTATGACGGCCTCAGTCGGGTCCTTGCCACCAGCCAGCTCCTCCCGGTACCGGCTGACCATCAGCAGGGCGTAGTCGATGGCGAGCGACAGGCCGAGCGCCGTCGTCAGGTTGATCGCATAGACCGCGACCGGCGTCACCGACCCGAGGAGGAAGAGCTCCGCGAAGGTGCCGGTGATCGCGATCGCTCCGATCGCCAGCGGAAGCAGGGCGGCGATCAGGCTGCCGAAGGCAATCACCAGCAATACCAGGATGATCGGCACGGCGATGAGTTCCGCGGTGACCAGACTCTTGCCGACCTGTGCGGTCACATCGTGGTTCACGGCGGCACCCCCACCGACGGTCACGGTTGCGGCCGCGTCGGTCGCGGCGAGGGAGGCCAGCGTGTCCGCGCCGAGTTCGTCGGTGGTCCGCTCGGTGCCGATGACCAACGCATAGCGGCCGTCCGTCGATCGGAGCGCGGGGTCGTGCGAGCCCCAGTAGGAGACCACACCGGTCACGCCCGGTGTGGTGCTGAGCCGATGCGCGGCGGCCGTTCCCGCTGCGCGCACGCCGGCGTCGTCGATCGTGCCGGCGCGGGCGTGCACCAGCAGCACCACGTTGTCGGCGCCGCCGAAGCGATCGTCGAGCAGGTGCTGCGCAGTGGTCGAGTCGGCTGCCGGGTCCTGGAAGGCCCCGTTGGTCTGCACCTTGCCGAAGGCGCCGACGCCGAGGACGGCAGCGCCCAGTAGGGCCGCGACGGCCAGGAGCAGCACGAGCCTGGAACGGCGGACGATGAAGGTACCAAGGGTCCAGAGAATGTTCGTTATGATTTAGAAAATAAAGTGCTTACTTGATTTTGGCAACCATTTTGCTATGGTCGATCCTATGAAGAGCTACAACCAGTACTGCACGGTGGCCCGCGCCCTCGATGTCGTCGGCGACCGGTGGGTCCTGCTCATCGTTCGCGAGCTGCTCACCTTCGGGCCGAGCCGTTACTCCGACCTCAAACGCGGCCTGCCGGGCATCGCGACCAACCTGCTCGCCGAGCGCTTGAAGACCATGGAGTCCGATGGGCTGATCGAGCATCGGGTCGCCCCGGCGCCGGTCGGCTCCCCCGTCTACGAGCTGACCGATCGCGGCCGGGCACTCGACGACGTGCTGTCGGCGCTGACCCGCTGGGGGCTGCCGACGATGCCCTCAGGACCGTCCGCGAACGATGCCGTGCAGCCGCAGTGGACGGCGCTCTTCGCCGGCCTGACCCTGCACGAGGGACTCGCACCGGATCAGCGGATCACGCTCGGCATACGAACGGACGGCGGCGCGGTGCGTGTGGCTCTCGATCCCGACGGCTTTGCCATCGAGCGGGGTTTGGACGACGAGGTCGACGTGACGCTTGCCGGTCCGGACCAGCTGGTGGGCGGCGTGCTGGCCGGCCTGCTCACCGTCCGCGAGGCGAAGGACCTCGGTCTCGAAATCAATGGCGGGACAGCGCTTCTGGCGGACCTTGTCACGTCCGCTCGCACCAAGGTCGGTGACCGCGGATGACCTATGCGGAGACCGGCCTCGTCGGCACGATCGAAGACCTCGCGGCGCAGCGCATCGAAGCACTCAGCCAGGCACAGCTGGACGGTATCGACCAGTTCCACGCCGGCGGCGCCGAAGCGGTCGAGCGCCTGCTGCCGCTGCTCGAGCTGGGCCCGACCACCACGGTGCTCGACGTCGGATCCGGCCTCGGCGGCCCCGCACGCCAAGTCGCGCGTGCGACGGGCTCCCGCGTGGTCGGGGTGGACATCACCCCGTCGTATGTCGACACCGCAGCCGCGCTGACCCGGGCCGCCGGACTGGCCGACCGGGTCGAGTTCCGGTGCACCGACGTGTCGGACCTGGACCGGTCGGACTTCGACGCGGCATACACGATCCACGTGCAGATGAACGTCGCCGACAAGCACGGCTTCTTCACCGGCATTGCGGACCGACTGCGCCCGGGCGCCCGGCTGGCGGTCTTCGAGGTATGCCGCACGGGCGACGAGGACCCCGGGCTGCCGCTGCCCTGGAGCCTCGACGGGACCGACAGCTTCCTCACGACCCCCGGCGATCTCGTCGACGCCATCGAGAGCAGCGGCTTCGAGACCGTCGAGTGGGTCGACGAATCGGACTGGATCGCAAAGTGGTTCCAGGAGTTGGGCACACGTATGGCGGCGGCCGATACCACCGCCACACTGCCCGCCCTGCTCGAGGACGGCCCGACGCGGATGATCAACTTCGCGGTCGCCGTGAGCGCCGGCGTCCTCAGCGTTCAGCGCGGAGCGTTCACCCGCCGGTGACGACCGCAGTGATCGCATCGAGCAACCGGTCCAGGTCCTCCTCGTCGATGATGATCGGCGGCGCCAGCCGGACCGTCGATCCATGCGTCTCCTTCGCCAAAACCCCTCTGGCAGCGAGCTTCTCGCACAACTCACGCCCGGTCATCAACGCCGGATCGACGTCGACGCCCGCCCACAGACCGCGGGTGCGCACGGCGAGGACACCGCGGCCGATCAACGCGCGCAGGCCATCATCGAGCCGCGCCCCGAGACGAGCCGCACGTTGCTGGTACTCCCCCGTCGCGAGCAGGTATCGACACCCGGCACTCGTGCGGACTAATCCGCGCACGTTAAATCACACGCCGCGTTTCGCGATATCGGCCGCCTCCTCTATGACTCGCCGCGTGCGAGGAGACATTGCCTTCCATCCCGGGTCTTCCGAATACTCATCAATTAGTTGCGGCTCCCGCAAGACCCGCAGCGCTTTTATGACAACATCCTTCCAATTATCAAACGGGAAGAAATACGAGTTCGCGTCCGATCTGACAATTTCCTCGATCAACGAGCCGACAGAGTTTATGTGCATCATGCGCCCGATAGCGGCACGGGTCTGTGCGGTAATAATCTTATCGGCGTTGCCATGGGTTATTTCATCACCAACAAGTACGCGGTGAGACTCTGGTAGCGCCGATAGATTTATGGGACCACCGAACATGCATCCAAGACCGGGCTGCCCTGCGGAATACTTCACCATCCA
The DNA here is from genome assembly GCF_035551235.1 of Flexivirga sp. Taxonomy (GTDB): domain Bacteria; phylum Actinomycetota; class Actinomycetes; order Actinomycetales; family Dermatophilaceae; genus Flexivirga. Next base: position 191,943 of record NZ_DASZNO010000030.1, on the reverse strand, counting down.
AAGCGGGGAAACCATGACAGGAATTACTATCCCCCAGGCCACCTGGTATGGTCCGCCACCGTGTTTGCTGCCATCTATTCGAAGGACCGATTCGCCGCCGCCGTCACCGAATCTCCGGATAAAAGAGCCTCGACCATGAATCTTGTAATCGGATCCGGCAAGCTCACTCTTAACCGCTGACCGCAGCCTACTGAACAGACCGTCTTCGCCCATCAATTGATCTCTCTTCGGGTGTCGCCGAGGGCCAAATCGTACTTCTACTATCCGAGCGTATTCTCCTAACCACTATTGTCTGGCCCTCATATCACCGGGCGTGTACGGGTACTGTAGCCTCCGTTTCTTGTCGAGGTTGGTCCATCGGTTGACTTCGCCAGAAGCGTCGCGGGAGATGCTTTCCAGTCCCCGCCCTCCGCGGTTCCAGGAGCTGGGCACACGTATGGCGGCGGCCGACACCACCGCCACGCTGCCCGCGCTGCTCACCGACGGCGTGACGCGCGTGCTGAACTTCGCTGGAGCACTGAGCACGGGTGTTCTCAGCGTTCAGCGCGGGGTGTTCACCCGCCGGTGACGACTGCAGTGATCGCGTCGAGCAACCGGTCCAGGTCGTCCTCGTCGATGATGATCGGCGGCGCCAGCCGGACCGTGGAGCCGTGCGTCTCCTTCGCCAAAACCCCTCTGGCGGCAAGCTTCTCGCACAACTCGCGACCAGTCATCAGTGCCGGATCGACGTCGACGCCGGCCCACAGGCCGCGGGTGCGCACGGCGCAGACCCCGCGGCCGATCAACGCGCGCAGGCCATCATCGAGCCGCGCCCCGAGACGAGCAGCACGCTGCTGGTACTCCCCCGTCGCGAGCAGGTCGACCACCGCGTGACCGACCGCAGCGGCCAGCGGATTGCCGCCGAAGGTGGAACCATGATTGCCCGGATGTATGACGTCGAGCACGTCGTGGTTCGCGACGATCGCCGACACCGGGACGATGCCACCACCGAGTGCCTTGCCGAGGATGTAGATGTCGGGCACGACGTCCTCGAGGTCGCACGCGAACGTCGTGCCGGTGCGGCCCAAGCCGGACTGGATCTCGTCCGCTACGAACAGGACTCGCCGCTTCGTCGTCAACTCCCGAACGTCCCGCAGGAAGCCCTCCGGCGGCACGATGACACCGCCCTCACCCTGGATCGGCTCCATCAGCACGGCGGCCGTGTTGTCGTCGATCGCCGCCTCCAGGGCGGCGAGGTCGCCATACGGGACGGAGCGGAAGCCGGGAGTGAAGGGGCCGAACCCGTCGCGGGCATCCGGGTCGTCCGAGAACCCGACGATCGTGGTGGTCCGTCCGTGGAAATTCCCTTGTGCGACAACGATATTCGCCTGATCGGCAGGCACGCCCTTGACGTCATACGCCCACTTGCGGGACACCTTGATCGCGGTCTCGACGGCCTCGGCGCCGGTGTTCATCGGCAGCACCAAGTCCTTGCCGGCCAACGCAGCGAGCGCCGCGCAGAACGGGCCGAGCTCGGCGTTGTGGAACGCCCTGCTGGTCAGCGTCACGCGGTCCAGTTGTGCGTGCGCGGCCGCCAGCAGCTTCGGGTGGCCGTGCCCGAAATTCAGGGCGGAGTAGCCGGCCAGGCAGTCCAGGTAACGGTTCCCGTCCAGGTCGGTCACCCACGCACCGGACGCCTCGGCGACCACGACCGGCAGCGGGTGGTAGTTGTGCGCGACGTAGGTCTCGTCGACCTCGATCGCGGCGGTGTTCTTCCGGTTGGGCGCGTCCGATGCAGCGGTCGCCTCGCGCTCGGTCTGCGAATGTGTCGACATGGTGGTCCTTTCCATCAACTGAAGTTGGTCTGTGTGCCCGGTGGGACGAGCTCGACGTCGCGCGGTCGCTCGGTCAGCAGGTCGACGGCGCCCAGGTATGCCGCGAGCATCGCGCGTGCCACTCGATCGACATCCGCGTCGCTCGGCAGGAACGCGTCGCCGTGCAACGGCCGGTCGGTCTCGCACCCGACGAAGGTCATCACCGACGGGACGCTCTCGCTGAAGTAGGAGAAGTCGTCGGCGCCGAGGGTGCGCAACGTGTCGCAGACCTCCAGCCCGTCGGCGGCGAGCCGGGCGGCGGTGCTTCTGGTGAGCGCCGCGTCGTTCGTCAGCACGGGTTCGCCGTCGGTGAAGGTCACCTGCGCCGTGCACCCGTGCGCGGATGCGACGGCGGTCGCCACCTCGACCACCCGCTCGTGCAGGACCCGACGGGTGTGCGTCGACAGTGCCCGCAACGATCCCAGCGCACGCGCCGTGCCGGGTACGACGTTCGCCGCGCTGCCGGCCTGGATCGACGACACACCGACCACAGCCGGGGTCATCGGATCGACCGACCGGCTGACCACGCTCTGCAGGGCGACCACCACCTGGGCCAGCGCGAGCACGGGATCGGCGGTGAGGTGCGGGTATGCCGCATGCCCGGTCTCGCCCTCCACGCGCACCTCGAACTCGTCGGACGACGCGTTGACACCGCCCTCGACGCAGGCGACGACGCCGGGTGCGAGGGCGGGTTGCAGGTGGGCCGCGACAGCCGCGGCAACCTCCTCGTCGGCCAGCCGACCGCTGCGCACGATGTCCAGCGCGCCGGAGGGATACGACTCCTCTCGGGGCTGCAGGGCCAGGAGCAGCGGGACCGGCGCCGCCATACGGTGCAGTGCCCGGCTGACCGCGACCGCAGCGGCCACGTGCACGTCGTGCCCGCAGGCGTGCATCACCCCGGGCCGGGTGCTCGCCCAGTCGACACCGGTCGCTTCGTGGACGGGCAGCGCATCCATCTCGGCGCGCAGCAGCACAGCGGGTCCCGGCCCGCCGATCCGCACCGTCGCACCGGTGTCTGCCACCGGGATCGAGCGCAACTCGGCCGGCAGCGCGTCCAGGACCGTCGCGAGGGTCGCCGACTCCTGCCCGGACAAGTCGGGCTGCGCGTGCAACCGCCGGCGCAGCCGCCGGGCGGCAGGAAGCTCATCGTGCAGGGCAGCGTGAATTCGCTTGGCATCACACATTATTGACGCACCCCATAAACACGCTGCGCGTTCTCCCGTCCGACCATCCAAGCCACTCTCATCGCATCATCCGCCGCCCACTCGCCCCTGTCGACGAAACCGCCGAGAACGGTCTCCATGCCCTGTCGCCAGAGGGTCGCGCCGAGGTAGTGCAGTTCGGGCGGGCCCCACGCGTCGGAGGAGTAGAGGATCTTCGCGAATGGCGCGAGCTCCAGGCTCTCGGCGATCACCTGCGCCGATCGTGCGCCGGTGTAATTGATGGCCAGGCCGACGTCGAAGTAGACGTGCGGGAAGACCTGTGCGAGGTAGCCGGCGTTGCGGTGGAAGGGGTAGCAGTGCAGCAGCAGCACGTCCATCCCGGTGGGCTCGACGGCCTTCAGCCAGCGGGTCAGCAGCAGCGGGTCGCACCGGTGCAGCTCCACGTCGGGGTCGCCATACCCCGCATGCAGCTGGAGGGGCAGCCCGGTCTCGGTCGCCTCCCAGAGCAGCATCCGCAGCAGCACCGGATCGGCGACCCGGGCGTCGCCCGCCTCGCACTCGCGCAGCCAGCGACCCGCGGCATCGGTGACCTCCTGGTCGCTCGGCGGCGTCGGGTCGAAGTCGAACCCGTAGCGGTAGGCGACGATGCTCTTGAGACCGACGGCCGTGGCGGTGCGTCGGGCGAGCTCCTCGCAGAAGTCGGCCCGTAGGCCGGCCGCGGTGCTCGTCGGCGCGACAGACTCCAGCACCGACTCGAGGCGGACGACCTCCGACACGGGGCTGCTCAGCAGGCCGGTCAGCTCGTCATTCGTCAGGATCTCGTCACCGCGGTAGCCGGTCTCCATCAGCCAGTGCGCGACTCCGCTTGACCCCAGGAACCGACTGGTCAGCTCGTCCGCGGTGAACGCTTCGCGCGCCGACCAGTAGCTGTCGGCTTCGACGTTCGGGGCGAGCCCGAGCACCGGCGCGCAGTGCCGCCGGATCGCGAAACCGACCTGTGAGTCGAACTGCGTCATCCACGCCGGGACCGGCCGGTCGGACTCGGTGATCAGCGACTCGAACTGGTCGCGCCGGCAGGCACCCCGCAGCGAGCCGTGCACGTGGTGATCGACGAGGCCGATGCCCGCGATCGCGTCGTGCAGGTCGTGCAGCTCAATAGACATCGGCGACCTTCCGGCACAGCTCGGCGTCGTCCAGGCCGTCGACCAGCGCCAGCTCGGTGCGCTTCACCGCCAGGTGCGTGCGCAGCAGATCCGGCGCGAACCACCCGGACGCGACGTCGTCCTTCTCCAGGGTGTCCAGCGCGGTGGCCAGGTCGGAGGGCAGCGCGGGCACCGCGGCCAGCTGCTCCTCGGTGGCGTCCTCCGGCCAGACCTCCGGCTGCTCACCGTCCTGGGTGAGGCCGTCGAGGCCGGCGCGGACCAGAGCACCGAGCGTGAGCCACGGGTTCGCCGCCGCGTCGGCCGCGCGGTATTCGAGGTTCAGCTGGTGCGCCGGATCGGCACCGCCGATGGTGGAGGTCGGGCAGATCCGGACCAGCGCCTCACGGTTGCGCTCGGCGAGGAAGGCGCCGCCGGCGCTCCAACGGTGCGGGGTCAACCGCAGGAACGACACCGGGCTCGGCGCGGTGATCGCGGTGAGGGCACCGGCATGGGCGAGCAGCCCGCGGGCGAACCGCGCTCCGACCGAGGACAGCCGCCCGGGCGCGGCCGGGTCGAGCAGCACCGGCAGCCCGGTCCGGATGTCCTTGAACGACAGGTGCACGTGCACCCCGTTGCCGCTGCCGTCCGGGTCGACCAACGGCGCGAAGGTCGCCCGGCGGCCGTTGCGGCGGGCGGTCTCGCGCACCAGTTCCTTCAGCAGCACCGCCCGGTCCGCGGCGATCAGCGCATTGGTCGGGCTCACGGTGATCTCGAACTGGTCCTCGCCATACTCCGGCAGCCAGGTCTCCGGCTCCAGGCCCGCGCGGTCGAGCAGGTCGATCAGCTGCGAGCCGAACGGCTCCGCACTGCGGAAGCGTTCGAAGGAGAACGGCGCGGTGCGTGGCAGCCCCTCGAGCATGAACTCGTGCTCGAACGAAGCGATGACCTCCAGGCCCGCCTGCTCCCGCAGGTCGGCGAGCGCCTGGCGGGCGAACGAGCGCGGATCGCAATCCCACGGCGTGCCGTCCAGCTGGACCTGGTCGGCCAGGTAGATGTGCACGCCGGGTATCTCCGCGGTGGCCGGGATCTCCACCCGGGTCGTCGGGTCCGGCAGCAGCCGCAGGTCGCCGACCGAGCCGAACGGGTTGTCCTCGGCGATGTCACCGAAGGCGGTGAGGGCGAGGTCGGCCGGCACCCAGCCGACGCCCTTGCGCAGCACCGGGTCGTGCTCGGAGCCGGGCACTGCACGCCCGCGTGTCAGCCCGGCGAGGTCGCAGGTCGCGACGAAAACCGTGGAAGCTCTGGACATTGGGTTCACCAACCTCGATAAGCGGTGACGACCTCATCGTGCACCAGTCCGTCGGCGACGTCGGCGAGTGCCGCGTCGAGTATGTCGATGCCCCGGGCCAGGTCCTGGGCGGAGATGACCAGTGGGGGCGTCAGTTCGAGCACGTTGGAGCCGGTGCCGACGTAGTAGACGACGGCACCGAGCTCGTGGGCGCGGTGGACGACCTTCGCCGCCGTGATCGCGCTGTCGAGTTCGATGCCGGCGCACAGCCCGCGCGACCGGGTGTCGCTCACGGACTCATGGCGGTCGGACAACTCGGCGAGATGATCGGACAGCACGTGGCCGAGCACGGCCGACCGCTCGACCAGACCCTCGGCCGCCAGCGTGTGGAGTACGGCGCGGCCGGCGGCGGCGCAGACCGGGTTGCCCGCGGTGGTCAACAGCGAGGATCCCTCGGCGGCGTCCATGATCTCGGCGCGGCCGACCGCCGCCGACAGCGGCAGTCCCCCACCGAGCGCCTTGCCGAACGTCACGACGTCGGGCACGACACCCTCGGCCTCGAAGGCGTGCAGCCAGCCGGTGCGGCCGAGGCCGACCTTGACCTCGTCGACCAGCAGCCACGCACCGTGCTCGTGGGTCAGGTCGGCGAGCCGGCGCAACTGCCCGTCAGGAGGTATGACGAGACCGCCGTCGCTGAGGATCGGCTCGACCAGCACCGCGGCGACGTCGCCCTTGCCGAGCTCGGCCTCGGCCGCGTCCAGCGACAGGTAGGGGATCATCGTCAGGTCTGCTGCGGGCGCCGTCCCGCCGTCGATCCAGACACCGGAAACTTCCTGCGCCGGGCCGAGGCCGCCGTGGTAGGAACCGTCGAACGCGAGGATCCGGGTCCGGTCGGTCGCGGCCCGAATGCTGCGCAGCGCAGCGGCATTCGCGTCCGAACCGCTGTGCCCGAGGTAGACCCGGGCATCCGGGATCTGTGGCAGGAGTGCGACGAGTTCCTCCGCGAGAGCGACCGCCTCCGGGTTGGTGCCGGACAGCAGGCTCGCGCCGGGCATGGTGCGCACCGCACCGGCAACGGCCGCGGCGACAGCGGAGTGTCCGTATCCGACGGCGGCCGCACCCCAGGCACCGGAGAGGTCGATGAGCTCGCGCCCGTCGGCCTCGCGCAGCCGGGCACCGCATCCGGCGACCGGCGCGAGCGGGAAGAAGCGAAGCCGCTGCGCCGCCGCGATGACCCGGCCGTCGCGTTCGTAGAGTCCCGTCACGAACCCTGCACCTTCGCCGCGGCGTCCGCTTCGGCTGAGCCCTGCGAGGAAGCCTCGACGTCGGAGTCGGAGCCGGCGAGCTCGCCGGTCAGCCGGGCTCCGATCTGGGCCGCGAGCCGCGGAGCGCACAGGATGACCAGCACGCCGATGACGCACCAGGCGCCGGCGATCCAGGGGAAGTAGGTGTATGGCGCGGTCTGCCCGGTCGACTGCTTGTAGAAGACGAAGGCGAGGTAGGCGATCCCGGCGGTCGGGATGATCGTCTCCCAGCGCGGGATGTTGCCCCGGCCGGAGAAGGTGAACTTGATGACGCCGGCGGCGGCCACGGCATACGCGACGAGCACGCACAGCACACCGAGCGTCGCGAACCAGTAGTAGCTGTCGAAGGCGCCGGCTCCGCCCGCCCAGAGGGCGACGTCGGCGACGGTGGTGACCGCGACGACGGAGAACAGCGCGGTCCGTGGGGCGCCGGTGTCGGGGTCGACCTTCGCCATGGCCTTGGGCCCGAAGCCGTCGCGAGCCAGGGCGAAGACCATCCGACTGGCCGCCGCCGAGGAGGACAGCGAGCTGGCGAAGGCGGAGGCGACCGCGGTGAACGCGACGATGAGCGAGAACCAGGTGCCGACATACCGCTGCGACAGCGTCGACATCGGTGACTCGGCACCGGCGAACGCGGCGATGCCCTTGGTGTCGGTGCCGAAGCCGATGGTCTGGGTGAACATCAGCAGCACGTAGAGGATTCCGGTGAGTATGACGCTGCCGACCAGGGCACGCGGGATGTTGCGTCGCGGGTTGTCGGTCTCCTCACCGAGGGAGGCGCAGGCCTCGAAGCCGGCCCAGGAGAGGAACGCGAAGACCGTCGCGGTCATGACGGCGCTCATCGTGGTGCCGCCCGGTGTGAAGGTCGACAGGTCGATCGACGGGGCTCCGCCCGAGGCGGTGTGGTGCCCGATACCGAGCCCGGCACCGCCGACGACGACGGCGGCCAGCACCAGCATGGCGATGATCCCGATGCCTTCGATGAGCAGCAGGGTCCGCGCGGTGAAGCGGGTGTCGCGCACGTTCAGGACCGCGCAACCGACCGCCGCCAGCAGGGCGTAGGCGATCCAGGCGCCGGTGTGGTGGATGCCCAACTCGTTGAGGAACGCGTTCGCGAAGACCGCGGTCGCGGCCTGCGTGCAGACCAGGAAGAACAGGTAGGTGCCCAACAGGGCGAAGCCGCCGAAGAACCCGGCACGGGGCCCGATCGTCGCGCCGGCGAGCGCATAGACCGAGCCCGCGTGGTTGAAGTGCTGGGTGAGCCGCCAGAACCCGTAGCCGACCAGGCCGACCCCGGCGAGACCGAGCAGGAAGACGAGCGGGACGGCCTTGCCCGCGGTGGCGGCGACGCCGGGACCGTTGAGGCCCATCGCGAGCGTCGGGCCCATCAGGCCGACGGACAGGGCGAGCGCCTCCCAGAGACGCAACTTGCGGGGAGTCCGTGCGGCCATCTGCTGCTCCTACGTCGGTGACCACGCAGTTCGCGTGGCGACTGACGTACATGAAATATCCATTTCAGCTGCCGCGTCAATAGGTAGACGTGAAATAGATCACTCGATGGTGGTGCCGCGTGCGAGCTCGTCGACCCGACGCATGCGCTCCGCGGCGCTCGGTCCGAGACGCTCGAGCAGGCCGGCCACCAGCATCTCCACCAGGGCGGTCGCCGGCACCTGACTGTCGAACGGGCTCGGCCCCTCGACCTGGACGCTCAGCACCACGTCGGCGACCTCGGCCACCGGCGAGAGCCAGGGATCGGTGATCAGCACGATCCGCGCACCCTGCTCGTGAGCCCGGGTCGACAGCTCGACCGCATCGCGTTGATAGCGGCGAACATCGAAGAGCACCAACGTGTTTCGCCGCCCGAGGTCCAACAGCGGGGCGGCGCGAAGGATGTCGGCATACGTCGTGGCGCTCGTCCCGGGCCGCAACTGCCGCAGGTGCAGGTCGAAGTACGTCGCCAGCACGTGGGAGTAGCGGCCGCCGACACAGGTGATGCGCGAGCGGACGTCGGCCAGCAGGTCGAGAGCCCGCCGGATTTCGCTGTCGGGCACGGCGGTGAGCGACTCCTCGACCGCGCTACTGAGGACGCGAGCGGAGACGGCGCCCAGGTCGTCACCGGACGCTCGTTGCGGGAGCGTCAGCGGCGAGGCCGTGCGCGCACCCTGCACCTCGTCGCGCAGCGCGTCCTGGAAACCGCGATAGCCGTCGAAGCCGAGCCGGGCCACGAAACGTACGACGGTCGGGGCACTCGCGCCGGCGAGTTCGGCCAGTCGCTGGGCGGTGCCGAGCCCGGCGGCCGGGTAGCCGGCCAGCAGGGCGCGCCCCACCTTGCGCTCCGCGGCGGGCAGATCGCCCATCCGGGTCTTGACCAGCTCGGCGACGCTGGCCTGCGGCGCATCATCTGTCAGCGTCATGGGATCCTCCGGCTCGGCGATGTGGTCACGCTAGTACTGCGCCTCGCCGGCCGCTGACAGCAGTCGGACAGGATCCTCCGGGGACGCCGGCGGGAGGTTCAGGAGGCCAGGCGGTGATCGGCCTCACCGGCGCAACCCGACGCGTAGGCCGGCTCCGGCGCCTTGTGCGGTTGGTTGGCCGGCAGGCCGCCGACCGGATTGACCCCGCATTCGTGATCATCGGGATCGCGGGTTATCTCATGACAACGCGGACAGTTGTGCGTGATGTCATCCACTTCGGGTCACCCCTTGTTGAGCAGCGAACTTTCGCCTACTGCGACGGTATTGATCGACGAGCCGTTCCCGGCGCCGACACGCCCTGAAGCCGCGATCCGGCGACCGGACCGCCTTGTTGCACGTGTTCCTTGACAACCGACCAGCTCCTATGGGCGTCTAGTAAGTGGACACGCTTGGAGGGGTCTCATGATGAATATTTTCAGGGGGCGACCGCTGGTGCTCGGCACGACGTTCGCCATTGCAACAGCGGGTATGTCGATCGCGGCCGCCGCGCCGTCACACGCGGCTGCTCCGGCCGCGGCGACGCTGGCGAGTTGTCCGTCATACCCGGTCATCTATTACGGCATGACCGGCAGCTGTGTGAAACTCGCGCAGCAGCTGCTGATCAAGCACGGCTATTCGGTGGGTTCGTCCGGTGCCGACGGCATCTTCGGCTCCGCGACCCGGTCCGCGGTCGAGCGGTTCCAGTCCGCGCGGCTGCTGAACTCCACCGGCGTCGTCGACGACCTGACCTGGAAGGCGCTGCTCCGCTTCGGCGCGGCCGGCTCGGCCTGCGTCACCGAGACCTACAACGAGATGACCGTGCCGCAGCGGCTCGGCCAGCTGATCATGGTCGGTATGACGAGCGGCAACCAGTCGACCGTCCACGGACTCATCGCCAACTATCACGTCGGCAACATCGTCTATCTCGGCGGCTGGAGCGGTGACGGCACGGTCGGCCGGACCTCGGACGGGCTGCAGCGTCGTACGTCGAACTCCGCGACCGACGGCGTCGCGATGCTGATCGGCGCCGACCAGGAGGGCGGCTACGTGCAGCAGCTCACCGGGACGGGGTTCACCAGGCTGCCGACGGCGCTCACCCAGGGGACCTGGTCGTCATCCCAGCAGTACAGCACCGCGGCCACGGTCGGGCAGCAACTGCGCAATGTCGGCGTGGGGGCCAACCTCGCCCCGGTGACGGACACGGTGCCGCAGTCACTGGGCACCCGCAACGGGCCGATCGGTCACTACTACCGCGAATACGGTTACACCCCAAGCGTTGTCACGCGCGCGGTGACCAACGTGGTGCACGGGCTGAACTCCCGCCGCGAGGTCGCGACGCTCAAGCACTTCCCGGGCATCGGCCGGATCCTCAACAACACCGACACCTCGAGCACCGGCATCACCGACAACACGATGACGTCCACCGATCCCTACCTGTCGCCGTTCCAGGCGGGAGTCAACGCGGGCGCCGGCATGGTGATGGTCGGGCTCGCCTGGTATCCGAAGATCGACTCCGTCAACCAGGCGCCGTTCTCGTTTCGGATCATCACGACGATCCTGCGACACAACCTCGGCTTCAAGGGGGTCGTGGTCAGCGACTCGATGAGTGCCGTTGCGGTGCAACGGGTTCCGGTCGGCGACCGGGCCGTCCGGTTCATCTCGGCCGGCGGTGACATGGTGCTCACCGGGTCGACGAGCGAGGTGCCGACCATGCTGAGCGCGATCGGGGCACGCGTCCGCACGAGCTCGACCTTCGCATGGCAGGTGAACTACGCGATCCACCGGATCCTTGCGCTGAAGGCGGCGCACGGGTTGCTCTTCTGCCGGTGAGTACGGCCGCGGGAGGGCCGATATCCGGGAACATTCCGGTCGGGTCCTCCCGCAGGCGGCCGCCAAGTGACAGGCTGCAGCCATGAAGAGCACCATGCAGGAGACCCCGCTGCTCATCTCCACACTGCTGGAGTTCGGCACCACCGCGTACGCGCAGAGCGAGGTGATCACCTGGACCGAGAACGGCCCCCGCACCACGACGTATGGCGAGCTCGGCCAGACCTGCGCGCAGCTCGCAAATGCGTTGCGCGGCCTCGGGATCGACGGTGATCAACGGGTCGGCACGTTCATGTGGAACAACGCCGAGCATCTGGCGGCATACCTCGCCGTGCCCTCGATGGGTGCGGTCCTGCACGCCCTCAACATCCGGCTCTTCCCCGAGCAACTGCTCTACGTCACCAACCACGGCGGCAGCCAGGTCGTCATCGTCGATGACACGCTCGCCGAGCCCTTCGCCAAACTGCTGCCCCACCTGCCGGCGGTGCAGCACGTCATCGTCAACGGCGCCATCCCGGATGCGTTGCGGGACAAGCTGGTTCAGCACGCGCAGGTGCACGACTGGACGAGCCTGCTGGCCGACCAACCCACGAGCTACGAGTGGGTGACGGACATGGACGAGAACGACGCGTCCTCGCTCTGCTACACCTCGGGCACGACCGGCAACCCCAAGGGTGTTGCCTACTCGCACCGCTCCAACTACGTGCACGCGCTCGCGGGCGCGGGCACCTTCCAGTGGTCGGCAGCCGACCGTCTACTGGTCGTGGTCCCGCTCTTCCACGCGAATGCGTGGGGATTCCCTTACATGGCAATGCTTTCCGGCGCCTCGCTGATCATGCCCGGGCGCTACCTGCAGGCAGAGCCGCTCGCCACGATGATCCAGCAGCTGCAGATCACCGGCGGCGCCGGCGTGCCGACGATCTGGTCCGATCTGCTGCGCTATTTCACCGAGCACTCCGAGGCCGACGCCTCGACCGTGCGACGACTGGTCGTCGGTGGCTCCGCGGCGCCGGAGTCGATGATCCGTCGTTTCCAGGACGAGCTCGGGGTGGAGATCATCCATGCGTGGGGTATGACCGAGACCTCGCCGATGGGTTCTGTCGCCGTACCTCCGCCCGGACTGGAGGAGGGCACCGACGAATACTGGCGCTACCGCTCGTCACAGGGCCGGCTGCTCCCGTCGTTCGAGGGACGCATCATCGGCCCGGACGGCACCGTGCAGCTGGCCGACGGGGTCAGCGTCGGTGAGCTGGAGATCCGCGGCCCGTGGATCACCGGCTCCTACCTGACCAATGACGACGACGCGCAGGCCGATATCGACGATCGCGCGTCACGCTTCAGCGAGGACGGCTGGTTCCGCACCGGCGACGTCGGCGCGCTCAGCGCCGACCGGTTCCTCAAGCTCACCGACCGGTCCAAGGACGTCATCAAGTCCGGCGGCGAGTGGATCAGCTCGGTCGAGCTGGAGAACCAGATCATGTCCCACCCCGACGTGGTCGAGGCGAGCGTCGTCAACGTGCCCGACGAGAAGTGGGGCGAGCGGCCACTGGCGACGGTCGTTCTCGCGGAGGGCTCGGCGACCACGTCCGCCGATCTGCGAAAACACTTGTCGGACAAGGTCGCTCACTGGCAGCTGCCGGAGCGCTGGGCGATCATCGACGAGGTCCCGAAGACCAGCGTCGGCAAGTTCGACAAGAAGCGACTGCGGGAGCGGTATGCCGCGGGCGAGATGCAGGTCGAGCAGCCGACCGACTGAACGACCTACCGACGATCACACCCCGCGCCTGATCCGCCCCGCAGCCGACCCACCGGTCCGCTGCGGCCGGTCCGGACCGCGCCGCACCTGCCAGGCCCGCCGAGCGATCGGCGGGCCTTCGGCATGTTCCGGCGCCCGCATCGCGGACCCATATCCCGTTATCAAATCGTTATTCAACTTGCGAAGATGGTCGCTTCTGTTGGAACACTGTCGATTTTGTGTGTGACACAGTTCACTTTTGTGTGCACTGCTCCGTGATTGCTCCGCCAGTGCGCTGCTGCACAACCCGTCCAGTCCCCGAAGGAGTGTCATGTCTGTCCCCCGTCGACGGCATCCGAGAACACGAAGGATGCCGGGCATCACCGTCCTGCTCCTCGCGCTGGTGTCCGTGCTCTGTCTCCCACTTGCGCCATCCGCACACGCGGGGACATCCAGCTCCCCGCCGCCCGGCCTCCGCGCCGACTACTACCCGCTGCCCGACACCAACAACACCAACGACACTCCCGGACCGGAATTCCCGCCCAGCGGAGAGCCGAGCGCAACCATCGTCGACTCGAACATCGACTCCGACGACCTGACCGCATCGCTCGCTGAGCTGACCGGGACGTCCACCGATGCCGGCATCCAGTGGACCGGCAACCTGACTGCCCCGAGCACCGGCAATTACACCTTCAACTACTACGGGGACAACGGTTTTCGGCTGTATGTCGACGGCCGGCTCGTAATCGACAACTGGCTCAACAACTGGAACGTCAACAAGCCCGGCCAGGTCGATCTGACCGCGGGCACCCACACCTTCCGTGCCGACTACTACCAAGCGACCGGTGGTGCTTTCGCGAAGTTGTCCTGGCAACCGCCGGGCGCCTCGAGCCTGGTGCCCGTCCCGGCCTCGGCCTTCACCCTGCCCGACGGCTACACCCCGACGGTCGAGCGAGGTGAGCTCGCCAAGGACGGCAGGACGATCCGGCTGACCTTCGGGCACCCACTCGGCACCTGGCCCTCCACCGCGACCAGCCACCTGTCCGCCGCCGGCTTCCCGATCACCTCGGCCGCTGTCGATCCGACCGATTCGAAGGTCCTGGTGATCACGCTGGACGGCACCGTCTACGACACGTGGGGCAGCGTCCCGGTCAGCTATGACGGCAAGGGCGGCGCGACATACGCAGATGACAGTGACGTCCCGAAGTTCTACACACACGTCGACAACAGCTCGACCGTGCCGATGACGACACCGTGGACCTCGAAGGTCGACCCGAAGAACCCGTTGCCGGAGTATCCGCGGCCGCAACTGACCCGCAACAAGTGGCAGTCGCTCAACGGCACCTGGTCGTTCGAGGGCCGGACCGGTGACGACGCGAACATCGCCGAGGAGCCGGCGGCGGACGCGAAGCTGCCGGACAAGATCGTCGTCCCCTACCCGATGGAGTCGACCCTGTCCGGTGTGCGCAAGCACTACGACAACGCGTTCTACCGACGCTCCTTCACCGTGCCGACCGATTGGCGGCAGGCCGGTCGCCGGGTGATCCTGCACTTCGGTGCGGTCAACTACCAGGCGACGATCTGGGTCAACGGCAAGCAGGTCGCCACGCACACCGGTGGCTACCTGCCGTTCAGTGCAGACGTCACCGACGCGCTGAAGAGCAGCGGAGCGCAACAGTTGACCGTCGGCGTGACCAACACCGGCGCAGCCAGCCAGCCGCAGGGCAAGCAGGTGATGAACCCGAGCGGGATCTTCTACACGGCGAGCAGCGGTATCTGGCAGAGCGTCTGGATGGAGCCGACTCCCGCCCAGAAGGTCGATCAGGTCGTCTTCACCCCGACGCTGCCGAAGGCCCCGAGCACCGACGGCGCCTCGGTGACCGTGCAGGTCAACAGCAGCACGTCGAAGGACGGCAAGGTCGACGTCCGGTTGTATGACGGCACGGCCGTCGTGGCAACGGGCACCGGGAAGGCGAACACGCCCTTCTCGATCGCACTGCCCAAGGCGCACCTGTGGTCGCCGGACGATCCCTTCCTCTACCACGCGAAAGTGACGCTGAAGGGCTCGACGGGCACCGACCAGGTCGGTTCCTACTTCGGCGAGCGGACCGTCGAGGTCGGCAAGGTCAACGGCGTGCCGAAGATCCTGCTCAACGGGAAACCGACGTTCGTCAACGCCACCCTGGACCAGGGGTTCTGGCCCGATGGCGCCTACACCGCACCGACCGATGCCGCGCTCAAGTGGGACATCACCGCGACCAAGGACCTCGGCTTCAACGCGATCCGCAAGCACATCAAGGTGGAGCCGGCGCGGTGGTACTACGCCGCCGACACCACCGGGATGCTGGTCATGCAGGACATGCCCTCGATGGAGTCCGGGTTCAGCGCGACTCCCGCGCAGGACACGGAGTTCAGGTCACAGCTGCACCAGATGGTCGAGGAGCTGAAGGGCGAGACCTCGATCATCTCGTGGGAGCCCTACAACGAGGGCTGGGGCATGGACCGGGGCAACGTCAGCAACGCCATCAGCGAGGTGAAGCTTGCGGCCGAGCAGGTCGCCAAGGATGACCCGAGCCGGCTGGTCGACGCCGAGTCCGGCTTCAACTGCTGCGGCAGCGTCAACTCCGACACCGGTGCCGGGAACATCGTCGACTGGCACACCTACACCGGTCCGGCGCGGCCGCAACCCGACGTGGCGAACAACCGGCCCGCCATCGACGGCGAGCACGGTGGTTGGGGCCTGTCGATCCCGGCGCACTCCTGGAACGTCGGCTTCATCAACTACGCCGGAGCATCCGACTCGGCGCAGCTGACGCAGAAGTTCGAGACGACCCAGGGCGCCCTCGCCAAGGAAGCGGCGTGCCAGCTGTCCGGTGGCGTCTACACCCAGATCACCGATGTCGAAGGTGAGATCAACGGGTTGTGGACCTACGACCGGAAGGTGCCGAAACTCGACGTGGCGCGTGCCCGTGCCGCCAACGAGAAGGTGATCGCCGCCGGGTCGTCGGCGGGTGACTGCGGGTAGCGCCGCGAGCTCGTCACCTCGGTCGGTCCGGGCCGTCGGCATCGCCGGCGGCCCGGAGCGCTGTCGCCATCGCGGTGAGCCGACGGTAGATCTCGTCGAAGCGTGCCACGGTCCGGGTCGCCGCATGGCGCTCGGCGATCTGTCGGCTCACCACGCTCATCGGGCGGCGGTCGCACGTCAGAAGTGTCCGCAGCGACCGGGCGAGTTCGTCGATGTCACCGGGCGGGTAGAGGAATCCGTTGGCACCCTGCTGGACCAGGTGCGGCAGGGCCAGGGCGTCGGCGAGCACCACCGGCAGGCCGGTCGCGAGCGCCTCCAGTGTCGCGATGCTCTGCAGCTCGGCGGTCCCCGGCATGCAGAACGCGTCGAACGCCGAATACACCTGGGGCAGCTGCGCATCGGGCACGAAGCCGAGGAAGTGCACCCGGTTGGTCACGCCGACATCGGCGGCGACCTTCTCCAGGGCGTGCCGCCGTGCGCCGGAGCCGACCAGCACCAACTGCGCCGGTCCGAGATCGGCGAGGCGGGCGATCGCCCGGATCAGCTCGATCACGTGCTTGTCGGCGTCGAGCCTGCCGACATACCCGATGGTCGGTGCATCGGGCAGGCCGAGGGCCCGGCGCCCGCCGCCCGGCACGGCCGGAGGGTGGAAGGTGTCGATGTCGACTCCGCACGAGATCGGCTCGATCGGTTGTGGCAGGCCGTGTCGGCGCACCAGCGCGGCCGCCGCCGGGGTCGGGGCGGTCACCCGGTCGGCGGTGCGGTAGATCCGCCGGAAGTCGGCCCACGCTGCACGGGTCACCAGGGGACGACAGGGGGGTGGAAGGTATGGCGTCAGGTTCTGCGGCATGAAGTGATTCGTCGCAACCACGGGGATGCCGCACTCGGTGGCGGCGCGGATCGCCGCGCGGCCGATCGTGAAGTGATCCTGCGCGTGCAGCACCTCGGGCCGGATGTCCGCCAGCAGGTCACGCAGCCGCCGACGTGCGCCGATGGGGCTGGCGAACCGCAGCGGTGGGTGCACCGGCAGCGGAAGCGACGCCAGCCGATGGATCCGCACACCTTCGTCGTCGACGAGCAACTTGTTCGGGCCGTTCTCCGACGAGCAGACCACGTGCACCTCGTGGCCGAGCCCGGACATGCCGCGCGCGAGCCGGCGGGCGAAGACCGCGCTGCCGCTCACGTCCGGCGGGTAGGTGTCGGTGGCCATCAGAATACGCATCAGCCGGCCTGCCCTCGTGCACGCGCCGGGTGGTCGCGCGACAACACGACGACACCGGCCGCCGTCAGCGCTGCGGCGACCGCGAGCCAGGCCAGATCGAGCGGTGCGGTCGGGATCGGATCCCTCAGGACGACGACCCCGGTGAAGGCGGCGGTGAACGGATCAGCAACGAGGACAACGGCATACACCTCTGCGAACCGCGCGAGCCCATAGGCGTACTGCTGCGCGACCCCGCCGGCCAGCATGAGGATGATCACCACCACGGTCGGCCAGGCGAGCACCGTGTCGACACTGCGGGCCAAGCGTCGGCCGATCACACCGATCAGTGCAGCCCCCACGCCGAACGAAGCACCGGCACCAGTCGCTGCGGCCGCGGCACGCACGTTCACGCCGACCCGTTCGCGCGGCAGTGCCAGCGCCACGCCAGCGATGCCGAGGGCGATCACCGCCATACCGACCGCGCCACGTGCCGGCACCTGGGGTCGTCCCTCACCGGGCGGGAGCACGAGCAGGAAGGCAGCGAGTCCGACGATGACGACGACGGCTCCGCTCACCGCCCGCGCGCTCGGTCGCGCCCGGTCCAGCGCGGCCTTGGCCGCCACCGCGAAGATCAGGCCAACGGTGCCGACCGGCTGGATCGCGCTCACCGGGCCGAGACTGAGGGCCACCACGTGCACCCCGACGCCACACACGCTCACCACGGCACCGGCCAGCCACCGGCGCTGCCGGATCAGGACGATCAGGAAGCCGAGCCGGCTGTCATCGGTGAACCTGACCCGGACGGCAGACCGCGACTGCAGCGCGGCGCCCACTGCGATGAGAAACGCCGCACCGACGGCAAGCCCCACTGCGAGTTGGTACATGACCGTTCCTCAGCATGGAGACTTCCATGCGAGTCCCACGGCGACACCATGACACGCGGATCTGCATGTGCCCTGCATGTCGCTGCGACGACGCCCAGGATCAGGACGTGGGGCAGTTCGTCGGAGCCTGCTTGCCCGCCATGCGGTCGTTGATCCAGTGCAGTCCGTCGACCAGTGCGTCGGGGACCTCGCCGACGTGCGTCTTGCCGTTGTGATAGACCCGCCGCTCGGCATGCCAGCCGAGCCGGCACATCCGCTTGAACATCGTGTCGCTGAGGAACGCCGGCACGGTCTCGTCGACGTCACTGTGCAGGATCAGCAACGGCGACAACACTTTCGGGCGACCCGGCTGGCCGGGGTTGCTCTCACTCAACGCCCGCTGCCACGCCGTGTCCGAGGTGAAACCGGGCTTGACGAAGGCCGACATCGGCGTCTTCGTCAACGCAGCCGAGTGGGCGGCGCTGCAATGCGTCTCGAAGCGCTTCAACATCGCAAGGCCGGCCGGCGTCAGGACGTCCGACGGGTGCAACTGCGGGTATGCCGCGGCATACCCGGCGATGATCATGAAGAAGAGGCTCGGCGCCATCTTCGTCGTCGCCAGCGTGTTGGCGACCAGCGTCATCTCGCTCACCGGCCCGCCGGCGACGGTGCCGACCAGGTGCAGCTCGGGGGTCCAGGTGGCCGCGACATCGTTGGCCCAGGCGGCCGCATGCCCGCCCTGCGAGTAGCCCCAGATCGCGAATCGCCGCTGCACCGGCACGGCGGGTAGTTGCCGCGCCGCACGCGCCGCGTCCAGCACACTGCGCGCCTCGCTCTGCCCGACCAGATACGGGTGGATCCCGGGCGTGCCGAGACCTTCGTAGTCGGTGAGGGACACGACGTAGCCGGAGCGCAGATAACCGGCCTCGGCGAACGCGCCGTAGTCCTTGTTGAGCAGGCTGATCGGGTATGGCGTCCTCTGTCCGGCGGGCAGCGCGACGTCGCCTCGGGACGGCGCACAGTCGTCCGCGACACCGGTCGTGCCGTGGGCCGC
This sequence comes from Flexivirga sp., assembly GCF_035551235.1. Taxonomy (GTDB): domain Bacteria; phylum Actinomycetota; class Actinomycetes; order Actinomycetales; family Dermatophilaceae; genus Flexivirga. Next base: position 173,035 of record NZ_DASZNO010000030.1, on the reverse strand, counting down.
GGACACCAGCTTCCAGCCACCGGCCGGCGGCTTCCCGGCGGGCACGAGAACGATCCCGGTGACGGCAATTCGCTTGCCGGACAACGACTTACTGGCATACATGATCTTCCAGACCGTGCCGCCCGAGACCGTGAGCCTCGTGCGTTCGAAACGCAGGAGGGTCCCGTGCGGGACCGCCGGCATCGGCTTCGGCGGCCGGTAGAAGTCCAGCGGATCCTTGCCGCGGAACTCCTGCGGTTGCGCGGCGGCACCGGCCGTGGCCGGCTGCCCGCCAGCTGCCGAAGACGGCGGGGACTTCGAGGACGCCGGCGAATGCCGAGGGTGGTCACCGCTGGTGGAGCACGCGGCGGCGAGGAGCAGCACGACCGCCATACCCAGTAACCGGATCATCAGTCGCATATGGGCCATCATGACTGACATACCGGTTCCGGTGGCCAACCCGCAGCGCCGCTGCGGCGTCCTACGGAGCGGAGCACTCACCGAGGGAGTCACAAGATGAGCACGTTCGGGGGACGACCGCTGGTGCTCGGCACCGCGGTCGCCATGATGACCGGCGGTATGTCGCTGGCCGCGGCACAACCGTCGGAGGCCGCGGGTCCCGCAGTGAGTGCAGCGACGACGTGCACCACCCATCCGGTCCTCTACAAGGGCACCAGCGGCGCGTGCGTGAAACTCGCCCAGCAGCTGTTGATCAAGCACGGCTACTCGGTGGGGTCGTCGGGCGCCGACGGCGTCTTCGGCACGTCGACCGTGACCGCGGTCAAGCGTTTCCAGACACCGCGGCATCTCAACCCGACGGGTGTCGTCGACCGGCTCAACTGGAAGGCGCTGGCGGCATTCGGTCCGACCGGATCGGCCTGTGTCACCAAGAAGTACGGCGAGTTGTCGCAGTCGCAGCGGGTCGGGCAACTGTTGATGGTCGGGATGGACAAGGACGACCAGAGCTACGTCCACACGCTGATGAAGTACGACCACGTGGGCAACATCGTCTATCTCGGCGGCTGGACCGGCAACAGCACCGTCGGCCGCACCTCGGACGCCAACCAGGGCCTGACGTCCGGCGCCTGGACCGGCAACGTCCCGCTGCTCATCGCGGCCGACCAGGAGGGCGGCTACGTCCAGCAGCTGAAGGGGACCGGTTTCACCACACTGCCGACTGCACTGACCCAGGGCAGCTGGTCCTCGTCCCACCAGACCAGCACCGGCGCGACGGTCGGCCAGCAACTGCGCGACGTCGGGGTCAACGTCAACCTGGCCCCGGTCGCCGACACCGTGCCGCAGTCACTCGGCACCCGCAACGGGCCGATCGGTCACTACTACCGCGAATACGGTTACACCCCAAGCGTTGTCAGCCGGGCGGTGACGAATGTCGTGCACGGGCTGAACTCCCGCGGCGACATCGCGACGCTCAAGCACTTCCCGGGACTGGGCCGGATCACCAACAACACCGACACGTCCAGCACCGGCATCACCGACAACACGATGACCGCCACGGACCCCTACCTGTCGACCTTCAAGTCCGGCATCGCCGCGGGCGCCGGCATGGTGATGATGTCGACCGCGTGGTACCCGAAGATCGACTCGGCCAACCAGGCGGCGTTCTCCCATCCGATGATCACCACGCTTCTGCGCGGGAGCCTCGGTTTCCACGGCGTGGTGGTCAGCGACTCGCTGAGTGCCGTTTCCGTGCAACACATTCCGGTCGGCCAGCGAGCGACGCGGTTCATCGCCGCCGGCGGTGACATCGTCCTCACCGGCGCGCCGCACGACGTGCCGACCATGGCGGCAGCCATCCTCGCCAAGATGAAGTCGAGTCCGACGTTCGCGGGTCAGGTCAGCGCGGCCGTCCACCGGGTGCTGACGCTGAAGTCCCGGCACGGATTGCTCTTCTGTTCCTGACCCGGGCCCGAAGCGCCCTCGTGATACGTGGTTGTCCTGGGCTTCTTGCAGACGAGGACGGCGCGTGCAATTTCCTTGTGGTGGCCGATTGACCTGTCCTACGGTTCGCAGGCTTGGCCATTTGGGAGGGCTTCGGGCCAGGGTCTTTGGGGATGTCGGGGAGTCCGAAAGTGACTGCTACTGAACGTCATTCACGTGCTGACCAGTTGCCGTCCAAGGGCTGACACCGACCGCTCACGACGTCGCCCCGACCCAGGATGTCCTGCACGTAGTAGCGCGTCGATCTCCGCCATACCCCCGTCATGACAGGAATGCGGATGAACAACCAGACCCCGGCCGGCTGGTACCCGGACCCGCAAGGCTCGCCCCGCCAAAGGTATTGGGACGGCAACCAGTGGACCGAACAGTTCGCCCCCGCCGAGAACCTCGCCTCTGCAACTCAACCCATTCCCAGGGCCCAGCAGCAGTGGGCCGAGCAGCCAGCGCCGCTAGCGAAGCCTGCGCGGCCGTGGTGGAAACGCCGCTGGGTTCAGATCACCGCTGCGGCCGTCGTTGCGTTCTTCGCCATCGGTGGGATAGCGAGCGCTCTGAGCCCACAGGACAACTCGTCCGATAACGCCGCTGCCTCGCCGACCACGTCGGCAAGCAAGTCACCTGCAGCACCCGCCACCGTGACGGTCACTGCTACACCGAAGGCGACGCACACCAAAGCACCGGCGAAGACCGTTACAAAGCCGTCCAGGACGCAGCACCCGACCAAGAGCGTCACCGCTGCGCCGACCTCGTGGACGATGCCGGACGAGAAGGGCAAGACCTTGCAGGCAGCGCAGGACGACATCCAGCTCGTGAGCGGCAACCCTCTGTTCTACAGCACATCGACCGACGCACTGGGCGCAGACCGGATGCAGCTTTGGGACAGGGACTTGCGGGTGTGCGCTCAAACACCAAGGGCCGGAACGACATTCACCGAGGACACGGCCGTCGACTTCTCAGTGGTCAAATTGGACGAGACCTGCCCATGACATCGTGCTGCTGACCTGAGTTGCGCGCACCGGTTTCCGCCACGGGAAACTGCGTGACCTGCTGCGTCGCATCAGTGCACCGTCACCGCCTAACGTTGACCTTCATGACGTTCCAACGACCTGCGGTGCGGGAGATTGTCACCGGGGCCGACACACGCTTTGAGATCCCGGAGACGCTGCGCTGATGACCAGCCAAGACATGTTCAAGCCGGCAACCGTCACCGAGCTGGACGGCGGACCGGAGGTGCACACCTTCCCGCGCACGGCTCCACTCGCCGTGGACTGGATCGCGGAGGAGCCCGACACCGTGGTGTTGCTGGTGCCACCGGACGGGGACACCTCGGCGCCGGTGGAGCGCTGGACGGAAGTCACGGCACAAGGACTGCGCGAGCGCATCCGTGTGCTGGCGCGTGGCCTGATCGGGCTCGGCCTGAAGCCCGGCGACCGGGTGGCCATCATGTGCCGCACCCGCTACGAGTGGACGCTGGTGTCCTGGGCGTGCACCTACGTCGGTGTCACCGTTGCACCGATCTATGACACGGCCTCCGCCGACCAGGTCGAGTGGATCCTCACCAACTCCGGCGCGCGACTCCTCATCGTCGAGAGTTCGGACCTGCGCGCCGCATCCGGCGTCGACAGCCTGTCGACCGACATACGACCCGACGTCCTGGTCGTCGACGACGACGCCCTGGCCCAGATCGAGGAGGCCGCGTCGGGAGTCAACGAGGCGACGCTCGACGTGCGTGCCGGTGCGGTCAACGAGACCGACCTGCATTCGATCGTCTACACCTCGGGCACGACGGGGCGCCCCAAGGGGTGCGAGATCAGCCACGCCGCGTTCCTCCACAGTGCCGACGCGTCGCTCAGCGTGATCCGTGAGGCGGTCGAGCGCGGCGACCGACCCCGCACCGTCCTCATGCTGCCGCTGGCGCACATCTTCGGCCAGGTGATCGAGGCGGCAACGCTGTTGGCGCGCTACGAGCTGGTGCACGAGCCCGACATGAAGCACCTCGGGGAGGCGTTCAGGTTGCACCGGCCCACCTTCGTCGGGTCCGTGCCCCGTGTCTTCGAGCGGGTCTACGCCGCCGCAGCCGCGAGCGCTCAGGCCAAGGGCCGTCGGGCCGGCCGCATCTTCGCCGCGGCGGAGCGGACCGCTGTCGAGTTCGCGAGCACCCCGTCGCCCGGACTGGGCACCCGGTTGAAGTACCGGTGGTACGACCGGTTGGTCTACCGGAAACTGCGGGACGCCCTTGGCGGCGAGTGCCGGACGATCATCTCCGGCGGAAGTGCGCTGAGCCCGCACCTCAGTCGGTTCTTCGAGGGGGTCGGCTTCGAGATCCTCGAAGGCTACGGACTCACCGAGGTCGGCATCACGAACGTCAACCCGCCCGGTGGGGCCAAGATCGGCACGGTCGGTCCGCCCGTCCCGGGTGTGCGGATGACGCTCGGCCCGGACGGCGAGGTGCTGATCCTGGCGCCGCAGGCGATGACCGGCTACTGCAGCAACCCGGAGGCGACCCGGGAGGCGCTGACCGTCGACGGCTGGTGTCGCACGGGCGACCTCGGCAGCTTCGAGGACGGGCACCTGCGGATCATCGGCCGGTCCAGGGACCTCATCGTCACCACCGACGGCAAGCACATCGCACCGGACATGCTCGAGGACAGCCTGACCCAGCACCCGCTCATCGGTCAGGCGCTCGTCGTGGGCAACGACCGTCCCTTCGTCGCCGCCCTGCTCACGCTCGACAAGGACGGCGCCGCGTACTGGGCGCGGAACAACGGCATCCGCGACGACGACGACCTCGGCACGCACCCCGACGTGCTCGCCGCCATCGGGGAGCAGGTCGCGGCGACCAACAAGCTGGTGTCCGGCGCCGAGTCCGTCCGCGAATGGCGGCTACTGCCGACCGAGTGGACCGTCGAGTCCGGCGACCTGACACCGACTCTGAAGATGAAGCGCAATGTCATCACGGAGCGGGCAGCAGACACCATTCGCGAGATGTATGGCGAGGCACGAGCCTGACGACCGCGCACACCGCCGCCCGCTCACGTGGTGGACGGCTCAGAGTGCGACGATCCCTTCTGCGCCAACGGCATTCGGGACGGTGACGGAGCCGGTCCTGGCCAGAGACCCGTTCGGCTGGATGCGATAGGCATCGACGATGCCGTTGGCTCCCGTCTGGACGTAGAGGTAGCGGCCGTCCGATGACGCTGCGGCGTCGACGGTGCCGGGATCGGTGGCAGTCAGGCCGCGGCTGGTCAACGCGCCGGGGACCGAGGTCGAGTAGCGCGAGAGCGTGCCGCTGCCGGCATTCGATGCGTAGACCTGGTCACCGGTCGTGGCGATCCAGCAGGTGGCGGCCTGCCCGGTCGCGGCAGAGTCGATCGGCGTGACCGTGCCGCGGCGCGAAACCGCAAAGGTGGCAACGCTGTTCGTGCCCGCCTCGCTCAGCACGAGGTGGCCGCGGCTGTCGAAGGCGAAGCCGAACGGCACTGCTCCGGGCAGCGCGGTGGTGACCGGTCGGGCTGACGGTCCGAAGAGGCCGATCGGGAACGTCTCCAACGTGTTCCCGCCGTTCTTGGTCGACACGATCAGGTCGCGGCCGTCCGGCGTGAAGCCGACTTGGCCTGGCGTTGAAACGAATTCGTCCGCCTGACCTGGCGCCGAGGTGTTCAGGTGCAGTTCACGGTGCCAGGCCGGGATCGGCAACAGCGCGCCGCCGACGCGCAGGTAACCCGACAGCGAGCCGCCGTCCCGTGCGTTGAGCACGAAGACGAGGTTGCCCTGCGCGGCGACGCTGACCGGGAAGTCTCCGCCGGTCGGCACCACCTGGCGGCGGGTCAACCGGTCGCCGGAGACGCTGTATGACGTCAGCGTGTTGCTGCCCGCGTTGACGGCATACAGCGAACGGGACGACCGGTCGTAGCCGAGCGATCCCTGGCTGGCCAGGTGATCGACGACCGATCCCGACAGCACCCCGCCGAGGCCGCCGGTGGGATAGGAGCCGACCTTCGCCAGCCCGCCGTCCGCGGTGCGGTCGTAGGCGACGACGGTGTTGCCCGCCGGGTTGTCGTTCTGCACGAACACGACCCCGCTCGTCGGGCCGCTGCGGTATGCCGCACCGCTGTGCCCGGTTGCGGCGCTCGCCGGTGCTGCCGCGAAAACTGCTGCCGTTGCAATTGATCCGGTGACGGCGAGCGTCCTGGTGATGACCTTCATGGCTGTTCCTTCGCCCTTGGTGAGTGGGTGCGCCACTCACGTCGCGGAACCGCGGGCGTCGAACACGTCCGCGTGATCCCGGCGACAGCTTCGAGGGTCGTCCTGGTTCACGGTGAGCTGAGCCGTTCTTACAGAACCGTTCGCAAATCCGAATCCTGATTGAGCGGCGTACCTCAGCGTTGACCGGCGTAGGTGATTCACCGAATTCAGTACGCCGGTCAATGCGCTTGTATGCCGGTCAATCCTGGGCGTGCGAGGACGGGACTCAGACAGTAGGTCCTGCCACCTGTATGCCGCTCTCCTCGCGCAACTCTCGCACGACGCCCCGCGACGGTGACTCGTCCGGCTGGACCTCTCTGCTGGGCACGTTCCAAAAGCTGGCCGCCCCATGCGGGATAGGAATCGCGTGCCAACACCACCATCTCGCAGTGGAATGCGAGGACGCCGGAGTACCTGCTCCCCAAAAGTCGCGAGTTGCACCGTCTACCGACGCTTCGGTGTCCCGAGGTGGCTGTCGCGGTTCGCGTTCAGGCGGCGGTGTTGTGGTGGCCGGGCATGCGGCCCGGTGTCAGGTCCCATTCGACCCGGTCGGGATGAACCTCGGCGGTGTAACCCTGCCGGTGCACGGTCTGATGGTGGCGGCCGCACAGCAACGCGGAATCGGCGAGGGAAGTGTCGCCGCCGGCCCACCACGGTGTCACGTGGTGAATCTCGCAGAAACCCGGTGGCCGGTCACACCCTGGGAAGGTGCAGCCGCCGTCGCGCAGGATCACTGCTGCCCTAATGGCTTTGGTGGCCAGGCGTTCTCGCCGACCCACATCGAGTGGTTGGCTGAGTCCGCCGAGCACGGCGGGGATCAGATCCGCACTACACGCGAACCGGCGAGCCGCACCCGCATCGACGATGTCACCGTTGCCCGTGGTCGCCCCGTGCCCGGCGAGCAGGTCCTGCAGGCTCATCGTCAACAACACTGTCGCAGCACTGGCTTGGGTGCCCTCACCGCTCGCCACTCGGGCACCCGCGCCGACCAGCTCCATCAGCGCGTCGGCCCGCCGCTTACCCGGCGACCGTTCATCCCGCACCGCGTCACCGGAGCCCGTCGCCGATCCCGAACCGGTCGACGCGTCGGACTCTTCTTGCCCGCCATCGGGGCGGAGCCCGAACGCGGCACCGGTCCCGCCGGTCCGGCTCGATCCGGTCGACACATCATCGGGTCTCGATACGCCGTCTCCCCCGCTACGCTCCTCCGCCGCTACTCTACCCGCATCCCCCACCTTGTCGTCCGCAGGCTTCGCAGGCCTCGGTGCGGATTTGGCGGTGATCGCTTCTTTAAGGATCGCGGCGTTCGCAGGCGACAACTCCGCCACGAGGCGCGACATCCCGGTCGCCGTGGTGGACCAGGTCAACGATTCGGTCTTCTCGAGTTTCTCGTCCTTGTCAGACAACTCGTCGGGGGCGAACTTGGCGATGATCCGCCGCGTCAACTGGGTCACCCCGGCAGCACCGAGTGCGGGGTCGAGTTGCAGAAACCAGCCCAGGATCTCGTCCCGGTCCGCGGTCGGGATAACGGGTCCCACCTTGTCCGCCTGTGTCAGGGCGGTGCGTGCGGATTCGACCGAACAGGCGCCGTCCCGCAAGGCCCGTGCGATCACTTGGTTCTTCCGTGCCCGGCACGCATCGGCCACCGAGGCCATCGCCCGGACCGTCTTCGGTTCGACCGGCACCCCACCGGCCAAGTGACCCATCAGCCACTGGCTCGTCGTAGCAGCAGGAGCCTTCTCGACTGTGCCCCGCCCCACTGCATCCGAGGTGACGATGGTCGCGACCTGCGCGGACCGCCCATGCAGTCGCAACAGGACGGACACCAACTCGTTCTCCTGCTCCTCACCCAACTGATGCATCGCGCCAGGGACCTCGTCCACCACCCGCGCGGCGGCACGCAAGATGGCAAGCACCTCCGGCCCACGACCCGGCTCCGCGCCCAGCAATTACTCCGGGTCGCCAGCGTCGCAAACAGGACCCGGATCGCGCATCATCGAATTAATGTTCATCGCCGAATCCCCTTCCCCCACTTGCGTTTTCGCGTATCTACAGGATACCAAAACCGGTCGCTTGCGTACAGGGTATTGCGCACAAAGATTCGAATTCACCGGCGCTAGATCGCACCCTCCGACGTCCCCGGTGCCCACGGCAGGGTTCTTTACGGCGTCGGACCTTTCGACCTGGTTACTGGAGCGAAACATCTTGTCGCTGAAGCGAATCCGGGCGTTGCGGTTGCCGCCGGCGCCGAGCGGCGCCGAGCCACAGCCCGGTGGGCATCAGCAACGAAGCTGTCAGTGCTCCGCCACCCAGTCGGGTCTATTTCGTCATACGCCTCAGTGTTGACCTGCGAGCGCCGGCGCCGCAGTCGTCATCGAATCGGAACGTCCGAATCCTGATTGAGCGGCATACTTCAGCGTTGACAGGCGTACGAAATTCGGTGAATTTCGTACGCCGGTCAATGCGCTTGTATGCCGGTCAATCGTGGTCAGAGCCCGAGGTCGGTCAGCCCGGGATGATCCGGCGGGCGCGGGCCCGGGGCGTCCCAGCGGTAGAGGCGATCCGACTCGTCGATCTGCAGATCGTTGATGCTGGCGTGCCGGAACTGGCAGCGCCCCTCGGCGTCGAACTGCCACTGCTCGTTGCCGTAGGAGCGATACCAGAGGCCGTCCTTGCCCATCGACTCCGACGCGAACCGCACGGCGATCCGGTTGCCGCCGAACGCCCACAGCTCCTTGATCAGCCGGTAGTCGCGCTCGCGGTCCCACTTCTGGATCAGGAACGCGACGATCTCGTCATACCCGTGCACCCACGTCGTCCGGTTGCGCCAGCGACTGTCCGGTGCGTATGCCGCGGCGACCTTCTCCGGATCGCGCGTGTTCCAAAGGTCTTCCGCCGCACGCACTTTCGCGGTTGCGCTGTCCCGGTCGAATGGTGGGACGAGCCCTTTTGCTGCCATGTCGCGACTCCTTGCGTCGTACCCGCCCGATCGCATTCAGTATGGCGCGGGCGGCGCGCCTCAGCTGAGGCTGTCGCGCAACCGCCGGATCCGGTTGAGCGCGATGACGAAATGCCCGGGGTTGAGCCGGCCACTTCGCAGTGCCGCGGTCACCGCACTGACGGCGGCGTCACCCTGACCGACGTCGCGGCCCGAGCAGAGCAACAGGTCCATGCCGGCCTCCGCGGCGAGGACGGACCGCTCGCCGGTGTCCCCGAACGGCTCGAGCGCACCGGCCTCGAGCGCGTCGGTGATCGTCACGCCCTGGAAGCGCTGCCGGCCGCGCAGGTCGCCACCGACGAAGGTCTTCGACAGGCCGGCCGGGTAGTCGGCGTCGATCGCCGGGTATGTCGCCCACGAGGTCATCACCAACTGGACACCCGCGTCGATCACAGGGGTGAACGGGAGCTCGTCGACCGAGCGGATCTCGTCGGCGGACTGGGTCAGGGTGACGACGCCGAGGTCGGTGTTCTCGTCACGTGTCGCCGCGCCGAGTCCGGGATAGTGCTTCGCGGTGGCCGCGACACCGGTTGCCTGCTGGGCGCGGACGAAGGCCGCACCGAGCGTCCCGCACACGACGGGGTCGGAGCTGTAGGAACGGCCGAAGCGGTCGTCGAAGTTGCCTTCCACCCGGTAGACGTCCTCCACCGGTGCGAGGTTGAGGTTCATGCCGACGGCCTTGAGTGCCTCGCCGGCGCCGGTGCCGGCCTTCGTCGCCTCGGCGAGCGGATCCGCGGAGGCGCCGATCTGCTTCTCGGACAGGATCGGCATCTGGCCGCGCAGCCGGCGGACGACACCGCCCTCCTGGTCGGTCATCAGCAGGAACGGCGACCCGCTCGTCGGGCTCTGCGCGTGCGCGGCCCGCAGCTCGGTCACCACATCCGCAATCTGCGAGAGGCTGAGGATGTTCTCGCCGAAGAAGATCAGCCCGCCGACGAGCCCGTCCCTGATGGACTGCATCAGCACATCGGACGGCGTGGCACCCGGGTAGGAGAAGATCACCCGCTGCCCGACCTGCTGCTCCGGCGACAGCTTGGCGAACCACGGCGGATCCACCTCAGCGGCCCGGGCCGGGTGCGTCGACGCCACACCGAGCGCCAGCCCGCCGCCGATCACCCCTCCCGCGCGGAGAACGGTGCGTCGACTGATCGGAAACTGCTGAGCCATGTCGTGCCTCCACATCGTGCGGGCGCCAGGGGTGCACCCGGACGTAAATCAGTTTCGCACTCCTGACCTGCCTGGTGTCTTGTTAACCGCCAGTTTGTACCGGGTCAACGGGGCGTCGGGAGCGCCATACAATTCGGCGGAGCCGGCGCTGCATCGCACGGAAAGCCCGGACCCACCGATCGGCAGGAGACCTCAGTGATCGATGTCGTCGAACGCTCCATCGCGGACCTGCGAGCCGCCCTCGCGTCGGGTGAGGCGACGGCCGTCGAGCTCGTCGACGCCTACCTGGCGCGCATCGAGGCGTATGACGGGCCGGGCACGGCGACCGCGCTGAACGCCGTCATCGTCCCCAACCCGGCGGCGCGCGCCGAGGCCGAGGCATCGGACCGGCGGCGTGCCGCCGGCGAGGTGCTGGGTCCGCTGGACGGCATCCCCTACACGGCCAAGGACAGCTACCTGGTCGAGGGACTCACCGCGGCCGCGGGCAGCCCGGCCTTCGCCGACCTGGTGGCGCAGCGCGACGCGTTCACCATCGAGCGGTTGCGCGCCGCCGGCGCGATCTGTCTCGGGCTGACCAACATGCCGCCGATGGCGAACGGCGGGATGCAGCGCGGCCTCTACGGCCGGGCGGAGAGCCCCTACAACGCCGAATTCCTCACTGCGCCCTTCGCATCCGGCTCGTCCAACGGATCCGGCACGGCCACCGCCGCCAGCTTCGCGGCGTTCGGGCTGGGTGAGGAGACGTGGTCCAGTGGCCGCGGCCCGGCGTCCAACAACGGGTTGTGCGCCTACACGCCGTCACGGGGCGTGATCTCGGTCCGCGGCAACTGGCCGCTGGTCCCCACGATGGACGTCGTGGTCCCGCACACGCGCACCATGGCGGACCTGCTGGAGGTGCTGGACGTCATCGTCGCCGACGATGCCGACACCCGCGGGGACTTCTGGCGGGTGCAGCCGTGGGTGGACATCCCTGCCTCGTCGACCGTCCGTCCACCGTCGTATGTCGCGCTACGCGAAGGCGTTTCGCTTGCCGGCAGACGGCTCGGCATACCGCGGATGTATGTGAACGCGGACCCGGACGCGGGCACCGGGACGACGATCGGCGGCCCGACCGGCGAGCGCATCGAGACCCGCGCCTCGGTGATCGACCTGTGGGAGGCAGCGCGCGCCGACCTCGAGGCCGCCGGCGCGACCGTCGTCGAGGTCGACTTCCCGGTCGTCTCGAACTACGAGGGCGACCGGGCCGGCGCACCGACGATCAGCACCCGCGGCTTCGTCAGCCCGGACTTCCTCGCCCAGGAGATCGAGGACCTGTCGGCGTGGTCGTGGGAGGACTTCCTGGCCGCGAACGGCGACCCGAAGCTGTCCTCGCTGGCCTCCGTCGACGGCGCCACGATCTTCCCGCACCCCGAGGGCGAACTGGACCGCTACACCGGCTTCCCGGACGACATCACGACCTACCCCGACTGGGTGCGCACCCACCCCGGTGCGACGTTGGCGGAGATGGCGACGCTCCCGGACGGGCTGGCCGGTCTGGAGCGCACCAGGCAGGTCGACCTCGAGGAATGGATGACGGACCTCGAGCTGGACGCCGTGGTCTTCCCGGCCGTCGCCGACGTCGGTCCCGCCGACACCGACGTCAACCCGGCGTCCGCGGACCTGGCCTGGCGCAACGGCACCTGGGTCGCCAACGGCAACCTGGTGATCCGCCACCTCGGCATACCGACCGTGACCGTGCCTCTGGGGGTCATGGCCGACATCGGTATGCCGGTCGGCCTGACCTTCGCCGGCCGTGCGTATGACGACACGGCCCTGCTCCGGCACGCCGCCGCCTTCGAGGCGATCAGGCCGCGCCGGATCGCGCCGCCGCGCACGCCGTCACTCTGAACCGCGTCACTCGGAACTGCGTCGGTCAGCTGTCGGCCGGAACCCGAACTGTCAACGACTGCGGGCGGATTCGCACGGTGGCGGGCGTGTGCGCGACCGCATCGCCGTCGGCGAAGATCTCGATCGGCTCGGCGCCGGGCGCTGCCTCGATGCGCACCTCGCGTGCGTGGCTGAAGCCGATGTCGGGGTGCCGGTCGTGCTTGCCGAGGTTGAACGCCGCCAGCTCCACACCGAGCTTGGGCAGGAAGACGTCACGCAGCAGCACGACGTCGATCAGACCGTCATCGACCTCCGCCTCGGGCGACAGCTTCAAGCCACCGCCATACCGGCCCGAGTTGGCGAAACCCGCTGAGTAGCCACGGAACTCGGAGCGCTCGCCATCGATGGTCAGCACCAGGTCGATGCGTTGTGGCTGCGCCACCGCGCGGATCACGCCATACAGGTAGACCCAGTGGCCCTTGATCCGGCGGGCGTTGTCGGCGTGGTGCTGCACGGTGGAGTCCATACCGAGGCTGACGTTGCCGACGCAGATGCGACCGTCGAGGTCCAGGACGTCGATGGTGCGGTCCTTGCCGTCGGCGACGATCGCGGCGGCCGCCGCGACATCCTTCGGGATGCCGAGCTTGCCGATGAAGTCGTTGCCGCGACCACCGGCGATGATGCCGAGCGAGGCGTCCGTGTCGACCAGCCCGGCCGCAACCGCGCGGACCATGCCGTCGCCGCCGAGCGAGACGACAACGGGCGCACCCTGCGCCGCGAACCCGGCGGCGAGTTCGGTGGCGTGCGTCTCACTCCTGCTCTCGACGAGCTCTGCGTCCAGCCCGTGCGTGGCGAAGGCGGCCCGCAGTGGTCCGACACGCTCCTGCACGGCGCCGTTGCGCGCGGAGGGGTTGAGGATGACGGGAACTGTTGAGGTCATAGCGCTTCCGGTCCGTTCATCAGCTTGCCGGGGTTCATGATCCCGGCCGGGTCGACTTCCGCCTTGGCGGCACGCAGCATCCGGACCCACAGGTCGCCGTTCTCCTGGAACATCCAGGGCGCATGGTCGGCGCCGCAGCCGTGGTGGTGCGTGCTCGTGGCGCCGCCGGCGATCATCGCGTCGCCCGCGGCAGACTTCAGGGCCTTCCACTGCGCCATCACGTCATCAGCCTTCTGCTGCGCGAAAACCGTGAAATAGAGCGAGCATCCGGCGGTGTAGAGGTGCGAGATGTGACAGAGCACGAAGCCCGGTGTGCCCTGCGCTCGGAGTGCGTCCTCCATCTCGACCCGGATCGACTCGTGCAGTTCGTCGATCTTGCTCCACGGCGCGGACGTCTCCATGGTGTCCACGAGCATGCCGTGCGTCAGGAGGGTGTCGCGCAGGTATGGCGTCGAGAAGCGGTGCTTCTCCCACATCGTCTCCGGGGCGCCGCCCAGCGCAATACCGTTGTGGTTCTTGGCGATCGATCGACCCGCAGCCTTGCGCGCCTTGGCCTCGGGCTTGCGTCCGTCATACCGCAGCGCCATCAGGCAGGGCGTCTTGATGCCCCGCGCGCGCAGGTAGGCCAGCAGGCCCTTGCGCTGCAGCCCGCTGCCGAGCTGCGCCAACCCGAATGCGGTCTCGTTGATGTCGGACAGGCGCGCGATGTCGGGGTGCAGCCCGCTCTGCTCCATCTCACGCAGCGCTGCCGCGCCGGAGGCGAAGTCGGGGAAGAAGAACGCGTCGGGCAGGGTCGCCTCCGGCTGGCGCTTGATGCGCAGCGTGGCCTCGGTGATGATGCCGAGCGTGCCCTCGCTGCCGACGAAGACCTGCCGGGGGTTGGGACCGGCGGCCGTCGCGGGGATGGTGTCCAGCTCGACGACACCGGTCGGCGTCGAGCAGCGCAGGCCGAAGACGTTCTCGTCGATGCGGCCGTAACCGGTCGACTGCTGGCCGGCCGAGCGGGTCGCGACCCAGCCGCCGACGGTGCTGAACTCGAACGACTGCGGGAAGTGGCCGAGGGTGAATCCCTTTGCCTGCAGCTTCTTTTCGAGGTCCGGGCCGAAGACACCGGCCTGCACCGTCGCGGTCAGCGACTCCTCGTCGATGGAGAGGATCTGGTCCAGCCGCGCCAGGCTGATGCAGATGCAGCTGTCGAAGCCGGGACGGAATGCGTCGATGCCGCCGACGACGCTGGTGCCACCGCCGAACGGGACGACCGCGATGTGCTCGTCGTGGCAGATCGCCAGCAGCTCGTCGACCTCCTGCGAGGAGGCCGGGTAGAGCACCGCGTCGGGGGCGAAGGGCACGTCGCCGCTGCGCAACCGGACGAGGTCGGGGTAGCTGCGGCCGGCGGCGTGCGACACCCGCGTCGCGTGGTCATCGCGGACGTATGCCGAACCGACGGCGGACTCGAACCGCTCTCGTGCGCTGACGGGCAACGCATTGACAGGGAGGTGAACGTCCTCCAGTGCAACGGGCGGGTTGTCGACGTCCTCGGGCCAGCCACAGGCCTCGGTCAGCATCGCGCGGGCGCCGGGCTTCACGGGACCGTCGTTGCCGTCCTCGCCCCACCCCCACCAACGCATTCGCGGTTCTGTGTTGTCCATGCGGTCAGCCTTCTTCCTGGTTGGTCTCGATGAGTTCGGGGGCGTGCTGCTGTACTGCGGTGACCAGGTCTGCCCGGTCGGCGTCGACCAGGCCCCAGCGGGTCCGGCGGTCGACGACGTCCTCGACCGTCAGCGCCAGCTCGTGCTCGACGGCGAAGCGAATCTCCGCGCCACTCAACGGAATTCCGGTGCGGACGGGCTCGCTCAGTGCGGCGTTCCCGGTGGCGTACGACGTCACGGTGGCCGCGTCGGTGCCGTAGCGGTCGATCAACCGCTCGGACAGCCCGGTGGAGGGAACCCCGGCGCCCGCGAGCGCCAGGTGCGTCGTGCGGCACGGGGCGGCAGTGAGGCCGGCCGACTCGACGGCGGCGTCGACGGCGTCCTGCGCCATACGCCGGTATGCCGTGAGCTTGCCTCCGACGATGGTGAGTGCACCGGTGCGCGAGTCGCGCACGAGAGCGTGCTTGCGGGAGAGGTCGGCGCTGGAGTCGGCGCTGCCTTTGAGCAGGGGCCGGAACCCGGCGTAGCTGCCGACCACGTCATCGGGGGTGAGCGGGTCCGCAAGCACGGCGTTGATCGTGTCGAGCAGGAACGACTGCTCCCCCTCGTCGGGCCGGGCCCGCTCCGGGATGGCGCCGTCATACGGGTCGTCGGTCAGGCCGATCATGACGAGGTCGTCGTGCCACGGAACGGCGAAGACGAACCGGCCGAAATGACCGGGCACCGGCGCCGTGACGGCCGCCGTCGGCCGGCCGAGTCGCTCGGCACGGACCAGCAGGTGCGAGCCCTTGCTCGGCGCCAGCTCGACCTCGTCGGAAAGCGAATCTGCCCAGACCCCAGCAGCATTGATGATCTGCGTCGCGCGGATCGTGAGCTGGGCGCCGGTGATCTCGTCGGTCACGTGCGCTCGGCCCGGCTCGATCGACGTGACGTTCGCGTAGGTGAGGATGCGCGCGCCGTATGCCGCGGCCGTCCGGGCGATGGTGACCACGAGTCGCGCATCGTCGATGAGCTGGCCGTCCCAGCTGAGCAGTCCCCCGCGCAGGCCCTGCGCCGCGGTCGCGGGAGCCAGCCGCCGTACGAGATGAGGGGGCACGCGGCTCGGGTGTGGCAGCAATGACCTGGGTGTCCGCGCCGCCATACGCAGTAGGTCGCCGGCGACGAAGCCGGCGCCGGCGACTGTCGCGCTGAAGTGACTGACACCACCGTGCAGCGGCAGCAGCATCGCCATCGGGCGCACGAGGTGCGGTGCGATGTCACTCATCAGGTGACCGCGTTCGACCGCGGACTCCCAGGCGATCGGGACGTCCAGCTTCGCCAGGTACCGCAGGCCGCCGTGCGCGAGCTTGGAGCTCCAGCGACTCGTGCCGAAGGCGAGGTCACGACGCTCGACGAGTGCGACGCTCAGTCCGCGGCTGACGGCGTCCAGTGCGACACCGACACCGGTGATCCCGCCGCCGACCACCAGCACGTCGACGCCCTCGCCGGATGCCAACTCGGCGAGCTCGCGAGTCCGGCGAGCGGCGTTCAGCGCTGCGTCGCCCGGAAGTGGTGAGGACATGTCGACCTTTCTGGTACGAAGTCGTGCCAGTTTGCGATGGGTCGGCGAAGTTGTCAAGATCACTGCATGGGAGAGCAAGCGCGTCCGTATGCCGGCGCAAGTCGTGAGGCGCGCCAGTCCGCCCGGCGCGAGCGACTCATCGACGCGGGGATCGCGTTGTTCGGCACCAGTGGCTTCCGCGCGGCGACCGTCGGTGGCGTGTGCGACACGGCCGGCCTGAACAAGCGTTATTTCTACGAGTCGTTCGCCACCCTCGAAGATCTGCTGTGCGCGGTCTACGAAGTGGTGGTGGCGGACCTCAAGCAGTCGCTCTTCTCACGCGGCGGCGACGATCCGCTCGCCGTGGTGCGTGGCTTCATCGACGGCTTCCTCGGCTGGGTGCAGGACAACCCGGTCCGCTCACGGGTGCATCTCTTCGAGGTGCTGGGCGTCAGTGAGCGGGTCGATGGGCTGTATCGCTCCTACGCGCGATCGGTCGGTGACGAGCTGTGCGACCGACTGGCCGCGACGATCGGAGTGACCGTCGACGGGCGACAGCGGCGCTTCCTCGGCGACGCCCTCGTCGGCGCGGGCATCCAGATCGCCGTCGACTGGGTGATCAGCGATTACGACCCACCGCGCGAGCAACTACTCGACGATGTCGACGGAATGTTCGGCGCGCTGCTCGCGTCGTCCTGAGGTTCGAGCGCAACCACCGGCCGTCGATCCCGGGGCATCGTCCGATATCCTTATATACAACATTGCTGTATATATTGCCGTATACAAGGAGGATCCGTGCTCCTGACGAAGCACTCGCACGCCTGCGTTCAACTGGCACATGCCGGACTGTCGGTCCTGGTCGACCCGGGGGCGTTCACGCCGGAGGCATCCGCGGCGCTCGACAGCGCGGACGTCGTGCTGGTCACCCACGACCACTTCGACCACCTCGACCTACAGCTGGTGGCCGGTCGTATGGCGAGCCGATCGCGCCTGGAGGTGTTCGGCCCCGCGTCGGCGGCCAAGGCGCTCATCGATGCCGGTGCGGAGCCGGCGCGCGTCCACGTCGTGACGGACGGACGACTCGACCTCGACGGGCTCGAGGTGCAGGCCGTCGCCGCGCCGCACGGCGCCATACACGAGGGGATCGCGGTGCCGGAGAACCTCGGCTACCTGATCGGCGGAAAGGTATTCCACCCCGGCGATTCGTATGCCGTGCCACCGTTTCCGGTCGACACGCTGCTCGTGCCGACCAGCGGCCCGTGGACCAAGGTCGGTGAGGCGATCGACTTCGTCACGGCCGTCGGCCCGCGGCGGAGCGTGCCGATCCACGACGTCATGCTCAGCGAGATCGGCCGGCGTTCGATGACGATGTTCCTCGGCCCCGATGGATTGACGCAGACCCCGCTGCACAATCTCGCCCCCGGCGAATCCCTCGAGCTGTGAACGCCATTCGCGGCGCCGAAGACCCGGACCAGGAGCTGGCCGAGCAACTCCGGCAGGCCATCGGCCGCCTGGTGCGTGCCACCCGGGGCCGGGCCGACGCGCTACCCCGCGCCCGGGCCGAGCTCCTCGGGCAGCTCGATCGCGACGGGCCGCAGACGATCGCCGACCTGGCCGCCGGCCGCGCCGTGCGGCACCAGGCGATGAGCCGTGCGGTCAAGGACGTCGAGGCGCTCGGTCTGGTCCGGCGCGAGGCCGACCCGCGCGACGCACGCGCCCAGCTGATCACGATCACCGCAGCCGGAACGGCGGCGATCGATCGTGACCGGAAAGCACGCCGTGACCTGCTCGCCACCGCCATCCGCGAGCGCCTCGACGACGCGGAACGGCTTGCGTTACAACAGGTTCCGCGCCTGCTGGACAAGCTGACCGCGCCGTAGGACCTGCCTGCCGGGTGGCCTGACGCCGGTCACCGGATCCCGGCGCCGTACTCGTCGTCGCCCACGTGCTCCAACCAGGTCACGACCTCGCCGCGCTCGTCGGCCTCCTGCATGGCGATGTGTGCCATGAAGCGGTCGGCTGTGGCGCCGTGCCAGTGCTCCTCACCCGGCTCGATGAATACGACGTCGCCGGGCCGTATCTCGGTGACCTCGCCGCCGCGGCGGGCGACGAACCCGATGCCGTCGGTGACATAGAGCGTCTGGCCCTTCGGGTGGGAGTGCCATGCGGTGCGGGCGCCGGGGGCGAACCGCACGTGCGCGCAGCCGATCGCGGACTGCTCGTCGGGGTTCCTGACGCCGTCGATGAGCACATCGCCGGTGAACCAGTCCTCCGGGCCGGGAGCCGTCCGTCCGCCGCTGGGTGTGATCTTCATATTCCGTTCCTCTCTGCTGGTCATCAGTGCCCCGATGGGGCGGGTGTTCACGGTTGCAGCAAAACCTTGATCGCCCGGCGCTGGTCCATCGCCCGGTAGCCGTCGGCGGCCCGGTCGAGGGGCAGGGTGAGGTCGAAAACCTTGCCGGGATTGATCTTTCGCCGCCAGATCAGGTCGATCAACTCGGGCAGGTACTGCCGCACCGGGGCCGGCCCGCCGTGCAGGTGGACGCCGGAGAAGAAGAGCTCGTCGCCGGGCAGTTGCACGTCGTGCGAGACACCGACATACCCGACGTGACCACCGGGCCGCGTGGCGCGGATGGCCTGCATCATCGACTCCTGGGTGCCGACGGCCTCGATGACCGAGTGCGCGCCGAGCCCGCCCGTGAGCTCCTTGATCCGGGCGACACCCTCATCGCCGCGCTGTTCGACGATGTCGGTGGCGCCGAACTCGCGGGCCAGCGCCTGACGCGACTCGTGCCGGCTCATCGCGATGATCCGCTCCGCGCCGAGCTGCCGAGCGGCGAGTACGGCGAGCAGCCCGACCGCGCCGTCGCCGACGACCGCGACGGTCTTGCCGGGGCCGGCCTCCGCGGCGACGGCAGCGAACCAGCCGGTGCCGAGCACATCCGAGGCCGCCAGCAGGGACGGGATCAGGTCCGCGTCCGGCTGTCCGGGCGTGGCGACCAGAGTCCCGTCGGCCAGTGGGATGCGAGCCCGCTCGGCCTGCGTGCCGATCGTGCCGTGCACGAATTCCGCATGCACACAACGGGATTGGTAGCCGGCCTGGCAGATCTCGCAGGTATTGTCCGAGATCACGAACGATCCGACGACGAAGTCGCCCACGGTCAGCGTCTTCACCTGGTCGCCGATCTCCTCGACGATGCCGACATACTCGTGCCCCATGGCGAGGTGATCGGCGGGTTCGGCGCCACGGTAGGGCCACAAGTCGGACCCGCAGACGCAGGTCGCCACGAGGCGGATGATCGCGTCGGTGGGCTCGAGAATGGTTGGCTCGTCACGGTTTTCGACACGGATGTCGCCCGGGGCTCGCATGATGACTCCACGCATGATGAGTTCTCCTTGATCGTGTGGCGGGACTTGTTGAATGGCGAGGATCAGTGCGTGCCGGCGAGCGCGGGCTCGTCGACCGCTGAGCGGGGTTCGGGCCGCGTGCGGCCGCCGCGCAGCAGTGCGAACGCTCCCACCGCGAGCACGACCGACCCGGTGGTGACGACGCCCAGCGGCACCATGGTGGCGGCGCCCGCGATCCCCACCAGCGGAGCGGATATCCCGCCGACGGCGAAGCGCGCCATACCCAGCAGCGAGGACGCGGTCCCGGCGATCTGCGGGTAGTCGGCCAGCGCGAGGGTGGTGGCGGGCGGCGTGGTGACGGCGACCCCGCTGACCATGACCAGCAGCGACACGAGCACGGCGGGCAGCGGCAACGCCGCCAGCCCGGTGACGAGCAGCCCGAGGGCACCCGCGGCGCACATCGCCAGGCCGACCGCCAGCGTGCCGGTCACGCTCCGGCGTTCGCTGGTGCGGCCGGCGACGTACCCGAAGACCATGAAGCCCGCCGAGTTGAGGCCGAACGCCAGCGCATACTGCTGCGGCGACAGGCCGTAGATCCCCTGCAACACGTATGTCGCGCCCGACAGGTAAGCGAACAGGGCCGCGTAGGTCAGGCCCTGCACCAGCACCGCGCCGACGAACCGGCGGTTGGCCAGCAGCACCCGGAAATCGCGTCCGGTCTGGGCGAAGCCGCCCGACGTACGGTGTGGCGCGGGCAGCGTCTCGCGGTAGACCAGGGCAGTCGCAGCGAGTATGACGACACCGGCCGCCGCCAGGAAGACGAACAGGCCACGCCAGTCGGTGACCCGCACGAGCTGGCCGCCGGCCAGCGGGCCGATGATCGCGGCCAGTCCGCCGAGGACCGTCAGCCGGCCGTAGTAGCGGATCAGCGCACCGCCGGAGTAGATGTCGCGCCCGGCGGCCTGGGCGATCACGATGCCGACCCCGCCGGCCAGGCCCTGGACCAGCCGGGCCGCGACCAGCGACTCGACCGTCGGACTGACCGCGCAGAGCAGCGAGGCCAGGACGTAGGCGACCAGCCCGGCATACAACGGGGTGGCGCGACCGAAGCGATCGGACAGCGGGCCGGCGACGAGCTGGCCGAGGGCCAGGCCGATCAGGCATGCGGTCACGGTCAGTTGCGCCATGGACGTCGCCGCGCCCAGCTCGTGGGTCAACGACGGCAACGCGGGCAGGTAGAGGTCCATCGAGATCGGCCCGAACACCGTCAGCAGGAGCAGGAGCGTCGGGAGTTGCCGACGGAGACGGCCGGTGGGAGAAGTGGTCACGTCATCCAGTAGACGGGTCGGGACGACGTCGTGGGAGTCACTGTCGAGGGGTGTACTGCCAGGGCATCCCACGGTGGCTCGCGGCGAACCTATCCTCGGCGGTATGGACAATCGAGCCGAAGTGCGGGAGTTCCTGATGTCCCGGCGCGCCAAGGTCACGCCGGCCCAGGTGGGGCTCGCGCCCGGGTCGAACCGGCGGGTGGCGGGGCTGCGGCGGACCGAGGTCGCGCTGCTCGCGGGCGTGAGCGTCGAGTACTACGCCAAACTGGAGCGCGGTGCGATCGCCGGAGCGTCCGCATCGGTCCTGGACTCGATCGCCGGCGCGCTGCAGCTGGATGACACCGAGCGAGCCCACCTGCTCGACCTGGCGCGCGCGGCTGACGGCATACCGGCTTCGGGGCGCAACCGGCGTCGTCCGACCAGGCAGACCACGTCGCGCCCGAGCCTGCAGTGGGCGCTCGAGGCCATCACCGACGGCGTTGCGTTCGTGCGCAATCCGCAGCAGGACCTGCTGGCCACCAACGCGATCGGCCGGATCTTCTACCAGCCGCTCATCGGTGACGGCGGACGCACACCGAACCTCGCCCGCTTCCAGTTCCTCGACCCCGCGTCCCGGGACTTCTATCCGAACTGGGACGTCTTCGCCGAGATGTGTGTCGCGATCATGCGCGCCGAAGCGGGCCGCGACCCGCACGACCGCGGGCTGCAGGACCTGGTCGGGGAGCTCTCCACCCGGAGCACGACCTTCCGGACGCTGTGGGCGTCGCACGACGTCCGCACCCATGGCACCGGCACCAAGCGTTTCCACCATCCCGATGTCGGCGAACTCGTGCTCGCCTACGAGGAACTCGCGATCACCGCCGAGCCCGGGCTGGTGCTGATGGTCTACACCGCGGAGCCCGGGTCACCCTCCAGGGAGCGCCTGCAACTGCTCGCGTCGCTGGCCGCCGAGCAGCCCGCACCGACTGTCCTGCAGCAGGGCGATTCACTGTCCTGACCCGCCCTCGCTCGCGAACATCGGCAGCTCGAGGGCTCGGCGGGTGATGCCGTCGATGTGCTGCAGCATCGCCTGCCGGGCGTCCTCGGGCGATCCGTGGCGAGCGGCGTCGACGATCTTGCGGTGCTCCTCGACGGTGTATTCGCCGCTCATCTGGTTGTGGACCAGCAGCCGGAACCGCTGGGTGTAGCCCTCGGTGGAGAGGTACATGCGCAGCATCGCGTCGCTGCCCACGGCCTCCGCGATCCGGCGGTGGAACACCTCGTCGGCATTCCAGTACGGGCGCCAGTCGGCGAATGCGTCGCCACCTGCCTGCGCCCGGTCGAGGTCGGCACTGATCCGCTCGAGGTCCGCCACCAGCGTCGGCGGGGCACTCGCGACGGCCCGTGCGGCGAGCTCCGGCTCGAGCATGCGCCGTGCCTCCAGCAGGTCACGTACCTCGGCAGGCGTCGGAGCCGGCGCCACCCGATAGCCACGCAGCGCTTCGCGGCGAACCATCCCGGTTGTCTCCAAGCGCGCGAGAGCCTCGCGCACCGGCGTGATCGACACGCCGAAGTCGCGAGCCAGCCGATCGATCGTCAGGCTCGCACCGGCGGGAACCTCGTTGTCCAACAGTTGCGCAAGGATCGCCTCGAAGACCTGGTCGGTCAGGACCTGGCGCCCCATGAGCCGGCTCCTGGTCCCGCGTTGGGCATCGGGCATGGTTCATCGCTCCTGACGAATCCGATCGAGTGGCAGCGGAACATCGTGACACGGTGTGGTCGGACGTCCGGCTACATTCCACAGCACCGACCGGTCGATCTCGGCAACCCGCCGCGCTCCGACGAAACCCATCGCACCGATCAGTTCCTCGCGGTAGACCGCGAAGGCGTGCTCGACGCCGGCCTGACCCCGGGCCGCCAGCGCGGATGCGAAGGGCCGCCCCGCCATCACCGCGTCGGCGCCGAGGGCCATCGCCTTGACGATGTCGTGGCCGCGGCGGATTCCGCCGTCGAGGAAGACCTGCGCCCCGCCATCGACCGCCTCGACGACCTCCGGCAGCACGTCGATCGTGGCCGGTTGTGCGTCGAACTGTCGCCCGCCGTGGTTGGACACGAAGACGGCGTCGACACCTTCGTGCACCGCTCGTTTCGCGTCCTCGCCGTTCATGATCCCCTTGATGACGACCTTGCCGGACCAGCGCCGGCGGATGTCCTGGATGTCGGACCAGGTCACCGCCTTGTTCTTGTTGTCCGCCATCCACTTGTTCATCTCCGACATGTTCATCGGTCGTGAATCGACGCTGTAGTTGCCGTAGGTCATCGCTCGGCCGGTGCGCCACTTCCAGATCCAACCCGGTTTGGTGGCGGTGCGCAGGTAGTCCACCACCGGCGGTCGTGGCGGCATCGACATCCCGTGGTGCAGGTCCCGCTCGCGCTTACTGGACGAGCTGACGTCGCCGGCGATGACGATGGTGTCCACACCGAGCGCCTCCACCCGGTCCAGGTAGTCGGCCACCTCGCGTGTGTCCTTCCAGAGCCCCACCTGGGCCCACACCGTCGCCGGTGTGCTGCCGACGACCTCTTCGATCGAGCAGCCGGCCCAGGCACTGTGCACGAAAATGCTTCCCGCCGCTGCCGCGGCGTTCGCGACGGCGACGTCCGACCCCGAGTCGAAGATCGTGAGCATTCCCATCGGTGAGACCAGCAGGGGCATCGTGACCTCGGTGCCCAGCAGCGTCGTCGTGGTGTCCAGTCCCGTGAGATCGACGAAGTTGCGCTGCTTCAGCAGGAGCGCGTCCAGGCTCTCGCGGTTGGCCCGCACCGTCGACTCGTCCAGCGCGCCACCCTCGAGATAGTCGTAGATCATCTTCGGTAGCTTGCGTCGCGCCGCACGCCGATAGTCGTCGATGCTGACAATCCACTTGGTATTCAAGGCTTCCTTCTCTTCTTCGGTTCGTTTCGGCAGTGCACGTCGGTCGCCCGGATCACGCCAGGACGCGATGCAGGAACCTGCGGGTGCGCTCGTGTTGTGGATTGCGCGTGACCTCGCGCGGATCGCCCTCCTCGACGATGACGCCACCGTCCATGAACACCAGGTCGTCGGCGACCTCGCGGACGAAACCGATCTCGTGGGTGACGACGACCATCGTCATACCGCCGTCGGCGAGCTTCCGCATGACGTCGAGGACGTCGCCGACAAGTTCCGGGTCGAGTGCCGAGGTCGGCTCGTCGAAGAGCATGAGAGTGGGCCGCATGGCCAACGCTCTGGCGATCGCGATGCGTTGTTGCTGGCCGCCGGACAGCTGGCTCGGATAGGAGCCGGTGCGGTCCCCCAGGCCCACCCAGTCCAGTAGTTCGCGGGCATGCTCCACGGCATCCGAACGCGACTCCTTCCGCACCTTCATCGGCGCGAGGATGAGGTTCTCCAGCACCGTCATGTGCGGAAACAGGTTGAACGACTGGAAGACCATGCCGACGTTCTCACGGGCCTTCGCCAGTTGGGCATCCGTTGCTTGCACGGGCCGGCCGTTGCGGACGGTGACACCCATGGGTTCGCCGTTGACGAGGATGTAACCGGAGTCGACCTCCTCCAACCGGTTCATGCATCGCAGGAACGTGGTCTTCCCCGACCCGGACGGCCCGATGATGCCGGTGACACCACCGCGGGGAACGGACAGGTCGACGCCCTTGAGCACCTCGACGGCGCCGAAGGATTTGTGCACCTGACACGCCTGCACGACGAGTTCGCTCGAGGTCATGCGCGCTTCCTCCTCAACGACGGACCACGGGACGTCAGCGATCGACCCGACGATCGACCCGACGATCGACCCGGTGACCGTCCCCGGTCCCCGCGGCCGTAGTGACGTTCGATCAGCATCTGTCCGAAACTGAGCACGCTCGTGACGATCAGGTACCAGGCACTGGCCGCGATGAGCAGCGGAATCGTCTGGTAGTTCTGGCTGTAGACGACCTGCGCCGAGTAGAGCAACTCGGGGAACGCGAGGACGCTGACGAGCGACGTGGTCTTCAGCATCGAGATCGTCTGGTTCCCGGTCGGCGGCACGATGAAGCGCATGGCCTGCGGAAGCGTCACGGTGCGGAACGTCGTGAACCGACGCAGGCCCAGCGATCGGGCGGCCTCGGCCTGGCCGTTCGGAACACTCAGCAGTCCGGCGCGCACGATCTCCGACATGTATGCCGATTCGTTGAGACCGAGGCCCAATATTGCGGCCATGAACGGGCTGATCAGCTGATTCGCGCTCCACGGACCGATGTGCGGATAGAGGGCCGCGATGAAACCCCAGAACAAGAGCTGGACGAAGACCGGCACGCCGCGGAAGAACCACACGAAGACGCCGGCGGCGCCATTCAGCATGCGGTTCGACGCGGTGCGAGCGAGCGCCAGTGCGATGCCGAGGACGATGCCGATCGCCATGGATATCGCGGTGAGTTCGAACGTCCGCAGCAGCCCCGTCACGAGCCGATGGGAGAAGAACCACTCGAACGCGATGTTCCAGCCGAATCGGTCATTGGTGGCCACCGCGACGACGATCGCCACGCCGAGCAGCACGACCACGCCGTTGATGATCCAGTCGCCGACCACCCGACGCTGCGGGTGTTGCATCAGGATGTCGTGATCCGGGTGCCGCCCCGGTGGCGTCTTCTCCAGTGTCAGAGCAGGGTCGGTCATCGACTCACTGCGCCTTGTCGAAGGCGAAGTCGGTGATCGCGCCGTCAGCCTGTCCCCACTTCGAGAGCGTCGACCGGTAGACACCTTGGTCGGTCAGCGATTGGAGGGCGCCCTTGATCGCGGTCTGCAGTTTCGCGCCCTTCTTGAACCCGATGCTGACCGGTGAGACATCGGTGTAGCCGAGCGCCTGAACCTTGGCACCCTGCTTGATCGCGTAGCCGAGAACACCGCCGTCGACATACACGGCGTCGATGCGTCCCGCCGCGAGCGAGAGCAGCGGTGTCTGCATGTCCGGGTAGGTCTTCTCCTGGATCTTCGGCTTGCCGGCCGCCGCGCACTTCTTGTTCATCTCCGGCACGTGGGTGGTGTTCTGGAACGACCCCTTCAGGTCGCCGACCTTGAAGCCGCAGAGGTCCTTGGTCACCTTCTTCGGATTCCCGCCCGCCACCCCGATGCCGCTGCCGGACTTGAAGTAGTCGACGAAGTCGAGCACCTTGAGCCGGTCCTTCGAGGGACTCATCTGGGACACCGCGATGTCGTACTTGGAGGCCTGCAAGCCGGGGATGATCGCGTCGAAGCTGGTGCCGACGACGCGGACCTTGAGGCCGAGGGCCTGTCCGAGCGCACGCGCCAGATCGGCGTCCAGGCCGCTGATCTTGTTGGTCTTCGTGTCGACATAGTGCAGCGGCGCCGAGCTCTCACTCATCACCGCGACCAGCTCACCCTTGTCCCGGATGGACGCCGGCAGCGCGGCCCTGGCCTTCTTGTCCACGGTGACGGCCGGCGTCTTCGCGCCCGCCGACACGGCGGCCGCACTCGGTGTGCTGCCGCCGGCCGAGGTGCCGCCACCGCTGCTCGGATCGGAGCAACCGGACAATGCCAAGGCGAGAGCGGCCCCAATCGGCGCGGCCAGGTAGCGAGCTTTCACAGCGTCTCCTCGTGTCCATGGAACCCGGCCCGCGGGCCGGCGTGCGATGTGTCGCACCTCACTTCATGGATCATGCATGATGCGTGATTTGCGGTCAAGACACTCGTGAGTAGGAAAAACGCGGCTCGCAGCTGACCGCGCAATGCGAGGGATGACGCTCGCGCGCCGCCGCTGTCGCCCACGTGGGACAGCGGCGGCAAGGGCGGATGACTCAGACCAGGTAACGCAGCATCGGGCTGTCCGGCGGGAGCGGCTCGACGACGAGCGGCGACTCCTCGGCGCGCCCGAGCAGCGCGTCGTATGACGCAGGATCGCCGAGCTCCACGCCGACCAGCGCGGGCCCGAACTCGCGGTTGTTGCGCTTGACGTATTCGAAGAAGGTGATGTCGTCGTCCGGGCCGAGGATGTCCTGCAGGAAGCGCCGCAGCGCACCCGGCTCCTGCGGGAAGTCGACGAGGAAGTAGTGCTTGCGTCCCTCGTGCACGAGTGCCCGCTCGATCACTTCGGCATACCGGCTGACGTCGTTGTTGCCGCCGGACAGCATGGCGACCACGGTCGCGTCGGGTTCGATGCCCCGCCGGTCCAGATCGGCCATCGCCATCGCACCGGATGGCTCGGCGATGATGCCGTCGACCTGGTAGAGCCGCAGCATCTCCTGGCAGATCGCGCCGGTTTCTACGGTCGCGACCTCGACACCGGCGTCCCGGATGATCTCGAAGGGATGGTCGCCGACCTTGCGGACCGCTGTGCCGTCCGCGAACGTGTCGATCTCACCCAGATCCAGCGGGCCACCCGCATCCAGCGCTCCCTGCAGGCTGGCCGCGCCGACCGGCTCCACAGCGATCACCCGGCATTTGTCGGCCCCGAACTCGGCGGGCGCCTCTGCGAGCGCGAGCAGCGCCCCGGCCAGCAGGCCGCCGCCACCCACGGGCACCAGGAGTATGTCGGGAGCGTGACCCAGCTCCTGCAGGATCTCGCGGGTGACGGTGCCCTGCCCGGCGATGACCCGCGGGTCGTCGAATGCCGGCGCCAGCGTCGCGCCGGTCCGCGAGGCATCCAGGACGGCCGCCTTCGACGCGTCGTCGTAGGTGTCGCCGTGCAGGATCAGCCGGACATACTCTCCGCCGAGCGCCGCGACCCGGTCCCGCTTCTGCCGAGGAGTGTTGCGAGGCAAGTAGATTCGCGCTTTGACGCCCAGCTCTGCACAAGCGAGCGCGACGCCCTGTGCGTGATTTCCGGCACTCGCACAGACGACTCCCTGCGCGCGTTCCTGCTCGCTGAGCCCGCGGATCAGATTGACCGCCCCGCGGATCTTGTAGGACCGCACCGGCTGCAGGTCCTCGCGCTTCAATAGCACCCGGGCGCCGACGAGTTCGCTGAGCCGGGCATTGGGGTGCAGCGGCGTCTGCACCGCGAAGCCCTCGATGGCGGTCGCGGCCCGCGCCACGACACCGGCCCCACCAGGCTGCTGGGGCGCCTCGGGTTCACGGTGTGCAGTGGCTGACACGCGGTTCCTTTCCGAATCATGGACGATGCGTCTCAATCTACGCACCGCAGGGGTTCCCGAAATGGCTCGTTCGCCGAGTGGACAACGGCGGGCCGGGCCGGCGGCCGCGCACGGGTCGCGGCGCGTCACTGCGGCCTTCCTACGGTAGGCACATGCAGCGTGACTCGTGGAGAACCGCCTGATGGGCCACACCGTGCTCGCCATACCCGTGCCGGCCTTCGAAACCACGGTGCGGGAGCGCACCGCGTTCTACGACCGGTCCTTCGTCTCCGCGGATGCCGGGTTCGCGCACGCGCACATCACCGTCCTCGGACCGTGGGTGGCGCAGCCGACGGTCGACGACCTGGCTGCCGTTGCCGAAATCACCTCGACCACAACGTATTTCGACGTAAAGCTGGCACAACTGGACGAGTTCCCCGACGGCCTGCTGCACCTGCGACCGGAGCCGGACGACGAGTTGCGTCGGCTGACCACACGACTCGCAGCGAGGTTCCCGGCCCATCCGCCGTATGGCGGAACCTTCACCGACGTGGTGCCGCACCTGACGCTGGACCGGCGCTCGGCGACGGTCACCCCGGAGGCCGTCCACGCCCGGGTTGCGCACCTGCTGCCCGCCACGGTGTCGGTCGACCGCATCGACCTGCAATGGTGGGCGAACGACGACTGCCGTCTGCTGCACACGTTTCGGCTGCAGCGCGACCGATGAAGGGATCGACGTGAGGACACTGGTCACCGGCGGGGTCCGCTCCGGCAAGTCGCGGCACGCCGAGTCGCTCGTGGCGGGCTTGCCGTCGGTCACGTATGTCGCACCCGGCCCCACCACGACGGAGGATCCCGACCCCGACTGGGCCGCCCGCATCGCAGCACACCGGCAGCGGCGACCCGCGCACTGGAGCACGCTCGAGACCCGCGATCTGACCGCAGCGTTACGGATCGACGGCCCGGTGATCGTGGATTGCCTGGGCACCTGGCTGACCGCGGTCCTGGACGAACACGCGCTCTGGGACCGCCTGGGCGACGCCGCCGCCGACACCGTCCACCGCCTGGTCTCGGACGCCGCCGACCTGCTGCGGAGCCGCACTCAGGTCGTCCTCGTCACGAATGAGGTCGGCCTGGGCGTGGTGCCCGCGCATCGCTCCGGGCGCGTCTTCCGCGACCTGCTCGGCGTGGTCAACCAGCGACTCGCCGCAGCGTGCGATGAGGTGCACCTGGTTGTTGCGGGCCGGGTGCTCGTGCTCTGACCAATCGCGCGCCCCGCCGGTCAGCAGAGCGCCGGGCGGGGCGCGGATCGGGATCGCCCTCGCCGTACTCCCGGGTTCGGATGGTGAACTGGACCCACCCGAACCGAGGAGGCTGAGATGAGGTCCCGACGATGATCAGTGGCGCGGCGGCCCTTGACCTCGTGCTGGTGCTGGTGCTGATCGGCTACGCCATCGGACACTACCGCGCCGGGTTCGTCGCGAGCGTGCTGTCGCTGGCCGGGTTCCTCGCCGGCGGTTTCCTCGGACTGTGGCTGCTGCCGGGCCTCTTGAACCGCTGGTCGGCGACGGCCGACAGCGCCCTGGGGCAAGGACTCCTGCTGGTCATGGGAGTGCTGACGCTGGCGACGGTCGGGCAGGTCGCCGGTGCGCATGCTGGTGGCCGGTTGCGATCCCGCCTGCGCTTCCAGCCCGCGCGCACGGCGGACTCGGTGCTCGGCGCGGTAGCGGGTGTGTTGGTCGCTGCGACGCTGGCGTGGTTCGTCGCCGGCGCCGTCCAGGGAACGTTGCCGACGAGCGCCTCGGAGGCGATCGCGCACTCTCGCGTCCTGCGCGGTGTCGATCGGATCATGCCGTCGCAGGCCGACCGGTTCTTCGCCGGCGTGCGACAGATGGTCGACGACCGGGGCATGCCGGACCTGTATGCCGGGCCGATCGCGCCGGTGGGACCGCCGGAGCCCGGGGTGCTGCATGCACGCGGCGTCGCCGGCGCCGCCGGTTCGATCGTGAAGGTCACTGGCGATGCGGACGGCTGCGGACGCGAACAGGAGGGCACCGGCTGGGTGGTCGCGCCGCACCGCGTGGTCACCAACGCCCACGTCGTCGCGGGCGTCGACCACCCTGTGGTGCAGGTGGGTGGCACCGGACGCAGCTATCCGGCGACCCCGGTGGCATTCTCGCAGGATCGGGACATCGCGGTGCTGGCGGTGCCGGGCCTGGTCGCCCGGCCACTCCCCACGGGCGCCGAACTCTCCCGCGGCGACGCCGCGGTGGTCGCCGGCTTTCCCGAGAACGGCCCCTACCGGCTCGACGGCGCCAGGATCAACGCGCGCCTGCTCGCTCTGGGCACGAACATCTACGGCCAACCAGCCGCGGCGCGAGAGGTGTATGCGATCACCGGGCGCGTGGAACCGGGCAACTCCGGCGGGCCGTTGCTGTCGTCGACGGGACGGGTCGTGGGCACCGTCTTCGCGAGGTCCGCCCGCGGCGCACCCACCGGATACGCACTGACCCTCGCCGAGAGTCGTCCGGTCGTCGAGGACGCGGCCCACTCCACGACGCCGGTCCCGACCGGGGCATGTGTCGGGTGAACCCGGACACGAACGACCGGACGCGCGTACGGGCAGGAGGCGCTGTGCCCGAGAGCCGGACCGACCCGGGTCGCGAGACCGCGGCCGCGCGATATCGACCACCTCGCCTACGTCGACGAGGCGATCGTGCTCGCGGCGCAGGACCCGGAACGTTTCGCGCGCGAGGCGGCGGAGCTGACCGCGCCCGGCGAGGCCCGAGTCGCCACCGACCGCCTTCGCCACGCCGCCCACCTCCGGGTCGCCTCCCGGGCCGTCAGCCACTCTGACGCCGCGATCCGGATCGCCCGGACCGAGGATTCGCTGCGCGCGTTGTGATCCGTCACAGCGGGATCGTCCGATGTCTGGGCGAGGTTCCCAGGTCGGAAGCGGGTGATCATGCCCCAGCATCGAGGAGCGCCCGACACACACCAGGAGAACTTCATGCGTTCCAGTCGCCTCAAGTCCATCGGCCTGGCCCTCGCCGGCTCGTTCCTCGCGCTCGGCACCACCGCCACGGCTGTGCCCTCGGCCACCGCCGCCACCGCCGCCACCGGCGCCATGGCAACCAGCAGGGCCAAGCCCATGACGACGACGTCCTACCCGAACTCGATGGATGCGCTCGGGGACTCGATGACCCGCGCCTTCAACACCGACTGCCCGTCCGCCTGGACCGACTGCCCGGCCAACTCGTGGTCCACCGGCACCAACAGCGCGGTGAACAGCTACTACCTCAGGCTGCGCTCCCTGAACCCCGCCATCGACGGGAACAACTTCAACGACGCGATCAGCGGCGACAAGATGTTCGATCTCCAGCGGCAGGCTTCCTCGGCCGTGCTGCGCAACGCCGGCCTGGTCACCATCCTGATGGGCAACAACGATGCCTGTGGGGGCGCCAGCGGCGCGATGACCAGCGTGTCCGACTTCAAGTCGCAGTTCACCGCGGCGCTGAACACACTCGCCACGCAGGCGCCGAACACCCAGGTCCGGGTCGCCTCGCTGCCGGACGCCTACCAACTGTGGACCCTGTTCCACAACGATCCCGCTGCCGTGAACGCCTGGCAGACCTACAACGAGTGCAACGCGCTGCTGCTCAACCCGACCTCCACCGCGCAGGCCGACGTGGACCGTCGAGCGGCGTTCCGGCAGCGCGAGATCGACTACAACACAGTGCTGGGCCAGGTCTGCGCGCAGTACACCAACTGCCGGTATGACGGCGGCGCCAACTTCAACGTCACCTTCACCACCGGCGACGTGTCCACCGACGACTACTTCCACCCCAGCACGGCCGGGCAGGCCGCCCTCGCAGCGAGCGAGTGGTCGACGAACGGCTTCTGACCGGGCCGCTCCTGAACCGCCACCGCGTGCCGACCTGTCATCTGGTCACGGCGGTGGCGGTTCGGCTGTATCAACCGCGGCCCCGGGCGACTCCTCCCGGGTGTGCGTCGTATGACGCAACGCGCGCCCCCGCCGACAGGACCGGGACGGGCCATTCGCGCGCCATACCGAACGGGAGCCCACCGATGTCCGATCAGACCACCACACCCGCGCGGATGCGCGGCGCCATACCGACCCCGCGCCACGTGCTCGCTGCGGCACGCGCATTCGCACCACCGGTCGCAGCGCCGATGCAGTTCCTGACAGTCCCGAGCCGAATCTCCATGTGGGGCAACGATGTTCACGGTGACTGCGTCACCGCGGAGGAGGCGTTCGCCAAGGCATGCCACAACCCGGAGATCTTCATCACCGACACCGAGGTGATCAGCTGGGCGACCGGGCACGACGTCCTGGAGGGCGCGTACCTGCCCGACGTCCTCACCTGGATGCAGCACGACGGCTTCCGCCAGGGCGGCCAGGTGTATGACGACGGGACGCACGCCACCGTCGACTGGACCAACCCGTCCGCACTGCACGCCGCGATCGCACAGGGCCCGGTGAAGCTGGGGGTCGCAGCGGACCAGCTGGACGACGCCTGGCTCAGCACTGGTGGTGCGAACGGATGGTTCGCCACCGGCTTCCACGCCGACCCGAACGAGGATCACTGCGTCTCGCTGAGCGGCTACGGCACCATCGGCTGGCTGGCCGGGCAACTCCACGTGAGCGTGCCCAGCGGAGTCAATGCGGGAGCTCCCGGCTATGCGTTGTTCACCTGGAACTCGATCGGGATCATCGACCAGCCGTCGATGGTCAACATCACCGCCGAGGCGTGGGTGCGCCAGCCGACAACCGTCATACCGAGCAACCTGCTGCCGTGGCCGGTGCTGCGCAAGGGCGCGAACGGTCACCCGGTGCCGACGTTGCAACACCTGCTCAACGGTCGCGGGGCGTCGCTCACCGCGGACGGTGACTTCGGCCCGAAGACCGATGCCGCGGTGCGGAAGTTCCAGCAGAGTGCCGGGCTCACGGTCGACGGCATCGTCGGGCCGGCCACCTGGTCGCACGTGATCCGCACCGTCAGTCAGGGCAGCCACGGTGAGGCCGTCAAGGGCGTGCAGGTCGAGATCAACTTCCGCAACCTGTCCGGCAACCCCGCAACCTATCTGGCGGTCGACGGGCAATACGGCCCCAAGACGAAGGCCGCGGTCCGCGCCTTCCAGCAGGCCGTGCATCTCGAGGTGCCGTCGGTCGTTGTCGACGGGGTGTGCGGTCCGGTCACCTGGCAGGCGCTGGTGAGCGGGATGCTGTCCGGCTGAGCAGGCAGCGGGCGCCGCCGCGTGCCGGTCTGGCTTCGGCGTCAGTCGGGTTGCGCGGCGGCATACTGCTCGTCGGTGACGGGCTCGAGCCACGTCGTGCCGTCGCCGTCCTCGACACCTTCCAGCATGGCCAGGTGGCTCATCATGCAGTCGACCCCCGCGCCGTGCCAGTGTTCCTCGCCCGGTGGCGTCCACACGGTGTCCCCGGGTGTCAGCCGTATGACGGTGCCGTCGCGCGAGACCACCAGGCCCCCCACACCGTCGGTGCAGTGCAGGGTCTGCCCGAGGGCGTGCGAGTGCCAGTTGGTGCGTGCGCCCGGGGTGAACCGGACGATGCTCGCGATCAAGCGGGACGGCTCGGACTTCGCCTTGACCGGGTTGATGTAGACGTCGCCGGTGAAGAGCGTGTCCGGGCTCTTGGCTGTCTTGCTCAGTTCGGTCAGTTCCAGCAGTTGTCTCCTTCGGAAGACGGGATGCGCCGGCCTGCTGGGTCAGCGGTTTCGGTCGCGGCCAGGCTGGCCAGAAGATTCAGGCTGTCCGCCGACCGGGTGCCCGGCTCGGCGGTGTAGGCGGTGAGCACCAGGCCCGGCGCCGCCACCAATTCCATGGAGTCGTAAGCCAATTCGAGGTACCCGACCTGCGGATGGTTGAACGTCTTCACGCCGCCCTTGTGTGCTCGGACGTCGTGTGCAGCCCACCGGGTGCGGAACGCCTCGCTCTGGGTGGCGAGCTCCCCGACGAGTTCGGTGAGTGCCGGATCTCGCGCGTTGCGGCCTGCTTCGGTGCGCAGCAGCGCGACGGCGACCGACAATGCTCCGTCGTGATCGGGGTAGTAGTCGGCGGCCCGGGCATCGAGGAAGTCGAAGCGCGCGATGTTGCGACGATTGGCCGGGTTGTCCAGCACCGGGGAGTACAACGCCGCACCGAGGGCGTTGCTCGCCACGATGTCGATGTGGCCCTTCTCCAGCCGGGTGTACCACTCGGGGCTGACGCCGGCGAGTACGGCGACCTCCTCGCGCCGTAGGCCCGGCACCCGGCGACGGCCGGTGCTCGGCAGGCCGACATGCGCCGGGCTCAGCTTGGCGCGGCGGGTGACCAGGAAACCCGGCTCTGTTCACGGTTGTCGTCCACCTGCACCACGGTAGGCGCCTGCTTTCCTCGAAACAGACCACCTGCGCTCCAACGCGGAGGTCGACTTCGACATCTCCGACGCCGACATGGACACGCTGCGCGGGCGCGCCCAGGACTACGGCGACTCCAGCGCGTTCCCGGTCTACAGCGGCAAGTGACCGCGCCGAAGGCGAGCGCCCTGGTATGCCGTCAGCGTGCGGTCCCGTAGGCCGTGGTCAGTGCCGCGTCCAAGTCGTGGATGAGGTCCTCGGGCGACTCGATGCCGACGGCGAGCCGGACCAGTCCGTGCTCGCGGAAGTGCGGATCGAGAGCAGCGGCCACCTCCGGCGGGTAGTGCTCGTAGGCGACGAGCGTCTCGTCGTGACCGAGTGACACCGCGGAGGTGATGACGCGTAGGTCGTTGACGAAGCGGACCCGGCCCTGGTGGGTGCCGGCAAGAGCGAACGAGACGACCCCGCCATACCCGCCACGGAGTTGCTGCTGCGCGATCGCGTGGTGCGGGCTGTCGGCCAGTCCCGGGTAGGCGACATACGCGACGCGGGGATCGTCGTGCAGGAATCGGGCGAGCTGCTGGGCGTTGTCGCATTGGCGCTGGACGCGCAGCGGCAGCGTGATGCTGCCGCGCATGATCAGCCAGGCGTTGAACGGTGAGATGGCGCCGCCGACGTGGTGCAACGTTCCGGTGCGGATCTGCTCGATGAGCTCGGTGCCGCCGATGACTGCGCCGCCCATGGCATCACCGTGCCCGTTGAAGTACTTCGTGAGGGAGTGGATGACCAGGTCCGCGCCGAGGTCGAGCGGTCGCAGCAGCGGTGGCGGGGTGAAGGTCGAATCGACCGTGAGCTGTGCACCCGAGGCGTGGGCGATGCCGGCCAGGGCGGCGACGTCGGCGACCCGCAGGTCGGGGTTGGCGATGACCTCGGTGTGGACGAGCCGGGTGTTGGGTCGCATCGCCGTGACCACGGCGTCCAGGTCGGTGATGTCGACGAAGTCGACGTCGATGCCGAGCTTGGCCGGCAGCAGGTCCTCGAAGAGGCCCTGGGTGCGCATGTAGACGACATTCGAGACGATGGCGTGGTCGCCGGGGCCGAGCAGGGTGAAGAACGCGCCGTGCAGCGCCGCCATACCGGTGCCGAAGACGGCCGCCGCCTGCCCGTGGTCGAGGGCGGCGAGCTTGCGTTCCAGGCCGAGCTGGTTGGCGCCGTGCTCGCGCGTGTAGACCAGGCCGCTGTATGCCGGGTCGTCGATGGTGGTCGGATCCTCCGGCAGCAGATAACTGTTCGCCATCACGATGGGCGTGCGGATCGCGCCGGTCGTGTCGTCGGCACGATTGCCGCCGTGGACGAACCAGGTCGCGTCGTCCAGCGTGCCCGGGTCGTGTTTGTCGGGTCGCTGCCAGGTGCCGGGTTGGTTCATGGTGTCGTCCGATGTGTCTCGAGGGGATTGCCGGGCAGGCGGTCGTCGCCGTAGCCGGCCGTGACTTCGCTGATGACGATGCGGTAGCCGTCATACCAGCGCTCGACCTGGCCCTTGGCCTCCCGATGTCGGGGAAAGCGAGCCAGCTCGGCGACGGACTCCTTGTCCTGGAAGTAGTAGATGGCGTTGACCAGGCCGGCCTCCGGTGCGGTCCACGTCTCGGTCTTCACGAACCCGGGCAGCGCGCGGGCGTAGTCCGCGATCTGCCCGTCGAGGCGGTGGAAGTCGTCGTCGTAGGTGCCAGGCTTGAAGATGAACTGGCAGCACATCATTTGGTGGTTCCCGTCGTCGGAGCACTGGGTGGCGCGGACATCGCGATCCCGATGTCGTGACCAGAGCGTATCCTGATTGCCTCAATAGTGCATTATCATGCACCCATGGATCAAGCATCTGCGGCACTCGCTGCGGCCATCGGCGCGCGAGTGAAGCACGAACGCCAGGAGCGTCGCTGGACTCTCGATCAGCTTGCCTCCGCCGCGTCGGTCAGCAGGCGGATGCTCGTCAACATCGAGCAGGGTGCGGTGAATGCCAGCGTCGGGACGCTGCTGCGACTGTCCGATGCGCTCGGTGTGGGATTGCCCGCGCTCGTCGAGCCGCCGCAGCTCACCAGCGCGCTGCGCGTGGTGCGCGCCGGCGACGGTCCCGTGCTGTGGAGCAGCCCGGCCGGCGGGCGTGGGGTGCTGGTCGCCGGCACCGAACCACCCGACGTGGTCGAGCTGTGGGACTGGACGCTGCCGGCAGGTGACCGCTACGTCAGCGAGCCCCACGCCGACGGCACCCGGGAGCTCGCCCAGGTCATCAAGGGCACGCTGGAGATCGGGGTCGGCGATCAGCGGGTCGCCCTGAAGGCGGGCGACGGCATCACCTTCCGCGGGGACACCGAGCACAGCTACGCCAATGTCGGCCGGGGCACGGTGCGCTTCTCGCTGGCTGTTTTCGAGCCCGGCGTGGGCGCCGACCGGCGCTGACCGGCGCCAGCCAGCACGAGTTCAGCCGGTGAACTCGTCGACGCCGAGGGCGAAGTCCCAGTGACCCACCCCGTTGCCCGCGAGCGCCACGGTGACCAGGCCCATTCCCTCGAGCCAATGCGCCATCTTCAGATTACCGATATCCAACGGGCGCAACCCGATTCGCTGGATGAAGGCCGCCACACCCGCCTTCGCCTCGACGCTGTCGCCGGCGAGGAAGATGGTCGGATGGCCGGTCTCCAGCACGTTGCGGAAGACGGTGTTGAACGCCTTCACGACGCCGGCGTCGGCCGGTGCGACCTTGGCGGCCTCCTGCGCGACCGAGGTGTCCTCACCGAGGGCGAGCCCGTCCAACGTGTCGTTGAAGGGGTTGCTGATGTCGACGATGACCTTGCCCGCGAGGGCGTCGCCATACTCCGCGACGACCGGGACGACACCGGCATACAACAGCGCCGTGACGACGATGTCGCCGGTCGGGACGGCGCCCCACTTGCCCGCCGTGGTGTTGCCACCGAGCGCCGTGGCCAGGGCTTCGGCCTTGGACTGGTCGCGGCC
The DNA here is from genome assembly GCF_035551235.1 of Flexivirga sp. Lineage (GTDB taxonomy): Bacteria > Actinomycetota > Actinomycetes > Actinomycetales > Dermatophilaceae > Flexivirga. The sequence continues at coordinate 135,547 of NZ_DASZNO010000030.1, read as the reverse complement.
CATGACCTCGACGGTGTCACCGCCGGCGACCGCCAGCGTGCCGATCGCGCGAGCCATGTTGCCGGTTCCGATGATGGTGATGCTGCCCATGAGCTGTGCTCTCTTTCGTGAGATGTTTGATCCTTGTCCCTCCTAAACGGGGGATACCCCGGTTAGTATTCCGCGTAGCGTTGGAGCGTGAGCCTTCCCGTCGTACCGCTCGGCCGTCCGCGCCCCCGGCGCGCGGACGCGGCACGCAACCGGGAGCACCTGATCGCCGTTGCCCGGGATGTTCTCGCCGAACGAGGCACGGCCGGAATCACGATGGACGGCCTCGCCGAGTGCGCCGGCCTGGGCAAGGGAACGGTCTTCCGGGCGTTCGGCACCAGAGCCGGGATCTTCCGCGCACTCCTCGAAGCCGACGAGACCGCGTTCCAGACCGACGTCATCCGGGGCGAGCCACCGCTGGGACCCGGCGCGGACCCCGTGCAGCGGCTGATCGAGTACGGCCGCGCGCGCAGCACCTTCCTGATGGACCACCTCGAGGTCATGCGCGCCACGGTGGAGCCGGGCGGTCGGATCGCCGCACCCGGCGTCGAATTCACCCAGGTGCATGTCCGGATGCTGCTCGTGCAGGCGGACCTGGGGATCGCGGACGTCGACAACCTCGCCATACAACTGGCGCTGGCCCTGGAGGGTCCCCTGCTGTTGGCGTCCTACACTCCGCCGCCGCCCACCGCCAAGCGCGTCGGCTCCCTGGAGGACAGCTGGCAGACCCTCATCGAGCGCCTCAGTCGGCCCGCGCGGTAGGTGTCACGACCGCAGTGACCGGAGCACGGTCTCGGCCTGGGCCTTCGTCCACGCGGTGGCCGGCGGGGACGCAAGGTTCTTGTGGCCTTCCTTGTTCATGAACGCTCGGAGCGCCTTGGGGACGGTCCCGCCGGGTGCATAGGGCGCACCCTCGAGCACGAACCGCTCGTGCCCGGTGGCGTCGATGAAGAAGACCTCGTCGGAGTGCTGGATGTCGTAGGTCAGGGGCTTTCCGGTGCGCCAGTTGTGCGGTGCGGGGCCGGGGTCGTCGGCGACCCGCTTGCGCCATACACCGAAGTAGTCCCAGAGTGCGTTGACGTTCTTCGAACTACCGGTCCACGCCTGCCAGTTCGAGGGTGGGTCGGTGAAGAGCCGGCGGTATGCCGTCAGCTGCGCCGTGGTGTCGCGAGCCGGGTCGACGGTCAGCGAGATGAAGACCGGCGGCTTGCCCTGCGCGGGATGTTCTTCGGCGCGGGCGGTCTGGACCACGGTGGCGGTGTCGATCGGGCAGGTCTCCTGGCACAACGTCATCACGTCCGAGAGCACCACGGTGCGCCCCTCGAGGTCGTCGAGACGCACTTTTCGACCATTGCTGTCGGTGAAGGTCAGGTTGCGGATGTGCCGTGGGATGGCCGAATCAAGCGGCGTGCCAATGCGATTCAGTGACGATGCCGCGGATGCACTCGGTGTGCGCGCGCCGTCGCCGGACTGGGAGGAACATCCCGCCAGCCCCAGGACGGCCACTGCCACAATGAATGCCGTGTGCAATCGATGCATTGAGCAACGGTCTCACATGCGCCTGAGCCGTTGCTGAACTCCTTGGATTCATGCATCCTGCAACAGTTGCTCTATGCTGTCCGCCATGACCGATGACCCAGCAACCGTCTCCGAGTCGATCGATGCGGAGCTGGCGGACGACGATGCCGCCAGCATGCTCGCCGGGCAGGCCGACGTCGTGGACGCGGTCCTGGCAGCGAACCGGGTTTTCGTGGCGGTCGCGGCGAGCGCGCTCGCAGGGCTCGAGCCGGAGGTGACACTGCCGCAGTTCCGTGCGTTGGTGCTGATCGACATACATCGGTCGATGACTGTTGCGCAGCTCGCCGACGCATTGGGTGTGGTGCCCTCGACCGCGACCCGGATGTGCGACCGCCTGGTGACCAAAGAACTCGTGGACCGCACGGTCGATGCCGGGAACCGTCGCCAGATGACGTTGACGCTGCGGCCGGAAGGACGCCAGTTGATCGCGCAGAGCACGCGCCAGCGCAAGCGGGAGATCAATCGGCTGCTGAAGAGCATCTCCCCGCAGCAGCAGGCCGAGCTCGCGACGTCCCTCGGCGCTCTGGTGCAGGCCGCGCACAGCAGCGATCGCACCCGCGCGTCGCGTCGGCTGCACTCCACGCCCGAGGCGGGGAGCCGCGCCCGATGACGATCGTTCAGACTCAACTGCGTTCGGTCGGCGCCACCGCCGGGGGCTGGGTGCGCCGCGCCAGCTACCTGCAGAAGTGGGTGGTGCTGGGCGCGGTCATCGGTGTCATCGCGGGTCTCGGCGCCATCGTGTTCTACCTGGCCCTGCAGGCGGCCGGGCACTTCCTGCTGGAGGGCATCGGCGGTTACGTGGTGCCCGCGCCGGCGGCCGAGGGCGGGGCGCACGGGTCGGGCCACTTCACCCGATGGTGGGCCATCCCACTGGTGGTGGCGCTCGGCGGCCTGCTGTCCGGACTGCTGGTGACCAAGCTCGCCCCCGAGGCCGAGGGGCACGGCACGGACGCAGCGATCGATGCGGTGCACCGCAACCCGCGGATGATCCGGGCCCGTGCCGTGGTCGTCAAACTGGTCACCTCCGCGCTGACCATCGGAGCCGGTGGATCGGGCGGTCGCGAAGGGCCGACGGCGCAGATCTCGGCGGGTTTCGGGTCGTTGCTCGCGCGCACGCTGGACCTGACCGCCGAGGACGGCCGGATCGCCGTCTCGATCGGGATCGGGTCGGGCATCGGTGCCATCTTCGGTGCACCACTGGGTGGGGCGGTCCTTGCGGCCGACATCGTCTACAAGGACGACTTCGAGGTCGAGGCACTCGTCCCCGGCCTGGTCACGTCGATCGTCGCCTACACCGTCTTCGGGTTCGCCGAGGGCTTCTCGCCGATGTTCGGGTATGCCGCGTCCGGTTACCACTTCGACCAGCCCGTCCAGCTGGCCTGGTTCGCCGTGATCGGGATCGTGGCCGGCCTGGTCGGACTTGCTTACAGCACAACGTTTTACGGCGTCGCCGGGGTGGTGAAGCGACTGCCCGGCAACACCATCGTCAAGCCCGCCGTCGGTGGCCTGATGGTCGGCCTGATCGCGCTGGCGATCCCGCAGGTGCTGGGCACCGGCTACGGGTGGGTGCAGATATCCCTCACCCGGGACGGCCTGCTCGGCATACCGCTGTGGATCATCCTGCTGCTGCCCTTCGCGCGCATCGCCTCCACGGCGCTGTCCATCGGATCCGGAGGATCTGGAGGCATTTTCGGCCCCGGCATGGTGATCGGCGCATTCACCGGTGCTGCCGTATGGCGGGTGCTGGAGACCTTCGCACCCGGCGTGCCGCACAGTCCCGCGCCGTTCGTGATCGTCGGCATGATGGCGTGCTTCGGCAGCATCGCACGCGCGCCGCTGGCGATCATGCTGATGGTCGCGGAGATGACCGGGAACCTCACCATCCTGGCGCCGGCGATGGTCGCGGTCGGGCTCGCCTACCTGATCGTGCGCCACTTCGACAAGACGATCTACCGGTCGCAATTGGCCAACCGCGACGAGGCTGTCGCGGCGCGGCTCAAGCAGGGGCTGCCGCTGCTCGGTCGGGTGTCGGTGGCGGACGCGCTGGCCGTTCCCCGGCTGGTGCTGCACGAGGACGACCGCCTGTCCGAAGCAGCGGATCTGCTTGCCGCGGAAGGGATTCCGGGTGCCCCCGTCGTCGACGCCCAGCAGCGCTTCCTGGGCACCGTCACCCTCCCCGAACTGCGCGAGGCGGCCGGCAAGGACCCGCGCGGCTCGCTGCGGAATACGGTCGACGCCACGGCACCGTCCGCGGACCTGTCGGCCACCCTGGACGAGGCGATCGACGCATTGCCGGCGACCGTGCACTGGCTCACCGTCCTCGACGACCAGCGCCACGTCCGCGGCATCGTCGCCTTCAGCGATATCGTCCGCGCCTACCATCGAGCGCTCCGCTCGGACGCCCGCAAGATGTCGCGGGTGGCGTCCAGTGCCGGCATCCAGGACGTGCGGGTAGGGCCGCGCTCCCCACTCGTGGGCCGGCGCCTCGACGAGCAGGTCATGCCTCCGGGGGTCATCGTCGTGTCGGTCCGGCGCGCCGACACGATGCTGCTCGGCCTCGGTGCGGTGCGCCTGGAAGCCGGCGACCTGGTCACCGTCCTCGCACCGCCGGACCACCAGAGCAGCGTCCGTTCGCTGTTCGACGGTGTCACCGTCACCGCGAGGCGGACCACGGCGGCCGATCCAGGAGAAGCTGCGGTCAGTTGATGTACCCGATGTACCCGTCGGATGGCCGGGACGCGCTCTGGCGGCTCCGGTCCGGAGAGTCGGCCGAGAGTGTGGCGCAGCGCGTGAAAGACGCTCGCACGGCCTGATTGGTGATGCCGTAAAGCGTTTTCGCAATTCCCTCTCGTGCGCAGATGTTCAGTTCTAGTCTCTGGGCACGAGAGGGAGGGACATCATGAAAGAGACACAGGTTGACCAGGACGGACGGGTCCGTTGCCCCGTCTGTGGGGGCGCTGATTTCTCCGACAAGCGCACCGGCAAGGCGAAGTTGGGGGCCGCAGGTCTCGGTGTGCTGACGCTCGGTGTGGGCGGTGCATTGGCTGCCGCTGCCGCCCCGAAGCGGCTCAAGTGCCGAGGCTGTGGGGAGAACTTGAAACGCGGCGGCGGTCCGTACAAGCCGAGGAAAGGAATGCCCGGCTATGTCGAGCCGGCCAAGCCCAGCGGCGCGGACAAGCTGGCCGCGTCCCGAGCCAAGCTCGAAGCCTCTCGCGCCGGCAGGGATCGAGCCAAGGCCGAGCGGGAGGCCCGCAGGGCGTCGCGTGGCGCTCACGAGGTCGACGAGAAGCTGGCTCGCCAGCGGCTCATGGCCGAGCGAGAGGCGGCTCGCAAGAATCAGACCGGCAGCTGAATCAAGCGACCAGAACGCTTACCCTTCGTCCGGGATTGACATCTCCGTTGGACACTTCGCGCGCTCCACCGCGCGAAGTGTCCAACGCTTCTGAGCTGTAGCCCTCGAAGCCGACCTCACGTTTGCCCGCTCCGCAGCGTCTACCCGGTGAGACGACGAAGGAGACTGCGATGCGCACCCGCCATACGACGGTGGACACCGACCTGGACCCGATCACGCTGGTCGCGACCGACGACTCGATCACCGGACTGTATTTCCGCCACCACGTCCGCCGCCCCGACACCTCCGCGCTCGGCCCGCGGATACCGGCCGCCGAGGACCCGTTGCTGACCGAGGCGGCCGGCCAACTGACCGGCTACCTGGCCGGTCGACGCGTCGAATTCGACCTGCCGCTGGCGCCGGTCGGCGACGAGTTCCAGCAGCGGGTGTGGTCGATCGTGGCCGCGATCCCTCGTGGCAGCACCACGACCTACGGCGCGATCGCCACCGAGCTCGGCGACCGGTCGCTGGCCTGGCAGGTCGGCCAGGCGGTCGGCGCCAACCCGCTCGCGATCCTCATCCCGTGCCACCGGGTCGTCGGTGCGAACGGCGCCCTGACCGGGTATGCCGGTGGGCTGCGCCGCAAGCGCGCACTGCTCGCACTGGACGAGGCCGACGCCCGCACCGCCGGCCGGCTCTTCTGATGGCCGACCGGTGGCGCGCCCGCGTCGAGCAGGCGGACTGGACGCAGGTCGGCGCCGAGCTGGACGCCTTCGGTGGAGCGCTGCTCCCCCAGCTGCTGACGCCGGACGAGACGGCCGCGATCCGTGAACTGTATGACGCGGGCGAGCTCTTCCGCTCCACGGTCGACATGGCGCGGCACCGCTTCGGATCCGGCGAATATCGTTATTTCGCAGCGCCATACCCCGAGCCGATCGAAGAGCTGAAGCACGCACTCTACCCGCGCCTACTGCCGATCGCCCGGGACTGGTGGACCCGGCTCGGCCGCCCGACCCCGTGGCCGGACACGCTCGACGAGTGGCTGCAGCTGTGCCACGACGCCGGCCAGACCAAGTCGACGGCGATCCTGCTGCGGTATGCCGCCGGTGACTGGAACGCCCTGCATCGTGACCTGTATGGCGACCTGGTCTTCCCCCTGCAGGTCGTCATCAACCTCAACTCGCCCGGCGTCGATCACACGGGTGGGGAGTTCCTGCTGGTCGAGCAACGGCCGCGGGCCCAATCACGTGGAACCGCAACGCTGTTGCCGCACGGACACGTGTACGTCTTCACCACCCGGGACCGGCCGGTGCGGTCCGCCCGGGGTTGGTCCGCGGCTCCGGTCCGGCACGGCGTCTCCGCCATACGATCCGGGAAGCGGCATACTCTCGCACTGGTCTTCCACGACGCGGCGTGATTCCGGATGGCCGTTCAATCTGCAATCAGTGGGCGGCCGGCCGGGCGATGTGCTGCACTACGGAGATGTCGCACTACGGCCCGAGGGATGCCGAACGGCTCACCTCGCTGGGCGAGCTGATCGCCGAGACCGACGCAACCCTGCGTCGTGGCGTGCCGGCCGGTGCCCGCGTGTGGCCGACCGGATTTCGCGCGCTGGACCAGGCCCTCACCGGGGGCATCCGCTCGGGCGAGCTCGCGCTGATCGGCGGCCCGCACGGCCAGGGCAAGACGACGCTCGCGATGCAGCTGGCGCGCAACGTGATCGCCTCCGGCGGGACGGCCGTCGTGTTCTCCTACGAGCACGAGGGCCACACCCTCCTCGAGCGCCTGATCTCCCTCGAAGCCGCCACCGCCACGCTCGACGGAGTGCCGGTCACCACGGTGCGGCGGGCCTTCGAGACGGCGTATGACGGGGCGCCGCTCGCCGAGTTGCTGAGCGGCCTGCCGGGCGGCCCCGAGGCGCTGGCCGCCCTGACGTCATACGGCGATCGACTGTCGATCCACGAATCCTCAGGCGCGACAACGACTTTGGCGGAGATCCAGCGGATCAGCCACGAGCTGGCGGAGTTGCAGGGGCAGCCGCCGATGATCGTGGTGGACTACCTGCAGAAGGTCCCCCTCAACGCCGGGTATGACGACCTGCAGCGCGTCGCCGCCGTGACGGAGCGACTCAAGGACACCGCTCTCGACCTGGGCGCGCCGGTCGTCGCGATCGCCGCGGCCGAGGGTGAGAGCCTGGGCGCCGGACGGCGGATGCGCGCGCACGACCTGCGGGGTTCGTCGTCGCTCGCCTATGAGGCGGACGTCGTGCTGATCATCAGCGACAAGGCCGACATCGTCTCGCGCGAGCACCTCGTCTACGACCTCGGCAACGCCGAGCGGTTCCACGCGTGGAGCGTCGTGACGCTCGAGAAGAACCGGCACGGCCGCGACCGGCTCGACCTGGAATTCGCCAAGGACTTCCAGCACGGGCGTTTCGACCCCGACGGCCGCGCGGTCAACGAGCGGCTGATCGACGACCGGGTCATCACCAGCTGACGCAGCTGTTGCCCCGTGTCAGCGCGCCGCTCCGGGACCGGGCAGCACCTCGACGTCGTCCGCGTGCATCGGCCCGCCGCAGTTGCTGCAGCGGGGGTCGACCTCGGCGATCTGGCCGCACACGCGGTGCCGGTAGAGCACCGGCGGCCCCGCCTCTCCGGCCAGCCAGTGATCGCCCCACCGCACCATGGCCATGAGCACGTCGAGCAACTCCGTGCCCTTCTCGCTGAGGTGGTACTCGAAGCGGGCCCCGCCGCCATACGGGCGTCGCTCGAGGACCTCACTGGCCACGAGGTGGTTCAGTCGTTCGGTGAGGACCTTCCGGGAGACGCCAAGGTCCGCCTGCAACTGATCGAAACGGCGGATGCCGACCCACACGTCGCGCACGATCAGGGCGGACCAGGGCTCACCGATCACGTCCCACGTGCGGGCGATCGAGCATGCCATCTCACCGAACTGTGTGCGCTGCATGAAGCCAATCTAGCACCAAGGGTTCCCTTAAGAAACTAAATGCGCTACGGTCAAATAGTCTCTTCAGGGAACTTCGAAAGGAACGTCATGAGCAAGGTCCTCGCCGCCCTGGCGGTCTCGACCGACGGCTACATCACGGGCAGGAATCCGCGCCCGGGCCACGGCCTCGGCGATGGCGGAGTGCTTTTCGATTGGTATGGCGACCCCGGCAACGCCGCCACCTACCAGCAACTCGTCGATCGCGTGGGTGCAGTCGTCACGGGACGCACGACCTACGACGACTGCGAAGGTTTCGACGGCGGCAGCCCGCACCCCACGGCACCGATGGTCGTCCTCAGTCACCGCAAACAACCTGCGGCGTATGCCGATTCGCAGCGGCAGGTCTTCGCGAGCTCGATCGAGGAAGCCATCGCACGAGGCAAGGAGCTCGCCAACGGCAAGGATGTCGGCATGCAGGGCGGCGTCACCGTCACCGCGGCGATCGAGGCCGGGCTGGTCGACGAGCTGATCCTGCATCAGGTGCCGGTCCTGCTCGGCGGCGGCCGGCCGTTCTTCCGCGAGCTCTCCACCCACATCCCGCTCACGCTCATCGACACCGTCCTCGGGGCCGGTGTCACGCACCTCCATTACCGAGTCGATCACTAAGGATTGCAACGATGTTCACGAACGACCTTCGCGCCATACTCGACGGCACGCCGATCGCCCACCTGGCGACGACGCTGCCCGACGGTGCACCGCACTCGGTCCCCGTCTGGATCGGCACCATCGGCGACCGCGTCGCGATCATGACCGGTCCCGACTCCCGCAAGGCACGCAACCTGCGCCGCGACCCCAGGGTCGCCATCTCGCTCACCCCGCCGGACGACCCCTTCTCGCCGGTGACGATTCGCGGTCGGGTCGTCCAGTGGCTGGACGGCGAGCGGGGCTGGCAGGAGGTGGACGCGATCGCCACCAAATACACCGGCGGTCCGTATGGTCGCGATGTCGAACGAGTCGTCGGCCTGATCGAGGTCGACCACGAGCAGATCGGCATGTGACGACCATGAACGCGAACGTGACCGACGAGCAGATCCAGCAGGTGGCGGTCTCCGCCAAACCCTTCAGCCTCGTGCAGCTTCGCTGGACCGCCGACCGTCATCGCGACGGCGCGGACGCGATCGAGCTCGAGCACCAGCGACGCATGGTCGGTCTTCGCGCGGACGGCGTGATCGCGATCCTGTGCCCGGTCCTTTCCGAGACCCTCGCCGGCGTCGCCGTCATGACGGTGGAGACCGAGCGGGCCGAGGAGATCATGGCCGAGGACCCATGCGTGCAGGCCGGCATGATGACCTACGAGGTCTTCGCGTGCCTCAGTTTCCCGGGCGACACCGTGCCCCGCTGAACACGGTGGTCTGATGGCGCGGGCGGACATCCAGATGCTGGCGGCCGCCGGGCCTTCGGTCACCGAAGCGGTCCCAGGTCTTCCGTCGAGCCATCGGAGATCCAGGCGTTGTCGTCGGCGAGAGTGTCTTCCGGCTGCTGGCGGTCCAGCAGTGCCAAGAGTTCGGCCTTGGGTATTCCGGCCCGCCTCCGGTGTCGCGGCTGCGTGATGAGCGCAACTGGCTCGCCGTGGACCGTGACGGTGACGTCCACGCCGTCCGCCACCTGACGCAATACGGCAGCTGTGTGGTTGCGAAGGTCGCGAGATGCAATGGTCGTCATGCGGCAAAGTCTGGCACTTTTGCCACACCCACGAGCCCCACGAGTGACGCTCGAAACAGCGATTGACGCTCCTGCTGCTGCGTCAATGGCTGTTTCGGCCGTCAGCGGCCGCTTAAGACGTCAATGGGCGCCCGGCGGCGCACGGACTGATCTCCCCGGAGCCGCGCGCGACGAGCGTGGTGGCGAGCACGATCTCCTGGACCGGACCGGACTCACCGTCGAGCCGGCGGAACAACTGCCGTGCCCCGCTGCGGCCGAGCTCGGCGGCGTCCTGGCCGACCACCGTGACCGGCGGATCCATCAGCTCGGCGAAGGCGAAGTCGTCGAACCCCACGACCGCGATCTCGTGCCGGCGACGACCGAGCGCCTCGAGGACGCCGCGGGTCAGCAGGTTGTTGCCGGCGAAGATCGCCGTCGGGGGCTCGTCCAGCGCCAGCAACTCGCGTGCCGCCTCCCGTGCATGCTCCGCGTCGTGGGCGCGTCGCACGAGTTTGCGGTCGAGCGGCAGACCCGCCGCACCGAGTGCCTCGCGATAGCCGGCGAGGCGCTGCGACCCGGTGTAGCGCACGGTGTCCCCCACGAATGCGATCCTGCGGTGCCCGGCACCGACGAGGTGGGCGATGCCGTCGCGGACGCCGGCGGCGTTGGCGAGCAACACGGTGTCGACCTGCACGCCGGCCGCGGGTCGATCCATACTCACGACCACGGTGCCGTGGTCGATCTCGTCGGCGAGATAGCCCAGCTCGGCACCGCTCGGGACGATCAACAGACCTCCCACGCGCCGGTTGCACAGCTCGTCGAGGAGCTCGCGCTCGACGGCCGGGTCGTCGCCGGAACTGCCTGTGGTCAAAAGGTATCCGCGTTCACGGGCGACATCCTCGACCGCCTTGGCGAGCGCGGACCAATAGGGGTTCGCGACGTTCTCCAGGACCAGGCCGATGCTGCGGGACCGCTGTCCCGAGCGCTTCAGGGTCGCGGCGGACTCGTTGCGCACGAAGCGCAGTTCACGGGCTGCGACGCGGACCCGCTCCGCAGTCTCGACGTGCACGCCCGACTCGCCGTTCAGTACCCTCGACACGGTCTTCAGGCTGACGCCGGCCCGGGACGCGACGTCCCGCATCGTCGGCCGCCGACCCTCCAGTGCAGCATCTGCTGGCAACGTTGTCGCCCCTTCCTCGCCCAGGACTGTATACACGACGCCCGGCTGCGCAGGAAAATTTCACCGACTCGTTAAACACCACGCCCTCCTTCCCGGGACTAGCTTGACAACGTTGTCTAACGCAGACGACGTCCACGGAGTCAAGGAGCACAGCGTGAAGATTCCCTCGTTACGGTCCCGACGCCTGGCGCGCAGCGCCGGCGCCGCGATCGGGTCGGCGGCACTCGCCTCGGCCGCCGCTCTGATCATCGTGCCGACCGCCGACGCCGCGCCCACCCTGGTGAGCGATCCGGCGTCCCTGGTCAACACCATCGTCGGCACCTCGGGTGCCGTCGACACCTTCCCCGGCCCCGCCGTGCCGTTCGGTATGACGCAGTGGAGCCCGGACACCTCACCCGACCGCCCCGCGGGCGGCGGCTACGAATACAACGACACCAAGCTGCGCGGCTTCAGCCTGACCCACATCTCGGGCCCCGGCTGCGGCGCGAGCGGCGACGTCCCGATCCTGCCGATCGTCGGCGACGTCGGCGCCGACCCGGGCGGCGCCACCACGCCATACACACACGACGGAGAGCAGGCGACGGCCGGCTTCTACCAGGTCACCAGTGGCAGCGGATCCGACTCTGTCACAACGGCACTCACGTCGACCCAGCGCGCCGCGATCGGGAAGTTCACCTTCCCGAAGTCGACGGCGGCCAACCTCGTCGTCAAGCTGAACGGCGGCGCCAGCCAGGTCGACGGCACCAGTGCCACCGTGGTCGGCAACGACGAACTCACCGGGTCGGTCACCTCCGGACACTTCTGCGGTCAGAGCAGCAGCCTGGAGCACGACTACACACTGCACTTCGACCTGAAATTCAACCAGCCGTTCACCGCCAAGAGCTACGGCACCGCGGGCGGCGGCGGACCCGCGGGCGAGGTCCTCACCTTCGACACGACGGCCGGTGCACCGGTGCTCGCCAAGGTGGGCATCTCCTACACGAACGCCGCGAACGCGGCGGGCAACCTGACCGCCGAGATCCCGAAGTGGGACTTCGACGGTGTCCGCAGCAGCGCGAGCGCCGCGTGGAACAAGCTGCTCGGCAAGATCGAGATCGGCGGCGGCACCCACACCCAGCAGACGCAGTTCTACACCGCGCTCTACCACTCGCTGTTGCACCCGAACGTCTTCAGCGACGACAACGGCCAGTACATGGGGTATGACGACAAGGTCCACCAGGCCGCGGCCGGCCACGAGCAGTACGCGAACTACTCGGGCTGGGACATCTACCGCAGCCAGGTGCAGCTCGCCGCGATGGTCGCGCCGCATGAGACGAGCGACTCGATCACCTCGATGCTGAACGACTACGACCAGACCGGGATGATGCCGAAATGGGCGCTCAACAACGGCGAAAGCTATGTGATGGTGGGCGATCCCGCCGACCCGATCATCGCCGACGCCTACGCGTTCGGCGCGCGTGACTTCGACGTCCAGCACGCGCTGAACGCCATGGTCGACGAGGCCACCCAGCCGAACAACACCCGACCCGGTCAGCACACCCGTGACGTCTACGGCTACCTGCCGTATGACGCCAGCTACGCGTGCTGCAACTTCTACGGTCCGGTGTCGACGCAGCTGGAGTACGACTCGGCCGACTACGCGATCGCGTCGTTCGCCCGTTCGCTCGGAAACAGCAGTGTTTACACGAAATTCGCGACCCGAGCGCAGGACTGGCAGAACACGTTCAACTCGGGCACCGGCTACGTCCAGGCCAAGCTCGCCAACGGCCAGTGGGTGCCCGGCTTCACCCCCGCCACCGGCACCGGCATGGTCGAGGGCACGTCCGCGCAGTACACCCCGATGGTGCCGTTCAACATCAAGACGCTGGCGACGGCGAAGGGCGGCAACGCGGCATACGGGAAGTACCTCGACAGCCTGTTCACCTCGATCGACCATCCGAGCGGCACCAACGCCGACCTGTCGAACGAGCCGAGCATCGAGATCCCGTGGGAGTACGACTACATCGGCCAGCCGTGGAAGACCCAGCAGGTCGTGAGGGAGGCACAGCAGAAGCTGTACTTCAACGCTCCCGTCGGCCAGTTCGGCAATGACGACCTGGGTGCGATGAGCTCCTGGTACGTCTGGTCGAACCTCGGCATGTACCCGGAGACCCCGGGGACCGACACGCTGGCCCTGGGCAGCCCGGTCTTCCCGATCACGGTGGTGCACCTGGCGAACGGCAGGACCACGACGATCACGGCACCCAATGCCGCGTCGGACGCGCCATACGTTCAGGGCCTGAAGCTGAACGGCGGCACATGGGACAAGCCGTGGACGACATACAGCACCTTCGGGCAGGGTACGACGCTCGCGTTCGACCTCGGCACGACGCCCGACAAGTCGTGGGGTGCGGCCGCGAAGAGCGCTCCCCCGTCCGACGGGACCGGCCAGACACCGGTCTTCGCGTCGGTCACACCGGCGAGCGCCATTGTGCAGCCTGGGAATTCGACCACCGCGAACGTCACGGTGACCAACGTCAGCGGCTCGACACAGACGATCGACTGGTCCGCCCACCCGATGAACGGCCTCACCGTGAGTCCGGCCCAGGGTTCGGTCAAGGTCAAGGCCGGCGCCACGGCGACGGCTCCGGTGAAGATCACCGCCTCGGCGAGCGCCGAGGGTCACTACTCCGTCGGCCTCGACTTCGCACTCTCGGGTGGCGGCGCACTACCGTCGTCCTCGATCGATGTCGCGGTCGCGAAACCCGGTGAGGTGTGGCCGTTCTACACGAACGCCGGCATCACGGATGACAGCAACACCAATGCCGCGACGTATGACGGTGGCGGGTGGAGCTATTCGGCCCAGGCGCTGGCTGCGGACGGGGTCACTCCCGGCTCGACCGTGACGGCCGACGGCGTCGACTACACCTGGCCGAACGTCCCGGTCGCGACCCTCGACAACATCGAGGAGGCCGGCCAGACGATCCCGTTGCAGGTGCCCTCCAGCGCGACTCGCATCGGCCTGCTCGGTTCGGCGACCAACGCCGGGTCGTCGGGAGCCGGTGGCACGGTGGTCGTCCACTACACCGACGGCAGCACGTCGACGTTCGACGCGATGTTCAGCGACTGGACGCTGGGTGGCGGGGGCGGCACCCCGGTGCCCGGCAACGTCACGGCGATCAGCACGGCATACCGCAATGCCGGCGGCAACAACCAGGACGACGTGAAGACGTTCGTCTTCAGCGTCTCGGCCCCGCTGACCGCGGGCAAGACGGTCGCGAGCATCACGCTGCCGTTGGCCAGTGGTGGTGACGCGCACGTCTTCGCGATCGGGTTCGACGGGACGACGACGGCGAGCTCGCAGTCCAAGGCCGCGGTCCGGCACGTCGCTCCGGCGCAGCCGCGCACCGTCCGGCCGGGCCACGTGGTGCCCAAGCCCAGCCCGCGCCGGTAACGGTCCGGGAAACACCGAAGGACGGGGTGGTCGCCAGTGGCGGCCACCCCGTCCGTGTATAACGACAGCAGCTAGCCTGGCCGACCATGACCACCGACGCCGTCGACATCGAGATCCGCGACGACAGCATCCGTCTCGGGCAACTGCTGAAACTGGCGAGTCTCGTCGACGACGGCGCGATGGCCCGCGAGGTCATCAACTCCGGTGAGGTCACCGTCAACGGCGAGGTCGAGACCCGTCGCGGGCGGCAGGTCCGGCCCGGCGACGTCGTGTCGTTCGCCGGCCAGGCGGTACGGGTGGCGGCCCGGGCGTAGCACTTCGGCTGTGCGGACCTGATCGCGCCGGCACCCCTCTAACCTTTCAGCATGTCCGCGCATTCGGCCGGTCGCGTCCTGGTCGTCGGTGAACTCGAGGCCACCCGTCTCACCTGCACATTGCTGCGGGAGACGGGCGCCGAGGTGCGCCACCTGCTCGCACCGCAGGGCCGCGAGGTGGTGGCGGCGCTCGATGAGCCGGCCGACGCGGTCGTCATCATCATGCATTCCGATGTGCAGGCCCTGCGCTATGCGCTGCTGGCCGCGCACACCCAGCCCGGGGTGCGGATCGTGACGACGATCTTCGACGCCACGGTCGCCCGGCAACTGGTGCGCGTGGTGCCCAACTGCGTGGCGACCTCACCGGCCGACATCGCGGTGCCCTCCATCCTGGGTGCCCTGCTCGACGACGACGCACTGGCGCTGCGCGAGACCGGCGCCGGCCCGCGACTGGTGCGTCAGGTTGAGCCGACCGGTGGGGTGACCGAGGAGCCCTGGCATCCGACCCATCGCCGGTGGCACGCGGGCGCCGAGCGACTGATCCCGCGCTGGTATGGCGGGTCGCCCGCGCTGATGCTGACCGGGCTGATCGGGCTGGCGCTGATCCTGCTCACCGACTGGATCCTCACCACCGTGGTGTTGCACGAGCCGGTGGTGTCCTCGCTCTACGAGTCGGCGCGCACGATCGCGGCGGTCGGCCCGGCGGATGCCCACACCGGTGCCGGCGACTCCTGGTACCTCGTCGTCAGTTCGATCTTCATGCTGATCACCCTCGTACTCACCGGAACGTTCGTCGCCGGGCTTGTCGACTGGCTGATGTCCGCGCGCTCGGTGGGTGTGTTCGGCAAGCTCGCCATACCGCGGCGCAACCACGTCGTGATCGCCGGCCTGGGGCAGGTGGGCCTGCGGGCGTGCCTGTCGTTGCAGCGACTCGGGGTGCCGGTGGTCGCCATCGAACGTGACCCGGCCGCGGAGAACCTGCGGCTGGCACGCAACGCCGGAGTGCCCGTCCTGATCGGCCACGCCGAGGACCGCGCGACCCTCGCCCGGGTGCGCGTCGAGCACGCCCTGGCCCTGGCGGCGCTGGGCTCGGACGAGCTGGACAACATCGCCATTGCGATCACCGCCCTGGCGGTCGCCCCTCAGGTCCGCCTCGTGTTGCGCGCGGGCGAGGACCCAGTCGTGGCCGAGACCACCTCGTTGTTCCGCATCGGGCACGTGGTCGACGTCTCGGCACAGACCGCGATGGCGGCCCAGCTGCACGCCACCGGCCGGCACCCGGTGTTGGCCTTCGGCCACGGCGGCGTCGTCCACGCCCTCGTCGACGACGGTGACCTCGAGTCACGCCGTCCGGTCCGGTGCACCTGCGGTGCGGAATAGCGGTGCGGAATAGCGGTGCCGACTGTCGGCGCCGACGCTCCGTGCTCACGGGCGCAGGCTTCGCAGTCCCGTGCGCAGTTCGTCGACCAGGATGGCGGGCTGCTCGAGCGCGGCGAAATGGCCGCCCTTGCCGGCCTCGCCGTAGTGGATCAGGTTGCTGTAGGCGTCTTCGATCCAACTGCGTGGCAGGCGGGGAATGTCGCGGGGGAACACGGTGACCGCGACCGGCAGCGTGAGCTTCGGTCCGGCCAGCGAACCGGTGTAGTTCTCCCAATAGATGCGGGCGGATGACGCCGCGCTGTTGGTGAACCAGTAGAGCGAGATCGCGTCGAGCATGTCGTCGGTGTCGAGGGCGTCCTCGGCCCGTCCGTCGTTGTCCGTCTTGGACTGGAACTTCTCGTAGATCCACGCCGCCTGCCCCGCCGGCGAGTCCGCCAGGGCGACTCCGACGG
This sequence comes from Flexivirga sp., assembly GCF_035551235.1. Taxonomy (GTDB): domain Bacteria; phylum Actinomycetota; class Actinomycetes; order Actinomycetales; family Dermatophilaceae; genus Flexivirga. Next base: position 119,205 of record NZ_DASZNO010000030.1, on the reverse strand, counting down.
TCTGCGGCTTCGTGGCCTGCAAGTGGTTCGATCCGCCGAGCTCGCCGGTATAGAGATCGAGGGTGTCGACGGCGTCGCGCTCCTCCGGCGACAGGCGTGCAGGTAGCTGTGCGGGGAACGCGTACTGGCTGTTCAGATGTATGCCGAGCAGGCCCTCCGGCTGCATGCCTCCCAGTGCGGTCGTCACGACCGAACCCCAGTCACCGCCGTGAGCGGCCCACTTCTCATAGCCGAGCCGCGTCATCAGCTCCGCCCAGGCGGCCGCGATGCGCGCAACGGTCCATCCGCTCCCGGTCGGTTTCTCGGAGAAGCCGAATCCGGGCAGCGACGGGACGACGACGTCGAACGAGTCCTCGACCGTGCCGCCGAACGCCACCGGGTCGGTGAGTGGGCCGATCAGCTTCAGGAATTCGACGATCGAGCCCGGCCATCCGTGGGTGAGGATGAGCGGCATCGCGTGCGGATTCTCGAACCTGACGTGGATGAAGTGAATGTCGAGTCCATCGATCTCGGTCAGGAACTGTGGGAGCCGATTGAGTTCGGATTCGAAGCGACGCCAGTCGTATTCGTGCTCCCAGTGGTTGATCAGCGCCTTCGCGTCGTCGAGCCGAACTCCCTGGGACCAGTCGGGAACGGTCTCCCGATCCGGCCAGCGGGTCCTGGCCAATCGTTGCTTCAGATCCTTGATCTCCGAGTCCGGGATCGCCACGGTGAACGGGCGGATGAGCGGTGCTGGTGCGGACGGTGCTGCGGTCATGGCCTTGTTCTCCTGAACTGCTGGCTCACCGTGCAGCGATTTCGTTGCACTGTCATGTGCAATGCACACTCGTGTGCAATCTATTCCGTTGCGCACTATTGTGCAATCATCAGCAGGTGCAGACCGAGTCCGCCCGCGCACGCGCCATGACTGCGACCAGGAACCGCATCCTGGACATCGCGCTCGAGGTGCTGGGGCGCAGCCCGGACGCGAGCATGGCCGACATCGCGTCGGCAGCCGGCGTGGTTCGCCGTACGGTCTACGGCCACTTCCCCACCCGCGCCGACCTCGTGCGCAGCCTGACGAAGCGGGCCGTGACCGAGATCTCCGCGGTCCTCGCGGAGGTCAACTCCTCCGACCGAGCGGCCGACACGGTGTGGGCCGATTTCATCGCTCGGTTGTGGCCGGTGGCGCACCGTTACCAAGCACTCCTGGCGCTTCGGCGGGGCGAATACGGCGCGGAGATCCACGCCCTGCTCGGACCGGTCGATCTCGTCCTTGCCGACCTCGTACAGCGTGGGCAGGACAGCGGGGCATTCGGACAGCACCTGCCCGCGGCCACCCTCAGCCAGCTCGCGTATGCCGCCGTCTTCTCCATCGCGGACAGCGACTTCGCGACGGACGCCCTCGGAGTTCAGGCGGCCACCATCACCAGTCTTCTCATGCTGGGGGTTCCGCGGTCGCGCGCGAAGAACCTGGCCGGCGACCGGCCCTGAGGCCGAGTCCGAACCCGGGTCGACCCGCAGTCAGCCGCGCGCCAATTCGTCGACGATCGCCTGGTCGAAGGCATCCAGATCCCCGGGGTTGCGCGAGGTGATGGCGACCCGGCGCTATTGACAATTTTTTCTGTCAAGGGCATGGTCGAACCGTGGACGACATACACGTACTCAATGACGCCGGCGCGGTCGAGGTAGCGCTCGACCCGATTCGGACCTCGATCCTCGATGCGCTGGCCGAGCCGGGATCAGCCGCCTCGATTGCGGCGACGGTCGGGCTGACCCGCCAGAAGGTGAACTATCACCTGAAGTCACTGGAGGCACATGGCCTCGTCGAGCCGGCGGGCGAACGCACCTGGGGCGGCATCACCGAGCGCTACGTCCAACGCTCGGCACGCCATCTTGTGGTCGCCCCCGACGTGCTTGAGGGCAAAACGCCCGATCCGAATGACATCGCCGATCGCCGCTCGGCTGCATATCTGGTCGCCGTCAACGCCCGGGCCGTCTCCGAGGTCGGATCGATCACCGCGAGCGCGGCGGCCGGGACGCGCGTGCCGACCCTGACCGTCGACACGGTCATCGGGTTCAAGTCCGCCGAGGATCGCGCCGCGTTCGCTGCCGAGCTGCAATCGGCGGTCGCCGACCTGGCCGCCAGATATCACCACGATGACGGCCGGCTCCACCGGCTCACCGTGTCGTCATACCCCAAACCCAAGGAGGAGTCATGACCGATCGCGTCGAGCACCGGAGCGAGCACTCACGAGAGCTGCCTGCCGGTCCAGGGCAAGTGTGGGACGCCATCGCCACCGCCGAGGGCATCTCGGCGTGGATGGTGCCGGCCCGGCTGGAGCCACGGGTCGGCGGCGAAGTGTCGTTCGACCACGGCGGGTTCCGGTCGACCGGTGTCGTCACCGACTACACCCCGCATCAGCGTTTTGCGTATGACGAGCCGTGGCCGATGACCGACGAGATGCGCGAGTGGGTCGCCGAGACCTCCGGGCACGAGGTCACGGATGAGGAGGTGGCGTCGCTGTCCCCGACGGCTACCGAGTTCCTGATCGAGTCGGCGTCCGGTGGCAGTTGCGTCCTTCGCGTCGTGACCAGTTCGTATGGGAACGGCGCGGATTGGGAGAACGAGTACTTCTCCGAAATGGTCGCGGGCTGGGGCACCGATCCGTTCGGCCCCGATGGCCAGGCGCCGTGGCTCGACAACCTCGTCGCGCACCTCGAGTCTCAGCCGAGGCCGGCCGCCGACGCGGGCAATCGCGGAGCCCACGTGCGATGAACGCCGACAGCGCCATCACCGTCACCCCGATCCTCGTCGCCGAGCTGCTCGTCGGGGACGAGGTGATGCCCGTGTGCGTGCACGTCGTTGACCATCCGGACGGTCGGGTGTTGGTCGACACCGGTATGACGGAGCGCCACCCGGCGGTGGTCGCCGCCTTCAACCCACGCCTCTATCCGTTGAGCGAGCAGGACGTCGATCTCGCCGGCATCGACATCATCGTCAACACCCACTTGCACGCCGATCATTGCGGGGGCAACCACCTCTTCACCGGGCGACCGATCTACGTGCAGCGCCGGGAGCTCGACGACGCGCGCGGCGAGGATGACTACACGATCCGCGAGTGGGTCGACGCTCCCGAGCTGGACTACGTGCCGGTCGACGGCGAACTCGAGTTGCTTCCCGGAGTCCGCCTCGTCCCCGCACCGGGCCACACGCCCGGCTCCCAGCTCGTCGTGATCGAGACCGGACGGCGTCCGATCGTCATCTGTGGCGACAGCGCAGTGTGGTTCGGCGAGTTGGACGAGCCACGCACCAAGGGCCAGCGTCTGATCCGCGCCCTCGGTCCCGAGGCTGTGTGGCTGGCGCACGTGCAGGAGCCGTGGCGACCCGGCGTCGCCTGACCCGAAGATCACAACCCGGCCGACGTGCGAGCTCGCCACGATCGGTCGATCACCTGAGGGATTCGGCGTCGCCGATCATCGGTGCCGGTACGAGCCCGGCGTGGCTCCCAACGCACGGGTGAACGTGTCCACGAAGGCGCTGGTCGTTGCCCAACCGGTTGCGTGCGCGGTGCGCGTCACGGTCTCACCCTGGCTCAGCAGGACGATGGCCGTGAAGAGCCGGGTGCGCGTCCGCCACTGCGGGTAGGTCATGCCGAACTCGCTACGGAAGAGGCGAGACAGCGTCCGTTCACCGGTGTTGACCTGCGTGGCGAGCCAGCCGACTGAACGTGGGATCGACAGGTCCGCTTCAACACGCCGGCACGCGTCAGCCAGTCGCGGATCACTGGGTGCGGGGAGCATGAACGGTCTCTGTGCAGCGCGGTGCAAGCGGTCGGCGACGACCACCCGGATGTGTTGTGCCTGCCGCGCAGGGAGATCGTCGACGGTGAGCGCGACGAGCAGTTCTCGCAGTAGCGGATCCACGACGATGACGGTCGGCGAGTCGGTGGGCAACCAGGCATGCTCGGTGTCGAAACCGATGGTGTGAAAATTCGTCGCCCCGTAGAAACGGTGTTCATGCCAGGTGCGCGCCGGGATCCATAGAGCCCGGTCGTTGGAGGCGACCCAGGCTCCGTGCTCCGTGCGGATCGCGACTACTCCGGAGCTGACGTAGATGAGTTGATGTTCGTCGTGCTGGTGCCGATCGATGACATCGCCGCCGCTCTGCAGAACGGTATGCGTCGGCGCGATGGGCATGTGGCGGATATTCGACACAACTAGGCAGATTACCGGAAGCGGACAACGCCCTTCGGGAACGACGGTGGATGCGTGACCTCGACGCAGACCGCACTCACGAAGGAGCCGCCCGACACTCGCACGCCGTGGCAACGGATGCGGATCTGGGCGACTGCACACGCCGTCGACGACTTCTTCCAGGGATTGGTGCCTGCCGCTGTTCCCTATTTCGTTCTCGAACGGCACTTCAGCTATGTGCAGGCTTCGAGCCTCGTGCTGGCCACCACCCTGGGCAGCGCACTGCCGCAGATCCCGATCGGCATACTTTCGGATCGTCGCCGTCTTCCGTGGATGGCGCCTACCGGCATCTGCATCGCGGGGATCGGGGCCGGCTTGTCCGGGCTGGTCGATTCGTATGTCGCGGTGTTCGCGCTCCTGCTCGCGGCGGGGCTGGGGATCGCGATGTTCCACCCGCCTGCGGGGCGTGACGCCCGCCGGGAGGCCGGCGCGAGCGCGACTGCGATGAGCTATTTCGCAGCAGGCGGCAGCCTGGGCTTCTTCGCCGGGCCCGCCCTGGTCACCCCCGCTCTCGACAGTCTGGGTATCGGCGCGACCGCACTGTTCATCCCGCCCCCTGTGTTGATGGGCTTCATCCTGCTGCGACACAACCGGAGGTCCAGCGCGGTGCCGAAGCGTTTCGGCGCGCACGCCGGCACGGACCACGTACGTCTCTTCGGCCTTCTCACCGCAACCGAAGTCATCCGTTCGGGATTCAGCAACGGGGTCAACACCTTCGTCTCGTTGTACTGGATCCGACACCTCGGCGCCTCCAGCGCGCTGGGAGGAACCGCCCTCACTCTGGAGCTGGCCGGCGGTGTCGCGGGCACGCTGCTCGGTGGTCGCATGGCCGACCGGCTCGGACTCGTGCGAACAATCCAGATCGGAAACACCGCGCTCCTCCCAGCGGTGGGTGGGCTCCTGCTCTGTCAGGACAAGTACGGCGCCCTGCCCCTGATCTTCCTCGTCGGGTTGGTCACCAATGTCCCCTTCGCCGTCCTCGTCAAGCTGGGCCAGGACTACCTTCCGAGCCGGCCGGGAACAGCCGCCGGCGTCACGCTCGGGCTGGCAATCAGTGCTGGTGGCCTGTTCATGCCACTGCTCGGCCTGGTGGCCGAACACCACGGCCCACGAGGAGCATTGGCGGCCCTTGCCATCGCTCCCGTCATCGCGACGCTGCTCGCCGGCGGCCTACGAGAGCCCGGCACTCTTCGGTAGTTGTTCTTCCCAGCTCGCTCCCGTCGCTTGCCAGAGCCGTCAGCAGAAGTCGAAAAGCTCTGTGGGGTTGTCCACGAGGAGCCTGTGACGTTTGGTCTCGTCAGGAACGATCTCGGGTATGCCGTCCAGCAGGATGCCGTCGTCCGGCATCGGGCCGTGCAGATTCGGGTGTGGGAAATCGGTTCCCCATACGACACGCTCGGGCGCGTGTGCTGCCAGTGCTGCCGCGAGCTTGTTGGCATCCGCGTAGGGGCTGCCGGTCAGGCTGACCCGGTAGGTGCCGCTCAGTTTGAGCCACACGTTCCCGGTGTCGAGCAATTGACGAAGACCGTGGACGGCGGGCGCATCGAGCCCGTCGCCAAGGTCCACTCGACCGAGATGATCGAGCACGACTCGGGTGGGGATCCGGTTGATCACCTCGAAACGATCGAGAACGCCGTTTCCGGCGACGTGGATCTCCAGGTGCCAGCCGAGTGGCTCCACGAGCGCGGCGTACTGCAAGATCTCGTCGTCGGTTGGAGCCGGCCCGAGGTGGGGCATGAACTGGAGCCGGATTCCGCGCACACCTTCTCGGTGCAGGTCTTCCAGCACCGACACCGGCGTGTCCAGTCCGATCAGCGCGACTCCACGGTGTCTTCCGTCGCCGACCCGAAGAGCATCGACGAGCACGTCGTACTCGCGTCCGTGACACGCTGACTGAACGATGACCGCGCGGTCCAGACCGAGCTCGCGGTGCAACCGCATGAGGTCGGACACGGGAACGTCGGGAGGTGTGAAGGTTCGGCTCGCGGTGAAGGGGAACCTGGCCGCCGGCCCGAAGACGTGGCAGTGGCTGTCGCATGCCCCGGCCGGCGGCCGGTAGCTCGCCGGAGTCGGGTGCTCCAGCGGACCGGGAATGGTGGGTTCGAAGTCGCTCGGCATCGCTGGTTCTCTCCCGGCGTTCAGTCGCACCGGGCCGACATACCACCGTCGACGACGATCTCGGTGCCCGTGACGAAACGAGCTTCGTCGGACGCCAGGAACAATGCCGCGCTTGCCGTGTCCCGCCCGTCTCCCATGAACCCGAGTGGAATCCGCGCGAGACGCTGTCCGAGCAGGGCGTCCACGTCCCCGCCGGCGCGTTGTCCGGCCAGGCGAGCCTCCACCATCGGAGTGTGCAGTTGCCCGGGTATGACGGTGTTGGCCCGGATGCCCACCGGTGCATGTTGCACCGCAACGGAACGGGTGAAGGCGATGACGCCCGCCTTCGAGGCGGCATACGCGGCCTGTGCTGCTCCGGTCCAACGGATTCCGGAGGTGGAGGCCGTGTTGACGATTGCTCCGGACTGCACTTCCTTCATGTGCGGCAGCACATGCTTGCAGGTCAGGTAGGTCGTGGTCAGGTTGAACTCGAGTTGGCGGTCCCACTCGGTCTCGGACAGCTCGACGGGCCCGCCGGCGCGGGAACCACCGACGTTGTTCACCAGGACGTCAATCGCGCCGAATGCCGTTTTGCACGCCGTGACCATCGCGGCGACCGCGGCCGTGTCGGTGACGTCGCACTGGTACGGGACGATCACCCCCTCCGGGCCACCGATGCTTTCGACGGTTTCCTTGAGTGCGTCCTCATTGATGTCGACGGCGAAGACGCGTGCGCCTTCCTGAGCGAATCTCACCGCAGTCGCCCGGCCGTTTCCCCATCCGGGTCCAACGCTTCCGGCTCCGGTGACGATCGCTACCTTGCCTGCCAGGCGTGTACTCATGCCGGCACTTCACCTTCTTCGATTCGTGGTTGTCCGACGTGCAGCGCGACCAGGAACCTCGACACCATGTTGTATGCGGCGATGGTTCCGGTCAGCTCAACGAGTTGCTGTGTGCCCAGGAGCTCGTGGAGGGCGTCACTGAGCCGGTCCGGCACCGTCACGTCGTGAGTCATGGCGTCGGTGTAGTCGATCACCAGGCGGTGCAGGTCGTTCAGTGGCGCGGGGTCGGCGCCCGGCTGCAATGCCGCCACTTGTTCGGCGGTCAGGCCCTCATGCAGAGCGAGGGGAGCGTGCGCGCGCCATTCATATTCGGCGCCGTTGAGCGCGGCGATGCGACAGATGACGAGCTCCCGAAGGTGACCCGGCAGGTCCATTCGGCTGCGCACGGCGCCGAGCAGGGCGTTCCATCCGTCGGCGAACGCTTCACTGTGCAACAGGGCTTGATCGAGTGGCGTCAAGGTGCCGCCGCGGCGTTCCCGGATGCGTTGTGCGACCGGCCCGTCCGAGGTTGCCGGGGGTACACGTGTCATATCTCGTCTCTTTCAACGCTCGTCGGGTGGTGGTCAGTCGTCACAGAGGTTCCGGCCGGCGGTTTCGGGGGTCCACCAGGCCGCCAGAGCGCCACCAAGGCTCATCACGATGGCGTAGGTGGTGAACAGCCACGACATTCCGATGCTGTGCATCCAGGTGTCCAGCAGTGGCGCGGTTCCGCCGAAGACGGCGATGCCGATTCCGTAGGGAATAGCGATGCCACGGGACCGCAGGCTGGTCGGGAACAGTTCGGCGTAGAACGCCGTGTTGGCCGCCGTGGCTGCCGAGAGCAGCACCAGGGGAATGGTCATTGCCACGAGCATCTGCCACCAGTGACTGCCCATGATCCACAGGACCGGGAAGGCGAGCAGGGCGTTGCAGACGCCGTACACGATGAAGTTCGCCCGGCGTCCGAAGCGGTCGGAGAACCGGCCCCAGAAAGGCGTGCACACGACGTACAGGATCTGCGCGACGAGCGCTACCACGAAGGCTGTCTGCTCGCGCACCCCGTAAGCGACGATCGCGTTGGCCGCCCCGTTGACGACCCATGAATAGAACGTGACGGTGATGCCTGCGGTCATCGCGAGAACTCGCAGCATTCCGTGCCGACAGGTCCACAATTCCGCGAATTTCGATCGGTCGCTCGGCGCATTGTCGAGCGTCTCATTGCGGTGCTCGGTGAATGCTTCTGTCTCGGCGAGGTTTCGCCGCAGATACATGGCGAAGATGCCGGTCAGTCCTGCCAGCAGGAATGGGATGCGCCAGGCCCAGCTCTCCAGCTGATGGGAATCGAACACGGTCGTCAGGATGGTGCCGACCGCGGTGGCGGCCAGGATTCCCAGGATGAGTGCCATTCCGTTGAAGCTCATCCAGAGACCGCGCCGGTTGGGTGGGGCGATCTCGGCCGTGTACGAGTAGGCGGTGGCGTTCTCACCGCCGTAGCCGAAGCCCTGCATCACCCGGGCGATCACGAGGATCACAACCGCGGCCACACCGATGGTCGATGAGGTGGGGGTGAGGCCGATCAGCAGGCTTCCAGCCGCCGTGACCATCATCGCGACCACCATGACCGGTTGCCGACCCCGGCGATCTGCCCACCAGCCGAACAGGATCGAGCCGAGTGGCCGGAACAGGAAGCCGACGGCGAAGACGGTGAGTGTCGACAGGGTCGCGCCCATTGCCCCCGCCCCGGAGAAGAACTGGTGGGCGAAGAAGGGGGTGAAGATGCCGAACACGGCGAAGTCGTAATACTCCAGAACGATGCCGAGGACGGCCTTGATCATGGCGCCTCGCGTTGTTGACCGCTGGGACGTTGTCATGGCGACGTCCTCTCGTGCGGCCTGTTGCATGTTCATTTCCATGATGAACTCCGTTCTCTGCTTCCTGAGAGGTTTCTTTCCGTGCGGGAAGTCGCTGCCGGGGTGGCGAATTCGCCGGCGAAGTTCGCGATGGCTGTTGCCATGGATACCGGCTGCTCGGGAGCCAATGCGTGTCCCGCATCGGGGATCTCCTGGACGGTCACTCGTGCGCCGAGCAATGACTGAAAGACCCCGGGGATGACGACCGCATCGAACTGCGCCTGCAGGTCGAGGATCGGCACCGTGCCGCCGGCGAAGTACGCGTCGATCGGGGTTGTGTTGCGCGCGTGGGTCTGTGCGGCGTGGGTCTCGACGCTCCAGCCGGTGAGCCACGGGCGGGCGTCGTGACCTGGGGCGAAGAAGGCCCGTCGGAGGCATTCGAGCCGCTCATGCTCGGGTCTTGTCGGGTCACCGGCGCCGTCGATCGCCCAACGGAGGCGGCCGTACGGCTTTTCGGTGCTGCCCGGCGGCAGGCGACCGGCGGATGCGGCGGCGAGCACCAGCGCGCTCACCAGGTCCGGTCGGTCGACCGCGAGCATTCTGGCCGGCTGGCTGCCCCAGGCGTGCCCGACGACGACTGCGCGGCCGGGACGACGTGTTGCATGTTCGTCGTCCAGCACGAGGGCGATGTCCGCGGCGAAGTCGTGCATGCCCAGGCCATCCAGTGGCCCGATACTGTCGCCGATGCCGCGAGGCTGCGGACGGAGTACCCGGAATCCGTTCATTGCCAGGAGTCCGGCCACGACGTCGTAATCGCCGGCGCCCCTTCCCAGCGAGGGACAGATGACGATCACAGGGCCATCGCCTTGCGTCAGAACCTCGATTCGCACGTCCCTGCCGGTCACTGTCTTGCGCTCGACGGGAGCGTGATGAATCGGCATGGTGACCGATTGATCGTTGAGTGATTGAACGAATTGCATGGGGATCCCTCAGTGCGTGATTAATGCCTGGAATTCGATGAGCAATTTCGAAGATGCCTTTTGCGCCATGCCATTCGCGGTGTGGTCGCAGTGGCTTATGCCATCGGCTGGTTCAGTACTTGGTCAGGAGGGAGAGGTCGCCCATGGGGTAACCCGGTCCGGTGACGGCAGCCACGCTGTCGCGAGCTTTCGTGAGCCACGTCGGATCACAGCAGGCCGCCCAATGCGTGATCCCGCCTATGTGCTCGGGAAAGCCGTAACCCAGCGTCAGCATCAGGTCGATATCGCCGGCGCGTTGGGCGATGCCTTCGTCGAGGATCAGCGCTGCCTCGTTGGCCATCGTGACCAGCAGCCGATCCACGATCTGCCGGCTGGAGAACTGCTGCCGTTCGATGCCCTTGCGGCGCGAGGACTGCCTGATCAGCTGTTCAACCGCGGCATCGCGAAGCGGCACGCGCGAGCCGGGCTCGTACCGATACCACCCCGAACCCGTCTTCTGACCGAACCTGCCCTTCTCGCAGAGGACGTCGGCCACATCGGGGTAGCGCACATGAGGATCCCGCGCGTCAGCGGTGCGTTGCCGCATGCGCCACGCGATGTCCAGGCCGGACATGTCGGCGACCGCGAACGGTCCCATTGCGAAGCCGAATCCGACCGCGGCGTCATCAATCTCGTGGGGCAGCGCGCCTTCCTCGATCATCAGCTCGCACTGCCTGCGGTATGCGTTGTAGATCCGGTTACCGATGAATCCCTCACACACTCTCGCCACGATCGGCGTCTTGCGTAGCGCCCGCGCCGCGGCGAACGCTGCATCCATGGCACGCGACGATGTCGCCTGCCCACGGACGATCTCCAGCACGCGGGTGCGATGTGCCGGCGCGAAGAAGTGCAGGCCCACGAGCGACCCGGGGTGTCGCAGCGAGTCCGCGAGCACGTCGATGTCGAGGTATGACGTATTGGTGGCCAACGGCACGCCCCGGCCGACGACGTCCTCGAGGTCGGCCAGCACCCGGCGTTTGATGTCGAGGTCCTCGACCACCGCCTCCACTGCGAGGTCGGACCCCCTGAGCGCGTCAAGCGATTGCGCGCAGGTGACCGATTCGGACTGACGACGCGCGGAATCCCGGTCGATCCGCCCTCTGTCGGCTTCGGCCTGCCAGCCAGCGGACAAGCGCTCCACGCCGGCGTCGGCTGCCGAGCGATCCTGGTCGAAGAGCCGCACCTCGATGCCCGCCTCGGCGAACGCTCGTGCGATGCCCGCTCCCATGGTCCCCGCGCCGACCACTGCGACGCGCCGCACGCTGACCGGCGATGCGGGGTGATTGGCTTTGGCCACCGAGCGTCGGGCGAAGAACAGATGGCGCAGGGCTCCGGCTTCAGCACTTTCGCGCAGCCGCTCGAACTCGGCTCGTTCATGACGTAGTGCCGCGGTCGGGCTCAGTGACGCGGCAGCGAGGACCGAGCCGACGGCGGCGACGTACTGCGGCCGCGGCCCATTCTGCGCCAGTACAGTTCCAGCGGTCTGCTCGAGAACGCCCGGACGATCCGGCGGAATCGGCGCCTCGAGCAGGACGCGCTTTGCCATCAACGCCGACGCCGCCCGCACAGCGTGCTCCAGCAGATCGCTGCTGACGATGTCGTCGATCAAGCCCAGCGACAATGCCTCCGGGGCGGTGAGCCGTTCGTTCGACGTGATCAGCTCGAGAGTCCGCGCCGCTCCCAGAATGCGTTGTGGGCGTTGCGTTCCCCCAGCACCCGGAATGATCCCGAGGCCGATCTCCGGCAGCCCGACCACTGTGTCAGGGGTACCGATACGTCCGTCGCAGCCCAGCGCGAGCTCGAATCCGCCGCCGAGCGTCATCCCGGACAGAGCCGCCAGGACGGGCTTCGGGCACTGCTCGATGCGCTCGATCACCGCCGGCAGCGCCGGGTCCGCGACGGGCCCGTCGAATTCGGCGAGATCGGAGCCGGATACGAAGTTGCCGCCGGGCGCACCGATGATGACGACGGCCTGCACGTCGGGGCGCTGCTGGGCGATGCCGAGGCCGGCGATCAGGCCGCGCCTGACTGCACTGGTGCTCACGTTGACGGGCGGGTTGACGATCCTGAGTATCGCGACGCCGTCGTCGATGGCCACCGAGACCGGCTCGTGCTGCATGTGGTCCATCGGAGTCAGGCCCTCTGGGAGAAGCGACGTCCGAAGATCTCCTCGGCGATCCGGTTCTTCATGATCTCCACGGACCCGCCCGCGATCATCCAGCCTCGGGTACGGCGCATGCAGTACTCCACCAGCGCTTCGGTCGAGTAGCCGAGCCCGCCCATCGCCTGCATCGCCTGGTTCGCGGCGTTGAAGCCGGCCTCGTTGCACGCAAGCTTCGCCACGGTTGTCTCGTATGCGGACGGCAATCCTGCCGCAGCGGCCGACACCGCACGTTCCAGCAGCAGCTCGGCTGCGTCCAGTTGGACCGCGGCCTCGGCGAACTTCCATTGCAGTCCCTGGAATTCGCACAACGGCCGACCGAACTGGTGGCGCTGCTGCACGTGCTCCACGGCGATCTGGAAAGCGAGGCGACCCAGAGCCAATGCGCGGGATGCGTTCCCGATCCGCTCGACGTTGAAGCCGCTCATCTGTTTCTTGAATCCGCCCGGCCCGAGCAGCACGTTGTCGGCCGGAATCCAACAGTCCTGGAAGTACAGTTGCGCCCATTGCTCGCCACTCATGTATGCCGAGGGCGTCCCGATCTCGAGGCCGGCGGTCCCACGCTCGATCAACACCGAGCCGATGTTTGCGGTGCCCGGACCGAAACGGACGTAGACCAGGAACAGTGTCGCGTCCAGGCTGTGCGTTCCCCAGATCTTCGTTCCGTTGATGCGGAATCCGTCGCGGTCGCCGCGTTGTTCGGGTGTGGCGCTGGTTTGTAGCTCGGTCGCGGCCGAACCCGCTTCAGGTTCGCTCATGCCCAGCCCGATCAGCGAAGTCCCTTCCAGTAGGCCGGGGAGCCATCGCCGTTTCTGCTCGGGCGTTCCGTATTCGGCGAATGTCCGAATCGCACCGAAATTGCCGGCCTGCAAGATATCGGCGCTCTTCGGACAGATCATCGCCACTTCCCGGATGACGGCCACGGCGTCTGCGAGGCTCGCTCCTTGGCCGCCGTCCTTGGCGCTGACGGTCAGCCCGAGCAGTCCCTGGGCGCCGAGCAGTTTCGCGATGTCCCAGGAGTAGCTGGGCTCATGGGCGCGCTCGAGCGCCCCGTCGGCCAAGTGTTTGCGTCCGAAGGCCCGGACCGAGTCCAGGAGGCTGTCCCGTTCGGAAGTAGTCATGGCATTTCTCCGTATTCTGTACTCTATAGATTCGTAGATGTGGGAGGAACCGAGCGTGCGGTGCGCTCGGATCAGGCGGGCGAACGGAGTGCGCCGGCGTGAATCGCGCCATCCAGGACATCGAGGATGGCGAGATCCGAACCGTTCCACGCGGCGTCGATGAGGACGTCGGCGGCCTGTTTGCCGGCAACCGGCTCGACCAGTCGTCGCGCCTTGCCCTCGAGGTCGGCATCGCTCAGTGGGTTCGCGGGCTCGCCGTAGGGTCGCTGAATGCGGCGCACGAAGGTACGCCTATCGGTAAGAACGACGGTGACCTCCGCGGGCCGACCGGAGCGGGGATAGTCGGCGTCCGCATCGGCGTCGACGTAAACCTCCACGCGATCCATGACGGCTCGCACATCTCTGTCGGCACGCGACGACTCATCGAAGTCGGTCAGTCCCACGCCGCGGCGGACTGCCGCCAGTGCAACCGTGTAGGGCAGGCTGAGCTGGGACTGCAGCACGGTGTCGAGGTCGCGTCCGTCGTGGCGTGCGGCGATCCCGAACGTACCCACGCGCACGGTCGCAATGTCCGCTGGTTTGATGTCCTGGTCGACCGCGATCTCGATCGTCGCGTCGATTGCGCCGTGCAGGTGACGGCAGCAGGGGTAGGGCTTGACGTACGTCTGACTGAGCACCCACTCGATACCCAGGCCATTGGTCAGCACCTCGGGATGCCAGTCGACCCCGCACTCGCCCGCGTACGCCGCGAAGTATCCGTCGACCCCTTCCAGCACGGTGACCGGTCCGGTGAGCCCGCAGTCCACCAGGTCGGCAGCCGCGATGCCGTCACGGGACGCCTTCCCCGGGTGGAAGCGCTTGACCTCTGCCGACGACGACAGGAACTCGAAGAGCCCACTGGCGTGGGAACCTGCGAGCCCCAGAACGTTGGCGACCTCCTCGGCCTCCATCCGGTAGAGCACGGCGACCGCCGCGGCCGCTCCGAACACTCCGGCAATCGCGGTGTTGTGGAAGTGCCGAAGGCGGGTGGCGGGATGTCCGGCGGCGGCTATCCGACAGGACAGTTCCATACCGATTGCCGCGGCGTTCACCACCTGCGCGAAGGAAGTGTCCCGTTGCTGCGCCACCGCGAAAACTGCCGGGAAGATGACCGAGGTGGGGTGCATGCTGCCCGGTGTGTACCCCTCGTCGGATTCGATCCCGTGCCCATTCGTTCCGTTGACCAGCGCAGCGCCCAGGATCGACAGTCGGCCGTGGCCGATCGCGGTGGCGGCCTCCCCCGGATAGAGACGCTGGGCGTGGCGCGCGACAGCCGTGGACACCGGGCCGGGGCTGCTGGCGACCACACCAGCGAGGTGATCGAGCATCAATCTGCGCGTGTGATGCTCGACCTCGTCCGGCAGAGCGGCCTTGCCCTGCTCGACGATCCAGTCTGCGACATTGCGGGTCAGGCCCTTGGGGCTGGTCATGGGTCGGATCTCCATCGACGGTAGGAGCCTCACTGTCAGTGGGCACTTTTCGAAGCGGCATTTTGCTGTGACGTACCACACAGCGGCGCCTTCCGGAGAGACAGTACATACTCTATAGAGCGCTGTCTAGAGAGTGTTGGGAATTTTTTATGCGCTGCGGAATGTTGAGCGGTTTGACACACTACGGGTCGGACCGTCGAAAGGACCGTGATGTCGGAGACATCGGCTGCACCTCCTGTCAGCCGCACTGCCTACGTGGCCGAGCGACTGAAGGCCGATGTGGCATCAGGGGCGATCAAACCCGGCGAGCTGATCAAGCAAACGGTGATCGCGAAGCGATACGGGGTCAGCGCTACACCCGTCCGCGAGGCGATGCGCCTACTCGAAGCCGATGGTGTGCTCGAGTATTCGCCGCATCGAGGTGCGTCGGTGCGCGAGTTGTCGCCAGAGGCCGCGCGTGACCTCTACCGCCTGCGAGCTGCAGCTGAGCGGGTTGCCACGGAAATGGGTACCGAGCGCATGACACGGCGCGGCCTGGAAGAGGTGCAACGAGTACATGCCGAGCTGACGGCTGCAGTGGCCGATCCATCTGCTGCGCCCGAACGTCGCTCACTGCTGAACCGCGAATTTCATTTTGCGATCTACCGCCAAACGTCACCACTGATCCTGCAGCACGTCGAGCTGCTCTGGTCGCGCCTGACACCGGGCTCGACAATCTGGGGCAACCCGACCCACGCGGCGGCACTCCAGCGTGACCACGAGGCAATCATGGACGCGCTGGAGCGTGGCGACGCCGCCGCCGCCGGCAAGATCGCCGCCGAGCACATCGCGCGAGCGGCCGATATCCGCGAACACGACCCGGACCTACGCGCCTCCGGCACTGATGAGCGTGAAGACTTCGGCGCGACCGAACCCGAGGCCCGATGAGGCCACGAGCGCGCCACACCGCTCCGCACTGACTCGGGCGCCGACGGTCATCAACGAACGTCGCTCTCGACATAACTCTATAGAGTATGTAATAGTGAGCGAGCGCTCATCATGCCGTTGCCGCTGATGAAGCCACCCCACCTTTCGCATCTCAGGAGTCGTTGATGCCAATCCACCACCAGAACGAGACCTCCCTCGTCCGCGCACTGCTGACCCCGGAGTCTGTGGCGATCGTCGGTGCGTCCGACGATCCGACGAAAACCACGGCTCGACCCCAGCAGTTCCTCGCGCAGGCCGGCTACACGGGTAACGCCTACTTCGTCAATCCACGCCGCGAGACGGTCCAGGGCGTCAGGGCATACCCGTCACTGTCCGCGCTACCGGAGGTGCCCGAACACGTCTACATCATGACGGGGGCAGAGGCGGCGATTGAGACAGTCCGTGAATGCGCCCACCTCGGAGTGACCACCGCCACCGTCCTTGCCTCCGGGTTCGCCGAAGAAGGTCCGGCGGGCCGGGCGCGCGAGGATCGTCTCCGTGCAGCGGCCGCCGAGGGAGAAGTTCGGGTCGTCGGCCCGAGCAGCCTGGGTGTCGTCAACCCGCGCAACGGAGTGATGCTGACGGGCAACGCCGCATTTGGCGAACCAGACCTGCCCACGGGCGGCATCTTCGTGGCATCCCAGTCCGGCAGTGTCATCGGCTCGCTTGTCAGCCGCGCCCGTGGCCGCGGGATGGGCTTCGCGGGCTTGGTGTCGGTCGGCGGCGAGGCGGACTTGTCGCTCGGCGAGATATGCACGGCGGCTGTCGACGACCCGGGCGTCACGTCCTTCGCGTTGTTCCTTGAGTCTTTGCGTCATTCAAACGATCTGGTGACCTTCGCACGAAAGGCCGCACGGGCCGGCAAACCGGTGGCGGTGTACAAGCTCGGCAGGTCCGACGAGGCCGCCAACCTCACCGTGTCCCACACCGGCGCGCTGGCCGGCGAGGACAGTGAGGCCGATGCTCTGTTCCGGGCGTGCGGGTTTGCGCGCGTCGAACATTTCGAATCGCTGCTGGAGGCCCCGAACCTGCTGCTTCGCTTGGGAGACGGCCCGCGCGCGCACCATCCACGCATTGGTGTCGTGACGACGACGGGCGGCGGCGCCGCCATCATGGTGGACCAGCTTGCGATCAGAGGGATGCGAGTCACTGCCCCGTCCGACGCACTCGTGGGGGAGATGAACGCAGCGGGGGCGCACATCCCACACAGCCTCATTGCCGACCTGGGACTCGCGGGAGCACGGCACGACGTCGTCACCACCGCGCTGCAGCATCTGCAGGACAGCGGGGAGTTCGACCTCATCGTGTTCGTGATCGGCTCGTCTGCTCGACTGAACCCCGAGCTCGCCGTCGAGGCGATCTCCGAGCGCGGCGGGTATGACGTACCGATCGTCGGATTCGCCCTTCCCGAGGCACCCGAGGCCGCCGAGCTGTTGAACGCCTCAGGGGTACCTGCATTCCGCACCCCCGAATCCTGTGCCGACGTCGTCGCCGCCGCCTATTCACGGCGGCCTCCGGCGCTGCACGACGGGTTCCGTGTCGGCTCGGTCGAAGTCTCCGCGTCCGAGGTGCTCGACGAGCTCGCGTCCACGCAGCTGTTGAGCCAGGCGGGGATCCACCCTGTCGAGTACGTAGCTCTGACGCCCGAGGAGATCGCAGACCCGGACCTGGCGCTTCCCTTCCCGTTCCCTGTGGTCGCGAAAGCGTTGTCCGCAGATGTGCCGCACAAGAGCGATGTCGGAGGAGTCGTGCTCGACGTCGCCGACATCGGGGAACTGCGCGCTGCTGCCGCGCAAATCCTCAGTTCCGTACGCAACGCGATGCCAACAGCCCGGATCGACAAGATACTGGTGCAGCGCATGCAGGCGAAGGCAGTCACAGAAGCACTCGTCGGATACCGCGTGACCCGTGATGTCGGCCCGCTGGTCGTGTTGTCCACCGGCGGCGTGATGGCAGAGCTCTTCTCCGATTCATCAGTCCGGCTCGCGCCGATCGACGCCGACACCGCCCGGGAGATGATCTCCGAAGTCAAGGGTTTGTCGGTTGCCACGGGCTACCGCGGGCTACCACGCGGCGACATCGAAGCCCTCGTCGACGCAATGGTCAACATGTCGCGCCTGGCCGTCACCGCCCCGGACGTACTGGAGGCGGAGGTCAACCCATTGTCGATCGGGCGGGACGGCGACGGCGTTACTGCGCTCGATGCGCTGGTTCGCCGTGCGGTCCCGAACACCGAGGCCTCTGCCGTGAGTGTTGTGACGTCAGCACAAGCCGCGGTGGGCGCGCACTGACCGACCGCAACTCCCGCGTGGCCGCAGCTGCTCCAGGCCGACTGCGACGTCCTCATGTTGCTGCGCAGCGATTGCGTGAGGAGCGCCGGCCTGACGGCGCCCGAGTGCTGAGCGGCTCCTCAGAAGGAGGGTAGAGCGCTGGCTGGCGGCCAATGCTGAGCTGAGGTCGAGGTCCTCCGCTGTTGTGTGTTCTCCCGCAACTCAACCGGAGGACCTCGACATGGCGGAGCCGCGCAACGCTCGTGGTGCGCCGCGGCAACTGTTTTTGTTTCGACTGACCACTCTCCGACGAGCGCCACACAACCGCAGGAATGACCGAAGACTGTTCAAATCATGATTTGAACAGTCTTCGCTGCCGCATCTCGACAAAGTCGGTCGGTGTCGAGACGCAGCGAAGACTGACCGCGACACAGTTACGTCCATAGGTTTGGTGTACGAACGATCCCGGTGATCGTGTCGCGTTCCACGTGAGCGCGGTCACCGGGTGGATCCTTCGAGAGAACTGTCTAGATCCCACTCGAATGGAGCACCACGATGACCGCTGCACCCCACGATATTGACCCGCAGGAGTTCTTGCACGAGCACCTGGCCCAAGCCAGCCCCGACTTGTTGCGGGAGTTGATGCAGATGTTCGTCAACGCGTTGTTGTCCGGGCAGGCCGACACGGTGTGCGGCGCGGACTACGGCACCCGCACCGATGAGCGGACCAACCGCCGGAACGGGTACCGGCACCGCGACTTGGACACCCGGGTCGGCACCTTGGACGTGGCGATCCCGAAGCTGCGCGAGGGCACCTACTTTCCCGACTGGTTGCTGGAACGCCGCAAACGCGCCGAAGCGGCCCTAACTTCGGTGGTGGCGACTTGCTACCCGCTCGGTGTCTCCACGCGTCGAATGGACAAGCTCGTGCAAACCCTGGGCATCACTGGTTTGTCCAAGTCGCAGGTGAGCGTGATGGCCAAGGACCTGGACGAGCAGGTCGCCGCGTTCCGCACTCGGCCGTTGGATGATGGCCCGTACACGTTCGTGGCCGCGGACGCGTTGATGATGAAGGTCCGCGAGGGCGGCCGTGTCGTGAAGGTCGCGGTCATGGTCGCCACCGGGGTCAACGCCGAGGGGTACCGGGAAGTCCTCGGGACCCACACGGCCACAACGGAATCCGGTGCTGGCTGGTTAGCGTTCTTCCGGGACCTGGTGGCCCGCGGCCTGTCCGGTGTGGCGATGGTGACCAGTGACGCGCATGCCGGCTTGGTCGAGGCCATCGGTGCGACCTTGCCGAACGCGTCCTGGCAGCGCTGCCGCACCCACTACGCGGCGAACCTCATGTCCGCGACACCGAAGTCGTCGTGGCCGTGGGTCAAGACACTGCTGCACAGCGTGTACGACCAACCCGATACCGACGCCGTGCACGCGCAGTTCGATCGAGCCGTGGACACCTTGGCGGACAAGCTCCCGGACGTGGCCGAGCACCTGGACAACGCGCGGGCCGATCTGCTCGCGTTCGCCGCATTCCCCAAGTCGATCTGGCGGCAAGTGTGGTCGAACAATCCCAACGAACGATTGAACCGCGAAATCAGGCGGCGGACCGACGTCGTGGGGATCTTCCCCGGCCGCAACGCCATCATCCGGCTCGTCGGTGCCGTGCTGGCCGAGCAACACGACGAATGGGCCGAGCAACGCCGCTACCTCGGCGTCGAAGCCCTCGCCGCCGCACAAGCTGTCCTGACCGCCCGCACCACCAACCCAGCACAGGAGGACACGACCGACACCGACAGCGCGCCCGCCATCGCCGGCGAGCTCAGCGCCTAAACACAACCAAAGGATTCACGACTTCGTACACCACTCCGGAGGACTTGACCCGCGACACGCCTTGAAGGTCGACGAGATGGCACTTGCCACGGCAACCAGTCAACCTATCCTGCGACTGACGTGTCGCCTTGACTTTGAACGAAGGGGTCTCCGATGACTCAGCTGTAGCTCGGAGATAACCGACGAGCAGAGTGCGGTCAGGCTTGCTCGACGTGGTGCCGAATTCGTGACCAAATCGCTTCCGGATCACTAGCCGACAAACCGCGCGACCGCGTGATTGGTTCGGCGTATTGGAGCGGCGTCTCTCTGCTGGTTTGCTTCCTCGGGAGCTGTACGGAGTCATATACCGCAAGCGCGTCCCGTCCCTCAACGTTAACCAACTCGATCCACGGTGAAAGCGACAGCGGCTGGCCATCCACGTCGACCACGAAGACGTCTCCGGTTCGCACCGGGGTCTGTGAATCGAAGGCGCAGTGACCAGGTTCGGATGTGCCCATATGCAACTTCGTGTGGACCTCGAAGGAAGAGCCGTCGTAGTCCATCGAAGTCGCAACGTGGAGCTGCCCAGGCCAAGATGTCGTGAGTCGGTGAGCCACAGTCACTAGGTGCGCGCGAAGGCGGGCATCATCCTCCGCAGAAGGTTCGTGTCCGCCGTGCGCGATGTCGTTGCGAAGTGCGACAAGGTTTTGGATTTCGCTGAAAGACTTGGGCTCGGGGACCAAGGCGGCCAACCAAGTTGCAGCGAGACTGTCACTACGAACCTCGTCGCCAAGCGAGCGGGCAACGTTGGCCCAGGTCCCCATGCTGGGCCTGGCGAAATGGGTTGCTTGGATCCCTCGGATGCCGCGTGCCTCCGGGGAGCGGTCGGCCAGTGCCAGGAACGCAGCGAACTTGATCGTGTCTTCAAGCGCTCGTAGCCCATCCTGCGCGGACGTGTCTCGTTTGGGCGCGGCCGTGTACCGTCCAAACTGATGCGCGATTGGACTGGGCAGCTTTCGAGCGGCGGTCTCGAGCACCTCCTCGTCGACTGCCGCGAACAACTCGGCGCATCGGTCGACCAATTCGGCTGCCGCGTGGCCCTTGTCGACCCAGTCACCCGCGCCAAGGCGCATGGCTTCGATTGTCTGTCGTTGGCCTCCCTCGCCCGAGAGGACAATGACGGGGACTGTTAGGCCCAAATCTCTCATCTGAGCCAGGACCCATAGGCCGCCCCAGTCGTTAGGCGGCATTTTCATATCTAGTATCAGCAGATCGATCCCGCCGGATCGGACCTGTTGGAGGGCAGAAGCACCATCGGTGGTGTATGTCAACGTCGCGCCGGTGGCACGTAAGCCGGCTGTCAGGGTGACCGCCACGTCACGCTGGTCATCAGCGACGAGAACGCGAAAGCGGTGCAGCATCATGCCTTGGCCACTTCCGCAATCGGGATCGTGAGATGCCATGTAGTGCCACTATCAACGCGGGCGGGTTCAAAATCTCCTCCGATGCCGCGGAGCATCGAACGAACCCCGAGGAGACCGAGCCCATTCCCGCCAGCTTTTGTGCTCCGGATCCGGCCGCCAGACTCCAATGCCTCACGGACAGACTCGGGCAAGCCAGGGCCGTCGTCAGTTACCTCAACCACGGCAAACTTCTGGTCGCAAGCCCACTCCAGCGTCACGTGACCACCATCATGCATGGCCTCCACGGCGTTCTTGATCAAGTTATCGAGGACGGCTATCAACGCCGGTTCGCTCATGGCCACGTGCATCTCGTCACCAGCCGCGCCGATCGATAGGGACACCGACGCCGGTAGCCCAACGATCATCGCTGAGGCGTAGCGGCGAAGGAAGTCCGCAAGCGGAGTCGCCTCCCCGGGAGCAGCGCTTGGCCCCAGCAAGTCGGAGGCTGCCCGGATCCGCTCGCCCAGCGCGGCTGCCTGGTCGACGTGTCGGCTCACTGCCAGCTGCTTCTCGAGTCTGGAGGTTCGACTGCCCGTGTTGAGTGTGGTGGCGAGGGCTTTAGCTGCGGCAACTTGGTTCTTGACGTCGTGGAGAAGGTCCGCCATCGCAGCGGCCAACGCAGACGGTTGCGGCGTTGAGGCAGCCATGAGAGCGGTTTCGATCGGTCCATGGGATTCCTGCTGGCGGGCACCAATATGTACCGAGACGCGGCCTGTGCTCGAGTTCAGCTGCATCTCGATTCCCAGTGAGCTCCATAGCGCGACAATGTCTTCTAGTGGTGGCGGATCTCCGGTAACGGGCTTCGGGCTCATGATGAGTTCGCCAGTCTCGTCCAGCTGGATTAGCGCAGTTCGGCGATCTGCATTCATGACCGCAAGCAGTGCTTCGATGGCGGCGATGATGAGGGCCGGAACCTTGCCTATGTTCGCCGGGAGGTCAATCCGCAGCCGGCCGCGAGACAGCAGGATCTGACCTTCGAGTGTTTCGGTTAACGAGACCTCTTGCTGGTCGCTCCCGAGTGCTCGATACGCGGCGGCCAGGGCGACCAATCGCCTCTCCTGATGCTCACCGATCCCCTCTTGAGGATCCAGCCCGGCGATCCAGTCAAGGATTGAGTTAAGAGGAGAGGATAGAACCAGCGCGCTGTCTGCAGCGTTGGCCACGTCGCGGAAGTATGCGGTCAAACCCTCGACATCGAGTTGCACCTTTTTCTGACGGGTCAGGATCCGGTCGGCCGCGGCCGCCCAGGATGTCAGAGCAGTGTCTTGAGTCGCCGATCCCAGGAGTCCGAATCGACGCCAAGATGTTGACACTTTCGGTTGGAGTGCCGCCGACTCGCACAGGTGGGACAAGAGGAAGATCGCTCCGGCGAGGTCTGACGCAGACCGCCCAGCGATCCGATCGAGCGCCTCACCATGGTTCAACGCGTCGATCCAACGGACCGCGAGTTCCGATGCGTCGTGCTTTGCAGCGGTCTTAGATGGGCACGGCTTGCCAGTCACCTTGAGGCGGCGCCTCAATACTGCGCTCTCCAATACAAGCTGGGCGGTGTACTGGACGTTGTGGTCAGGCCCGGCCCGGTCGAACGAATATGCGCTGACCAGCCCGCTCGCAGCAGCAAACTCCTGCACGCGTGTGATCGCGTCTCGAGGTCGTCCAACGCCTGGCGCAATCAAGTCAGCGACCGCCGTCCATGGGTAGGCATCCGGCCAATGCTCCAGGAGTGAACGCGGGTGACCCAACGCCATGTGCACTGCCGCCGCCAGGGCTTGAAACGCCGAGGAGACGATTTCGTCGGGCAGACCGTGAAGGCGTTGGCCACGGCCGAGCAAGATGGCGCCGTCCAAGCCGAGCAGGCGCATCGCCTCCACATCGGTTCGGCGTTCCGAGGTGAGATGGGCATAGTCGGCCAGCGCGTTCCGAATCACTTCGAGCGTCTCTGCAAGAGAGACCTCGTAGTTGAGTATCTGGGAGCCAACGAATCCGAGGACACCGTTGTCGCGCTGCCGCGCGCGGGTCATCTCGGACCGATTCTCGTAGGCCCACGATGCGTGGACGAAGGCCTGCGCGAGCTGTGGCTTGGAACTCTCGGAGAGTCCGAACATGCGCGGCAGGCTGTCGACGACGCCCAGAAACTCAGCGTGTTGCGTGCGCGGCACCGACAGCGCCGGCCGCGGGGCCGGGGCCCGGGAAGGTGCCGCGTTCAGTACGTGCGGGAAATGCTCACGGATCATCCGTTCAGCGGCGTGCAAGCGCGCCGCCTTCTTGCTGGTACCGCTGGCGGAGACGCTCCGTGCTCCACTAGAACACGTCGCCAAGAACGTTTGGCCGTGATTGGGCCCTGCGGCATCAAACGTCCACCTGATCGCATTCCTGTCCGCTGTCGCGACCTGGTCCAGGAGGGTCATCCAGTCCGTGCCGGCGCCTGCTTCAGAGATCGAGCACAGCAGCGCATTAGCCAAGTGTCGGCGCAGATCCTCTTCCGCTCCAACGATGCACAGCAGACCTGCCACTTGGTGGTACACCGTGTTCAGGACCCGAGCAGGCTTCCTATCAGCCAAAGATCCGCCGAACTGTCCGCAGGCACGAACCCAGTCCTCATTGGCCGCGACATGTTGGGCGAATGCCACCCGCGATCCGGCAACCGTACTGCTGATCGCTCCCGGTCTGTCGTCGTGCCTGGCTTGAACGACGGTGACAGCTAGTTCGCGCGAAAGCCATGATCCACCGAGTGTCTCTAGAGCCCGGAGGACCCCGCGCGTGAGATTTGGCGCGTCCCGCTGGTGCTCGTAAAGATAGCTGTCGTGCCAAAGAGCAGCCGCTAGGGCTGCCTTGAAGCCATCGACCTTTTCACAGACTGCGTCGAGGCCTAAGACGGACATGGCGCGGAGGGCGTCCGCACTCGGGGTGACGCCATCAAATGGAAGCTCGCGGCACGAGCCCAAAAATCGGTCACTCATTGAGCTGAGCATCCTCCTCTGATGTCCGCTGCTTGCCGAGTGTCACCATACGCAAGCGCGGCGTGCTTCGTTCGGGACCTTAGAAACCTGAACACACGGGGAGGCGCTGAGGTTCGTCCCCTACGTCGTGCACCGCGACAACAAGGCGGCACAAGCGCACCTATCGCAACGAACAGCTCCCATCCCGACCACGAGGCTGCCAGGATGTGCGCTATGCCCGAGCCACACTCGCAGCAACTCGATGAGCAGATGTTGGGCGTGGGCGTCGCCCATTTCATTGGAAACATCCGGCCGTCGATACGAGTTGCCTGCTGGGAGCACTGTCCGACATTGGCCAAGGAGACTTTGGAGCTTTTGACCAATAGCCGGAACCCGGCATGAGTCAGACACGCAAACCTGACCTGCGCTTTGTAATCCCGGGGGGCAGGAGAATCGGTGGAGCGATCTGCTCGCGTCCCTGATAATGACAGACCCTGCTCCCATCGGTCGTCTCATCGGGGTGGTGCCAGACCCGGTGCGCCGCGAGGTCGCCGTCTCTGGACAGACATCAACGAAGTCAGACCGGCTTGACCTGCTGCTCAGCCGCAACGGACAGCAGATCGCCGCCATCGAAGTGAAGGTCCTTTCAGACCTTGGGCTCGACCAACTCACCCGGTACACGTCGGCGTTCCCGCAAGCGCAGCGAAGATTCGTCCTGCACCTGAGCTCACTGCCAGTTAATGCCGACTTTCCACCGGGTTGGGATGAACTGTCTTGGGAAGACGTGCTGTCGGCCTACGCGGAGAGCGATCACCCATGGGTGGGCAGCTACAGCCCGGGCATAGGAGGACCAGCTGGACCTCCTGGTGCCCTTAGTGGACGCCGACACCGTCTGGAATGACGTGCCCGATGAACCTAGCGCGCTGGAGTTGGCGCTGCGCGCTCGGGTTGCGTGGCTGGCGCATCACCTCGACGACTTGGAACTTGCGCACGACATCGTGCAGTCCTCGGGTGGCGGGACCTGGGTGTTGAGACTCTGGGCGCCTACCGCGATCCGCAACCTGCGCGTTCAAGTAGAGATCCAGGAGGGCATGACCGCTTACGAATGGCGCCCGGATACAGACCGGCCCTACCGAGACCGTGTAAAGGGACCGGCGCCCGTCATCGCCCTCCGGATGAGCGATGTCGACACCTCGGAAGGGTTCGACTGGAAGTTGTTGCTCCGCCTGTTCGACGAACACGGACAGCCACGACCGGACTGGCCGTGGCAGCAGACTTCGGCCAACCCCCGTCACACGATTGATCGCGCGAACTGGAAAGCGATGATCGCCGCTGGCGGGCCCAAGAGTGGCTTGGCAAAGGTTTCGGGATGGCCGTGGCGACCACGGCCTATCGCGAGTGCCTCTTCGGTGCCCGGATGCAACTGTCAGCGTCACTAACGCTCGGCGAGATCCGCGACGAAATCCTTCGCCTGGAACCGCTCGTCGATGCCATGGCAACTACCGTCGACCGGGACCTAGACTTGGGCGAGCCGAAACACTAAACGCCGTCCTTGCGCCCATGACCTTCCGTACGACTCCAAGCAGACCCGACTTCGAAACCGAGCGCCGCGATCGACCGGCCCGCTGTCTGCATGTCGCGATTACAAGCGCGCCCGGGCAACTGTCGACCAGAACGTCATCGCCGACAGCGCACGTTGAGTTGAACGAATGACACCGGGTGGAGACGTGCTATGAGCAGCCAAACCGTAGATTTGATCAAGTACTTCGGAGCGAGTGTCGTGCCCGTAGCGGCCAGTCTCGTCACGTTCTTGCTCACCAACCGTCACGCGAGATTGATGGCGGACGCTGACCGCGCCCATCAGAAGCAACTCGCAGCAGACGCCGCTGCTGACCAGCGCACCGAGCATCGCTACACCGAGCGCCTAGACGCGGTAACACACGTCGTCGATGCAGCAACCGCGATCCGCGATCGCGCGCTGGAAGACGAGTACAGAGGCAAGGAAACTCCGAGCGACTACCTCGACGGACCGGAACTTGAATCGTACTTCCGTCCGCTTCGAGAATCGATCAACGCTTTGCTCCTGGTGGGCACCCAACGCACCAGAGAGGCGGCCGAGCGGCTACAGACAGCGACCGAGGGGTACGCGTGGTCCTGGGAGTCGGACAAGTACACGGAGCTCGATCAGGCGCTCATCGATCTCCGCGCTGCAGCCCGCGTGGATCTTGGTATCGACGCTGGTGGCACCGAAGTGGCCTCGGCGAAGCCAGCCCCACCCGAACGGCGTGGAGACGACGCGAAGTAGCTTCAGATCGAATCGCTGCACCCATTCATAACACTTCATGTACCGAAGTATCCCAATTCATAACTTCTGATAATGATTAACTACAAGATCCATTTGGTTAATCTTGGCTGCATCTCGACAGTCGGTTAGAAATTCTGCGCCATATTTGTGAAGCGCGAATAGTGGCCTTGGAAAGCGACGGTAATCGTGTCGGTCGGGCCGTTACGGTGCTTGGCGACGATCAGGTCTGCTTCGCCGGCGCGCTCGGACTCGCGGTCGTAGGAGTCCTCGCGGTGCAGCAGGATCACCATGTCGGCGTCCTGCTCGATCGATCCGGATTCACGCAGGTCGGACATCTGCGGGCGCTTGTCGGTGCGCTGCTCGGGTCCACGGTTGAGCTGTGAGATCGCGATGACCGGTACGTTGATCTCCTTGGCCAGCAGCTTCAGCGCACGGGAGAACTCCGACACCTCCTGCTGGCGCGACTCGACGCGCTTGCCGGACGTCATCAGCTGCAGGTAGTCGATGACCACCAGCTTGAGGTCGTTGCGCTCCTTGAGCCGGCGGCACTTGGAGCGGATCTCCATCAGCGACATGTTCGGCGAATCATCAATGAACAAAGGCGCATCCGCCACCTTGCCCATCGTGGTCGCCAGCCGTGTCCAGTCCTCGTCGCGCATCGTGCCCTTGCGCATGTGCTGCAGCTGTATGCCGCCCTCCGCGGACAGCAGTCGCATGGCGATCTCGGTCTTGCTCATTTCGAGCGAGAAGACGGCCGACGCCATACCCGCCTTGATTGAGCAGGCTCGGGCTATGTCCAATCCGATCGTTGACTTACCGACGGCCGGCCTGGCCGCAATGACGATCATCTGCCCCGGGTGCAGCCCGTTGGTGAGAGCATCGAGATCGGTGAATCCTGTTGGCACACCGGTCATTTGGCCGTTGCTGCTGCTGGCAGCGTCGATCTCGTCTGCGGTCTCGGCGATGATCTCACCGAGCCGGATGTAGTCCTCCGACTCCTTGCCGGCGGTGACGCCGAAGACCTCGGCCTGGGCGGCGTTGATGACATCGACGACGTCGCCACCGCCATCGGCATACCCCATCTGCACGATGCGGGTGCCGGCAGTGACCAGGCGGCGCAGCACGGCGCGTTCGGCGACGATTTCGGCGTAGTAGGCGGCGTTGGCGGCGGTCGGCACGCCCTGGATCAGCTCGTGGAGGTAGGCCTGGCCGCCGATGCGGCTCAGTTCGCCGCGCTTGGTCAGCTCGTCGGCAACGGTGATGGCGTCGGCTGGCTCGCCGCGCCCGTAGAGGTCGATGATGGCTTCGTAGATCGACTCATGTGCCGGACGGTAGAAATCGCGTCCGTCGACCGACTCTGCTGCGTCGGCGATCGCGTCCTTGGACAGCAGCATGCTGCCGAGCACCGACTGCTCAGCCGGGACGTCTTGTGGCGGGACCATGCCGCCCCCGTGGCCACCTTCGTCGGCGTAGTCCGGGGGAAGTTCAGCAATCGCCACGCACGCTCTCCTTGCCACCGTTTTCGAACATGTGTCAACTGCACCACGAGGGTGTGACAGTGAACTCCAACTGGGGTGCGTGACACGCGAAGAGGCCACGCTAGGCGCCTTCCGAGCGCCCCGCAAACCCCCTCGGCATTGCCCTGCGGACAACCTGTGGAGAACGTGTGGACATGTGACGTTCGGCGTGTGCACGCCCTGGGGACAAGACTGTGGATATCTTCTGCAAGGTCGCGGCTGCAGGCCTCTGACCTGCGACGATGCGTTTTTCGCGCTGTGCACAAGAAATAGTTTTTGCCCTTGCGTGGCGAGAGTTACCCACAGGCCTGCCGCGCCGGCGAGTTGCCGACGTTGTGGTTACGGTCAAGTCAGTAAAGGTTGCGCCAAGAGGAGGTCTCGCTCCGCCCAGGACGGGTCAAACATCGCATCGTCGACCGCTCCCGGCAGTACCGTGCGGACCACTTAACGCACGAGTCGACCGGTCGCTTCGAGGATCTGGATGGGCTGGGACCCGTGATGGTCGCAGTGCCGGGAAAGTCATGCACGTCTCGCCACAGTCGGCTGAGCGATGTGCTCCATCCCGCACACCTCGCGCAAGGGGCGCGCCGCGCCACTGTCGGGTGCCGCGGCGGCAGTTTTCCTACTAAAGGACATTCTTGATTGTCGCTACGCGCCACCCATTAGACGTCCACTTGAGTTCGAACATCAGGCCGTGATCTCGAACCTCGGGGAAGGACTGGATTGGTCTTCCATCCTTGTCGACTATATCCGCCTTGGGCACATACCCACGAATCTCAACAAAGGTGGCGAGCTCAGAACTGCCATTGAGGGAGACGTATTTAACGGCCATCTGCCGCTGGTTAAACTTCAGACTTCTGGCGACCAGCTTACGGACGACGTTCTGATGATTTTTGCAGCTCTTACAACTCTCCAGCGCTAACGGTTTGAGCACACCGGTTCTTGGATGTGCGTCCGTATCGTTCAGGACCGACATGTAGTATCTGGCGAAGGCCTTGGCCCCACCGTTGGTGTGCTGCCTAGCAGGCTCCGGGACGTCGGGCGCACCGACTGCCGTTCCAGTGGCCTTTGTGGTCGACTTCGTCGTGGATGCCGTCGAGGTGAGTGATGAACCCACGGTCGGATTGTGCGAGGGCAAGGGCTCGTCGGACCTGGCGCTCTTCGGGGAATGTGAGATCGTCGACGATACGCCACCACATCCCGCAGATGCCAAAGTCACGAGCACAATCGCTGCCGTTGCGAACGCAAGCGGTCTGTTCATTAGTGGAACCACCTTTCGAAATTCGCCTCCATGTGACAGCTATCAGTCCTTGGCTGATTCAGCGCATGGCCCGACCGGGCGCACTTCCACCAGGCGCCGGCTTGCGACGAGTTTCAAACCAACGATCTATCAGCGGTTGTCGTCGGATCACCATAGGCTCGCATCAGCGACCCTCATCGATGTCACCTTCCAGCCCTGAGACGTCCATTCGAGCGAGAAAACCCAGACGTATGGTTCATCTGTTGGGTAGTCCTTCACGAGTGCGCCAGTGTTTTGATTCACCAGGGCACCATCGATCGGATTGATCTTCATCCACACGGACTCGCCACGAGGCTCGGCCGCGGCGATCGTTCCCTCTGGCCCATCGAAACGCCATCCGTTCTCGACATTTGTGCGCACGGTTTCGGCGAAGTTCCTGCAGGTTTTGCAGCTTGAGGACGCAAGCTTGTCCAGTTCTCCGACCTTGGGCCGCACTGCTGTTCGGTTGACCGTGTCCCAATAGTGACGCGCAAAGGCGACGGCACCCGCCGTGGTGTGCTGCCTCGCTTGCTCCGGAACGCGTTGAGCACCGGCCGCTCTACGGTGCGGCATGGGCGCCGCCTTGGTCGAAGCGGAGCTTGACGCGCTTGATGACGTCGCCGTGAAGCCGTTGGAGGGCGTCGACCTCCCGGAGACGATGTCATTCTTCGCCCGCGTTGGGCTCGCCATGCTGGCGCGCGTGGTCGATCCGTCACTACATCCCGAAACCGCCATAGCTGCGGCAATCGCCACAGCGGCGCCGATGCCGCTCACTTTGTACATGGGTGACTCCGTTCCCCTGGCGTGTCCTCGTCACCGAGCCCTGGTCCTTGATGACCGGTCGTGCGGTCGCCCCCCTCGCGCCCGAGCTACCGGACGAGGCGGCCCTTCGCCTCGAGGACCTGAATTGGCTGTGCCGGTCCAGTGATCGTCGCTGTGCCGGGCAGGTCGGTGAACTCACCACCGTCGACTGCGAATTGCCCCCCGTAGACCGTCGTGACGGATGCGCTGACCGTGCCGCGCTTCAGGTAGGCATGCTTAATGTCACCGTCGGGGTAGCCGCCGCCGCGTGACTCTGTCGGCCCGAGCGATGATCCGTCGCCGAAGTGGAAGGTGTTGGACTTAAGCGTCGGACGCACCCTAACGGAATGACCCAGGAGCGTAAGGTCCCGAACCTCCCCCGGGCCGTATCCCTTTCCACTGAAATCGGCCATGAAGAAATTGGGCAGGTTAGCAAGCGTCCTATTTCCGACCGGTTCCATCTTAACCTGGGGCCGAGCAAACGGCGTCTTCACAAACTCAGAGTTGATCATCGCCACCGTGAGCTTGGGCTTGCCGCCGGGAATCTCCGTTGGCCAGCACGTCAACATTTTGGTGAGTTTCCAGGGCTGAGGAGGCGTTTTGGGCTTGGTAGCACGCATGAAGATTCGACTGAGCGGGCCCTCTGCATTCTTAACGCCCTTGCAAGCATTTTGGGAACTATCGCACCAGACCTCATCTCCGTCCGGATCGTTGTTGGCTGGGCACGATGGCATCGCGGCATACTCAACCGAAGCCACTTTCTCAACGATTTTGTCCCCCGAGCGGACCGGAACCTTTGCCTTCGGCGGTAAGTTCTTCGTCTCGGTTTCGGTCAAACCTGCATAGAGATTCTTGTCGACGTGGCATTTCGCACACGGAACCGGCGGGTTCGGATCGGAGGACCCCGTACCCTCCATAGGTTGGCTAGCGCCGAGTTGAAGTGTGAGCAGCGGAGCGATAAGTGTGGCCGCGATGTGAAAGCTACTCACTTTGAAGGTCCTGAACTATCCAACCCTTACCGTCATTCCATTGCGCAAGGACGACACTCTTCGACGTGCTCGCCGGCGTCTTACCAACGACCTTTCCTCCCGCGTCGACCAATCTCGCCGAATTCTGAGTCAAGCGGAAAATAACGTGATACCCGGTCCCTAGAACGGGAGTCGCGTCAAGTACTGAATACTTTAGTTGATCATCTACGAAGTGCTGCTTATTCTTTCGCATTCCCGCGGCGTCTTGTTCGAAGTCATGGCACGGCTTGCATGATTCCTGGTAGAGTCCGCGAATAGAATCCTTGCCAGGTTTGCGATACAGCAGATTTATCCGCGAATAGAAATATGCGGCAAATGCCTTGGCGCCATCCTCCGTGTGTTGCCGCGCCGACCCGGGGACGCCCGGAGCTCCGGCAGCCGTGCCGCTGGGCTTTGGAGTCGGCTTGGTCGTGGGTGACTTCGAGGCCGGTGACGAGCTAGCAGTGGAACTCTGCGGGGGCGCGGGCTCACCGGATGCGATGCCCTTCGGCGAGTGCGATGCCGTCGACGACGCGCCGCCACCACTCGAACCGCCGCCGCATCCTGCGGCTGCCAGAATGGCGAACATCGTCGCAGCAGCGCCCATGGCACGTGTCCTGCGCATTGGTTGAACCCTCCCCTGTGTGGAACCTGAGTGCCCCGTGATTATGGGTGACACGTCAGAGCGAAAGTGAGCCCACTCTTTAAAGCTTTGGTCAAGAACGCCCGTGTGCGGCATACGACTCCAAGATCATGCCCGATCTCGGGCTTCAGGCGCTGACGTTATCCACAGGCTGCGGGCGCGACCTCGAGACGCAGCGGTCTCGATACGCTCCCCCGCTTCGCTCCGCCGCTACTCGACCCGCTTCGTTGGGCTTGACCCGCAGGCATATGGAAGCGGCCACGGGCACTCGGTGAGTGCCCGTGGCCGCGTGGACCGGATCCGGTGAATCAGCGCAACGTGCCGTAGCCCGACGGCGTCGTCCAGATCGTCTGCTTCTTGACGACGTCACCGGGCTTCGGTGCCGCGATCATCATTCCCGGGCTCACGTAGATGCCCACGTGATACGCCGGGGAGCCGAAGAAGACCAGGTCGCCCGGCTGCGGGTTGTAGGTCCGCTTCATGTACGCCTGCTGCTGGCTGGCCGTCCGGGGGATGTAGAGACCGGCCTGCTTGTAGACGTATGACGTGAGCCCCGAGCAGTCGAAGCCCTGCGAGGGGTACGAGCCGCCCCAGACGTAGGGCACGCCCAGGTACTTCTCCGCGATCGAGACGACCGCGGACAGGCCCTGACCGCTCGACGGCGGAGGCGGCGTCGGTGCCGGCGTGCCGCACGGGAAGCCGCCCAGCGCATTCCACGTCAGCGGACCGATGATGCCGTCCGCGACGAGGCCCTTGCTGCTCTGGAACGACTTCACCCGGGAGAGCGTGGCCGCGCCGAAGACGCCGTCCACCGCGATCCCGCCCAGTTTGCTCTGGGCGCTCGACACCAGGGACCCGCTGGCGCCGTATCGCAGCACGGTGACCTGACAGGACGGTGTTGTCGGCGGTGGCGGCGTCGAGCCCGGGAAGCCACCGAGGGCGTTCCAGGTCAACGGACCGACGATGCCGTCGACAGCCAGGTGATGCGTCTGCTGGAAGGCCTTCACCTTCGCCAGCGTCCGCGTCCCGAAGATGCCGTCGACCGCCAGTCCGCCCAGCCGCTGCTGCACGGTTTTGACATAGCTGCCTGTGGATCCGTAGCGCAGGTAAACCACGGTGCTCGGCGACGCGGCGCGCACGCCGGTCGTCATTGAGCCGCTGCTCTGCCCTGACACTCCGCTCGTGCCGCTGCCGGGATCGGCATACGACGGAGCGGCCTGCACGAGGCTGGCAGCGGTGGCCGGGACGCTGAGCAGCGTTCCGGTCACCACCAACCCCTTGCGGGAGGTGATCGCCGGGGCGACCTTGGCAGACAGCCCAGGCCGTGGTTTGCGATGTCTCGGAGTAGTAATCGTGGTCATGTGACCCTCTCGGTGCTCGTCCAGTCCAGAAACGCGCGCAGGGGATGCCACGTGTGCCGTGGCATCCCCCGATGTCGCCTTACTCCTTCCCCGAAGAAGGCGGTGCACGAGCAATGACTATGCCGGGGCCCAGAAGTCTGTGAAAGGCGCGAAATGTGGGCACGGATGGGCCCAGGTGACCCCTGTGACTTGTGTGACTCAAGTGAATTGGCGGGGCTGGCGGAGCTGGTGTGTCCTAGTGTTGCAATTTCAACGATCCCGGCGGCTCGAGGGCCGCTTGTAGCACTCGCGCCGGCAAAATCGTTCGAACGACACGCCGAATCGAAACTTTTTCTCCAAAATCTCGCATTCTGAGACGGTCGGCGGGTTTCACCTCGCCCGGCTTCCGGGGCGGCTGGGGAATTCCACGCCACGGGCCTGCCGCAATCCTGCCAGACGTCCACCGGATCCGCGCGTGCGGAGCCGCATCCCGTTGTCGCACAGGCGCGTTCGCGCGCCGTACGGCGACGTCCGGCGACGTCTGGGCAGCGAGAAGCCCCGCCGGCCGCAAGGGCCGACGGGGCTCATTCGTGAGCGCGCAGAGCGCTGCGATCAGATACGGCCGTAGTAGGGGCTGCCCCAGACGCTCTGGACGCTGACCACGGTGCCGGGACGGCGCGCGGCGATCATCTTGCCGTTACCGAGGTAGATGCCGGCGTGGTATGCCGGGTTCCCCCAGAACATCAGGTCGCCCGGACGCGGGTTGGAGACACGGTAGGCAGCGGCGGCCTGCGCCGACGCCGTGCGCGGGATGCTCTTGCCGGCCTGGCGGTAGACGTACTGCGTGAAGCCCGAGCAGTCGAAGCCCGAGCGCGACGCGCCGCCGTAGACGTATGGCGTGCCACGCAGGCTCATCGCGATCGACACGATGGACGAGCTGGACGTGGGAGCCGGCGATGAGGAACCCGCCGAGTAGCCACCCAGCGCACGCCAGGTGTGGGGGCCGACGATGCCATCGACGACGAGGCGGTGTGCGCGCTGGAACGACCTGACCTTCGCGTTGGTGCGCGGGCCGAAGATGCCGTCGACCGCGAGACCGTGCAGCTTGCGCTGGACGGTCTGCACAGCGGTGCCGCGGGAGCCCCAGCGGACGGTCGGACCGACATACGCACGTGCGGCGACGTGACCAAGAGCCGGGACATGTCCGGCGGCTTGCACGGCACTTGCCTGCACCAGACCGGCGCTCGGAGCCGCCGAGGCGGTCTCCATGCTGACCAGCGGTACGACGACGGCGCCGGCAGCGGCGGCTGCAATGCCTCGGCGACCGACCTTGTTCAGAACTTTCGGCTCACGCTTCAGGTGACGCGGGGAGTACGAACCCATGAATCAAGGGACCCTTCAAAATGGACTGCAATGACAAGCGGGTTCGGGCGCCGTTGCCCCGGGATCGATCACCCCACCCACGTTGTGCACTCGACTCCCCGAAGCCGGTGGCACGGTCACTGACTATGACGCATCGGACGGCCTCCCCAAAGTCGTTCCGCAATATCTGTGGACAACCGTTCAGCAGTCTGTCCGGCGCCAGCGCCTCGCGCGCACGCGCGCGGGCCGTGATCATTCCGTAATATTCCGCGGCGTTGCGCGGTTCGACGGCCTTCGCGCGGATCCGGCACAGCGCCTCAATGCTCACGCGGAACACATCCCTGGATGAGACGCGCGTATCTCACCATCCGAGATGTGTCTTACGTTCTCGTCAACCGGAGCCTCGTCAGCGGTATGACGAACGGCGCACCGTACGCTGAAGGACGTGCCCGCCAGTCCCCCGTCGCAGCCGAGCGCCGCGCCGGCCTCGACACATCGGCAGATCCTCGCGCTGGCAGTTCCGGCCTTCCTCGCGCTCGTCGCCGAACCCCTCTTCCTGCTGGCCGATTCGGCGATCATCGGCCACCTCGGCACCGACCAGCTCGCCGGCCTCGGTGTCGCCAGCGCCGCGCTACTGACGGCCGCCAACATCTACGTCTTCCTGGCCTACGGCACGACCGCCCTGGTCGCCCGCCGACTCGGCGCGGGACAGGACTCCGCCGCGGTCGGCGCGGGCGTCGACGGCATCTGGCTGTCGCTACTCCTGGGCGCCGTCACGACCGTGGTGGTCGCGATCTTCGCCGCACCGATCTGCGACCTCTTCGGCGCCTCGCCCGCGGTCGCCGACGAAGCGACCATCTACCTGCGGATCAGCGCGTTCGGCATACCCGGAATGCTCGCGGTGCTCGCCGCCACCGGAGTGCTCCGCGGCTTCCAGGACACCCGCACGCCCCTGATCGGAGCCACCACCGGCTTCGTGGCGAACCTGCTGCTCAACCTCCTCCTCGTGTATGGCGCAGGGCTCGGCATCGCCGGCTCCGCACTCGGCACGGTGATCGCCCAATCCGGTTTGGCCGCAGGGCTTCTCGCGGTTGTGCTGCGACGCGCCCGACGACTCGGCGCGAGCCTGCGACCGCACCCCGGCCGGGTGTTGGCCGTCGCCCGGTTCGGCGTGCCGCTGCTCGTACGCACCCTGGCGCTGCGTGCCGCGATGCTGGCCAGCACCTGGGCGGCCGCCGAGCTCGGCGACGTGCCGCTCGCCGCCCACCAGGTCGCGATGACGATCTTCGGATTCCTGGCCTTCGCCCTCGACGCGCTCGCCATCGCTGCGCAGGCGATCACCGGCCGCACCCTCGGCGCACGCGACCTGGAGGGCACCCGCGCGGCGACCCGACTGATGCTCTGGTGGGGCTTCTGGATGGGCGTCGCACTCGGTGTCATCATCGCAGCGGTCCACACCGTGCTGCCGCTGCTGTTCACCGGTGACGGATCGGTGCGCGATGCGCTCTCGGTCGCGCTGCTGGTCGTCGCGCTCGGACAGCCGATCGCCGGGCTGGTCTTCGTGCTGGACGGTGTGCTGATCGGGGCCGGCGACGGGCCCGCGCTCGCCTGGCTGCAGGTGGCGGCGGTCGCGGCATACCTGCCGTTGCTCTGGCTGGTGCACGCGCACGCGGCGACGTTGCGCGCCGGCGGTCCGAGCCATGCGCTGCTGATGCTCTGGTGGGCGTTCACCGGGTTCATGCTCTTCCGGCTGATCGGTCTCGGGCTGCGCGCCCGCTCCGGCCGGTGGATGGTGACCGGCGCCTGAGGTATGGCGCGGCGTCGGCGTCCCGAAGTGCCGACCGTCGTCACAAAAGAACGCCCACCCCGCCATACCGCGTCCCGAAGTGCCGACCGTTGCCGGTTATGTACGCAACCCCCCACGATCGCGATGCCGCGCACAAGAGCCGGTCACCCCAGAGGGATGACCGGCTCTCGCGGTGTTACGTCAGACGACGTGCGTCACTTGGCGGCGACGACGTCCAGCTTGACGGTGGCCTCGACCTCCGGGTGCAGCTTGACGCTGACCTGGTGGGCGCCGAGGTTCCGGATCGGCGCCGAGACCTGAACGGTACGGCGGTCGATCGTGCCGGCACCGGACGCCTTGACGGCGTCGGCGATCTCGGCGGTGGTGACCGCTCCGAAGAGACGACCGGAGGCACCGGCGCGCGCAGGAACCTGCACGACCGCGGACTCCAGGTTGCCCTTCAGGGACTTGGCCTGCTCGAGCGACTGCACCGCACGGGTGGCCCGTGCCTTGGTGATCGCGTCGACCTGCTTCTGGCCGCCCTTGGTCCACGGCGTGGCCAGGTGGCGCGGCAGGAGGTAGTTACGGGCGTAGCCGTCCTTGACCTCGACCACGTCGCCAGGAGCGCCGAGAGTGGCGACCTCATGGGTCAGGATGATCTTCATAGCGTTACTTCTTTCAGCGAGCCGAGGACGAGTAGGGCAGCAGGGCCATCTCGCGGGCGTTCTTGACCGCGGTGGCGATCAGTCGCTGCTCCTGCACGGAGACGCCGGTGACCCGACGCGCGCGGATCTTGCCACGGTCGCTGATGAACTTGCGCAGCAACGCAACGTCCTTGTAGTCGATCGTTTCGACCTTCGCCAACTTCAGCGGGTTGGCCTTCTTCTTGGGCTTGCGAATGACGGGCTTAGCCATCGTGGTGCTCTCCTTCTTCATCGAGAGCCCGAGTCGAGACTCGGGATGGGGTGGAACGTGTTGTTGTGTGGGCCGACGTTAGAACGGCGGCTCGTCGTATGACGGGCCGGTGCTCCAACCGCCACCCTGTTGGCCGCCACCGGGCTGCGGGGCCGGCTGGCCCCCGCCCTGCTGGCCGCCCTGGCCGCCGGTCGCCCACGGGTCGGACTGCTGTCCGCCACCGAAGCCGCCCTGCTGGCCGCCGGAGTTGCCGCCGAAGCCGCCACCTTGCTGGCCGCCACCGCCGAAGCCACCCTGACCTCCGCCGCCGCCGCGCTGGGTCTTGTTGACCTTCGCGGTTGCGTAACGCAGGGACGGGCCGACCTCGTCGACGTCCAGCTCCATGGTGGTGCGCTTCTGACCGGTCTCCTTGTCGTCCCACGAACGGGACTTCAAGCGACCGGACACGATCACGCGTGCACCGCGGGTCAGCGACTCGGCGACGTTCTCGGCCGCCTCTCGCCATACCGAGCAGCGCATGAACAGCGTCTCGCCGTCCTTCCACTCATTGGTCTGCCGATCCATGAATCGCGGCGTCGACGCAACGGTGAAGTTGGCGACGGCTGCCCCGGACGGCGTGAACCGCAACTCCGGGTCCTGGGTCAGGTTGCCGATGACTGTGATGACGGTGTCGCCTGCGGCCATGTCGGAACTCCCTTGCTAGGTTGCGAGCCTCAGGCGTCCACGCGCAGCAGCTTGGTGCGCATGATCTGCTCGTTGAGTGACAGCTGGCGGTCGAGCTCCTTGGCGGTAGCCGACTCGGCGGTCATCGTCACAACGGCGTAGATGCCCTCGGACTTCTTCTTGATGTCGTATGCAAGACGGCGACGACCCCAGATCTCGGTGTTGTCGATCTTGCCGCCATCGGTGGTCACGACCTTGAGCAACTTGTCCAGCGTGGGCTGGACTGTGCGCTCGTCGAGCTCGGGGTCGATGATGATCATCAATTCGTACTGACGCATGCGTTAACCCACCTCCTTCGGTCTCAAGCGGTCACGGTGTCTCCGTGACAGGAGGGTTGCAGCGTGGCCCACACCCCGGTCGCACCACTTCCGGTGTCTCCGCGAGTATGCCGCCAACCCCCGACATACGGGGGCGGTGGCTCGGGCCGCGGCCGAGTTTATCGGTCAACCGGCGTCCGGCGTTAATCGGTCATTCGCCGGCACGGGCTCGACCTGCGCCCAGCCGTCGGTGGTCGGCGGGGCATAGGGGTCGGCCGGGTCACGGGGCAGGTCCTCCGACGTCTCCCATGACGCCCATGCGATCCCGACATACGCGATCATCCGGATCAGCAGGAAGAAGGCGTATGCCGCGCCCGGCATCGCCTTCGCGGTGTTGCTCGGGCCCGCGATGAACATCCAGGTCATCACGAAGTAGACGATCTCCGCGCCCGCCCACAGCAGGTGCTCGCGCCACCGCAGCGCGACCAGCGCCATCAGCGGCAGCACCCACAGGCAGCTCTGCACCGACATCGACTTGCCCGTGACCATCACGATCACCAGCATCGTCAGCGCGAGCGGCGCGAGCTGCGTGCGTATGGCGGGCCGGCCACTCAGGTAGAGGCCGAGCAGGAACGCGACCACCCACCCCAGCACCGCGATGATCGACGCGGACGCGGCCGGCAGCGCGTGGTGCGCAACCGTCAGCAGGTACATCGGCGAGCCGTAGCCGGGGGCCTGGTCCCACCAGCCGCGGTAGACCTCCAGCGGGTCACCGCCCATCGCGTAGGCCAGTCCGAAGCAGACGACGATCGCGCCGGCCGCACCGGCGAGGAAACGTGCGAGCGGCTCCCGGGCGCCGTCGCGCAGCGCCATCAGGACGATCGCGCCGATCAGCACCAGCGGGTAGGTCCGCGCCATCACCGCAGCGCCCAGGCACAGGCCTGCCGCGACCGGGTGCCGGCGCGCCCAGAGCGCCATACCGACGGTTGCGAGGGCGACACCCAAGACGTCGAACGACACCAGCGCCGCGGTGATCAGCACCGGGCTGAGCGCGACGTGCGCGGCCAGCCACGGGGTGTCGCGCAGCATCGACGCGGTGGCGAGGGTGGTGAGCGCGATCAGCAGCACGATGATCACGGTGCCGATCGCGAAGTAGACCTGCTGGGTGGCCAGCGCGTTGCCGCCCGGCGTCAGCTGCTTGACCAGCCAGTCCAGGATCGCGGTGAGCACCGGCTGGTTGTGCCCGGCGCCGCCGGCGCTCCACGGCGTGCCGCCCTTCGGGCCACCCGAGCCGACCGGCAGGTCGGAGTAACAGGCCCGCCACAGCGCACCCGGCGAACCCCAGCCGTCGCGCACGCAGTGGTTCTTCTGCAGCACGCCGAGCGCGATCAGCACCGATGCGAGCGCCGACAGCATCGCGGCGGCATACGTCCAGCCACGGCGGCCGACCGCCGCGAAGCGACCCGTCGGCCCGCCGATGATCTCGGTCGCGAGCGCCGCGGGCTCCTCGCCGCGGCTGGGTGAGGTCAGGCGAGTGGGCACAGGCACGAGCGCGAGCCTAACCCGCGAGCCCGTGCCGCGGGACATACCTGTATGACGTCACGCCCTACTGCGTTGGCTGCGCCGACGACGACGGCGGCCCGCCGCCACCGAGGGTCGGCGGCGGTGGGAGCGGAGTGGAACTCGGCGGCGTCGCGGTGGAGCTCGGCGGCTGCGTGGTCGTCGTGGTCGTGGACGTCGGGCTCGGTGGCGTCGACGACGAGGTCGAGGACGAGGTAGTGCTCGAGGACGAACTGCTGGAGGTGGTCGAGGTCGGCGTCGATGACGGTGTCGTGGTGCTGCTGGTGGTCGGCGGCTGGGTCGTGGTGGTGGTCACCGGCGGGACGTAGGTCTGGGTCGGCTTCGCCTCCTTGGTCTTCGGCAGCTTCGCGACCGGCTGGCCCTTCAGCGCGGCCTGCATGAAGTCACGCCAGATGGTCGCCGGTATGTCGCCGCCGTAGAAGGACGAGTTGTGGGTCGCCTTGTCGAGGCCGATCGTGCCGGCATTCTTGCCGGACCCGGCATACATGCCGACCGAGGCCGTGAGCTGGTCGGGCGTGAAACCGGTGAACCACGCCGACTTGTAGAAGCTGGATGTGCCGGTCTTGCCGGCCGCCGGCCGCTTGAGCAGCCCGGCGGTCTTGTGCGCGGTGCCGTCAGGGTCCTTCAGCGGACCCGTCATGCCGTTGACGAGATTGGCCGCGATGTCCTTGGAGATCGCCTGCTTGGAGTCGGGGTGCGCGTCGTAGCTGTAGTCGCCCTCGACGCTGCTGACCTTCTTGATGAAGTAGGGGTCGGCCTTCTTACCCTGCGCGCTGATCGTGTTGTAGGCGTTCGCCATGTCGATCACCCGCACGGCCGCGCTGCCGAGGATGTCGGTCGTCGCCGGGCGGTTCATGTCCGGCGAACTGGCCGGTATGCCGAGCTGCTGCGCCGCACCCAGCGTCTTGCCGGTGCCCAGCGCCTCGTTGAGCCGCACGAAGGCGGTGTTGGACGACACCGCGAACGCGCGCTCCAGCGTGAGCATGCCGAACTGCTCGTGGTTGTCGTTGTAGACCTTCTGCGGCTTGCCGTTGGCGCCCGTGATGTTCAGCGGTGACGCGCCGCTGAACCTGGTCTGCAGCGTCATACCGTCCTGCAACGCGGCAGCCAGACCGAACGCCTTGAAGCTCGAACCACCTTGCAGCCGTGCATCGTTCGCGGCGCTGATCTCCTTGGAGGCGTCCTCGCCGCCATACATCGCGACGACGGCGCCGTCGGGCTTCTCGGCGACCAGGCCGGTGTGCAGCGCGTCGAGTCGCGCGGTCTGGGAGGGGACGTTCTTCTCCACCGCGGCGACGGCCGCCTTCTGCGAGTTCTTGTCGATCGTGGTGGTGATGCGCAGCCCGCCGCGGTCGATGTCCTCGGGGGTCAGCTTCAGCTTCCGCTCCAGCTCGCCACGCACCGACGAGACGATGTAACCGTTCGGGCCGGACACCTGCTGGGCGTTGGGCTTGTACTTCTTGAAGGCCGGCATGTGCGCCTTGGCGCGCTGCGCCCGCGTCATCCAGCCCTCCTTGACCATGCCGTCCAGGACGTAGGTCATCCGCGCGTTGGCCCGCGCCTTGGCCGCGTCGCCGAACTGCGGGTCGTAGAGGCCGGGTGCGTTGATCACCGATGCGAGGAAGGCGCCCTGGCTGGCGTCGATCTTGTCGACGTCGACACCGAAGTACGCCTGCGATGCGGCCTGTATGCCGTAGGCACCGCGACCGAAGTAGATGTTGTTCAGGTAGGCCTGCAGGATGTCGTCCTTGGACATCTTGCGGTCGATCTTGAGCGCGATCATGATCTCGTTGACCTTGCGCTTGACCGAGCGGTCCTGGGTCAGGAAGTAGTTCTTGACGTACTGCTGGGTGATGGTCGAGCCACCCTGTTCCTGCCCGCCGGACAGCGTGCTCCAGGCCGCGCGCAGCGTGCCGCTGACCGAGACGCCGGAGTTCTTGTAGAAGTCGCGGTCCTCGGCGGCCAGGAATTCGTATCGAACCTGCTTCGGCACCTTGTCGATCGTGACGTCCTCGCGGTTGACCGTGCTGAAGCGACCCAGCTCGGTCTTGCCGTCGCTGTAATAGACGATCGACACCTGCTTGCCGGCATTGGCCTGCGGCTGCGGGATGGACGTGCGCAGATAGATGATCACCAGCGCGATCACGCCGATCAGGCCGAGGGCGACGAAACCGAGCACGGTGCGCCAGAAGACCTTGTAGGCCAGGCCGTGCTCCTTCTTACCCCGTGGGCGCCCGGGACCGCGCCTCCCCGCGGACGTCGGTGCACCGTCATCAGCGCCGGGACCGGCCCCATCCTGCTCATCTGTCACCGGTGCAGGGTAACCGGCCGCGATGTGAAGCGGGAAACCTCGGATGGCGACTCGCTCTATTTGCACGATGTATCGGTTCGATACATCGAGTGCGGTATGCTGCTTCGCACAACCACGGCAAGCACGGGATCAACCGCATTCGAAGGAGGTCGCTCATGTCACGGCGTGGCGCCATCCTCGAACTCGCGATCCTGGGATTGCTGCACGATCAGCCGCTGCACGGTTACGAGCTGCGCAAGCAGCTCTCCGGCGTGCTCGGTGCCTTTCGTGCCGTGTCGTTCGGCTCGCTCTACCCGTGCCTTCGCGGCCTGGTCGAGCGCGGCTGGATCAGTGAGCGCACCTCCGGCAACCAGGACCGGCAAGGTCCCGGCCTCGGCGGCAAGCGCGGCAAGATCACCTACGAGCTGACCGCGGAGGGCAAGGAGCAGTTCCAGACGCTCATGGCCCAGACAGGGCCGGCCTCATGGGAGGACGAGAACTTCGACGTCCACTTCGCCTTCTTCGGTCGAGCCAGCAGTGATGTGCGGTTGCGCATCCTGGAGGGTCGCCGCAGTCGGCTGGAGGAGCGTCTCGACGATTCCCGGGAGCAATCCCGCCAGCGTCGCGAGCGCACCGACAAGTACACCGCCGAACTGCACCGTCACGGTTTGGAGTCGACCGAGCGCGAAGTGCGCTGGCTCTCCGAGTTGATCGAGACGGAGCGATCGGCATATCGCACAACCAATCCCGGCACGGCGGCTTCTGCCGACCAGCCGGTCGATGGGGCGACATCGGAGCAGACCTCCGGCCCCAGCGAAGAATCCGACAAGGAGTAGGAAATGGGATCCATTCGCGTCGCCATCGTTGGCGTCGGCAACTGCGCGAGCTCACTCGTGCAGGGCGTTGAGTACTACAAGGACGCGTCGGCTGACACGACTGTCCCCGGCCTGATGCACGTGAAGTTCGGTGACTACCACGTCAACGACGTCGAGTTCGTCGCTGCGTTCGACGTCGACGCCAAGAAGGTCGGCTTCGACCTGGCCGAGGCGATCACCGCCAGCGAGAACAACACCATCAAGATCGCCGACGTACCGCCGACCGGCGTGACCGTCCAGCGCGGCACCACCCTCGACGGCATCGGCAAGTACTACGCCCAGACGATCACCGAGTCGGACGCCGAAGCGGTCGACGTGGTCCAGGCGCTCAAGGACGCCAAGGCCGACGTGCTCGTCTCCTACCTGCCCGTCGGTTCGGAGCAGGCCGACAAGTTCTACGCGCAGTGCGCGATCGACGCGAACGTCGCCTTCGTCAACGCCCTGCCGGTCTTCATCGCCTCCGACCCGGAGTGGGCCAAGAA
The DNA here is from genome assembly GCF_035551235.1 of Flexivirga sp. Classification (GTDB taxonomy): domain Bacteria; phylum Actinomycetota; class Actinomycetes; order Actinomycetales; family Dermatophilaceae; genus Flexivirga. The sequence continues at coordinate 75,821 of NZ_DASZNO010000030.1, read as the reverse complement.
GTTCGAGGACGCCGGTGTCCCGATCGTCGGTGACGACATCAAGAGCCAGGTCGGCGCCACCATCACGCACCGCGTCATGGCCCGCCTGTTCGAGGACCGCGGCGTCACGCTGGACCGCACCTACCAGTTGAACGTCGGCGGCAACATGGACTTCAAGAACATGCTCGAGCGCGAGCGCCTGGAGTCCAAGAAGGTCTCCAAGACCCAGGCCGTGACCTCCAACCTGAGCGGCCCGCTGGCCGGCATCAAGGACGGTCGCAACGTCCACATCGGCCCGTCGGACTACGTGCAGTGGCTCGACGACCGCAAGTGGGCCTACGTCCGCCTCGAGGGTCGCGCCTTCGGTGACGTTCCGCTGAACCTGGAGTACAAGCTCGAGGTCTGGGACTCCCCGAACTCCGCCGGCATCATCATCGACGCGATCCGCGCCGCGAAGATCGCCAAGGACCGTGGCATCGGCGGCCCGCTGCTGTCGGCTTCGTCCTACCTGATGAAGTCCCCGCCGGAGCAGCGCGAGGACAGCCTCGGCCGCGAGAAGCTCGAGGCGTTCATCGCCGGCGAAGAGACTCGCTGAGTCCATTGCTCTGACTCCTCGCAAGACTGAGGGCCAGGTTCACCGAGCGAGCTCGGGAACCTGGCCCTCAGTCTTGGTCGTCGTCTTCGCGGGCGTCCGCTCTTCGTTCGGGCCCGTTGGTCTGGCGCGTCACCCCCATGCCGAGAGGACACGGAACGTACTGAGAGGACAGGCAATTCGGGCTCTGATCGCCCGATTTGCCTGTCCTTTCGGTATTTGGGTGTCCTCTCGGCGAGAAGTCAGCTCTTGTATGCCGGGAGGGGGCGGCTCGGTTCGAAGCGACCGGCGTTGGGCTGGGGCTGCGTGCCGTCCAGGTCGGTGACGCCATACGCCACGGCCAGCTCGCCCACGTCGACCACCTGGCCACTGAAGCGCTGCGCGTCCGGGTCGGTCGCGAGCGCGACCATGACGCGCGCGGCATACCGGGGAGACTCGGTGTTGCCGGCGAGTTCCTCGGCGGGCACCTTGGCCTCCATCAGCTCGGTACGCATCCAGCCCGGCGCGACGGCGATCGCCGGAATACCTTTGGGCTGAAGGTGATACGCGAGCGCGTAGACCAGGCGGTTCTTGGCCGCCTTGCTCGACTCGTAGGGCAGCCAGGCGGGCGGTTCGGGTGTGTGCCAGGTCGAGGTGAGGATCAGCCCCTTCCCGGCCGGCGCCATCGCGAGCCTCAGCGTGAGCATCGACGTGACGAAGTCCGAGTACGCACCGCCGAGCAGCATCGCGCGGAACTGGTCCATCGGCTCGTCCCACACCTCCTCGCCACCGGGCTGGTCGTGGTGGTCGTGCCCGCCCCAGGCGTTGTTGACGAGTATGTCGATGCGGCGGTGCCGCTGCACGATGTCGCGCACGAGGTCCTCGACCTGGACGGGATCGGTGTGGTCGCAGCGGTGCCACTCACCGGACCCGCCCGCCGCCTCGACCTCCTCGATGGTGCGCTCGAGCGTCAGGTCGGCCGGCTCGGCGTGGGTCGGGGCGTCGCGGGTGCTGCGGCCGGTGCAGACGACATACGCACCGGCAGCGCCGAACTCGATCGCGCAGGCCCGGCCGAGACCACGAGATGCACCGGCCACCAACACGATTCGGCCCTCGAGTGGGCGCTCGGTCATGACGCCTCCCGCATCGCTGCCGCGACGCGTGCCGCGGTCGCCAGCACGTCGGCCTCTCGCGCCGGTGACTCGACCACATCGAGCAGGTGCGCCGGTCCCCCGTGCGCCGACGTACGCCACCAGGGGATCAGCCAGACGTGGAAGTGCTCGTATGCCGCCATGGTCGACCACTGGTAGACGCGGTCGCAGCCGAGTCCCGCGCGCATCGCAGTGAGGACCTGGCCCAGCGCGGGCACGAACGTGATGGACTCGCGAATGCCGAAGTCGGCCTCGTCCCGGACGTGCCGCCGGGCTTCCAGCACGACGGTGCCCGCTCGCGCCATACCCGCGGGTGCTGCACCGGCTCGCCAGATCCCGTCGTCGAGCAGCCAGCCACCGGGCGGTGATTCACCGCGTACCTCGTCGTTGCAGAACCAGCAGTCCCTGTCCAGGACGGCGATCGCCGGTCGGCCGGCCGTCATTCGTGTCGTGTCCATGTCAGCCAGCGTGCAGCGACCCCGGCCGCGCCGCTTGATCGAATTCGGCATCTTCGGCCCGGCCCACGCCGTCATCGGTGGCTCGACGGACCCTCACCGAACCAGTACTTCGGATCGCCGTACCCGAGATCGGTGATGCCGAAGAACCGCAACCGGTCCAGGGCGAGCAGCCGGTGATGCGCCGAGAAGGTGAGCACGTGGGCGACCATCCCGGCATACGTGACCACCTGCGGCGGCCGGGAGAAGGCGTCGACGAAGGTCTCGTCCCAGCGACGCTCAGCGTTGACGGCTGCGACGGACGAGACGAACTCCGGCGCGACGCGAGCGCACCTCTCCTGCAACGAGATTCGCGACTCGTCAACCTCGACGATGAAGTCGTATTCGCGATCAGCCATCGCGGCGAGCCACATCTCCATCTGGCCGATGAGCCGAGAAAGCAACCACCGCAACGAATCTCCGTCGATGCCGTCGATCTGCATCGGTAGTTCGGCGTCGAGTTGCGCGTCGGTCAGGCGGCTCGCGCGGTCGACCAGCTCGCCCACGAGCCAGGCATGGTGGCGGACCGACTCCTGGGTGACATCCGCTGTCGCAGAGCCGGATCGGGCGGGCAGCCGCAACCCGGCCGGCGGGTGGAAGTGCACGTCGTTGGGGCTCGGTAGCTGGAACTTGGTGGGCCGCTCGCGCCAGCGGGACGGCGGCAGTCCGTAGGCGCGTTCGAACGCGCGGGTGAACGCCGCATTGGACGTGAAGTCCGCCTCCTGCGCGACGTCCAGCAGCGTGCGGTCCGTCCGGATCATCCGGTAGGCGGCCCGTTCGAGGAGGATGCGCCGCCGGAACGCCGTCGGCGTCTCACCGGCGATCGCGGTCACGATGCGCTCGAAGTGGAACCGGGAGTAGTGCAGTTCGGCGGCGAGGTCGGCCGCCGGGGCGGTCAGCGACTGCGGGTCGGCGGCCAGCAGCGCGACGAGCCGCTCGAACGGGTCGCTCCCGGGCATTGCCTTCCTCCCTCACCTGCGCCGGCGGGTCACCGGGCGGGCGTATGGCGAGCCTAGCCCCGGAAGATCGGGACGTGGCAGCCGTTTGCGGCAGAAGGCGTGCGGCCTGCTCAGGCTCGCTCAGGCCCGCTCAGGCCTTGCCCGCGAACACCGGCAGGTATCCGTAGGCCTGACCGTCGGCGGTCGGGTGGTAGGACTCGGTGAAGTCCCAGAAGTTCACCGAGTGCAGCCAGCGGTCGCTGTCGCAGATCTCGTGACCGGTGAACGAGCCACGCACATCGCCATACGTGAATCCGGCCTTGCCCGCGGCGGTGCTGGTGATCGAGTCGAGCAGGTCGATGCCGCCGTCGATCGCCGTGCGCGACTCCTGGCTGAGGCCGACGCAGTCGTTGCTCAGGTCGTAGAACTCGGGATAGCCCAGGACGACCACGTGCGCGTTCGGAGCCTTGGACCTGATGGCGTTGTAGAGGGTGGCCAGCTTGCCGGGCAGGTTCGCCTTCGCGTCGGCCTCCGCGGCGTTGATCTCGCTGACGCACCTGTCGGTGCCGTAGACGTTGCAGTCCTCCATGATGCCGGCGAAATTCTCGTCGTTGCCACCGACCGTGATGCTGACCAGGGTCGTGCTGCTCGACAGCGCCGAGAGCTGATTGGCAATGACATCAGTGGTTTTCGCGCCCGAGCAGGCAACCGAGGTGTATGACGAAGGGCTGTGCTGCTGCGCCCACAACGCCGAATACGCATTGGGACTGCGGTCGCAGCTGCCGCTGCTGCCGATGTAGTCACCCGCCCCGACTCCCGAGGAGTAGGAGTCGCCCAACGCGACGTAGTTCTCGCCGGCGGCCTGCGCCGACAGCGCCGGGGCGAACGAGAAGGCCAGAGCGGTGGCTCCGACGCCGAGCTTGAGGGTGAGTGCAGAGCGGGACATGGAGGGCTCCTTCGCAGGGGTGGCAACGGGTGGGTGCCACCACCGGATCTTGGCCCTGTCCGCGCCGCCGTGGGGGTTTGATTCCCGCCCCGGGTAAACCTTTGCGGTTGCGATGCCGAACTCATACCGATGCGATGGAAAGTGTTTACCTTTGCCGCGAATTAGGGTGAAATCACCACGACGACTGATCTACGGTCACCGGTATGACGTCCGTAGTGCAGCTCGTGCGATCCGACCGGCTGGCGCCCGCGCCATACGCGTATGCCGCGACGGCGCCGGCCGGCAGTCGCGTGATCCACCTGGCGGGAGCGTGCCCGCTGAAACCGGACGGCACGACCGCGGCCGTCGGTGACATCGCTGGTCAGGCGCGAATCTGCCTGGAAAACTTGGAGATTGCGCTCGACGCGGCAAGCGCGCACCTGACCGATGTCATCAGCACCCGCGTGCTGGTCGCGACGCAGGACCGCGCCGAGCTCGTCGCCGCCTGGGACGTCGTCGCGGCGCATTTCGGCGCGCACGACGTGCCGAGCACGCTCGTCGGTGTCGCGGTGCTGGGCTACCGCGACCAACTGGTGGAGATCGAGGCCGTCGCAGCTGTGGCCGGGTAGGGCGGCAGCCGCACTAGGGTCGTTTCATGAGTGAGCGCAGCGAGCGACCAAGAGCTCAGGCGAATGACAGTTACCGACGCAGGAGGGAACTGTCATGAGTGATGACGCACGGGTCGCGGTGTATGTCGACTTCGACAACATGGTGATCTCCCGGTACGACGCCGTGCACGGCCCCGGTCGATGGCGCAAGGACGATGCACGCGACCACACGCCCGCCGAGGCGGACAACGAGGTATCGCGGCGACTCATCGAGGCCGAGGTCGACCTCGGCGCGATCATCGACTACGCCTCGTCCTTCGGGACCGTCGCACTCACCCGCGCGTATGCCGACTGGTCGGTGCCGGCGAACGCGGCATACAAGCGGCAGTTGATCGATCGGGCGGTCGACCTGGTGCAGCTCTTCGCGACATCGGGGACGAAGAACGGTGCCGACATACGGCTGTCGATCGACGCGGTCGACGATCTGTTCCAGCACGCCGACATCACGCATGTCGTTGTCGTGGGCGGGGATTCGGACTACATCGCGCTCGCGCAGCGCTGCAAGCGGATGGGCCGCTACGTCGTCGGCATCGGCGTCACCGGCTCGACCAGTCGTGCCCTGGTCGCAGCGTGCGACGACTTCAGCTCGTATGGCGACCTGCCCGGCGTCACCGATGTGCCCGCGCCCGGCGACGACGAACCGGAGCCCGAAGCAGCCAGCAAGCCGGTCGCCAAGAAAGCTGCGAAGAGCCGCTCCACGAAGAAGGCCACGAAGACCAAGGAACCACCTGCGACCACGTTGCTGCGCCGCGCGATCCAGATCGGCGCCGAGAAGAGCGATGACGGCTGGCAGCACTCGTCGAGCCTGAAAAGCCAGATGCAGCGGCTGGATTCGACGTTCAAGGAGAAGTCGCTCGGCTTCTCGTCATTCCGTGCGTTCGTCGAGAGCCACGACGACCTGGTCGAGACCAAGCTGCTCGACAACGGGCAGCTGGCCGTCCGGTTGCGCTGATCCGCGGACATACGTATGGCGCGGCTCCCCCGAAGTGCCGCGCCATACACCCGTCGCTCAGATGGTGAGCTCCGAGTCCCCTCCGGTCTTGAACTTCTCGGTCAGGAAGCGATGGTTGGCCAGCAGCTCGTTGCTGCCGAGCGTGGCCGCGCGATGCAGGTGCGCGGAGACCTGGGCGAGCAGCAGGTCGAGCTGCTCGATGATGAGCTGGTGGCCGGTCTTGCCGTCGAGGACCTCGGTCGTGTCGGCGGTGCCCGGTGCGAGCGCCAGGTAGGACCGCAGGGCCTGCGGTCCGAAGTCGGTCTGGATCTGCTCGAGCTCGAAGACCTGCGCGGTCGGGGCGCCGTGCTCCCGCAGGTAGGTGAGGGTGCTGACACACTCGCGATCGAGGCGCTGGGCCCGTTCCCGCACGTCAGCCGGTATGCCGGGAGCGGCGGCCAGCCCGGCGAGAGTGTCGACGGGTGCCGGTTTGGCGAGGTCCACCCGCGGCACCGGCTGCTGGGCCGGCATGGTGTGGCGCTGCTCCCAGCGCACGTCGAGGCGGTCCTGCCGCTGCGGCCGGCACTGCTGCCGGCGCGCCTTCGTCGAGCGCCCATGGCGGGACATCCCGGTGCCGAGGAAGACGGTCAGCAGCACCATCGGGAGGACCAGCCAGTGGCCGATGACGCCGACCAGTGCCCAGCCTGCCGGGATCAGCAGCCACCATTGAGACCGGTGCAGCCGGATCGGTGTCATTGCGCTCGCCCTTCTGAAGTGTCCTCCGCGATGACACTCACAGTAGGTCGGCGCCCGCGCGTGCGCCCGTGCCGAATGTCACGACTCCGCCGTGACAGGCGTCGCCGCCGAGTCGCACAGCAAACGCCGAGTCGCACATCTGTAGATGTGCGACTCGGCGTTTGGTGTGCGACTCGGTGAAGGGCAGGTGTCAGTCCGCGTCGCGCATCTCGTGCGCCAGCTCGACCAGCTCGTCGCCGCCGGCCATCTGCTCGGTTAGCTGTTCTACGGTGATCTCGTCACGCGGCGCGTCGAGCGACATCTCGCCGAGCTTCAGGATCACGAAGTGGTCGCCGACCAGGAACGCGTGATGCGGGTTGTGCGTGATGAAGACGACGCCAAGGCCCGAATTCGCAGCACGCGCAACGTATTTGAGCACGACGCCGGACTGCTTCACGCCGAGCGCTGCGGTCGGCTCGTCCAGGATCAGCACCTTCGCGCCGAAGTAGATGGCCCGGGCGATCGCCACACACTGCCGCTGCCCGCCGCTGAGCGAACCCACCGGGCGGTCGACGTCCGGCAGGTCGATGCCCATCTTGGCGAGCTCTTCCCGGGTGATCCGCTTCATCGTCGCGGAGTCGAGCAGTTTGAGCGGACCCTTGCGGATCTCGTGGGCGAGGAAGAAGTTGCGCCATACCGACATCAGCGGCGCGAGCGCCAGGTCCTGGTAGACCGTCGCGATGCCCGCGTCGACCGCCTCGCGCGGACTGCCGAACTTGCGCGGCTTCCCGCTGACCAGCATGGTGCCGGCCGTGTGCTCGTGCAGCCCGGCCATGATCTTGATCAGCGTCGACTTGCCGGCGCCGTTGTCGCCGAGCACGCAGGTGACCTCGCCGGCGCGTACCTCCAGGTCGATGCCGGACAGCGCGCGCACGGTGCCGTAGGTCTTGCCGACACCCTCGAGGCGTATGACAGGAGACGTCTCGTTGGCGTCCGCGGTCTCGATCGGATCCGGGGTCTCGATACGCTCGTCCCTCGCTACCCTTCGAGACGCCCGCTCGTCCCTCACGGGCTCCGCAGGGCGCGATGCTGCTCGACCCGCTTGGTTGTCCGCGCTCATCTCTTCTGTCGCGCCTCTTCCCTCGCCTGCGCGCCTCGCTCCTTCGTCGCTCGTGTGCTCGGCTCGGTCGGCGCTCATCGGCGTTCCGCCTGTCGTCGTACCCACATGTTGATCAGCGTCGCGAGGACCAGCATGATCCCGAGGAAGGTCTTCAGCCAGTCGACGTTCCAGCCGGCATACGTGATGCCCAGGTTGGTCATGCCGTAGATCAGCGCACCGATCGAGGCGCCGATGACCGAGCCGAAGCCGCCGGTCAGCAGGCAACCTCCGACGACCGCCGCGATGATGTAGATGAACTCGTTGCCGACGCCCTGATTGGACTGCACCGTCTCGAAATTGAGCAGTGTGTGCATACCCAGCAGCCACGCGCAGAAGCCGACGAAGAGAAACAGCCCGATCTTGGTGCGCACCACCGGGACACCGCTCGCGCGGGCAGCCTCGGCGTCACCGCCGGACGCGAAGATCCAGTTGCCGGCACGGGTGCGTGTCAGCACGACCGCCGCGATCACGGTCAGCGCGACCCAGAAGAGCACCGAGATGTTGATCGTGATGCCCTCGAACGAGTCCGACTTGAAGAACGTGTGACTCGACGCGAAAACCGCGTGGGCGGAGTCGAATCCGGCCATGTCGTCGATCTTCGGCGAAGTGACGTTGTTGTCGATCAGCCGCGGCACCGCGAGGTTCGCGCCCTGCAGCACGAAGTAGGTGCCGAGGGTGACCAGGAAGCTCGGCAACCGTGTGCGATGGAGCAGCCACCCGTTGGCGAAGCCGACCGCGAGCGAGATCGCCAGCGCGAGCAGGATGCCGACCCAGACGTTGAAGTTGAACTCCCAGGCGAGCATCGACGCCGCGAGCGCCGAACTGGTCACGGCGACGCCTGCGGACAGGTCGAACTCCCCGCCGATCATCAACAGTGCCACCGGAACTGCCATGATGCCGATCGCGGACGACTGGTAGAGGATCGTGCCGACGTTGGCCAGCCCGCGGAAGGCCGGCGCGACCGACAGGAACAGCACGCAGATCGCGACCGCGCCGATCAGCGCACCGACCTCGGGCTTGCCGAGCAGCACCGCGATCGGCGACTTCGGCGCCGTCCGCGTGTCAGTGGTGGCGAGGCTGGACATCAGCGCGTGCCCTTCGCGGCGTATTCGGCGATCTTGTCGACGTTGCTCTTGTCGACGAACGCCGGCCCGGTCAGCGTGGGCTTGCCGCCGCCGACCGTGTCACCGTTGTTGCGGTAGAGCCAGAGGGCGTCGATCGCGAGGTAGCCCTGCAGCCACGGCTGCTGGTCGACCGCGAACTGCACGCTGCCGGACTGGATCCCCTTGACGATGCCGGCGTTGGTGTCGAACGTGCCGACCTTCGCCTTCGACCCGGTGCTCGAGACGGCCTTCACGGCATTCAGTGCCACGTCGCCCTGCAGCGCCATGACCCAGTCGATCTTCTTGTCCTCCTGCAGTTTCGCGGTGATCGTCGAGCGAACCGACGGCAGGTCGGCACCGTTGACGTAGACGATCTGGGTGCTCGGCACCATCTCCTTGACGCCGTTGCAGCGGTCGTTCAGGCCGACATTGCCCTGCTCGTGGATGATGCAGATCGGGTGCTTGGCGCCGTCCTGCTTCAGTCGCTTGCCGGCCGCCTCCCCGGCGACCTTCTCGTCCTGGCCGAAGAAGCCGATCAGCCCCATCGGACCCATCTGGTCGGTGCCGGAGTTGAGGCCGTCGACGGGTATGCCGGCCGCCTCGGCGTTCTTGACCGCACCCTTGAGCGCGGAGGGCTTGGCCAGCGTGACGGCGATGCCGCCGACCTTCTTGTCGACCGCGGCCTGCACCAGGCTGGCCTGCTTGGCGGCATCCGGGTCGGAGTAGTACTGCAGCTTGATGTTGTCCTTGTCCGCGGCCGCCTGGGCGCCCTTGCGGACCATGTCCCAGAAGGTGTCGCCCGGCGCGGAGTGGGTGATCAGGGCGGCGGTGAACCGTGGGGTGTTGGCGTGTCCGCCCGCGCCGTTCTGCTGCTCGGTCGCCTTCTTGCCGCCGGTGCTGCTGCACCCGGTCAGCGCCAGCGCACCGATGACCGCCACCGCGGCCAGTCGCGCCTGCGTACCGTTCGTCCTCACGAGTCCTCGCCTTTCGTGCTTCCGGATGACTCACCGGCATGTATCGATTTGATATATCGCCTTGATACTAGCTGGCCGTGCCCGTCCCGCGTGAGTATGCCGAAAAGGCCACGTCATACCGCGGTGCCGCGGCGGCGTGCCCGATCGGAGCGCTCGATACGCCTCCCCCGCTGCGCTCCTCCGGCTACTCGACGCGCTTTGGGGTGTGCTACCCATCAGGCATGACATCCGCAGCGCCGCGACCGGACTGCCGGCTTCTGACCGACAGTGCCGTGGTGGATCTGGCCCGCGCGGGGACGACCGTGCTCGACTCTTGGCACCTGTATGACGGCGCCGGCGTCGCGGTCGACCGGCATCGCGACCGGTTCACTGCGCACGTGCGGGCGGTCTTCGATGTCCGCGAGGAGGAGTCGGCTGCGGCATACGACCATGCACTCGCGCACCTTCCCGTCGAGGGGTCGTGGTTCCCGGCGTTCGTCTGGACCGCTGCGGGCCTCCGACTGCTCGTGCGCCCGTTTCCCGTGGAACAACTCCGGCGGACGACGACCCTCCTGCTCCGACCGACGTTGGATGCGCGAAAACGCCCTGATATCAAGGGATTCGACTACCTGTCGCAGACCTACGCACTCCGGGATGCCATAGACGCCGGGTATGACGATCAGGTCCTGGCCACCTCCGACGGGCCGCTGAGCGAGACCGTCTTCGCGACGCTGGTCCTCGCCCGCGGCGGCGAGCTGATCGTGCCGGACGCGCCGCGACTGGACAGTGTCACCCTGTCGGTGCTGCGGGAACGGGCCGGCCGGCCGGTCCGAGCCGCCACCGTGACCGCATCTCATCTGCTCACCGCGCCGGCCGTCTTCACCCTGTCCGCGCTGCATGGTGTGCGGGTCGTGGAGCGGGTGAATGATGCGTCATACGAACCGAATCCGGCGCTGCGGGACCACCTGCAGGCCGCGCTGGAGGGCGCGCGGCAGCCGGTCGCCGACCTGCTGCCGGAGGGGAGCAGCCTGCCGTGCGGATCCTGCTGATCGACAATCACGACAGCTTCACGCACAACCTGCTGCAGCTGTTGCGCGACGTACCCGGCGCGACCACCGTGGTGGTCCGCAACGACGCCCCGCTGCCGCTCGGCTGGACGTCACGCTTCGACGCGGTCGTGATCTCGCCGGGTCCGGGGCATCCCGGCGTGCCGGCCGACGTCGGGTCCTCGCGCGAGGTCCTCGAGCACAGTGAGCTGCCGGTGCTCGGCGTCTGTCTCGGGCACCAACTCCTCGCCCTCCTGCACGGGTGCGAGGTCGGCCCTTCCGACCACCCGATACATGGCGAGTCCTCGGTCATCACGCACGGTGGGGACCCGCTGTTCGACGGCATACCAACCGAATTCAGCGCTGTTCGCTATCACAGCCTCGCGGTGCGCTCGGTCAATGACCCGATCGTGCCGTTGGCCCATGCCGCCGACGGCACGCTCATGGCACTGCGTGTCTCGGCCCGGCCGCGCTGGGGCGTGCAGTTCCACCCCGAGTCGATCGAGAGCGACTTCGGCGCCACCCTGATCGGGAACTTCCTGCGGCTCGCGGCCGCCGCCGATGACCTGGCCGGGCCACCGGTGCCGACCCGGCAGCGGTCGGTGCGACTCACCCGTTCGCTGTCGGTGGACGAGGTGCTGGACCGGTGCGAGGCGGAGCCGACCGTCGTGCTCGACGGCATCGCCACGGCCGATGGGTCGCCGTGCACGGTGATCGGCTGGGACGACCCGCGTCGGGCGCACCGCCTCGTCGGCAACTGCGCGGAGGGCGCCGAGGTCGTGAGCGGCAGCACCGCCACCAGGCTCCCGACCGGCATCCTGGACACCGTCCAGCGACGGCTCGCGGCCGCGCGGCCGGTGCTGCAACGTCTCGGCGACGACCCCGGTATGACGCTCGGGTATGCCGGCTACGTCGGCTACGAACTGGGCATCGAGCTGCTCGGACTGGCCGAACCCCACTTGCGGGCCGCCGATGACTGGCCGGACGCCTGGTGGTTGCTGGTGTCGCGTGCCGTCGTCATCGACCACGAGAATCGTTGCTACGTGGTCGGACTCGACGATCCTGACGATGCGGCATCGATCCGCGCACTGGATGACTGGACCGCCGGCCTTGTCGGTGCCCTGGAGCACGGGACCGCCGCCGACAGCGCCGCACCGGACACGCGCCGCGGTCCGATGCCGGCGATCGAACACGGCACCGGACAGGACGACTACCTGGCTCTGATCTCCGACTGCCGGTCGGCGATCGCACGCGGGGAGTCCTACGAGCTGTGCCTCACCCACCGGATCCACGGCACCTTCACCGGCGACCCGCTACCGCTCTTCCGGGCGCTGCGCGCCGAGGGCCGGGTGCCGCGCGCGGCATACCTGCGCCTCGATCAGGAACGGACCGTCGTCTCCGGGTCGCCCGAGCTGTTCCTCCGGGTGGACGCCGACGGGCATGCCATCAGTGCGCCGATCAAGGGCACACGCCCGGCGACCGGCGACACCGAGCGTGACGCCGCGAGCGCCACGGAGCTGGCGACGTCACGCAAGGACCGCGCCGAGAACCTGATGATCGTCGATCTGGTCCGCAACGACTTCAACCGGGTCGCCATACCGGGCAGCACGAAAGTGACTAAGCTGTATGGCGTTCGGGCGTTCCCCACCGTCATACAGCTCGTGAGCACGATCGAGTGCGACCTGCCGCCCGGTGCGGATGCGATGGATCTGGTGCGAGTGGCGTTCCCACCCGGGTCGATGACCGGCGCACCCAAGGAGCGCTCGGTGGAGATCCTCGGCCGGCTCGAGCCGGAGCGGCGTGGCGTCTATTCGGGGTCGATCGGTCTGCTCGGCATCGACGGCACGGCCACGTTGAGCGTCGCGATCCGCACGGTGCAGCTGACCGGTGACCGGTTCGTGCTCGGCGTGGGTGGCGCGATCACGCAGCTGTCCGACCCCGAGGCCGAGTGGCAGGAGACGCTCGACAAGGCCCAGTCGGTCCTGCAGGCGATGGCCGCCTGCACCGAGTGAGGTTGACGGCGCCTACGTCAGCCGGTGACGGGCAATACCAACCGGACCGAACGAGCAGCGGACGCCCGAGGAGACGACGACCGAATCAGGTGACGGCGCGAGCGAGCGTGCGAGCCGCGTCGTCACGTGATTCGCGAGGAGTCGAGTCAAGAATGATTCGGCGCGCCGAAGCGCAGGCCGTCGTAGATCAGGTCGACGACGGCGAGTGAGGTCTCCTGACCCTCCGGGGTGGACGAGGCCAGACACACGCCACCGAGGGCACGGGTGAGCTCCATCGCGGTGGCGTCGGGGCGCACGACGCCGGCCTCGATCGCGGGCTGCAGCACGCGTTCGGCCGACGCGCGCATCCGGTTGCGCGCGGACTCGAACGTCTCCGGATTGCCCTGCATCATCGAGCGGAGCAGGTTGATCAGGCCCATCTTGACCGCGTAGTAGCCGACGAAACCGCGCATCCACTCGTGCAGCGCCTCGCCCGGACCCAGCTCCTTGGGCAGATCGTAGGAGCGCTGCTCCAGGCCGGCGACCTGATCGCCGTAGACCGCGAGCACGAGGTCACAGCGCGTCGGGAAGTGCCGGTAGAGCGTGCCGATGCCGACCCCCGCGCGCTTGGCGATCTCGTCCAGCGGGGTGTCGACGTCCTCGGTGAATGCCGTGGTCGCGACATCGACGAGTTTCTGCCGGTTGCGTGCCGCGTCAGCGCGCAGGGGCTTGCTGCATACGTCGGCGGACGACGAATCCTGTGGCTTCGCAGCGCTTTTCGCGTTGTCCTGCACAGCCTTCGCCGGGCGCTTCGACGTCGTTGCCGAGCCGCTTGTGGCCATCGTTCTCACACCTCATGAGGTTGTCCGGTTGCAAAACCGGAGGAACCCTCCGTATAGTTCTAAACGGAGAACAACTCCGCTTCTTCATTCATGGTACGCCTCGCTCTCGCGAAGGACACAACTCGTGACCATTACTACCAAGTCTCGCCGCCCCGCGGCGTCGACCACCACCAACGAATCGGCCCGGCGCACCGCTGGGTCGACCACCGGGCCCGCTCGCCTCGTGCTGACCGCCGTCCTGGTGACCCAACTGATGCTCGTGCTGGATGCCGCGATCGTGAACATCGCCCTCCCCGACATCGGCACCGAACTGCACATGAGTTCCACGTCCCTGTCGTGGATCGTCAACGCCTACACGCTGGCCTTCGGTGGCCTGCTGCTGCTCGGCGCTCGCGCCGGTGACCTGCTCGGCCGCCGCGTCACCTTCCTCGCCGGTATGGCGGTCTTCGTCGCCGCATCGTTCGCCGGCGGCATCTCCCAGGGGGAAGGCCTGCTGCTCGCCTCCCGTGCCCTGCAGGGCGTCGGTGCGGCCTTCGCCGCGCCGTCCGCGCTGGCGATCCTGATGTCCCTCTACAAGCCGGGCAAGGAACAGACCCGCGCCATCGGCTGGTACACCGTCGTCTCGGCGTCCGGGGCGGCGACCGGCCTGCTGGCCGGTGGCCTCCTGACCTCGGTCGCCTCCTGGCGCTGGGTCTTCTTCGTCAACGTCCCGATCGGCATCGCCGTGCTCGCTGCCGGTTACCGGTCGCTCTCCCGTGACAGGGGTGTGCGCGGCTCGGTCGACGTGGCCGGTGCACTGCTGGTCACCGTCGGAATGAGCTCTGTCGTCTACGGATTCATCCGCGCGGCGTCCGATGGTTGGACCGAGTCCGGCACGCTGGCGGCATTCGGCGCCGGTCTGGTTCTGCTCGCGATCTTCGTGGCGGTCCAGCTGCGCGCGGAGTCGCCGGTCATGCCGCTGCGGCTCTTCGCGGACCGCGACCGCGCCACGGCATACATCGCCCGGCTGATGCTGGTCGCCGGATCGCTCGGATCGTTCTTCTTCATGAGCCAGTACATGCAGATCGTGCTCGGCTGGACGCCGTGGCAGTCGGGGATCGCGTTCCTGCCCTTCCCGGTCACGATCTTCATCAGCTCGCAGCTGGTCGCCCGGGTGATCTCGAACCACTACTCGACCCGTGCCATCGCGGCCGTCGGGACGCTGCTGTCGACCGTCGGCATGCTGATGCTGACGACGCTGACCGAGCACACGAGCTACCTGCAGATGCTGCCGGCGTTCGTCGTCTTCGCGCTCGGCAACGGCATCGCGTTCGTGCCGCTCACCACGGCCGGCCTGTCCCGGGTCGAACCCGCGGACACGTCCGTGGCGTCGGGCCTGGTCAACGTCACCCAGCAACTGGGTGGTGCGCTCGGACTCGCGGTGCTGGTGACGGTCTTCGCCACCGCCGGCAAGGACCCGGCCGTCTCGCCGGGTGCGAGCCAACACGCCATACACACCTTCGTGACCGGCGCGGACCGCGGATTCCAGGTGGGTGCGCTGATGCTCTTCGTCGCGTTCGCACTGGTGATGATCGTGATGCGGCGGCCCTCGAAGGACAGCGCGAAGGACACCGCGAAGCGCGATGCGAGCTCGCCGATCGAGCAGCTGCGCGACACCGAGGAGATCGCACTCGAGGTGGGCTGAATCAAGGGATTCAACAAGGGATCTCGCAAGGAATTGCAAGGGACCTTGGTCCTCTGGTGCTGTGACCGGGCTGGGAGTTCAATGGAAGTCTCGCCCGGTCACAGGAGGCGGCCATGCTGTTGTCATCACGGTTCGGCAGGATCGGCACCGGCGGTCCTCGTGTGACGGTCCGTGCGTCTGTCGGTGCGACCCTCGGTGTGAGCATGGCCGCGTCCGCGGCGCTGATCTGGGCGCCCGCGGCCGCGGCCGATCCGGCCACCTCCATCACCTACCGCACGGCGTCGACGACGACCAGGTTCGCCGGCAAGGCCTTCGACGCCTGCGCCGCGCCGTCGGTCGCGACGATGCGGGCCTGGCTCGCATCGCCCTATCGCGGGGTGGGCATCTACTTCGGCGGGGTGAGCCGCACCTGCAGCCAGCCGAATCTCACCGCCTCGTGGGTCAGCCAGGTCAGCCGCATGGGCTGGCGCCTGATCCCGATCTACAAGGGGTTGCAGCCACCGTGCGGCGGTCGGGCGACCGACCCGAAGATCAATCCCTCGACGGCATTCGCGCAGGGCACCGCAGCGGCGGACGACGCCGCCACCAGGGCGGGTGCGCTCGGGTTGCGCGGCGGCAGCGCGTTCTATCTGGACATCGAGAACTACGCCCGGGGCGACACGTCCTGCCGCACCGCGGTGCTGAAGTTCATCTCCGGGTGGACGGGGCGGCTGCACTCCCGCGGCTACCTGGCGGGCGTCTACATGAATCTCAACCTGGGCGCCGCGGACCTGGCCGGTGTCTACAACTCCACCGCCTATGCGCGTCCGGACGCACTGTGGATCGCCCGGTATGACGGCATCGCCTCGACCACCGGATGGTCCGGCATCTCCAGCAAGTACTGGGCGTTCCACCAGCGCGGCAAGCAGTACCGCGGCGGGCACGACGAGACGTATGGCGGTGTCACCATCAACATCGACAGCGACCAGTGGGACGCGCCGGTCGCCTCCACCTCCAGGGCCTGGACCGTCACCTCGTCGGTCCCGCTCAACGCCCGGTCGGGCCCGTCGACGGCATACCCGATCGTGCACACGCACCAACCCGGCAGCTCCGTGCAGGTCCTGTGTCAGGTCACCGGTCAACTCGTCAACACCACGCGGATCTGGGACCGGCTCACCGACGGAACCTACGTCAGCGACTACTGGGTGAGCACCCCGTCGCGGACCACCTGGTCCGGCTCTCCGCGGTGCGCGCACAGCTATCAGGTCGCGGTGCCGGACACGCTGAACATGCGGTCCGGGCCGTCGTCGTCATACCCCGTCGTGGGCGTCATACCGAACGGCGGACTGGCCCGGGTGTGGTGCCAGCGCGCCGGCCAGACGGTCGGGACGACGAAGATCTGGGACGAGCTCGACAACGGCCGATGGGTCAGCGACTACTACGTCGTGAACCCGAGCAACACCGGCTACAGCGCGCCGGTGCCGCGCTGCTGACACGGCCGGCGCGACCCTGCTACCGCATCGCCATAGGACTCGAATATGGTTGATGACGTGGCGGATTCGCCTCGCTCCCGGACAGACCACCTGGCGCAACGACGCGGTGGCCCGGAAAGCCGCGTGCCGCAATGAGACTGCACGGCAGCTTCGCACTCGTCACCGGCAGCAGCGGCGGCCTCGGTGCCGCGATCGCGCGACAGCTCACCGACCGCGGCGTGCAGGTCGTCGTCCACGGCCGCGACGCCGGCCGGACCGAAGCCATCGCGCGCGAGCTGCGCTCCACACCCGTGCTGGCCGACCTGGCCGACCCGGCACAGCACCAACGCCTCATCGACGAAGCCACGGCTGTCCACGGGCGCCTCGATCTGGTCGTCCACAACGCGGGCATCGGCTGGCAGGGCGGCTTCGACACCATGCCGCCCGAGCGCATTCCCGAGCTCGTCGCGACCAACCTGACCGCACCGATCGCCCTCTCCCGCGCGGTGCTGCCCCAGCTGCTGGCACGCGGTCGCGGTCACCTGTGCTTCGTCACCAGCATCGCCGGCCGCACCGGGGTCGCCGGTGAATCCGTCTATGCCGCAACGAAATCCGGACTCGATGCCTTCGCCGGATCGCTGCGCCTCGAGGCGGTCGGCACCGGCGTCGAGATCAGCACCTTCGTGCCTGCCGTCGTCGACACCGATTTCTTCGCCCACCGTGGCACTCCGTATGCCCGTCGATCGCCGCGCCCCAAGGACGTGGAAACTGTTGCCCGACAGGTGGTTTCACTGATCGCGGCCGGCGCGCCCGAGGGGTGGAGCGACCCTGCCCTCCGGGTCGCGCCGCTGGTGCGGTCGGCGTGGCCGGCGGCATACACACGGCTCGCGCAGCGTTGGGGTGAGAAGACGCGGTTGAAGGGGGGCGAGTGATGCTCTGGCTGGTGCTCCTGCTCGCCTGCGCCGCGGCGTTCGCGTTCGCCCTGTCCGCGATGCTCGAGCAACGCGCTGCCGCCCAGGCGACCCGCTCGCACACGCTCGAGACCGTCCACGGGTTCTCGGCGTTCGTGCGGGCGCTCGTCCGCCGCAAGCTGTGGCTGACCGGCTTCGTGATCAACAACCTCGGTTTCCTGATCCAGGCCGCCGCCCTGCACCTCGGCAGCGTCGCCCTCGTCCAGCCGGTGATGGTCAGTCAGGTGCTCTTCGCCCTGCTGCTGACCGGGCTGGGCAGCAGGCTGCGCCCGGGCGCCAAGGACTGGGCGTATGTGCTGTGCATCTGCGCCGGCCTGATCGTGCTGCTGTCGGTCAGCGGCGCGGCACCGCTGCACGGCACGCCCAACCGGGAGCAGGTCATCTGGGTGCTGATCGCGATGGCCGCCGCGGTGGTGATCCTGGTCGGCTTCGCCCGCGGGCAGCGCGACCCACGCGCCGCCAGCCTGATGCTCGCGGTCGCGGCCGGCATGTGTTTCGCCGGCAACGCCGTGCTGACGAAGCTGACCACCGAGGACCTGTTCGGTCCCGGCGTGCTGCACACCGCACTCGACTGGCCGGGCTACAGCCTGGCGGTGGCCACGGCCTCCGGATTGCTGATCGAGCAGGCCGCGTTCGCCAACGGTTCGCTGCCGTGGGCGGTCGCGGCGATGAGCATCACCAATCCGGTGATCAGCTATCTGGCGGGCATCTTCGGCTTCCACGTGACCGTCCCACACAGCGCCGGCGCGCTCGCGGCGGTGTCGGTGACCGCCGTACTCATCGGCATCGGGATCAGCGGTCTGTCGCATTCGCCGCTGTCCCGGGTCGAAAACACGGCCGATTCTCAGGTGGCGGTGTCATAGTGTGATCCATGCCTTCGCGACCGGCCGCACAGCAAGGCGCCTGTGCCCTGATCATCGACCGGGAGTTCGTGCGCACCTCTGCGTTACGGGCGGGACGCATGTTGCTCGAGGCGGTCGTCATACCGGCGCTCTTGCTGTATGCCGCACTCGCATCCGTCGGCCAGCTCTGGGGCCTGATCTCGGTGCTGGTGTGGTCCGGGCTGATCGTCGCGTTCCGGCTGCGCACCCAGGCCACCGTGCCGCGCACACTGCTCATCGCGGTGCTGATGCTGGTCGGGCGCACCTCCCTGTCGCTGGCGCTGTCCAGCGTCTACATCTACGTGCTGCAACCGATCGCCGGGTCGTTGCTGATGGCACTGATCTTCCTGGGCAGCGCAGCCATCGGCCGGCCGATCACCAAGCACCTCGCCCGCGACTTCATCGCGCTGCCGCAGATGCTGATGCACGACAAGCGGGCCCATCGGA
This sequence comes from Flexivirga sp., assembly GCF_035551235.1. Taxonomy (GTDB): domain Bacteria; phylum Actinomycetota; class Actinomycetes; order Actinomycetales; family Dermatophilaceae; genus Flexivirga. Next base: position 56,901 of record NZ_DASZNO010000030.1, on the reverse strand, counting down.
TGTTCACCCAGGTATGCATCCTGTGGGGCGCCTCGCGGCTGATCGACGTCGGCATGAGCATGGGCTTCCTGCAACTCGGCGCCCGCAACGCGCTGCTGTCGCGCGGCGTCTTCAGCACCTCACTGACGCTGCTGACGGTCGGCATCTGCGTCGCCTGGGGCTGGAGCCGGCTGCGCCGGATGCCGGACTTCACGATTTCCTTCGCCTAGTTCTTCCGTCAGTTCTTCCGGCGCGCGGGGCGGGGTCTCGATACGCTCCCCCGCTGCGCTCCTCCGCTACTCGACCCGCTTGTGGGGGTGCCCGGCCCCCGAGCGAGCGAAGCGAGCGAGCAAAAACTCAGGCGAAAGGCAGAACCCGACGAAGGAGGGATCTGCCTTGAGTGCGACGCACCCGCACCACCTGCAACTGCACCTTCCGCCGGTGCGGTGGCCGGCGATCCCCCGCGAGCGGCGGCCCCGTGTCTCGCGGGAGCTGCTCGGCGGCCTCGCCCTCTTCTCCGTCTACCTGCTCGTCGATGCGCTGAACGGCTCGTCGCGCACCGCCGCGGCACGGTCGCACGGCGAGCGCGTCATACGGCTGGAGCAGTGGCTGCAACTGGACGTCGAGGGCCGGCTGAACTCCTGGCTCGCCGGGCGACCGGGGCTGATGACCGTCGCCAACTACGAATACGCGACGACCTACATCGTCTCGGCCGCTCTGCTGCTGGTGATCACGTATGTGTGGACGCCGGCGCTCTACCGGCAGGCGCGCAACTCGTTCGTCGTCCTGAACCTGCTGGCGTTCGCGTGTTTCGCCTTCTTCCCGCTGATGCCGCCGCGGATGATGCCCGGGTATGTCGACACCGTGTCCTCCGGCGGGACGGTGGGCTCGTGGGGTTCGCCGCTGGTCGCGAGCGCCAACCAGCTCGCCGCGATGCCGTCGCTGCACATGGCCTGGGCCCTGTGGGTGAGCGTCATGCTCGCCCGGATGTCGCACCGGCGCTGGTTGCAGGTGGCGAGCGCCATACACGTCGCCGTGACGCTGTATGTCGTGCTCGCGACCGCGAACCACTTCGTCGTGGACGCGCTCGGTGCGGCCGTCGTGGTGCTCGCCGCGGTGGCCGTGACCGAGTGGTGGCAGCGGCGGCACCCGGGGACGGCGCTGCCGACGGCCGATGCGTTCTTCCTGGACGTCGAGACGCCCGGGCACGCGCAGAATGTCGGGGGTCTGGTGCTGATGGGGGCACCGCTGCCGTCCTACGCACGGGTCCAGGACACCATCGGCGCGCAACTCGACGAACTGCCGCACTTCACCGAGCAGCTGGCGGCTCCCGGGGTGTCGCGGTGGGTGCCGGCCGGGCCGATCGACTGGTCGCACCACCTGGTCGAGGTCGCGCTGCCGCCCGGTTCGGACCTCGCGGATCTCGACGTGCTGGTGGGCGAGCTGACCGCGCAGGAGTTGCCCCGTGATCGGCCGTTGTGGCGGGCGTGGGTGATCCGGGGCGTCGGTGGGCAGGCGGCGTTCTGCATCGTGATGCACCACTGCATGGCCGACGGCATCGGTGCGGTGGCCAAGCTGCTGAACCTGCTGGAGCCGCCCTACGAGTTGCCGATCCCGGCGCGGGAGGGCCCGTCCGCGATGCGTCGGAGCGCCGGCGTCATACAGGGGCTGGCGCAGTTGGCGACCGACGGCAAGCCGGCGACGGTGCTGCCGACGGGCGGGCCGCGGCGTGGCTTCGCGACGTTCGAGGTCCCGCTCGAGACGGTGCGTGACGCCGCCCGCGCACACCGGATGCGGGTCACGGAGCTGCTGCTGGCGGCAACCGGCTCTGCCCTCGCGGCGGTCGACCCGGCGCTGGCGCAGCGGTGCGGCGAGCAACTACGTGTGTCCGTCCCGGTCATGTTGCGAGCACCGGGTGCGGGTGCCGACGACGGCGGGAACCTCACCGGCGCGGTCCTCCTGGACGTCCCCGCCCGGAATGCGTCGCCGGCCGACCTGCGGGACGAGGTATGCCGCCGCGGTGGTGCCCTGCGCACGCCGACCCGTGCACTCGCGTCGCGCTGGGTGATGGCCACCGCGCTGCGTGCCGCGCCACCCGCCGGGCGGCGATGGTTCGCCCGAACTGTTTACGGCCCCAAGTATTTTCAGGCGATCGTGTCCAACATGCCAGGCCCGGACCAGCGCTTCACGCTGGCCGGTGGCGCGGTCGATCGGGTGCACCCGATCCTGCCGCCGGCTCCCGGCATACCGCTGACGATCGGCGCGCTCAGCTGGAACGGCATGCTCGGCATCACGGTCGTCACCGACGCCGGCCTGCTCGATGCACGGGCGTATGCCGAGGCGCTCGACGCACACCTGCTCGCGTCGGACCGGCGAGTGGGCACTGAAATTCCTGAGTTTCCTGACCACCCGGAGTCGGACCGGATCGCGCGCTGAGCGGTCAGACCTCCGGCGGCGCGCCCCAGACCAGCGCGAGGAAGAGCTGCGCACGTTGTGCGGGATCATCCAGCGCCTCGCCGAAGATCTCGCGCAACTGGTCGAGCCGATAGCGGACGGTCTGCGGGTGGATGTGCAACTCCTCGGCGACCTCGCGGCGGGAGCCGAAGTGCCGCAGCCAGCTGGTCAACGTCTCCACGAGTCGCTCCCGGGTCGACTCCGGCAGGGGATCCAACGGCGCCAGCACGCGAAAACGTAACGCTGCCAACAACTCCGGGTTGCGGTGGACCAACATCGTGTCGATGTGCTCGGGCACGAAGATCATTCGGTTCGGCAGCGCACCGGCATCCTGCAAGCGACGTGCGCTGCGCGCGACCCGCATGCTGCGGCGAACGTCGGTCACCGGCACGGGCGGCCCGACGACGGCCGGCACGTCCCCCAACGCTCGCTGCAGCCGCGCCTCGATGCCGGCGACCCATGGCACCAGCCAGCCCACGACATCACCGACGTGCACGACGAGCCACTCCGGGTCGAGTCGCGGCTTGGCCGTGAGCGGCGGGTCGTCCTGATCGCGCAGCAGCACGAAGGCGAGTTCATCCGGGACCACCCAACCCGCCTGGTCCGCGGCCAGCCGAATCCCGTTGCGGTCCGGCAAGGTCGACATCAGCAGCCCGGAGAGCTCGCCGCGCGCCCGGTGTGACACCAAGCCACGCTCGGACTGCTCGCGCACATAGCCATCGGTCGTGCGCGCCGAGATGTCGTGCGTCAGCATGAAGAGCGTCTCCGCGAGCCGGGCGAGCCGCCGCGCGTCGAGGCCGACCTGCATCGCCTCCTGCGAGATGTGTGCCCACGCGACGCGCGCGCCGGCTTGGTATGCCGTGAGAATGCCGTTCAGATCCCGACCCTGCCGGAACTGGACACGACCGAGCTGGTCGAACATCGCCACCAGCAACGGGTCGAGCTCCGGCGCGGTCGCCGGACGCGCAAGCGCTTCGGCCTCCACTGTCGCCAGCAGTCTGGGCACCACCTGATCCGCGGTGTCGGAGAGCTCGGTGCCGCGTTCGGCCGCGAACTCGACGCACGCCGGCCACAGCATTTCGAGCTCCTGCGCGACCGCCAGCATGATCTGCGGGAAGTGCGTCACCAGGCGTGACTGCAGCAGGCGTAGCTCGGGACGCTGGCTCCCGGGTACGTCAGCGACGCTCAACGTATTCCCCACACCATCAGGTCTATCACTTGGTGACAAAGGCGGGCCGCCAGATCCACACAATTCGGTGCAGCGCTTGCAGATTGGTTCGGCGCACCCTGGATACAAATGATTGGCGCAACCAGCCCCTCGGACGTCAGTGCTGCTGATGTCACCCCCAGCGCCGCAACCGAGAACTTCCCGGTCGCGCTGCGCATCCTGCCCGTGCGCTATCGCCACGCATTGCTCGCCGTGTATGACGTCGCCCGCCACATCGACCAACTCGGCGATGCCGCGCCGGGCGACCGCGTCGCCGCGCTGAACGCGTTTCGGATCGACCTGCACCGGGTAGAGCGCCGTCAGACACCGCGCAGTCGTGTGCTGCTCGACCTTGCGCCATACACGCGCGAATTCCGCCTGCCGCTGAGCGCTTTCGACGATCTCATCGAGGCGAACCTGGTCGACCAACACGTCACTCGCTACAGGGATTTCGCGGGTCTGCTCGATTACTGCGCGCTGTCCGCGCATCCGATCGGACGGCTGGTGCTGGCCGTCTTCGGTCAGTCGACGCCGCAGCGCATCGCGTGGAGCGACTCGGTGTGCGCCGCGTTGCAAGTGCTCGAGCACTGCCAGGACGTTGTCGAGGATCACCGGGCCGGACGTGTCTATCTCCCGCAGGACCAGCTGGCTGCCGTCGGCCTGACCGACACGACGATGCTGCTGCCGGGCAGCGCCGCGGCGCTGCATCACGTCGTGCTGGAGCAGGTCGCGGTGTGCCGCGAAATGCTCTCTGTCGGAACACAACTCGTCGGTGAACTACGCGGCTGGGGCAGGGTCGCGGTGGCCGGCTACGTCGCCGGAGGGCTCGCGACGGCGGACGCGTTGGAAGCTGCCGGCGGTGATGTGACCCGGGGCGATGCTCTTCGACCCCGGCGGATTCAGCTGCTGCGCCACGGGATTCGACTGTTACTCACCAGGGGGCGATGAGATGACAGTGCAGGAAGCGTTCGCGGCGGCCGAGGCAGTCACCCGCACCGAGGCGCGGAACTTCTACTACGGCATCCGGTTGCTGCCCGTGCCCAAGCGACAGGGCCTGTGCGCTCTCTACGCACTCGCCCGACGCATCGACGACATCGGCGACGACGACGCTCCCCTCGAGACCAAGCGCACCGCGTTGGGGCTCGTGCGCAAGCAACTGTCCGATCTCGACGCGTCGACCGATCCGGTGCTGGTCGCGGTCGCCGAGACCGCGCGTCGTTATCCGGTGCCGCTGGACGCGTTCGAGGAGCTGCTCGACGGCGTCGAGATGGACCTGCGCGGTGCCACCTACGAGAGCTTCGACGAGTTGCGCGTCTACTGCCGGTGCGTCGCCGGATCGATCGGTCGGCTGTGCCTGTCCATCTTCGGGAAGGGCACCGATCCCCGGGCGCCGCTCTTCGCGGACCAGCTCGGCATCGCGTTGCAGCAGACCAACATCCTGCGCGACATCCGCGAGGACCTGCTGCTGGGCCGCGTCTACCTGCCGCGCGAGGAACTCGCCGACTTCGGGGTCAACCTGCAACTGGACGACGCGGGCGCGCTGCACGACCCGGATGCACGGCTGGCGGCATACATCAGTTTCGCGGCGGAGCGCGCCGAGCACTGGTACGACCTCGGGCTGCGCCTGCTGCCGCAGCTGGACCATCGCAGCGCGGCCAGCTGCGCGGCGATGGCCGGCATCTATCACCACCTGCTGCTGCGCATCCGGGAGAACCCGACCGCGGTCTACGAACGGCGGATGTCGTTGCCCCCGCACGAGAAGGGCCGCGTTGCGCTCGCCGCACTGGCCAAGGCGGTGCTGCCGGTATGACGCAACGCGCGCGCACCTCGGTCTGCGTGGTCGGTGGCGGCCTCGCCGGGATCACGGCTGCGCTGGAGCTGGCCGACGCGGGACTCGAGGTCACCCTGACCGAGGCGCGGGCCCGGCTCGGCGGCCTGACGCACTCCTTCCGCAGGGGCGAGATGTGGGTGGACGGCGGACAGCACGCCTTCCTGCGATGCTGCACGTCATACCTCGGACTGCTCGACCGGCTCGGCGTCCGGCACCTGACCCAGCTGCAGGACCGGCTCGAGGTGCCGATCGCCAGCGAGGCCTCCGACCGCCGAACACGGCTGCGGCGCAACGAATTACCCGCACCCCTGCACCTCAGTGCGTCCCTGTTGCGGCACAGCTGGATGCCACTACGGCAGCGGCTGCTCGTCGGACCGATCGCCCTCGCTCTCGGCCGGGTCGACCCGGCCGACCCGGCCGTCGATGCACAGACGTTCGGCGGCTGGCTGCGGTCGAAGGGTGCCGACGACCGGTCGATCGAGGTGCTGTGGGAGTTGATCGGCAAGGCGACGCTGAACGCCGACGCGGACCACTGCTCGCTCGCGCTGGCGGCGACGGTCTTCCAGCTCGGGCTGCTCGCCGACAAGGGTGCATCGGACCTCGGTTGGGCGCGGGTTCCGTTGCAGCAGTTGCACGGTGACGCTGCGGAGCGGGCTCTGGCCGACGTCGGCTGCACTGTGCGATTGCGCACCAAGGTCAGCGAGATCGTTCCTACCGAGGACGGGATCGATGTCCGGACCGCTGCGGGCACGCAGCGCTATGACGCCGCGGTTCTCGCGGTGCCACCCGCCGCACTGTCGCGGGTCATCGATCCGGTGACGCTGGGGTTGCCGGCCGATGTCGCCGAGCAGCTCGGTGTCTCCCCCATCATCAACCTCCACGTCGTCGTGGACCGGCCGGTGCTGGACACCGAATTCGTTGCAGCCGTGGACAGCCCGCTGCAATGGGTCTTCGACCGCACCGAGTCCGCCGGGCTCGAGTCATCGGTTCAATATCTAGCTGTCTCGATTTCCGCGGCGGATGAGCTGATCGGCCGGACCAACGCGCAGTTGCGCGACTGGGCACTGCCGCACCTGCGAAAGCTGTTGCCACGTATGGCGGATGCCGAGATCCTCGACTTCTTCGTCACCCGCGAGCCGGAGGCGACCTTCCGCGCCGCACCGGGTAGCGCACGGTTGCGGGCACCCGCCCGGACGAGACAACCGAACATCGTCCTTGCGGGTGCGTGGACCGACACCGGGTGGCCCGCCACGATGGAAGGCGCTGTCCGCAGCGGGCATTCGGCGGCCGAGGTGGTGCTCGCGCACCCACGAACTCCGGCACCCGTCGAGACGCCCGCTCGCTCCCCTTCGAGACGCCCGCTCGTCCCTCACGGGCTCCTCAGGGCGAGCTCACGGGCTCCACAGGGAACTCGCACGGACCCGTCAGGGGCCACCGACGAATTCGTGAAGGCTCAGGAGCTGACGCGGGCACTGGTGACGCCGGCGCTGCGGAAGGCGGTCGACACGCTTGCCGGGCTGGAGCGCCTGGTCGTTGCGTACCACCTCGGTTTCGTTGACGCGCAAGGTAATCCGGTCCACGAGGACGGCGGCAAGAAGCTGCGACCGATGCTCGCGCTGCTCAGTGCCCAAGCCATCGGCGCGGATCCCGCCCAGGCCGTCGGTGGCGCCGCGGCGGTCGAGCTGGTGCACAACTTCTCGCTGGTGCACGACGACATCATGGACCGCGATCGCACCCGTCGGCACCGTGAGACCGTCTGGTCGGTGTGGGACGACGCGACGGCGATCCTCGCCGGAGACGCCATGCAGGCACTCGCCTTCGAGACCGTGCTGGCCGAGACCGGCCACCATGCTGCCGAAGCAGGTCACCTGCTCGCCGCGACCGTTCGTGAGTTGATCCGCGGACAGATGCTGGACATGGATTTCGAGCAGCGCGACCAGGTTTCGCTGGCCGAATGCCGCGCGATGGCGGCCGCCAAGACCGGCGCGCTCCTGGTCTGCAGCACCGAGCTCCCCGCAGTGCTCACCGGTGCCGACCGTGAGCAGCGCGGCGCGCTGGCGACATACGGGCGAAATGTCGGCCTGGCGTTCCAGATCGTCGACGACCTGCTGGGTCTCTGGGGCGACCCTGACGTCACCGGCAAGTCCAATCACTCCGACCTGCGGGCCAAGAAGCATTCGCTGCCGATCTGCTGGGCACTGGAGCAGCCCGGTGGTGCCGCGCTGCGCGAGTGGTTCGCCGACGGTGCGACCACGGACGACGAACTTGCCCGGATCGCAGGCGAATTGGAGGCACTCGGCGCCAGGGACTGGTGCCGGACCAGCGCGGACTCGGCGATCACCCGCGCGATCACAGCACTGCACGGGGCCGACCTCGACGAGGCGGCCGTCACCGGACTGACCGAGGTGGCGCACTACGTCGCCGGAAGGGACATGTGACACATGACGCACGTTGCGACACCCCCATCGACGGACGGCACGGCGAGCCGCGCCCGCGAGACGCTCGACCGCGCCGTCGGCCGACTGCTCGACCTGCAGTTGCCCACCGGTGCGTGGAAGGGGGAGCTCGAAACGAACGTCACGATGGACGCCGAGGACATGATGCTGCGCGTCTTCCTCGGCATCGACACTGCGGAGACGCGTGAGCAGACCGCCCGCTGGATCCGCAGCCAGCAGCGCGCGGACGGCACCTGGGCGACCTTCGCCGGCGGCCCCGGGGACCTGTCGACGACCGTCGAGGCCTGGATCGCCCTGCGTATGGCGGGCGACAAGCCCAGTGCCGAGCACATGGCCGCTGCACGCGAATTCATCGTGTCCGCAGGCGGTTTGGAGCAGACGCGTGTCTTCACGAGGATCTGGTGTGCGCTCTTCGGCTGGTGGGAGTGGACCGACCTGCCCGCCATGCCGCCGGAGCTGATGTATCTGGGGAAGAAGCTGCCACTGAACGTCTACTCCTGGGGCTGCTGGGCCCGGCAGACGATCGTCCCGCTCACCGTCGTCTGCACGTTGCGGCCCAAGCGCCGGATGAAGTGGGACCTCTCGGAGATAAGCGGGTCGAGCGCCGCCCTGAGTAGGCCGGAGCCTGCGGAGGGCAAGACGTTCTTCAACCGGCTCGACTCGGGTCTGCACGTCTATCACCGTCACGCGATCGGCCCGGTACGCCGGAACGCGCTGCGCCGGGCGGCCGAGTGGATCATCGCCCGCCAGGAGGCCGACGGCGGATGGGGCGGCATCCAACCGCCCTGGGTCTATTCGATTCTCGCGCTGCACACGCTCGGCTACCCGCTGGACCACCCGGTGCTCAAGTCCGCGATCGACGGCCTCGAGGGCTTCGTCATCCATGAGGACACGAGCGACGGTCCGGTACGCCGGCTCGAAGCCTGCCAATCGCCGGTCTGGGACACCGGGCTGGCACTCAACGCACTGCTGGATGCCGGTGTGGATCCTCGCGATCCGGCACTCCGCCGCGCCGCCGACTGGCTGATCGACGAGCAGATCACCGCACCCGGCGACTGGGTCGAGCAGCGCCCGAAGCTCCCGCCCGGCGGGTGGGCCTTCGAATATGCCAACGACAACTACCCCGACACCGACGACAGCGCCATCATCGTGATGGGTTTGAACCGGGTGATCACCACGCGCGGCCCTGTCCAGGAACAGGCCGTTTCCCGTGGAACAGCGTGGACCGCCGGCATGCAGTCCTCCGATGGGGGCTGGGGCGCGTTCGACGCGGACAACACCAGCGGCTGGCCGGCAAAACTTCCGTTCTGCGACTTCGGCGCGGTCACCGATCCGCCATCCGCCGACGTCACGGCACATGTCGTGGAAATGCTTGCCGCCGTGGGACGTTCGCGTGGTGCACGCTGTCAGCGCGGGGTGCAGTGGCTGCTGGATCACCAGGAGCCGGACGGCTCATGGTTCGGCCGTTGGGGCGCCAACCACGTCTACGGCACCGGTGCCGTCGTGCCCGCACTCGTCGCCGCGGGCATCGACCCGGGTGCCGGCCCGATCCGCGCGGCGGTCCACTGGCTCGAGGACCACCAGAACGCCGACGGTGGCTGGGGCGAGGACCTGCGCTCGTATGACGACCCGGCGTGGGTCGGCCGAGGTGACTCGACACCGTCCCAGACCGCCTGGGCCCTGATGGCGCTCGTCGCCGCGGGCGAATTCGGAGCGACGCTGGCCCGCGGAGTCGACTACCTCGCCGAAACCCAACGCCCGGAGGGTGATTGGGCCGAGGACCGGTTCACCGGAACCGGCTTCCCCGGCGACTTCTACATCGCCTATCACCTCTACCGGCTGATCTTCCCGGTCTGGGCGCTCGGCCGTGCCGTGCAAGCACTCAGCAAGGCGGAGCAGGGCAGTCGTCCGAGCCTGCTCGCCCCACGAGGTTCTGTCCCGCGCAAGGCGACGTCATGAGCGCCCAACTGCTGACCCCGCTGCGCATCGAACGGCTCGCCCTCGAGCACGGAATGCGCGACACGCCATACGTTTCCGGCCGCGGCCCGGAGGGCCACCCGCGCCGCACCGACGTGCCCACGGTCATCGCCGGGGTCGCCGGCGCGCTCGACCCGGACGTCCGGCCGGGCGAGCTGGTGGTGGCCGACCGGCTGCGCACCGGCTCGGTCGAAGTCGCCTTGCCTTCGGCACCACTGCTCGCGGGCGAGCTCCGCCGCGCCGGGCTGACCGTGCACGTCGGCACCATCGAGAGCACCGACCATGTGGTCACCGGTGAGGAGAGGCAGTCACTCGCCGCACACGGTTCGACAGCGGTGGACACCGAATCCGCTTATCTGGCACGGTATCTCGACCCTCGACAGTTGGCCGTCGTGCGCTCGATCGTCGACACGGCCGATGACCCGCTTCTCCATCCCGGCACCCTCCGACGCGGCATCACCGCGCTGCGGACACTGCGTCGCGCGGCCCCGGTATTGCAGGAATGGCTCGATGCGTGCGCGCCGCGCACCATCCTGCGCGCCGAGCCGCAGTCCTTCTGCGCGGGCGTCGAGCGCGCGATCGAAATCGTCGAACGTGCCCTCGAACAACACGGCCCGCCCGTCTACGTGCGGCGGCAGATCGTGCACAACACGCACGTCGTCGCCGAACTCGAGCAGCGCGGAGCGGTATTCGTGCAGGAGTTGGACGAGGTGCCCGAGGGTGCCACCGCCGTCCTGGCGGCTCACGGTGTCGCACCGTCGGTGCGCGTGCAGGCGGACGAACGCCGGCTGCACGTCATCGACGCGACCTGCCCGCTGGTCGCCAAGGTCCACCAGGAGGTCCGGCGCTTCACCACTGCCGGGCGCACCGTCTTCCTCATCGGCCACGCCGCCCACGAGGAGGTGGTCGGCACCCGCGGAGAGGCCCCGGACGAGGTCGTCGTCGTCGAAACCGTCGAGGACGCCCGCACCGTGAAAGTGCCTGACCCCACGCAGGTCTCGTATGTCATGCAAACCACCCTCTCGGTGGAGGAGGCCGACGTCATCGCCGGCGAGCTACGCACCCGCTTCCCCGCGTTGCAGGCACCACGCCGTGACGACATCTGCTACGCCACGAGCAACCGGCAGCACGCCCTGCGGGACGTGGCCGCCGACAGCGATCTGGTGCTGGTCGTCGGGTCGGCGAACTCCTCCAACTCCGTGCGTCTCGTCGAGGTCTCCAGAGCCGCGGGCGCCGTCGCCCACCTGGTGGAGGACGCCTCCGACATACGCCTGGAATGGCTGCGTGGAGTGCGCACCATCGGCGTCAGCGCCGGGGCGTCCGCACCCGCTGCCCTCGTCGACCAACTGATCGCAGCGCTCACGGCGCTCGGGGACCTGGAGGTCACCCGCCGCGGGGGCGTCACCGAGAACGTCCATTTCACCCTTCCCCGAGAGGTCGTCTGACCATGCCGCACATGCCTTTTCGTCAATCCGTCCGCCTCGGGCAGTACCTCCTGAAGCAGAAGCTCGCGCACCGCGAGAAGTACCCGCTGCTGGTCGAACTCGAGCCCCTCTTCGCCTGCAACCTCAAGTGCGTCGGCTGCGGCAAGATCCAGGAGCCCGCGGCGATGCTCAAGCAGCGTATGCCGGTCGAACAGGCCGTCGCCGCCATCGAGGAATGCGGTGCGCCGATGGTCTCCATCGCCGGCGGCGAACCGCTCATGCACCCACAGGTGCACGAGATCGTCCAGGAACTCCTGGACCGCAAGAAGATCGTGTTCCTGTGCACCAACGCACTGCTGATGGCCAAGCACATCGACAAGTTCACCCCGCACCGCGACTTCGCCTGGATGGTCCACGTCGACGGGATGAAGGAACGCCACGACGCCTCGGTCAGCCACGAGGGCGGCTTCGAGAAGGCGATCGAGGCGATCAAGCTGGCCCAGTCGCGCGGCTTCCGGGTGATGACGAACACCACTGTGTTCAATAGTGATTCGCCACAAGATGTCATCGACGTGCTCGACTACCTCAACGATGAGATCAAGGTCGACAACATGCAGATCGCGCCGGGTTATGCCTACTGGAAGGCGCCCGATCAGGAGGGCTTCCTCGGCGTCGAGGAGACCCGCGAGCTCTTCGCGAAGGCCTTCGGGGAGGGCCGCCGCAAGAAATGGCGACTCAATCACTCCCCGCTGTTCCTCGACTTCCTCGAGGGCAGGGTCGACTACGAGTGCACGCCGTGGGCGATCCCGTCATACAGCCTCAAGGGTTGGCAGCGGCCGTGCTACCTGCTCGACGACGGCTACGTCTCGACCTACCAGGAGCTGATCGAGGACACCGACTGGGAGGCGTTCGGCCGCGGCAAGGACGAACGCTGCGCGAACTGTATGGCGCACTGCGGCTACGAACCCACCGCGGTGATCGCCACGACCAACTCGCTGCGGGAGACGATCCGGGCGGCGGTGGCGTGATGACCGCGCCGGAGCTGCTACGGCACGTCACCTCCCCCGGTGACCTCAAGGTGCTGCCGGACTCGGCACTCCCCGAGCTGGCCGCACAGATCCGGCGGCGACTGGTCGAGGTCGTGACGCGCACCGGCGGACACCTCGGGCCCAACCTCGGTGTCGTCGAGCTGACCATCGCACTGCATCGCACCTTCGATGCGCCGCACGACGCGATCATCTGGGACACCGGGCACCAGAGCTATGTGCACAAGATGCTCACCGGACGCGACGATCGACTCGATCAATTGCGTTCTGCCGGAGGCCTTTCCGGCTACCCATCCCGCCACGAGAGCGACTGCGACATCGTCGAGAACTCGCACGCGTCCACCGCCCTGTCGTATGCCGACGGGTTGTCCCGCGGCTTCGAGCTGACCGGCCGCGGGCGGCGGGTGGTCGCCGTCGTCGGCGACGGCGCACTCACCGGAGGTATGGCGTGGGAGGCGCTGAACAACCTCGGCGCCAGCAACCGGTCGGTGGTGATCGTGATCAACGACAACGGCCGGTCCTACGACCCGACCGTCGGTGCACTCCGCAGGCACCTGAGCGAGTTGCGCGACGGCACGGCAACGTCGAACCTGTTGGAAATGTTGGGTTTCGGCTACCTCGGGCCGGTCGACGGACACGACCTGAAGACACTGCACCGGGCGTTCCGGGCCGCTCGGGAACACACCGGTCCGGTCGTGGTGCACGTCGTCACCCGCAAGGGCAACGGCTACCCGCCGGCCGAGCAGGACGAGGCCGACCGGATGCACAGCGTCAGCCCTTCCACGCCGCCGGCCCCGGTCACCGCACGGACGCGCCGGCAGGACCGAACCGAAGCCTGGACAACCGTTTTCGGCCGGGAGCTGGTCGCCATCGGCGAGGAGCGATCGGACGTCGTCGCACTCACCGCGGCCATGCGCCTGCCGACCGGGCTCGGTCCCTTCGGCGAGCGCTTCCCGCACCGGATCGTCGATGTCGGCATCGCGGAGCAGCACGCGGTCACCTGCGCGGCCGGGCTGGCGACCTCGGGTCTGCACCCGGTGGTCGCGATCTATTCGACGTTCCTCGGTCGCGCCTTCGACCAGGTGCTGATGGATGTCGGATTACACCATCTACCAGTCACTTTCGTGCTCGACCGGTCGGGCATCACCGGACCGGACGGCCCGTCCCACCACGGCATCTGGGACGTGTCGATGCTGCGCGGTGTGCCGGGGATCCGGATCGCGGCACCGCGTGACGCCATACGTCTGCGGGAGCTGCTGCGCGAGGCGCTGGCACACGAGGACGGTCCCACCGTGGTGCGCTATCCCAAGGGCAGCGCTCCCCGACCGGTGAGTGTGCACACCCGGATCGGGCCGGTCGACCTGCTCACGCCGCACCGTGCCGACTCCCAGGTGCTGCTGATCCCGAGCGGTGCGCTGGCATCCGTGGCCGTCGAGGCCGCCCGCCGGCTGGCCGAGATCGGGGTGTCGACGACCGTCGCCGACCCGCGCTGGATCCACCCCATCGCGCCGGAACTGATGACCCTGGTCGCCGAGCACCGCGTCGTGATCACGTTGGAGGACAACGCGATCGGCGGCGGACTCGGAGCAGGGCTGTCGATGGCGGTGCACCGTGCGGGGCTGGCGACACGCGTCATACCGCTGGGGTTGCCGGTGGAGTTCGTCCCGGTCGGTGATCGCGCAACGCTGCTTGCCGACTACGGCCTGGACGCCGACCACGTGGTGGACGAGGTGCTCGCCGCCCGCTGGCGCCGCGGCACGAAACAGCCCACACAGTCCACCTCGACCCTGGTCGCCACCTGATTGCCGAGAGGACACCCGAATACCCAGAGGACACGCGATTCACCCCGAAAATGGGCCGAAACGGGTGTCCCCTCGGTCAACGGGTGTCCTCTCGGCAATGAGGGGTGGGTGGTTCTGGGTGAGGGGTGGATGGCTGTTAACGAGGGGTGGGTGGTTCTACTGGTTCTACTCGTTCGATTCGGGCTGGTCGGCCCACCAGCGCAGCAGCTCCTCGCGGGCGGCGTCCTCGCCGACCGGGCCGGTGTCGAGCCGGAACGCCAGCAGGTGCTTGTAGGCGCGCCCGAGGACCGGACCCGGTGTGATGCCAAGGGTTTCGGCGATCTGATTGCCGTTCAGCTCGGGCCGGACGGCGTCCAGCTCCTCCTGCTCGCGCAGCGCCGCGATCCGCACCTCCAGGCTGTCGTATGCCGCCGAGAGCGCCGCCGCCTTGCGGCGGTTCCGGGTGGTGCAGTCAGACCGGGTCAGCAGGTGCAGCCGGGACAACAGCGGACCGGCGTCGGTGATGTAGCGCCGTACGGCGGAGTCGGTCCACGGCGAGTCGATGTTGGCCGCGGTGCCGGAGGTGGGAACGCCCGGCCCGCCATACCCGTGGAAGCGCAGGTGCAGCTCGGTCAGCCGGGACACCTGCTTGATGGTGTCCCTGTCGAAGCGCAGCGCCTTCAGCCGCTTGCGCACCAGCTTGGCGCCGACCATCTCGTGGTGATGGAAGGAGACGCCACCGCGCTTCTCGAAGCGGCGGGTGGCCGGCTTGCCGATGTCGTGCAGCAGCGCCGCCAGCCGCAGCACCAGGTCCGGCCCCGGCACCAGCTCCGGTTGCTCCAGCCCCGGCACGACGCGGTCGCCCTCCAGCGCCATCGCCTGCTCGAGCACCGTCAACGAGTGCTCGTAGACGTCCTTGTGCCGATGATGCTCGTCGAGCTCCAGCCGCAGCGCGGGCAACTCCGGCAGCACGTGATCGGCGATGCCGGTGTCGACCAGCAGGGTCAGGCCGGCGCGCGGGTCGGGAGCAAGCATCAGCTTGACCAGCTCGTCGTGCACCCGCTCGGCCGAGATCATCCCGATCGACCCCGCGAGCTCGCTCATCGCGGCACGGGCACGCGGGTCGACGGTGAAGCCCAGCTGGGCCGCGAACCGCGCCGCCCGCATCATCCGCAGCGGATCGTCGCCGAAGGAGACCTCCGGAGCCGACGGTGTCATCAGCGTGCCCGCCGCGAGCGCGCCCATCCCGTCATACGGGTCGACGAAGTCCAGGGCCGGCAACCGCAGGGCCATGGCGTTGACGGTGAAGTCGCGCCGCACCAGATCGTCGGTGAGCGAGTCGCCGAAACTGACGATCGGCTTGCGGGTCTGCCGGTCGTAGGCGTCCGCGCGGTAGGTCGTGACCTCGACGATGGCGTCGCCGCGCCGGGCCCCGATCGTGCCGAAATCTCGCCCGATGTCCCAGGTCGTGTCGGCCCACGGCTTCAGCAGCGCTTCGATCTGCTCGGGACGCGCGGACGTCGTCAGGTCCAGGTCCGAGGAGGCCCGGCCGAGGAACGCGTCGCGCACCGGACCGCCGACCAGAGCGAGTTCATGGCCCGCGTCGGCGAAGAGCGCACCGAGTTCCTGCAGCAGCGGCAGTACCGGTGCCAGCTGCGCGACCGCACGGCGCTGCAGGTCGCCGGGGGACTCGCCGGGGGACACAGGATTGTCGGGTCGTGGGGGCGTCGGCACCACCACAGGGTAGGTGAGGCGAATGGCTCGATCCGCTGGGAGTCGCGGCGACCGCGGTTTAGAGTGTCGAGATGACCCTCCACCCGCCGCGCGCCGACCGCCCCGTGCGGCGGTTGCCTGCCGTGGAGGAGACATCGGCGGGTGGCGTGATCATCGACGTGGCTGGTGGTTACGCCTGGATCGCACTGATCGCCCGGCACAACCGGGCCGGTCGGCTCGAGTGGTGCCTGCCCAAGGGACATGTCGAGCCGGGCGAAACACTGGTCGAGACGGCAGTTCGCGAAGTCCAGGAGGAAACAGGCATCATCGGACGTGCCCTGGTGACCCTGGGCACGATCGATTATTGGTTCAGCACCCCGCAGCTACGCATTCACAAGCGGGTCCATCACTACATGTTGGAGGCACTCGGTGGCGAGATCAGCATCGACGGCGACCCCGATCACGAGGCCGTCGACGCGCGCTGGTTCCGCCTGGACCGTGTGCAACGGAAGCTGACCTTCCCCAATGAACGACGCATCGTCCAAACCGCCTGGCAACACCTGGCTCCTTCGGCATAACCAGGCCGCCGGCGCCGCACTGCTCGCACTGCTGCTCGCACTCTTCTCGCTCAGCTTCACCCTCGGCGCGTCCCCCGCGAGCGCCGACACTTCCTCCTCGGCCCGGATCAGTCTCGACGCCAATCTGCCGGCCGTGTCGGCCTCCGGCCAGTCGGTGACCGTCACCGGCACCATCACCAACACCGGCCCCACCGATATGGCGCACGCGGTCGCGCACGTGTCGGTCGGCACACAGCTGCTGGACACACGTTCCGCCGCCGAGAGCTGGATGACCGGCAAGCTCGACGTCCCCACCACGCAGAAGGCCACCGCGGACGCGGGCGCCCTCAGTGCCGGCAGCAGCACCCCGTTCTCCGTCACCATCCCCGGCAAGAAGCTCGACTACGGCTACGGCCTGGCCTCGCTGCCGCTGACGGTCACGGTCACCGACGGGTCCTCGGCGGGCGCCTCCGGCATACGAGGTATGGCGCGCAGCACCCTCGCGCTGCAGAACAAGCCGGTGCCATCACCGCTGCAGGTCACGGTCGTCATACCGCTCACCCTGCCGGCCGATCCGGACCTGTTCGGGCCGAGCGGCGCGGCGCGTGCCGCGGCGTGGGAGCGCGCGATCGGGCCGAACTCCCAGGTGCAGCAGACCCTCGACGCCTTCGCCGGCAAACCGGTGATCTTCGCCGTCGACCCCGCGCTGCTCGATCCGCCGCCCGCGGCCGACGGCAACGTGCCGGCGGTGACGCCGAGCGAGTCGCCGTCCGGTTCGCCGAGCTCGAGCACGTCCGGCGGATCGAGCGGGTCGAGCGGGTCGGGGCAGCACTCCGGCGCGTCCGACGGGACCTCGTCGACCGGGGACTCCAGCGGCACCCCCGATCCGACCAGCACGACGTCGGGCACGCCGTCCGGCGGATCCACGTCCACCGACGACACCAACGGCACCGACTCCGGGACGACCAGCGGTTCGTCGGGCAGCAGCGACGGGTCCACCCGGTCCACGACGCCGTCCTCACCGACCAGCACCACCCCGCCCAAGACCCCGCACGGCAAGATCGACGCGGCAGTGTCAGCGCTCAGCGCCCGGCTGACCTCGCTCGACGCGAAGCAGTCCGTGTGGTGGCTGCCGTCGGACGACCCCGACCTCACGGCGCTGCGGCAGCGGGGGACGGCCGGCACGGCCCTGGCGAGCCGCGACTTCTCCCGTCCACTGCCCGCCGGCGTCAAGCACCTCGGCGACACGCGCCTGGTCTGGCCCACCGGCGACCTGGCCGGGACGGCCGTCACGTCGTTCGCCAAGGACCTCGCGACCCGCAGCAAGAGCCCCACGATGGCGCTGCTGCCGAGCCGCGCCGTCGGCGGGTCGCCGGCCACGACCGCGACCCACCGTGCGGCCGGTACCTCCGGCGTCCTGACGTATGACGAGCAGCTGTCCAAGGCATTCAGCACGTCGACCACCTCCCCGGGCACGCAGACCAGCCGGCTGCTGACCCAGTCGCTCGCCCTCTACCAGCAGTCGCCCGGCACACCGCGGTCCATCGCACTGGTCGCGCCGCGCACCGGCGGTGCCAACCCCACCCAGCTCGCGGCCCAGCTCGATGCCCTGGGCGCGGCGCACTGGGTCAAGCTGCGCACCGGCACCCAGACCGCGACGGCGCTGAAGTCGGCGCCGAGGACCTCCCTGCTGAGGAACCCGGGCACGGGTGACTCGACCCCGAAGGTCGCGCGCGCCGCGCTCACCAAGGCGGAGCTGAACGACCTGGCCGCGTCGCGCCAGCGCCTCACGGCCCTGCAGAGCGTGCTGGTCGACGGCGAGGACGTCATACCGGATCGCAAGCGTGGACTCGACATCATCGGCTCGACCCGGTGGCGCGGCACGGCCGCCAAGCTGGCCGCCGTCGCCGACCGCAACACCGTCGCGGTCACCGCGATGCTGCACAAGCTGACCATCCGGTCCTCGACCATCAACTTCTTCGCCGACTCCGGTGACATCAGCATCACGATCTCCAACGAGCTGAACCGCCCGGTGCACAACGTCCAGCTGGACGTGCAGCCGCGCAAGTACCTCATCCGGGTCACCAACTCGGTCAAGACGGTCGACATCGACGCGACGTCGCGCGCCACCGCGCACTTCCACATCGAGGCGGTCGGTGGTGGCACCGTCCCCCTGGACGCCGTGCTGCGCGCGCCGGACGGCACCCCGCTCACGGACGCGGACGTGCCGTCACCGGTGCAGATCAACGTTCACCCGACGTCCGGGTGGATCATGTGGGTGCTGGGCGTGATCGCCGGCCTGATCCTCGTGGTGGGCCTGTGGCGCGCCATACGACGTGGCCCACGGACCGCTTCCGCACCGGCCGCGACCGACAGCCCGACGCCGAACGACGCGATCGTCGACGCCGGACGCAAGCCGACAGCGCACACCGAGCACTCCGACAGGTACACCGACGACGAGGGCACCGACACCGATGACTGACGAGAGCCGACCCAGCCTGGGCCAGCTGTACGCCGAGTCCGACCTGCGTTCCCGCGCCGCAGCGGGCGCACCGGAGGGCCAGGGCAGCCTGGGTTCGATGTATGCCGCCTGGATCGGCGAGGACTCCGGCTACCTGCCGCTGCCCGACCCGGACGTGATCGCCGCACGCAAGGACGCGATCGCGCGCGGGGAGGACCCCGACGTGGCGCCACCGGCCGCCATACCCGCCGAGGCGCCCGCCGCCGAGGGCGGCATCGGGCGGGCCAGCGCGGTGATGGCCGCCGGCACCCTGGTGTCGCGAGCGCTGGGTTTCGTCCGGACGATCCTGATGGCGGCACTGATCATCGGCGTCGCGGGCAACGTGTGGGAGACCTCGAACAAGATCCCCAACCAGATCTACCTGCTGCTCGCCGGTGGTGTGATCAACGCGGTGCTGGTGCCGCAGATCACCCGCGCCCTGAAGGATCCGGACGGCGGCAAGGCCTACACGGACCGCATCCTCACCCTGGCGATGTCGATCCTGCTGGGCGCGACCGTGATCTTCATGGCCGCGGCCCCGGTGGTGTTCAAGGTCGGCTACGTCCACGCGACCGGCGACACGTGGCGACTCGGCATTCTGTTCACGCTGCTGTGTATGCCGCAACTGTTCTTCTACGGCCTCTACACGATGCTCGGCGAGATCCTCAACGCCCGGAGCCGGTTCGGCGCGCTCATGTGGTCGCCGGCGCTGGCCAACGTGTTCGCGATCGCGGGTGTGGTCTGGCTGCTCGTCGCCGACCACCACCGGGTCGGTGACCCGGCCGACTGGACGACCTCGATGGTGGTGATCTTCGCCGGTTCGGCGACGCTGGGGATCATCGCGCAGGCCGTCGTGCTGATCATTCCGCTGCGGCGCTCCGGCTACACCTGGTCGCCCAACTTCTCGTTCCGCGGGGTCGGCCTGCGCAGCACCTCGACGATCGCCGGGTGGGCCTTCGGTGCCGTGATCGTCCAGCAACTCGGGGTCTTCCTGGTCACCGGGAACCTGCTGAACCCGATCGGCTCGGCCAACCAGGCGCAGGGCTACGCGTTCCTGTTCTTCATGCTGCCGCACTCGCTCGTGACGCTCAGCCTGATCACCGCCCTGTTCACCCGTATGTCGCGCGCGGCCCACGAGGGCCGCACCCGGGCGGTCGCGCACGACACCGAGTTCAGCCTGCGGCTGTCGTCCGTGGCGACGATGCCGGCGACCTTCGGTGCGCTGGTCGCCGCCGGCCCGCTGTGCGCGGCGTTCTACCCGTCACTGGCCACGGCGGTCGAGCGCCAGACCATCGCGCTGCTCATCGGACTCGTGCCGTTCACCGTCTGCGTGGTCGTGCAGCGCGCATTGTTCGCCTACCAGGACGCGAAGACGCCCTTCAAGATGCAGGTCTGGTGCACGATCATCACCAGCGTGCTGGCTGTTCCCTGCATCCTGCTGCCCGATGACTGGCGCGGCTTCGGAGTCTGCCTGGCCGGCTCGATCGCCTACTTCGTCGAGGCCACCCTCGGATACCGCTGGCTGCGTGACCAGCAGCTGCCCGGCCTGCGGATGGTCGGCGTGGCACAGACGTGGGCACGCCTGGCCGTGGCGTCGGTGTTCGCGATGGCCGTCGCGTTCGCCGCCCGGTACGGCACCGAACTGCTGACCGGTCACGACAGCCGGCTCGCCAATTTCGTCGTCTTCGTCGTCGCCGTGGTCGTGTTCCTCGTGCTCTACGTGCTGTTCTCCCGCCGGCTGCACGTCAAGGAGGTCGAGGAGCTCGTCGACGCCATACAGGGCAAGCTGGGCGGCGTACGCCGGTTGCTGGGCCGCTGATCACCCGTTGATCACCTGTTGATCACCCACGGAACAAGGCCTGCGCGGCACCGCGACCCGACAGCGGATCGGCGCTCCCGAAGCGTGTCCCTCACGGGACCGCGCCGGATGCCTCCTAGGATGTGGCCGATGTGTGGTCGCCCGAGGCGGGCACGCGTCGCCCATCGGCGCCGCACCCGGGCGGTGTCCGTACCGCGAACAGGGAGCCAAGGTCCACGTGCGAGCCATCGGCGAGAACACCGTGCTGGCACAGCGCTACACGCTGACCCGCAAGCTGGCGGGTCGAGCGGACCAGGAGCTGTGGATCGCCACCGACGCGACGCTCGGGCGCGAGGTGACCGCAACCGTCTTCCCGGCCGACTTCGATCATGCCGAGGCCGCGCTCGACAGCGCCCGCCGTGCTGCGGGTGTCGAGGACCGGCACCTGCCGCGGGTGCTCGACGTCGGCCGCGAGAACGGCACGGCATACGTCATCACCGAGGCGCTGCACGGTGCCGAATCCATTGCGGCCGCATTGCAGTTCGACCCGTTGCCGCCCGAAGAGGTGCGCCGGATGGTCGGCGAGGCGGCCAGTGGCCTGGGCGCCGCCTCGGCACGCGGCCTGCACCACCTGCAGCTCACGCCCCACGACATCGTCTCCTCGCCCGACGGCGCCGTCTCCGTGCTCGGCCTGCCGACCGACGCAGCGCTCGCCGGCGCTGACGACCTGTCCTCGGAGGACGCCTCCCGCGCGGACACCGTGGCCCTCGTCCAGATCGTGTATGCCGGGCTGACCCGCCGCTGGCCCGGAGAGGAATCTGTCCCCGGCCTGCAGAACGTCTCCCGCCGCGCCGACGGCGAGTTGCCGTCGCCCAGCGAGCTGGTGCCGGGTGTCCCGGGCGACCTGGACACGCTGTGCCGGACGACGCTCGGCGCCGACGAGGGCCCGCGCACGCCGGGTGAGCTCGCCCGGCAGCTGGCGCCGTGGTCCTCCGAGCGCGTGACGACGTCGACCCGTCGTACGACCGGATCCGGCGGCAAGTCGGCGGCGACCCTGCAGGCCGTCCCCGGCGGTGACCGGAGCGGGACGAAGCCCCCAGCAGCTCCCGGCGCCCCGGTTCCAAGCGACGACACCGACGGAGCCGGACACACGCCCACCGGCGGCGCAGCTCCCGTCAAGACCGCGTTGCCGAAGGGCGGTGTCGCCTCAGCCGCCGGGCCAGCCTCCGAGGTCGACAACTCGGACGAGACCGCGCAGATCTCCCGCGCCACCCTCGAGCGGGCCCGTGAACGCACCGCGGTGCCGCCCGACGTCGACGACGATTACGACCCGTCATATGCCGAGCTCGAACCGCCGGTCCCCGGACTCGTCGGACACGGCTACGAGCCCGACAGCCAGAGCAGCCGGCTCGCGCTGCTGCTGGTCGGGCTGCTGGTGATCATCGCGGTGATCTTCGCGGCGATCGGCCTGCACGGGCTCGGTGGCTCGTCCAGCCCCGACGAGGCCGCTTCTTCCGGGGCAGCGTCGCCGTCGGCCAGTGGGTCGAAGTCGAGTTCCGCACCGGCCCGGTCGAGCAAGCCGAAACCGACCGCGAAGCCGCTGACGATCGAGCGCACCACGTCATACGGCATCAACGGCGGTGAGAACTCCGGCCTCGCGGCGAATGCGACCGACGGCGACCCGGGGTCCTACTGGAACTCCTTCGACTACAACACCGCGGACGGTCGCGGTGGCGGCCAAGGGACCGGAATCCTGCTCAACCTCGGTACGGTGAAGTCCGTGAAGGACGTCAAGATCACCACAACGGGTGGGCCGTCCACGATCAAGTTCTACGTCAGCGACGTGATCGAGCCGGTGAGCACGCGCCAGCCCGAGGCCACCCTGACCGGCTCGGGCACGCAGACCGCGCACCTGGACGGGGCCGACGCCAAATACATCACCATCTGGGTCACCCAGCTCAGCAAGCAGGACGACGGCAAGTTCCAGGAGCGCATCAACGACGTCAAGGTGTATCCGTGACGGACCTGGCGGAGAGCACCGACCGCGAGCTGCTCGCGGCGCACTGCTCGGGAGACCCCGATGCGTTCGGTGAGCTCTTCCGGCGGCACAAGGACCGCATGTGGGCCGTCGCGCTGCGCACCACCCGCGACCCGGAGATCGCCGCGGACGCCGTCCAGGACGGCTTCATCTCGGCCTTCCGGCGCGCCGACTCGTTCCGTGGCGACGCACAGGTCACCACCTGGCTGCACCGCATCATCGTCAACGCCTGCCTCGACCGGCTGCGCCGGATCAAGCCGACCTCGGAGCTGCCCGAATACGACCTCGCGGACCGGCACGACGTGCACGGCAGCACCGTCATACGACTCGATGTGCAGGAAGCCCTGGGCAGGATCCCGGAGGGCCAGCGGCTGGCGCTGACCCTGGTCGACATGCAGGGCCTGCCCGTGGCCGAGGCCGCTGAGGTCCTCGGTGTGGCCGAGGGGACCATCAAATCCCGGTGCGCTCGCGGACGGTCGGCATTGGCCGAGTTGCTCCGTGACAGGCACGGGGACGGCTACCCCGGCGGTTCCTGATGTCCGTTGGAACCAAAGTGGCCCGATGTTCGTCGGACCCTCGACTGATGTTGGTCTCCCCTTCACCGCAATGCTCGCCCGCAGGACGGAACCACAACCTGGCATTCGTCGTCTCAGCTACTGAACCCGATTGGAGGAAGCCGTGACGACACCTCCCGATGACTTCGAGAACGACTTCGAGAACGACCCGACCGGGATGCGTGATCTGCTGCGCTCGCTGCCCGACCCCGGGCCGATGCCGCTGGACGTGACAGACCGGATCACCGCTGCGCTGGCCCAGGAACGCGCACACCACGCGGACGATGACCGCAGCAACGTCACGCCGCTGTCGCGCACTGGTCGGCCCGCCGGCACGTCCGGCGGCCGCCGCTGGATGCAAGTGGTCGGCGGTGTTGCCGCTGCCGCAGTTGTGGCGACGGTCGCCGTTGTCGGCGTGAATTCCCTGCAGAGCAACGACGCGCCCACGTCCGCCGTGCCGACCAGCAGCCACTCGGCCGGCTCCGACGATCTGGCCGGCCGGGTCCAGGTCGAGAGCACCGGCACCAACTACTCCGACGCCCGCTTCAACGCGCAGGCCGCGAGTATGGCGTCCAGCGACAGCAGCCAGCTCCCGGACCCCGCCGTCGTGGCGAAGTTCGGGTCGTTGAAGAACCCGCGGTCCATCGTCGAGTGCGTGCGTTCGATCGGTGGTTCCCTGCTCGACGACCCCTCGCGGATCAAGGTCGACCTGGCCAGCTACGACGGCAAGCCGGCGTTGATCATCGTGGTCACCAAGGACAGCAAGCAGACCGCCTTCGCGGTCTCGTCGACCTGCAGCAAGGGCACCCAGCCCTACGCCGCGCCCCGCGGCGTCTGAGGCCGAAACAGCACCGACCCGAGCGCCGAGCGGCCCGTCCGCTCGGCGCTCTGCCGTGCTGCACGACCCGGAGCGGGAGCAGATGTACGGCACGGAACATTCCCGACATACCATCTGTTGTGCTCTACGAGCCCGCCGAGCGGCCGGGCCGACCAGTCGACGTGAAGGACAATCCGTGAGCGAGCCTCGCAACCTGATCATCATCGGTTCCGGTCCGGCCGGTTACACCGCCGCCGTGTATGCCGCCCGCGCCAACCTGCATCCCCTGGTCTTCGAGGGTTCGGTGACCGCCGGTGGTGCGCTGATGAACACCACCGAGGTGGAGAACTACCCCGGCTTCGCCGACGGCATCATGGGCCCCGAGCTGATGATGCAGATGCGCGAGCAGGCCGATCGGTTCGGCGCGGACCTGGTGCGTGACGACGTCACCGAGGTCGACCTGACCGGGCCGATCAAGCGCGTCACCGACGGCGAGGGCAACGTGCACGAGGCACGCGCGGTCATCCTGGCCATGGGCTCGGCATACCGCGAGCTCGGCCTGGAGGACGAGAAGCGCCTCTCCGGACACGGCGTCTCGTGGTGCGCCACCTGTGACGGTGCGTTCTTCCGCGACCAGGACATCATGGTCGTCGGTGGCGGTGACTCCGCGATCGAGGAGGCGACGTTCCTGACCCGCTTCGCCAAGAAGGTCACTCTCGTGCACCGGCGCGACGAGCTGCGTGCCTCCAAGATCATGGCCGATCGTGCGCTGGCCAACGACAAGATCGACTTCGCCTGGAACAGCCGGATCACCGGCATCCAGGGCGACCCCAAGGTCAGCTCGGTGACCCTCGCCGACACCGTGTCCGGTGAAACCCGCCAGGTCGACACCGCCGCGGTCTTCGTCGCCATCGGCCACCTGCCGCGCAACGAGCTTGTCCTAGGTCAGGTGGACACTGACGAGGAGGGTTACGTGCTCGTCGGTGCAGGCACCACGGCGACCAACCTGCCCGGCGTGTTCGCCTGCGGCGACCTGGTCGATCACACCTACCGGCAGGCGATCACCGCCGCCGGCACCGGCTGCTCCGCAGCCCTGGACGCGGAGCGTTTCCTGGCCGCGCAGGAGGAGGCCGGCGCCCCCGCCCGGGATGCCGCGCAGACGGTCAACGCCTGAATCCCTTTTCCCACCAACGCCTTTCGGCATACATCCACACAATTGAAAGGAACATCCGACATGGGTGCGAACACCAAGGACACCTCCGACGCCACCTTCGAGGCCGACGTTCTCAAGAGCGACAAGCCGGTGCTCGTCGACTTCTGGGCGCCCTGGTGCGGACCGTGCAAGATGATCGCTCCGATCATCGACGAGATCGCCGAGGCCAACTCCGAGAAGCTGACCGTCGTCAAGCTCAACACCGACGACAACCCGGCCACCTCCGCCAAGTACGGCATCACCGGCATTCCGACCCTGAACGTCTACCAGAACGGCGAGGTCGTCAAGAGCATCGTCGGCGTCATGCCGAAGCCGAAGCTCGTCAAGGAGCTCGAGCCCTTCATCGGCTGAGCTTCCAACCGCTTCCGAGAGGCGGCCGTCCCGAGCTTTTCGGGACGGCCGCCTTTTCGTTGTCCTTGGCAGGTCTCTTTGTGCCTGGCTGGGTCTGGGGTGCTGGCTACGCCGCGTCGCCGGTCTCACTCCGTTCTCTGCGCTGTCCCCATGGCTCGACTCCTCGCATGTCGGGCGGAGTGGCGGCTCGCACGCTCGCTCGGCCACTCCACTCGACATGGTCGTCGCCTTCGTGTGCTCCGTTCACTGCATAGGCCCGGCGCCACGACGCACCCAGCACCCTCTTCTGTCGCCGAATCCTGTTGGCCCGCAGGCGGATTCGAAAAGTCGCCTAATACTTCAGTTGGCCGAATAGGGGTGTCAGCGGAGTCTCATCGCTGCCGATTCCGGTGGGGTCAGGGTCCTCGTGTCCGCACCTGATTGCCTACGTCGCCACACGAAAACTAATGCAGGAACGTCAAGGCGATGACCGAGTACTTCGCCACCCACTAGCCAACTCTCCGACCTGTGATCGGGTGCGGGTGCCACGTGAAGGGTCGGCGCGCGAACCGTCAGCAAGCAACAGACGACGTCAACAGGAGCACTGTCCAGGTGACGCTCCGGGGTGGCGGGTGCGTCGTCGACCCGGGCCTATGCAGTGAACGGAGCGCTAGCGGAGAGAACGGAGTGAGACCGGGGCGGCGGCGTAGCCGCCACCCACCAAGGTGACCGAGAAACCCACCGATTCACGTGAAACATGTTCAAACACAACGGGTTTCGGTCTCGATACGGGCTCGTTCCTCGCCCTACTCGACCCGCGGGATCAAGAGCGTTGGACGCCCAGCTGATCCATGATGCGGTTGAGGTCGTCGACACTGGCGAACTCGACGGTCAGCTTTCCGCGGCTCTTGCCGAGCGAGATCTTCACACGGGTGTCGAGCTGGTCCGACAGACTCGAGGCGAGCGAGTCCAGCTGGGGGTGGTGCTGGCCGGCGCGTGGGGAGCGACGGACCGACTTCTCCTTGTCACCGCCCAGGGCCACGATCTCCTCTGTGCTGCGGACCGAGAGCCCTTCGGCGACGATGCGCTGTGCGAGCCGCTCCATGGCTGCGGCGTCCGCGAGACCGAGCAGTGCTCGGGCGTGACCGGCCGACAGGACGCCCGCGGCCACCCGACGCTGCACCAGGGCCGGCAGCTTCAGCAGGCGCAGCGTGTTGCTGATCTGCGGTCGTGACCTGCCGATGCGGCCGGCGAGTTCCTCGTGGGTGCAGGAGAAGTCATCGAGCAGCTGACCGTACGCCGCTGCCTCTTCCAACGGGTTCAACTGCGCGCGGTGCAGGTTCTCCAGCAACGCATCGCGCAGCATGTCGTCGTCGTCCGTGGTGCGGATGATCGCCGGGATCGTCGCCTTCTCGGCGCCGCGACTGGCACGGAGTCGACGCTCGCCCATGATGAGTTCGTAGGTGACACCCGCTTCAGCGGCCTGGTCGGCCGGCAGGCGGCGGACCACGATCGGCTGCAGCACTCCGATCTCACGGACGCTGTGCACCAGCTCGGCGAGTTCGTCCTCGTCGAAGACGGTGCGTGGCTGACGCGGGTTCGGGCGGATCTGATCGACCGGCAGCTCCGCGAAGGTCGCTCCGGGAACTTCCTGCAGTTCCTCCACGTCAACGACGTCATCCGTCGCAGCCTCGGGGGCTTCGGCGTTCGCCGGGGTGGCAACGTCGTGCTGCGGCCCAGCGGGCTTCGACTCAGCGGGCTTCGGCTCAGCGGGCTTCGGCCCGGCGGAGTCGGCCGGCAACTCGGCGTCATTGTTTCCCGTGAAACGTTCGGTCTCGGCTGCGTCGCGGTTGTTGGCGACCACCGAATTGCCGGGGAAGAAGACGTCCGACGGACGCGGGGTTCCGGGGGCGGGTGCCGGTGCTGTCGGGATCAATGCGCCCAGGCCGCGCCCGAGTCCACGTCGTTTTTCGCTCACTGGTCGATCTTAGTGCCTTGTGCGGCCAGCTCCTTGGCAGCCTCCGAATACGAGAGGGCGCCGCTACTCGACGGGTCATAGGTGAGCACGGTCTGTCCGTGGCTGGGAGCCTCGGAGATGCGGACCGACCGTGGGATCGATGCCTTCAACACCTGATCCGTGAAGTGCGTACGCACCTCGTCAGCAACCTGGGCCGACAGTCGGGTCCGCGCGTCATACATCGTCAGCAGGATCGTCGACACGTGCAGCCGCGGGTTCAGGTGCGCGCGGATGAGCTCGATGTTCTTCAGCAACTGGCTCAGACCCTCGAGTGCGTAGTACTCGCACTGGATCGGGATGAAGACTTCCTCCGCCGCGACGAACGCGTTCACGGTGAGCAGTCCCAGACTGGGCGGGCAATCGATCAGGATGAAGTCGAACCGTCCTGCGGCACCGGGGTGTTCCTGATAGTGGTCGATCGCGCGCTTCAACCGTGATTCACGTGCAACCAACGACACCAGCTCGAGTTCGGCGCCCGCCAGGTCGATCGTGGCGGGTGCGCACCACAGGCCCGAGATGTCGGGGCATTCCTGAAGCACATCGGCCAGCTCGCCGTCCTCGACCACAACGTCGTAGACGCTGGCCACCTCTTCGTGGTGCGGTATGCCGAGTGCGGTGCTGGCGTTCCCCTGCGGGTCGATGTCGATGACGAGCACCTTCAGACCGAACTTCGCCAGCGCGGCTGCGACGTTCACCGTCGTCGTCGTCTTGCCGACCCCACCCTTCTGGTTGGAGATCGTCAGGATCCGAGGCTGTGCGGGCGGGACGACGTTGCCCTCGGCCAGCCGCTCCCGTCGCCGGGCCTGCTCGACCAATTGGTCGGCCAACGGCGAAGACACCGGAGTTTCATCCACCGCCGGTATCGGGTCCTCGGCCGATGTTTCACGGGAAACAGGAGCATCGCCGTCGCCGGTGTGCTCGTCCTCAGCCGGCGCGGTGGTCGTGTTCGCCGCGCCATTCACAAGGGCAGCCTCAGCACGCTGCACAGGTTCCGGGGATCCGCCAGCCGGAACGGGGTGCAGGGCACCCACGACGAGGGTGGGCTCACAGCGCGCAGCATTGCGCCAGCCGACCGGTTCAGGGGTGGCGGTCGTGACTGCAGATCCTTGCCACCCGGTGGGCAGCGACGTTGTGCTCACGTTCGCCTCTTCCATTCATCGTTGTGGTCCGTCGGACCGGCCGGAGCCGGCCCGGATGATCACTGGCGCCTGCGGTCCTGAGGGCGGCGGTCGGCCGACTGACGCCTGCCGGGCTTCTTGGTGCCCTTGCCAGCCGCGTTCTTGCCGAGTCGGCGTGGTGTGCCGATCGCCAACCGAGCCACGATCGTAGGCTCATCGAGCACCCCGACACCACACTCCACCACCTCGATCTCGGTCACACCGACCGAGCTGAGGAGATCACGGCTCTGTTCGATCTCATCGGCGACCGACGAGCCCTTCATCGGCAGCCACCAACCTCCCGGGCGCACCAGGGGCACGGACCAGACCGCGAGGTTCTCCAGCGCCGACACGGCGCGTGAGGTGACGACATCGGCCGGAGCTACCTCGTCCCAGAGCGACTCCGCCCGACCACGGGCAACCGTCACATTCGTCAGTCCGAGCTCCTGCACCACTTCGTCGAGCCACCGCACGCGTCGCAGGAGGGGCTCGATCAGCGTCACCGACACGTCGGGGCGACGTACGGCGATCACCAGGCCGGGCAGGCCCGCACCGCTACCGACATCGGCGACCGTGCTGTCCGGATCGATCAGCTCGGTGATGACTGCGCAGTTCAGGATATGGCGCTCCCACAGGCGTGGCGCCTCGCGGGGCCCGATCAGCCCCCGGACGACTCCTGAGCCGGCGAGCAGCTCGGCATACTGCTGGGCAAGCGGGAACCGGTCCCCGAAGATCGCCGCAGCCTGAGCCGGTGCAGCAGGAACGTCGGCGGTCTCCAAACCGCCCGTGCCGTGCTGCGGGGGATCGTGTTTCACGTGGAACGCCTCAGTCGTCGGCGGGCAGAACCACCACGAAGCGCCGTGGTTCGGCGCCCTCGGACTCCGAGCGCAAACCGCCTGCGAGCACAGCGTCGTGGACGACCTTCCGCTCGAAGGCAGACATCGGGTCGAGTGCCACGCGCTGGCCATCGGCCTTCACGGACGCCATGGCGTCCTCGGCCACCTTCACCAACTCAGCGCGGCGGTCCGCGCGGAACCCGGCGACGTCGAGCATCAGTCGGCTGCGGTTACCGGTCTCGGCCTGCACCGCGAGCCGGGTGAGCTCCTGCAGAGCGTCCAGCACCTTGCCGTTCTGCCCGACCAGGCGGCGCGGCACGCGGCCCTCCTCGGAGTCCACGATCGACACGGACGCGCGGTCACCGTCGACGTCCACGTCGATGTCACCGTCCAGGTCGGCAATGTCCAGCAGGGTCTCGAGGAAGTCGGCTGCGACCTCCCCCTCGCGGTCCAGGTCGACCGTCCTGCGCGGCTCGGGCTCCGCTTCGTGCGCAGACGAGTCGTCGTGGGTGGTCACGTCAGTCATTCTTCACTCCCAGTGCTGATGAGCACAACGATGCTTGTGCTGCGCCGGCGTTGCGAGTCAAGACCCCTGCAACGCCGACACATCTCGAGCTCCGTGTGTCTGTCCAGAATCAACTTCAAAGTTCGGTGAGCGGCCTGCGGCAGGCCGGCCCGGGCGGCGACATGCGCCACCGGTGACAAAGGGTGGTGCGGGCTAGCGTTTGCGCTTCTTGTTGTTGCGCTTGGGCTGCACGCGCTGGCCGCCGGCCTTGCCGGCGGTCCCGCCATCGGCGGTGACCAGGCCGGGTGTGCCGGGCGGTGTCTTGGACTTGGCCAACTCGACCGACGGGTCCTCGGACTCGGCCTCGTCGTCCTTGTGCAGACCCGGGATGCTCAGCTTGGTGATCGGCTTGCCCTTGGCCGCGCGACGCTTCTCCAGCTCCTTCTCGGCCTCCGATCCGGGGGCCGGCATCCGCCGGATCGTGTAGAACTGCTGGCCCATGGTCCACAGGTTCGTGGTCACCCAGTAGATCAGCACACCGATGGGGAAGTTCACGCCGGAAATGGCGAAGAACACCGGCATGATGTACATGATGTACTTCTGCTGCTTGGCCATCGGGTTGTCGAGTGCCGACGCCGGCATGTTCTTGCGCATCAGCTGGTGCTGAGTGGTGAACACCGTGACCGACATGATGATGATCATCACCACGCAGAGCGTGCGGACCGCGGCCAGCGGGGAGTCACCCGGGTGCAGGAACGCCGACGACAACTGAGCGCCGAAGAGCGTCGACTGCTCGGCCTGCTTCGCCAGCGACTGCGTCATCCACCCGATCGGGTCGTGCTGACCGGAGCCGATGTCCTTCAGCCGGTCGAGCACCCGGAACAGCGCGAAGAAGAACGGTGACTGCAGCAGCATCGGCATACAGGATGAGAAGGGGTTGGTGCCCGCCTTGCGGTAGAGCTCCATCGTCTCCTCAGTCATCTTCTGACGAGACTCGGCGTCCTTCTTGCCCTTGTACTTCTTCTGGATCTTCTGGATCTCGGGCTGGATCAGCTGCATTCGCCGCGACGACTTGATCTGCTTGACGAACAGCGGGATCAGCATGATGCGCAGCACGAGCACCAGGCCCACGATGGACAGCGCCCAGGTCCAGCCGTTGGCGGCCGGCATACCGATGGCCGTGAAGATCTTGTGGAACCCCACCATGACGAAGGCGACGAACCATTCGAGGGGGTACAGGATCGTGTCGAAGAAGTTGTAGATGGCGCAGTCCTTCAGTTGAGCGGCGCCGGCGTGGGTGAGCCGGCGTCGTCTGCGGTAACAAGAGGCGGAACGTGGTCGACGCCGCCAGGGTTCCACGGGTGGCAGCGGGCCAGCCGACGAATGGTCAGCCAGCTTCCCTTGAACAACCCGAAGCGGGTCAGTGCCGTGATCGCGTATGCCGAACAGCACGGCGTGAACCGGCAGCTCGGCGGAAGCAGTGGCGAGATCAGGATCTGATAGCAGCGAACCAGCCAGACGAGCGGCCGTGCGAGGATCCGAGTGAACGACATCTGGTCACCGGAGCCGTTCGATCGCGGCGGCCAATTGCCGGTCGAGGTCGCGCCGCAGATCGTCGGCCCGTGCTGCACCTGCAGCAGGAGTCGCGCGGATCACCACGTCCGTGTGGCCCGGCATCGTCGGGAGCAGGGCTGCCATCCGGTGGCGCAACACACGCTTCGTGCGGTTGCGGACGACAGCGTTGCCGACGGCCTTGGACACCACGAATCCGACGCGATGTGCATCCGCCGGCGAACTCGACGCTGTCACGACGAGCCGGGGACCCGCCGCCCGTCCGGAACGACGACTGCGCAACACTGCGGAAAAATCCGCACTGTCGCGCAGTCGGTTGTTCGTCGGCAGCACTGTCGCCTAACTGGCGGTCAGCCGGTGGCCCCTCAGGCCGAGATCTTGCTGCGGCCCTTGGCGCGACGCGCCGACAGGATGGAGCGGCCCGCACGGGTGCGCATCCGCAGGCGGAAGCCGTGCACCTTGGCGCGGCGGCGGGTGTTGGGCTGGAAGGTGCGCTTGCTCACTGTCGTCTCCGTCGAAATGTGTGGGCCCACGGTGGGTCCGGTCGTGCGTTGGTCATGGGGTCTTCGCTTCGGCCCGCCGGAGCGGGGTCGATCGCTGCCGGAGGGAACCGTTGTGGTCCAGGCAGACGTGAGCGAAGGAGGCTCGCAGCTACGATACGGGCCGCCGGTGGACAGGGTCAAACCGACCGATACCGCGCGGTTCGCGAGACCGAACCCCTCATCAAAGAGCTCTCGCTCCGGCCACACCAGCCGCCACGCCGTGCACTGCAGAAAATTCTTCGGCAGCCGGCTTGCCGGACGCTAGTCCATGTTGTTAGCGTCGGCGTCTTCCAGGTCGGTCCCCCCGTCATACGGTTCATCTCGTCGTCTCTGCCCACAGCCTGTGGATAACTATGTGGATGAACGGCGTAGCATGTCCGTCGGCGGCCACGCATCGCCGATTCTGAATACACAATCTGTCAGGGAGGACGCAGCGTTGTGAGCGATCCGGACATCGACCTCGCTCACGTTTGGCACGGTGCGATGCTGGGCATCGAGGACTCCGGCATACCCGCTCGTGACCGTGCCTACCTCCGGCTCGCCCGGCTCGCCGGGCTGGTCGGCGACACGGCCCTACTGGCCGTCCCGTTCCCGCAGACCAAGGTCTTCGTCGAGACCACGCTCAGCGACCCGATCTGCAAGGCGCTCGGTGAGCAGCTGCACACCGACATCCGGCTGGCCGTCACCGTGGACGAGAGCCTGCAACCCGCGGAGGACGAACCCGTCGAGCCGACCCCGCGTCCGGCCGAGCCGGAGGCGGCGTCCGACGTCGAAGAGGATCTCTTCACCAGCGCTGCTGCACGCAACCGCCAGCCGGTCACGACCGAGCCGATCCAGGATGCGCGACTCAATCCGAAGTACACCTTCGACACGTTCGTCATCGGCGCCGGCAACCGGTTCGCGTGCGCCGCCGCCCAGGCCGTCGCCGAGACGCCGGCGCGCTCCTACAACCCGCTGTTCGTGTATGGCGACAGCGGGCTGGGCAAGACCCACCTGTTGCACGCCATCGGCAACTACGTGCGCAACTACTACCCGCACATGCGGGTCCGTTATGTGAACTCCGAGGAGTTCACCAACGACTTCATCAACTCGATCCGCGACGACAAGGCCTCCAGCTTCCAGAAGCGGTACCGCGACAACGTCGACGTGCTGCTGATCGACGACGTGCAGTTCCTGCAGGGCAAGGACGGCACGCAGGAGGAGTTCTTCCACACCTTCAACGCGTTGCACAACAGCGAGAAGCAGATCGTGCTGACCTCCGACCAGCCGCCGAAGATGCTGTCGGGGCTCGAGGACCGGATGCGGTCCCGCTTCGAATGGGGACTGACGACCGACGTCAAGCCGCCCGACCTGGAGACCCGCATCGCCATTCTGCGCAAGAAGGCGGTCGCCGACTCGATGCACATGCCCGACCAGGTGCTCAGCCTGATCGCGAGCAAGGTGCCCAGCAACATCCGTGAGTTGGAAGGTGCGCTGATCCGCGTGACGGCATACGCCTCGGTCTCCAACCAGCACGTCACCGAGGAACTCGCCGGCCGGGTCCTCAAGGACCTGATGCCCAGCTCCGGCTCGGGACAGATCAGCGCGACCGCGATCATGCGCCAGACGGCCAAGTACTTCGGCCTGTCCGTGGAGGAACTGTGCGGCTCCTCCCGGTCGCGCACGCTGGTCAACGCCCGACAGATCGCGATGTACCTGTGCCGCGAGCTGACCGACCTCTCGCTGCCGAAGATCGGTCAGCAGTTCGGCGGGCGCGACCACACGACGGTGATGCACGCCGATCGCAAGATCCGCCAGCTGATGGGCGAGCGGGCCCACCTCTACGAGCAGATCAGCGAACTCACCACGCAGATCCGCCGCGCCACCGCCTGACCGGGCGACCCCCCCCCGGGAAACCTTCCACACCGATTTCCACAGCTTCTGTGGAAATCGGTGTTCGTATGTCGCGACGCGGACCACAGCGCGCTCGGCGCTCATCGCGCGCCGCAGCCGGCCGCCACGGCAGTCCGCCCTCTCCATCACCCTCGATGGTCCACACCCTGTGGATAAACATGTGGGCAGTTGGTCCGCTGTGACGGATGTGGTCCCACCCGAATCCACACCGGCCGGTGGGTAGAGCCCTGCAACCTGTGTACAACTGCACGATCGAGGACCCGCCGACTGCGGACAACCTGTGGACAGAATCGGTCGTCCACGGATCACCGAAGTTATCCACAGCACGACACCCAGGTCATCCACACCACACGATGGCGGTATGACGCGACGACTGACGGTTGTCCACAGAATCCACAGCTGTTACTACGACTACTTACCGGAGAGAGATGGCGTTTTCGCCATTGCCGACTGGGGATGAAGTGCTGCGCTCGGGCGGGAACCACGGTGGCGGCGTCATACATCGGGAGACTAGGGTCATGCTGCGCGCAGACCGCCCCGACGCACTCGTGGCCGGCTGCGTGCACAACACTCGGTGCACAACACTCATCGGACCCGCTCCACTTCGCCGCGGATGACCTCCCGTCATACTTCGGCGAGCACCTCGGAACAAGGATGGTTAGTACGTGAAGCTCATCGTCGATCGCGATGTCCTGGCCGAAGCTGTGACGTGGGCCGTGCGGGGCCTGTCCAACCGGCCGCCGGTGCCGGTCCTCGCCGGTGTGCTGCTCGACGCGAGCACCGACGGGCTCACCCTCAGCGCCTTCGACTACGAGGTGTCCGCCAAGGTGACCGTCGATGCCCAGGTCGACGAGCCCGGTCAGGTGCTGGTCCTCGGCCGGCTGCTGGCCGAGATCTCCCGGTCACTGCCGAACAAGCCGGTCTCGATCACTGCCGACGAGCACAAGGTGGAGCTGACCTGTGGGTCCAGCCGCTTCTCGCTGCAGCAGATGCCGACCGCGGACTACCCGACGCTGCCGACCTCGCCCGAGCCCACCGGTGCGATCGCCGGCGACATCTTCACCCAGGCCGTCTCGCAGGTGGCCATCGCCGCGGACCGCAGCGACACCCTCCCGATCCTGACCGGCGTCCGCCTGCAGATCGAGGGCGACAAGGTGAGCCTGCTGGCCACCGACCGCTATCGGCTCGCGCTGCGCGAGCTCACGTGGAACCCCACCGACGCGAATGCCGAACAGACCGCGCTCATCCCGGCGCGCACCCTGCAGGACACCGCCAAGGCGCTCGGCGCCTCCGGCTCGGTGCAGGTCGCGCTCGGATCCGCTGCGGGCGGCGACGGTCTGGTCGGTTTCGAGGCCGGCCAGCGTCGCGCCACCACCCGGCTGCTCGACGGCGAGTACCCGAAGGTCTCCTCGATCTTCCCCACCAGTGTCGATTCCGTCGCGGTCATCGAGACGGCCGCGCTGACCGAAGCGGTGAAGCGTGTTTCGCTCGTCGCCGAGCGCAATACCCCTGTGCGACTGCGCTTTTCGGAGGGCCAGGTCGCGATCGAGGCGGGCCAGGGCGATGACGCCCAGGCCTCCGAGGCCGTCGAGGCGACGCTGACCGGCCCGGAGATCGAGATCGCGTTCAACCCCCAGTTCCTGCTGGACGGACTCGGTGCCCTCGGCACGCAGTTCGCCCGTATGTCGTTCACCCAGCCCAAGAGCCCGGCGGTGCTGTCGGGACAGGCGGAGGCGGACGGCGACGCGGACGAGTCCTACCGCTACGTCCTGATGCCGGTGCGTTTCGCGAGTTGACCGGGAAGCCTCCGGAGTAGCGTCGGAGCGAAGTACGACATACACGAATGAAAGGCGCGGCATGCAACTCGGTTTGATCGGCTTGGGCAAGATGGGCGGCAACATGCGCGACCGCCTCGTGGCGGCCGGGCACGACGTGGTCGGTTTCGACACCAACCCCGAGGTCTCGGACGTCAAGGACCTCAACGAGCTCGTCAGCAAGCTCGACGCACCGCGCAACATCTGGGTGATGGTGCCGGCCGGCAAGGTCACCCAGTCGGTCATCGACGAGCTGAAGGGACTCCTCGAGAAGGGTGACCTGGTGCTCGACGGCGGCAACAGCAAGTTCAGCGACGACGCCAAGCACGAGAAGGAACTCGCCGAGAAGGGCATCGAGTTCGCCGAATGCGGTGTCTCCGGTGGTGTGTGGGGCAAGGAGAACGGCTACGCGCTGATGGCGGGCGGCTCCGACGCCAACATCGAGCGGATGATGCCGGTCTTCGACGCGCTGCGCCCCGAGGGTCCGCGCGACGAGAGCTTCTGCCACACCGGTGCCGTCGGTGCGGGCCACTACGTGAAGATGGTCCACAACGGCATCGAGTACGGCATGATGCAGGCGTATGCCGAGGGCTATGAGCTGCTCGAGGCCAAGGAGATCGTCAAGGACGTCCCCGCCGCGTTCAAGGCCTGGACCCGCGGCACCGTCGTCCGCTCCTGGCTGCAGGAACTCATCTCCGCTGCCCTGGAGAAGGACGGCGACCTCTCCGAGATCGAGGGCTTCGTCAACGACTCCGGCGAGGGCCGCTGGACCGTGCAGGAAGCCGTCGAGTACGGCGTCCCGATGCCGGTCATCTCCGCCTCACTCTTCCAGCGGTTCTTCTCCCGCCAGGGCACCGACTCCCCCGCGATGAAGGCCGTCGCCGCCATGCGCAACGAGTTCGGCGGCCACGTCGTCACCAAGAAGGGTGAGAAGGGCGTCGTCACCGACCACTGACGTACGGCCTTCCGCTCCGCCCCGGGCAAGGCGGTCGGGCACCCCCCGGAGCCGGACTCGGGCGCCCGACCGCATCAGGGATGCAGGATCTTGTGGAAGACCCCGCCCAGGGTCCCCCGCGACGTCTGGCTCTGCGGCGGAGCAAGCACCGTGTTCATCCAGGCGAACAACGCTGGCTCGATCCGTCCCCACGTGCCCCAGTTGTGACCGCCCCGGCTCAGGATGTAGGGCGGCGCGAGGACTGTCGGGTAACGCACCGCACGCTGCAGCGCGAAAATGTGGGACGGCGGACTCCAGTGGTCCTGGGCGCTGGTGCCGGCGAAGAGCTGCACGGGTGGTCGCTTCTGGGCCAGGGTGACCGGCGCGTTCGCCGTACGCAGAGCAGTGTCCGCCAGCACCGCGGGATCGCCGGTGAACGGGTCGGAGTCCATACCTGCCCCGATGCCGAACTTCTTCGGGTACTGCAGGGAGAGTTTGATCGCACAGAAGCCACCGGTCGACAGGCCGGCGAGCGCCCAACCCTTCGGATCCGACAGCACCCGGAAATGCCGGGACAGCAACCGCGGGACGTCCTTGGCCAACCAGGTTGCGACCTTGGCTCGTGGGGTGTCCGTGCAATCGGTGTCGACGCCGCCCGGGTTCAGCGTGGGCATCACCACGATGGCCGGCTCGAGCGTGCCGTGCGCCATCATGGTGGCCAGCCGGCCCGGCATACCACCCTTGATCAGCCAGTCCTGGGCCTCACCGGGGACACCGTGCAGCAACTCGATCACCGGGAAGCGGTCGTGCTTGTATGCCGCCTGGTGGTACTGCGGTGGCGTCCACACGAACACCTCCCCGGCGAGCCGAGAGGCCGGTCCCCGGAAGAAGGTGCTCTCGGTCCCGCGCGCCGCCGGGCTGAAGTCGGCTGTCTCCGGGGGCGGGCCGGACATGACCAGATGTCCCGAACCACCGGTCCCCGGCAGGTCGGACCACGAGGCGTACAGACCGAAGTGATTGTTGACCCAAGTCATGGTCAGCACGATGGCGCAGAGCTGACACATCACGAGCATCGCGATCCGTTGCAGAGCACGCAGCGCAACCATTCCGCGGACCCGGCTCCACAGCAGCATCGTCGTCGTAACCGCGAGAAGGGTTGCAACGATCGTCGTGTCATAGAACCCCAGCCCCGTCAGACTCACAACGCGAAGCTAACGTGGCGATCCTGTGCGGTTCGTGAGTGTTTGCGGGGTAACGGGACGGACCTAAACTCGGGACATGTTCGTGCGTCACCTGACTCTGAAGGACTTCCGGTCCTACGAGTCCGCCGACCTCGAATTCACCGCCGGCGTCAGCACTTTCATCGGGCTCAACGGCCAGGGCAAGACCAACGTCGTGGAGGCGATCGGTTACCTGGCGTCGCTGTCCTCGCATCGAGTCGCGCAGGACGGTCCCCTGGTGCGGGCCGGCGCCGGCCAGGCCATCGTGCGCGGTGCCGTCGTCCACGACGGGCGTGAGCAGCAGATCGAGCTGGAGATCAACCCCGGCAAGGCCAACCGGGCGCGACTCGGCAGGTCGCCGGTCACTCGCCCGCGCGACGTACTCGGCACCCTGCGCACCGTGCTCTTCGCGCCCGAGGACCTCGCCCTGGTCAAGGGCGATCCGAGCGAGCGCCGCCGCTTCCTCGACGACCTGCTGGTCGCGCGGCAGCCACGGTGGGCCGGTGCGCGCGCCGACTACGACAAGATCCTGAAGCAACGCAACGCATTGCTGAAAACCGCTCGTACCGCACCGGATCGGGCCGCCGCGCTGGCGACGCTGCCGGTCTGGGACAGCCACCTGTCCTCGGTCGGCGCCAACCTCGTCTACGCGCGATTGCGGCTGCTGCGCGACCTGCAGCCCTACCTGCGGCTGGCGTATGACGAGGTCAGCGCCGGGCAGTCGGACGCCAAGGTCACCTACAAGAGCTCGCTGTATGACGAACTCGCCGACCAGCTCGCCGCGGGAGAGGTCCCGGACGTCGCGGAACTGGAGGCCGGTTTCGCCAAGACCTTCGAACAACAGCACCGGGCCGAGGTCGAGCGCGGCCAGACACTCGTCGGTCCGCATCGCGACGAGATGGTGCTGCGCCTGGGCACCTTGCCGGCCAAGGGCTACGCGAGCCACGGCGAGTCGTGGTCGTTCGCGCTGGCGCTGCGGATCGCGGCGTTCCAGCTGTTGCGGCACGACCTGGGCACCGACCCGGTGCTGGTGCTCGACGACGTCTTCGCCGAGCTGGACGCGGGCCGCCGCCGGCGGCTCGCGCTGATGGTCGCCGACTGCGAGCAGGTGCTGATCACCGCAGCGGTCGACGACGATGTCCCCGACTCGCTGACCGGCAACCAGTTCACCGTCACCCTCGGCAAGGTGCAGCCGAGTGGGTGACGCGGATCAGGACGGTCCCGAGGACGGAACGACCCCCGACGAGATCGACGAGATTGACCCGATTGACGCGGTGCGGGACGCCATACGCCGTGCACGAGTTTCCGCCCGGGAGAAGGGTTTTCGGCCCGGCGCACCCGCGAGGCGCCGTCCGCGCAAGGCCGGCGATCTCGGCACCGGCCGGGCACGCGACGACGGCCGCGACCCGGCGATGATCGGCGACCAGCTCGACCGGTTGCTGTCCGACCGGGGGTGGCAGGTCGACGTCGCCGCGGGTTCGGTGATGGGGCGGTGGGACGAGATCGTCGGCGAGGCGGTCGCGGCGCACGCCCGTCCGGTGTCGTTCACCGACGGTGAGCTGACGGTTCGTGCCGACTCCACGGCCTGGACCACCCAGCTGCGCCTGCTGACCTCCACCCTGCTGGGCAATTTCGAGCAAGCGGTCGGGGCGGACGTGGTGCAGTCGTTGCGGATCGTCGGGCCCAACGCGCCGAGCTGGAAGAAGGGACCGCGGACCGTGCGTGACGGCCGCGGCCCGCGTGACACCTACGGGTGAACAATCTTCGCCGGATGCGGATTTGGCCGCAGCACGCCTGGCACACGTACAGTGAGGCGAGTTTTGCACAGGCATAGACCCCAACCGGCAGGAAGCAGTTCAACGTGAGTCATGACCAACCCGGTCAGGGCGACCCGGGCAGGGGCCGGGACGAGTTCGACCATTTCTTCAGTGACCGCAGCGGCTCCAGCGCATCGCAGGATCCCGACACCACGGCGTGGGCCAACTCGGCCGAAGCCGATGCGGACCGCACCCAGGCGACCGGTCACGCGCCATACGTTCGCCCCCCGCAGCCGCAGCAGTATGACGAATACGCTCCAGCCGACCAGAGCGGCTACCACCAGCCCGCGGCCTACTACGAGGAGCCGCCGCAGCGTCGCGGTGCCATGTGGGCGCCGGTCGCGGTGATCGTCGCATCGCTGGCGATCGTCGCCGTGGTGATCGCGATCATCCTGAACAACTCCAGCGGCAAGATGGCCAATGGCGCCTTCACACCGACCCGGACCGTGACCCAGACGACGACCCCGGACCAGTCGCAGTCCTCATCGGGCTCGTCCTCATCACAGAGCCCCAGCTCGTCGTCCTCGTCGTCGTCCTCCTCCTCATCCTCGTCGTCCAGCAGTCCCAGTTCGTCCACGGGGGCGTCGGAGCTGCCGGCTTCCGCCGGATCATGTCCGGGATCGGACTCCTACGGCACCGGACCCAAGACGTCCTGCAGCTTCGCCGGCGTGGTCTCGACGCTCTACAGCGCGAAGAAGGACAAGGACGGCAACGCCTCGTTCCGCGCCAAGTCGCCGGAGACCCACGACAACTACAAGGTCACCTGCCAGGCGGGCTCCTACGTCACCTGCACGACCGAGACCGGAGCGATCGTCTACATCGTGCGCAAGTGACGGATCCGTTAACGCGGCGTTGACGCGCTCGCGGCCCCGGTCGCGTGTAGGGAGTCGTGAAGCGCTTTGTTCGACCGGCATAGTGCCGTTCACGGCACGTCAAGCGCGGTTCGGCGGCTCGGACAGGGTATGCTAGGAGACAGATTCTGAGCACTTGATGTTGGCTGATGCGGCTCGCCTCCCGGCGGGCCGCAGGCGTGCCCGGCTCAGCTTCCATTCGCGTCCCACTCCACCCAAGGAGCACTGTGTCCGACACCGCTGCGCAGCAATCACCTGACGAACAGAACCCGGCGAGCTCGCCGGCCAAGCAGGACGACGGCGGCGCATCGACATACGGTGCCGACGACATCCAGGTGCTCGAGGGTCTGGAGGCCGTCCGCAAGCGCCCCGGCATGTACATCGGGTCGACCGGCCCCCGCGGCCTGCACCACCTGGTCACCGAG
Source organism: Flexivirga sp. (assembly GCF_035551235.1). Taxonomy (GTDB): domain Bacteria; phylum Actinomycetota; class Actinomycetes; order Actinomycetales; family Dermatophilaceae; genus Flexivirga. The sequence goes on along the minus strand of NZ_DASZNO010000030.1, from coordinate 15,643 downwards.
ATCGTCGACAACGCGGTGGACGAGGCGATGGCCGGGTATGGCGACCACATCGAGGTCACCATCCTGCCCGACGGCGCCGTGCGCGTGCGTGACCACGCCCGCGGCATACCCGTGGAGATCAACGAGGCGTATGGCGTCTCGACCGTCGAGCTGGTCCTGACCCAGCTGCACGCGGGTGGCAAGTTCGGTGGCGGCGGCTACAAGGTGTCCGGTGGCCTGCACGGCGTCGGCTCATCCGTCGTCAACGCCCTGTCGACCAAGCTGACCGCGGAGGTCCGTCGGGACGGCAAGATCCACTACATGGAGTTCGACCACGGCGACCCGCTCGGGTCGCTGGAGGTTATCGGCCAGACCGACCAGTCCGACCACGGCACCACGATCACCTTCTGGGCCGACCCGGAGATCTTCGAGAGCGTCGACTACGACTTCGAGACGATCCGGGCCCGGTTCCAGCAGTACGCCTTCCTCAACAAGGGCCTGGCGATCACGCTCACCGACGAGCGCGTCCAGCAGGTCGACGAGGGCGCCGAGGAGGAAGCGCTCGCCGGCGCCACGGCACAGGACGAGGTCGAGGACGAGTCGGGCAAGGCCAAGACCGTCACCTACCGCTACGACGACGGCCTGATCGACTACGTCAAGCACCTCAACGCGTCCAAGCGCAGCGAGCCGGTGCACGACGACATCATCGCCTTCGAGCACGAGGATCCCGACCGGCTGCTGTCGGTCGAGATCGCGATGCAGTGGACCACGGCATACAGCGAGTCGGTCCACACCTACGCCAACGCGATCAACACCCACGAGGGCGGCACGCACGAAGAGGGTTTCCGCACGGCGATGACCTCGCTGGTCAACACCTTCGCGCGCAACCAGAAGCTGCTCAAGGAGAAGGACGACAACCTCACCGGTGACGACATCCGCGAGGGCCTGACCGCAGTCGTGTCGGTCAAGCTCGGTGAGCCGCAGTTCGAGGGGCAGACCAAGACCAAGCTCGGCAACTCCGAGGTCAAGGGCTTCGTGCAGAGCGCGGTCCGCGACGAGTTCGAGCACTGGCTGGCGCAGCACCCGCGCGAAGGACAGGCGATCGTGCGCAAGTCGATCCAGTCCGCAGCAGCCCGTATGGCGGCGCGCAAGGCGCGCGAGGCAACGCGGCGCAAGGGCCTGCTGGACAGCGCGGCGATGCCGGGCAAGCTCAAGGACTGCCAGAGCAACGACCCGACGATCTCCGAGGTGTTCATCGTCGAGGGCGACTCGGCCGGCGGTTCGGCAGTGCAGGGCCGCAACCCGTTCAACCAGGCGATCCTGCCGATCCGCGGGAAGATCCTGAATGTCGAGAAGGCGCGCATCGACAAGGTGCTGGCCAACAACGAGGTGCAGTCGCTGATCTCGGCGTTCGGCACCGGCTTCGGCGAAGAGTTCGAGATCGAAAAGGCGCGCTATCACAAGATCGTGCTGATGGCCGATGCCGACGTTGACGGCATGCACATCCGCACCCTGCTGCTGACCCTGCTGTTCCGCTTCATGCGACCGCTGATCGAGGCCGGTTACGTCTATCTCGCGCAGCCGCCGCTCTACCGGATCAAGTGGAGCAACCGGGAGCACGAGTTCGCGTTCTCCGACAAGGAACGCGACGGTCTGTTGAAGATCGGCCAGGCGAACGGCGGCCGGCTGCCCAAGGAGAACCCCTACCAGCGCTACAAGGGTCTGGGCGAGATGAACTACCAGGAGCTGTGGGAGACCACCATGGATCCGGACCACCGCACCCTGCTGCAGGTGACGCTCGACGACGCCGCCGCTGCCGACGAGATCTTCGCGATCCTGATGGGTGAGGACGTCGAGAGCCGACGCGGGTTCATCCAGCGCAACGCCAAGGACGTCCGGTTCCTCGACATCTGAGTTGTCTTGTTCGCCTCCTCGCAGCCCGGTCCGTTGCGCTCCGCTCGCAAGCTCGCGGACGCCCCGTCCCGTGCTGGTCGTCGGCTCACGGCGGGTCGGCTGAGGTGCGGCGAGACCTCTCGTGCGCTGTCGCCCCAGCCGAGCCGGCATCGCCATACAAAGCTTCTGAATTGCATTGAGAATGAAGGAAACTCATGACTGACGACACCTTGCCTCCCGGTGGTCCCACCGACGGCGACGGGCCACGTTCGAATGTCGACCCGATCGACCTCAACACCGAGATGCAGCGCAGCTACATCGACTACGCGCTGGCGGTCATCGTCAGCCGAGCGCTGCCGGACGTGCGCGACGGCATGAAGCCCGTGCACCGGCGCATCGTCTACGCGATGTTCGACGGTGGCTACCGCCCGGACCGCGGCTACAACAAGTGCAGCCGTGTCGTCGGTGACGTCATGGGTCAGTACCACCCGCACGGCGACAGCGCGATCTATGACGCGATGGTCCGCCTCGTGCAGCCGTGGTCGATGCGCTACCCGCTGGTCGACGGGCAGGGCAACTTCGGTTCGCCGGGCAACGACGGTGCCGCAGCGCCCCGATACACCGAGTGCCGGATGGCGCCGCTGGCCATGGAGCTGGTGCGCGACATCGAGAAGGAAACCGTCGACTTCGAGCCCAACTACGACGGCAAGACGATGCAGCCGACCGTGCTGCCGGCCCGCTTCCCGAACCTGCTGGTCAACGGCGCCTCCGGCATCGCGGTCGGTATGGCGACCCAGATCCCGCCGCACAACCTGCGCGAGGTCGCGGCCGGTGCGCAGTGGCTGCTGGAGCACCCGGAGTGCTCCCGCGAGGAGCTGCTGGAGAAGCTGCTCGAGATCATCCCCGGCCCCGACTTCCCGACCGGTGCCCTGATCATGGGCCGCAAGGGCATCGAGGACGCCTACCGGACCGGACGCGGCTCGATCGTCATGCGCGCCGTCGTCAACGTCGAGGAGATCCAGGGACGCCAGTGCCTCGTCGTCACCGAGCTGCCCTACCAGGTCAACCCGGATGCGCTGGCCGAGAAGATCGCGACCCTGGTGCGCGACGGGCGCATCGGCGGCATCGCCGACCTGCGCGATGAGACCTCGGGCCGCACCGGCCAGCGACTGGTCGTGGTGCTCAAGCGCGACGCCGTCGCCAAGGTCGTCCTGAACAACCTCTACAAGCACACCCAGCTGCAGCAGAGTTTCGGCGCCAACATGCTGGCGCTGGTCGACGGTGTGCCGCGCACACTGCCGATCTCGGCATTCATCCGCTACTGGGTCGAGCACCAGGTCGACGTCATCCAGCGCCGGACGACCTACCTGCTGCGCCGGGCCGAGGAGCAGATCCACATCCTGCGCGGCTACCTCAAGGCGCTCGACGCGCTCGACGAGGTCATCGCCCTGATCCGCCGCAGCCCGTCCGCCGAAGAGGCCCGGGGCGGCCTGATGTCGCTGCTGGACGTCGACGAGATCCAGGCGACCGCGATCCTGAACCTCCAGCTGCGCCGACTTGCCGCCCTGGAGCGGCAGCGGATCATCGACGAGCACGACGAGCTGCAGCGCGCCATCGAGGACTACCGCGACATCCTGGCCAAGCCGGAGCGGCAGCGGCAGATCGTCAGCGACGAGCTAGCCGAGATCGTCGAGCGGTATGGCGACGAGCGACGCACCCACATCGTGCCCTTCGACGGCGACATGTCCATGGAGGACCTGATCCCCGAGGAGGACGTCGTCGTCACGATCACTCGTGGTGGCTACGCCAAGCGGACCAAGACCAGCGAATACCGCTCGCAACGGCGCGGTGGCAAGGGTGTGCGCGGTGCGAACCTGCGCGGCGATGACGTGGTGTCGCACTTCTTCACCACGACGACGCACCAGTGGCTGTTGTTCTTCACCAATGCCGGACGCGTCTACCGCGCCAAGGCCTACGAGCTGCCCGAGGGAAGCCGCGACTCCAAGGGCCAGCACGTCGCCAATCTGCTGGCCTTCCAGCCCGGCGAGCAGATCGCGCAGGTCATGGCCCTGGGTGATTACGAGCAGGCGCCATACCTCCTGCTGGCCACGAAGCGCGGACTGGTCAAGAAGACCAAGCTGACCGACTACGACTCCCCGCGCTCCGGCGGCCTGATCGCCGTCAACCTGCGTGACGGCGACGAGCTGGTCGGCGCCGGCCTGGCCAGCTCCGAGGACGACGTGCTGCTGGTGTCTCGTAAGGGGCAGTCGGTGCGCTTCCACGCCACGGACGACACGTTGCGGCCGATGGGCCGCTCGACCTCCGGCGTGACCGGGATGAAGTTCCGCGACGGCGACGAGCTGCTGTCGATGAACATCGTGGCCGACGGCACCGACCCGGACGTCTTCGTGGTCTTCGAGAACGGCCTTGCCAAGCGCACCGCGGCGTCGGACTACCCGGTCAAGGGCCGGGCGACGCTCGGTGTGAAGGTCGCCTCGATCTCCGACCGCGGCGGCGACCTGGTGGGCGCACTGACCGTCGACGAGACGGACGAGGTGCTCGTGGTGATGGAGAAGGGCAAGATCGTCCGCTCCCCCGTCATCGAGATCCGTCGCACCGGCCGGTCGACCCAGGGAGTGCAGTTCGCGACCCCGGACAAGAAGGATTCGATCGTGGCCGTTGCGCGGAACGCCGAGCGCGAAGTCGAAGACGACCAGGATGATGGCGTACCGTCGGGCGAGTCGTCGAGTGACGGATCGTCTGACGAACGGACCGACGACACGGACGCCGAGACCCCGGTCATCGACCATCCGGTCGAGGCGGACGAGCAGACTGACAGTGACCAGCCTGAGACCGAACAGACTCCGGACGAGCCGGGAGACGATGAGTGAGCACTGACGGATCCGACGCCGACAAGGGCGCCGGGGCGACCGCGACCGATGCCGGCGGTGCCGTGCGTCTTCCGGGCGCGGCAGCCGGCGGTAAGAAGCGCGCGACACCTCCACGGCAAGCGCCGCGGCCGGGCTCGAAGAGCGGCACGGCCGGTGGCGCGAAGGGGCGGCCGGTCAAGGCCGGCCAGCGGCGCCCCGCGCCGCGTGCGGGAGGCGGCCCGGCCCGTCGTCCCGGCGGCCGGAGCACCCCGCGCCGGGTGCGGCTGACGCTGTCCCGGGTCGACCCCTGGTCGGTCATGAAGATCGCGTTCCTGCTGTCCGTGGCGATCGGCATCGCCATGGTCGTGATGATCGCGATGCTGTGGATCGTGTTGCAGGGCATGGGTGTCTGGGACAACGTCAACGAGCTGCTGCGCACGCTCGAGACGAGTGGCAAGACGTTCGACATCATGGACTACGTCGGCTTCGGCCGGGTCGTCTCGCTGTCGGTCGTCATCGCAGTCGTCGACGTGTTGCTGATGACCGCCCTGGCGACCCTCGGCGCGTTCCTCTACAACATCTGCTCCTCGCTGGTCGGCGGCGTGCAGATGACCCTGTCGGACGAATAGCAGAGCCTCGTGGGTCGAGTAGCGACGGAGGAGCGTATCGAGACCGAGCGCCATACGATCCCGTTTTGGTTCTGCCGCCCTTGGTGAGATAGTCTCGTCCGGCGCCTGCGGCATTCTGCGGCAGGTCGTCGGACGGTGCACGGGCCTATAGCTCAGTCGGTTAGAGCGCTTCCCTGATAAGGAAGAGGTCACAGGTTCAAGTCCTGTTAGGCCCACCACCCGCCGTTCCGCAGTCGATCGGAGCCCGTGATGTTGAAGAAGCTCGTCGTACTGCTGGGCCTCGCCGGCCTGGCCGTCGCAGCCAAGCAGAAGCTCGCCCAGAAGAACGACACCAAGGACCTGTGGGCGCAAGCCGCCGACAAGCCGGGAGACACCAACAACTGATCTGATCGGCCGCCGGATGGTGGCCCTCAGTTCCGGGGACTTAGCTCAGCTGGTAGAGCACCGCCTTTGCAAGGCGGGGGTCAGGGGTTCGAGCCCCCTAGTCTCCACCACCACAACGACATACGCACCATCCGAGATGAACGGCCGCTTCCCCTGAGGGAGGCGGCCGTTCGTCGTCCCGCGCCGGGTCGGAAGGGCCTGATTGCCACCCTCCGGGTGGTCCCATTGGGGAGGACCAACCCGAAAGGATAGTGAGAACCGTCACAAAATGGCGTTATCACTACCCGTTTGTCCCTACAGGATGGTCCTCAACCGAGGAAGCAGCTATCCGGCCACCGTAGATCGATGGCCAACCCGAAGGGACAAGACAGTGACTTCAACAGCGACACCGACCCGGCTCCCCGCCGAAGCCCCTGACCTGGACTGGACCGATCTGGACCGGCGTGCTGTCGATACCGTCCGAGTGCTGGCCGCCGACGCGGTCGAGAAGGTCGGCAACGGCCACCCCGGCACCGCGATGAGCCTGGCGCCGGCGGCATACCTCCTGTTCCAGAAGTTGATCCGTCACGACCCGACCGACGCGACCTGGTCGGGCCGGGACCGCTTCATCCTGTCGCCGGGTCACTCCTCGCTGACCCTCTACATCCAGCTCTACCTTGCCGGCTACGGCCTGGAGATGAAGGACCTGGAGGCGCTGCGTACCTGGGGCTCGCTGACCCCCGGACACCCGGAGTACAAGCACACCCCCGGTGTGGAGATCACCACCGGGCCGCTCGGTCAGGGCCTGGCGTCCTCGGTCGGCTTCGCCTACTCCCAGCGCCGCCTGCGCGGCCTGTTCGACGCCGACGCCCCGGCCGGTACCAGCCCGTTCGACCACACCGTCTGGGTGATCGCCTCCGACGGTGACCTGCAGGAGGGCGTCACCTCCGAGGCGTCCTCGCTGGCCGGTCACCAGGAGCTCGGCAACCTGGTGGTGCTGTACGACGAGAACCACATCTCCATCGAGGACGACACCGACGTCGCCTTCACCGAGGACGTTCTCAAGCGGTACGAGTCCTACGGCTGGCACACCCAGCGGGTGGACTGGACCCGCACCGGTGACTATGTCGAGGACGTCGAGGAGCTGTATGCCGCTCTCGTCGCCGCCAAGGCGGAGACCTCCCGCCCGTCCATCATCTCGTTGCGCACGATCATCGGGTACCCGTCGCCGAAGAAGCAGAACACCGGCGGGATCCACGGCGCGGCGCTCGGTGCCGATGAGGTCGCCGGCCTCAAGGAGGTGCTGGGCTTCGACCCGGCGCGCAGCTTCGAGATCGACGACGAGGTGCTGGCACACGCCCGCGAGGTCGTCGGTCGCGGAACGACGGCTCGGGCGCAGTGGCAGGAGTCGTTCGATGCCTGGCAGGCGGCGAACCCGGACCTGGCCAAGCTCCTGCAGCGCATCGAGGCCGGCGAGCTGCCGGCCGAGCTGGACAGTGTGCTGCCGCAGTTCCCGGCCGGCAAGGATGTGTCCACCCGCGCCGCATCCGGCAAGGTCATCAACGCGGCCGCCGGCGTCATGCCGGAGCTGTGGGGTGGGTCCTCCGACCTGGCCGGCTCCAACAACACCACGATCGAGGGCGCGCCGTCGTTCATCCCGGCGTCCCGTTCGACCCAGTCCTGGACGGGCAACCCGCAGGGCCGGGTGCTGCACTTCGGCATCCGGGAGCACGCCGCTGCGTCGATCGTGAACGGCATCCACCTGAGCGGTCCCACGCGAGCGTTCTCCGGGACGTTCCTGATCTTCAGTGACTACCAGCGTCCCGCCATCCGGCTGTCCGCACTCATGGGCGTGCCCTCCATCTACGTGTGGTCGCACGACTCGATCGGCCTGGGCGAGGACGGCCCGACGCACCAGCCGGTCGAGCAGCTGGCCACCCTGCGCGCCATACCCGGCCTCGACGTGGTGCGACCCGGCGACGCCAACGAGGTGGCGGTCGCGTGGCGGAGCGTCCTGGGCAACCTGGAGAACCCCGCGGGACTGGTCCTGACCCGGCAGAACATCCCGGTGTTCGAGCGCGGCGAGGGTGCCGCCACCGGAGACACCTTCGGCTCCGCCGAGGGTGCGGCCCGCGGCGCATACGTGCTGGCCGAGGCGTCCCGCGATGGCGCCACGGTGCCGGCGCAGGTGCTGCTGATCGCCACCGGCTCCGAGGTCCAGCTGGCCGTCGAGGCCCGCGAGACCCTGCAGGCCGAGGGCATCGCCACCCGAGTCGTCTCGGTGCCGTGCCTGGAGTGGTTCGACCAGCAGGACGAGGCCTACCGGGAGTCCGTCCTGCCCGCCTCGGTGACCGCGCGTGTCTCGGTCGAGGCCGGCCTGGACCTGACGTGGAAGGGAATCGTCGGCGACGCCGGCCGCAGCGTGAGCCTCGAGCACTACGGCGCCTCGGCCGACTATCAGCGCCTGTTCCAGGAGTTCGGGATCACCGCGGACGCCGTCGTGGCCGCCGCCCGCGAGTCCCTCGCCGCCGCTGCCGGCTGAACCGGCGGCCCCGTCTTCGGTCGGCGTTCCGGTGCTGCTCCGGGGCGCCGACCGAAATCCAACCTCACCATCCCTTGCAAGGAAGAAGTAGAAGTCATGGCAACCACCACTCCCACCGCACAGCTCTCCGCCGCCGGCGTGTCCATCTGGCTGGACGACCTGTCCCGCGAGCGACTGGACAGCGGCAGCCTGCAGCGCCTGATCGACGAGAAGAACGTCGTCGGCGTGACCACCAACCCCTCCATCTTCCAGGCCGCGATCACCTCCGGGAGCGACTACGCCCCCAAGATCGAGAAGCTGGCCGCACAGGGTGCCGGGGTCGACGAGACGATCTTCGAGATCACCACCGCCGATGTGGCCGACGCATGTGACCTCTTCGCCGGCACCGCCGCTGCGACCCAGGGAGTGGACGGCCGGGTCTCGATCGAGGTCGACCCGCGCCTGGCCTGGGACACCGACGGCACGATCGCCGAGGCGAAGCGGCTGCACCAGAAGGTCGCCAAGGACAACGTCCTGATCAAGATCCCCGCCACCGTCGAGGGACTGGGCGCGATCGCCGCAGTGCTGGCCGACGGCATCAGCGTCAACGTCACCCTGATCTTCTCGCTCGAGCGGTACCGCGCGGTCATCGACGCCTTCCAGAGCGGGCTGGAGCAGGCCAAGAAGCGCGGACACGACCTGTCCACGATCCATTCGGTGGCGTCCTTCTTCGTGTCCCGGGTGGACACCGAGATCGACAAGCGGCTGGACGCGCTCGGCACGCCGGAGGCGGCCGCCCTGCGCGGCAAGGCCGCCCTGGCGAACGCCCGCCTGGCGTACCAGGTCTACGAGGAGGAGTTCTCCACCGACCGTTGGGCCGCCCTGGCTGCCGACGGTGCCCGTCCGCAGCGGGCGCTGTGGGCCTCGACCGGTGTCAAGGACCCGGCATACCCCGACACCCTGTACGTCACGGAGCTGGTGGCGGCCGATGTCGTCAACACCATGCCGGAGAAGACGCTCGACGCGACCTTCGACCACGGTCCGGTCACCGGCGACACGATCTCCGGAACGTATGGCGAAGCCGCCGAGGTGCTGAAGGCGCTCGCGGGCCTGGGCATCTCGTACACCGAGGTGGTCAACCAGCTGGAGTCGGAGGGACTGGAGAAGTTCGTGGCCAGCTGGAACGAGCTCCTCGCCGATGTCGAGAACGCGCTGTCCACCGCGGCGGGCGCCCTGAGCGAGGCCCGGTCATGAGCTCGCCGACCTGTCGCATCAATCCGAGCATCCTGTCGGCCGACTTCGCCAATCTGGAAGCCGAGCTGGGCCGGATCAGCAACGCCGACGCTGCCCACGTCGACGTGATGGACAACCACTTCGTGCCGAACCTGACCCTCGGCGTACCCGTGGTGGAGCGCCTGCAGCAGGTCAGCCCGGTGCCGCTGGACGCGCACCTGATGATCGCCGAGGTCGACCGCTGGGCACCGGCATACGCAGACATGGGCCTGTCCTCGGTCACCTTCCACGTCGAGGCGTCCAATGCTCCCGTCAAGCTGGCCCGGGAACTGCGCGCACGCGGTGCCAAGGCCGGTATGGCGCTGCGACCCGCCACTCCCGTCGAGCCCTACCTCGACATGCTGCCGGAGCTCGACATGCTGCTCATCATGACCGTCGAGCCGGGCTTCGGCGGCCAGGCCTTCCTCGATGTCACCGTCCCGAAGATCCGCCGGGCCCGCGCCGCCGTGGACCAGGCCGGGGTCGACGTCGCCATACAGGTCGATGGCGGCATCACCGAGGAGACGATCACCCGCGCCGCCGAGGCCGGTGCCAACGTCTTCGTCGCCGGATCGTCGGTCTACGGCAAGCCGTCACCCGCGGATGCCATCGAGTCGCTGCGCGCCGGCGGACTGCTCGCGATGTCCCGTACACCCGTGCCCGCGACCTGACCCGATCACACACCTGGAAAGGACCACCACTCATGCGTGTTCACATCGCCACCGACCATGCCGGCCTGGAACTCAGCGCCGCCCTGATCGACTCGTTGTCCGCCAAGGGCTACGAGATGGTCAACCATGGACCCGTCGACTACGACGCGGAGGACGACTACCCGGGGTTCTGCATCAACGCGGCACAGGCCGTCGTCCGGGACCAGGCCGCGGGCGTCGATGCGCTCGGAATCGTGCTCGGCGGTTCCGGCAACGGCGAACAGATCTCCGCGAACAAGGTCGAAGGGGTGCGCGCCGCCCTGGTGTGGAACACCGAGACCGCCAAGCTCGCCCGTGAGCACAACGACGCCAACGTCGTGGCTGTTGGCGGTCGCCAGCACAGCGTCGAGGAGGCGACCGCACTCATCGAGGCGTTCCTGACCGAACCGTTCAGCAACGCCGCGCGGCACCAGCGGCGGATCGGCAAGATCGCCGCCTACGAGACCACCGGTGAAGTACCCGCCTGAGTACGGCGAGCCCCCCGAACCATCCAGCGTCAGTGAGAAGGAAGCATGCCCATCGCAACCCCGGAGATCTACTCCGAGATGATCGACCGCGCCAAGGCGGGTGGATTCGCCTACCCGGCGGTCAACGTGACGTCCTCGCAGACGCTGAACGCTGCGCTGCAGGGCTTCGCCGATGCCGGATCCGATGGCATCGTGCAGGTCTCCACCGGCGGTGCGGCGTACTGGTCCGGCGCCGGGATCAAGAACATGGTCGCCGGGGCGCTCAACTTCGCTGCGTACGCCCGTGAGGCCGCACGTCAGTACCCGGTGAACATCGCCCTGCACACCGACCACTGCCCGCGCGAGAAGCTGGACGACTTCGTGCTGCCGCTGCTGGCCGCATCCGAAGCAGCGGTCGGACGGGGTCAGGACCCGATCTTCAACTCGCACATGTGGGACGGCTCGGCCGAGACGCTCGAGGACAACCTCCGCATCGGCCGCGAACTGCTCTCCCGTACGGCGGCCGCACACATCGTCCTCGAGGTCGAGATCGGCACCGTCGGCGGTGAGGAGGACGGTGTCGAGAACGCCATCAACGACAAGCTCTACAGCACCGTCGCCGACGGACAGGCGACCGTCGAGGCGCTCGGTGCGGGCGAGCACGGCCGCTACCTGACGGCACTGACCTTCGGGAATGTGCACGGTGTCTACAAGCCCGGCAACGTCAAGCTGCGCCCGCAGATCCTCCACGACATCCAGGAGGCGGTCGGGGCGTCCGTCGGCAAGGAACGCCCGTTCGACCTGGTCTTCCACGGCGGATCGGGCTCGACCCCGCAGGAGATCAGTGACGCGGTGTCCTACGGCGTGATCAAGATGAACATCGACACCGATACCCAGTACGCCTTCACCCGGCCGATCGCCGGCCACATGCTCGGCAACTACGACGGTGTCCTCAAGGTGGACGGCGAGGTCGGCAACAAGAAGTTGTACGACCCCCGGGTCTGGGGCGCTGCCGCCGAGCAGGGCATGGCGGCCCGCGTCGTGGAGGCGGCCACCCAACTCGGATCCGCCGACAAGTCCAGCTGACACCGCCGGCCACCACCAACCAGCAGAGGTCACGACACGCGCTCGCGACGACGAAGGGACTCGCCATGAAGATCGGCATCCTCACCTCCGGCGGAGACTGTCCGGGCCTCAACGCGGTCATCCGTGGCGCGGTGCTCAAGGGTGACGCCGTCCACGGGCTGCAGTTCATGGGCTACCGGGACGGCTGGCGCGGTGTCGTCGAAGGCGACGCCATCGCGCTGCGGCGCAGCATGGTCACAGGCATCGCCAAGTCGGGCGGCACCATCCTCGGCACCTCCCGGACCAACCCGTTCGAGAACGGCGGCGGCCCCGATACGATCCGGCGCCGCATGGCCGATCTGGGGATCGACGCCATCATCGCGATCGGTGGCGAGGGCACGCTGGCGGCCGCGAAGCGGCTCACCGACGCAGGGATCAGGATCGTCGGGGTGCCCAAGACGATCGACAACGACCTGGACGCCACCGACTACACCTTCGGCTTCGACACCGCGATCGAGATCGCCACCGAGGCCATGGACCGGCTGCGGACCACGGGCGAGTCACACCGGCGCTGCATGATCGCCGAGGTGATGGGCCGCCACGTCGGGTGGATCGCGCTGCACTCCGGTATGGCGTCCGGCGCCCACGTGATCCTGATCCCCGAGCAGCGGGTGAGCATGGACCAGATCGCCGGGTGGGTGAAGCTCGCCGACGATCGCGGTCGCGCACCGCTGGTGGTCGTCGCCGAGGGGTTCACCACCGACGAGATGGAGCAAGCGCACTCCGAGCGCGGGCTGGACGCTTTCGGCCGTCCCCGGCTCGGCGGCATCGCCAACCAGCTCGCACCCGAACTGGAGTCCCTCACGGGTATCGAGACGCGAGCGACGACCCTCGGCCACATCCAACGCGGTGGCACCCCGACCGCGTTCGACCGGGTGCTCGCCACGCGGCTCGGTATGGCGGCCATCGACTCGGTGGTTCAGGGACAGTGGGGCAGCATGGTGGCGTTGCGCGGCACCGAGATCATCCAGGTGGACCTCGCGGATGCGCTCGGCCAGCTCAAGGGCGTGCCGCAGCACCGGTATGACGAGGCCCGGATCCTGTTCGGATAGGGCCCTACTGGATGCCGTGGCTGTGTGCCAGGGCGATGGCCTCGGTGCGCGAACTGACGCCCAGTTTCTTGAACAGCTTGCGCACATGGAACTTCACGGTGTTCTCGCTGATCCCGAGAGTGGCCGCGATGGCGCGATTGCGACGCCCGGCCGCGAGCTGTTGCAGGACTTCCAGTTCGCGGGCGGCGAGATTCCAGCCGGCGACGTCACCGGACGGGGCCGCGGGCGGGTCCAGCGGAAGTGTCACGAACACATCTGCGCCCCAGCCGGACATGACCTCCAACCGCAACTGCCCGGCCAACGCCTCGACCTGTCGATTCAGCCGGCTGATGTTGGGGGCGCTCGCGGACAACGCGCCGCTGCCGTCGTCACGAATGTTGATCAGCAGGTTCTCGCCGTCGCAGTCCCATTGGGTCCTGATGCGGCTGATCGCGGGCTGCTCCATCATCGCGAGCACCAGCCCCCGGACGATCGCCCGCGCGGCGTGCGCGACCTCGCCGGGCAGGGCGCGGCCGTTCAGCGGAGGTTCGATGAACTCCACACCGATGCCACTGAAGCGCGTCAGTGGTCGGAGTTCCTCACGCAGCCGCTCGAAGGCGGTCCTCACCGGTTCCTTCACCAGGTCGGTGGTGCGGTCATTGAGGGTTCGCAGTCCGATCAGGGACTTGGCGGTCAGGTCGGTGACGGTCGACCGCGCCGTGGCGTCGTCGAGGGTGGACGAGCGCAGCGCGGCCAGCAATGTCTCCAGGGTGGTCGAGTGCAGGTCGGTCAGCTCCGCGGTCACCCGGAGCCGCTCGGCGGAGGCCGCCCGGGACTCCGCCAGGTATGACGGTGGCGCGTCGGTCACCTTCTCGTGGATCCGGCGGGCGGCGAGCCCCCACAGGTAGGAGAGAACCTCCAGGCGGTCCGCGCAGTCCTTGTCCGACGGATCGAGGTCCGCATCGGGGTCGGTGAGGACCAGCAGCGCACCACTGGCGGGGTACTGGAGGGCCAGCACCGGCCGTGCATGGTCGCCGATCTGCGCGTCACCGAACCACGGAGCCTCGTCCGGAACGAGGGCTCGCAACGCGTCCAGTTCGGTGATCGAGACGCGGGAGATGATCTCCTCCTCGCCGGCCTTCTTCTGCGGCCTGCCGGTGCAGTCCTCGGTGAAGATGATCAGCGCGCTGTTGGCCACGTATGGCGTCGCAGCCTCCCGCAGCCGGTCGGCGATCTGGGCGAGCGGGGCGTCCGTCAGCGCGGCCACGCGCTTCAGCAGCGGCCAGGGCAGGTCCAGTCGGGCATCGGGGCGGGCGGCGGTTCGGGCATCCGGGTGGGCATCCGGGTGGGCATCGAGCTGGGTCATGGGTCCTCCGGGGTCACCGGTTGATGTCGCCGCGTCTCGTGTTCGGCGGTCTGCGGCAGGGGAACTAACCCGAAAGTGTAGTGAAGACCGTCACAAAACAGTGTTACACCCACCCATTCGATCCGAAACCATGGTTGTCAACGCCGCAGCAGCCATCCGGGCGGCTACGGATCACCCACCGAGCCGAAGGGACAAGATCGTGTCTTCCGCACCCACTTCGACGCCCACCGTCTCCAGCACCTCCGAGGACGTCGCGCGCAATCTGAGCCTGGTCGGCAGCGAGATCACCGACACGGTGGCCAAGATCAACCCGGCCGAGTTGTCCGAGCTCTCCGATCACATCGGCCGTTCCGGCCGGGTGTTCGTCGCGGGCGCCGGCCGCAGCGGCCTGGTGTTGCGGATGGCCGCGATGCGCCTGATGCACCTGGGCCTGACCGTGCATATCGCCGGCGACACCACCACCCCTGCCATCGACGCCAGCGACCTGTTGATCGTGGCATCCGGGTCCGGCACCACGTCCGGCGTGGTCAAGGCCGCCGACACGGCCGCACGGGTCGGAGCGCGCATCGGGGTCTTCACCACCAACCCGAGTTCGCCCCTGGCGAAGCTCGCCGACGCGCTGGTCGTCATACCGGCTGCGCAGAAGACGGACCACGGGACCTCCGTGTCGCGGCAGTACGCCGGTTCGTTGTTCGAGCAGGCACTCTTCGTCGCCACCGAGGCTCTCTTCGCCTCGCTGTGGGAGAACGACTCCTCGCCCGCCGAGGAGCTGTGGCTGCGGCACGCCAACCTCGAGTAGGCCGGCCGTCCAGTTGACCACCTGTCCACGTACACATCGCACATCACAACAAGAAGGAAGATCATCATGAAGCTGCAAGTTGCCATGGACGTTCTGACCACGGAGGCCGCCCTCACGCTGGCCGGCCAGGTCGCCGAGCACGTCGACATCATCGAGCTCGGCACCCCTCTGATCAAGGCCGCGGGGCTCTCCGCCATCACCGCCGTCAAGGAGGCGCACCCGGACAAGGTCGTCTTCGCCGACCTGAAGACGATGGACGCCGGCGAGCTCGAGGCGGACATCGCGTTCAAGGCCGGTGCCGACCTCGTCACGATTCTGGGCGCCGCCGACGACTCGACCATCGCCGGTGCTGTCAAGGCCGCGACCGCTCACAACAAGGGCGTCGTCGTCGACCTGATCGGCGTGGCCGACAAGGTCACTCGTGCGAAGGAGGTTCGCGCATTGGGTGCGAAGTTCGTCGAGATGCACGCCGGGCTGGACGAGCAGGCGCAGCCCGGTTACGACTTGAACGGGCTGCTCAGCTCCGGAGAACAGGCACGTGTCCCGTTCTCCGTCGCCGGCGGAGTCAACCTGAAGACGATCGGCGACGTCCAGCGCGCCGGCGCCGACGTCGCAGTCGTCGGTGGATCCATCTACAGC
>NZ_DASZNO010000029.1:0-81392 GCF_035551235.1 Flexivirga sp. | reverse complement strand
GCCGGCCACCCGCCTCCCATCCATTCAGTCGCAGGACTGCGAGCTCAGCCCTCCTTGTCGGCGTCCTTGTCGGAGTCGGCGCGCTGCTTGATCTCGTTGACCACGGACGGGTCGGCCAGCGTCGTGGTGTCGCCGAGCTCGCGGTTCTCGGCGACGTCCTTGAGCAGGCGACGCATGATCTTGCCGGACCGGGTCATCGGCAGCGAGTCAGCGAACACGATGTTGGCGGGCTTGGCGATCGGTCCGATCTCGGTGCCGACGTGGTTGCGCAACTCGGTCAGCTTCTCCGGGGACCCCTCCGCACCGTCGCGGAGCGTGACATACGCGACGATCGCCTGCCCGGTGGTGGCGTCCGAGCGGCTGACGACCGCGGCCTGCGCCACATCCGGGTGGCTCACCAGCGCGGACTCGATCTCGATCGTCGACAGGCGGTGCCCGGAGACGTTCATCACGTCGTCGATGCGGCCCATCATCCAGAAGTCGCCGTCGTCGTCGACGCGAGCGCCGTCGCCGGCCAGGTAGGCGTTCGAGAACTGGCTCCAGTAGGTCTCCTTGAACCGCTCGTCGTCGTTCAGCAGACCGCGGAACATCGCCGGCCACGGCTCTTTGACCACCATGTATCCGGCGCCCTGTCCGGCCGGGATCTCCTTGCCGGCCTCGTCGTACACGGCGGCCTGCACACCGATGAACGGCTTGGTGGCCGACCCGGGCTTCAAGGTGGTCAGGCCCGGCAGCGGGGTGACCATGATCATCCCGGTCTCGGTCTGCCACCAGGTGTCGATCACCGGCGTCTTCCCACCGCCCACGTTGTCGCGGTACCAGACCCACGCCTCGGGGTTGATCGGCTCTCCCACCGACCCGAGCACCTTCAGCGACGACAGGTCGTGCTTCTGCAGGGCCTCGGTGCCCCACTTCATGTGGGTGCGGATGGTGGTGGGCGCGGTGTAGAGCACGCTGACCTTGTAGCGCTCGATGATCTCCCACCAGCGGGCCTTGTCCGGGAAGTCCGGTGTGCCTTCGTACATCACGCTCGTCGTGCCGTTGATCAGCGGCCCGAAGACGATGTAACTGTGGCCGGTGATCCAGCCGATGTCGGCCGCACACCAGTAGACGGTCTCCGGCTTGATGTCGAACACGTAGTGATGCGTTGTGGATACGCCGGCGAGGTAGCCCGCGGTGGTGTGCAGGATGCCCTTCGGCCGACCGGTCGTGCCGGAGGAGAACATCAGGAAGAACAGGTCCTCGGAATCCATCGGCTCGCACGGGCACGACGTCGGGTCGGCGCTCTGGGAGTCGACGACGTCACTCCACCAGTGGTCCCGTCCGTCCTGCATCTCCACCTCGGTGCCGGTGCGGTTGACCGTCACGCAGGTCTTCACGGTCGGCGCCATCGCCATCGCCTCGTCGGCGGTCGGCTTCAACGGGCCCGGCTTGCCCCTGCGGTTCGCGGCGTCCTGGGTGATGAGGTACTCGCACTCCATCTCCTGCATGCGGCTGCCGAGCGCGCTGGCGGAGAAACCGCCGAAGACGAAGGTGAACGGCGCACCGAGTCGCGCGAGCGCCAGGAGCGTCACCGGAGCCTCGGGAATCATGCCCATGTAGACCGCGACCTTGGTGCCCTTGCCGATGCCCAGGCTCTTGAAGCCGTTGGCGGCCTTCACGACCCGCTCCTGCAGGTCCGCGTAGGTGATCGTCAGGCGGTCGTCGGCCGGCTCACCCTCCCAGTAGTAGGCGACCTTGTCGCCCTGGCCGTTCTCCACATGCCGATCGACGCAGTTGTAGCAGGCGTTGAGCTTGCCGCCGAGGTACCACTTGGCGTAGGGACGGTCCCATTCCTTGAGCGTGGTGAAGTCGGTGAACCAGCTGAGCCGCTCGCGCCCCTCCTTCTCCCAGAACGTGTCCGAGTCCTGGTCGTAGAACCCCTGCCCGGCATTCGCCTGCTCGGTGAATGCCGGCTCCGGCGGATAGGTGCGCGACTCCGCCATGAGTGCATCAATGTTCTGGCTCTGGCCATCTTGCGCCATCGTTGTCTCCTTGTTTCTGTCGTCGTGTCGGTCGGCGTCGATCGAGTGCGCTGCGTGTCACATCTACTCAATCACTCGTCGGGCGAGAATGCTGCCCGGGAGGCCGAAAGCCGTCCGGGCAGCGTTCCTCCCACCTCGTTCAGCGCGGAAGGGTCGGCATCACAGTGCGCTTGAACGTGAAATTCACGACGGTCGCGAACGACGCGTACCACGCGGCGATCGCGGTGAGGATTCCGACATACCCACCGGTCTTGGTCAGCCCACTGCTGGTTCCGAACTCGCCGAACGCGAGCAGGAAGTAGGTGATCGTCAGCAGCACGAAGACCAGCAGCACCGCACCGCTGACCCGGATCGCCGCGATCGTCATGTACAGCGTGAAGATGCCCCACGCGAGCAAGTAGATCCCGAGACCCTTGTTGACGTCGGAGCCGGCGCCCGACAGGTCGGTGTGACCGGTCAACCACCAGAACGACAGCCAGAACGCGCCATACGAGCAGAACGCGGTGGCACCGAAGGTGTTGCCCTTGGCGAATTCCCAGATGCCCGCTGCGAGTTGGGCGATGCCGCCGTACGCGAACGCGAGCCCGAACACCACGGGTTCGACCTTCTCGGGGACGATTCCGGCGTTGACGACACTCAGCACAAAGGTGGTGAGCGCGAACGCCCCGAGGCCGAGTGCGGCCGGATCGGCTATGTGTGAGCCCGGTGCCGGGCGAGTGGTCGTCTCTGACATGGGAAGACTCCTGACGTCATGGGGTCGGAACGGCGTCCTGCCGTCTGCGCCAAGCTTGTTCGCCCGAAGTCGTGCGCGTGCCCCTTTGCGGACCCGATGATGTGAGCGGAGTCACACCGTCGCCGGGCGTCAGCGGAGGAAGCGACGAACGGTCGGTCTGGCGGGCTGAACGGTTGGTACTGTCACCCGCTCGGGGTCGAACGTGCCGCGGTCGACATCGAGGTGCTCGGGCGTGTGCAGGCGCACCATCGTGCGCATCACGTTCGGTGGCCGGTGGGACGACGTCGCCAGTGACACGCCGATCATCACGCCGACGCTCAGAGGCATCGTCCAGGCGGCCGGCTGGGCGAGCAGCGGCCCGGCCGCGCCGGGCGCCTCATAGCCGGCGAGCGCCGCGACGACCGCGGCCGTGCACGTGCCGCCGCCGATGACCAGGCCGGCGATCGCACCCGGCGCGGTGAGTCCGCGCCACCAGATGCCGAGCAGCAACAACGGGCAGAACGTCGACGCCGCGACCGCGAACGCCAGTTCCACCGCCCGCGCGACCGGCACCCCGCTGGACACCACCAGCAGTACCAGCGTCAGCGACACCACCAGAGCGGTCGCCAGACGGAAGCTGCGCACCGAGTCCGACCGGCCGCGCAGCATGTCCTGGCTGACCACGCCGGCGACCGACACCGCCAACCCGGAGGAGGTCGACAGGAACGCCGCGAACGCGCCAGCACCGAGCAGACCGGTCAGCAGGTCGGCGCCGAAACCGTGCAGCGCGTCGGTGGGCAGTTCCAGGACGACCGCATCCGTGCGGCCGGCGGCGACCAGATGGAAGCTGTAGATGCGGCCGAGCACGCCATACACGGTCGGGATCAGGTAGAAGGCGCTGAGCAGCGCGAGCACTCCGAGGGTGGTGCGGCGTGCGGCGCGGCCGTCGATGTTGGTGTAGAACCGGGCGACGACATGCGGCAGGCCCATGGTGCCCAGGAACGTCGCGAGCATCAACGAGTAGACCAGGTACGTCGCGTACTTGCCCTGCATCGGCTCCACCCAGTCCGACACGTGCATCGCATGTGGCGACGCCCCACCCGACCGGTGCCAGTGGGCCAGCAGGACCGCTGCGGGGATGATCAGCGCGGTGAGCTTGAGCCAGTACTGGAACGCCTGGGTCACGGTGATCGAGCGCATGCCGCCGGAGAGCACGATGACCAGCACGACCGCCGCGACCAGCACCGAGCCGGTCCAGGTCGGCGCACCGACCAGGGTGCGCAACGTGATGCCGGCGCCCTGGAACTGCGGCAGCAGGTAGAGCACCCCGATGAGCGCGACGACGACGCTGGAGACCTTGCGGGCGGCCTGCGACTCCAGCCGCAACTCGGCGAAGTCGGACAGCGTGTAGGCACCGGACCGGCGCAGTGGCGCGGCGACCAGCACCAGCAGCACCAGGTAACCGGCGGTCCAGCCGACGGGATACCAGAGCGCGTCGGCGCCGTGAGCCAGGATGAGCCCTGCCGCGCCGAGAAACGATGCAGCAGAAAGGTATTCGCCGCCGATGGCCGAGGCGTTGACCACCGGCCCGACGCTGCGCGAGGCGACGTAGAAGTCGCTCGTCGTCCGCGACACCCGCACACCGAGCACCCCGATGCCGAGCGTGAGCAACGAGACCGCGAGGACCGCGGTGAGCCCGACGGCGGGAATCATCGGTCGCCCGGGCGATCTCGGTACGCGCTCGCAGCTCGCCCCTCCCGCCCCGCTCGATCCGCCGGCTCGCCGTGGTCGGCGCTGATGAGACGCACGAAGCCGGCCTCGTTGCGCTCGGCATACCGCACGTAGAACCAGCCGAGCCCGAGCAGCACGGGGTAGACGAGCACACCGAGCAACAGCCACGGCAGCGGTATGCCGAGCACGTGCAACCGCCGGATGCCGGGCGACAGGCTGAAGATCAGCGGCAGCGAGCCGAGGGTGACGGCGAGCAGCCCGAGCACGACCGCCGCCATACGCAGCTGGGCGCGCATCAGCGATCGCAGCAGGGCCTCGCCGAGCATCGACTGCGCGTCGATCTCCTGGCTCATCGCGGCGACGTCGGGTGCGGCGTTGCGCCGCCGCTCCACCCGGACCCGCTCGGCCGGCTCGGTCATGGGCGTTGATCCGGGTTGCGCAGCAGCACGTCCTTCAGCTCGCGGCTGCGGCGCCGGCTGACCTCGAGCTCATGACCGTCGATGACGACCACACTGCGCTGGTCGTGCTGGCGCAGCTCGGTGATGTGCTTCGTCGCGACCAGGTAGCTGCGGTGGATCCGCAGGAACCCGGCGCTCGACCAGTCGCGCTCGAGAGTTCCGAGCGACAACCGCACGAGGTGCGCGCCGTCGCCGGTGTGCAGCCGCACGTAGTCCCCATGGGCCTCGACGAAATGCACGTCCGAACGTCGCACGAATCGAGTGACGCCACCCAGCTCGACGGGGATCGTGGGGTCCTCCCCCTGCGGCTGGGCGGGCGCATCGTGGGCGAGCACGCGACGGATCGCGTCCTGCACGCGGGCGGGACGCACGGGCTTGAGCAGATAGTCGACGGCGTCGAGCTCGAAGGCCTCCACCGCATGCGCGTCGTGGGCGGTCACGAAGACCACGGCGGGCGGGCGTTCGAAGCGGGCGAGCACCCGGGCGAGGTCGAGGCCGCTGAGACCGGGCATGGCGATGTCGAGGAACACCGCGTCGATGGGTGTGGACTCCAGGGCGCGCAACGCCTCGACGCCGGAGCCGACGGCGAGGACCGAGGCGACCGGCTCGAGTTGCTCGATCATGTAGGCCAGCTCGCCGCGCGCCGGGGGTTCGTCGTCGACGACGAGCACCCGCAGGTGGTCTGGCATGTCATCCACCATAGAAGTTTATTCAGCACAGCCGCAGAGGTTTGAGATGCGCTGGCATGGCGGGGCTTGCGACTCGCCCATACCGATGCACCTCACACCCCGTAGTGAGTGGCTGAGTCGTTCGGGTGCGCTCTGGGGGCGAACCGCGGGATGCGCATCAGTACCTTGGTGCCGGCGCCGGGAGCTGTCTCCACCACCAAGCCGTACTGCTCGCCGAAGGTGGCCCGCAACCGCATGTCGACGTTGGAGAGCCCGATGGAGTCTGCCTGGGCAACGCCGTCCAGCGCCTCCTGGATGCGCCGTGGATCTTCGCCGACTCCGTTGTCCTCCACCGAGATTCGCACGTCGGCACCATCCGAGCGTGCTTCGATGACGACCTCGCCCGGGCCGGACTTGGGCTCCAGGCCGTGGCGAACGGCATTCTCGACCACCGGTTGCAACGACAGGTACGGCACCATCACGGTCAGGCAGTCCGGAGCGACCCGCAGGGTGACACGCAGCCGCTCCCCGAAGCGCGCCCGCTCCAGGGTGAGGTACTGCTCGATGGACTGCAGCTCGTCGGCAAGGGCGGTGTATTCGCCGCGTCGGCGGAACGAGTAGCGCGTGAAGTCCGCGAACTCCAGCAGCAGCTCGCGGGCCCGATCCGGATCGGTGCGCACGAACGCCGCGATCGTGGTCAGCGCGTTGTAGATGAAGTGCGGTGAGATCTGCGCGCGCAGCGCGCGCAGCTCCGCCTCGGCGAGCCCGGAACGGCGCCGGTCGACCTCGGCCAGCTCGAGTTGTCCACTCACCCAGTCCGCGACCTCGTGCGATGCCTTGATCACCGGTGCGCCGGCGACCGTGACCAGCGCGTGCAGCGTTCCGACCACCGAGCCGTCGACGACCAGCGGGACGCTGATGACGTCGCGCAGCCGGCAGGCGGGATCGGTGCAGCTGACCCGGTCGACGCGGGCGCGGCCGTCTTCCAGCACGGCGGTCGCTGCGGTCAGGACATCCTCGCGGTGCCGCTCCCCCGGCCCGTCCCAGCCGAGCACCGCGTGGCCGTTGCTCAGCGCCACCGCCGGTGCGGTCAGCAGCGGGCGCAGCGAGCGGACCGCCCGCTCCGCGGCAGCCTCGGTCAGCCCTTCACGCAGCGGCCGCGCGGCGCGGTTCGCCTCATGCAGCGTGCGCAGTGTCGCCCGGTCCGCCTCGCTGCCCATCCCCCGGCGCGTGTGCGCCCACCACCACAGCGCCGCGACCGGAAGCACCAGGATCACGGCGATCAGCACCGCGACGGCCAAGCTGCTCACCGACGAAACGGTAGAGCACGCAACGTCTTCGTGCGGCGCATCCGCGGATCGGCGTCGCATCCGCCGGTCACTAGTCTCATCGTCGTGGACGATCAGGCTGCCGCTTCGCGAGAACTGCGCTTCGGCGCCAACTACGTTCCGTCGCAGGGGTGGTTCCACGGCTGGCTCGACCTGGACCGCGCGGCAGTGGCGCGGGACCTCGACGACATCGCATCGCTCGGGATGGACCATGTACGGATCTTCCCGGTCTGGCCGTGGATCCAGCCGAACCGTGCCCATGTGCGGGCGCGGGCCGTTGCCGACGTGCGAACCGTCATACAACTGGGCGCGGAGCGCGGCCTGGACGTCTGCGTCGACCTGTTGCAGGGGCACCTGTCGAGCTTCGACTTCCTGCCGTCGTGGGTGCTGACCTGGCACCAGCGCAGCATCTTCACCGACCCCGATGTCCGCGCCGGATTGCGTTGGTATGTCGAGGAGTTGGTGCGCGCCCTGGCGCCGGAGCCGAACGTCTTCGCGTTCACCCTCGGCAACGAGGTCAACAACCTGTGGCCGGCCAATGCCACCAGCGCGGACGCGTCGCGGGAGTGGGCGCAGGACCTGCTGGGCGCCATACGGGACAACGCGCGGGCGGATCAGTTGGTGGTGCACTCGCTCTTCGACGACGCCTTCTACGCTCCGGACCATCCGTTCTCAGCTGCGGACGTGACGACGCTGGGCGACGTGTCATCCGTGCATTCGTGGGTCTTCAACGGAACGTCGCGCATCGACGGGCCGCTCGGACCGGCGACCACCTCCCACGCGGCATACCTCGCGCGACTGGCCGGTGCATGCGGCGCGGCGGACCGGCCGGTGTGGTTGCAGGAGCTCGGCGCTCCCCTGCCGGATGTGCCGGCCGATGCGGCGCCGGAGTTCGTCCGCCATACGGTCGCTGCGGCCGGTGCGGTGTCCACCCTGACCGGGATCACCTGGTGGTGCTCGCACGACATCGATCGGCGGCTGGTGGACTTCCCGGAGCGGGAGTACGACCTCGGGCTGTTCACCGTCGACCACGTCGCGAAGCCCGCGGCCCTGGCGTTGCGCGATGCGGTGGAGGCGGCGCGGACCGCGGATCGTGCAGTGCCACAGTCGATCTCGTTGCCCGCGGACATCGTCGCGGACCCGTCGGCGCGCTCACTCGTCGCGCCCGGCAGCGCCTTCCACCGTGCGTGGGTCGCGCTCGGCGAGCGACCGGACGGCCACTTCGCCCCACCCCTGATCACGCCCTTCTCCCCCGAGTGACGGCTCCCTCGGCGAGTGACGGCCCAATCCGACCGTCACTCGCCGAAGAAGCCGTCATTCGGCAATCGTGGAGGGCGCAGGCACGCGACAGGCCCCGGCAGCGTGTGCTGCCGGGGCCTTTCGACGGTAACTTCGCTCGGGGTCCCCGCGAAGTATTCGGAGGAGCGAAGCGGGGGAGAAACTTCGTGGGGTTTAGACGCCGACCTTGAAGCGCAGGAAACCGGAAACCTCGGCACCGGCCTCCTCGGCGACCTTCGCCACGGTCTTCTTGGTGTCCTTGGCGAACGGCTGCTCGAGCAGGACGTTCTCCTTGAAGTAACCGTTGACGCGGCCCTCGATGATCTTCGGCAGGGCGGCCTCGGGCTTGCCCTCCTCCTTGGCGGTCGCCTCGGCGACGCGGCGCTCGTTCTCGACGGTCTCGGCGTCGATCTCGTCGCGCTGCAGGACCGTCGGGCTGAACGCCGCGATGTGCATCGCGATGTCACGGGCCACGGTGGCGTCGCCACCCTTGCTGGCCACGAGCACGCCGATCTGCGCGGGCAGGTCCGGGCTGGTCTTGTGCAGGTAGGAGACGACGTTCTCGCCCTCGAGGCGACCGACACGGCGCACCTCGATCTTCTCGCCGATGGTCGCGCCGGCCTGGTCGATCAGGTCCTGCACGGTGCCACCGTCAGCCGCGGAGGCCAGCAGCGCCTCGGCGTCAGGGGCCTTGGACGCGACGGCCTGCGCGAGCACCTTGTCGGCCAGCTCGACGAACTTCTCGCCCTTGGCGACGAAGTCGGTCTCGCAGTTGATCTCCAGCAGGGTGCCGACGCCGGCGTCGACGTGCGCGGTGACCAGACCGTTGGCGGTCGTGCGACCCTCGCGCTTGGTCACGCCCTTCAGGCCCTTGACCCGCAGGATCTCGGTCGCCTTGGCCTTGTCGCCGTCGGCTTCGTCGAGCGCCTTCTTGACGTCGAGCATGCCGGCACCGGTCTGCTCGCGCAGCGCCTTGATGTCAGCAGCGGTGTAGTTGGCCATGTGTCTGCTTCGCTCCTTCGCGAACTACGGAAAAGAAAAAACGTGGTGTGTATGGCGCGGCTGGCGCCATACAAAACCCTGCTCCGGTGGGTCGTGTCACCACGACCCACCGGAGCAGCAGGCCGATCAGGACTCGGTGGTCTCCGCGGCCGGAACCTCGGTGGCGGCCGGAGCCTCAGCGGTCTCGGCAGCAGCCGGGGCCTCAGCGGTCTCCGTGGCAGCCGGGGCCTCGGTGGCCTCGGTGGACTCGGCCGTGGCGGCGCCGTCCTCGGATGCGAGCAGCTCGCGCTCCCACTCGGCCATCGGCTCGGACGCCTCGGCGGCGTCGGATCCGCCACCGGAGCGGGCGATGAGGCCCTCGGCGACACCGTCGGCGACCACGCGGGTCAGCAGCGTGACGGAGCGGATCGCGTCGTCGTTGCCCGGGATCTTGTAGTCGACCTCGTCGGGGTCGCAGTTGGTGTCCAGGATCGCGATGACCGGGATGTTCAGCTTGCGCGCCTCGGTGACCGCGAGGTGCTCCTTCTTGGTGTCGACGACCCAGACGGCCGAGGGCACCTTGGCCATGTCGCGGATACCGCCCAGGCTGCGCTCCAGCTTGTCCTTCTCGCGCTTCATGACGAGAAGTTCCTTCTTGGTGCGACCGGAGCCGGCGACGTCGTCGTAGTCGATCTCCTCAAGCTCCTTGAGGCGGGCCAGACGCTTGCTCACAGTGTTGAAGTTGGTGAGCATGCCACCGAGCCAACGGTGGTTGACGTAGGGCATGCCGACGCGGGTCGCCTGCTCCTGGATCGACTCCTGTGCCTGCTTCTTGGTGCCGACGAACAGGATCGTGCCGCCGTGGGCGACGGTCTGCTTGATGAACTCGAACGCGTCGTTGATGTAGGTCAGCGACTGCTGGAGGTCGATGATGTAGATGCCGTTGCGCTCGGTGAGGATGAAGCGCTTCATCTTGGGGTTCCAGCGACGGGTCTGGTGCCCGAAGTGGACGCCGCTCTCGAGGAGCTGGCGGGTCGTGACGACGGCCATGCCGAAGTCCTTTCTGATTGAGTTTCCAGTTGTCTTCGCGCTGTCGTCGGTATGACGCAACGCAAACCTGGCGCCCCGATGGATCCGGACCGAGCGGTTCAATGGGTGAACCGATCGGACTGGCGGACCCACCCCGGCATACGAGATCCGGTATGAGACGCGCGAATTCGACCCGCGACCTGCCCTTGCGGGACAACGCACACGAGTCGTGACTGCAGGATACGGGACAACCGCACCATGCCGCGAATCGGCTGCACTGTCATGAGTAGCCCGTCACTACCATCGACACCATGACTACGCCGGACCGCGAACCCCTCATCGCCCGCATGCACGGCTTCGGTGCCACCATCTTCGGCGAGATGTCGGCGCTTGCGACCCGCACCGGTGCGGTCAACCTGGGCCAGGGTTTCCCCGACACCGACGGACCGTCAGCGGTGCTCGCGGCCGCCCGGGACGCCATCGGCGACGGGCGTAATCAGTACCCACCCGCTCGCGGCATACCGGAGTTGCGCGAGGCGATCGCGGCCCACCAGCAACGGTTCTACGACCTCACGATCGACCCGCAGGAGCAGGTGCTCGTGACCGTCGGCGCCACCGAGGCGATCGCCTGTGCGGTGCTCTCGCTGTGCGAGCCGGGCGATGAGGTCGTCACGTTCGAGCCCTATTACGACTCGTATGCCGCCACGATCGCGCTGGCCGGGGCCGTCCGTCGCACGTCGGTGCTGCGTTTCCCGGACTTCGCGCTCGACGAGGAGTCGTTGCGCGCGGCCTTCTCGGACAAGACCCGGCTGGTGCTGCTGAACACTCCGCACAACCCCACCGGGAAGGTCTTCACCCGGGCCGAGCTGGAGCTGATCGCCGAGCTGGCCCGTGAGCACGACGCGATCGTGGTCACAGACGAGGTCTACGAGCACCTGACGTTCGATGGTGCGCGGCACGTGCCGATGGCGACGCTGCCGGGCATGTTCGAGCGAACCCTCACCATCAGCTCCGGCGGCAAGACGTTCTCCACGACCGGCTGGAAGATCGGCTGGCTGACCGGGCCGGCCGACCTGATCACGGCGTGCGCCACGGTCAAGCAGTTCGTGACGTATGCCGCCGGCGGCCCCTTCCAGGTCGGTGTCGCGCACGGGCTCGGGCTGCCCGACGACGTCTTCACCGGGCTGGCCGACACGATGCAACACGGGCGCGACATACTCACCCGCGCCCTGCACGACGCCGGCCTGCCGGTGACCAGCCCGCAGGGCACCTACTTCGCCATCGCCGACGTCGCCGCCCTCGGCGCCACCGACGCCGTCGATTTCTGCTGGCGGATGCCGGAGCTGTGCGGCGTCGTCGGTGTGCCCGTGTCCGTCTTCTGCGACGACAAGGACGCCGCACGCACGCTGGTGCGCTTCGCCTTCTGCAAGAAGCCGGAGGTGCTCACGGAAGCCGCAGCCCGGCTCGCCACTCTCGGAGCCGGGCAGACGGCGGTTCGGCAACCGTGAGTCCGGTGGGCGGCGTCCACACCCCTGCACGGAGCGGGTAGCTGTCCACAACAGGCATGCAGCGGCCTCGCCGGCTGCGTCCCAGCGTCCCACCCTCTTCGTATGACGACAGGGTGGCAGGGTGTGGCGGCGCTCCTCAGTGCTGTGTTCACGGCACTGAGTGGTTCCGTCAGCCCGGCACCGGTCGACGATTACGGCTGGCCGCTGGATCCACAGCCGGCCGTCGTGCACCCCTTCGATGCTCCACCGGAGCCGTGGGCGGCCGGGCATCGTGGTGTCGATCTGGAAGGATCCGAGGGACAACCGGTGCTCGCCGCAGGGG
The DNA here is from genome assembly GCF_035551235.1 of Flexivirga sp. Taxonomy (GTDB): domain Bacteria; phylum Actinomycetota; class Actinomycetes; order Actinomycetales; family Dermatophilaceae; genus Flexivirga. Next base: position 69,353 of record NZ_DASZNO010000029.1, on the reverse strand, counting down.
CGGGTGTCGTCTCGTTCTCGGGCGTCATCGCCGGACGCGGCGTGGTCGCCATACAGCACGCCGATGGGCGGCGGACCACCTATGAGCCGGTCGACGACCGAGATCCGGAGGGCACTGTCGAGGCTCGCGGCGACCGGATCGGCTCGCTGGCCGCGGGCGGCCACTGCGGTTCGACGCCGTGCCTGCATTGGGGGCTGCTGGTCGGCAAGGACGCCTACCGGGATCCGTTGACGCTCGTGCAGGACCGGCGGGTGCGATTGTTGCCCCTCGGGTGAGGCGGCCACGCGAATCGGGGTCGTCAGGCCACGCCGTGGGAGTTCGGACGCTTGGGCCACGGCCACGCCTTGCAGCCCTGCAGGCCGAGCGTCTGCTGTTGCATCACCGGCGCGTAGGCACCGGGTTTGGAGCACAGCTGATGACCGTGCCCGAGAGCGTGGCCGACCTCGTGGTTGACCATGTATTCGCGGTACGCCGCCACATCGCCCTTGAAATAGGAAACGCCACGCGCCCACAACTTGTAGTTGAGGATGACGTGCTGGCCGGTCGCGCAGGATGTGCCGCCGTGGGTCGGTAGCGGCGCGCACAACTTGTCGACCTGATGCGGGCTGGCGACGGTGATCGTCATCGTCGCCTTCTTCCCGTCGGCCAACTGGGCCGGCGTGACCTGCACGAACTTCACGTGGTCGACGCCCTGCCAGCCGCGACGGTCCAGCAACGCCGCGCCCAGCGTGCTCGCGACGGCCTTCGTGTCGGCGTGCATGCCGCCTTCGATGGTGAGCCGGTAGGTCACGACACGGCCGGTCTTCGCGGTCGTCGTCTGTGGCACGAGGACGGGGCCGAAGTGTCCGTTTCCCTCGGCCGGAACGACGACCGGCTTGCTCGACGCCGAAGGACGAACACTGCGCTTCGCCGTCGCGGACGCGCTGCTCGACGACTTCGCCCGTGCGGAGGTCGTCGCCTTCGCGGTCGCGGCCTCCTGTGTCTCGGGGGTCGGCACCGCGGACCCGGAAGGTGCGGCGGAACGCGCACCGGCGGACTGGCCGTGCCCGTGCAGCAGGTAACCGGACAACGCGCTCAGCGCCGTGAGCACAATCGCGGCGATCACGATCGTCCGGACCAATCGGACCGGGCGAGGCGGAGGCGAACCCTGCATACCCGAAGTAGACCGCATGGAGCGGCGCGGCTCGCGTTGAGGGTATGGCGGGTGCGCACCGACACCGTCGCGAACGTCGCGTCGGGTGCGCTCGCGGGTCGCGGGCTCGCGTAGGTCAGGCACGAGGATGCGCCTGGCTGAACGAGCGACGCAGTCGCTCGACGGAGACATGTGTGTAGACCTGGGTCGTCGCCAGACTGGCGTGCCCCAACAACTCCTGCACCAGTCGTATGTCGGCACCGCCCTCGACCAAGTGAGTCGCTGCGCTGTGACGCAGCCCGTGCGGACCGAGATCTGGAGCCCCCGGGGTCTCGCGAAGCAGTCGGTGCACGACCTCGCGAACGACCCGCGGATCGACCCGCCGGCCGCGAGCGCCGAGGAAGAGCGCGGGGCCAGAGCCTGCGACGACCAGCCGCGGCCTGCCGGAACCCAGCCATGCCTCGAGGGCCTCCGCGGCGGGTCGGCCGAACGGGACGGTGCGCTCCTTGTCGCCCTTACCGACGACACGCATGACCAGTTCGGTCCGGTCGACATCGTCGATGTCGAGTCCGACCAGCTCTGCGACGCGAATTCCACTGGCATACAAGAGTTCCAGCATCGCGCGATCCCGCAGGTGCACCGGGTCGGCGTCGTCCGCGGCAACCGCGGCGATATCCAGCAGCGCCGTCGCCTGATCCTGCCGTAGGACATCCGGCAGGGTCTTGGCGCGCTTGGGGGCGACCAGTCGGGACGCCGGGTTGCGCGGCACCGCGCCGGTGCGGAACGCCCACCCGAAGAACCCGCGAGCTGCGGCGGACCGGCGCGCGACGGTGGCGCGGCTGGCGCCGGCGGCATCCAGTCCGGCGAGCCACGACCTCAGGTCGGCGAGCGTGACCTCGCCCCAGGTGCCGACGCCGGCGCCGGCGAGATGGTCGGCCAGGTCCTGAAGGTCGGTGAGATAGCCGCGCACGGTGTGCGGGGAACGACCACGCTCGGAGCGCAGGTGTCGCTCATAACCGGCCACGACCGGCTGATCGGTGAGCGCGCTGTGCTTTGTCACGACCGTCACAGATTATCGGGCGGTGCCGACCCGGCAGGGTCACCAACACGCAGAACCGCAGAGCATTCCCACGCTCAGACATGCTCCTCCGGGGTGCGGCGCCAGCCGCTCTCGACCCGCTCGACGAGTCCGGCGGCGTGCAGGGCAGCCAGACCGCGGGTGACCTCACGCGGAGCGAGGCCGGCGCTGACCGCGAGCCGTTCGACGGTCGTGCCGCGCACCACCGGCATCGCATCCACCAGTCGCCGGTCGGCATCGTCCAGCCGGTCGTACCGGGTGGGTTCGGCGCGCTTGGGTTCGGCGAGATCCTTGCCGATCGCGCCGAACAACTCGGCGCAGTCGTCGACGTCCGTGACGAGCGTCGCGCCGCAGTCCCGGATGAGCTGGTGCGGGCCGGCACTGGCGGGGCTGGTGACCGGACCCGGCACCGCTGCCAGCAACCGACCCAGCCGGGACGCCGCCGTGGCAGTCGACCGCGACCCGCTGCGCAGTCCTGCCTCCACGACCACAGTGCCCGGGGTCATCGCGGCGATCAGCCGGTTCCGGGACAGGAAGCGCTGCTTCTGTGGCGCCGACCCGGGTGGTAGCTCGGTGACGATCAGCCCGGACTGCTCGATCTGTTGCAGCAGCCGGGTGTTGGCCAACGGGTAGGCGATGTCGATGCCACAGGCCATTGCAGCCACCGTGCAGCCGTCGGCCGCGAGCGCACCACGGTGGCTGGCGGTGTCGATGCCGTGTGCCGCCCCGGAGACGATGGTGAAGCCTCGTCCGGCCAGGCCGTAGGCCAGCTCACTCGCCACCTGGGTGCCGTACGGGGTAGCCGCTCGCGCACCCACGATCGAGACGCTGCGCTCGCAGGCCTCGGCGAGCGAACCCCGGCCGACCACCCAGAGGCAGTATGGCGGCGACTCCAAATCGTCCACCCCGCAAGGCCATTCGTCGTCCCCCGGTATGACGATGCGTGCGCCCAGCTCCTGGGTGCGCGCCACGACCGTCTCCAGCCGCAACGCCTTGACGCGCGCCGCCGCCCGGGTGAACTTGCCGTCGGCATCGGACCGCACCATCTCCCACGCGGTGAACGGGTCCAGCCCGCGCAGCCGCGGTGTCATGGTCTTGTCGGCCGGCTCGACGGTCGCCGCGAGTGCCAGCCGCACCGCGAGCCGTCCCTCCCGGCTGCCTCGCAACTCCTCCCGCCGGGTATCGGACGTGACGTCGATGCTCATTGCTGTCCCCTTCCGTCCCGACCGTTCGCCATCAGAGCCGGTCGCTCGCTCATGCCGCTGCTCCGCTCGACCGCAGCCCGCGGGCCTCCTCCACCTGCCGGAACTCCGGCCGCTCGGCGCCGTCGAGGTCGGCGATCGTCCACGCGACGCGCAGGCAACGGTCGTAACCGCGCAGGGTCAACGCGCCACTCTCCATCGCCCGGTCCAGGCCCCGCGTCACCCCGGCCGGCAACCGCCACCTACCCGACCGCAGGATCGAACCGGGCACCTCGCTGTTCCGGCTGCGCCCGAGCTCCCGCCAGCGGTCCGCCTGGCGGTGTCTTGCCATCACCACCCGCTCGGCCACCTGTGCGCTGGTCTCCCCCTTGGGTCCGGCCAGCGCGGCACGCGTCACCGGGAGCATCGTCAGATGCACGTCGACGCGATCCAGCAACGGTCCCGACATCCGGCCGAGGTAGTCACGCCGCCGCTGCGGTGCACAGGTGCACTTCGCGCCCTTGCCGTAGTTCTGGCCGCACGGGCACGGGTTGGCAGCCAGCACCAGCTGGAAGCTCGCCGGAAACGTCACCACCTGGTCCGCCCGCGCCACATGCACCACGCCGGACTCCAGCGGCTGCCGCAACGCGTCCAGGACGTCCCTACGAAACTCCGGGCACTCATCCAAGAACATGACACCGCGATGCGCACGTGACACCGCGCCGGGGCGGACCCTTCCGGATCCGCCACCGACCACAGCCGGCATCGACGCACCGTGATGTGGTGCGACGAACGGCGGCCGCTCGATCAGCACCTGGTCGGGCAGCGCCCCCAGCACCGAATGTATGGCGGTCACCTCCAGTGCCTGCTCCCGCGTCAACGGTGGCAGCAGTCCCGGCAACCGCTCGGCGATCATCGTCTTCCCGGCGCCGGGCGGCCCGATCATGGCCAGATGGTGACCGCCCGCCGCAGCGACCTCCAGCGCGTAACGCGCCTCCTCCTGCCCGACGATGTCCGCCAGATCCGGCACGGTCACCGCTCCCGCCGATCGCGGCGGCACCGGTGGCGGCTCGGGCAGCGGCCTGCCCCGGGCCAGACATTTGTAACGCCGCACCAACGCCGCGAGGTTGTCGATGGGCACGACCTCCACCCCCGGAACCAATGCAGCCTCAGCTGCATTCGCCACCGGCACCACGACCTGGGAGGTACCCGCCTCGACCGCGGCAAGCACCGCCGGCAGCACCCCGTGTATGGCGCGCACCGACCCGTCCAGGCCCAGCTCCCCCAGATGAACGACCTCACTCACCAGCGCCGGCTTGACGATGCCTCCGCTCACCAACACGGCGACCGCGATCGCCAGGTCGAAGCCCGAGCCGTGTTTCGGCAGCGACGCCGGTGACAGGTTGACGGTGATCCGTTGCCGGGGCAGGTCCAGGTCGCAGTTGTTCGCCGCGGCACGAATCCGGTCGGGCGCCTGCTTGCAGGACGCGTCGGGCATACCGCTCACCACGAAAGCAGGCAGCCCCGACGACACATCGGACTCCACCTCGACCACCCGGCCGTGGATCCCGGTGACCGCGACGCTGCGCGTTCGGCCGAGCGTCATGCGACGTCCCGGAGGTGCTCGATCTCGACGACACCGCCGGACCGGCACAACACCCCGATCACGTCGATCCGGACCCTCGAGGTGGCGATCGGGTGGTCCGCGAGCCACCGCGCCGCAAGCACCCGCAGTCGGCGGGCCTTGACCGGCGTCACCGCCTCGACCGGCCGCCCGAACAGCTCACTGCTGCGCGTCTTGACCTCGACGACGACCAGGCAGTCGCCCGTATCGTCGAGCACCACCAGGTCGATCTCCCCCTCGCGACATCGCCAGTTGCGCTCGATGACGGTCAGGCCCTGCAACTGCAGGTAGCGCGCCGCCTCCTCCTCGCCGAGCCGGCCGAGCTCTCGCCGGCTCGGACGCATGCCGGGCGCCGTACGTCGATCGCTGCTGTCTTGTGTCGTTGCCATCGGGCATCACCTCCGACCCCAGCCTGGGGCGGACGCCGTCCGGCGTGCTGCGTCGATGTCCTCCGCTGTGGACGGTCGCGGCCGAGCCGCAGGGATGTGCACAACAGACTGGTGCCACGTCCCGGCATACGACCCGACCCTTGACACACGTGTTTCGTCGCCGATTTGATGCATGGCACTGAAAGTGCCGTTCCGCCATACGAAATCAGCCGGCTATCGGCCGGAGACCGAGGTGACCCGCATGAGAACCAAACTGCATCGGCTGCATCTCGGCCTCGCAGCCACACCATTCGTCCTGATGCTGGTCTGCACACCGTTCGTCAATCGCACGACGCCCACCATCGCCGGATTCCCGTTCCTGCTGATCTGGATCGTCGCCTCTGTCGTGTTGACGTCGGTCTGCATGGCCATCGTCTATCGGACCGACCCGGCCAACTCCGGTGACGAGGAGGACCAGGTATGAACGTCGCACTCGCGATCCTGGTGATCTTCTTCGCCGCATCGCTCGGCCTCGGCCTGTGGTCCCGGCGCGGCAAGGACATGGACATGGAGGGATGGAGTGTCGGCGGACGCAACCTCGGCTCGATCATCGTCTTCCTGCTGCTCGCCGGTGAGATCTACACGACCTTCACCTTCCTCGGGGCGTCCGGTTGGGCCTACGCGCACGGTGGCGCCGCCTATTACATCCTGTGCTACGGCAGCCTGGCCTACGTCATCTCCTACTGGCTGGCCCCGGCGATCTGGCGCTACGGCAAGCAGATGAAACTGCTCTCCCAGCCCGACTGGTGGGTCGCCAAGTACAAGTCGCGCACCAGCGGCACCGTCGTCGCGATCGTCGGCATCGTCGCGATGATCCCCTACCTCGAACTCCAGCTCGCCGGTCTCGGGATCATCGTCAACGCCACGTCATACGGCAAGATCTCCACCACGACGGCGGAGTGGTGCGGCGCCCTGGCGCTGGTGGCCTACGTGGTCGTGTCCGGCATCCACTCGGCGGCCAGCAACGCGGTGGTGAAGGACATCATCGTCCTGGTCATCGTCGTGGCGCTCGGGATCTATCTCCCGCTGCACCTCGGTGGCGGCTTCGAGCACCTCTTCCAGCAGCTCGAGGGCAACGGCATCCCGGACACCTGGGCCAAGAGCGGTGTCTCCCTGCGGCTCAGCGAACACGGTTACGACATGGGCTGGTTCATCACCAACGTGCTGATGTCGACCCTTGGCTTCTTCATGTGGCCGCACTACTTCGGCGCCGTGTATGCCGCGGACAACCCGAAGACGTTCCGCCGCAACGCGGTCCTGCTCCCGCTCTACCAGTTGGTCATCCTGTTCGTCTTCTTCATCGGCTTCACGGCCGCGATCGCCCTGAAGGTCGCGCCCGACGGCGGCGCCAACAACGCCCTGCTCGAGATCGTCACCCAGGAGCTGCCGCAGTGGCTGGTCGGCCTCGTCGGAGCCGCCGGACTGTTCTGTGCCCTGGTGCCCGGCGCGATGCTGCTGACGACCTGCGGCACGCTGATCTCCACCAACCTCTACAAGCCGCTCTTCCCGCGGGCCTCGGCCGCATCGGCCGGCCTGGTCGCGAAGGCCTCGGTCCCGGTGGTGGCGCTGATCGCGCTCTATCTGCTGTTCCAGGGTGGTCAGGCGATCGTGAACCTGCTGCTGTTGGGCTACGCGTTCGTCACCCAGTTGCTCCCGTCGATGCTCGCCAGCCTGCTGAGGAAGAACCCGGTCAGCTCCTGGGGCGCGACGGCCGGCATGGTGGTCGGCGTGGTGCTGGTGACGTGGTTCTCGTTGGACAGCTCGGTCTACAACGAGGGCTTGACGACCTTCGGCTTCCTACCGGGTCCGTTGCAGCACACCGCCATCGGCATCGTGGCGCTGGTGGCCAATATCGTCGTGATGTTCGTGGTGTCGGCGATGACACCCGGCAGCAGGCCCGCGCCGGAGGAGGATTCCCGGCAGCCGCTGGCGACTGCCACGAGCGGCTGATCTCAGTCGGGGAGTTCGATCTCCCGGGCCGGCAACTCCTCGACATTGACGTCCTTGAAGGTGATCACGCGGACGTTCTTGACGAACCGAGCGGTGCGGTAGACGTCCCACACCCAGGCGTCGTTCATGCGCACGTCGAAGTAGACCCCGGCACCGTCACCACGCACCTGCAGATCGACGTCGTTGCAGAGGTAGAAGCGGCGCTCGGTCTCCACGACATGGCTGAACAGCCCCACCACGTCTCGGTATTCGCGATAGAGGGAAAGCTCCTGCTCGGTCTCGAACTTCTCCAGATCCTCAGCGGACATGCATCTGCTCCTTCACTACCGCGTCGTCATCCACGCTACCCGCCGAGTCGGGCTCCGGCATCACGACCTCGCCGTTGCACCGCCGCCAGGATCGCCGGTGCAATGCACACGGTCCGTGCGCTTCGAGCGCGGCCAGGTGATCGGGCGCCGAGTAGCCCTTGTTGCCCGCCCAGTTGTACTGCGGGAAGTCCTCGTGGAAGCCGACGAGCATCGCGTCGCGCTCGACCTTGGCGAGCACGGACGCCGCTGCCACCGACGAGCACTTCATGTCCGCCTTGATCAACGTGGTCACCGGCGGCGTGCGCGACGCGTCATCCAGCAGCGCGAGCAGGCCGTCGCGCTGCGGGTCGGTCAGCCAGTCGTGGTTGCCGTCCAGCACCACCAGATCGGGTATGACGCGAAGCGTCTCCAGTGCACGGGTCCCCGCCAGCCGCAGCGCGGCCATGATCCCGACGTCGTCGATCTCCTGCGCGGAGGCGTGCCCGACGGCGTAGTCGGTGGCCCAGCGACGCACCGCGGGCACCATGCGTTCGCGCGCCATCGGTGACAACAGCTTGGAGTCCTTGACACCCTGCGGCACGGTGCGGGTGTGCTCGTCGATGACGACGACGCCCACCGACACCGGGCCGGCGAGCGCGCCGCGCCCGACCTCGTCCATTCCGGCGATCAGCCGGTAGCCCTCGCGCTGCAGCGATCGCTCGACGCGCAGGCTGGGCTTGCTGCTGCGGGACGGTGCGGCCTTGCGCGAGGTGGGGGTGGTCACGGGTTGGGGACTTTCGCGAACACGTTGCTGTAACCCTTGAGCGAGTGGATCCGGCTGATCGGCCAGGCGATCGCGACGACCTGTCCGGTGATGTCGGACATCGGCACGGAACCGAGCTTGCCGCCGCTGTTGCCGTCGTGCAATCGCGAGTCGGCCGAATCGTTGCGGTTGTCACCCATCACCCAGACCTTGTCCTTCGGCACGGTGATGCTGAAGGGCGTGGAGCTGGGGACGCTGCCCTTGTTGATGTAGGGCTCGGTGATCGGGACCCCGTTGACGGTCAGCTTCCCGGTCTTCGTGCAGCAGGCGACCTTGTCCCCCGGCAGGCCGATGATGCGCTTGACCACGTGATCGCCACCACCGGGCAGCACACCGACGAACACCAGGCTGTCCTGCACGATCCGCTTCAGCAGCGACGGATGGTGCGGTGTCGAACCCCAGGTCTTCGGGTCCTCGAAGACGATCACGTCGCCGCGGTGCAGCGGCGAGTGCTGCGGGGTGAACTTGCTGACGATGATGCGGTCGCCGATGTCGAGCGTGCTCTCCATCGACGCAGACGGGATGTAGAACGGCTGCGCGAGGAAGGTCTTCACCAGAAAACTGAGCACCAGCGCGATCACAACGATCACGGTCAGTTCCCGGGCGAACGCCCACCGCGACTTGCCCTTGGGAGCGTCGTCGTCCTCGGGTATGGCGCCCGGCGGGAGGGCACCGTGATCACCGGTCGGACCACTGCTGGTCGCGTCACCGTCGGCCGGTTTCGGCTCGGCGGGTTGTGGACCGGCCGAAGCCTCGTCCCGATCTTGACTCATCCTTGGGGCACCTTGTCGAACGTCGAGGAGTAATTGCCGAGCCAGCTCATCCGGTCCACCGGCCAGACAATCATGACTGCCCGGCCGATGATGTCGGACTCGGGCACCGAGCCGGTGCGACCGCTGCCGTCGTCGTGGAAGCGTGAGTCGGCGGAGTCACCTCTGTTGTCCCCCATGACCCACACTCGGCCGGACGGGACGGTCACCGAGAACTTCTTCTGGTCGGTGCCGCCGCCTGGGTAAATATAGGGCTCGGAGAGGCCGACACCGTTGACCACCAGGTGTCCCCGCGTGTTACAGCACTTCACGTGGTCGCCCGGCAGTCCGATGACCCGCTTGATCAGGTCATCGTCGCCCGAGGGATAGAGCCCGAGGAACTGCAGGCCGGACACCACGGCGCCGCTCACCCCGGTGCGCTTCTTGTGCGGCACGTCGAGCCAGTCGCCCGGATCGTGGAAGACGACGACGTCACCCCGCTGCAGCGAGATCGGGCCGGGGGTGAACTTGGACACGACCACCCGGTCGCCGGGGACCAGGGTGTTCTCCATCGATCCCGACGGGATCCAGAACGACTGTGCCACGAACGTCTTGATGCCCAGCGACAGCACCAGCGCAACGACGATGACGATCGCGAGCTCCCGCAGCAGCAGCGGGAAGCTCGACCGACGCCGTTCCGCACGCAGCCGCTGCCGGCGTTCCTCGCGAGCAGCCGACCGCTCCCCCTGCTCGGGCCAGGACCCATGGTCCTGCCGCCGGACGAGGATCGCGGTGTCGTTCCGGGCGGAATGTCGGGGCACCCGCGGCAGCCGAATCGCCTCCGGTCCTGATCGGTATGACGACGCCTTGCCGGCGGCACCCGTCGCCCTGTGGCTGCGGGTGTCGTTGTCGGCCGGCCGCGGGGCTTGGCCGACGGTCGGGAGCCGATATCGATGATCGCTCACGTAGGGAGTCTCCCCCACGAACTTATGGGCCAGTAGCGCAGCACCACGTTCCCGACGATGTCGTCGACCGGGACCATGCCGCCGCCGGGGTCGCCCAGGTGTGATCGTGAGTCGTCGGACGCGACGCGGTTGTCGCCCAGGACGAAGACGTGTCCGGCCGGCACGCGCACGACGAACGGCACGGTGCTGGCCGTCATACCGCGTGGCAGATAGGGCTCCTTCTGCACGGCACCGTTGATACGCAACCGGCCGTCGTGGCCGACCGCGACCGTGTCGCCGGGCACACCGATGACCCGCTTCACGTAGAGCACTTCCCCCGCATGTATGCCGACGGCATCGCCCACCGAACGCAGGAAGCCGGCCACGCCGGTCGGTGGGGCCGCGCCCGGGTGCGCGAAGACCTCGGTGCCGTCGAAGACGACCACCTCACCGCGATGCACGTCGTGCGCATGCAGCTTGCCGACCATGATCCGGTCACCGTGCCACAGGGTGGGCTGCATGGAGCCGGACGGAACGGTGAAGGTTTCCACGAGCAGGCCGTGGACCAGGACGAGCACTGCGAGTACGGCCAGCCCACCCACCAGCCAGGCCCGGCGCCGCGACCGACCGGCCTGCTGAGGGTATGCCGAAGGCGTGGGGTCCTCGGCAGAGGACTCCACGCCTTCGGTCATGTGTGCAGAAGGGGACTCAGGCCTGCTTGGCCGGGGTCTCGCGCTTCTCCTTGATCTTGGCGGCCTTGCCGCGCAGGTCACGCAGGTAGTAGAGCTTGGCGCGACGCACGTCACCGCGGGTCGCAACCTCGATCTTCTCGATGACCGGTGTGTGCACCGGGAAGGTGCGCTCGACACCGCAGCCGAAGCTGACCTTGCGCACGGTGAAGGTCTCACCGATGCCGCCGCCGTGGCGACGGATGACGACGCCCTGGAACACCTGGACGCGCGAGCGCGTGCCTTCCACGACCTTGACGTGCACCTTCAGGGTGTCACCGGCGCGGAAGTCGGGGATGTCGGTGCGCAGCTGCGCGGCGTCGAGCTCATCGAACTTGTGCATGACGTGCTTCTTCCTCGGGACGCCGCAGGTCGTCGCCATTCGAACGTGGTCGGGTGCGCCGCCGGCCGTGCAGCCACATGCTCGGGTGGTGAACCACCGTCGTACTCCCCCTGCGGCGGGGGCCGGGTCCGGTAGGCGCTCTCGTAATACTGCCAGAGGGACGGTCCACAGGTGAAATCGGCCCGTTGCCCTCGGCGTGCGTCGGGTGCTACTTGATCGTTCCCTGTGACAGCGAGCCCTGCAGTTGCCGCTGGAAGATGATGTAGGCGATCAGTACCGGCACGACCGTGATGACCACGCCGGCGAACAGAGCGCCGTAGTTGACCTCGTAACCCGCCGAGGAGACGAAGTTGTACATCCCCTGGGACAGCACATAGTTCTTCTCGTTGGTGTTCAACGCCACCGGCAGCAGGAACTGGTTCCACAGGCCGAGGAAGTTGAAGATCGCCACGGCCGCGATGCCGGGCCGGGCCATCGGCACCATCACCTGCACGAAGGTGCGCCAGTCGCCGGCGCCGTCCAACTCGGCCGCCTCCGCGATCTCCGCGGGCAGCGCCCGGAAGAACGGATAGAGGAAGAACACCGTGAAGGGGAAGGCGAACGCGACATACGTCAGGATCAGCCCGGGGAAACTGTTGAGCAGCCCGAGGTTCTTCAGCACGAAGAACAGTGGCACGATCGCCAGGAAGATCGGGAACGTGTTGCCCGCCAGGATCAGGTAATAGACGAATCTGCTGCCTCGGAACGGGAAGCGCGCCAGCGAATAGGCACACATCGAGCCCAGCGCCATCACCAGGACCAGCGCGATGGTGACCACGATGACCGTGTTGAGCAGATCACGGCCGAGACCCGAGTCGTTCCACGCCGACGAGAAGTTGCTGCTGATGTTGCCCCACACGTCGTGCGGCATCTCCCAGGGCCCGGAGAAGATCTCGCTCGTCGACCGGGTGGCCGAGAAGAACGTCCAGACCAGCGGCAGCACCACGATCAGCGTCCAGAAGATCAGCACCACGTGCGAGCCGATCACGATCCCGAGCTCGCCGGGTTCGCGCTTGCCCGCACGGACCTGGCGGGCGGGGACCGTGGGGGGCTGGTCGCCGGACGTCGGCGTCGTCGGCGGCTCGCTCGGCTTGCTCAAGTCGAGGTTCGAAGTCACTTCTCTCTCCCAACGATCAACCGGTTGACGCCGAAGACGATCCCTGCGAACGCGAGGGTGAGCACGGCGAGGACGACACCCATGGCGCTGGCGCGGCCGAAGTGTCCCTGTGTGAACGCGGTCTTGTAGAGGTCCTGCGAGATCGTGTAGGTCGAGTTGTTCGGGCCGCCGGTGGGATTCAGCGCCGCCATGTAGACGAAGGCGTCCAGCGCCACCACACCCAGATAGATGTATGCAGTCTGCACGGTCTCGCGCACCATCGGCAGGGTCACCGACCACATGCTGCGCAGCCGTCCGGCACCGTCGATGCGGGCGGCGTCATACAACTCGGACGGAATGCTCTTGATGGCGGCCACGAACAGCACCATGTAGAAGCCCACGAAGCCCCAGATGATGACGAAGATCGACGCCGGCATCGCGGTCGACACGCTGCCCAACCAGGCGAACGAGGCGAAGTGAGCACCGAGGCCGAACGGCAGGTGCTCGAGCACACCGTTGAGCATGCCCTTGGAGGGGTCGTAGATCTGCGCCCAGATGACGCCGATGACGATCGCCGGAATCGTGTAGGGGAAGAACGACACGATCCGATAGATCGACGAGCCGCCCAGCCCACGCACCGCCCCGGTGCTCGAACCGCCCACCGTCACCATGGTCGCCAGCAGAAAACTGAGGACCACCGTGAGCAACGGCACGACGATGGCCAGGATGATGTTGTTGCGAAGCGTCTGGCGGAAGATGTCGTCGCCGAAGATGTAGGTGTAGTTGTCCAGCCCGATGAAGTTCATCGAGGCGGAGAAGCCACCCCAGTCGGTCAGCGAGTAATAGATCGCCTGGATGAACGGCCAGATGACCAGGCCGATGTAGATGACCAGCGGCAGGCCGATCGTCACCAGCAGGAAGCCGATGCGCGACGGACGCATGCGCCTGCCACCACTCCGCGTGGGAGTGGTGGCAGGCGCTGCGACCGGAACTCCGGTCACTTGATCTCGACCTTCTTGACCGAGGAGTCGTTCGCGACCTTGTCGGTGACCTGCTGCATCGCTTTGGTCAGGCCCTTGGCGTCCAGCTGCCCGGACAGGAAGCTGTTCCAGGGGTTCAACTGGTCCGGGTTCATGCCGTAGAGGTCGACGAAACGGATGTTGAACACCTTGTCGCCGGCCGCGTCCAGCATCTTGATCTGCGACTGCAGGGCGGTCGAGCCGAAGCCGCTGGCGGGCACGGTGCCCTTGACGATGGTCGGCGCCAGCTTCGTCTTGGCGAAGTTGGTGGCGGCGTCCTTGGAGAGCATCGCGCGGAGCACCTCCTTGCCTCCGGCGACGTTCTTGCCCTGGCTGGGGACGACGAACGGCTCGCCCGGTGCTGCGTTGAGCGCCTCGAACGGCATCTTGCTCGAGCTGGTCAGCGTCGGCTCCGGGATGCCCACCATCTTGAAGCCCGCCTTGGTCTGGGACTTCATCTCGTTCTCGATCCACGAACCGGAGGGGTAAAGGATCCCCGACTGGTCCTTGCTCCATTGCGCCTGGGCGGCGGTGAACTGCGTGCCGGCACCGCCCGGCTTCATGTAGCCCTTCTTGACGATCTCCTCCATCTTGGCCAGGACACCCTGGATCGCCGGAAGTGACCAGCACTTGGGCTTGAGGTTCTCCAGCGCCAGCCGCACCTCGTCGCCGCCCTCCTTGACCGCGGAATCGATCAGCAGGGTGCGGTAGTAGGTGGAGGCTTCCTTGCCCCAGACGAAGAGGTACTTCTTCTTCGCCTTCGCCTTGGCACCGAGGGCGATGAGATCGTCCCAGGTCTTCGGTGCGGTCCAGCCGTTCTGCTCGAACAGGCTGCTGGAGTACCAAAGGCCGTAGACGGTCATCGCGTAGTTGAGCGCGACCATCTTGTCTCCGACCAGACCACGTTCCTTGACACCCGGGTAGAGGGTGTCGGAGATCTTCTTGCCCTCGAAGTTGTTCGCTTCGAGCACCGAGCTCAGATCCTCGAGCTTGTCGGCGATGGTGTTCAGGCCGATCGAGTTGGCGCCGGAGTCGTCGATCAGGTCCGGCGGGTTGCCGCTGACGAAGCGCGGCTGCAACTGCTGGGCGATCTGCGTCGACGGTGACACCTTGACGGTGCTCCCGGGGTGCTTCTTCTCGACGACCTTGCCGGCGAACGTCACATAGTCGACGCCGTAGCCGCCGTTGAAGATCACGGCGTCGACCTTGCTCTTGGCCGCCATACCGAACGGGTTGTCGGCGGACGTCTTGCCGGTCGCCGACTTCTTGCCGCCGCCGCTGCCCGTGCCACCGCTGCCGCCACCGGCACAGGACGCGAGTGCGCCCCCGACCGGCAGTGCGAGGCCGGCCGCCAGCGCAGTGCGCATGACTGTCCGGCGTTTGACCGTTGAGTCGATGTGAGTCATGGCCGCGTTACCTCCAGTTGAACTAGCCAAGGCACAGCCTGGGATGGGTCCGGCCTCCGAGAAGCCGGTGACTGTACGCCCGCAAGAATATGATTAGTTTTGCCAGTATGTGCCGCTTTCGGCTCATAAACGATCACAGATCGGCAACGGCACCCCACCGGGCCGCACTGTCTTTCCACCACTTCATCACCGCGACCACGCGAGGCCTGATGCATTTCACCGACTATCCCGGCAACTCTGCCGCAACCACCCGAGTACGGGCCACACGCCTCGCCGTGTCCGGCGCAACTTTGGGCCCCACCAGCTCACTCCCGGCATACCGCCCCGTGCGCGCGATGTCCACCACCTCACTCGCCGCCGATGCACCCGAAGCGATGCGCGAGCGCGTCGCCCGCGGGCGCCTGCACACTCCCCTTCCGTATGGCGTGCAGAGCGACTACGACCGCGGCGACCAACCGCTGGAGCTGCCGTCCATCACACTCGACAACGGCATCCTGCGTGCAACCGTGCTGCCCGGCCTCGGCGGCCGGGTGTGGTCCCTGCGCGACCTGCGCGCCGATCGCGAGTTGCTGCTGGTGCCGAAGCGGTTGCGCTTCGCCGGTTTCGCGTTGACCGACGCCTGGTTCGCGGGCGGTATCGAGTGGAACCTCGGGTCGACCGGTCACGCGACCACCACCTGCCGGCCGATGCACGCGGCGGTCGTCGACTCGCCGACCGGCGAGGCGCTGCGCCTGTGGGAGTGGGAACGCACGCGCGACCTCATCCTCAGTCTCGACCTGACGCTCGCCGGCGACCGGCTGCTCGCGTCGACCCGGGTCATCAACCCCGACGGCGAGGACAAGCCGCTCTACTACTGGACCAACATCGCCGTTCCCGAGAGCGATGCGACACGCGTGCTCACTCCGGCGACGCACGCCTGGCGGACGAGTTACTCCGGTTCGCTCGACCGGGTGCCGGTCCCCCACCCCGATGACTCGACCGACATCAGCTACCCGGCCGCCTCGTCGGCCTCGGCCGACTACTTCTTCGATGTGGCGCAGCAGCGCGGCCGCTCGATCACCTCGGTCGAGGCCGATGGCAGCGGCTTCTGCCAGACGTCGACCGACGAGCTGCACGGCCGCAAGCTGTTCCTCTGGGGGCACGCGCCGGGCGGGAGGCGCTGGCAGCGTTGGCTGGTCAACGATCAGGCGTATGCCGAAATCCAGGCCGGGGTCTGCGCCACGCAGCTCGAGCACGACCTGATCGACGGATCGTCACAGCGCTCGTGGACCGAAGCGTTCGGGGCAGCATCGTTGCCGGCCGAAGCTGCGTCCGGCGATTTCGCGACCGCCGCGCAGTGCGCTGCCGATGCGGCCGAGTCCGTCGCGCCGATCGATGACCTCGAGGAATGGCATCAGCGCTGGCTGGCCGACTATGCGACCCGGGCGCCGCGGTCCGCGCTGCACAACGGATCCGGTTGGGGCCAGGTCGAATTGACACTTCGCGAGCAAGCCGCGCCCGAGGGACTCAGCTTTCCTGCGGTCGACGACGACAGCCGGCTCGCGGCCGCAATGCTGGCCGGTGACCCCGTCGACGAGCCGCTCCTTCCGCTGATCTCGAGTCGCTGGCAGCGGGCGATCGAGGACTCACCGCAGGGTTGGTGGCGCTCCTACGCGCTCGGCGTGATCGACCATCTGGCCGGCGCAGCGGCGACGGCTCGCGAGCTCTACTGCGCGAGCATCGAGCAGCGCGAGAGCGCGGTCGCCCTGCGAGGGCTGGCGGCGCTGACCGACGACACCGACGAGGCGGCCACGTTCTACCAGCGCGCCCGCGACCTCGATCCGAGGACGCGGGGCCTGCTGACCGAGCACGTCCAGTTGCTGCTGGACGCCGATCGGCCGGCCGACGCGTTACGGGTCATCGACACCGCGTCGCCCGCGCTGCGCGATCACGGTCGGACGCGACTGCTGCGGGCGCGCAGCTTGCACGCGCTCGGCCGCGAGGCCGAGGCCGCCGCACTGCTCGTCGACCTCGAGGTGCCCGACCTCGCGGAGGGCGACAAGGCGATCGGCGACCTGTGGCGTGCGGTCTGTCCGGACCGGCCGCTTCCCCCTGCGCTCGACTTCAGCATGACCGGCGACTGACAGTCCGATCGACCGGCATACTCCCGCATTGAGCGGCGTACGAAATCCAGTGCGATTCGTATGCCGCTCAATGATCTGGTACGCCGCTCAATCGGTTGGGCGGCGGCGTTTCGCCAGCGTGACCGTGCCCTCCGGGTTGCCGCGGGCGACGATGCGGAAACCCGCCTTGCGATACATCCGCTGGTTGTCCGCGCTACCTTCGCCGGTCGTCAGGCTGTATGACGTGACCCCGTCCGGCGCTGCCTGCTGGATGAAGTCCAGCAGGACTCGGCCGAAACCCCGGCCGCGCAGATCGGGGGCGACCATCAGCCGGCCGATGTCCCACCCGGTCTCGCCCTGCCCGCCGGCAGTGTCGATGCGACCACGGACCGACGCGACCATCCGCCCGTCGACCCGGGCGACATACGTGGTCCACGCGCGCAGTGATCGGGTCAGCGACTCGAGCGTCTCGTGCTGGGCGGGGATGTTCAGCGACTGGTTGACGATGCCCTCGCGCAGCCAGCACGCGTGGGTCAGCGTCAGCAGTTCGCCGGCATCCGCCGGGGTTGCGACCGTGATCTGCAGGTCGGCGGCGGACGCAGCGGCCGCGGTCGGCAACAGGTCCGGTCGGCGAGCGGCGGTGCGCTGCAGACGCTGCTCGTGACGCCACGACGCGATCTTCCCGTGGTCGCCCGACAGCAGCACCTCGGGGACCGAAAGGTCTTGCCAGTGCACGGGTTTGGTGTAGACGGGGTATTCGAGGAGGCCGTCCTCGTGTGACTCCTCGACCAATGACTGCGCGTTGCCGATGACACCGGGGATGAGCCGCGCGATCGCCTCGGTCATCGCCAGGGTCGCCACTTCCCCACCGTTGAGGACGTAGTCGCCCAGCGACAGCACCCGCACGTCGAAGTCGGCGGCGGCGCGCTGGTAGACACGCTCGTCGATGCCTTCGTAGCGGCCGCAGGCGAAGACCAGGTGGTCCCGCTCGGCGAGGTCGCGCGCGATCGACTGGTCGAAGCGATCGCCGCCCGGGCCCGGAATGATCAGGACGGGCCGGGCATCGGCTTCCCCGGCAACCTGCGCCAGCGCCTCACCCCAGGGTGCGGGCTTCATGACCATGCCCGCACCCCCGCCATACGGCGTGTCGTCGACCGTGCGGTGCCTGTCGTGGGTGAAGTCACGCAGGTCGTGCACCCGAAGATCGATCCGACCGTCGCGGCGAGCCTTGCCGATCAACGAAAGGTCAAGTGGCGCAAGGTAATCGGGGAAGATCGTGATGACGTCGATCCGCATCGTCACGCCTCCGACAGGTCGAGCAGCCCGGGAGGAGCATCGACGATGATCCGCCCTGCTTCGATGTCGACCTCCGGGACGATCTGCTCGACGAAGGGAACGAACCCGGTCCGACCACCCACGAGTCGCACCTCGAGCAGGTCCTGCACCGGCCGGTCGTGCAACTCGACGACCGTGCCCAGCTCGGCACCCTGCGGGTCGACGACCGCCAGACCGATGAGGTCCTCGGCATACCAGGCATCCTCGTCGTCGTCACTGTCCTGCGCCGCGCCCAGCAGTTGCGTACCCCGCAGTCCCTCGGCGGCGGTTCGGTCCGTGGCCTCCTCGAAGGACAGCAGGTGAATTCCGTTGTGCACACGATGCGTTCGCAAGGTCAGCGGACCCTTCGCCGCCGGGTCGGCGCGGAATGTCGTGCCGATGACGAACCGCTCCTCAGGAGCATCGGTGTGCAGCCGCACCGTGACCTCTCCCTTGAGTCCGTGCGGCTTGCCGATCCGAGCGATCAGGACGTCATTCATGTCCGTCATTGTGCGGTCTCCACCCACTCGCCCGCACACATGACCCGCTGCACGGCGTGGTCCGCACCCAGGACGAGCAAATCGGCCCGTGTGCCCGGGACGAGTTCGCCCCGGTCGCCGAGCCCGATCGCGCGCGCCGGGTTCGCGGAGGCCGCGGCGGATGCCTGCTGCACCGTGACGCCGTCGCTGACGGCACGCGCGAACGCGCTGTCCATGGTCAGCGAACTGCCCGCAAGGGAACCGTTCTCCAGCCGAGCCGCACCGTCGCGCACCCAGACGCGCTGGCCACCGAGCACGTATTCACCGTCGCCGACACCGGTCGCGTCGATGGCGTCGGTGATCAGCACCAGCCGATCCGCACCGCGCGCCAGCACTTCCCGCAACACGGCCGGATGCAGGTGGATGCCGTCGTTGATGGTCTCGCAGGGCACGCCTGCGTCGAGGCTCGCGAGCACCGGACCCGGTTCTCGGTGGTGGATCGGGCGCATGCCGTTGAAGAGGTGGGTCGCGAGCGTCGCGCCGCGCTCGAAGGCCGCGGTCGCCTGCTCGTATGACGCGTCGGTGTGCCCGACCGCGGCGACGACCCCCGCGTCCACTGCCGCGTCGATCAGTTCGAGCGCTCCGGGCAGCTCCGGGGCGATGGTGATGACGCGCAGGTGACCGCGGGCCGCCTCGACCAGGCGAGCGAATGCGGTCAGGTCCGGCTCGAGCAAATGGTCCGGGTTCTGCGCGCCACAGCGCACGTGGGACAGGAACGGCCCCTCCAGGTGCGCGCCGGCTATCTCGCCGGCCTCGGCCAGATCGGCCGCCCAGCTCAATTGCTCGCACAGTGCGTCGACGGATGCGGTGACCAGCGAGACCAGCGAGGTGGTCGTGCCGTGCCCGCGATGGAAGCGCACCGCACTCGTCATGTCGGCGGCCGAGGCGCTCATGTCATGGCCGCCCCCGCCATGCACGTGTATGTCGACGAAACCGGGCACCACCAGCGCTCCGGCCAGGGACTCGCCACCGGTGAGTTCGGGTCCCACGGCGTCGATCCGGTCGCCCGAGACGCGGAGTCCGCCGTCGATGATCCCGTCGGGAGTCAGCACCCGCGCATCGGTCAGCACCATGTCCGCTATGTCCGCCACGTCCGTCATGTCGTCCATCGAACACCACGGCCGCCGGCGGCAATCGGCCAGCGTGACCGCTCGGCCCAACTTGCGCCAACCGCACGAAGTCATGACCGAAGGTGCGCTAAAATCCGGCATATCGCGCATAAACCGTCATCCGTCGACACGATCGACGATCCCGCATCACCGAGAAGGAGTCCGACCGTGTCGCACGTTGCCGCCGAGATCATCAGCCAGCCCGAGGTATGGCGCCGAGCCGCCGAAGTCGCCGCAACGCCCGAATCTGCCGAGGCGATGCCCGGCACGGGTGAGCGTGTTGCGATCGTCGGCTGTGGCACGTCGTGGTTCATGGCGCAGTCGGCCGCGGTGCTGCGTGAGCAGGCCGGGCATGGTGAGACAGACGCGTTCGCCGCCTCCCAGTTCCCGGTCGGCCGCCACTACGACCGCGTCGTCGCCATCACGCGGTCCGGCACGACGAGCGAAGTGATCGAGCTGCTGCGCGCGCTCGGCCCCGAGCAGCGCTCGACCGTCGTGACCACCGAGGCCGGACACCCGGTGGTGCCACTCGCCACGCACCACGTACTGCTCGGTTTCGCCGACGAACAGTCGGTCGTGCAGACCCGGTTCGCGACGAGCGTGCTCGCCTGGTGGCGCGCCGCGCTCGGTGAAGACCTCACCGCCGCGATCGCGGACGCCGAGTCCGAACTCGCTGCGCCCCTCGCCGACGAGCTGGTGCGGGCGACTCAGTTCAGCTTCCTCGGCGACGGCTGGACCGTCGGCCTGGCCAACGAGGCCGCACTCAAGTTGCGCGAAGCGTCGCAGACCTGGACGGAGTCCTACCCGGCAATGGAGTTCCGCCACGGCCCGATCAGCGTCGTCGACGAGCGTTCTGTCGTATGGCTTTTCGGCGCTGCACCCGAAGGACTGGCCGAGCAGGTCGCCGCCACCGGCGCGCGCTTCGTGCAGACCGACACCGACGCGATGGCCGCCCTCACGACGGCGCAGCGCGTCGCCGTCGCCCTCGCCGAGGCATCCGGCAAGAACCCCGACGAGCCGCGCGCGCTAACCCGCTCCGTGGTGCTGTCTTGAGCGACGACGTCGCCGAGGATCGAGGGAGGGACGAGCGAGGCCCGGAGGCGAGGACAGAGGCGCGATCGAAAGGCTTGACGGATCGTGATCCGGTCCTCGCCGTCGACGTCGGCGGGACCTCGATCAAGACCGCGGTGCTCGATGCGGCTGGAGGCGAGAGCCTGCGACGCGCTGTCCCAACTCCCTTCGACGACGGCCCCGACGCGGTCGTCGCGGCCATCCGAGACCTCGTCTGCGAGCGTACGGACGCCGCGGCGTCGGCCGGCGCCCCGGTGCGCGCGGTCGGCCTGGTCGTGCCCGGGGTCGTCGACACCGAGGCCGGCATCGCGCGCTACGCCAGCAACATCGGCTGGCGCGACGCGCCATTGCGCGACATCGTCGGCGATGCGGTCGGTCTGCCGACCGCGGTCGGCCACGACGTGCAGGCCGCGGGCCTCGCCGAAGCGACGGTGGGCGCGGCTCAGGACGTGCCGGATGCGTTGATCGTGGTGCTCGGGACGGGCATCGCGGCCGTGGTGGTCTCCGGCGGCGTGGTCGTGCGCGGAGCTGCCGCCATACCCGGCGAGATCGGGCACATTCCGGTCGGTGACCTTGAAACCCGTTGTCGTTGCGGCGCGTTCGGATGCCTGGAGATGTTCTCTTCGGCCCGCGGAGTTGCTCGCCTGTATGCCGAACGCACCGGCCGTTCCGTCGACCCGACCGAGATCGTCGCCCACCTCGACGACGACCCGGACGCCGCGGCGGTGTGGCAGGTCGTGACCGCGACGCTCGCGCGTGGGCTGGTGGCAGGTGCATTGATCACCGACCCGGCGCGGGTCGTGCTCGCCGGCGGCCTGTCCCGGGCCGGCGACACCCTGCTCGCACCGACCCGTGCGGCCTTCGAAGCCGGTATGCCGTGGCGCGAGGCACCGGAACTGGTCGCATCGCCCCTCGGCGAACGCGCCGGGCTCCTGGGTGCCGGCATCCTCGCCCGCGCCGCGGCGGGAGCGACACCGTGATCCTGGCCGTGTGCCTCAATCCCGCACTGGACGTGACGTATTCGGTCTCCGCCCTGCGGCCGGGCACCTCCCACCGTGTGCAGGCGGTTCGTCGCCGGCCGGGCGGCAAGGGCGTCAACGTCGCATCGGTGCTGACGCAGCAAAGGGTTCCCGCGCTGGTCACCGGCCCGATCGGCGGAAGCATCGGTGCTGAGCTGATCGCCGGACTCGACGATGCCGGGATCGCGCACCGGTTCTCGCCCATCGCCGCCCCGACGCGACAGACCGTGACCATCGTGTCCGACGACGACGCAACCGTCCTCAACGAACCAGGACCCGCGGTCAGTGATACCGAATGGGAAGCATTCACAGCGGTATTCGTCGATCTCCTCGCGAATGCCGAGCTCGTCACGCTGTCCGGCAGCCTGCCTGCCGGCATGCAGGACGACGCATACGGTCAGCTCGTCGCCATCTGCCGCCAGGGTGACGTGCCGGTGATCCTCGACTGCGACGGACCTGCCCTGACCGCTGCCCTCAGTGCCGGACCGCACATCGTCAAGATCAACGAGCACGAGGCGGCAACCGCCACCGGCATACCCACCGACTCCATGCAGGGAGTCGTGGCTGCGACTGAGGCGCTACGAGCGGAGGGTGCGACCGCAGCGGTCGTCACCCGGGGCACCGACGGCGTCGTCGCGGTGACCCCTTCCGGTCGGTATGCCGCACACCCCGTCGAAGCGGTGACCGGCAACCCGACCGGTGCCGGGGACGCGTTCACCGCCGGGCTGGCCGCGTCGACCGCTGAAGGAGTCGGCTGGCCCACCCGCCTGCGTCGCGCGTCCGCGTGGGCCGCCGCAGCCGTCGCCATGCCGACCGCCGGCCTGATCGACCCACGGGTCGCCACCGACCACGAGACACGAACAACCGTCGAGGAGCTCCACAGGTGACACTCTCCACCACGTCGGATCTTGTTGCCGCTGCAGCGGATTCGCGCTCGTGCGTGTTCGCGTTCAATGTCGTCACGCTGGAGCACGCGGAAGCCATCGCCGCCGGTGCCACCGCCGCCGGACGCCCGTGCATCCTGCAGCTGAGCCACAACTCGATCACCTTCCATCGCGACCCGGCGCCCATCATGGCCGCGACCATTGCCATCGCGCGGGCCGCCGATGTGCCGCTCGCCATACACCTGGACCACATCACGGACGCCGATCTCGCGCTGCGGGCAGCCGAGCTCGGGGCGAGTTCGGTGATGTTCGACGCCGGCGCACTCCCCTACACCGAGAACGTCGCCGCGACTGCGGACGTCGCCCGCCGTGCACACGATGCCGGACTGTTCGTCGAAGCCGAACTCGGTTATGTGGGAGGCAAGCCCGGCTCTCCGGCAAATGCGCATACTGCCGGTGTGCGGACCGATCCCACCGAGGCGACGGCGTATGTCGCCGCCACCGGCGTCGACGCTCTCGCGGTCGCCGTGGGCAGCAGTCACGCGATGACCGAGAAGTCGGCGAGCCTGGACCACGCCCTGATCGACGGGCTGCGCCGAGCAACCGGCAGGCCGCTGGTGCTGCACGGGTCCTCGGGGGTTCCCGACGAGCAGTTGCGGGCCGCAGTCGCCGCCGGGATCGTCAAGATCAACGTCGGCACCGCGCTCAACATCGCCTTCACCACGGCGCTGCGCGAGCACCTGGCCGACTCGGAAAAGGTCGATCCGCGGCCCTACCTGGGTGCCGGCCGCACCGCCATGGCAGCTGAGGTCGAGCGCCTCCTGCGAGCTGTTGCGCCGACCGGATAGCCAGCGGGCGGAGCGGGGTGCCTCAGACCTGCACGACCTTGATGCCCGCGGCCTCGAACTCCCGCACCACCGCGCGGTCGGCGCCGTCGTCGGTCAGCAGCGTGTCGATCTCGCCGGGCGGGCAGATCGTGCAGAACGCGCGCTTGCCCAGCTTGCTGCTGTCGGCGACGACGACCACCTGCTGCGCGCGGCCCGCCATCGCCTGATTGATCTCGCCCTCGTCGTCGTGGCGTGTCGCGGCGCCATACTGCGCCGACACCGCATCGACGCCGATGAAGAGCAGGTCGATGGTCATCGCTTCGATCACCGGGCGTGCGAAATGCCCTACCAACTCGAAGGATTGGGGCCGGATGACGCCGCCGATCACCACGACCTTCAACTGCCGCCGGACGGCGAGATCGCTGGCGATGTTGAGCGCGTTGGTCACCACCGTCACCGAGTGCAGGGCGCCGGCTTCTCCCTCGGCGAGGTCCGCCCGGGACGAGAGGCTGCGTGCCACCTCGGTCGTCGTGGTGCCGCCGTTGAAGCCGACCACCGACTGCGGTTCGATCATGTTCGCCGCGTGATCGGCGATCCGGCGCTTCTGGTCCGACTGCCGGGCGTTCTTGTAGCGCAGCGGTAGGTCGTAGCTGACCGATCCGGCCACCGCACCCCCACGGGTGCGGGAGATCAGCTGCTGATCGGCGAGGTCGTCCAAGTCACGTCGCGCGGTCGCCGGGGACACGCCGAAATCGGTGACCAGTTGCTCAACCTCGATGGAGCCGTCCTGGGCGATGCGCTCCAAGATCGCGTTGAACCGCTCATGCTTGCGCACTACCCACTCCTCGAGTCGATTCGGAGCGAGCATCTTTGACGATTACTGCTCCTGAAGTCGAAGTTTGCGTCAAAAGTATGCACTTGTCGAGTCATTCGCGCGCATCCGTCTCAAAAGACCGCACATACGCCGAAGGGGTATGCCGCGAGCAGTTGCTCACGCCATACCCCTTCGAACGAGTGGGTGTCCTACCTATCGGTGTCGACGATGTCCACTCGGATGTTCTTGCCACCGGCAAGCGCCTTGACGACCTCACGCAGCGCCGAGGCGGTGCGACCGGAACGGCCGATCACCCGGCCGAGATCGTCCGGGTGCACCCGGACCTCCAGCAGCTCGCCACGCCGACCGTTCGAGTGACGCACGGTGACGTCCTCGTCGTTGTCGACGATGGCCTTGACCAGGTGCTCGAGAGCTTCCTCCAGCACGGGCTCAGTCCTCGGACTTGGCACCCGGCGCGGCGAAGCCGGCAGCCTCAGCGGCCTCGGCCGACTTGAACCACACCTCGGCAACGGTGGACTCGTACCACCGGGAGTCGGCGGTGTGGAACTTCATCGAGTCCTTGTTGCCCTTGACCGTGAACACCTTCGGGTCCGGCGAGGCGCCGTCCTCGAGCGGTGCTGCGGAGTCGGCGCCGTAACCGCCGTCGGCGATCGCTGCCGGCGCCTCTTCAGCCTTGGGCTCCTCAACCTTGGCCTCGGCCTTGGTGTCGTCCGCCTTCGGCTCGGCCTTCTTGCGAGTGGTCGTCGCCGACCCCTTGCCGGAGTCGTCGGCGGCGTTCTGCGCGGCAGCCAGGGCAGCCTCGTAGAGGTCCTTCTTGGCCGGCTTCGGCTCGGCGAACCGCTGGGTGCCCTCGGCGCCCGGCTCGCCCTTGAACTTCTGCCAGTCACCGGTCACCTTGAGGATCGCGGCGACCTGCTCGGTCGGCTGCGCGCCGACACTCAGCCAGTACTGTGCACGCTCGGACTCCACCTTGATGAAGCTCGGCTCTTCCTTGGGGTGGTAGAGACCGATCTCCTCGATCGCACGACCGTCGCGCTTGGTGCGCGAGTCCATGACGACGATGCGGTACTGAGCGTTGCGGATGGCGCCGAAGCGCTTCAAACGAATCTTGACGGCCACTTGTGTGGTCTCCTTCAACATGGTGAAGAGCAGCGGCGAGACCGGGGTGGGGACACACCGGGGAACCGTTGCTCGGGGGTAGGCGTACGACACCGACGGTGAGAGGGCCGACAGGCGCACGGGTACGCCCGTCATTCTGCCAGAGCGCGCGCCCCCTGCCCAATCGTGCCCGCACTAGCTCGGATCGGCGACCTGACCGAGGAAGAGTGGCGCTCCGGTCTGGGTGTCGTGGATCGCGAAGAAGAACGCACGATCGACGTCGATCTTCTTCGGCAGTTGCGACGGCGCGGCGCCCGGTTCCAGGCCGACACCGGTTGCCGCTGCGGCCTCGGTGCCGTGCTGGTCGACCTTCACGATCGACTGGTGGACCACGGAGTCGACCTTGATGTCGCCCGGCTTGCCGGCGATACCCGACAGGTCCGCGCCCGCACCGAAGATCTCGCGGACCCCGAGCGCCTTCAGCGCTGCGACCAGCTGGCTGCGGGTGTCGATGGAGAACGGCGGCATCGTCAGCGTCACCTTGCCGTCCGCCTTGCCCTGGACCGCCTTGGGCAGCACCGTCGCCAGCTGCTTGCGTATGGCGCCGAACGCGCCCTTCGCCGGCAGGATGATCGTCATCGCCAGACCGCCCCCGACATACGGGATCGTGACGCTCTGCCAGTTGTCACCGGCTGCGACGGGCGTGCGGGACGCGGCCTTCATGTACGGCACCCGGACCTGCTTGCCGGCGGCCGTGGTGAAAGCGCGCGGGCTGCTCGGGGCGTCGAACTCCTTCTGCCAGGACGCCTTCAGGTAGAGAGCGTTGACGAGCTCCAGCAGGCTGCGGGAGGTGACCTCCTTGGGTGACAACAGTTCCGGGATCAGTCCGTACGTGCGCTTGCTGACCCAGCCGTTGATGTCCTTCAGGGCGCCCGCCGCATCGCCCTTGTAGTCGACGACGTGCAGCTGCGCGCCGTACCCGGTCGCCAGCTCGTGCAGGAAGTCCTTGCGCACCGGCAGCTCCTTGTCGGGCCACAGCGAGTTCGCGGCCTGCACGACGGCCGAGGTGTCCTTGCCCTTCCCGCTGTCCTTGATCGCCGTCGCGATCGCAGCGTCGATCGCGGTGACGTTGCCCGCCTGACGCCGCGGGTCTCCCCCGAGCACCTTGTCGAGTTGCTGCTGACCGGTCCCCCGGGCGCCGGCATCGGTCATGGCCAGCGCGGTGTAGATCGAGTAGGGGCTGATCGAGCCGTTGTCGGTCGGGCCGATCGTGGCGGTCTTGAGCAGCACCTGTACCCCGAAATCGGTCAGGTCGGCCCCGGCCCGCGCGTTCGGGCCGGGCGTCATACGTGCGGCACTCACGGCCAGCACACCGTTGCGGCCGGGAGTGACCACATCGGCCGGATTTCCCGTGGCGCCAGACGATTTCCCACCCTTACCGGACGGTGTTGACGCTGCACCAGAGCTCGATGAGCACCCCGCCAGGGCGGTCCCCAGCGACACCAGAGCGAGTGATTGCAGAGCCTGCCGACGATTCATCAGTTCCCCTTGGTAGGTCGTGTCCGAGCCTTCTGACATGAAGACGCGGACCGGCGGCGGGAGGTTGCTTCGAGCCGCTTTCCGTTCGTAACCGCCCGATAACGATCGGCTCGATAATTTGGATACGTGTCCGATTTATGGTCCGGTGGAGGGACCGGCCGTGTCGTCCCCGGCCGGATACCGCTGTCTTAGCAGGAGGAATATCGGCGTGTCGGTGCTTGAGGCGCAACACCTGTACAAAGTCTTCGGTCGACGACCGGACGAGGTGGTGAAGCGACTCGAAGAAGGCGCTGACGCCGCCGAACTCCGCGAGAAATACGCCGTGACACCTGCTGTCATCGATGCGACCTTCGAGGTCCAGGAGGGCGAGATCTTCGTCGTCATGGGCCTGTCCGGCTCCGGCAAGTCGACGCTGATCCGGATGCTCAACGGGCTGCACCCGGCCACCTCCGGACAGGTTCTCGTCCACGGCGAGGACATCAGCGCGATGAGCGGCGCGCAGTTGCGCAAGACGCGCAGCGAGCACATCAGCATGGTCTTCCAGCACTTCGCGCTCTTCCCGCACCGGACGGTGCTGCAGAACGCGGCATACGGCCTGAAGATCAAGGGTCTGAAGGAGAGCGAGCGCAACGAGAAGGCGCGCGAGGCGCTGAGCATGGTCGGCCTGGACGGCTGGGCCGACCACAAGCCGAGCGAGTTGTCCGGCGGTATGCAGCAACGCGTCGGCCTGGCTCGCGCACTGGCCGCCGAGACCGACATCATGCTGATGGACGAGGCGTTCAGCGCGCTCGACCCGCTGATCCGTCGCGACATGCAGGACCAGCTGATCGAGCTGCAGCAGAAGCTCGGCAAGACCATCATCTTCATCACCCACGACCTCAACGAGGCCATGCGGATCGGCGACCGGATCGCGATGATGCGCAACGGGCGGATCGTGCAGATCGGCACCGCCGAGGAGATCCTCACCGATCCCGCGAACGACTACGTCGCGCAGTTCATCGCCGACGTCGACCGCACCAGGGTCTTGACGGCGGGCTCGATCATGGAGCCGCCCGTCGCCACACTGGGCACCGGCAACGGACCGAAGGCCGCGCAGAAGCTGATGCGTGAGCACCAGCAGGCGGGCCTGTATGTCGTCAGCCGTGACCGCACCCTCCAGGGTTTCGTCATGGAGGAAAAGGTCGCCGCGCACCGTGACCTGCCGACGATCGAGTCGCTGGTCGAGCCGATCGAGACATCCGTGTCCGTCGACGAGCAGGCCGCGCACCTCTTCACCCCGTCCGCGCACGTCCGGCTCCCACTTCCGGTCGTGGACGCCGAGAACAAGCTGCGTGGCGTCATACCGCGTGTCACGTTGTTGGCCGCATTGGGCCAGGTCGACGCTCACGAGACCGGCGTCCGCGACACCGACGACGCGCATGAGCCAAATCCACGAAACAGCCCTCCGGCGGGTAACTCCGCGAATGACCTGTTGGCCAAGACAACGGTGGGAGACGACCGATGAGCACCGTCATGCCCCGCATTCACCTCGGTCAATGGGCCGATGACTTCGTCAATTGGCTGCAGGACAACTGCCAGGGCTTCTTCGACGGCCTGGCGTCGGTCATCAACCATCCCGTCAATTGGATCACCGACGGATTGCTGAACGTCCCCGTCATCGGGCTCGTCATCGCGTTCGCGGTGATCGCCTGGCTGGCGCGGGGGTGGAAGACCGCGGTTCTGGCAGTCGTCGGCTTCCTGCTGATCGATGGGTTCGACCAGATGAAACCCACGATCCAGTCTCTGGGGCAGATCGTCGTCGCCAGCGTCATCGCGATCGTGATCGCGATTCCGCTGGGAGTCTGGACTGCCCGGTCACGCCGCGTGTCGACGACGATCCGGCCCGTTCTGGACTTCATGCAGACCCTGCCGCCCTACGTCTACATCCTGCCCGGACTATTCCTGATGGGCCTCGGCCCCGCGAACGCAGTCATCGCCACCGTGGTCTTCGCGCTGCCGCCCGGCGTGCGCCTCACCGAGCTGGGCATCCGGCAGGTCGACCAGGAGATGGTCGAGGCGGGACAGGCGTTCGGTGCAACCCCGCGTGAGGTTTTGCGTGGCATCCAGATGCCACTCGCCCTGCCCAACATCATGGCGGGCATCAATCAGGTCATCATGCTGGCGCTCTCGATGATCGTCATCGCCGGAGTCGTGGGCTCACCCGGCCTTGGCCAGCAGATCTTCCAGGCGCTGTCCCAGCTCGATGTCGGCCTCGGTGTCGAGGCCGGTGTGTCTGTGGTCATTCTGGCGATCTTCCTGGACCGGGTGACCGATGGGTTGAGCAAGGGGAACCTCGGCCTGGTCGCGGAGCTGACGAAGCTCCGTAGCCGGAGCCGCGCCAAGGCGGCAGCGACGAGCGCATCTCTCGGCTGACCGAAACACAGACCAGAACGAGTGGACTTGAACTGAAAGAGGAGAGACAGACTGATGGAAAACACTCGACGAAATGTCCTCGGCGGCTTGGCTGCCCTGGGCGTCGGCGGCCTGCTCAGCGCCTGTGGCACCGCAGGGTCCTCCGGCGGCGGCTCGAAGGGCTCCGATGGGGGCTCCGGCGGCGGCAGCGGTGTGGGTGCCGAGGTCGGCCACAAGATCATCGGCATCGAACCCGGCGCAGGGCTGACCATGGCGACGCAGCGCATGCTGAAGGCCTACGGCCTGACCGACTGGACGCTGCAGACCTCGACGACGGCATCGATGCTGGCGGCCCTCAAGAAGGCGACCGACGCCAAGAAGCCGATCATCGTGACCCTGTGGCGCCCACACTGGGCCTACAGCGCGTTCCCGATCAAGGACCTCAAGGACCCGAAGGGAGCGATGGGCAAACCGGACGGCATCTACGCAATCGGCACCAAGAGCTTCGCGACGGACTTCCCCGAGGTCAACGCGATGGTCAAGAACTTCCACATGACCGACGCCACCCTGGCGCCCTTGGAAGAGCTGGTGCTCCGCAAGCACAAGGACGATCCGGCAGCCGGCGTCGACGCCTGGCTGAAGACGAACAAGTCCTTCGTCGACGGCCTGTCGAAGGGTGTCACCGCCAAGGCCGGCAAGAAGTCGATCAACATCGGCTACATCAACTGGGACGAGGACGTCGCCACCACCCACCTGTGGAAGAAGATCCTCGAGGGCAAGGGATACACAGTCAAGATGACTCAGGTCTCCGACGCCGGCCCGGTTTACGTCGGCCTGTCCAAGGGCGACGTCGATCTCTACCTCGACAGCTGGTTGCCGGCCACGCACAAGACGTACTGGGCCAAGTACGGCAAGGACCTGACCAAGATCGTCAAGTGGTACGACAGCGCTCCGCTGACGATCGCGGTGCCGAAGTACATGAAGATCGACTCGCTGGAGGACCTGAAGGGCTGACCTTCCTCAAGTCCGCTTGAAGGGGCGCGAAATCGACCGTATGGCGGCCGGTTTCGCGCCCTTCTTCATATATCTGGACGGGAGATCCCTGAGGAGACCGTGAGGTACGAGCGGGCGTCTCGACCGAAGATCCCTGAGGAGACCGTGAGGTACGAGCGGGCGTCTCGAAGGGTCGAAAATCAAAATGCGATTGTCGGTCCATCCGCGTAGCGTGGATCAACGATGACCACCACCGCCTCTCGTGCCGCCGACGGCACCGTCACCCAGCCGTCGGCCACTCCCCCACAGGATCACCGTCGCCAGCTCGGCTGGCGGCGGCTGGCCGGCATACCGACAACGTTCACCCTGGCAGTGCTCGCCATCGGCACCATCGCACAAACGATGGGGACGGTCGTCGCCGGCCGACTGGCCGCCCACCCGACGAGCACGCTGGTGATCCTGCTGGCACTGTGCGTGGTCGGTGGCGCGGTGCTGGACACTGTCGGTCGCTACTTCTGGGCCTCCATCATCGACCGCGCCGAGGGCGCGCTCCGCGCCGATCTGCTGGATGCCGCTCTGCACCAACCACTTTCGGCGTTGTCCGAGCAGGCAGTCGGCGAAGTCCTCGACCGCGTCGACGACGACACGCACGAGGTCGGCACCCTGCTGCGCCAGCAGGTATGGCGCCTGCTGCAGACGCTCGTGGCGCTCGTTCCGATGTGGCTCATCGCGGGCTTCACCTGGTGGCCGGCATGGTTGCTCTTCCCCGCCATTGCCAGCGTCACCTTCCTGGTGATCAAGCCCAAGCTCGGCGAGCTCGCCCGGCGCAAGGTCGCCGAGGAGATCTCCTGGACCGATCACGCCGCCGCGCTCGAGGAGAGCATCGCCGGAGCCGACGACCTGCGCACCAGTTTCGGCCAGCCGTTCGCGATCGCCCGGCTCGCCCGCCTCTCCGCGACCATCCACGAGCGGTTCAAGAGCGTCCTCGACCTGGAGTGGATGCTGACCCTGCGCGCCAGCGTGCTGTTGCACGGCCTGCTGGCGGCGGTCGGCCTGGTCGGCATCGCCCTCGTGTCCAGCGGCGGTATGTCGATCGCTGCCGTCGTCACGCTGTTCCTCGTCACCACGACGTTCGTCGGTCAGATCGACATGACCGCACGGCACCTGCCCGACCTGCAGACCGGCATCGGCGCACTCATCCGACTGCGCCAGATGCTGTCGGTCGAGCCGGAGCCGGTCGGCGGTGCGGCCCTGCCGCAGAAGTCTCTCGACATACGGCTCGAAAACCTCGAATTCAGTTATGACGAGGGCTCGTTCGCACTCCGGGAGTTGAGCCTGACTGTGCCCGCGGGCCACACCGTCGCGCTCGTCGGGCGTACCGGTTCGGGTAAGTCGACGCTGGCGTCGCTCCTCTCCCGTGCCGTCGAGCCGCCACCCGGCATGGTCTTCCTCGGCGATGCCGACGTGACCACGCTCGACCTGGCGCAGTTGCGGTCCTCGGTCGGTGTCGTCACGCAGCGCACCGAGTTGCTGGTCGGCACCCTCGCCGAGAACATCGCACTCTTCGCCGACATCCCGCGCGAGACGATCGTGGCGGCGGTCGACCGCCTCGGCCTGACCGACTGGGTCGAGGGACTTCCGGACGGGCTCGACACCGTGCTCGGTGCCAGTGGCACGTCGCTGTCCGCCGGTGAGGAGCAACTGGTCGCGTTCGCCCGGCTGCTCGTGCGCGATGTGCGCGTCGTCGTCCTCGACGAGGCGACCGCCCGCATGGATCCGTTGACCGAGCGACGTGTGGTGTCGGCCGCCGAGCACCTGCTGGCCGGGCGCACCGGTGTGCTCGTCGCACACCGGCTGAGCACCATCGCGCGAGCCGACCAGGTCGCGGTGCTCGACCGCGGCCGGCTCGTGCAGAGCGGCCCGCGGGAGACGCTCGCGACCGTCGAAGGACCCTTCCGGTCGCTGCTCGAGGCATCCGCCGCGCACGAGGTCGAGGAGCACGAGCAGGAACTCGCCGAGCAACATGCGCACGGCGAGCAGGTCGGCGGGCGTCGACGCACCGGTCCTGCGCCGGAGATCGACGACCCGGGCCATGGCCCGTCCCTGGCACGCGGCATCGCGCACGCCCTGCGGATCACCCCACGGTGGGGCGCGACCGCCATCGGTCTCTTCCTCGGCTCGGCGCTGCTGGGTTCGCTCGGTGCGATCACCGGGCTCGTCTGGGGCAACGCCGTCGAGGACCTCAAGGCCGGCCACACCCCCACCACCCTCGGCGTCCTGCTGGTGCTCAGCCTGCTCGCCGGGCCGGTGATGTTGTCCGAGGCCATCCGGCGCTATCCGCGCTGGTGGGTCGAGGTGCTGCTCCGCACCCGGATGTCGGTGCTCATCGGCCAGACCCGCGGTCACCGGCTGGCAAAGACGCCGCCCGGCGAGGTCATGGGTCGCGCGCTCGACTCCGACCGGTTCGCGATGTATGCCGACCGCTGGGTCGACTTCATCAATGGTCTGCTGATCGCCGCGGTGACCGCGATCATCAGTGGCACCGTGCTCGCCGGCCTCGTGCTGCTCGGTGTGATGGTCGGTGCCGCCGTTGCCTCGTCGGCCGGCCGGCCGATCGCCGGTCGCTCGGCCGCCAAGGCGTCGGAGTCCCGTGCCAACTTCGGCCGTGCGCTCGTGTCCGCCCTGGAGTCGGCGCGCACGGTCAAGCTGGCCTCCCGCACCCCGGAGGTGCATCAGCACCTGCAGCGCGTCGACGGTGGCCGGGTCGACGCCGCGATCTCCGAGCACCGCGTTCGGGCGATCCTCGACGGTGTGCCGATCATCCTGGTGCAGGTCGGTGTCGTGGTGGCGTGGGCCGCCTTCCTCGAGGGTGTCTGGGGCCTGGCCACCGCCATTCTGGTGGCGAATGCCGTCAGCGGTTTCGACTGGTTCGGCCGGGTCGCCGGCTCCGTCGTCACCGAGGCGCCCGGAGCGCGTGCCTGGCAGAAGGCGACGAGTCGCTTCGCCGGTGGCGTCGATCT
Organism: Flexivirga sp.; assembly: GCF_035551235.1. Taxonomy (GTDB): domain Bacteria; phylum Actinomycetota; class Actinomycetes; order Actinomycetales; family Dermatophilaceae; genus Flexivirga. The sequence continues at coordinate 35,785 of NZ_DASZNO010000029.1, read as the reverse complement.
GGTCAGCCTGTCCCCCGACATCAACCTGCTGGAGGGCACAGCACCGGCGCCGCCGAAGGTCGCTCGTAATCCGTTGCAAGAGCTGACGATTCGCGACTTCTCCGCCATACACGACGACGGCACGATCGGCGTCGCCGATGTCGACCTGACCGTCCGGCGCGGGGAGTTCGTGCTCCTCTTGGGGCAGATCGGCTCCGGCAAGTCGAGTCTGCTGAGCTCACTCGCGGGACTGCTGTCACACAGCGGGTCCCTGCAGTGGAATCACGAGGAGGTCGCCGACGCGCAAGCGTTCATGCGCCCGGCGCAGATCGCGCATGTCGCACAGGTGCCCCGGGTGCTGTCGGGCACCTTCGCCGACAACGTCCAACTGGGCCACGACCGGCCCTTCGAGGAGCCGGTCGCGACCGCCCGGCTGACGCCCGACGTGGACGCTGCAGGTGGTGCCGATTCGGTGATCGGTCACCGCGGCGTGCGACTGTCCGGTGGGCAGGTCCAGCGCTTGGCCCTGGCTCGCGCGCTGGCGACCGAGAGTGAGCTGTTGCTCGCGGACGACGTCTCGAGCGCACTCGACGCGAGCACCGAGATCGAGTTGTGGGCGGCGCTGCGCGAGCGGCACACCACGGTGATCGGCGCAACGTCCAAGCGCGCCGCGCTCGCCCAGGCCGACCGGGTCGTCGTGCTGGTCGACGGCACCGTGACCGCGATCGGTCCCTGGTCGCAGCTGCGCACCCAGTGGGATCACCTCGCCGGCTGACGTCGCCCGGCCGAGTTCACCACTCGACCACCGTGTGAACGACGTCCGCCGGCGCGGCGTCGTTGACACGGCACTGCGTGTCGGTGATGCTCAGCGCGTGCTCCCCCACCGCAACCGTCGCAATGTCGTCCTGGCGGCCGCAGTGGGGCTGGCCGTTTCGCTGAGTTCGTGCAGCGGCGGGAGCCGGCAGATCACCGACCCGAGCAGCGACCCCGGCAACTCATCGGCAGCAGTGGGCAGTCAGTCATCATCGGCTGCTGCAAACAGCCGCCCGCCCATCCATCCCGCCGCGCCCCTGGAGTTCCTGCCGGTCCGCTCGGAGACACAGGGCAACTGCCCCGCCCACAGCGCCACGATGATCGAGGACCCCACGGCCAAGACCTGCCTGCATCTCGCCAAGCCGGCGTTGACGGTGACGACGTTGCGGTCGGTTGAGGCGACCTCACAGCCGCAGTGGTCGGTGAACATCGGGCTCGGGCCCCAGGACGCGCGCAGGTTCAAGTCGCTGACCACGACGATGAGCAGAAGGTCCTCCCCACAGAACAAGCTCGCCGTCGTCGTGGGATCGCCGTCCACGGGTCGTCTGCTGACCGCCCCCGAGGTCGTGGAGCCGATCGCCGGCGGGAACATTCGGGTGATCGGCGCCCTCACGCGGAAGTCGGCGAACGAACTGGTGCACGACCTCGGCGGCTGACGCACCCGAAAAGCCGTCCCGTTCCAGCGACCGTTGCCACTTATGCACGGAGCTTCAGCTGGACGACGACGCGTGCCGATCCAGGAAGCGGTAGACCTCGGTGTCGTCGACGCCCGGGAAGACACCGGGCGGCATGGCGGCGAGCAGATGCGAATGGACTCGCGCCGACGGCCAGGCCAGGCCGGACCAGCGCTCCGCCAGACCGTCCGGCGGCTGATTGCAGCAGCTCGGGTCGGGGCATCGGGACACCGCACGCTCGGTGGTCTCGCGTCCGCGCATCCACTTCACGTGCTGGTAGGGCACGCCGACGTTGACCGCGAAGAGCCCGTCCCGGGTGCGGTCGATGACGGCGGTGCACCAGTACGTGCCGGAGCGGGTGTCGGTGTAGGCCTGATAGGCCTGCGACAGGTCCGGCTGCTCGAACACGCGGCGGGCGGTCCAGGAGCGGCATACGCGCTGCCCCTCGATGGCGCCCATCGGATCGGTCGGGAAGCGCACGCCGTCGTTCTCGTACGCCTTGTAGACGACACCGTCCTGGCTGATCCGCATGAAGTGCACGGGCAGCCCCAGGTGCCGCGTCGCCAGGTTGGTGAAGCGGTGTGCTGCGGTCTCGTAGGACACGGCGTAGGCATCGCGCAGGTCCTCAATCGCGATGTCCTTCTCGGCCTTGGCACGCCGCAGGAAGTCGACGGTCTCGCCCTCCGGCATCAGCAGCGCGGCGGCGAAATAGTTGATCTCGACACGCTGGGACAGGAACTCCGCGTAGTCGGCCGGTGGCTGGTGACCGAGGATGAGATGGCCGACCGCGTGCAAGGCCAACGACCGCGAATCATGTTGTCCCGCTTCGGGTTGCGGCAGGTAGATGCGTCGGTTGTGCAGGTCAGTGACCGTGCGCGTGGAGCCGGGCAGGTCGGAGGTGTGCACCAGCTTGTACCCCAGGTGCCCGGCGATGCGGTCGACCGCGGCCCGACTGATCGGACCTCCCGGGTGATGGATGGCGCCGAGGAGTTTGCCGGCCTCCTCCTCGATGTCACCGAAGTAGTTGTCCGCCGCCCGCATGCGCTCGCGCAGCTGCGCATTCGCGCGACGGGCGTGCTCGGGTGTCGCGGCACTGTCGGCGCGCGCGGACGCCATCGCCTCGTGCATCCCGACCAGCGCCTCCAAAGCCTCGGTCGGCAGGCGCGGGCTGACCTTCACGCGCGGCAGCCCCAGTGACTCGTATGACGGCAGGCGTTGCGCACGCTCGAGCCGGATCTCCAGTGCCGCGCGCCGGCTCGGCGGCGCTGTCGACAGGAGGTCGGCGAGCGGCGTGTCCAACTCCGCCGCAAGGGCCGACACGACCGAGAGGCGCGGCTCGCGCTTGCCGTTCTCGATCAGCGACAGGGCGGAGGTCGACATACCGACCGCCTCGGCGACGTCGCCGAGCGTGCGCCCGGCCTCCTGCCGCACGTGTCGCACGCGACGGCCGATCGTCAGGGCATCGGGAGCGTTGGAGACCTCCTTCACCGTGGTCTTCACCTCGGGGTTGGTCAGTCGCCCCGGATCGGATTTTCGTGTGGCGGGGGTCACAGAAGACGCCTTTTTGACACCACGATCAGCGGACTTGGTCGGTGAAACTCGGGCCATGGGGAGACACTATCGCAAAATTCGCGTTTTTTTATCCGAAACCTGCTGTTGTTCGAGGTTGTGGTTACCCCAGAGTTGGGTTCATCGAAAGCACCGCATTTGGGAAAGGACCGCAGGAGCTATGAGCACCGAGCAGCAGCCGAGCACCACCGAGCAGGAGACTGCCCTGCAGAACGACTGGCACAGCAACCCCCGCTGGGCCGGCGTCAAGCGCGACTACACCGCCGGCGACGTCGTCAAGCTGCGCGGCTCGGTCCAGGAGGAGTTCACCCTCGCCAAGCGCGGCGCCGAGCAGCTGTGGGACAAGCTGCACTCCGAGGACTACGTCAACGCGCTGGGCGCGCTGACCGGCAACCAGGCGGTGCAGCAGGTCAAGGCGGGCCTGAAGGCCATCTACCTGTCCGGGTGGCAGGTCGCCGGTGACGCGAACCTCGCGGGCCAGACCTACCCCGACCAGTCGCTCTACCCGGCCAACTCGGTCCCGGCCGTCGTGCGCCGCATCAACAACGCACTGATGCGTGCCGACCAGATCGAGTTCTCCGAGGGCATCAAGACCGTCGACGAGTGGATCGTCCCGATCGTCGCGGATGCCGAGGCCGGCTTCGGTGGCCCGCTGAACGCGTTCGAGCTGATGAAGAACATGATCGCCTCCGGCGCCGCCGGTGTGCACTGGGAGGACCAGCTGGCCTCGGAGAAGAAGTGCGGCCACCTCGGTGGCAAGGTGCTGATCCCGACCCAGCAGCACGTCCGCACCCTGAACGCCGCGCGGCTGGCAGCCGATGTCTCCGGCACCCCGTCGGTCGTCATCGCCCGCACGGACGCCGAGGCCGCGACCCTGCTGACCACCGACGTCGACGAGCGTGACCGCGAGTTCCTCACCGGTGAGCGCACCTCGGAGGGCTTCTACAAGGTCCGCAACGGCATCGAGCCCTGCATCGCCCGTGCGAAGGCGTATGCCGAGTACGCCGACCTCATCTGGATGGAGACCGGCACCCCGGACCTCGAGCTGGCCAAGAAGTTCGCGGACGCCGTGCACAAGGACTTCCCGGACCAGATGCTGGCCTACAACTGCAGCCCGTCGTTCAACTGGAAGAAGCACCTCGACGACGACACCATCGCCAAGTTCCAGCGCGAGCTGGGCGCCATGGGCTTCAAGTTCCAGTTCATCACCCTGGCCGGCTTCCACGCCCTGAACTACTCGATGTTCGACCTGGCCCACGGTTACGCCCGTGAGCAGATGTCAGCCTACGTGAAGCTGCAGGAGCAGGAGTTCGCCAGCGAGGAGCGCGGCTACACCGCGACCAAGCACCAGCGCGAGGTCGGCACCGGTTACTTCGACCTGGTCTCCACCGCACTGAACCCCGACAGCGCCACCACCGCGCTGAAGGACTCCACCGAAGCGGCTCAGTTCTGATCATCCGCTTCGCCCGATCGGCCTGACGGCTGATCACCCCTACTTACCCGGGTCTGCGCAGTCACCTGGCTCCGGCTGCGCAGGCCCGGGTAAACCCTCATTCGTTTCAAGACCACGCTCAACCCCGAATACCAGCAACTGCAAGGCAATTCGCAACCCGGAAAGGACACCTGTCATGTGTGACACGCACGGCACTCCAGTGGTGCACGGCACCAAGCACCCACGCTTCGACCAGATTGTGACCCCGGAAGCTCTTGCCTTCGTAGCCACACTCGACGGCGCCTTCGCGGGTCGCCGCGCCGAGCTCCTGGCCGAGCGGCGCCGCCGCGCCAAGGAGATCGACGCCGGTGCCACCGTGGACTTCCTGCCGGAGACGGCGGCGATCCGCGCCGACCCGACCTGGAAGGTCGCGGCGCCCGCGCCCGGTCTCGCCGACCGGCGCTGCGAGCTGATCGCGCCGGCCTCCCCCAGCACCGCGGCGCACGCGATGAACTCCGGTGCCTCGGCCTGGCTGGCCGACCTGGAGGACGGTGTCGCTCCGTCCTGGCAGAACATCATCGATGGTCAGATCACGTTGTATGACGCCATCCGCGGCGACCTCAGCTACAAGTCCTCGGACGGCGCAACGCTGACCACCGACGGTGACGGCCCGACGATCATCATGCGACCGCGCGGGTGGCACCTGTGCGAGAAGCACATCACCATCGACGGCCGGCCGATCTCCGCGTCGCTGTTCGATTTCGGTCTCTACTTCTTCCACAACGCGAAGCAGCTGATCGAGAACGGCGCGGGTCCCTACTTCTACCTGCCGAAGATCGAGTCGCACCTCGAGGCGCGGTTGTGGAACGACGTGTTCGTCCTCGCGCAGCGCGAGCTCGGCATACCGCAGGGCACCATCCGTGCGACGGTGCTGATCGAGACGTTGCCCGCGGCATTCGAGATGGACGAGATCCTCTACGAATTGCGTTCGCACTGCAGCGGGTTGAACGCCGGCCGCTGGGACTACATCTTCAGCTACGTGCGCACCTTCGCGCACCGCGGCGACGAGTTCGTGCTGCCCGACCGCGAGAAGATCACCATGACCACGCCGATCCTGCGGTCGCTGACCCAGCTGCTGGTGGCCACCTGCCACAAGCGGTGGGCCTACGCGATCGGCGGTCCGGCGGCGGTCAACCCGACCGGTCAGGACGAGGAGACCCGGCACCGCGCGCTGGCGCAGGTCACCGCCGAGAAGCAGCGCGAGGCGACCGAGGGCTTCGACGGCTCCTGGGTGGCGCATCCGGCACTGGTGGAGACCTGCCTGGCGGCATACCGCAGCATCCTGGGTGACCGCACCGACCAGCGCTCGCTGCGCCAGGCGGTGAACGTCACGGCGCGCGACCTCATCTCGCTCGAGGGCGTGCAGCAGACGATCAGCCTGCACGGCGTTCGCACCAATGTGTCGGTGGCGCTGCGCTACCTGGCAGCGTGGGTCGACGGCAAGGGCGCCATCACCATCGACAACTTGATGGAAGACGCTGCAACCGTTGAGATCTCGCGTGCTCAGTTGTGGCAGTGGCTGCATCACGAGTCGCAGTTGGCCGAAGGTCCGCACGTCACCCGTGAGCTGCTGGACCGGGTGATCGACGAGGAGATGACCAAGCTGACGCGCGGTCTCGACGAGCACGCGACCGCACGTTACGAGGCGGCGCGTGAGGTGCTGACGGTGACCGCGCTGGGTGACTACCTGCCCGGCTTCTTCACCAACTACGCCTACGTGCGCTACCTGACCGAGCAGGCGCTGCGGATGAAGCAGCCGAACACTCGCGAGGACCTGCGCCAGTCCGAGCAGGTCGCGCCGGCCGAGGACGGTTCGGCAGAACCCGCCGCCTGACCCGACACGGCACACCTCCTCACCGAGAGGACACCAGAACACCGGGAGGACACGAAAACTGGGCGTTTACGCCCTGATTCTCGTGTCCTCTCGGTGTGTTTTGTGTCCTGTCGGCAGGTGAGAGTTGGGATATGGGAATGTTGGCGCATGAGCGAGCGCAGCGAGGGAACGAAGGACTCGGCTGACGGGCAGCGCCCGGGTCCCCGTATGCCGAGTGAGACCGCCCCGCAAGAGCGCATCTGGATGGCGTTCCCGTCCCAGGGCTACACGCTGGGAGACACTCCGGCCGAAGCGGACGAAGCGCGTTCCACCTGGGCCGCGGTCGCGCACGCGGCGCTGGAGTTCGAGCCGGTCACCATGGTCGTCGACCCGGCCGATGAGGAGGTCGCGCGCCGCTACCTGTCGGCGGAGGTCGACATCGTGCACACACCGCTCGACGACGCCTGGATGCGCGACATCGGCCCGACCTTCGTCCATGCCGACGGCGCCCTCGCCGGCGTCGACTGGACCTTCAACGGCTGGGGTGCGCAGGACTGGGCCACCTGGGACAACGATGCGAAGGTGGCGTCATACGTCCTGGAGCAGGTGGGCGTCACCCGCATCAAGTCGTCAATCGTCAATGAGGGCGGCGGATTTCACGTCGACGGCGAGGGCACGGTGCTGGTCACCGAGACCGTGCAGCTCGACCCGGGCCGCAATCCCGACGCATCGAAGGCGGACATCGAGGCCGAGCTGGCACGGACCATCGGCGCCACTCACGTGGTGTGGCTGCCGCGCGGACTGACCCGTGACTCCCAGCGCTTCGGCACCCGCGGCCATGTCGACATCGTCGCCGCCATACCCTCCCCCGGCGTGCTGCTGCTGCACGACCAGCGCAACCCCGACCACCCGGATCACACTGTCATGCAAGAGATCGAGCATGCCCTGCGCGACACGACCGATGCCGCGGGACGCAGCTGGGACATCCGCAAGGTGCCCGCTCCGGTCGTGATCGAGGACGACGAGGGGCCGGTCGACTACAGCTACCTCAACCACCTCGTCGTCAACGACGGTGTGATCGCGTGCTCGTTCGGCGATGCGAATGACGAGGAAGCGGTAGCGGTCCTCGCGGATGCCTACCCGGGCCGCCGTGTGGTCACCGTCGACGCGCGACCGCTCTTCGCACGGGGCGGCGGCATCCACTGCATCACCCAGCAGCAGCCGGTAGCGCCGCGCTAGACGAAGATCGTCCGTGCGTGCAGGGCCACCCGCGTGACCGTGCGGCTGTCCACCGGGCGGCCACCGTCCACCGCGAGCGGAGTGCCGAACGGGAGCGGTCGACACGTCGCCACCAGCGCGATCCAATCGTCTTCCGGCAGTGTGGTGTTCGGCTGTGCAAGGGTTCGGCTTCGGGCGAGCCCGGCCGGAGCGTCGCACCAGACGTGCGGGACGACCGACGGGTCGAAGCCGGCCTTCCGCAGCCCGGCCGCGACGGCGTCGTGCTGGTCGGTGGTCCAGCTGTGCTCGACGACTCCCCCGACCGGCGATGCGGCCAGCACCGCCCACAGCACGTCATCGGCCGTTCCCGGCCCCGCCGTCAGGGTCTCGCCGCTGAAGAGCGGAATCCCGAGCTCGGTCGCCACCCGCGGCGCCAGGATCGACCGTCCCGACCCGGGCAGGCCCTCGACGAGCACGGCGACCCGGGTCGGTCGATGCGGTGCGTATGCCGGAGCCGGCCACTCGTCCCGCGTCACGGCATGCACCACGTGATCGCGCCACGCCGTGCCCTCCGCACCCGGCAGCCACAGCATGTCCCGGACGAGCCCTTCGCGCCGGAAGCCGAGTGACCGCAGCAGGCCAGCGGAGGTCGAGTTGCCCGGCCGGACGTTCGCTTCGAGCCGGTGCAAGCCCATCCCCTGCGGCGCTCCGGCGAACGCGAGGTTGATGATCTGACGCAGTCCGTCGGCGAAGAGACCCCTGCCGACATACGGGTCGTAGGCGTCATACCCGAGCACGCCGTTCTGGAAGCGACCGCGAACAACGTTGGTGACGTTGACCTTTCCGACGATGCCGTGGCTGCCCTCGGGATCGGTCGCATGGATCAGGAACGTGCGGTGCTCCTCGCTCTGCCGATCCAGGTGCCAACTGATGTCGTCGGGGTTGACGGGGTTCCAGACTCCGATGCGGGCCGCCGACTGCTGCACCGCCGATCGGTATGACGCAACGTCCTCGCGTCGCACCGTGTGCACCCATACACGCCGGCCGGACGATCGCAACGGGGGAAGGCGCCAACTCACGTGTCCATCCTTCCAGGGCCGGCGGTTCGTCGATCACACACGCGCGACTTCACACCTGCCGACCGCGCAACACGATCCGCTGCGGGTCCGCCAGCACGCCGACATCATCGCGTGGATCGGACTGGTAGACAACGAAGTCGGCGCTCTCCCCCTCGTCGAGACCGGGCCGGCCGAGCCACTCCCTGGCGCCCCACGTGGCGGCGCTGATCGCCTCCAGGTTGCTCATGCCGGCGCGAGTCAGCTCGGCGACCTCGGCCGCGGCCAGACCGTGCGGCAGTTGACCGCCGGCGTCGGTGCCGACCCAGATCGGCACGCCCGCTTCGTGCGCGGCTGCGATCGTGTCGAACCGGCGTGCGTAGAGGTCACGCATGTGCGCGCCGTATGACGGGAACTTCGCCTCACCGGCCTCGGCGAACTTCGGGAAGTTCTCGATGTTGACCAATGTCGGCACGATCGAAATACCTTGCTGGGCAAACAGATCGATCGACTCCGGCAGCAGCCCGGTGGCGTGCTCGATGCAGTCCGTGCCCGCTGCGGCGAAGTCGAGCAGTGACTCCTCACCGAAGCAGTGCGCCGTCACGCGTGCACCCTCTTCATGCGCGACATCGATCGCGGCCTTGAGGGCTTCGCGCGGCCAGCACGGTGCGAGGTCACCGCGGTCGCGGTCGATCCAGTCACCGACGAGCTTGACCCAGCCGTCACCCCGGCGCGCCTCCTGCCGTACATAGGCCACGAGGTCCTCGGGCTCGATCTCGTGCGCGAAGTTGCGGATGTAGCGCTTGGTTCGAGCGATGTGCCGCCCGGCGCGGATGATCCGCGGCAAGTCGTCGCGGTCGTCGATCCAGTGCGTGTCGACCGGCGAGCCCGCATCACGCAACAACAGTGCGCCGGCCTCTCGCTCACTGACCGCGTGCTGCTCGGTCGTCTCCTTGTCGACACCACCATGTGCCTCGAGCCCGACGTGGCAATGTGCGTCGACGAGTCCGGGGAGCACGAACCCCTGCACGGACTCGACGTTTTCGGTGACCTGTGGCGCGGACCAGCTGACCCGCCCGTCGATCACCCACATCTCATCGCGAACATCGTCGGCGCCGACCAGGATGCGGCCGGTCACGTGCAACACGGGTGCGTCGATCGCCATGGCTCCGACCCTAGCCGCAGAATCGTGTCCATCGGGTGCACGCGCAGGGCGTGTGCGGCATACATCGCGTTGTCGCGCCTGACGTCAGCACGTCGGCACGCCGACCACCCGGCCGCCGGTGACACCGCCGCTGAGATAGGTCGCACTCACCCACACGTTCTGGTTGCCGGAGGTGTCATCCGTCCGGAGCCACCAGTTGCTGTGCTTGCCGCGGAACGAGTGCCCGACACTCAGGACCTGGCAGGCGAAGTGGCGCTTCCCCCGGTGCAGCACACCGACCTGGTGCCACGCGACCGGCACCAGATAGGTCGGTGCGTCCGCCCGCACGCTCTGGTACGTCGGCCAGGTCTTCGGCCGGGTCTTCGGCTTGGTCCTCGGCTTCGCCGTCGTCTTGGTCTTCGGCTTCGCCGCCGGCTTGGTCTTCGGCTTCGTCGTCGGCCTGGTCGTCGGCCTGGTCGTCGGCCTGGTCGTCGGCGCGGGCTCCGGCTCGGGTGGTGCCGTGTGGGTCGGTTGCCGCTCCGGCGTCGGCTGCGGCTTCGGTCCCCCGCCGTACCGGAAGACCCCGGTCACCGGCCGCGGCTCACTGGCCAGGCCCGCGACGTTGAGTCCGGCATCGTGATTCGCGGCCTGCACCATCAGGCCCGCACCGAGGTAGATCGCCGTGTGGCCCGGGTAGACGAGGATGTCTCCCGGCCGGGTCGGGATCGTGCCGCCGGTGCGGATGAAGCCGTGTGCGGTGAGCTCCGCAGGCATGACCGCCGTACCGCCCGCCCCGAAATCCGTTCCGGTCGCTTGGAACCACGCCCAGCGAACCAAACCGGAACAATCCAGGCCGACCCGGGCCCGGTCGTCGAAACGTGCATCGCCCCTGTCGTGGATGACGCCGGTCGAGGGGCCCGGCTTCGGCTGGTGTCCGCCTGCCCAGGAGTATGGCGTCCCCTTCGCCACCTCGTCGCACGCGGCAGTGATCGCCCGGTTCGCGCTGGCGGTCGTCACGCCATACGCGTGGCAGTTGCCGTCGGCATGGGCGGGCGTCTGAGCGAGCGTCATACCCCCGATGATCATCGCCGTGCCACACACGCCGGCGACGGTGCTGCCAACTAGCTTCTTCACCTGGTTCCCCTGAATCTGTCTGCTGCACAGTGGAATTCACCCATCTGCGGACGTTTCGACACGAGGTCGTGACTCGTCCGCAAGGTCTTGCCATAGACGTATGTCGCCGGGCCGATGGTTCCCGCACGAGTGCCGAGTCTGCAGCTCACGTGGGGCGCCGGCGGCCCGGGCGACATATCCTGGCGGGCATGCGGGGGCGCGAAGAACAAGATGCCGGACTCAGGGCATTCATCAGCGCCCGGACGCAGGACCTGCACCACGACGCCTATCAGCTGACCGCGGGTCAGGAGTCCGCGGAGCGGCTCGTGGTCGCCGTGCTCAGCGACCTGCGACGCCAGCACGTCGACCTGTCACGTGCCGGCGCCATCGCGTTCCTGCAGATGGCGCGGATCGCCGCGAGGGACGACCGTCCGACCGCAGACACCGGGGATCCACCACCGCCGGAGCGGTTCCGACCGCTGGTTCGGCTGTCACCGCGGCAACGCGCCGCGCTCCTGTTGCAGGTCGTCGCGGGGTATGACGAGCGGGCGATCACTCGCGCGTTGCAGCTCTCCTCCCGAACCACGACGGACACGCTCCGCTCGATCCCCTACACCCAACTCCCCCGCCAGCCGGGCGAATTGCGTTCGCTGCTGGAGGATTTCGGCGACCTCGCAACCTCGCCGAGCGCCACCACGACGATCCATGACATCGATGCCACTCCGCCTGCACCGCGCCGTCCGTGGTGGACGTATGTCGCCTCACTCCTGGTCATCGCGCTCACCGTGACCTGCGTCATCGTCACCCAGGGCTGGCACAACGACTGGCTGAGGACGCCCGACGGCCTCAACCATGCGCACGGCACGCACTTCCCGACATACCTCCAGGGCTACCAGCTGGTCGACATCCGCGACATGGTGCCCGGCATCGCGCAGGACGTGACGACCGGCGCAAGGGGCGCGGTCGCACTCCCCTGCGGGGTCGTGGATCCGACGGTGCGGCTGTCCGTGCAGAGCGCGGCATCGGAACGCGACGAGGGCGACTCGTGCCCGCAGTCGGCAACCCGCGCACGGCTCACCCAGGTCGAGGGAAGAGCCTCCGCGATGGTGCTCGGCGGCACACGGGACACGGAGCCGATCGCTGTGTACCGGAAGATACCCCTCAGCGAATACCCGGTCGCCACAAAGGATTTCGAGGTCCAACACGACCTGACTCTCAACAAGGTCCGCAGGGAGGCGGCCGGCAACACGCGACCGCAGGACGCGTCCGAACACCCCGTGCTGACGTTGCGAGGCACTGCCTCGCACCACAACGGCACGTTCAGAGGCAGGCTCCTGCTCCCTGCGGACAGCAGGAGCGACCTGGGTCGTCCACTGGTGCATGCGGTCGGGCTGCTCTCCCCGACGACGACGGGTCAGTTCCGGGTGCGGATCGAAGGCGTTCCGCCCACGACCAGTTGCGGCGAGCGCGAGGGGCTGACCGAACGATCACCGGCGTTCGTCACCGAATGCTCCTTCGTCGATCGTCAGGTGCCGCAGGTGAAGTACCTGCACGTTGTGGCGACGAACCTCGGCTGGGTGCCCGTCGAAATAGTCGTCAGGAACGCCCGCGGACCGTGGGTCCTGGAGGTCGTGGCCGACACCGACCGGATCGGCGCCGGATCGACCGACTGACCCCGGTGCGGCAGACCTGCGGCATACGCTGATCACATGCGTGGGCGAGACCACCAGGACGAGCAGCTCGAAGAGTTCATCGCGGCACGCACCCAGGACCTGCACCACGACGCCTACCAGCTGACCGCAGCACAGCAGCCGGCGGAGCAGCTGGTGATCGCCGTCCTCGCCGCCATGCGACGCGAGCACATCGACCTCGCGCAGGCCGGCTCGACCGCGCGGCTGCGAATGGCCAGGGTCAGCGCACGGGACAACACCTCGAGCCAGGACAGCGACGCGTCCCAACTCGCGCCGCGCTTCCGCCCGCTGGCGCGACTGTCACCGCGCCAGCGCGCGGCGCTGGTCCTGTTCGTGGTGGACGGCCACGACGAACGTGAGATCGCGCGGGACCTGCACCTGACCACTCGCGCCACGACCGAAGCGCTCGGGGCCGTGCCGTATGACGAGCTACCGGGGGCATCGCCGCACTCCGGTGAATTGCGTTCCCTACTGGAGGATTTCGGCGATCTCGCAACATCGCCCAGCGCGAGCGCCACGCTCGCCGACGTTCGCGCCGTACCGCCACCGCCACGTCGCCCCTGGTGGACGTATGTCGCCGCGCTCCTCGTCATCGCGGTGACGGTCGCGACACTCGTCATCACGCAGCGCTGGCGGAACGACTGGCTGCATACCCCCAACGGCCTCAACCGTGCACATGGCACACACTTCCCGGCATACACCGCGGGCTACAAGCTGGTCGCCATCCACGACGTGGCACCCGGCCCCGCCCAAGACATCCCGGTCGGTGCCGCAGGTTCGGTGGCGCTGGAATGCGACCCCGACAACCGGGCGGTCGGCATGTCCGTCTCGAGCGAGCTGAACGGCACGTTCTTCCAGAAGCAATGCGCCGGCACCCGGAACCGGCCGAACCTCATTCCGGCCATCGGCACGGCGCTGGTGGCGGTCAACGACTTCAGCCGTGACGCCTGGCCGATTGCTGTCTATCAGAAGGTGCCCATCGACGAATACCCTGTCGCCACAAGGAATTTCCAGGTTCAACACGACCTCACGATCAGCAGTCTGCGGAGCGTGACCTCACGCGAGGGACACACGCTGCAACCCACCCTCAGGGGCGAGGTCCTGACCCTTCGCGCCGCCGCGAATCACCCGAACGGCACCTTCAGCGGCACCCTCCGGCTACCCGCCGCGACGAGCGGCATTCAGATCAACGTCGTGGGTCTGCTGTCGCCCACCACGACCGGCCATTTCCGCATCCGGGTCGACAATCGTGCACCGTGGACCACCTGCGGCAGCCAACGCACCGTGACCTTCCAACAGTGGCAACTGAACTCCGGCTGTTCACTGGTCGACCGCTACGTGCCACAGGTGACGTTCGACCAGATCGGAGCCCCCTCGGCGGGTGCTCGGACGACACCGGTCCGGATCACCGTCACGGACGCCCGCGGGCCATGGACGTTGCAAGTCGTCGCCGACGCCTACAAGTTCGACGCGAGCGCCGTCGACGACGGCGCGAACGGCTGACCGCGTCAGTCCTTGTCGGCGCCGGGACCGAGGAACTTCTCAAAGCCCTTGGGGAGCTTCAGGTTCGAGAAGTCCTGCTCCTCCTCCTGCTGGCCGAACGCGTTGCCCATCGCCTTGTCGCGCGCTTCGCTCGCCTTGGTGGCGGCGGCCTGCTCCTGCTGGGCGCGCTTGGCGGGGTTGCCGCTCTTGCCCTTCTTCTTGCTCACCTGCTTGGCGCGCTTGCCGCCGCCGGCGGGCATCCCCGGCATACCGGGCATACCGCCACCACGACGCATCTGGCGCATCATCTTCTGCGCCTGCCCGAACCGCTCCAGCAACTGGTTGACCTCGGACACGGTCGTGCCGGCACCGCCGGCGATGCGCGCCCGACGGGAGCCGTTGATCTGCTTGGGGTGGGTGCGCTCGAAGGGTGTCATCGAGCGGACCATCGCCTCGACGCGGTCGAACTCCTTCTCGTCGAGCGCGTTGAGCTGGTCCTTCATCCCCGACATGCCGGGCATCATGCCCATCAGAGCCTTGAGGTTGCCCATCTTCTTGATGGCCTGCATCTGCTGCAGGAAGTCCTCGAAGGTGAAGTCCTCCTCGTCCATGAACTTGCGCGCCATCGCGGCGGCCTGGTCACGGTCGAACGCCTTCTCGGCCTGCTCGATCAGGGTGAGGATGTCGCCCATGTCGAGGATGCGCGACGCCATCCGGTCGGGGTGGAAGACCTCGATGTCCTTGGTCTGCTCACCGATCGAGGAGTACATGATCGGCCGGCCGGTCACCGACGCCACCGACAGTGCCGCACCGCCGCGGGCGTCACCGTCGAGCTTGGAGAGCACGACACCGGTGAAGTCGACGCCCTTCTGGAAGGCGAGCGCCGTCTCGATGGCGGCCTGGCCGATCATCGCGTCGATGACGAAGAGGACCTCGTCCGGCTGGATCGCTTCGCGTATGTCGGCGGCCTGCTGCATGAGGTTCTCGTCGACCGCGAGCCGGCCGGCGGTGTCGACGATGACGACGTCGTACTGGCGCACCTTGGCCTGACCGACACCGGCCTGGGCAACCCACACCGGGTCGCCATACGACTGGGTGCCCTCGCCGGTCGCGGCGTCATGGGTGCCCTCGTTGCCCCGCTCGGGCGCGAAGCACGGCACACCGGCGCGGTCGGCGACGACCTCGAGCTGAGTGACCGCATTGGGCCGCTGCAGGTCTGCGGCCACGAGCACCGGGAAGTGGCCCTTGTCACGCAGGTGCCGCGCCAGCTTGCCGGCGAACGTGGTCTTACCGGAGCCCTGCAGGCCGGCCAGCATGATGACGGTCGGCGGGCGCTTGGCCAGCTGCAGCTCGCGGGTCTGGCCGCCCAGGACCTCGATGAGCTCCTCGTTGACGATCTTGACGACCTGCTGACCAGGGTTCAGCGCCCCGCTGACCTCGGCGCCGAGCGCACGCTCGCGCACCCGGCCGGTGAATTCGCGCACCACCGGCGTCGCGACGTCGGCATCGATCAGCGCGAGCCGGATGTCGCGGATCGTGGCGTTGATATCGGACTCGGAGAGACGACCCTTTCCCCGGAGGTTCTTGAAGGTCGACGTCAGGCGGTCGGACAGGCTGTTGAACACGCCTGCAAGGTTAACTGACGTGAGGATTCGTCCCTCATCCTCGCGTCGTTAACCCATTTCCTTGGCCCGTCCTCCGGCCGGAGCTAACCCGGGAACGACGCCTCGATCACACGCGCCGATCACACGCGCCATCACACGCGTCGATCAGGGCGCCGATGAGCCGGGCCACATCGGGCGGAGCGACGGCGATGTCGCCGGTCGTCGTCAGATAGAAGGTGTCGACTGCCTGGCCGGCGTAGGTCGCCACATGCGCCGATCGGATGGCGAACCCCTGCGCCGCGAAGGTCTCGCCCAGGTCGCCCAGCAGGCCGGGCCGGTCGAGGGCACGAACCTCGATGACGAGCGCATCATCGGACGCCCCGGGCACGACCGTCGCACGAGAAGGTATGGCGCCCGCCGGTGCGGCCTGCCCGGCGCGTCGGCGCGGGCGGCGCCCCTCCTGCAGGCCGCGTGTCAGCTGTTCCAGGTCGGGCAGGTCGGCCAGCGGCGCCTCGACCCGCCAGGTGTTGTGCGCGATCCCGTCGGTCGTGCGGACGCGAGCGGCGCGCACCGTCATACCGAACGACGCGAGGAGATGCGCGCAGGAGGCGAACAGACCCGGGCGGTCCCGGTCGGCGATCTCGATCGTCGCGCCGGACGGCGTCGGCGTGATCGCGAGGTATGGCGCCCCGTCCGTCACCCGGGAGCGAATGTCCTGCGCAAGCGGTTCGCTCGCCTCCACCGGGCGCGGGGTGCGGCCGTCCAGCGCGGCACGCGCGTGTTGGGCGAGCCGCTGCACCAGGTCCGCACGCCACGAGGTCCACGCCTTGGGACCGGCAGCCAGCGCGTCGGCCTCGGTGAGCGCGACGAGCAGCTCGAGGATGTCCAGGCGTTCCTCGACGGCGGCGACCAGCGCCGCGACGGTCCGAGGGTCGTCGGGATCCCGGCGGGTGGCCAGCTCGACGACGGTCAGGTGCTCGCGCACCAGCAACTCGATGAGCTCGACGTCGTCGGTCGCAAAACCCATCCGCCGGGCGATGTTGCCGGCGACCGGTGCCCCTTCGATGGCGTGGTCGTGGACTCCGGCGATCTTGCCGATGTCGTGCAACAGAGCCGCGATCAGCAGCAGGTCGGCGCGTTGCACCCGGTCGCGCAGGGCGCCGGCACGTACGACGGTCTCGACCAGGTGCCGGTCGACGGTGTGGCGGTGGACCGGGCTGCGCTGCGGCCGGCTGCGGACCGGCGCCCACTCCGGCAGCCAGGCGCCGACGACGCCGGTGAGATCGAGCGTCTCCCACAGCTGCCGCACGCCGGCACCGGTGGCGAGCAGGTCCACGAACGCGTCCCGGACCTCCTCCGGCCACGGCACGACGAGCGGCGGCACCGGCTGGGTCAGATTGCTGACGGTGCTCGGCCCGAGCGGCAGCTCAAGCCGGGCGGCCGCGGTGGCCGCACGCAGCAGCATCAGCGGCCCGCGACGGCGCATCTCCCGGGCGCCCAGCACGACCTCACCGTCGTGCCGGTAGAGCCCGTGACCGAGCGGGTGCAGCACCGGGCGGCGCGGCCCGCTGCGCAGGGTGCGCGCACGCTGCGACTGACCCGCACGCCGGG
Source organism: Flexivirga sp. (assembly GCF_035551235.1). Classification (GTDB taxonomy): domain Bacteria; phylum Actinomycetota; class Actinomycetes; order Actinomycetales; family Dermatophilaceae; genus Flexivirga. The sequence continues at coordinate 18,527 of NZ_DASZNO010000029.1, read as the reverse complement.
CCGTGCCGTCGAGGGCGTAGGAGATGGTTCGCCCGGACTGCACCACCGAGGTGAGCAGCGCGTCCGCGTCGGGTTCGCCGAGCAGTGCCGCGACCGCGTCCTGATCCTGCCGGCTCAGCCTGTCGCGGCCCCGGCCGGTGACCAGGTGCAACGCGTCCCGCACGTCGAGCAGCCGGTCGTATGCCGCATCGACCCGCCCGTGTGGCCGGTCGGCCAGCCAGCTGGACGCCAGGGCCCGCAGCACCGTCATGTCCCGCAGCCCGCCGGCCGCCTCCTTCAGGTCCGGCTCCAGCTCGTGTGCCAGATCGCCGTGTCGTTCGTGCCGGATCCGTAGCGATTCCAGTACTTCCGGCAGCCGCTTGCGCGCGTTGGCGCGCCAATCGTGCGCGATGCTCTGCCGCACCTGCGCGACCAGCAGCGCGTCACCAGCCGCAATCTCGATGTCGAGCAGGCCGACTGCGGCCGTCAGGTCGTCCGACGCCACGGCGCGGCACTCCTTCGGCGTGCGCAGGCTGTGGTCCAGCCGAACTCCCTTGTCCCACAACGGATACCAAACGCGGTCGGCGAGCTCGCCGATCGCCGACTTCGACATGCTGCGCCCGTCGTGCAGCAGCACCAAGTCGAAGTCCGACAACGGTCCGCTGTCGGATCGGGCGATCCCGCCGACGATCGCGAGCGCCACACCGCTCTCCGGAAGCCGCGCGGTGCTCGTCGCCTCCTCCCATAGATCGGCGAGCACCTGCCGGTTGTATGCCGCAAGCCGCTCCCGCCGCCGTGCTCCCTCGCCCGGGATCGCGAACTCGCGGGTCCCGGCGAGGTCGAGCCGCTCCTGGTCGATCGTCATGATTGGATGCCTCTCCGCCGCAGCGAGTTTCGATACGGCTCCCCCGCTGCGCTCCTCCGCCTACTCAACCCGCTGGCGGCTACAGCGCGGCGTCGCCGTGCTCTCCCGTCCGGACGCGGACGATGTCGTCGATCGGCATGACCCAGACCTTGCCGTCCCCGATCCGGCCGGTCTGCGCGGTCTTGACGATGACGTCCACGACGCTGCGGGCGTCCAGGTCCTCGACCACGACCTCGAGCCGGATCTTCGGGACGAAGTCCACGGCATACTCGGCGCCGCGGTAGACCTCACTGTGTCCACGCTGGCGCCCGTAGCCGCTGACCTCGCTGACCGTCATACCGGTGATGCCGTAGGCCTCCAGCGCTTCCTTCACGTCATCGAGCCGGAACGGCTTGATGATTGCGGTGACGAGTTTCATGCGTCTACCTCTTCCTTGTTCGTGTGACGGGTGGGTCGCTCCGGGTGGTGGTGCCCGAGACGGCTGGCGGAGAAGACACTGCCGAAGTCGTACGCCGTCTCCGCGTGCTCGACCAGATCGATTCCTGCTGCCTCGTCCTCATCGCTCACCCGCCAGCCCATCGTCGCCTTCAGGGCGACGGCGATGACGCCGGTGACCACTCCGGCATACACCAGCGTGACGAGGGTGATGACCAGTTGCACGACCAGCTGGCGCCATTCGCCATACGCCAGACCGGTGCCGCGGGCGAAGATGCCCAGCGCCATCGTGCCCCACAGCCCGGAGACCAGGTGCACCCCGACGACGTCGAGCGAGTCGTCGAAGCCGAGCTTGAACTTCAGCCCGATCGCGTATGCCGACAGGACGCCCGCCACCAGGCCGATCCCGATCGCACCGAGCGGCGTGACGTTGCCGCAGGCCGGGGTGATGGCCACCAGGCCGGTGACGATGCCCGATGCCGCACCGATCGAGGTCGGGTGCCCGTCTCGCCATTTCTCCAGCACCAGCCAGCCGAGCATCGCCGCACAGGCCGCGACGGTCGTGTTGATCCAGACCAGCGCCGCGCTCGCGTTGGCGCCGAAAGCCGATCCGGAATTGAAGCCGTACCAGCCGAACCACAGGATCCCCGAGCCCAGCATCACCAGCGGCACGTTGTGCGGGCGCATCGGCTGGCTGCCGAAGCCCACCCGCTTGCCGATGACCAGGACGACGACCAGCGCCGCCATACCGGCGTTGATCTCCACGACCGTGCCACCGGAGTAGTCGATCGGCACGACATCCGCGACGCCGTGCGCCGAGCCGAAGAGCTTCGACGCCAGGCCGTGCACCGACCCGGACAGCATCCCGCCGCCCCACACCATGTGGGAGAGCGGGAAGTACACCAGCGTGACCCAGAGCCCGGAGAAGACCATCCAGGTCGAGAACTTCACCCGGTCGGCGATCGCCCCACTGATCAGCGCGACCGTGATCGCGGCGAAGGTGAACTCGAAGCCCACGACGACCAGCACCGGGATGCCGCCGCTGTGCAGGACGGTGGCACCCGGCTGCCCCGGGAGCAGGCCGGACAGCCCGAAGAACTGGAACGGGCCGGCGAAGATCCCCAGATGATCGTGACTGCCGAAGGACATCGAATAGCCCCACAGCACGTAGATGATCCCGGTCACACCCAGCGCCCCGAACGACATCATCATCATGTTGAGGACACCGCGCGACCTGCCCAGCCCGCCGTAGAACAGCGCGAGCCCGGGAATGGTCATGAAGAGCACGAGCGATGCCGAGACCAGCATCCAGGCGGTGTTGCCGGTGTCGAGCGTGGTCGGCGGTGCGGCGGACGATAACCCGTGGATCAGGGAAAACATGCGAGGCAGCTTCGCAAAGCAGCGTTTCCGGGGAGCATGCCGCTGTGTTACATCCGTGTTGCCATTTCCTGGGAACTTTCCCAGACTTCGGTCCAGGTGACGCACAGGAAGCTCGAGATGCGTTGGCGTTGCAGGAGACGTGTGACTCGCAACGCCCACGCAGCATGAGCGTCATGGGGTTCGCACTGCGTCGCTGTCGGAGTGCCGCGCGGGTCGCTCGGGACGATGTCCGATGCGGCTGGCCGAGAAGATGCTGCCGAAGTCGTATGCCGTCTCGGCGTGCTCGGCCTGGTCGATGCCCTCGGCCTCGTCCTCCTCCGAGATCCGCCAGCCCATGGTCGCCTTCAGGGCGAGTCCGATGACGGTCGTGGCGATCGCCGTGTAGCCGAGTGCGACGACGACGATCACCGCTTGCACGACGAGCTGGCGCCATTCGCCATACGCCAGGCCGGTGCCGCGGGCGAAGATGCCGAGCGACAGGGTGCCCCACAGGCCGGAGACGAGGTGGACGCCGACGACGTCGAGGGAATCGTCGAAGCCCAGCTTGAACTTCAGGCCGATCGCGTATGCCGATGCCACTCCGGCCACGAGGCCGACGCCGATCGCTCCCAGCGGCGTGACGTTGCCACAGGCGGGCGTGATCGCGACCAGGCCCGCGACGATGCCGGAGGCCGCTCCGACCGAGGTCGCATGACCGTCCCGCAGCTTCTCCAGCACCAGCCAGCCGAGCATCGCCGCACAGGTGGCGACCGTGGTGTTCACCCAGACCAGGGCCGCGGATTCGTTGGCGCCCAAAGCGGATCCGGAGTTGAAGCCGTACCAGCCGAACCACAGGATGCCCGAACCCAGCATCACCAGCGGCACGTTGTGCGGCCGCATCGGGGAGGTGCCGAAACCGGCACGCTTGCCGAGGATGAGCGCGAGGACGAGGCCCGCCATACCGGCGTTGATGTGCACGACGGTGCCGCCGGCGAAGTCGATGGGCGCGATCTTCGCCATACCATCGACCGTGCCGAAGAGCTTCGCGGCGATGCCGTCCGCGGAGCCCGACAGCAGTCCGCCGCCCCAAACCATATGTGCGAGAGGGAAATACACCAGCGTGACCCACAGGCCGGAGAAGACCAGCCAGGTGGAGAACTTCGCACGATCGGCGATCGCACCACTGATCAGCGCGACCGTGATCGCGGCGAAGGTGAACTGGAAACCCACGAAGACCAGCACCGGGATGCCGCCGGCCTGCAGCACCGTGCTGCCCGGCTCGCCGGGCAAAATCCCTGACAGCCCGAAGAATTCGAACGGACTGGCGAGGACGCCGAGGTGGTCGTGCGACCCGAACGACATCGAGTAGCCCCACAGCACGTAGATGACGCCGATGACTCCGAGCGCCCCGAAGGACATCATCATCATGTTGAGCACTCCGCGCGACCGCCCGAGGCCGCCGTAGAACAGCGCGAGCCCGGGGATGGTCATGAAGAGCACGAGGGACGCGGAGATCAGCATCCAGGCCGTGTTGCCGGTGTCGAGTGTCGGCGGCGCTGCGGCCGACAGTCCGTGAATCAACGAGGTCATGCGAAAGACCCTGTCAATCCACGGTTTCGGTCAGAACCCCGTACGTGTTACGGCTGTGTTGCGTCTGACAGGTCGCGTTACCGGCACGTTTCGCCCCATAAGCGGGTCGAGTAGGGCGAGCCGCTAGGCGAGGCCGTATCGAGACCCCGGAACCTAGCGGCCCTCCCGGATCGGGTGGCCGGGATGACGTGCCGTCCAGCGCATGCGCAACTCGTCGAGGAACGGGTCGGCGCCCTTCTTCCGGATGTCATAGCTGTAGTCGAAAGTGCTGCGTGCTGCGCCCCCGCCGACGATCGCCCGGAACGAAACCTCGACGTACCACCATTTCGTGCGGATCTGCAGGTCGCGGATCCGTCCCCAGCCATAGGCGCTCGCCCAGCGCGGTTTCACGGTCCCGCACGTCAGCAGTCGCCTGTCGGTCACTGCGATCAACAGGGGGTTCCCTCCTCCCCTGCTGCGGACTGGCGTCAAGGCACGAGTCTCCAGCACCACCTGTTCACCGGGACGGAGGAGTTCGGCAATTTTCGCCCGCGCGCTCGCCTCACCACGCTCGATCGACTTGCTCACCGGAGCGACGCTACTCGCGGGCAGGCGGCCGGAGGACGGAAACCCTCGTCATACTGGCTGTATGACGTCACTGGTGCTGCCCGGCCCGGTGCGTCGCGTCCGGGACGCGGCACGCCACCGGGCGGCCGTGCAGTTGCGCGAGAAGGTGGCCGGTGCCGACGCGCGCCGCCGGGCCGATGGGATCTGGGGCAAGGCGGGCGAACGCTGGTTCACCCCCGACGACCCGATCTGGCGGGTGCACCTGGATGCGTCGATGTTCGTCGCCGGCATTCGCGCGCTGCTCCTGCAGTCGCTGCACCCGCTCGCGATGGCCGGCGTCGACCAGCACTCGAGCTACCGGGACGACCCGTGGGGCCGGCTGCAGCAGACCAGCAACTTCATCTCCACGACGACGTTCGGCACGATCCCGGACGCACAACGACTGTTGGCGCGCGTGCGAGGCATCCACCGGCGGGTCCACGGGACGTTCGATGGTGTGGAGTACCGCGCGGACGAACCCCGTCTGCTGGCCTGGGTGCACGCGGCCGAGGCGGACAGCTTCCTCAGCTGCTACCGCGCATTCGGCGGCGGCAGCCTGACCGACGGCGAGGCCGACACGTATGTCGCCCAGATCGGGTCGGTCTCCATGCAACTCGGCTTCGACAACGCGCCGACGACCGTGGCGGGCCTGCGGGAGGACCTTGCGTCATACCGGCCGGAGCTGCGGAGCACGCCCGCAGCACAGGCGGCCCTGCGGTTCATCCTCTGGGAGCCGCCGCTGCCGCCGGTCGCCCGCCCCGGCTACCTGAGCCTGGTCGCGGGCGCGATCGGGACGTTGCCGCCATACGCGCGACGGATGCTGGGCGTCCGCACCCCGCCCGGTGGTGCCGCGCTGCTGCGCGGCGCCGGCTGCGCAGGGGCCAAGGGCGTGCGGTGGATGCTCTCGGATCCACAGGTTCAGGCCGACCGCCGCGTCAACCAGGCCACCGACGCCGCCCGCCGCCGATCCTGACCAGCGCACCCGACCATCCCGAATGACGGCTTCTTCGGCGAGTGACGGTCCTCGTGGGGCGTCACTCGCCGAGAGAGCCGTCACTCGGCAGGGGTTGGCTCAATCGAGAACGGCGTCGACGAACGCTTCGGGATCGAACGGCGCCAGGTCGTCGGCCCCCTCGCCGAGGCCGACCAGCTTCACCGGCACGCCCAGCTCACGCTGCACGAGTACGACGATGCCGCCCTTGGCGGTGCCGTCCAGCTTCGTGAGGACGACACCGGTGATCTGGGCCGCCTGCGCGAAGACCTCGGCCTGGCGCATGCCGTTCTGGCCGGTGGTGGCGTCCAGCACGAGCAGGCACTCGTCGATCGGGCTCTGCTTCTCGATGACCCGCTTGACCTTGGCCAGCTCGTCCATCAGGCCGACCTTGTTGTGCAGGCGGCCGGCGGTGTCGATCAGCACCACGTCGACCTCGTTGTCGCGGCCGGCCTTGACCGCGTCGAACGCGACTGCAGCCGGGTCGGCGCCCTCCTTGTCGGAACGCACGGTCGGCACACCGACCCGGGCGCCCCATGTCTCCAACTGGTCGGCAGCGGCGGCACGGAAGGTGTCCGCGGCGCCGAGAATGATGTCCTTGTCCTCAGCGACCAGGACGCGGGCGAGCTTGCCGATGGTGGTGGTCTTGCCGGTGCCGTTGACGCCGACGACCATGATCACGGCCGGACGGTCACCGACCCGGGTGCCGGCGATCCGCCGGTCCATGTCCGGACCGACCTGGGCCAGCAGTTCCTCGTGCAGCCAGCCCTCCAGCGTTTCCGTGGACGGCGCGCCCTCAACCTGTACTCGACGTTTCAACCCGTCGACGATCTCGGTGGTGGCCTCCACCCCGAGGTCGGCGCCGAGCAGGGTGTCCTCGACCTCTTCCCAGACCGTGTCGTCGAGCTTGTCGCCGGAGAGTGCCGTGAGCAGGCCCTTGCCGAGGGCGGTGTTGGAACTGGCGAGTCGCGAACGCAGTCGCGTCATCCGGCCCCGAGCGGACGCGGGACGTTCAACCTCGGGTTCGGCCTCTGCCGGAGCGGGCTCGACCAGGTCCGTAGCGTCGGCCGGCGCGTCGGGAGCGGGGGCGGCCGGCTGCGGCTGTTGCGCCTGTCGCGCTGTCGTCGGCTCGGCGGCTTCGGTGGTCGGCTCGGCCGTCGGCGTGCTCGCGCCGGTGGCGGTTGTTCCCGTTCCGGCCGAGCCGCCCGGGGCGCCGGCCTCCGGGCGTTTCGGTGCGGGCTTGACCGGCGGTTTCGGCGGCGCACCCTTGCTGGTGTCGATCGTCGCCGTACTACCGGCTTTGTAGGTATTGGCGGTGCGTGTCTTCGCCTCGCGCGCGGGCGGCGGCGGCGCTACCTCGGGCGCCGACTTCTTGCCGCCACCTCGCAGGTAGCCGACGAGCAGCGCGAGGCCGGCAAGGACGACGACCGTGATGATGACAAGGATTTCCCAGAGCGAGTCCACGTCGACATCATCCCAAATGGATCAACGAACCGGGCGCGGTGTCACCCGGGAACGTGCAGCAGCCGCGCAACGAGCGGCAACGCCCGGCGTGTCACTCCGCGTCGGAGTCGGCGCCCACCTTGCGCCCGCGTCGCTCGGTCACCGAGCTGACCATCTCCTCAGCTCGCTCCGTGAGCAACTCACGACCCTCCCGTCGAGCCGGCACCGCGACAAGACCGATGACGGTCCCTGCGAGAGCCACACCGATAACCAGCGCCAAGATCAACCACACCATGCGTCGATTGTCCCGGCCGAACCTGTGATTTCCAAAGCGAAACCCTTGGTATGGCGGGGGAAGTTGCCCAATTCACGCCGCCCGGTGGGTGAACACGCGACGAAGTCCGCGTCAGTCCGCAGCAAAGTCCGCAGCAAAGTCCGCAGCAAAGTCCGCGTCGTGTTGGAGCGACAGGGCGACCGATGACGTCATAGCCTGCGTTCCGATGACCGACGAAGTGCATGACCTTCGTTACCCTCGTCCCGGACGAACCCGATATTAAGGATCAGCTGTGACCAACTATCCGAACGACCCCAATCAGCCGGGCGGCTACGGCGAGCAGCCGGACGACGGCACGGGCAAGGGTTCGGGGAGCCCGCAGTACGGCACGCCCGACTACAACTCTCCCCAGTACGGCGCGCCCCAGGGCGGGACCCCGCAATATGGCGGCACCCCGCAGTATGGCGCGCAGCCCTACGGCTCGCCCCAGTACGGAGCCCCGGAGCAGGGCGGCAACCCGTACGGCGCTCCGCAGCAGGACCACGACAAGGCCACCCTGATCATGATTCTCGGCATCCTGTCGATCCCGTGTTGTGGTCTGTTCACCGGTATCCCGGCCATCATCATGGGTCGTCAGGCCCTTGCTCAGATCGACGCGTCCGGCGGCGCGCTGGGCGGCCGTGGCAAGGTGCAGGCCGGTTTCATCTGCGGCATCATCGGCACCGTGCTGTCGGTGATCGGCGTGATCATCCGGTTGGCGTCCTGACGTCATACACACCGAAAGGCCCGGTCACCGCAGTCGGTGACCGGGCCTTTCGGCGTTTGCGTCGTGATCAGGCCTGGTAGAGCCAGTGGCCCCACGGCGTCCAGCGGTAGACGGTGAAGATCACCATCGCGACCGCGAAGATCGTCGTGGCGACCTTCGGGGTCGTCAGCAGCACCGCTGTGACGTCACCGCGGGCTCGGCGCACGAACCACCGCACGATCAGGGCGGTGCCGGCGACCAGGATGAAGACCGCGGCGGCGTTGCTGGTCAGTGCATCCGTGACGTGTCCGCGTGTCAGGTCGTTCATCGCGCGCAACCCGCCGCACAGCGGGCACGGCGCACCGGTCACTTCCAGGAACGGGCAGAACCCCCACGAGCCCGACTGGTGCGGGTCGCGAAAGTGCAACAACACCAGGGCTCCTGCGCCACCGACCGCCGTCAGTGCCGGCCCGCGCACGCGCTGCGCGAGCGGCACCTCGGTGGTCTCGGCGGGACCGAGCTGGGTCGTTGACACTCCCCCAGATTAGGCCACGTCACCTCAGCCCGAATGGCCACCGAGCAGCGTCATGAACGGCGTCACCTCGGCCGGCACGTCGACGCCGGAGTCGCGGCCGGCTCGGGTCGGCGTGAAGCCGGCGACCGCGTCGCCATCGGTAGAGACGAGGTGCGCGGCCAGCTCCGCCGCCGCGCGCGCCACCCGGTTGCCGAGTTCGCGGCCGTCCGCGCCACCACCGAAGTCTTCAGTCGCGGCGAAGACACCGGTCGGCATCACCACCGCGCGCAGGTGCGACAGCAGCGGCCGCAGCGCGTGATCGAGGACCAGCGAGTGCCGTGGCGTGCCGGCGGTCGCGGCGATGATCACCGGCATACCGCTCAGCGCATCGGCGTCGAGCGCGTCGAAGAACATCTTGAAGACACCCGAGTAGCTCGCCGCGAACACCGGCGACACGACGACCAGCCCGTCGGCCGCCGAGACGGCACGGCGCAACTCGTCGAGACGCGCCGTCGGCATACCGGCTGTTGCCATCATGGTGGCGAGATCGACTGCGTATTCACGCAGTTCATAGGTCTGTATGTCGATCGCCTCGCCACGCGCACTGACTTCGGCGTCCACCGCGCCAGCGATCTGATCGGCGAGCAGCCGGGTGCTGCTCGGCTGGCTGAGGCCGGCGGTCAGCACGACAACCTTGCGCGTCATACTGCCGCCTCCTCGGTGACCTGCTCGAGACCGGCGGTGGCGCTGATCACCTTGCGGTGCGGCGAGTCCGGTCCCTGCGCGACCAGCGACGCGTGGCTCGGCGGGTTGCTCGGCACGTGGGCCGGGCGACGGGCCTCGAACTCGCGACGCAGCACCGGCACGACCTCCGTGCCGAGGATCTCGATCTGCTCCAGCACCCGGTCCAGCGGCAGCCCGGCGTGGTCGACGAGGAACAGCTGGCGCTGGTAGTCACCGACGTAGTCGGCGAAACCGAGCGTCCGCTCGATGACCTGCTGCGGGGTGCCGACGGTCAGCGGGGTGTCGCGGGTGAAGCTCTCCAGCGACGGCCCGTGTCCGTAGACGGGTGCGTTGTCGAAGTAGGGACGGAAGACGCGCTTGGCCTCCGCCTCAGTGTCGGCCATGAAGACTTGGCCACCGAGCCCGACGATCGCCTGGTCCGCGGCGCCGTGGCCGTAGTGCTCGAACCGCCGCCGGTAGAGCTTCACCATTGCTTCGGTGTGCTCCTTGTTCCAGAAGATGTGGTTATGGAAGAAGCCGTCGCCGTAGAACGCGGCCTGCTCGGCGATCTCGGGGCTGCGGATCGAGCCGTGCCAGACGAACGGCGGGACGTCGTCCAGCGGCGCCGGCGCCAGGGTGTAACCGTGCAGCGGCGTGCGGAACTCGCCCTCCCAGTCGACCGACTTCTCCCGCCAGAGACGACGCAGCAGGTGGTAGTTCTCGACGGCGAGCGGGATGCCCTTGCGGATGTCCTTGCCGAACCACGGGTAGACCGGGCCGGTGTTGCCACGGCCGAGCATCAGGTCGACCCGACCGCCGGCGAGGTGCTGCAGGTAGGCGTAGTCCTCCGCCAGCCGCACCGGGTCGTTGGTGGTGATCAGCGTCGTCGCCGTCGACAGCTGCAGATCGGTCGTCTGCGCCGCGATGTTGCTCAGCAGGATCGGTGGGTTCGCCGGCGCGACGAACGGCGGGTTGTGGTGCTCGCCGGTCGCGAAGACGTCCAGACCGACCTCCTCGGCCTTCTTGGCGATGGCGACCGCGGACTGCACGCGCTCCGCTTCGGTCGGCGTGCGACCGGTCGTCGGGTCCGTGGTGACGTCACCGATGGTGAAGACGCCGAACTGCATGTCTCTCACTCCCACTGTCTCGAGGTCTCTCAAATTTGAACTATCTGATCATCACAACGGGGACTCTCCCGGATCTATTCCACCTTCGCCGAGAGGACACCGGACATGCCGAGAGGACACGGAAATCGGCCTCATTCGGGCCGATTTCCGTGTCCTCTCAGTACGTTCGTGTCCTCTCGGTATGGCGGGGCGGCGCAGCTAGATGATCACCCAGAGCAGCGAGGTCAGCGCCAGGCCGACGACCGAGATGATCGTCTCCATGACCGACCAGGTCTTCAGCGTCTGGACGATCGTGAGACCGAAGTACTCCTTGACCAGCCAGAATCCCGCGTCGTTCACGTGCGAGAAGAAGAGCGAACCGGCACCGACCGCGAGCACGACGAGCGCGAGATGCGTCGAGGACAGTCCGACCGCCAGCGGGGCGACGATGCCGGACGCGGTCACCGTCGCGACCGTCGCCGACCCGGTCGCGATCCGGATCAGAACGGCAATCATCCAGCCCAGCACGAGCGCCGACAGGCTTGCGGCCACGGCGATCTTGCCGATCGCGATGCCGGTGCCGCCGTCGAGCAGGATCTGCTTGAACCCGCCGCCGGCGCCGACGATGAAGGTCGCGCTCACGATCGGCTTCAGGCTGTCGCTCAGCTTCTCGGTGAGCGTGTCCAGCGAGAAGCCGACCGAGGTCCCGAAGCTCACCATTGCCACCAGCACGGCGAGCAACAGCGCGACGATCGGCTCGCCGATGAACTGCAGCAGCGGATAGATGCTGTTGCTCTCGCTCATCCAGATGTCCGAGGCGGCGCGGATCAGCATCAGTACCACCGGCAGCAGGATCGTCGCGAGCGTCCAGCCGAACGTCGGCCGACGGGTCGGCCCGTCGGCCCCGTCCGTCGGCGCGGCCTCGACGCTGTCCCGGGTCTTGTCGAGTCCGGTGTCGGCCACCAGGTTGCCACCGGCGCCCGCGGCGCCGATCGGGACCATGCGCGCCGCGAGGATGGCGAACAGCGGACCCGCGATGATGACGGTCGGTATGGCGATGAGCAGGCCGATCGCCAGGGTGATGCCGACGTCACCGTGCAGGTTGGCGATCGCGGCGAGCGGCCCGGGGTGCGGCGGGATGAAGCCGTGCAGCACCGACAGGCCGGCGAGAGCGGGTATGGCGAGGGTCATCGCCGGCTTCTTGGAGCGCTTGATCGCGAGCATGACGACCGGGATCAACAGCACGAGCCCGATCTCGAAGAACATCGGGATGCCGATGATGAACGCGATGAGGGCCATTCGCCATGGCAGCGCTCCACTGCCTCCGGTGAGGATCTTGTCCACGATCTCGTCGGCGCCGCCGGAGTCCGCGAGCAACTTGCCGAGCATCGCGCCCAGCACGATCAGCACGCCGACATTGCCGAGCACCGCACCCACGCCGGTCTCGAACGAAGTGGCCACGTCGCCCAGGCCGATGCCGGAGCCGACACCGACGATGAGACAGCCGATCGTCAGCGCGAGGAAGCCGTGCATCTTCAGCTTGATGATGAGCGCCACGATGATCGCGATACCGATCACGGTGACGATCAGGGCTTGCGTGTCATGCCCGGCCCACGGCTCGTGGATCTTCTTGATGGTGTCGTCGGCCACTGCCAGCGACACCGGATGGAACGCGGTTGACATGGAAGTCTCCATTTCCAGGGGGATTCGGCTCAGCGTATTGAAGTGCGATGAGCCACAGGGGGATTCGCGTCAGCGGAGTGCGGCGCAGAAGGCTGCTGCATTGCGTGTCACCTCGGACCAGCGGGCGTTCTCCACATCGGCGGGCGCGACCACCGAGGTTCCGGCAGTCACGGCGAGAGCACCGTTCGCCAGGAAGTCCGCGGCGTTGCTCGCGTTGACGCCTCCGGAGGGAATGAGCGCGACGTCCGGGAAGGGACCGTGCAGGTCCGAGAGGTATGCCGGGCCGACCGCGCGAGCCGGGAAGATCTTCACAACGTCGGCGCCGAGCTCGACAGCCGTCATGACCTCGCTCGGGGTGAGTGCTCCGAGGACCGCGGCTGCTCCGGCACGGTGGGCGGCGTCCACGATCTCCCGCGCATGCGGGCCGAGACCCGGCGTGACGATGAACTGCGCTCCCGCTTCGAGCGCCGCCTTCGCGTGGTCTCCCGTGGTGACGGTGCCAGCGCCCACGAAGGAACCGGTCCGCGACGCGGCCTCCGCTGCGCCCTGCAGTAGCTCCGTCAATCCCGGTGTGGTGAAGGTCAATTCGAGGACGCGGATGCCACCCGCCGACAACGCGTCGGCCAGGGCGACCACATCGTCGATCCGGGGTGCTCGCACGATCGACAGGACCCGATCCTGCTCCAGTGCCTCCAGCACTCCCGTCGCCTTGTCGTTCACAGTGGTTTGGTCCCTTCGTCGGTTCGGCGCAGCGCGCGCCCGGGTAGTGCGTCGGTGCGTTCGCCGGCTTCGATGACCGGGCGGCCATTCACGAACACCCAGTCGATGCCGTCGGCCTGCTGCCGCGGCTGCTCGAAGGTCGCGGTGTCGTTCACCCGGTCCGGGTCGAAGAGCACCAGATCTGCGGCATACCCCTCGCGCAGCAGTCCCCGGCGATCCAGCCGAAGGCGTGCGGCCGGGCGTCCGGTGAGGTGGTGGACGCAGTCGACGAGGTCGAGCACGCCGAGCTCGCGTACATAGCGGGCGAGATAGCGAGGGAAGGTCCCCCAGGCCCGCGGGTGCGGCCGGTCGCCGACCAGGATCGCGTCCGATCCGCCGCAGTGCGTGCGGTGCGCCATGATCGCCCGCACGTTCTCCTCGTGGCCGACGTGCTGCAGGATCGTCGTCGCGAGGTTGTCCTGCACCAGCAGGTCGAAGAACTCCTCTGTCGCGGATCGCCCACTCCCCTGGGCGATTTCGGCCACAGTGCGGCCGACGCGATCGGCCAGCGCGGGGTTGGCGACACCGCTGATCTGGATGGTCCGCCAGTCGGTCACGCAGCCGTGGCAGCCGTCGGTGCCGACCTGCTCGATCTCGTAGCCGATGCGATCACGCGTTGCGGAGTCCTGCAACCGCCGCAGCAACTCATCCGAACCGCCGGTGGTCGCCCAGCTGGGCAGGATCGCGCTCAGTGTCGTCGATCCCGGCAGGTAGGGGTAGCTGTCGAGGGTGATGTCGACCCCGTCGTCCAGTGCCTCGTCGATCAGTTGCAGCAGGTCGCCCGCGCGACCCTTGTTGGGTTCGAAGTTCATCGTGGCGTGCGTCAGGTGCAGCGCGCACCCGGCCGCCCTGCTCACCTCGATCATCTCCTCGTATGCCGCAACGGCTCCCGCGCCGTACGACCGGTGGTGCGGGCTGTAATACCCACCGCGCGCGGCCACCACACGCAGCAGCGCGACCAGCTCCTCGTCGTCGGCGAACATGCCTGGCGGATAGGTCAATCCGCTGCTCATGCCGACCGCGCCCTGCTCGAGTCCGGCCGCGAGCAGCGCCTTCATCTGCTGCAGCTGCTCGGGGGTCGCGCGCTTGTCGTCCGGTCCGACAACCATCAGCCGCAGCGTTCCCTGTGGGACCAAATACGCTGCGTTGCAGGCGATTCCACGGTCGAGCCGATCGAGATATTCAGCCACCGATGCCCAGTCGTAGGCGAACCCTTCGGGGTCGCCGTTCCAGCCCGCGATCTGGCGGCGTAACGCCTGCCGGGTGGGATCGTCGATCGGCGCGAACGAGAGCCCGTCCTGACCGAGCACTTCGAGGGTGACGCCCTGGCTCACCTTCGCCGTGTGGTCCGGCTGCGCCAGGATCTGTATGTCGGAGTGCGCGTGCATGTCGATGAATCCCGGTGACAGCACACGGCCCTCGGCGTTCACGACACGCCGCGCCGAAGCCGCCGATCGCGAACTCCGGTCGATGCCGGTGATGACGCCACCCTCGACCGTAATGTCCGCCGGGTATGCCGGATCACCCGAACCGTCGATGACCCGCGCATCCCGGATCAGCCAATCGGCAGTCATTGCAACATCTTTCAGAACCAGGTCCGCAGCAGATCGACCACAACGGGGTCGTCCTCGTCGGCATCGCCGATGACCGGCACGAGCGTCCACTTGTCCATCGCGGTGCAGGGATGGGAGAGACCTAGTCGCAGCTCGTCGCCGATCTGCACCGGCGGCTCCGCTTGCGCGTCGAAGCGCAGGAAGCCGTGCTGGTCGTTCAGCGCGGTCACGCTCACCCCGTCGAGGTCGGTGACGTGTTCGTCCGCAGTGCGCGGGCGCAACCGCTGCACCTCCGGCAGGCCTTCGTCGAAGGGCAGGTCCCGCTTGCCGGCATCGAAGATCGCCATACCGGGCTCCGGTTGCGAGCTGACCCGCACCCAGCCGTGCATCGCCGAACGCAGGGCGGGCCCGTCGGTCCTCGGGTGCTCCCCCAGCGGTGAGATGTCGCGGTAGAAGCCGTCGTCGTGCACGACATACGCACCGCTGCGCAGCACGACCCGCGCACCGGCCCCCGCAAGCGGGCGGAGCACCTCGTCGACGACGTCGAAGTAGGCACTGCCGCCGGCGGTGACCACCGGGGTGATGCCCTCCGGATAAAGACCGGCTGCGGCCAGTCGCTCGTGCACTTCGGCCAGGTCGCGCAGGTAGGCGGCGACGATCTCACGGCTCTGCTCGTCCGCCGTGTGCGCCAGCGCACCTTCGTAGCCGGCCACCCCGGCCAGCGCGAGGTATGGCGAATCCGCCACTGCTGCAGCGATTTCCAGCGCAGTTCCGAGGTCGCGCGCTCCGGTCCGGCCGCCCGCTCCCCCGCGCTCCACCAGGACCCGCAGCTGCGGACGGTCACCGACGTCGGCGACGTGGTTGGCGATCGCCTCGTGCATCAGGCGGACGGTGTCCACGGCATCCGCCCAGACGTAGATCTCGTCGTCCGGGTGCGCGGCGAGTTCGTCGACGATCCAGCGCAGCGACAGCGGTGAGATGACGCTGTTGGCGATCATGACGCGCTGCACTCCGAACGCCCTGGCGATCGCGAGTTGCGGCAGATTGGCCAGGGTGATCGCCCACGCTCCGGCGCGCAACTGCTCAGCCCACAGGACGGGTGCCATCGTCGTCTTCCCATGCGGTGCGAGGTCGAATCCCCTTGTGGCGCACCAGGATGCGAGTGCATCGATGTTGTGATCGAGCGCCGCCCGGGACAGGGTCAGCAGCGGCGTCGGCAACTCGGACAGCCGGGGGCGCCGGGCTCGGATCTGCTCGACCGTCATACCCCACAACGCGGGTGGCATGCCCTTGTGCCGCCAGTCCACCTGCTCGTCGGCCAGGGCGTCCAGCGCCGCACGAT
Source organism: Flexivirga sp. (assembly GCF_035551235.1). Taxonomy (GTDB): domain Bacteria; phylum Actinomycetota; class Actinomycetes; order Actinomycetales; family Dermatophilaceae; genus Flexivirga. The sequence goes on along the minus strand of NZ_DASZNO010000029.1, from coordinate 2,581 downwards.
TCATGGTCCGCCTCTTTCGATTGCGTATCTTGCAACGCTCATTGCGTAATGTGGCCGATCATGTGTAGCATCGCCGCCATTGCAACGTCAAGGCTCCACAACGCGGAAGGTGCGCATCGGTGACCACGGATGATCGCAGTCGGGTGGTGTGTCTCGGTGAGGCGATGGTCGTGCTGCGCCCGGAGGGCGGCGGCGGGCTGGCACACTCCGACCTGCTGCACCGCTCGGTGGGCGGCGCCGAGGCGAATGTCGCCGGTGCCCTGGTCGCGCTCGGCATACCCACCTGCTGGACCTCTCGCCTCGGCGACGACCCGTTCGGCCACTACATCGCGCGCGACCTGACCGAGCGCGGCGTCACCGTGCTCGCCGAGCACGACGTTGAGCATCCGACCGGCGTCTATCTGAAGGACTCGAGCTCCTCCGGGAGTCGAATGTTCTACTACCGCAGCGGATCCGCGGCCGCAGCCATGGGCGCAGACCTGCTGGACGAGCCCCCGATCGCCGCCGCGCTCAGCGCGTGCGACGTCGTGCACACCTCGGGCATCACGGCCGGGATCCTCGACACCGACAGCGACCTGTTGCGACGCCTGGTCGACGCACGGGACCGGCACGGATTCGTGCTGAGCATCGACCTCAACTGGCGACCCGCGCTCTGGCGCGGGCGCGACACCCGGCCCCTGCACGAGCTCCTGCGCGCCGCGGACGTCGTCCTGCTCGGCACCGACGAGGCCGAGGTCGCTCTCGGAGTGAGCACGCCCGCGGAGCTGCGCGAGCTCATCGGTCCACGCCCCCGGCTGGTCATCAAGTCCGACGCGCACATCGCGACCGAGGTGCAGCCGGACGGCGTCACCACCGCGGTGCCCGCGCTGCGCGTGGACGTGGTCGAGCCGGTCGGTGCCGGCGACGGATTCGCCGCCGGCTACCTCACCGGCCTGCTGTCGGGGTATGACGCAGTGGCGCGGCTCCGGCTCGGGCATCTCAGCGCGGCCTGCGTACTCGCCGAACCCGGCGACCACGCCCGAAGCCTGCCCGACGCCACGGTCCGGCACGCTCTCGTCACGGCCAGCGACGCCGACTGGGAGCACACGTCGGTGAGCAGCCGCGGCATCGAATCCCCTGCGCTGCAAGCGATTCGGGACGTCACATGAGCGAGCGCAGCGAGCGACCAGAAGACATCAGGACGAATGTCGGCACCCGAGGGACGAGGGGACCGACATGAGCCAAAGCCTGGCCCGCGCCCTCCAGTTGCTGGACCTCCTCGGCGAGGGCGGGCGGTCGCTGGACGAACTGGCCGAGTCGCTCGGCGTGCACAAGACCACGGTGCTCCGGCTGCTGCGGACCATGGAGGACGATCGATTCGTCCGTCGTGACGACAACCACCGCTTCTTCCTCGGCTCGCGGCTCTTCGAGTTGGGCACGAGTGCGTTGGAACAACGCGCGATCCGTGACATCGCGCTGCCGCATCTGGAGAGCCTCGGCCGACGCACGGGCGGTCAGGCGGTTCACCTCGCGGCATACGAGGGCGGTCATGCGGTCTACATCGCCAAGGTCGAGAGCACCAGCTCGGTGCGGATGTATTCGCGAGTCGGCCTGATCGCGCCCCTGCATGCGACAGCAGTCGGCAAGCTGCTGACCTGCGAGCTGCCGGAGCGACAGCTCGCAACCGCGTTGGCTGCCAACGACTTTCAGCGATTCACCGAGCGCACCATCACCACCGCAGAGGCCTACCGCGCCGAGCTGGCCACGGTGCGAGCGCAGGGTTGGGCGGAGGACTCGGCCGAGCACGAGGACTTCATCAACTGCGTCGCCGCACCCATCCGCGACAGCGCCGGCCGCATCATCGCCGCGGCGTCGGTCTCGGTGCCCGATGTCATCCTGACCCGCGACGAGGTGCACAAGCTGCTCCCCACGCTCCAACAGACCACGGCCGACATCGCGGCCGACTGGGCCAACACCACAGAGAGGACATGACATGCCCACACAGCAGATCAAGACCGACAAGGCACCGATCCCGGCCGCCCCGTACTCGCAGGGCGTCGTCAAGAACGGCATCGTGCAGGTCTCCGGCCAGACCGGCGTCGACCCGGCGACCAGCAAGCTCGCGGAGGGTCTCACGGCGCAGACCACGCAGACCTTCGCCAACCTGGAGGCCATCCTGACCGCGGGCGGCGCCTCCTGGGAGGACGTCGTCTCGATGCGCGTCTACCTCACCGACCCCGAGCACTTCGCCGAGATGAACGCCGCCTACGAGGCCTACCTGCGCGACAAGCTCGGCGCGGGTGCGGTGCTCCCCTGCCGCACCACGATCATGGTCGCCCTGGCCAACCCGGAGCTGCTCGTCGAGATCGACGCCATGGCCGTCCTCGGCTGAGAGCCACCCCTCTCCTGCCGAGAGGACACCCAATCATCGACAGGACACCGGAAATTCGGCGAAATCGGCCTGTGATGTCTCAGGACATCGGTGACGTTTCTACCTCAGGACATCGGTGACAGTTGATGTCTCAGGACATCGGTGACGGGGGTCTGCTGGTTGGCGAGGAAGCCGCGGGGTCTGCCGTTACCGACGAACGTGATGTGCGGG
>NZ_DASZNO010000028.1:0-207548 GCF_035551235.1 Flexivirga sp. | reverse complement strand
CGTCGAGGACACCGACTACACGATCGAGGCCGTCGAGGCGGACTTCGGCTCGGAGATCGCCGTTCTCGTCGACGGCGTCACCAAGCTCGACAAGGTGACCTACGGCGACGCCGCCCAGGCGGAGACGGTCCGCAAGATGGTCGTGGCCATGGCGCGCGACATCCGGGTGCTCGTCATCAAGCTTGCCGACCGGCTCCACAACGCGCGCACGTGGCGCTACGTGTCCGTCGAGTCCGCCCAGCGCAAGGCGCGCGAGACCCTGGAGATCTACGCGCCGCTGGCCCACCGGCTCGGCATGAACACCATCAAGTGGGAGCTCGAGGACCTCTCCTTCGCCACGCTCTACCCCAAGGTCTACGACGAGATCGTCCGGTTGGTGGCCGAGCGCGCTCCGGCGCGCGAGGAGTTCCTCGCAGGGGTGCGCGACCAGGTCAGCAGCGACCTCAGGACCGCCAAGATCAAGGCGACCGTCACCGGCCGGCCCAAGCACTACTACTCCGTATACCAGAAGATGATCGTGCGCGGTCGGGACTTCGAGGACATCTACGACCTGGTGGCCGTGCGCGTCCTGGTCGACTCGGTCCGCGACTGCTACGCCGCGCTCGGCGCCCTGCACGCGCGGTGGAACCCCCTCCCTGGGCGGTTCAAGGACTACATCGCGATGCCGAAGTTCAACATGTACCAGTCGTTGCACACGACGGTCATGGGGCCGCAGGGCAAGCCGGTGGAGATCCAGATCCGTACGTTCGGTATGCACCGCCGTGCCGAATACGGTGTCGCGGCGCACTGGAAGTACAAGGAGGACGCCAAGAAGGGCTCGGGCGACGCCGATGACGACGGCGCTCCGAACAACGACATGTCGTGGCTGCGGCAGCTGCTGGACTGGCAGCGCGAGACCGCTGACCCGGGGGAGTTCCTGGAGTCGCTGCGCTTCGACGTCGGGTCGCGTGAGGTCTACGTCTTCACCCCGAAGGGCTCGGTCATGGGCCTGCCGGCCGGGTCCACCCCGGTCGACTTCGCGTATGCCGTGCACACCGAGGTCGGACACCACACGATCGGCGGCCGCGTCAACGGACGGCTGGTGCCGCTGGAGAGCCCGCTGGAGAACGGCGACGTCGTCGAGATCCTGACCTCGAAGGCGGACGGCGCCGGCCCGAGCCGCGACTGGCTCGGCTTCGTCAAGAGCCCGCGAGCCCGCAACAAGATCCGCCAGTGGTTCTCCAAGGAACGCCGTGAAGAGGCGATCGAGAACGGTAAGGACGCTCTCGCCCGGACCATCCGCAAGAAGGGGCTCGGCATACAACGGCTGATGTCGCACGAGTCGCTGACCTCGGTCGCCGAGCGGTTGAAGTATGCCGACATCGATGCCCTGTATGCCGCGATCGGTGACAGCCACGTGTCGCCCGAGCACGTGGTCAAGCAGCTCGTCGAGATGCTCGGCGGCGAGGAGGGCACCACCGAGGACCTGGCCGAGGCGACCAACCCGGTCCGGCGCAATCGCCGCTCGTCCGAGGCGGATCCGGGCGTCACCGTCGTCGGCACCGACGACGTGTGGGTGAAGCTGGCCCGCTGTTGCACGCCCGTGCCCGGCGACGACATCATCGGCTTCGTCACGACCGGCAACGGCGTTTCGGTGCACCGGCGCGACTGCACGAACGCCGAGCAGTTGCTCGCCCAGCCGGAACGGCTGATCAACGTGGCGTGGTCGCCGTCGGCGGCGTCGGTCTTCCTGGTGCAGCTGCAGGTGGAAGCGCTGGACCGCAATGCGCTCCTGTCCGATGTGACGCGGGTGCTGTCCGAGCAGCACGTCAACATCCTGTCGGCGACGGTGCAGACGACCCGCAACCGGGTCGCGATCTCGAAGTTCACCTTCGAGATGGGCGACCCCAACCACCTCGAGCACGTCATCAAGGCAGTCCGCAAGATCGACGGCGTCTTCGACGTCTACCGGATCACCGGCTCCGGGCACCGCAGCGCGGAGCCGGTCAGCCAGGCCTGATCGGGTCGTCGTACACCAGCGTGAGTGCAGTTGCGGTCGTTCCGAGTTGGTCAAAACGACCGCACGTGCACTTTCGGCGGTGTTGCCCAGCAGTTGTGGGTTCGCCGCCGGCGGAAGCCTGTGGACAACTTCTGCGGGCGTATGCCGCGCCGGGGCATGCTCTCTGGGCATGACAACTTCACCAGAACGCATGCCGATCCGGACCGAACACGACCTCTTCGAGCGCTGGGAGGACCTCATGGGAGGGGGCGGTTTCGGCCGTCGCAGCCTGTGGCTGATCTTCCTGGACGACGACGGGCGACAATCGGACCTCATCGTGCCGATCGACGACATACCCATGCTGCCCGACCCACGCGACGTCGCGGCGATCACCGACCTGATCGCACGGATCCGGGACGAGGTCGGAGTCGCCGAGGTGCCGATGCTGATCTCCCGGCCTGGCCCGTCGGAGATGACCGAAGGTGACTGCCGGTGGGCGGTGGCGCTGACCGAGGCACTGCGCGACCAGCATCCGCGCTGGCCGATCCACCTCGCGACGCGTGACCGCTTGCAGGTCTTCGCCGCGGACGACCTGTTGGGTTCTCGCGCGAGCTGATGGCGACCGTGCCGGCGACTCAACCGAGAAGCACCGCAGGAGCACTGCTGGCGATCCCCGCCATATCCGCGAAAAGTGTTGCCGTGCCGGCGATTCCGTTGAACAACCCGAGGTCGCCGTCGGCGCCGGTCAGCCCACACGGCCACTGGCTCGGGTCGTCACCTGCGACGTCGAGGAAGTCGGCGGCGGCATCCAGGGCGAGCGCCCGATGTGCCGGCTCGTCGAGGGTGGTCGCCGCGAGGTCCAGCACCGCGGCCGGCGCACCCACGCCATGGCAGAGGGTCCAGCCCTGACCGAGCGCGGCGGCGCCATACGCCTGCCACGCCTCGCGTTCCCGCCACACCTCCGCGCCGCACGCCTGGACCGCCACCTCCAGCTCCGCACGGATCGCCTCGTCCTGCCAGGGCACCTCGAGTCCGCGAGCCGACAGCTCCAGCAACCGCAGTCGTATGGCGCCCGCACCGGCCGCGCCATGGCACCAGCGTGCGGTCCAGGTCGGCTCGGCACCTCGCAGGTCCGGCCAACCGCCGTGCAACGGGTCGGACCAGGCGGCCTCGAAGCGCAACGCTTCGGCGGCGAGGGACAAGGAGGTGTCGGCCAATTGTGGCCAACGCCAGGCGGATTCGGCCAGTGCCCAGGCGATGCCGCTGGCACCGTGCGCCATGCCGCACAACGGCCGTGCTTCGTCGCCATGTTGCGTGTGGTCCGGCCAGCCACGACCCCACAGCTGCCGCTCCGAGCGGCGCCACAACGCGTCGACGATGTTAGACGCGACTGCGGGAGATGCGTCGGGCATCCGAGTCAGGGCGAGCAGCGCGCCGGCGAGCCCGGAAGTCAGGTCGCTGCAGGGGAACGCGGCGGCCAGATCGGTCGAAACGCCCACGGACGATTGCGTTTCGGCGCCGCTCCCCACGACCAGATCGACCCCGACGCGACCGGACAGCAGCCCCATCCCGGGCAGCACCGGCCGCCGGCCGAGGGCTGCCGTCGCGCGCTCGGCCAGGGCCGCGACGTCCGCCCGGTGCAGTCCCGAACCGAGCCTCTGCAGAGCCCAGACGATGCCGGCGTCTCCGTCGTAGAGGGTTGACCGGCCCCCGGTACACCGTTCGGGCCCACCGGAATTCGTCAGTTCCCAAGTGGGCCAGGTGACCTCGTCGCCGCTGCCGGTCGTCGCCTCGACGGCTGTCCGCTGCAGCAGCGCCATACACGCGTCCACTGCTCGGCGCAGTCGGTCGACGACGGCGTCGGTCGCCGGGAGCACGGCGGGTTCGGCCGATGCGGCCGATGCCAGGACGGTGCTCATGCCGCGAGCCCGACCCCGCGCAGATGCGCCGAGGACTGGTCGACACCGTGCTCACCGAAGACCTCCGCCACCACGTCGGCGAACGCGGTGCAGCGTGCCTCGGCGCGGCGGTATGCCTCGCCGAGCCACCGGCAGCGCAACTCGCCGAAGCTCTGCCCGTCACCCGGATCCTCGCTCCATGCCATACCCGGTGTCAGGACCTCGGTGAAGGGCGGAGCGGAGTTGCGGACGCGCTCGGCGCACCGGGCGCGCAGTGCACCGAACGCCTCGGCACGGCACGCGTCGGGCAGGTAGAGCACCACCGCGTCCGCACGGTCCAGCGCAGTCGGATCGGTCGCGACCTTGAGTGACCAGGTCGCGGTGATCCGCGGTACGACAGCGGTGATCTCGTGCACCAGTCGGGCCACCTCGACCCGGCGCGGTGCGAAGTAGACGCGGGTGAGCCCTTGCGGTGTGTCGCCGGCCGGCCACTCGTCACCCCAGGTGCGCCACCAGCCCTGGTCGTCATGGCCACCGCGCCGACGGGTGATGCGCAGCCGTGCGCCGATCGAGGGCGCGAGCCCGGCGCCGGCGCCGGCCGTGAGGTAGTCGCCGCGGCCGACCGCGCGCCGGTGGGTGCGGCAGGACGGGTCGGCGACGACCGCTGCGCCATACCCGCCCATGGCGAGCACTTCGTGTTCCCGTGCGGGCCAGGCGAGAGCACCCGCGTGGGCGGCCCGCAACGCCCAGCCGAGCGGCGGATCCCACCGACCGCGGCTCGTGCCGCCGGGCCGGGCGGCGGCCCACCAGTGCTCGTAGAGCGTCGTCGCGAGGTCGTCCGCGTCGGCCATCACGGTGAGCACGTGGTGCGCGGCCTGCAACTCCGCGGCCGTGTGCCGATCCCAACTCATCATGAGTCCTCCTTCATCGATGACGCGGTGCCCCGGGCGCAGCGTCGGGTCTCGTCGAGCAGACGCTCGACGATCGGGTGGTCGGTGGCGTCGGGTAGCGCGGCGTGCTGCCAGGCGGTGACGAGTGCGCGGACCGCCTGCCAGGAACCGCGGCGGGCGAGGGGGAGGCCACCCGCGGCGGCATACGCCTGCCGGAACCGGTTCGGTGAGAGGCCGACCGAGCCGAGCGTCTGCTCGACGGTGACCACGTCCCAACACGGGTCGCCCCGGCCCGCAGACTCCAGATCGATGAACGTCACGCGCCCGTCGGCGTCGACGATGATGTTGGAGGCGGACAGGTCGCCGTGCGTCCAGTGATCGCCGCTCGCCCAGGCGACCGCGAGCGGTCGCAGTGCAGCCTGTATGTCGGACTCCTGCCAGGTCGCCAGCACGGCGTCGCGATCCCGGTCCGGCGGGTGCGTCGTCATCGACGGCAGCGGCGCTGGGAGCAACGGCCAGGGAGCGCGGGCGAGCGGCACGTCACCGCCGGCGGATGCCGTGTGCAAGGCAGCCAGTGCCCGGCCCAGCGCATCCGACAGCCGTATGGCGGCCGGTTCATCCAGCGTCAGCGACAGCAGGTCCCGTCCGCGCGCGGCACCGGTCCACACCACCGCTGGTCCCCCCTGAGGGATCAGCGGTGGTGTCAGCCCGAGGGAGTGCAGCCGGCCGAGTGCGAACCGTTCGGCGGCGACGACGTCGTCACCGTCAAGGCGGCCGGCGACGCCACATTGCTTGGCATAGGCGACGATCCGCCCACGACGCTCCACTCGGTGCACCCCGTTGGTGCGGGCGACCGGTATGACGCCCGCAGCGCCGGAGACCACGTCGCTGCCGTGGACCAGGCCGGCCCGGACGGCCATGGACAGGATCTCCGGAGTGGCGTGCATGGCGTCAGGCCCGGTCCGACCGGTCGAGTTCGTCGATCTCTTCCAGCGCCGCGAGGTAACCGGCCCAGTACTCCTCCGGCACGTCGGCCTCGGCGCCGTACCCGTGCCAATCGGCCCGACCGCCCTCGACCGGTCCCGGACCGGGGTCCGGGAAGTCACATCCGGCCCGCGTCAGCAGGTTGCAGGTGGGAATCCGGGTCGGGACGGGACACCACGTGGCGCGCGTGACGTCGCACAGCACGACACGACTGACCAGACACGAGGCGGTGCGGGTGAGGTTGCAGCCCGCCGTCCGGGTCAGGACACAGGTCACCGACCGGGTGACGTTGCACACCGTCAGTCGAGTGTTCAGGCAGCTGATGATCGGGCGGGTGACCACGGGTGCGACCATCAGGTCGACGTTCAGCTCGTCCAGCACCGACTGGATCGGGTTGGCGAACGTCCACTGGCCGTCGCTCGAGCCGGCGAAGAGCAACCCGACCACCATCCGGTTGCCGTCCACGACCACCGACCCCGAGTCACCGTGATCGGAGAACCGGGCAGACTGCGTGGTGTCGGTCTGGACACGGATCTGGTGATGCAGGGTCCGTGAGCCGACATCACTGCCATAGTCGATCGTCACTGTGAAATCGGTGGAAACCACTGTGCCGTAGGTGAGTTCGGTGGTCCGACCACGCTTGCGCACGGCTGTGCCGACCGTTGCGGTGGTGTGTCCCGCGACATCGCCGATGTCCTGGATGGTCGCGCTCGTCGACTTGCCGGTGTCGACCGTGACCACGGCACCGTCCACGGCGTCGGACAGTGCCGCGCGGGTGAGACTGCTGAACTGGTTGCTGCTGGTGCCGCCGTCGAGCAGCGACGGTTGCACCATGCGGTCGCCCACCGACCAGGTGTTGTTCACACAGGCCACGTGGAAGTTGGTGAGCGCCATGGTCGCGCCATTGCCACGGTCACGCACCATCGCACCGAGCGTCCCGGCGAAGATGTAGTTTCCGGCAGAGGGCACGTCCGGCGGCTCGAGATGGACACTGCGCAACGGCCCCATCGAGATGCCGCCGTGCAAGGTCGTGTACGTCGTCGTGTCGACCTCGGGTGTCACCTTGTCGACGAGTTCCATTGACGGGCCTTGCAACTCGACGGTCATCTCCTGCACGTCGGTCGGGATCCCGTCGATCTCCTTGGGCACCCGGTCCGCTGCCGAGAGCTTCGACATCGGCTGCTTCGCGTCGACGAACACCACGATGGCCAGCTGCCCGGTGTTCTTGCCGTCGGTCTCCTTGTCGGCGATGTCGACACCGATGACGTTCTTGCGGGCCAGCAGGTCGGCCTCGGCCGCCTGCTTCGTGCCGCGTATCCGTGCCCGGGCCTGTGCTCGTTCGTCGGCCATGGCAGTTCCTTTCCCTCGATGGAGTCCGTCAGTTCGGGCTCGATGCAAGGAAGGAGAGCTCCGGCCGGCCGGTGATACACGCGATTCCCGCGATGCGAGCCCGGCCCGTCATACGCGCGAAATTCTCGTGTTCGGACGTATCACCGAGCCGCACGGCCCCTCCTGATGAGTGGCGGCAGACAGCCGTTGCAACCTTCCCGGATCGGTGGCGGCGCCAGAAGCCCGGCGTCATACTTGGAGCCACCGGGTCCGGGCTCGAGGAGACACACATGAACGATGGCACCCGTCCCGAATCTCCCACGGCCCAACTGATTCCGCCGATGACGCCGTTGCCGCCATCGGCCGCGGCGCGCTTCTCCGTGCGCCGGCTGGACCCGGACCAGTGGCCGGTCGACGACACGGGACGACCGGCTGCCCCAACGTTGTATGCCGGCGACCGCGTCGTGGTTCCCGGCATGCCCGGGCGCAGAGCCGACTCCGCGATCGCGACGCTCGGCAAGCTGCTGGGAGATCGCGCGCGGGTGGTGGTTCCCCGGGGACAGCGCGAGCGCACCGCCGCCTACCAGAAGTTCGACCTGCTCGATCGTCTGGAGCCCCATGCGTCGACGGTGGTGCGGCTGGTCCCGACCGACGCGGACCGGCGCCCGGTGGATGCCGCGCCCTGGGTCCTGCGGGCCAGGGACGCAGGCGTCGGCGCCGGCCTGAGTCACGTGCTGACGGTCGCCGGATATCTGCAAGGGGTCGGCTACCTGCAGGGTGTGGGATATCTGCAGGGCGTCGGCTACCTGCAGGGTGTGGGTGGCGGCGCCGAGGCCGTCGGAGCCTCGCGGGCGCCGGTCAGTTGGGCGGCGCCCGATCCGGCTGCCGGCACGGACAGCTCCCACGGGCCGGTCGTCGCGGTGCTGGACACCGGGATCGGCACGCACCCCTGGTTCACGCACGGGACGGATCGGGATCCACAACTCGACGGCGCACCGATCGGCCTGCGTTTCGTAGCCGATGAGGACCCCGAGGGAACCGGCATCACCATCGACCGGGTCAACGGCACGCTGGACCCGCTCGCCGGGCACGGCACCTTCGTGGCCGGCATCGTCCGGCAGCACTGCCCGAACGCGACACTGCTCAGCGCACCCGTCATGTATGGCGACGGCGCCGCCGACGAAACCGACCTGCTCGCCGCCCTGACCGACCTCTACGCATATCACCTGCTGGCGTGTGCCGGCCGGATCGACCGTCGGCCGATCGACGTGCTGTCGTTGTCGATGGGCTACTACGCCGAGTCGCCCGGGGCGGTCGAGAACGGCAGCGCGCTGGCGACGGTGCTGAAGGCGTTCGGCGATGCCGGCGTGAGTGTCGTGGCCGCGGCCGGCAACGACGCGACGACGACGCCCTTCTATCCGGCCGGGCTGGCGTCGGCAACTGCGGGCGCGGTGCCACTGCTGGCGGTCGGTGCGACCGACCCCGGCCAGGCACTGGTGTCGGTCTACTCCAACACCGGCTCCTGGGTCACCGCCTATCGCGCTGCCACCAACGTCGTCAGCACCATGCCGACGACGTTCAACGCGGCGGCACGCGCCGCGTTGACGACGAACGGCGGGTCGTTGCCGGCGCGCGCGGCGGTCGATCTGGACGACTACTCCGCCGGCTTCGGGATCTGGAGTGGGACGTCCTTCGCCGCACCGGCGCTGGCCGGCGACATCGCGGCCGCGCTCGGCGGCGGGGCCGGCACGGACGCGACCGGCCGCCGCGACAGACTCTGCGCAGCCGTCCGCACCTGTCTGGCGGGTGCGTCGTGACGACCGTGGGTTCGCGGAAGGACGGCCTCGCGGACCGCGCTGCAGGCTGTTTCCGGGATTACCGTGCCGGCGACGACCTGGCGATGGCCCGCCTCGTCGATGCGGTCACACCTCTCATGTGGCACACCGCGCGAGCGGCCGGCCTGGACAAGTGCGCGGCGGAGGACGTCGTGCAGGAGGTGTGGCTGACGCTCTACCGGCAGGCGGAGCGGATCGCCGACTGCCAAGCGGTCCTGCAGTGGCTGCTGGTCAGCACCCGCAGGCGGGCCTGGGCCGAAGCGCGCAGGTCCGGCCGGACACGCGCCGAGGAGGCGCCGGCGGACGTACAGCAGGAGCGAGTGGCGGCCGTCGACGGCCCGGAGGCGACGGTGCTCCGGTCCGACTCCGACACGACGCTCTGGCGGCACTTCCGGTTGTTGTCGCCGCGCTGCCAAGCGCTGTTGCGGGTCGTTGCGACGGGTGAGCGTCCCGACTACGCCGGGCTCGCCGCGGCACTGGGTGTCTCGGTCGGCAGCATCGGACCGACCCGAGGCAGATGCCTGGCCAAGCTGCGTGCGTCGCTGGAAGCCGATCATGGCTGGGAGGGAGCGCGATGAGCCGCATCGATGAACTCGCGACGGGACCGATCGACGGGACGGACGAGCAGATCCTGCACGCCCTGGGCGAGATCGTCTCGGCGAGCGACCCCGTGCCGGCGGCCCTGACCGATCGGGTGAAGTTCGCGCTCACCGTCGAAGCCCTGGGTGCACAGGTAGCCGAACTGCTCGAGCAGCAGCCGGCCGGGGTGCGCTCGGCATACGACACCATCACGACCGTGACCTTCAGCGGCGACGAGGTGACGGTCCTGCTGACGTTGGATTCCGAGCATCGGCCGCGACGCCGTATCACGGGCTGGCTGAGCACACCGGAAGCCGGCGTGCAGGTGCACGGACCGGACGGCGAGGTTGCCGCGGAGGTCGACGAGGACGGCCGTTTCGAAGTGGACTTCTCGCGAAGTGGGTTGGTGCACTTGGTGATCCAACCCACGACCGAGCCGCCGTCACGACCTGTGGTCACGCCACCGATCCAGATCTGAGGGACAGCCGATCAGCACGCCGTATGCCGAACGCGAACTCGCCCGGGCCAAGCGACTGAACACCCTGGGTCAGTGGTCCGCGGCCCGGGGCAGGCTGACCGACGCGGTCGAACGGCTCGTGCGGGATGCCGCGGGTGACCGGGAGTTGCTCGGGCGCATGCTGGTGACCCGCGCGTTGCCGGACCTGCACCTCGACGGACCGGTGGCCGCCCGGCGCACGCTGGACGAGGCACGCCTCGCAGCGGCAGCCGCCGGGTCGACGTATGTCGCGGCGCTGGCGTCCGTCCAGGAGGGCACCATCGCCATGTATCGCGGCGACTGGGTGGCCGGTCTCGCCGCGCTGGAACAGGTGCAGGAGAACGATCTGCGCTCTCCCGCCGAGGTGCTCGCGGTGCTGCTCAATCGTGGTCTGGCCAACACCACGCTCCGGCGGGCTGCCGAGGGTCGGCGTGACCTGCGTGCGGCGTTGAGGCTTGCGGTGCAACAGGATTGGCAGGAGGTCGTCTTCAAGGCTCGGCACAACCTCGGTTGCCTGGAGTTCTTCGTCGGGCACCTGCCGGAGGCGATCCGCCTGATGCAGGAGGCCGACGAGATGCCGGTGCGCGTGGACCGGCTCCAGTCCCGGCGGGACATGGCCGTGGCGCTGCTCGAGGTCGGGCTGGTCGACCCGGCACGGCAGCTGTTGCAACTGGCCCTGCGGAGTGCCCGCAACCGGCACCTGCGACTGGACGAGGGCAACATCCTGCTGGACCTGGCGGGTGCCCGGTTGCTGACCGGGGACGTGCGTGGTGCGAGGCGCAGCGCGGCGGCGGCGATCCGTGCGTTCCAGGCGTATGGCGACGAGCGACTGAGCGCACATGCACAACTGCTGATGGCAGCTGCGGATCTGGCCGGTGGGCGGGTGAGCATGCCACCCGACGCCGCCCTGCTGGGCGACGGCACTGCGACCCGGCAGGCCACCCTGCTGCGGGCCGAGGCCGCGCTCACTGCCGGCGAGTTGGGCAGGGCACGGACCCTGCTGGACCAGATGACCGAGCTCCCGGCGGCCGGGATCGACAGCGTGATGCACGAGCACCTGTTGCGCGCCCGGCTCGCGGCATACGCCCGTGATCGTGTGTTGATCGAGCGCGAATTTTCCTCTGCTGCGCGGAAACTGGTGCGATTGCAGGGTGCGGTCGCGAGCTTGGAAGCGCGTGCTGCGGTCGCGGTGCACGGTGTACGGCTGGCCGCCTACGACCTGTCCGAGGCGATGCGCCGCGAGGAGCCGGCGCACGTCTTCCGCTCCGTTGAGCGCTGGCGGGCCGCATCCCAGCGGCTTCCAGCGGTGCACCCGCACCCGGACCCGGCGGTGGCCTCCCTGGCGATGCGACTGCGACAGCTGCGACACGATGTGCGTGGCGGAGCGGACGGCGCCGCGGTGCGCGCCGAGATCGCGACGGTGGAGCAGCAGTTGAGTCGTCGGCTCTGGGCAGTGGGCCCGGCGGCAACCGCGGTCGGGCTGTCGCCCGCGTCATTCCGAACGGTGCGGGCGCGGCTGACCGGTTCCGGCACGACCCTGCTCTACTTTTTCCGGTATGCCGGATTCGACCACCTGCTGACGATCGGCTCCCACGGGTGCGCTGTCCGGCGGCTGTCGACCAGCACTTCGGTCGACACGCTGGTGGCGCGTCTGGAGACCGACGTGCGGGCACGCGCTCACGCAGGTCATGCACCGGGTGTCGGCGCCGCGATCGACCGTGGCATCGCACGCACCGCCGAGTGGCTCGACGCGCTGCTGCTGCCGGCGGACCGGGTCCCACTCACCGACGCAGTGCTCGTCACGCCGACACGGGCCCTGGCGTCGCTCCCATGGGGCACCCTGCCCTCGCTTGCCGGACACGCGGTCGTCGTCGCGCCGTCGGTGTCACGGTGGTGTTCCATGACGTCAGCAGCCGGCGTAGTCCACGAAGCGGCTCTGCTGCTCGGTCCCCGGATTGCCCATGGCACAACGGAATTGGATGCGGTGGCAGATGTATGGCGAGCAGCCGGATCCGACGTCGTCAGCCACTCGCCCGCCACAACCGGCGATCTGCTGCACGCATTCGCGACGGCCGACCTGGCGCACGTCGCGGCACACGGCGTCCACGCCCAACAGAGTCCGCTGTTCTCCCGGCTCGAACTGCAGGACGGACCGCTCTTCGCTCACGAGCTGACGGCGCGTGATGGGGTCCCGCAGCACGTCGTGCTGTCCGCCTGTGATCTCGGCAGGTCACGTGTGGGAGCGGGGGATGAGCCGCTGGGCCTCGCCGCGGCGCTGCTCGGACTCGGCGTGCGCAGCGTGCTGGCCGCTGCCGGCCCCGTGGATGACGCACTGGCGGCGGCGGTGATGACGAGCTACCACCGGCGACTCGCGGCGGGGGAGTCCGCGGCGCAGAGCCTGCGGGCGATCCGCACCGAGCTACCGGGCGCGGCGATCTTCACCGTCTACGGTGCCGACTTCGTCGTGTCCCGGGTGCCCCCGGACGAGCATGGCTCGGATCAGGGAGCCCACGTCGCGTCGGCGACGGTCGGTTGACCGGTGACGTCGGTCAGCCCCCCGAGTTGCAGGCAATCGTCCAGATGTGCCGTCCGGCCGCCGACCAGCAGGTCCAGGGCGGCGCCGCCGCGTTCGCAGCGGCCGTTGGAGAGCCAGTGGAGTTGCAGCGTGACGACCTGCCCGGCAGTCACCACGCGAGAGTTTTTCGCAGGCCGCCAATCCCATTGCACCGGAACGGTTTTGCCGTCGCTGTCGCGGACCGTGATGGTCGGCTGTCGCGGCACGACGGCCGGCCCCGATCCGCAGTTGCGCACCTGGATCGTCAGGTAGCGGTTGCCGGAGGCTGCCTCCACCGGGCTGAAGCCGAACGCCCACGGCTGCCCACTGCACGTTGCGGCGATGGACGTGGTGCGGACCGGACTCGACGTCGGAGGTGTCGCGATCGGAGTCGTGAAGCTCGGCTCCTGGGTCGACCTGACGTGCCGGCCCGGCTCGAGACCGTTCTGTGCCGAACCGCACCCGGACACGGCAAGGAGTACGGCGGCCGCCGACACGACCGTCCGTAGCGATGCCACGAGGCTCAGGCGGGGGAGAGGAACGCCGTGAGCGCGTCGGCATACATGCGCTGATCCTCGGTGCCGACGAGTTCGCGGACCGAATGCATCGACAGTGTCGGTGCCCCGAAGTCGACCGTGGTGACACCGGTGAGCGCCGAGGTGACCGGGCCGACGGTCGAGCCACACGGCAGGTCGGAACGCACGACGAACGCCTGGACCGGCACGCCGGCCTGCTCACACGCCAACGAAAACGCTGCTGCGCCAACGGAATCCGTGGCATACCGCAGGTTGGTGTTGATCTTCAGGACCGGTCCGCCGTTCATCGCGATCTGATGCTGCGGCTCGTGCCGGTCGGCGTAGTTGGGATGCGTGGCGTGCGCCATGTCGCCGGAGGCGATGACGCTGCCGGCGAGTGCGCGGTGCATGGCTTCTCGATCTCCGCCGAGCGTGCGGGTGATCCGCTCGAGCGTCGTCATCAGCAGCGCGGACTGCGCGCCGCGCTCGGACACGGAGCCGATCTCCTCGTGGTCGAAGAGCGCGAGCACCTGGGTCGTCGGGGTTGCCGGTTCCGACTCGTGCGCGCGGATCAGCGCGAGCGTGCCGGCATACGAGGTGGCCAGGTTGTCCATGCGGGCGCCGGCGATGAACTCCCGGTCGCGGCCGAAGAGCCCCGCGGGCTGCACGTCGAACGTCATGGCGTCCCAGGCAAGCAGGTCCTTGGCGTCGACCCCGACCTGTGCGGCGAGGTAGACCCGGAAGTCGCCGGCCGAGTCGCCGAGGCCCCAGTGCGGCACCAGGTGCTGCTGCGGGTTGAGCTGCTCGCCCTCGCGTGCCGACCGGTCCAGATGTATGGCTAGCCGGGAGATCCGCAGGATCGGCTCGTCGACCTGGAAGAGCCGCTCCGCCACTCCGTCGCCATCGCGTATGGCGACCCGACCGGCCACCCCGAGGTCACGATCCATCCAGCTCGGCGCGATGATCCCGCCATACGGCTCGACACCGAGAAGTTGCCAGCCGGCGCGGGCCACATCAGGCTGCGGCTTGATCCGGAAGTTGGGCGAGTCGGTGTGCGCGCCGATCATCCGGATCGGCGTGGTCGCGCCGTCGGAGTGCCTGGTCGACCACGCGAGCAGCGAGCCGCCACGGATCAGGAAGTAGCCGCCCGCCTCCG
Source organism: Flexivirga sp. (assembly GCF_035551235.1). GTDB lineage: Bacteria > Actinomycetota > Actinomycetes > Actinomycetales > Dermatophilaceae > Flexivirga. Next base: position 193,334 of record NZ_DASZNO010000028.1, on the reverse strand, counting down.
TCGGCCACTCATCGGTCTCCTGCAGCTGCTGGAAACCGGCCGCAGTCAGCTGCCGAGCCGACTCCGCGCACGCGTGGAACGGTGTCGGAGACGCGTTCAGGTAGTCGATCAGGCCCGCCCCGACGGTCGGTGCGGTCATCGAGTGGAGTCCTGGAGCCCGCTGCGGGCCTGCTCCAGCCAGGCCTGACGAGCCTTGAGCGACTCCTCCAGCTCCTTGATCTTCTTCTCGTTGCCCCGCTCACGAGCCTTGGCCAGATCCGACTCGAGATCGGCGACGGCGGACTCGAGCTGGTCGACCATCGACTGGGCGCGTGCCGCCAGCTCCGGGTCGGTCTTCTGCCACTTGGAATCCTCGGCGTCGCGGACCGCCGCCTCGACCCGGCGCATGGCCTGCTCGATACGGTTGATGTCCTTGCGCGGAACCTTGCCCGCCGCGTCCCAGCGGTCCTGGATGCTGTGCAGCGCGGACTTCGCAGCGGCCAGGTTCTTGACCGGCAGCAGCGCCTGCGCCTCCTTCAGCAACTGTTCCTTGACCTGGAGGTTCGCCTCGAACGCCTGGTTCTCCTCGGCGACCACCTCGTCCTTGGCGGCGAAGAAGGAGTCCTGCGCCTTCTTGAAGCGCGCCCACAGCTTGTCGTCGTCGTGCCGGGACGCCCGGCCGGCCTGGCGCCATTCGCCCATCAGCCGCTTGAACGCGGATGCGGTCTGGCCCCAGTCCTTGGACGTCGCGAGCCGCTCGGCCTCGGCGATGAGCTGCTCCTTGCGGGCCTTGACCGCGCCGTGCTCCTCATCGAGGCGGGCGAAGTGCGAGCGCCGGGTCTTGTCGAACCCGTTGCGCGCGTGACTGAATCGCTGCCAGAGGGCGTTCTCGGTCGGCTTGTCGAGCTTCGCCCCGGTGCGCTGGAGGTTCTTCCACTCGTCGAGCAGTTCTCGCATCCGCGCCGTGCTGGACTTCCACTGGACCTTCTCGGTCGGCTGGGCGGCGATCTGCTCGGCCTCGACGACGAGCTTCTCGCGCTGGGCCGCGGCCTCGGCACGAGCAGTTGCGCGCGCCTCACCCTCGACTTGAGCCTTCGCCTTCAGGGCCGTCGCGATCTGCTCGATCGTGGAGTCGAGGTTGGCGAGATCGCCGACGACGTGCGCCGCGCCGACCTGCTCGCGCAGCGCGCGCAGCGCCTCCTGGCCGTCATGCACCGGCAGGTCGGTCTGCACGACCCGCTGCAGCAACAGGTTCGCTGCCGCGGCGAGCTCGTCGTACTTGCGGGCGAAGTAGGCCAGGGCCTCCTCGTGGCTCGCGTCCGGGTAGGAACCGACCTCGCGCTCACCGTCCGGCGTGCGCACGAACACGGTGCCGTCCTCGGCGACCCGACCGAACGACGCCGAGTTGCTGGCGACCGCGGGTGCCGGAGCCGGTGCCTGCGGGGCGGCCGCGGCCGGCGGGTGCGGCTTCATCGCCGCGGGTGACGGGGGAGTCGGCCGGGGCGTGGCTGCGGCTGGTGCCGCCGGGGTCGGTGTCGCCGGTGTGGCCGGTGTCGCCGGTGTGGCGGTCTCCTCGGCCGGTTCCGGTACGGACGTTTCCTCGGTGGCTGCAGTTGCGCCTGTCTCCTCCGCCGGTGCCTCGTCGGGGGCTGCCGGCGTTGCGGGCACCTCCTGCGCGGCTCCTTGCTCCGCGGGCGGTGCCGGGGTCGGCTCCGTCGGCTCGGTGGTGGACTCTGGGTTTTCAGGTGACATGTTGTCGCTCATGCCTTCTTCTCCGTGACGGTGACCTTGAGGATGCTGATCGGTTGTGTCGGTGCGCCATCGCCGCCCGGGCTGTTGGTCCCGGCCTTGGCCACTGCGTTGACGATCTTCATGCCACCGACAACCTTGCCGAAGATGGAGTAGCCGCCGCCATCGGTCGGCAGCTGGGTGTCGTCATACACGATGAAGAACTGGCCACCGTTGCTGTTGGGGTCCTGCGAACGCGCCATGGCAAGCGTCCCGCTCGGGTAGTCGCCGTCCTGCGGGGCGTTCTCGATGCCGAAGCCGTAGCCCGGATTGCCCGTCCCGGTCCCGGTCGGGTCGCCGCACTGCAGGACGTAGATGCCCTGGGTGGTCAGCCGGTGACATGGGCTGTCGTTCCAGTAGCCCTTGGCCAACTGGAGGAACGACGCGACGGTCTGGGGTGCCTTGTCGCCATACAGTTCGACGGTGACGTCGCCGCAATTGGTGTGCAGCACCGCGGTGAAGGTCTTGCCGGCCGCGACGGCCTTCGAGGGCAACTTCTGCTGTTTCGTGCTCGCCGGCAGCGCCGGCGGCTTCGCGCAGTGCAGTTTGGTGCCGCTGACCCCGAGCGTTGCGGCGGACGCGTTCGGTGAACCTGCCGCGGGCGCGCCCGAGCTCGGCGAGGCGCCGCCACTGCTCGACCCGCAGGCCGCAAGGCTCAGTGTCGTGGCAAGGCACGCGACGCCGATGACGGACCGGGTCCGGTTCAGACGCAAGAGAAGCTTCTCCTCGGTTTCTCCACACGGCGGATCTCGCGCCCGTCAGGAGGTTGTTTGCAAACGCCCGCCAGTCTAGGGGGTCTGCGGCGGATTTCCACCGGATACTCGGGGGTCGGTACGTCATCGCAGGTGCCTGATCGGCACCGATAGGCTCGCCGCGTGCTCACCGCATCCTTCCCAGCCACCGTTTTCGGCACGAACTGCTACGTGATCGCCCCCGGACAGGGCGAGGAGTGCGTGATCGTCGACCCCGGCATCGGCGTGCTGGAGACACTGCGGGACGCCCTGGCCGAGCTGAAGCTGCGACCCGCCGCCGTGCTGCTCACCCACGGTCACGTCGACCACGTCTACTCGGTCACCCCGGTCTGTGGCGGCACCATCGGCGCCTACATCCACACCGACGACCGGTACCGGCTGGCCGATCCGTTGTCGTCGCTCGGGCCGGAGCTGATCGGGATGTTCGAGCAACAGTTCGGCAAGCAGCCGACCTGGACCGAGCCCGGCGACGTGGTGGAGATCCGCGATCATCAGGCGCTGGAGCTCGCGGGTATGACGTTCGACGTGCGACATACGCCCGGGCACACCGAGGGCTCGGTGATCTTCGGCATCGACGAGATCCCGGACGGCCTGCCGCCGGAGGCCGCGGTCACCTCGACCGTGCTGTCCGGTGACACGCTCTTCGCCGGATCGATCGGCCGCACCGACCTCGCCGGCGGCGACGGCGAGGCGATGAACCGATCGTTGCGCGACGTCGTCCTCGACCTGCCCGACACGTCGCTCGTGCTCCCGGGTCACGGCCCCGGCACCACCATGGCACGCGAACGCGCCACCAACCCGTACCTCCAGAACCTCTAGAACCACTAGAACCGCATAGGACTGCACCCAGATGGCAACCAAGGTCACCCCGATCAGTGGCTTCCAGGAATGGCTTCCCGCTGACCGCATCGCTGAGCTCATCGTGCTCGACACCATCCGCGAGGTCTTCGAGCTGCACGGCTTCGCGTCGATCAACACTCGTGCGATGGAGACCGTCGACCGGCTCAGCGGCCAGGGCGAGGACGCCGACAAGGAGATCTACGGAGTCCACCGTCTTGCGGCGGACGACACCAGCGAGACGACGCTCGGACTGCACTTCGACATGACGGTGCCGTTCGCGCGCTACGTGCTGGAGAACGCCGGCAAGCTGACCTTCCCGTTCCGTCGCTACCAGATCCAGCCCGCCTGGCGAGGTGAGCGCCCGCAGCGGGGCCGCTATCGCGAGTTCATCCAGGCGGACATCGACATCATCGATGTGGGCTCGCTGCCCGATCACTACGAGGCCGAGCTGCTGCTGGTCGTCGCCGATGTCTTCTCGCGGCTGCCGGTCGGTGACTACCGGATCCACGTCAACGACCGGAAGATCTGCGAGGGCTTCTACCGCGGTCTGGGCATCGAGGACGTGACCGGCACCCTGCGCATCGTCGACAAGCTGGACAAGATCGGTGCCGACGGCGTGCGCAAGCTGCTGCTCGAAGCCGGCTGCACTGACGACCAGGCCGGCCAATGCCTTGCACTCGCCGAAATCAGCACTGCCGACACGGGATTCGTCAAGCAGGTGCAGGCGCTCGGTGTGGAGCACGAGTTGCTGGACGAAGGTCTTGCCAAACTCGCGGCAATCGTCGAGGTGGCCAACGAGCACGCACCCGGAGTCATCGTCGCCGACCTGCGGATCGCGCGCGGCCTCGACTACTACACCGGCACCGTCTACGAGACGATGCTCGAGCGCGACCCCGGGTACGGGTCGATCTGCTCGGGCGGCCGGTATGACGCCCTGGCGTCCGACGGCAAACGCACCTTCCCCGGCGTCGGCATCTCGATCGGAGTGTCCCGGCTGCTGGGCAAGCTGATCACCGAGGAGGGGCTGACCGCCTCCCGCGAGACCCCTGCAGCGGTGCTCGTCGCGGTCAACGCCGAGGAATCGCGCGGTGATTCGATGCGCGTGGCAACGGCGCTGCGCGCTCGCGACATACCGACCCTCGTGGCGCCGAAAGCGGCGAAGTTCGGCAAGCAGATCCAGTTCGCCGACCGACGCGGGATTCCTTTCGTGTGGTTCCCCGGCGCCGACGGCGACCAAGTGAAGGACCTGCGCAGCGGGGACCAGGTGGCAGCCGACGCGGCGTCGTGGGTGCCGCCGGAGGCCGACCTGCACCCGTCGCTGGTCGTGCCGACTGCCGGGGAATGAGCAAGGAACCGTCGACGCTGGTCGTCAACGATCACCTGAGCGCGGATGCACTGGTGCGGGCCGCCGCACTGCCCGGGACTCTCGAACACCGGTGCAGGCACTGCGGATCCGGCGAGCACGGGCAACCGACGCTCGACGGTGGACCGTTCGTGTCGATCGCCCGGAGCAGCCAGGTCTCGGTCATCGCGTGGTGGGTCGGGGGACCGGTCGGCGTGGATGTCGAGGCGGCCGGTGCGGCAGCGCCGCCCGAGCTCACGCTCCACCCGGCGGAGCGTTTCGACGACGTGCTCGCCGTGTGGGTCCGCAAGGAGGCCGTGCTCAAGGCACTCGGCACCGGGCTGCGCACCGACCCGCGGACCATCCGGCTGAGTGCCCAGCACGGGGTCGCGAGCGTGGCCGGCACCGACCTGCGGGTGAATGAGTTGTCCATCCCCGGGCACGTTGCTGCGGTCTGCTGGTAGTGCGCGCGCCTCGAGATGCTCAGGCCGGGGGCAGTTCCGGTAGCGCTTCGTCGTAGACCCATGCATCGAGCAGGTCGGCTACTGGCCGTCCGCACACCTCGCGCACCAGCGCCTCGAAGTCACCGGTGGTCACGTTGCCGTAGCGGTGCCGGTGGACCCACGTGCGGGCGAGCTCGAAGAATTTCGCATCACTGCTCGCGAGCCGAATCGCATGCAGTGTCAACGCTCCTCGCTTGTAGACACGGTCGTCGAAGACGTCGTGTATGCCGGGGTCACCCAGCACGATGTCCTGCTTCAGCTCGCTGAGCCGTCCCCAGTGCACCCGCGCCCGCTGGTCGGCCGTGTCGTTGCCGGACGCCTCCGACCAGAGCCACTCGCTGTAACACGCGAAACCTTCATGCAGCCAGATGTCGCGCAACTGACGGAGCGTCACCGCGTTGCCGAACCACTGGTGCGCGAGCTCGTGTGCGATGAGGCGCTGGGACTCCCAATCGCGGCCCAGCAGATTCGACCCGAAGACCGAAAGCCCCTGTGCCTCAAGCGGAATCTCCAGCTCGTCGGTCGTGACGACGGCTCGATAGTTGGCGAACGGGTACGGCCCGAAGAGTCGCTCGAACTCGGAGATCATCCGTGGCTGGTCGGCGAACGCCTCGTCGAATCGGCCCCGCAGGGATGGCGCGACCACCCCGGACACCGCCACGGAGCAGCCGGAGATCTCGTGCTCGGCATACTGGCCGATCTGCACGGTCGCGAGGTATGGCGCCATCGGCTCGCGTTGCTCATAGGTCCACACCGTCTGGCTGGAGCGCCGATTTCGGCCGGTACGAACGCCATTGGCAACCACGTAGTAGTCAGAGGGGGCGCTCATCGTGATCCGGTAACTGGCCTTGGCGTCGGGCCGGTCGTTGCAGGGGAACCACGACGGCGCGCCACCGGGCTGCGCGGCGACGATGGCGCCCTCCTCGAGTTCCTCCCAGCCGGCCTCGCCGACCTTGTCCCGGACGACCTTGGGCACACCGCGGTAAGTGACGATCACCTCGGCGGTCGCGCCGGCATACAACGACTCGGCGAGCTTCAGGACGAGACGGCCACCTCGGTGTGTGTAGCGCGTGGTGCGCACACCGCGCACCGAGACGACCTTGAGGTGATGCAGGTCCAGGGTGAGCGTGTCGATCCCGTCGGCCAGTGCACGGATCCTGAGCGTGGCGCGCCCCGCGAGCCGGTTACCGATCACCGCGTATTCGAGGTCCAGGTCATAGTGCTCGACCGTGTATGACGGGTCGCCGTGACCGGGCAGATAAGGATCGGCGGACGGCTGATGGTTCACGGACGGCTCGCCCCGTGTGGGCGCTGCGACTCGCAGGCTCCCTGCAGCACCAACACGTTTCGAGCCTTCCTGTGCCATACCGATCGAAATTCAGATCGCCCATACAACCATGATTGATTCGCCATCACTCGGAGACCCACGGACCGATCGGATTGCCCAGCCAGCGCGTCATGTCCGGCACCGTCTCGCCGCGCATCACCAAGGAGGCCGGACCGACCGTGCTGTGCCGGCCGAGCTCCGCGGCGGGCAGGATCACGCTGTGCGGACCGATGGTCGCGCCGGAGCGAAGTGTCACGGTGTCCAGCGACAGCACCCGATCGTGGAACAGATGGGTCTGCACCACACAGCCCCTGTTGACCGTCGACCCGGGCCGCAACTCGATCAGGTCCGGTTCGGGCAGCCAATACGTCTCGCACCACACACCGCGACCGATCGTCGAGCCCATCGCCCGCAGCCACACGTTGAGCACCGGCGTTCCTGCGGATGCGCGCGCCAGCCACGGAGCCGCCAGCATCTCGACGAAGGCGTCGGTGAGCTCGTTGCGCCATACGAACGAACTCCACAGCGGGTGCTCGCCCTCACGAATCCGACCGACCAGCAACCATTTTGCGGCCACCGTCACGACCGACGCGATCGCGCCGCCCACCATCAGCGTCACACCGCACAGCAGCAACGACCACAGGCCCCAGTGCTCCTGCATCCACAGCCACAGCAGCGCCGTGGCCGCCGACAGGCCGAAGCCGCCGATCCACGGGATCAACCGGCCCAACTCGACCACGGCTCGAGCGATCTTGAGCCGTCCGGCCGGCCGGTAGGTACGCGAGTCGTCACCATCGGAGGTCGTGCGGCGTAGGCGCACGGGCGGGCTGCCGATCCACGAGGTGCCGGACTTGGGCTTGTCCTTGCGGCTCGGAGCGGCGGACAGCACCGCGATCAGACTGCCCTTGGGCAGTTTTCGGCCGGGAGCAGTCATTCCCGAGTTGCCGACGAAAGAGCGCTTGCCGACCTTCGTCTGCTCCATCCGCAACCAGCCGCCGGCCAGCTCGTAGGGGCCGACGAGGGTGTCGTCGGCCAGGAATGCCCGGTCGCCGACCGTCACCAGCTTCGGGATCAACAGCACGGTCGACGCCTCGACCTCGTCGCCGATCCTCGCTCCCAGCAGGCGCAACCAGGTCGGTGTCGCCGTGCTGGCGTAGATCGGGTAGAGCCAGCCGCGGGCCTCGTCCATCATGCGCAACGTGCCCCATGCGCGCAGTGCCTGCCAGCTGTGCACGGGATGATGCCCGGCACGCAGGCCGGCGCTGAGCGACCTGACGACCAGCCAGACAAGCATTGTCAACGCGATGATGCCGCAGAGTCCGCCGGCAACGACCGAGACCACCCCGAACGGCCAGACTCGGTGACCACCCTGCACCAGCAGTCCGATCCAGGCCCCGATGACGGTCGCGGCCACGGGGCAGGCTGCGATGAGGATCGCCAGCGCGGCATACAGGAACGCGAACACCGGGCGGTGCGGCGGGTGCTCGTCGGACCAGGCACCGCGGGCCTTGCCCGAGCGGCGTGCGGGTGCCCCGCTCCAGAACTGGTCGTCCGGGACTTCGCCGAAAACGCCTGAGCCCGGTGCGATCTCGGCCCTGCGACCGACCACGCAGCCCGGGGTGAGCGTCGAGCGCGTCCCGACGCGCGCGTCGCGGCGGACCGTGACGGTGCCGATCTGCAGACGGTCGCCGTCGAGCCAGTGCCCGCTGAGATCGACCTCCGGTTCGATCGATGCGCCGCGTCCCACCCGCAGCAGCCCGGTCACCGGCGGCAGACTGTGCAGGTCTGCGTCGCGGCCGATCCGTGCGCCGAGCAGGCGTGCGTACCAGGTCATCAGTGGCGCGCCGGACAGGTTGGTGGCGCCGGAGTCGTCGTTGACCCGCTCGGCCAGCCAGAGCCGCAGGTGGACCTTGCCGCCTCGGGGGTAGACGCCAGGCCCGATCCCGCGGAGTATGACGCGAATCAGCCCGGCGGACAGCACCATTCGACCGACAGGTGTCAGGAAGGCCACCGCCAGGACCACCACCAGCCACCACGGCGCGCTCGGCGCCGGCCAGCGGAGCTGATCGACCAGAGGTGTGGCGATGCGCACGCCGAACAGGAGCCAGGTCACCCACCGGAGTCCGGCCAGGGTGCGCGTGCAGAGCAACGCGAACTGTTGTGCTGCTTGCGATTTCGCCGGTGTCGGTGGGACGTTCCGGTCGCGGACGTTCGCCGGCGAACTCATCGAGTCGAGGTGCTCGGCGAGCCCGGCGACGCTCGGGTGGTCGTAGATGTCCGCGACGGTGACCTCGGGCTGGAGTTGCCGCAAGCGCGACACCATCTGGGCGGCGGTCAGCGATCCGCCGCCCAGATCGAAGAAGTCGTCCTTGCCGGAGGTCACGACGGCGCCCAGGACATCCAGCCACAACCCGGCGATCGTCTTGGCGGTCCCGGTCAGCTCCAGGTGCTCGTCGCCACCGGCCCGCAGCGTCGCCACCGGCCAGGGGAGTGCGTCGCGGTCGATCTTGCCCGACGTGCGGGTCGGCAGGGTATCGACGCTCGCCAGTCGAGGAACCATGGTCGCCGGCAGTTCGTCGCGCAACCGCTCCATCGCTGCGGTCAGGTCGAATTCGCCGTCGATGGTGAGGTACCCGACGAGGATCTTGGTGCCGGATCCGGTGGTCCGGATCGCGGCGGCACCCCCGCCGACGCCGGGCAGCGCGGTCAGCGCGGCGTCGATCTCGCCGAGTTCGATGCGACGCCCGCCGAGCTTGATCTGCTCGTCGATCCGGCCACCGAAGACCAGCCCGGCCCCGTCGCGCACCACGTGGTCGCCGGACCGGTAGGCGCGTCCCCAGCCCAGCGTCGGCATCGGCGCGTACTTCTCGGCGTCCTTGTCGGGATCCAGGTAGCGGGCGAGTCCCACCCCGCCGATGATCAGCTCTCCCGTCTCACCCTCAGCCACGGGTTGCCCTGCGGGATCGACGACTTCGAGGTCCCAGCCGTCGAGCGGCAGGCCGATGCGCACGGGCTCGCCGGGGCGCAGTTGTGCCGCGCAGGCGACCACCGTCGCTTCGGTCGGGCCGTAGGTGTTCCACACCTCGCGACGAGCGGTGGCGTACCGGTCGGCCAGTTCCGGTGGGCACGCCTCGCCACCGAGGATCAGCAGCCGCACCTTGTCCAGTGCGTCGGCCGGCCACAGTGCGAGCAGGGTCGGCACCGTCGACACGACGGTGATGTCGTTGGCGACCAGCCACGGCCCGAGGTCCATGCCGCTGCGCACGAGGGAGCGCGGCGCCGGCACGAGGCAGGCGCCATACCGCCAGGCGAGCCACATCTCCTCGCAGCTGGCGTCGAACGCGACCGACAAGCCGGCCATGACGCGATCGTCGGTGCCGATCGGGTGGCCCTGCAGGAAGAGCCGGGACTCGGCGTCGACGAATGCCGCAGCATTGCGGTGCGTGACCGCCACGCCCTTCGGCTTGCCGGTCGACCCACTGGTGAAGATGATCCAGGCGTCGTCGCCGACCTCCGGCTCCTCGGCCGCGCGCGGCTCATGTGGCATTCGCACGTCGATCGCGAGATCGTCGCCCAGCACCGCCGCGACCTGCGCCTCGCCGAACACGACTGCGGCGCGCTCGTCCGGGTCGTCGGCATCCACCGGGACGTATGCCGCTCCGGCCAGCAGCGTGCCGATGATCGCGACGTAGAGGTCGAGCGTGCCGGACTGGATGCGCACGCCGACCCGGTCTCCGCGCCCGATGCCCTCCTGGCCGAGTCTAACGGCGAGATCGCCTGCGCGCTCGGCGAGTTCGTCATACGTCAGCACTGTGGCGCCGTTGTCCAGGGCCGGCGAATCCGGGCACTCCGCGACGGTCTCGCGGAAGATGTCGACGAGGGTTCGCGGGGGAGCGGCGAGCTGCCCGCGGTGCAGTGTCACCGAGATCCTCCGGGGCGGACGTGGCAATGGTCGCTCACATTGTCGCGGCAGCCGCGGGTGTCCGACGAACGCAGGCTGTCCGCAGGGTGAACGGAGGGCGACCGTTCGGGGTCGCCGGCGTCTCAGTCCTCGGGTGCCGTGTCCTCCCGCAATCCGAGATGGTCCAGATAGGCACCGGCAAGTGCGGCCACGGTCTCCTCGTCGCCGTCACGCCACTGCTGGACCGGACGTGCTCCGACCGCGGCCAGCTTCCGGGCGGGCAACCGGGTCAGCGCGTCCAGCGCCAGCAGGTCCGCTCCACCGGGTTGCTGCCGCAAGGCGTCGGCACGGCCGGCTCGTCGTGCGTAGCCGATCCGTAGGAACAGCCAGCCGAAGACCGCGACCAGCACGGGCACCAACGCGACCTCGAAACCGATGGCGGCGCCGAGATTGCCCAGGTTGTCGGCCAGTTCGTGGCCGGCGTGCTGCAACGTGGTGGCGGCGTCGGCCGACTTGTCGATCGGCTTGCGGACCTTGCTGCCGACCAGCGGAGTGTGCGACAGAACGCCGGCCGCGTCATGCAGGTGCCGGGCCAGGTCCCCGCCGCTCCGCTCGATCTTGCGAGCGCCGTCCTGCGATCCCGCCACCTGCTGGTGCACATGTATGCCGAGCCGGACCCATGCGGTCACCCACGCGACCGTCAGCACGTCGTAGACCACCTGGCGGGTGGCGCGAGATCGCCTCGCGGCATACAACTTCACCTGCTGACTCCTCCTGCGTCACGGACTGCCCCTCCATCCGAGCAGACGTGAGGCGTGAGAATGTCGTTCCGTGGCAACCTCACTCGAACGATCGATACGCGGATGGCTGGACCACCTGCGCGTCGAGCGAGGCGCCTCACCACACACCCTGCGCGCCTACGAACGTGATCTGCGCCGGTATGCCGAGCATCTTGCGGGGCGCGGCATCGACGACGCAGGCAGCGTCGGCGAGTCCGACATCGCGGACTTCCTCGCCACGCTGCGGGAGGGAACACCGGACCATCCGCCGCTTGCGGCCTCGTCCGCCGCTCGCACGCTGGTCGCGGTCCGGGGGTTCCACAAGTTCCTGACTTTGGAGGGCGACACGGCCGACGATGTGGCTGCCGCGGTGCCACCGCCGAAACCGCCGCGGCGCCTGCCGAAGGCGATCCCGCTCGATCAGGTCGAGCGGTTGCTGGATGCCGCGAGTGTCGGTGACACCCCCGCGTCGCTGCGCGACCGCGCGCTGCTGGAACTGCTCTACGGCATCGGTGCGCGGGTGACGGAGGCGGTGAGCCTGGACGTCGACGACATCGAGTTCGAGTCCGCGACGGTCCGGGTCCTCGGCAAGGGGAGCAAGGAGCGTGTGCTGCCGCTCGGCCGGTATGCCGCGGAAGCGCTCACGTCATACCTGACGCGGGCGCGACCCGCTCTGGCTGCCAAGGGGAAGGGGACACCGGCGTTGTTCCTCAACCAACGGGGCGGGCGACTGTCGCGGCAATCGGCCTGGAACATCATCCAGGCCGCCGCCCGGCGGGCGGATCTGCCGGGACACCTCAGTCCGCACACCCTGCGGCATTCGTTCGCGACCCACCTGCTCGACGGCGGCGCGGACGTCCGGGTCGTGCAGGAACTGCTCGGTCACGCCTCGGTCACCACGACGCAGATCTACACGATGGTCACCGTGCAGCAACTGCGCGAGGTGTTCGCCAGCTCACACCCCCGGGCCCATTGACCGCGAATGACGGCTTCTTCGCCGAATGACGGTGGAATCGGACCGTCGCTCGCCGAGGGAGCCGTCACTCGCGGCGAGCCTGGGCGCCCGCTCCCGCTCCTGGATGTAATAGGTTGGCGCTTGATCGCCGAGAGGCCGAACGAGTAGTTCAGGAGCGCGCAGTGAGTTCGAAGGAGCAGGTCGGCCCCACGGGGCGCCCGCTGCCCACTTTCCCGACCCCGGTGGAGCTCAAGAGCCACGGGCCGGCGCGCATCATCGCGATGTGCAACCAGAAGGGTGGCGTGGGCAAGACCACGAGCACCATCAACCTGGGGGCCGCGCTGGCCGAATACGGCCGCAAGGTCCTCCTCGTCGATTTCGACCCGCAGGGAGCACTGTCGGTCGGCCTCGGCATCCGGGCCCATGAGCTCGACACGACCGTCTACAACCTGCTGGTGTCGCGCGACGACGACATCCACGACGTCATCCAGCACACCGCCAGCGACAACCTCGACGTGCTCCCGGCCAATATCGACCTGTCCGCCGCCGAGGTGCAGCTGGTCGGGGAAGTCGCGCGCGAGATGGTGCTGGCCCGGGTCCTGCGTCCGGTCGTCGATGAGTACGACGTGATCCTCGTCGACTGCCAGCCGTCCCTCGGCCTGCTGACCGTCAACGCACTCACGGCGGCCCACGGCGTCGTCATCCCGCTGGAGTGCGAGTTCTTCGCGATGCGCGGTGTCGCGCTCCTGGTGGAGACGATCGACAAGGTCACCGACCGGCTCAACCCGCGCCTCGAGATCGACGGCATCCTCGCCACCATGTATGACGGCCGGACCCTGCACAGCCGGGACGTGATCCGTTCCGTCGTGGGGCATTTCGACGACAAGGTGTTGCACACCGTCATCAGCCGGACGGTGAAATTCCCCGACGCGTCGCTGGCGGCCGAGCCGATCACGACCTACGCCTCGACGCACGGGGCAGCCGAGGCCTATCGGCAACTGGCCCGCGAGCTGGTGGCTCGCGGGGCCGCGGCCTGATCATGAACACCACTGACCCGGTTCTGCCCGAGCGGGCGGAACCGGCCACTGACTCCGTGCTGCCGGAATCCGCGCCGGATCCCGCGGCCGATTCCGCACCGGATCCCACCGGCGCGGACGCTCCTGCGCCGGTCGTGCCGGGCGGTGTGCTGACCCGGCGTGCGGCGTCGGCGCCCTTCGAGGTCCACCTCGACGTCTTCTCCGGACCCTTCGAGTTGCTGCTCGGGCTGATCTCCAAGCACAAGCTGGACGTCACCGAGATCGCGCTGGCCAAGGTCACCGACGAGTTCGTGGCGCACATCCGGCGGGCGCAGGCGGAGTCGACCGACTGGGACCTCGGGCAGGCCTCCGAATTCGTGCTGATCGCCGCAACTCTGTTGGACATCAAGGCTGCTCGGCTGCTGCCGGACCTGCGCGCCGACGACGATGACGACCTGGCGCTGATCGAGGCACGCGACCTGCTCTTCGCCCGGTTGCTGCAGTACCGCGCGTTCAAGGAGGTGTCCGTCGCCTTCGCCGAGCGGATGCAGTCGGCCGGGCGTATGACGGCACGGCAGGCCGGGTTGGAGGAGCGCTTCGCCAAATTGCTGCCCGAGCTGATCATGAACGTCACGCCCGAGCAGCTGGCCCGGATCGCCGCGCAGGCGATGACACCGCGACCGGAGCCGACGGTCGGCCTCACCCACCTGCACGCCCCGGCGGTCAGCGTCCGGGAGCAGGCGACGATCGTCATCACCGCCCTGCGGGAGCGTCGGCAGGCGAGCTTCCGGTCCCTGGTCGCCGACGCGGAGTCGACACTGGTGATCGTCGCCCGCTTCCTGGCACTGCTGGAGCTCTACAAGGAGGCCGCGGTGACGATGGACCAGCCGGAGGCGCTGGGGGAGCTCGTCGTGCACTGGACCGGTGATGACCATGACACCGTTGAGGTGAGCGCCGAGTTCGACGAATTGGACAACGACCAGGCGACCGGGCCGGTCGCCGCAGACAGCACGAGCGGAGAAGGCGAGGAGGACGGCGATGACTGACGAGCAACACGTGACCGGCGACGCGCCCGATGATGACGCGACCCCACCGGCCGCTGAACGGGCGAGCGAACAGGTCGAGGAGCAGGAGGTCGTCGAAGAAGCGCCGCCGTTCGACGTCCGCACGATGCCCGGAGGCGCACGCAGCGCCATTGAGGCGATCCTGATGGTGGTCGACCAGCCCGTGACCGCCGAGGAACTCGCCACCGCACTCGAGCTGCCGGAAACCGAGGTCGTCGAGGCGATCGAGGGTCTGGAGCGCGAGTATGCCGAGCAACACAGGGGATTCGCACTGCACTGCATCAACGGTGGCTGGCGGGTCTACAGCCGGCCCGACTATGCACCTGCGGTCGAGAAGTTCCTGCTCGACGGCCAGCAGGCCAAACTCACCCAGGCGTCGCTGGAGACGCTTGCGGTCATCGCCTACCGGCAACCCATCTCCCGATCCCGGATCAGCGCGGTGCGAGGGGTCAACGTCGACGGCGTGGTCCGCACGCTGCTGACGCGTGGCCTGATCGTGGAGATCGGATCCGACGGCGAGCAGGGTGCGCTGCTCTACGGCACCACCCCTTATTTCCTGCAGCGACTCGGGCTCAGCTCGCTCGACGAACTGCCGGCACTGGCGCCATACCTGCCTGATGCAGATGTGGTTGACGAACTGATTGCGCAGGGACACGGATGACAGGCAACAAGCGAAACAACCAGTCGGGCAGCGGATCCCGTGGCCACCGAGGTCAGTCCGGCCAGCGTGGTCAGGCCGGCCGCGGCGGTGCCGGACGGACCGGCGGTGCCGGACGGCCGGCGCGGACCCGTCCCGGGGGCCAGCAGCGACCCCCGCAGCCGGCGGCGCCGCAAGCGCCATACGTCGACGTGCACGACCCGGACGGCGTGCGGCTGCAGAAGCTGCTCGCGGCCGCGGGTGTCGGCAGCCGACGGGTGTGTGAGGACCTGATCCGGCAGGGCCGCGTGTCGGTCGACGGGCAGAAGGTCCAGGAGCTCGGTGTGCGGATCGACCCGCTGGCGCAGACGGTCCACGTCGATGGCGAGCGGATCCAGCTGGACGAGTCGCGTGTCTACCTGGCCTTCAACAAGCCACTGGGCGTGGTCTCGACGATGCACGACGAGATGGGCCGCCCGTCCGTCGGTGAATACGTCGAGCAGCGCAAGGAGCGTCTGTTCCACGTCGGTCGCCTGGACGTGGACACCGAGGGGCTGTTGCTGCTCACCAACGACGGTGAGCTGGCGAACCGGTTGCAGCACCCCAAATACGGTGTCCCGAAGACGTATGTCGCGATGATCCCCGGTCCGGTGCCGCGTCAGCTGGGCAAGCAATTGCGCGAGGGCGTCGAGCTCGAGGACGGCAAGGTCGCGGTCGACTCCTTCAAGGTCGTGGACTCCAAGCCCGGTTGGGCGCTGGTCGAGGTGATCCTGCACGAGGGGCGCAAGCACATCGTGCGGCGCATGCTGGAGGCCGTCGGCCACCCGGTCGAGTCGTTGTCACGCACCGACGTCGGCCCGGTCCACCTGGGTGAGCTGCGTCCCGGCAAGATGCGCCCGCTCACCCGGCAGGAGGTCGCCGGGCTCTACAAGGCGGCCGGCCTGTGAGCGATTCAAGCGGGTTGAGTAGCCGGGGGAGCGAAGCGGAGGAGGCGTATCGAAACCAGCGCGGTCTCGATACGGGCTCGCCCTACTCGACCCTCGGTCCCACCGTCCGCATCGTCGGCACCGGCCTGATCGGTGCTTCGATCGGTCTTGCCCTGTCACACAAGGGTTTTCGGGTGCTGCTCAGCGATCCGTCACCGACGGCGCAGGCGCTCGCGGCCGACCTGGGCGCGGGCCGGATCGACGATGACACCGCCCCGGACGCGATCTTCGTGGCGGCTCCGCCGGATGTCGCCGCAACGGTGGTCGCCGAGCAGCTGAAGCGGTGGCCGTCGGCCGTCGTCGCGGATGTCGCCTCGGTCAAGCAGCAGGTGGCAGACGCCGTGCGCACGCTGGTCCCGCCGGAGCAATTGCACCGGTATGTCGGCAGTCACCCGATGGCCGGCCGTGAGCGCTCCGGCGCGGTCGCGGCGCAGGCGGACCTCTTCGAAGGGCGCACCTGGGTCGTCTGTCCACAGCAGGAGACGGACCCACAAGCGGTGCAGCTCATCCAGGAACTGGCGCACGCAACCGGTGCCGCGGTCGAGACGATGCCGGCGGACGAGCACGACGCCGCGGTCGCGGTCGTCTCGCATGTTCCGCAGCTCGCCGCATCGATCGTCGCGGCGCAATTGCGCGACCTGCCGGATGCCGCGATCGCCTTGTCCGGCAGTGGAATTCGCGACGTGACCCGGATCGCCGCGAGTGATCCCATGCTCTGGACGCAGATCCTCGCCGGCAACGCGGCTGCGGTGGCCCCGGTGCTGGATCGGGTGGTAGAGCAGTTGGGAGCGGTCGCCCGGTCACTGGGCCGATTGGCGGCGGACAGCACCGCTGCCGAGGGCAGCCGCGGCGAGGTCGCGCGGCTGATCTCGGACGGTCAGCTCGGCCATGCCCGGATCCCCGGCAAGCACGGTGCCGCGCCGGCGACATACGCGACGGTGATCGTGCCGATTCCCGACGAGCCGGGTGCGTTCGCCAGACTGTTCAACGACGTGGGTGATGCGGGCATCAACCTGGAAGATCTGCGGATGGAGCACGGGGTGGGCGCGATGGTCGGCCTCGTCGAGCTGTCCGTGCTGCCCGGTGTGGTGGACCGCTTGCGAGATGTGTTGGAGGACAAGGGATGGAGTGTTCATGAGTGAGCGGAGCGAACGACCAAAGGGCTCAGCTCGAGTGGCGGGACCCGACGAAGGAGGGGCCCGGGCATGAGTAAGGCGTTGGTCGTTGCGATCGACGGGCCGTCGGGGACCGGCAAGTCGAGTGTGTCGAAGGCCGTCGCAGTGCGGCTCGGGGTGAGCTACCTCGATACCGGTGCGATGTACCGCGCGCTGGCGTGGTCGTGCGTCGATGCGCAGATCGACCTCGGTGACGCGAGCGCGGTCGCCGAGCACTGCCGGACGTTCGACCTGCGGATGGGCATGGACCCGAAGTCGCCGACCGTGGGTGTCGGTGATCGACTCATCGACGCGGAGATCCGGCAGGACGCAGTGACGTCGGTGGTGTCGCAGGTGGCGACGAACCTCGACGTCCGCGCGAATCTCAAGCAACGGCAACGTGATCTGATCGCCCAAGGATCCGCAGCGACGGGCGGCTGCGTCGCGGAGGGCCGTGACATCACGACGGTCGTGGCACCGGACGCGCCGGTGCGGATCCTGATGACGGCGAGCGAAGAGGCGCGGATGGCCCGTCGCTCCAAGCAGCTGAAGGTGGCCGCCGAGTCGACCAGGTCGCAGATCGTCGACCGGGACCGCGCCGACTCCACGGTGTCGCAGTTCACGACCGCTGCCGATGGCGTCGTCACGATCGACACCTCTCACATCGACTTCCGCCAGTCGGTCGCCGCCGTGCTCCAGGTGGTGAAGGAGGTTCTCGATGGTGATCCAGAGCTATCGGCCTCGGCTGGCTGAGGCCTGCCGCCGCTTCGGGGTCGGCCTCGCGCACATCCTGTATGACGTGCAGACCCTGCACGCGGACCGGATGCCCACGAAGGGCCCGGTCATCGTCGTGTCGAACCACGTCGGATTCCTCGACGGGCCACTGGTCTTCATCCTCACGCCTCGGCCGTTGCGCTTCCTGGTGAAGCGGACCTACTTCGCCTCACTGTGGGGTTTCTTCCTGCGGATCACCGGACAGATCCCGATCGACCAGCACAGCGCAGACCGCGAGGCGCTGGCTGCCGCCAGGCAGACGTTGACCGCCGGTGGTGGCATCGGCATCTTCCCCGAAGGCACGCGCGGGTCGGGGGCCGTGGAGACCGCCCAGCAGGGCGCCGCGTTCCTGGCGCAGGCAACCGGCGCGCGGGTCGTCCCCGTGGCGGTGCTCGGCACGAAGGGGTCGGGCGGCCGTGACTCGTGGCCGAAGCTGCGTGGGTCGCTGCGGGTGGTGATCGGGGAGCCGTTCGCGTTGCCGAAGCACCGCGGCGTTCCCGGCCGTGAACGCCTGCGGCTGTCCACCGAGGAGCTGCGCAGCCGACTGGCATCGCACGTCGACGAGGCGACCCGCGAGACGGGACTCACGTTGCCGGTGAGCACTCCCGAATAACGGTTTACGGCCGTCGTCAGGGATGATGGTGCAATGTCTGATTCCACTCCCGCCGAGAGCTCCGACGAGTCCGTCGAGCAGGCGCTGCGCGTCGGCCTCAACGACTTCGAGCTCAGCGACGAGGACCGTGCGCTGCTCGACAGCGACGGCACCCTCGATGACGAAGCGGCAGAAGGTGGTGGCCGCCCGGTGGTCGCGATCATCGGCCGGCCCAACGTCGGCAAGTCAACGCTGGTCAACCGCGTGCTCGGCCGGCGTGAGGCAGTGGTGGAGGACGTCCCCGGAGTGACCCGCGACCGGGTGGCGTATGACGCCGAGTGGTCCGGGCAGGACTTCACCCTCGTCGACACCGGCGGCTGGGAGGTCGACGCCAGCGGCATACACCTGCGGGTGGCGGAGCAGGCCGAGGTCGCGATCGACCTGGCCGATGCGGTGCTGTTCGTGGTGGACGCCAAGGTCGGCGCCACCGACACCGACGAAGCCGTCGTGAAGTTGCTGCGGCGCTCCAAGAAGCCGGTCGTGTTGATCGCCAACAAGGTCGACGACCAGAAGACCGAACTCGAGGCCGCGACGCTCTGGTCGCTCGGCCTCGGACAACCGTGGCCGATCTCGGCGCTGCACGGCCGCGGCACCGGCGATGCGCTGGACGCGCTGCTCGAGGTGCTGCCCGAGAAGTCGGCCGTTTCGGCATACGAACGTGGCGGCCCGCGTCGCGTCGCGCTGGTCGGTCGGCCGAACGTCGGCAAGTCGTCGTTGCTCAACAAGCTCGCCGGCGAGGACCGTGTCGTCGTCGACAATGTCGCGGGTACGACGCGCGACCCGGTCGACGAAATGATCGAACTCGGCGGCAAGACATGGCGATTCGTCGACACCGCCGGCATCCGCCGCCGCGTGCACCTGACCCGTGGCGCCGACTTCTACGCGTCGCTGCGCACCCAGGCGGCCATCGAGAAGGCCGAGGTCGCGGTCGTCCTGATCGATGCCGAGGACAACATCGCCGAGCAGGACGTGCGCGTCGTGCAGCAGGTGGTCGACGCCGGTCGCGCGCTCGTGCTCGCCTTCAACAAGTGGGACCTGCTGGACGAGGAGCGCCGGCACTACCTGGAGCGCGAGATCGAGCGTGATCTGGCCCAGGTGGCGTGGGCGCCCAGGGCGAACATCTCGGCTGTGACCGGACGACACGTCGACCGGCTGGTGCCCGGCCTGGAGGTCGCGCTCGACTCGTGGGACCAGCGTGTGCCCACCGGTCGGCTGAACTCCTTCCTCGGCGAAGTGGTCGCCGGCCACCCGCACCCGGTGCGGGGCGGCAAGCAGCCCCGAATCCTTTTCGCCACACAGGCATCCACGCGGCCCCCGCGGTTCGTCGTCTTCGCGTCGGGGTTCATCGAGGCCGGTTATCGCCGCTTCCTGGAGCGCCGGATCCGCGAGGAGTTCGGCTTCGAGGGCACGCCGATCGAGTTGTCGGTCCGCGTTCGCGAGAAGCGCCGCCGGTAGGCCTTCTGGCTCCGACGAAGCCGATTGGGTCGCACGGCTATTCGTGCGATATCGTTTCGGTCGCCCCGCAAGGGGCATCGGGATGTGGCGCAGCTTGGTAGCGCACCTGACTGGGGGTCAGGGGGTCGCAGGTTCAAATCCTGTCATCCCGACATAACGAAACCGCCGACTCGTCGGCGGTTTTCGTATGTCGGGGGACAGGATGCCGGGAGCGCGTGGCCGCTCCGACGAAGGAGGAGCGGCACGCGCGGCTCCTGTCATCCCACCCCGGGTTGGTGTCGGCGCGGCTCCTGTCAACCCCACCCGCTTCGTGTTGGTCCCAACCTGACGTCGGACTCACTCCTCGCCGAACGCGGCATGCCGGCTGCCGACCTTGCGTCCTTGTGCCAAGTGGCCACCCAGGTAACCGCCGACGGTTGACAGGGCGGCACCGGCGACAGCGAGTCGGACACCCGTGCCGTGTCGTCCGCGACGGCGCGCGACCCATGACGCTGCGTAGATCCCGATCGCGGCGCCGTTGGTGACGGCGTGCACGAGGCCGACCCGCTTGGCACGCGGCTCGGCGAGCGACCACTCCGCCCAGCCGGACCACGCGGTCGGGCCGGCGGCGAGCAGGCCCGCGCCGACGAGTCGCTGGGCAGCGGCCGACGACTCGTCACCGCCCGTGAGGTCGAGCAGGCTTGCAGATGTCCATGTGCCGAGCGCGATGTCGGTGAGGACCGGATGCAGGCTGTGCCCGAGCCAATCGCCGCGCAGGACGGAGCCCCTCGCGCCCGTGCCGAAGATGTTGCGAACCTTGGGCTCCAGCGTGCGTACGGGTGCGTCAAGGGCCCGGGACTCCTCGAGTTGCAGGACCCAGCGCACCACCCGTGGGGTTCTGTCGATCTCGTTCATGGGCTACTCCTCCCAGCGTCGGACGCCGCGGTCCCGGCGCCGATGTCAAGCGTTGCCCTGTCGGCGGTCCCGGTCAATGCACGCATGCCGGTCCGTGTCGTATCGGGGCATGTGCGTTCGTGGAAGGAGTATGGGTCGCTCGTGGGAGCGGCTGCACGAGGAGGCAACATCATGCGGGACGTCATCCTCTACATGTCGATGTCACTGGACGGATTCGTCGGAAGCGACCGTGAGCACCCGGGGATGTCGATCCCCGAAGGGCCCGAGTTGTCGCAGTGGAAACTGGACCGCGTCGGCCGCGCCGGCGCCCACCTGATGGGCCGCGTCACCTATCAGGAGATGTCCTCGTACTGGCCGACTTCCGAGGACCCGTATGCGGCGCCGATGAACGACATACCCAAGGTCGTGTTCTCCAGGACTCTCACTGACGACGAGGCCAACTGGCCCGAGACCCGTGTCGCGCGAGGCGATCTGGCGGCCGAGATCGCCGCCATCAAGACCGAGCCCGGCGAGGACGTGATCGTGTGGGGTGGCAGCGGCCTGGCCGGTGCCCTCGCCGCGGCGGACCTGATCGACGAGTACCGCCTGCTGGTGCAGCCGCTGGTCCTCGGCCGTGGCCAGTCCCTCTTCGGCAGGCTGCCGGAGTCACGGCATCTACGGCTCGTCGAGTCCACCCCGTTCCCCAGCGGCGTCGTGGTCCAGATCTATCGTCCCGCGAGCAGTTGAGAGCCGGGAGTGCGGCGATTCTACGATCTGTAGAATCCCCGACAAGGCAATTCCACGAGAACGGACTTCGAGGTGACGCGACGCAGCCACGGCGGGCTGGAGGACGAAGTGCTCCGCCTGCTCCGGTCGTATGGCGAGCCGGTGACCAGCCGACAGCTCTGGGAGGCGTTCGAGACCGATCGGCCCGCCCGGACAACGCTGCTGACTGTGCTGAGCAGGCTCGAGGCCAAGGGACTGATCCAGCGCACACCCGCTGCCGGGGGCGCGCTCTTCAGCGTCATACGCACCGACGCGCACACCGCTGCACGGTCGATGACCGAGGCACTGGACCACGTGGGCGACCGGCGCGCCGCGCTGACGCATTTCGCGGGCGAGCTCGACAGCAGCGACCTCGACGTCCTGCGCCGGGTATTGGGGCAGTCCTAGTGGTCCTCGCGCTCGTGCCGGGCCTGCTCGCGGTCACCATCGTCGTACTCGCCCCCTTCGCCCTGCGCAACGAACGCTGGGCGGTGCGCAGGCCGGACCGTGCGATCAGCTGCTGGAACGGCCTGATCGCTACGGGCACAACGCTTTTCGCGACCAGCGCGTTGTGCGCCCTCCTGGTCACCGTGCGCGACGGCACCCGCCCGCCGGACCCGGCCGCGTGGCTGGAGCAGACCGCGCTGGCGCTGGCCGCGTGGATCGGCCTCGCCGCGATCGGGGGAGTGCTGGCCCTCGTGTGGGAGCGTTCCGAACCGCTCGCCGACGCGGACCGCACCGCGCGGCGACGACTCAACGCGGTCGCGCGCACCGCGACATACGATCGGGAGTTCGTCGGCGGCGTCGAGGTCCTGTATGTCGACAGCCCGGCTCCGCTCGCCCTCGCCGAGCAGTTCGGCGGGCGCCGGATCCTGGTGACCCGCGGCCTGCGGGACGCGCTCGCACCGGTCGAGTTGCGCGCCGTGCTGCAGCACGAACGCTGCCACCTGGTGCGGCGGCATCATCTGGTGCTGCGCATCGCGGCCGTCAACGTCGCGTGCTTCCCATCGCTGCGCGGCGCCCGCGCCTTCGAGAAGTCCGTGCACCTGCTGATCGAGATGTCCGCGGACGATCATGCCGCCCGGATGTGCGGTGTCGACGCGACAGCCGCTGCCCTCGACACGCTCGCCGAACTGCACGGTGCGCCGACC
This sequence comes from Flexivirga sp., assembly GCF_035551235.1. GTDB lineage: Bacteria > Actinomycetota > Actinomycetes > Actinomycetales > Dermatophilaceae > Flexivirga. Next base: position 170,641 of record NZ_DASZNO010000028.1, on the reverse strand, counting down.
GCAGCACTGCGGGCCGAACGATTGCGGCGGGGCTTCAGCGCAGCAGCCGGCAGCTACCAGGCCAGGTCCTCACGGGTCGGCACGAACGGCTCCCAGAGCAGCGTCATACCCGCTTCGTCCGGGGTCCGATCGGCCTTGCGCTGATTGCACGGCTCACACGCGGCGACCGCGTTGTCCCACGTGGTCGATCCGCCGCGTGACTTCGGCACGACGTGGTCCATGGTCGCGGCGACCGGCTGCCCGCAATAGGCACATTGGCCGTGGTCCCGCTTGAGGACACCCGCCTGGCTGTAGGTCGGGACACCGCGGGAGAACTGCTCCCAGGTGATCTTCACGCTCGCCTCGGTGAGCTTGAGTCCGCCCCGCCGGGCGTAGGCCCACGTCATCTTCACGTAGCGCACCAGCCGCAGCACGGTCGGCATCGGGAAGGGTCCGAAGGTCTCCTCCGGGTGCGACTCCTCGACCGTGGCGACACCGCGCCACAGCATGTTCATGGCGTGCTTGACCGACACAGTGTGCAGGGGCTCATAGCCCGCGTTGAGCACCAGGACCGACATGGTGGACCTCCTTCCTCTACCCAGGAATGGTCACCGTCGCCACGCGCGATTGCACGCCATTATCGGCGAACTTCCACAAAAATTCGCACAAGCGCAGCCCGAAGAGCGCATTCTCGGCCGCCCCGGCGGTCGGCGATGACGGCTCCGAGCGCATCATGGAGGGAGCAATCGTGCCGCCTTCATCGCGGCTGGACGGAGGTCATATGTGTCGCTTGCTCGGTTGGTCATCGGATCGCCCAGTGACGGTCGCGGAGCTGCTCGGCGACCTCGCCCTGGAGCGCCTGCAGGAGCTGGCCACGGTCCACGCGCACGGCTACGGAATGGCCTGGTATGCCGAGGGCGACGCCGAGTTGCACGCTCATCGCTCGGCACTGGCGGCGGGCGAGGACGGCGACTTCAAGCGCTTCGTCCACGAGACGCCGACCCGGCGCGGGTTGCTGCACCTGCGACTCGCGACGCCCGGTCTCGGGCTCGACGTCGTCGACACCCATCCGTTCGTGGCCGGCGAGATGGCCTTCGCGCACAACGGCGCGATCTTCCCCCACGACCGGGTCGATCTGCTGCTCCCGCCGGGCGCGCCGCAGCCCGCGGGCACCACGGACAGCGAGCGCTACTTCGCCCGCCTGCGCAGCAACATCGGGCGCAAGCAGGGCGGTGCCGCCGTCGCCCGCGCGGCGGGCCGCGTCCTGTCCCGCATGCGCTGGCACGGTATGTCGGCCAGCAGTCTCAACGCACTGCTGCTCACCCGGCACGAGCTGCACCTGATCAGCCTGCACGACCCCGAGGCCGAACCCGCTGACGTGCAGGTGTGGCCGGCGGACTACACGACCCACCCGCCATACCTCGATCTGAGCCTGTTGCAGCGCGACGGCCTGAGCGTCGTGGCCTCGAGCGGGATCCTGCGCGAGGAGACCGGCGTGACCCGCGTCGACGCCGCATCGGTGGTCAGCCTGAACGATCACGGGGGAGTGGCACGCGTCAGCCAGATCCCGGAGCGCATCGTCTCCCCGCTGCGACGCAGCGCCTGACAAGCGATACTCATGGGCCGAATCACCAGCAGGCACAAGGTCGTTCGCATTGACCTCGATCACGGGGTCAGCACGCGGGTTGAAGTGGCAGCCGTCGAGGAGCCGCTGGAGATCCGGGTCGACGACGAGGTCCTGACCGTCACGATGCGGACCCCCGGCAACGACATCGAGCTGGCCCACGGGTTGCTGCAGGCCGAGGGCATCATCGGCGCCCGGGACGACGTGCTGATCGCCCGCTACTGCGCCGACACCGAGCTGATGAACGTCCTGCAACTGCAGTTGCGCGAGGCGGCCGGCGTCCCCGCGACCGCGCAGCGGAGTCTGATCTCGCACGGCGGTTGCGGCCTGTGCGGCAAGACCAGCATCGACGCCATCACCGCTTCCCCCGCGTATGACGCAACCGCCGCCACCTCCACCCTGCGGGTGCCGGCCGAACGCATCGCACAGTTGCCGGACCTGCTGCGCGAGGGCCAGACCGTCTTCGACAGGACCGGCGGCGTGCACGCGGCCGGTCTCTTCGGCGCCGACGGCGACGCGCTCGTCATACGGGAGGACATCGGCCGGCACAACGCGGTCGACAAGGTGACCGGCTGGGCACTGTTGCAGGAGCAGCCGACGGGAGACCTGGTGGCGATGGTCTCGTCACGCGCGTCCTTCGAGATCGTGCAGAAGGTCGCGATGGCCGGCATACCGGTGCTCGCGTGTGTTTCGGCACCGTCCAGCCTCGCCATCGAGGCGGCCGAGCGGCTCGGTGTCACGCTCGTCGCCTACACGCGCGAGCGCCGGATGACGGTCTGCAGCCACCCCGAGCGCATCGCCCTGCCATAACGATCGGGCCGCGGGCCGAATCAGTACAGGGAGGGCGCGCACCCGGCGGCCGCGCACCACTTAGCCTTGGTGCCGTGACTGAGACGGTGCCGCTGAGCCGGCAGATCTGGACGGTGCCCAACCTCCTGTCCATCGGGCGTCTCGTCGGCGTGCCGGTCTTCCTGTGGCTGATGGCCGAGGACCACCGCCTGTGGGCGTTCTGGGTGCTCGTCGTCTCCGGCGTCACCGACTACCTCGACGGGAAGATCGCCCGGAAGTTCAACCTGGTCACCCGGCTCGGTCAGCTGCTGGACCCGGCCGCGGACCGGCTCTACATCCTGTCCACGATCTTCGCGCTGGCCTGGAAACACATCATCCCGTGGTGGCTGGTCGCGGTCCTGCTGTTGCGCGAGGTGATGGTGTTCGCGCTGGGCCCGACCCTGCGCAAACACCGCCTGGCGATCCCTCCGGTCCACTTCATCGGCAAGTCGGCGACGTTCTGCCTCATCTACGGTTTCCCGCTCGTGCTGCTCGGCAGCCTCGACAACGGCTGGGGCGATGTCGCGCGACCGATCGGCTGGTCGTTCGTGTGGTGGGGCACGGTCCTCTACTGGCTGGCCGGGCTGATGTATGTCGGCCAGGTTCGCGGCATGGTTCACCGGGCCAAGGCCGCGGTCGCGCAATGACCGAGCGGTCGGGGGGACCGTCCGGGAAGCACCCTCGGCCGGCCGTCGCCGGGCCGACCGACCCCGCGCAGTCGATGTCCCTCATCAACAATCTGATGCGGGCACCGCTCGACCCCGGTTACGCGGCAGCGGCCACGAAGCGCACGGCAGAGGGCAAGCCGGCCTCGGTCGGTCTGCGCTCGCCCCTGCTCGTGGTCACCCTGCTGGTCATCGGGCTGAGCCTGGCTGTTGCCGCTCACGCGCTGCGCCTGCCGCAGGCCGCCTCGGAGAAGCGGCGCTCGGAACTGATCAGCACCATCAACGACCGACAGGCCACCATCGATCGGGACAGTCGCACGATCAACAGGACGCAGGCGCAGGTCAACAAACTGCAGGCCAAGGCACTGAACCGACAGCACGACACCACCCTGTCGGATCGGCTCAAGGCGCTGGAACTGACCAGTGGCACCGCCGCGGCACACGGTCCGGGCCTGGTCCTGTCGCTGAACGACGCAGCCGATTCCGGCACCGACGCGCAGGGGAACCCCCGGACCGACACCTCCGACTCCGAACGGCTCACGTCCACCGACCTGCAGGTCATCGTCAACGGACTCTGGGCGGCCGGCGCCGAAGCGATCTCGATCAACGGTCAGCGGCTCACCAGCCAGACGGCCATCCGCTTCGCGGGGGAAGCCATCCTGGTGAATTTCCGTGCCCTGCAACCGCCGTATGCCGTCACGGTCATCGGTGGGCCGGACGTCTCCGCCCGTTTCAAGGCCAACTCCGGCGGGGCCTACCTGCGCGAACTCGCGGGTACCTACGGCATCCGGGAGAAGCTGACGAGCAGGTCCTCCGTGACGGTGCCGGCCGCGGCCACCGCAGCACTCAGCCACGCACACGCCATGTCCTCATCCCCAGCGACGTCCTCGTCGCGCACCCCCGAAGGAGGGTCATGATTCCGGCCATCGGCCTGGTCGTCGGTCTCGTCGTAGGCATCGTCCTGCACCCCGACGTGCCACTGTCGCTGCAGCCCTATCTGCCGATCGCGGTGATCGCTGCGCTCGATGCCGTCTTCGGGGCGGTCCGTGCGGTGCTCGACGGGATCTTCGACGACAAGGTGTTCGTCGTGTCGTTCCTGTCCAACGTCGTGGTGGCGGCGCTCATCGTCTACCTCGGCGACCAGTTGGGCGTCGGGTCGCAACTGTCCACCGGTGTGGTCGTCGTCCTCGGCGTCCGCATCTTCAGCAACGTCGCCGCCATCCGTCGGCACCTCTTCCATGCCTGATATCCCAGAGAACGAAACGGTCCGCACCGGGTGGGCGCGCCTGTGGCGTGCTGCCCGGCCACGGTTGACTCGCGCGAACGGCTTCATCACGGTCCTGGCCGCGCTGCTCGGCTTCGCGATGGTCGCCCAGGTCCAGGAGACGCGGTCGTCCGGGCTGGAGAACCTGCGCCAGGGCGACCTGGTCGCGTTGCTCGACGGCGTCAACCAGCAGTCGCTGAAGCTGAGCAAGGAAGCCGACCGGCTGACCCGGACCAAGACCCAACTCGAGAGCTCCGGAGGTGACGAGGCGGCGCTGCAGGCGGCGACCGACCGGCTGCGCACCCTCGGGATCCTCGCCGGCACACTGCCGGCGACCGGGCCCGGCATACGCATCACGATCAAGGATCCGAAGAACGTCGTGAGGCCGAGCGACGTGCTCAACGCGGTGGAGGAGTTGCGCGACGCCGGCGCGGAGGCGATCCAACTGAACTCGGTCCGCATCGTCGCCGACAGCTACTTCACCGACGCCGGTGCGAGCGGTATGGCGGCCGACGGCAAGCGGGTCGAACCGCCATACGTCATCACCGCGATCGGCGATCCGCACACCATGTCGACGGCGATGGCCATTCCGGGTGGCGTCGTCGATGCCCTGAAACAACTGGGCGCCACCCCGTCGGTGACGTCCGCGAAGCGGGTTGACGTGACTGCGTTGCGGCCCACGAGTAAGCCTCGTTACGCTCAACCCAGCAGTTCGTGATGCGCGACAGCGGGACGCCGGAAGCCAATCTCGCTGTGCTTGTTCAGAATCAACGTCAAGGAGACTCATGAGCGACCTGGAATACCCCGCTGACCTGCGTTACACCCCCGACCACGAGTGGGTGAAGGACCAGGGCGACGGGGTGGTGCGTATCGGCATCTCGGCCTTCGCGCAGGACGCGCTGGGTGATGTCGTCTACGTGAGCCTGCCGACCGTCGGTGACACGGTCGCTGCGGGGGACGCCTGTGGCGAGGTCGAGTCGACCAAGTCCGTGAGTGACCTGTACTCGCCGCTCGCCGGTGACGTCACCGCGATCAACGAGCAGTTGGACGCGACGCCCGAGCTGGTCAACAACGACCCCTACGGCGAGGGGTGGATGTACGAGCTGAAGCTTTCCGACGCGGCGGCGATCGACAGCCTGCAGGACGTGGAAGCGTACAAAGCGTCGCTCGGCTGACGAGCCGCAGCGTACGATCGATGTTTCCGACATTCTGCTGGCTCCGACCCCGAGGTTGATTCGATGACGAACGACGACAGCGACTTCGTGCCAGGCGAAGCCGCGGCCGAGCCCGCCGCAGAAGCGGCGGGCGATGCGACTGCGCGGTTCTCCGCAACGCCGGCGGGGGAGTCCGCACCGGAGCGGCCGAGTGGCACCGAGGTGCGGTTGTCGTCCTCGGACCAGGCGACGATCGATGCGCTGCGCCCGGGGACCGCACTGCTGTTGGCACTGCGCGGACCCAACTCCGGCGCACGGTTCCTGCTGGACGACGCCGAGGTGAGCGTCGGGCGCCATCCGAGCAGCGACATCTTCCTCGATGACGTGACCGTGTCGCGTCGGCACGCGGTGTTCCGGCGTACCGACACCGGTTATGCGGTGACGGACATCGGCTCACTCAACGGCACCTATGTCAATGGCGAGCTGGTCGACTCCCACGACCTGACCACTCGCGACGAGGTCATGGTCGGGAAGTTCCGTCTGGTCTACTACGGCGCACCGACGTCGTGACCGGGCGGGCATCTGGCCCGAGGGCGCACTCCGCGACTTCGGACCGGCCGCCGGAAACCGATGACGCGGCCTCCAGTCACGTCGGCTTGTCGATCGGCACGGTGCTGACCCGGCTGCAGGAGGAATTCCCCGACCTCACCCTGTCCAAGGTGCGGTTCCTGGACGCGCAGGGACTCGTGTCTCCCGAGCGCACCCCCTCCGGTTATCGCCGGTATGCCGAGCGCGACGTCGAGCGGTTGCGATTGGTATTGCGTTGCCAGCGCGACAAATACTGGCCGCTGAAGGTCATCCGCGAAGCGTTGGACGCCTACGACCGCGGGCTCCGGCCGAGTGAGCAGAGCGAGGGCCCACAGCCGCCGGCGGCAGGCACGGACCCGGCACTGACCGCCGTGGACGGATCACCGGCCGGCGAGGACTCCGGAGTCAAGCTCACCCGTGCGGAGCTACAGCGGGCGACCGGCCTCGACACCCGGGCACTGACCGATCTCGAATCCTTCGGGCTCATCCGCGCTGCCGACGGCGACCTCTACACCGGGCTCGACCTGCAGGTCGCGCACGCTGCGGCGACTCTGCTGTCCTACGGCATCGAGGCCCGTCATCTCCGGCCCTTCCGGCTGGCCGCGGAGCGCGAAGTCGCCCTCGTGCGAGGCCTTGCCGGCATGTCGCACGACGTCGACAGCCGGGACGATGTCGAGGAGCTCGTCCGGCGGTGCCTGGAGCTGCATCTTGCACTGGTGCGGGCGGACCTCGCACGGGAGTAGCGTGGGATCTGTGAAACAGGTCGATGTGATGGGTGTGCGGGTCGAGATGCCGACCAACAAGCCGATCCTGTTGCTGCGGGAGCGCGACGGTGAGCGGTATGTGCCGATCTGGATCGGTGCGCCGGAAGCGACGGCGATCGCTTACGCCCAGCAGGGAGTCACCCCGCCGCGGCCGCTCACGCACGACCTGTTGCTCAACGTCCTGACCGGCCTCGGGCACGAGTTGTCCAGCGTGATCATCACCCGCATGGAAGAGGGCATCTTCTACGCCGAGCTGGTCATCGACGGTGACCAGCGGATCAGCTCCCGGTCCTCGGACGCCGTGGCGGTTGCGTTGCGCGCCCAGGTGCCGGTCTTCGTCGAGGAGGAAGTGCTGGCCGAGGTCGGCGTCGATGTCCCCGTCGAGGAAGAGGACGAAGTCGAGCGATTCCGCGAGTTTCTCGACAACGTGTCCGCCGAGGACTTCGAAGTTGGCGACGAGGGTTCGGAAGGCTCATGAGCCGAAGTGTGAACCTTCACTCAAAGGTTAGGGACGGATCGGTCGTCGCGACACGCGCGACGGTCGTTGATTCCGATGGGTCCTGGCCATACGTTTGCGGAGCACCCGGCGGGAGTTCGAGCTCGGTGCTCCGGTCCGTCGAAGCAGTCGATTCAGAACATCCCTCGAGACGGACACCGCGTCTCAGTGCAGTCAGTGGAGGATCTCGTGGTCAGCAAGGGTGAAGCACAGCGCAGCGCGAAGTCGAACGCGCCCGCGCCGATGCAGGAAGCGCTGTTCACGCAGGAGCTGCCGGAGGAGATGACCGATCAGGTCGGCTACCGCGGACCTGCCGTATGCCGGGCCGCCGGAGTGACCTACCGGCAGCTGGACTACTGGGCTCGGACCGGCCTGCTCGAGCCGTCGGTGCGCAACCCCACGGGTTCGGGCCACCAGCGTCTCTACAGCTTCCGGGACATCCTGGTCATCAAGGTCATCAAGCGACTGCTGGACACCGGTGTCTCGTTGCAGCAGATCCGCGTCGCAGTCACCGTGCTGCGCGAGCACGGCGTCGAGGAGCTGGCCGGCATCACCCTGATGTCCGACGGTGCGAGCGTCTACGAGTGCACGTCCGACGACCAGGTCATCGACCTGCTGCGTGGCGGCCAGGGCGTCTTCGGCATCGCGCTCGGTTCCGTATGGCGTGAGGTCGAGGGCTCGCTGTCCGAGCTGCCCGGCGAGCGTCCCGAGGACGAGGCACCCGCGGCGCATCCCGGTGACGAGTTGCGCGAGCGTCGCGCCCGCCGTACCGCCGCCGGCTGAGTCTCAGCCGACCCGAACGCTTCCAGCACCCGCAGGCCGATCGGCCTGCGGGTGTTAGATTAGGGGCGCTTACGACACCGGGCGGGAGAGTTCCGCCACCCGTGGGTCGGACGCCGAAGGGGCAACTTCCTCAGAACCTCTCAGGCGCCAGGACCGCCCGGCAGAGGCAGCTCTGAAGGCACCGATGGTGACGACAGTTGGGGACATGTCATCGCATCATGCACGATCCCGACTGAAGGTGCCGCCCCATGAGTGCTGTTGAGCTGCCCGACTTCCCGTCCCGCCACATCGGTCCGACCGACGACGACGTCTCGTCGATGCTCGGACTGCTCGGCTACTCCACGATGGAGGATCTCCTCGCCACGGCGGTGCCTGCCGGCATCCGCGCAGCCGAGGCTCTCGCGGTGGAGGCTGCGCCCTCCGAACCGGCCGTGATCGAGGAACTGCGGGCCAAGGCCGACCGCAACCAGGTGCTGACCTCGATGATCGGGCTGGGTTACTACGGCACGCACACCCCGGCCGTGGTGCGTCGCAACATCCTGGAGAACCCGGCCTGGTACACCGCCTACACGCCATACCAGCCGGAGATCTCGCAGGGCCGGCTCGAGGCGCTGCTCAACTTCCAGACCGTCATCTCCGACCTCACCGGCCTGCCGACCGCCGGTTCGTCGTTGCTGGACGAAGCGACCGCGGTCGCCGAGGCGATGACGCTGATGCGGCGCGGCTCGAAGGCGGCCAAGGACGCGGTCCTGCTGCTCGACGCACAGCTGATGCCGCAGTCCATCGCCGTCGTGCAGACCCGCGCGAGCGCACTCGACATCGAGGTCGTGGTGGCCGACCTGCGCTCGGTGACCGACGAGGCCGGGCTGCGTGCGACCGCGGGGGAGCGCGACGTCTTCGGCGTCGTGGTCCAGTACCCCGGCGCCGACGGTGTCATCGTCGACTGGCGGGCACTGATCGCCGCCGCGCACGAGACCAAGGCCCTGGTCACCGTGGCCGCCGACCTGCTCGCACTGACCCTGCTGACCTCGCCCGCCGAGCTGGGCGCTGACGTCGCGGTCGGCACCAGCCAGCGGTTCGGCGTGCCGATGGGCTTCGGCGGCCCGCACGCCGGTTACATGAGCGTCCGCAAGGGACTCGAGCGGACCATGCCCGGTCGTCTCGTCGGCGTCAGCAAGGACACCGACGGCGCCCCGGCATACCGACTGGCACTGCAGACCCGCGAGCAGCACATCCGCCGCGAGAAGGCCACCTCGAACATCTGCACCGCCCAGGTCCTGCTCGCGGTGATGGCATCGATGTATGCCGTCTACCACGGCCCGGACGGCCTGCGTCGCATCGCGCGCGAGGTGCACGGCAAGGCCGTCGGTCTGGCCGAGGCGCTGCTCGCCGGCGGCGTCGAGCTGACCAGTGACAGCTACTTCGACACGGTGACCGCGGTGGTGCCCGGTCGCGCCGACTCGGTCGTCGAGGCCGCGCTTCAGCGCGGCATCAACGTCTGGCGGGTCGACAGTGACCACGTCTCGGTGAGCGTCGACGAGACGACCACGGACGAGCAGTTGACAGCCGCGGCTGCCGCATTCGGCGTCAACGCACCGGTGCCCTCCGACGGTGGGCTGATCTGGGACGAGAGCCTGATCCGCACCGACGAGATCCTCACCCACCCAGTCTTCAGCGCACACCACAGCGAGACGGCGATGCTGCGTTACCTGCGGACGCTCGCCGACCGCGACTACGCCCTCGACCGCGGCATGATCCCGCTGGGCTCCTGCACGATGAAGCTCAACGCGACCACCGAGATGGAGTCGATCACCTGGCCGGAGTTCGCGAACCTGCACCCGTTCGCCCCGGCGGAGCAGACGGTGGGCATCCGTGAGCTGATCACCGATCTCGAGCGGTGGCTGTGTGAGATCACCGGCTACGACTCGGTGTCGCTGCAGCCCAACGCCGGCTCGCAGGGCGAGCTCGCCGGGCTGCTGGCGATCCGCGGCTACCACCAGGCGCGCGGCGAGGCCGAACGCAACGTCTGCCTCATCCCCGCCTCCGCACACGGCACCAACGCCGCCTCCGCCGTCATGGCCGGCATGAAGGTCGTCGTCGTCAAGACCGCACCCACCGGTGAGGTCGACATGGACGACCTGAAGGACAAGCTCAAGGAGCACGGCGAGGACCTGGCCGCGATCATGGTCACCTACCCCTCGACGCACGGGGTCTTCGAGGACACCATCTCCGAGCTGTGCTCGCTGGTGCACGAGGCCGGCGGTCAGGTGTATGTCGACGGCGCCAACCTCAACGCGCTCATCGGGCTCGCCCGGCCGGGCCAGTTCGGCGGCGACGTGTCCCACCTGAACCTGCACAAGACCTTCTGCATCCCGCACGGCGGCGGCGGTCCCGGTGTCGGGCCGATCGGTGTGCGCGAGCACCTCGCGCCATACCTGCCGTCGCACCCGTTCGCCGAGGAGCTGACGGGGGAGACCGGTCCGGTGTCGGCGGCGCCATACGGCTCGGCGTCGATCCTGCCGATCTCCTGGGCCTACGTCCGGCTGATGGGCGGAGCGGGCCTCGCGAAGGCGACGCAGGCGGCCATCCTGTCCGCGAATTACGTTGCCAAGCGGCTCGGTTCGCACTTCCCGGTGCTGTATGCCGGTGACGGTGGCCTCGTCGCCCACGAGTGCATCCTGGACCTGCGCGGCCTGACGAAGGACTCCGGCGTGACCGTCGACGACGTCGCCAAGCGGCTCATCGATTACGGCTTCCACGCTCCGACGATGTCTTTCCCGGTCGCCGGCACGCTGATGGTCGAGCCGACCGAGAGCGAGTCGCTGGAGGAGCTGGACCGCTTCTGCGACGCGATGATCGCGATCCGCGCCGAGATCCAGCAGGTGATCGATGGTGTTGTCTCCGCTGATGATTCGGCGCTGCGGCACGCACCGCACACCGCCGAGTCGCTGACGACCGACGAGTGGGAGCACCCCTACTCACGGCGTGAGGCCGTCTACCCCTCGGGGGTCGACCCGCTGCGGAAGTACTGGGCGCCGGTGCGCCGGATCGACGGTGCGTATGGCGACCGTCACCTGGTCTGCTCGTGCCCGCCGCCGGAGGCGTTCGAGGACTGAGCCGACTCCTGCGGATCGAGTAGGAGGACTGAGCCAACCCCTGCGGATCGAGTAGGGCGAGGGACGAGCCCGTATCGAGATCGCTCCCCACCCGGAATCAGCCGACGCATCGGCCAGGTTCGACCGCTCGTTTCGCCGGGGTGCCAGAATCATCGGGTGCTGAACCGGCTGCGACAAGAGCTCGAGCCGTCGGACGACGGCCGGATCACCGGGGCGTGGCTCGACCTGTTCGACGAGCGGGCACAGCCGTTCGTCACGACGGCGCTGATCGTGCCGAGCTTCTTGACGCTGCATCCGCTCGGTGGGCGGGCCTGGCTCAGCTACACGCTGATGGCAGCGAGCGCGATCCTGGCCTACGCGCGCCTGCTGCCGTCGGCGAAAGTCCCTGTGCTGCCGCGCTTCGCGATCAGCGTCGCCTTCTGCGTATGTGCCGGGCTGGTGTTCGGGGCGGCCGGTTGGGCGGTGTCGATGGCGTTCCTGGCGTGTGGTCATGCGGGGGTGATCTGGCCGCCGAAGGTCGCGGTCGGACTCACCTGCCTGACGGTCGCGTTGGCTCTGGCCAGCAACGGTCTCGCCGCGGAGAACCCGTGGGTCTGGTTCGCCGTGCTTGCCGTCGGCCTGTCGGTGTTCCCCGGGCTCGCAACGCAGAACCGGCGCCGTACCCTGCGGCTGAGCGCGCTGCTCGTCGAACAGACGACGCTGACGGCGGAGTCCGATGCGCTCGCGAGCGCACTCGCCGAACGCACCCGCATCGCCAGGGAGATCCACGATGTGCTCGCGCACTCGCTGTCGGGCGTCAGTCTGCAGCTCGACCTGGCGGATGCCCAGCTCGAGGCCGGACGACCGGACGAGGGCAGGGCAACGGTCCGGACGGCGCGGGGTCTGGTGGTCGAAGGGCTCGATGAGGCGCGTCACGCGGTCCGGGCGCTGCGGGAGGGCACCATCGATCTGGGGGTCACGTTGCGGCGGATGGTCCAGCCGGGGGAGGAGTTGGACTTCGGTGCGAACGTTGGCGATCCGGGCTCGGCCGCCGGCCAGGAGATCGTGCGGATCGTGCAGGAGGCGTTGACGAACGCACGCCGGCACGCGCACGGGGCCGCCGTGCGGGTGACGGTTCGCCGCGTCGACTCCGACATCGTCGTCGACGTCGTGAACGCGAGAGGTCGGGAGGCCGCCGCCGGTGCCGGTAGCGGGATGGGCCTGGTCGGCATACGCGAGCGGGTGGAATTGCTCGGCGGTAGTTGCTCGATCGGACCCGTGACGGACGGGGAGTATGCCGGCGGCTGGCGCGTGCTCGCCCGGGTGCCGGCCGCAAGAAGCGACGCGCAGGATTCGGGGGAGAATACGGATGCCGAATGAAGCCAAGGCGATTCGTGTGGTCGTGGCGGACGATCAGACGGTCGTGCGGGAAGCCGTCGCCGCGATGTTGGGCCTCTACGACGACATCGACGTGGTCGGAACGGCCGCCGACGGCACGCAGGCGGTCTCGACGGCCATCGCGGAGCGCGCCGAGGTCGTGCTGATGGATCTGAACATGCCGGGCATGGACGGTGCCGACGCGACGAGCGAGCTCAGCGATCGCGCGCCGGACGTCAACGTCCTGATCCTGACGACGTATGGCGACGATGCGTCCATCATGCGCGCGCTCGACGCCGGAGCACGCGGCTACCTGACCAAGGATGCCGGGCGCGCGGACATCGCGGCGGCGATCCGGACGGTCGCCGGCGGGCAGGCGGTGCTCGACCCGAAGGTGCAGCGGCAGCTGGTCCGGGCTGCGATGCAGCAGGCACAGCCGACGGGCCGCACCGTCGCAGCGCCGCCGGCGGGACTCACCCCGCGCGAGCGCGAGGTGCTGACCCTCATTGCGTCCGGGATGAGCAACCGCGACATCGCCGGACATCTCTTCGTCAGCGAGGGAACGGTCAAGACGCACATCAACAACCTCTTCGCCAAGGCCGGCGTCCGCGACCGGGCAGCTGCCGTCACCTTCGCGTTCCAGCACGGCCTCGGCCCGACGCCCGAGTGAGTCGCCCCGCCCGCCGAGATCGAGAGGCAGACAAACCGATTGAGCGGCGTAGCAAATCGGGGCGATTTGCTACGCCGCTCAATGCGGAGGTACGCCGCTCGATCGGGGCCCGGCGGGGTCAGGCGGAGACCAGCTGCCGGGCGGCCGGCTCGGCCTCGGGGAGTTGCCCGGCGCGGACCGCGTTGGCCGCGACGCGCGAGACGACCATCGCCAGCGCCCAGATCACGAAGAACGGTGCGATCGACGCCTCGTGCAGTTGGTGGTTCGCCATGAACGTCCCCAGGTGCTCCCGGAAGGTGCTGTTGTGGTCGGCCTCCCAGACGAAGGCCAGGCGCGCCGCCACGACGACCAGCCAGGTGGCCGCGAAGCCGACTCCGCACACGGTCATGACCTTGCCGGTGCGCGGGTCGCGTTCGATGCCGGTGAACACGGTGGCGACGGCCCCGCACACGAGGCCCAGCCCGAGTCCTGCGGCATACAGCCAGAGTTCGGAGCGGTCGGTCGGCATACCGCGCAGGTAGAAGTAGCCGACGCCACCGATCATCCCCAGCGGTCGAAGGACGGAGTGGGTGGTGAAATCCCGCCGGCCGTATTGGGTGAGCAGGACGAGGATGGCGATACCGCCGCTGATCAGGAGTGCTTGCTGGAAGTCGGACATGAGCTGTGCCTTTCCGGGGCTCGGGAGTGTCGCTCGGTGATGACTTCAAGCATCCGGAGTTCGTGGCTGATGCGGATCGACCCGTGGGCAGATCTGCGGGTGGAGACCGGGTGGAGATCGCCTCCACCCCGATGCGCCAGACTCTTGGTATGGCGACACCCGGCACCGGCTCCATCTCACTGCCAGCGGTCGACGACGGCACGCTGCACGCGCTGCTGCGGTCGCGTCGATCGACGAAGAATTTCGCGAATCGGGCTGTCTCCCTGCCGGAGTTGGCATCGCTACTTACTGCGGCAGCGGGCGAGACCGGTTCCGGTCACCGCGCCATACCCTCCGCCCGAGCGTCATACCCGGTTTCCGTGACGGTGATCGCCGGTCGAGTGGATGGTCTCGACGCGGGTGCGTATCGCTATGACCCCGGGACGCAGCACCTGGTTGGCGTCGTACCCGGTGATCATCGGCCGTCACTCGCCGGCGTGACCCTCGACGCCGACTGGATGGCGGACTGTCCGCTGCTGCTTCTGCTGTCGGCGGATCTGCGGGGTGCCCGGAGCCGTTTCACGGACCAACCGCCAGAGCACGGTGAACGCTTCGTCTGGCTCGAAGCGGGCTGTATGGCGCAGAACGTCTACCTGTGGGCGGGCGAGCATCGCCTCGGCGCCGTGCTGATCGCCGGGCTGGACGACGCACGAGCATGCGAGGCGACCGCTGGATTGCTCCCGCATGGCCACGACCTGCTCGGCATCCTGCCGGTCGGCCACCCGGTCAGCACGAGCTGACGTCCGCCGGGGTCAATCCGGACTCAGTCGGGGTCGGACCAGCCGGTCAGCCGCCAGCCGTCCCCACGCAGCTCGGTCTCGGCGAACGCGCAGTTGGCGAATTGCTTTGGCTTCACACCTGATTCGAAGGTCATCAGATTGCGTATGGCGACGGTGAGTACGCCGCCGTGCGCGACGACCAGCACCGTTTCGCCGGGGTGCGCGTCGGCGATGTCCTGAAGCACTGCCTGCGCGCGTGCGACGACCTCGTCGCCGGATTCGCCGCCATCGATACGCGCGGTGAGATCCCCGTCCAGCCATTGGGCGAAGGTCGGAGCGAACGGATCGATGTCGCGCTCGATCTGCAGGAAACTACCGACGCTGAACTCCTGCAGTCCGATTCGGGTGGTGACATCGACGTCGAGGCGAGCGGCGGCGATCTCCGCGGTCTGCACCGCACGCGCCATCGTGCTGCTGTAGACGTGTGCGACGCGCCGCCCGTGCAGCCGGTCGGCCAGTGCCCGTGCTTGCTCGCGGCCCACCCGCGTCAGCGACCCACCGGCATCGGACCAGGTTGTCGCCTCGTATGCCGCCTCACCGTGCCTGGCGAGCAGCACCGTCGCGGGACAGTGCAGCATCGTCATACGACTGAAGAGGTGGTGGAGGCGCCGGCGCGAACCTCCTTGAGATAGTTGGCGATTCGGCCGATGGCTTCAGTGAGGACTTCGACGTCGGGCAGGGTGACCAGGCGGAAGTGGTCCGGCTCGAACCAGTTGAACCCGGTGCCATGGGTGACCAGGATCTTCTCGGCGCGCAGCAACTCGATGACGAACTGCTGGTCGTCCTTGATCGGGTAGACGTCGGGGTCGAGCCGCGGGAAGCAGTAGAGCGCACCGCGGGGCTTGACGCAGCTGACACCGGGAATCTCGTTGAGCAGCCGCCAGGCCGTCATCGACTGCTCGTAGAAGCGACCGCCGGGGCCGATCAGCTCATTGATCGACTGGTAGCCGCCGATCGCCGTCTGGATCGCGTGCTGGCCGGGCACGTTGGCGCACATCCGCATGTTCGCCAACAGGGTCAGTCCCTCGAGGAAGTCGGCGGCGAGATGCCTCGGGCCGGAGATCATCAGCCAGCCGGCCCGATAACCGCAGGACCGGTAGGCCTTCGAGAGGCCGCTGAAGGTCAGGCAGAGCACGTCGTCGCCGGCGAAGGTGGCCGCGTGGTGATGCACCGCGTCCTCGAAGAGGATCTTCTCGTAGATCTCGTCGACCATCAGGACCAGGTCGTGCCGGCGTGCGATGTCGACGAGGCCGCGCACGGTGTCCTCGGAGTAGACCGCGCCGGTCGGATTGTTGGGGTTGATCACGACCAGCGCGTGCGTGTTGGCGGTGATCTTGGCCTCGATGTCGGCGAGGTCGGGATTCCAGTCGTTCTCCTCGTCGCACCGGTAGTGCACGGGGGTGCCGCCGGCCAGCGACACCGCGCCGGTCCACAGCGGATAGTCCGGTGCCGGAATGAGGATCTCGTTGCCGTCGTCGACGAACGCCTGCAGCACCATGCTGATCAGCTCGGAGACACCGTTGCCGATGAAGACGTCCTCGACGGTGGTGTCGGTCAGACCGTGCGACTGGTAGTAGTGCGCGACCGCCGTGCGGGCGGAGTAGATGCCGCGGCTGTCGCTGTAGCCCTGCGACTGCGGCAGGTTGTGGATCATGTCGCGCAGCACGGCATCGGGTGCCTCGAAACCGAAGGGCGCCGTGTTGCCGATGTTGAGCTTCAGGATCCGGTGGCCCTGGGCCTCCAGTCGCTCCGCTTCGACGAGGATCGGTCCGCGCACGTCATACCGGACGTCCTGAAGTTTCTTGGATTGCTTGATCGGCCGCACCCGGCCAGTTTCCCACGTCACGCCGGCTCTCCGCCGGACTGTCCGCGGCGTGGCCGGTCTCGTGCTCAGGCGTGCAGTGGTCAGGCGACGTCCGCGGTGACGACCTCGACCGTGGACCCGCGGGCGGTCTTGCGGACGCGGATCTGCGCGGGGATGCGCGCCCGCAACTCGGGCACGTGGCTGACGATGCCGACGTTGCGGCCGCCGGCGCGCAGACCGTCGAGCACGTCGAGCACCTGCTCGAGGCTGTCCTCGTCGAGCGAGCCGAACCCCTCGTCCACCAGCAACGTCTCCAGGCGCCGCCCGCCCGCGGCCTCCAGCACCGCGTCGCCCAGGCCGAGCGCAAGGGCGAGGGACGCGATGAACGACTCCCCACCGGACAGCGTCGCCGTGTCCCGGGTCGTGCCGGTCCACGCGTCGCGCACCCGCAGGCCGAGCCCGCTCTTGCTGCCACGGGCCGCACGCTCATCGGTGTGCTCCAGCTGGTAGCGACCGTCGGTCATCAAGTGCAGTCGCTGATTGGCGAGGGCGGTCACCGACTCCAGCCGGGCGGCCAGCACGTATGCCGTCAGCCGCATCCGCATGGTGTTGTCGCCCGACCCTGCGACAGCCGAGGCGACGGACGTGGCGACTGCCAGCTGGTCGGCCAATGCGGCGTTCCGCTCGTCGTGCGCGCCCAACTCGGTCGCGATGCGCTGCAAGCTGTCGAGCGCGCGGCGGATCTCGCCCACGGCATCGTGTGTATGGCGCGCCGCCCTCTCGGCGACCTGCAATTCGCCGGCGACCGCCTCGACCCTGGCAGGGGCAGCATCGATCGCCTCGGCCACCTCGGGCTGCTCGAGGACACCGGTGGCCTTGGCTGCATCGGTCTCCGCGGTCGAGACCATGGAACGCAACCGAACGATCTCCGGCTCGGAAAGCGTTGCCTGTATGGCGGATTCGGCGTCTGCGAATCCGGTGTCGTCGAGCAGCGCAGCCAGCTCGTCACGTGCCGTCGAGAACTCGGTGAAGGCGGTGCGTTGCTGGGCAGCTGCTGCCGTCAGGCGGTCGAGCAGCTCGACGGAGCGCGCGTGCGCAGCCACCGGGTCCTCCTCGGTGGTGCAACCGCACGACTCCTCGTGGTGGCGGAGGACCTCGTCGATGCGATCGCGAGCAGCAGCCACCTGGTCCTGAAGGGACTCCACCCGGACGAGCCCGAGTCGTACAGCCTCGGATGCGGTGTCTGCTGCCTGCTGCGCAGCGCGGACTTCGCTGTCGAAGGCAGTCAACTGGGTCTCTCGAACCCGGAGTTGCTGCACGGCGGACTCGGTCTCGGCGGCGCGCCGTCGCACGGTGCCGCATGCGACGGAGACGACGGAGCTGAGCTCGTCCAATGCGCCCTGCAGGGCCTCGTCGAGCACCGGCGGCTCGGCGGTGAGACCTGTCGCGAGCTCGGCCGATCGCGTCCGTGCGTCGTCGAGCTCGGCGAGCAGATCAGCCCGCGCGCCGGTCACCTCGACCAGCGGGCCCGACCCATCGGCCACGTCGGTGTCGACGTCGGCCTCGTGAGCCGCCTCGCCATCGGCAGCGCCGGCGGCGGATGATTCCAGCTGCGCGATCGCCTCGAACACGGCGACGCAGGTCGTCTGGGCCCGTCCCACGGCGGCCGACCAGCGTGCCGCGGCGTGGTTCGCGACCGTGAGAGCGGCAGCTGCGGCGTCTTCGGCTGCCGAAAGCCGCTCTGCGTCAACATGATCGGGCGCCGGCTGTGCAGCGTGCGGGTGGTCCGTCGAACCGCACACCGGACAAGGGTCACCGTCGACCAGCTGATCTGCCAGCTCCGCCGCGATGCCGGCCAACCGCGCGTTGCGCAACCGGATGACCTCTCGTTCGGCCTCTGCCCACGATTGCTGGGACTGCCGGTGGTGGTGCCGCGCGGCCGTCGCCGAGTCGACGGAGGCGACGGCCGTGTCGAGTGCGTGCGCCACGCGCTCGACGTCCGCCAGAAAGCGAACCCATTGCGGGTGGGCAACGGCTTCGGGCAGGAGGGTGGCGTGGCTCTCGGCAAGCTGCGCGCGTTGCGCCTCGGCGGCTGCGATCGCACTCTGCTTGTCCCTGGCCCGGCGTTCGGCGGACTTCAGCTGACTGGATGCGGCCTGCGACGCCGTCTCCAGAGCCTGCCGCTGGCGCTGCAACTCGCTGAGCCCGGAGAGTGCGACGGTGCCGGCGGTCACACGTTCGGTCAACGGACGCAGGGCGGCGTCGGTCAGGCCGGCGTCGTCGCGCGGCTCCGGCACACTCCAGGACACGAATCGCGCGAGTTGCTCGCGTTGCGTGGCGGCGGCTCGGACCGCGGTGAGATGAGTCGAGCGGCGACGGGACACGGCGTTGATCACAGGAACGCACCGCTGGGAGCGTTCGGCCAGGGAAAGTCGCTCGCGTGCCGCCGCGAGCTGGGGCGCCTGCTCGGCGACCCGGTCGAGCGCCTGTTGCGCGCCGCGTGCCTGGTGCTGCAACGCGGCCAGGCTGCGCTCGTCGGCAAGGCGCGCACGCAGCTGCTCGACGCGTCCGGCGGCTGCATCCGACTCTGCGAGCGAGGTCGTCAGCCGATCGGAGAGGTCCTGCACGATCTCGTCGAGGACCCGAACCGACACGTTCGGGTCGTCGAGGCCGGCAGGGGGTTCGTCGTCCTCGACGCCGGAGTCGTGCCGCAGACCGCTGAGGGTCTCCTGAGCGCGGGCGATGAGGGTTGCGCGCGCGGTGGAAGCGTGAACTGCCCGTGTTTCCAGCTCTTTTCGGTGGCCGGCCAACCATTGTTCAATCGCTGCGAAGTCGCCGATGTCGAAGAGTCGCTCCAGTAGCCTGCCGCGGTCGTCCGGCTTGGCGCGGAGGAACGCCGTGAATTCGCCCTGGGGGAGGAGCATGACCTGGGCGAATTGGGACAGGCCCATGCCGAGCAGATCGCCGATCGTCTGGGCCACCTCGTCCGACCGGGTGCTGATCGCCTCCCAGCTGCCGGTGCGCCACTCCTCGAGCGTCACGCTGCCGCGTTGAGCCCGAGTGCCGGTGCCGCGCTTCTTGGGCACCTGGTGCTCGGGAATGCGACGCACCCGCAGGCGCCGCTCACCGACGCCGAACTCCAGCTCGACCTCGGGGCGGGTCGAGGGGGCGGCATGGTCGCTGCGTAGCGTCTCCCGCCCCTGCGAGCGGCCACCTGGCACTCCGGCGAAGAGCGCGAAGCAGATCGCGTCGAGAATGCTGGTCTTCCCGGCGCCGGTCGGCCCGTGGATGAGGTGCAGCCCGCCCGCAGCCAACTCGTCGAAGTCGATCTCCTCCGTTCCGGCGAACGGCCCGAAAGCCTGCAAGCGCAGGTGATGGAGTCTCATGTCCTTTCCTCACGGGGTCCCCGCGAAGTACCGGTGCGGCGAACGAGTGGAGGTCCTGGGGTGTTCATGCCACGCCTGCCTCACCGGAGACGGTGCGGACCCGCTCCGGTCCGTCGCCCGAGTCGCGCTCGAGCCGGGTCTGCTCCACTGCGCGCTGCAGCAGCTCGCGCTCCGGCGCCGTGGCCGTGGCGCCGCCACGGGTGTGCGTGAGGAAATCGCAGCACAACTCCAGCGTCTCCTTGCCCACCACCTTGCTGGTGTAGCGACTGTCGCGCAGCTGCGTCACCGGCTGGTCGAAGAGCAACTGCACGGTGTGCGGGAAACGCCGTCGCAGTTGCTCCATCGCACCCAGCGGACGCGTCGTGTCGGTCAGCGTGACCTGACACCACGAGCCTTCTGCGGCGCGGAGATCGGGGTCGGCGAGAAGGTCGGCCAGCGTGCCGCGCAACCGGGCGAGCGGCCGCGCGACCGGGGCCTCGACGAGCGACGTGGAGACACCCTCGGGCCCGATGTCGACCAGCACCGAACTCTTGCGGTGGTCGGCCTCGGAGAACGACATGGCCACCGGTGACCCGCTGTAGCGGCCGATGTCGCCGACCTGCTGGGCGCCGTGCAGGTGGCCGAGTGCGGCATACGCGATGCCGTTGAACGTGGAGGCGGGCACCGCGCTGGCGCCACCGACGGCGATGTCGCGCTCGGAGTCGCAGGTCGCCGAACCGACGACGAACGCGTGCGCCATGACGACACCCGGCATCCCACGCGTCGCGAGGTCCGCGTGCACCCGGCGCATCGACGCCCGCAGCACCCCGGCGTGTGTCGAGTCGGCCGCGTCGAGCGCGGAAGCAGCGAGTGAGGGCTCGAGGTAGGGCAGCGGGTAGACGGCGACACCGTCCAGCAACACCGGCGTGCCGACCGACCGGGTGGAGGTCCGGATGTGCACGCCTCCGTGCTCCAGCACGCGCGAGCCGAAGCCGAGCCGAACGGCCGAGTCGTGGTTGCCCGCCGAGAGAACGACCTGTGCACCGGCGTCGCGCAGCCGCACCAGCGTCTCATCGAGCAACTGCACGCTCGTCGGGCCCGGCAGCGCCCGGTCGTAGACATCGCCGGCGACCAGCACCGCGTCGATGCGCTCCGAGCGCACGACGTCCACGAGATGGTCGAGGTATGCCGCCTGCGCGTCCACCAGCGAGGCACCGTGGAAACTACGTCCCAGGTGCCAGTCGGAAGTGTGGATCAGGCGCATACCCGCAGAGTAGGAGCCACCGCCGACAGTGCCCGGCAACGCCCTCGGCGTGTGGCACATCGTCCGGATACTGATGTTCGCCGTACGACGCCCTGCGTTTTGCCGCCGATGCGGCGGAGAATGTGCAAGCGTGGCGTCACGTCGGTTCGCAGGAGGTCCATGATGGGTAAGGATGTCGCCGCGACGTCATACACGCGCGAGCAGCGGCAGCGCTACCGCGAGAAGGTGCGCCAGGACCTGGACGTCTTCGAGCGGATGCTGCATACGCACAGCTTCGACTTCGAGCGCCAACTCACCGGCATGGAGATAGAACTCAACCTGGTGGGCGACGATCTCTACCCGACGATGAGCAACGCCAGCGTCCTGCGGAGCATCGCCGACGAGGACTACCAGACCGAGCTCGGGCAGTACAACATCGAGCTCAACGTCAGCCCTCGGCCGCTGCCCGGCGACGCGGCGTTGCAACTGGAGAAGGATCTGCGCGAGAGCCTCAACAGGGCGGAGAAGCAGGCCAACGCCGCCGGGGCCCAGATCGCCATGATCGGGATTCTGCCGACGCTGATGACCGAGCACTTCAGCACCGAGTGGATGAGCACCAACACCCGGTATGCCGCGCTCAACGAGGCGATCTTCTCGGCGCGCGGCGAGGACATCTTCATCGACATCGAAGGCGCCAGTGGCGAACGCCTGGCGATGTTCGCCGACTCGATCGCGCCGGAGTCCGCGTGCACGTCGGTCCAGCTGCATCTGCAGGTGCAGCCGCACCGCTTCGCCGATCACTGGAACGCCGCGCAGGCGATCTCGTCCGTGCAGCTGGCGATCGGGGCCAACTCGCCATACTTCTTCGGCAAGGAGTTGTGGCACGAGAGCCGGGTGCCGCTCTTCGAGCAGGCGACCGACACCCGGGCCATCGAGTTGAAGAACCAGGGTGTGCGCCCGCGGGTCTGGTTCGGCGAGCGATGGATCACCTCGATCTTCGATCTCTTCGAGGAGAACGTCCGCTACTTCCCGGCGTTGCTGCCGGAGTCGACCGACGAGGACCCGGTCGCGGTGTTCGAGGCAGGGGAAGCTCCGCAGTTGGCCGAGCTGCGGCTGCACAACGGCACCGTCTACCGGTGGAACCGCCCGATCTACGACATCGTCGGGGGCAAACCGCACCTGCGGGTCGAAAACCGTGTGCTACCAGCGGGTCCCACCATTATCGACGGTATGGCGAACAGCGCCTTCTACTACGGGGTCGTGCGGACGCTCGCCGACTCCGACCGGCCGGTGTGGACCCGGATGAGCTTCGCGGCAGCCGAGGAGAACTTCTACAGCTGCGCACGTCGCGGCATCGACGCGAAGGTCTACTGGCCGGGCTTCGGCGAGGTGCAGGCGGACGAACTCACCCTGCGGCACCTGCTGCCGATGGCCGACGAGGGCCTGAAGTCCTGGGGCGTCGCGACCGAGGTGCGCGACCGCTATCTGGGTGTCATCGAGGAGCGTTGCCGCACCGGCCAGAACGGCGCGTCCTGGCAGATCGACTGCGTCAAGGCGTTGGAGGCCAAGGGCACGGATCGGGGCAGTGCCCTCGTGGAGATGCTGCGGCTCTACCTGGAGCGGATGCACGTCGGCGATCCGGTGCACACCTGGGATCTGCCCTAGCGCCCCCACTCGACGTCGCCGCCGGAGTTCCAGACCTGGATGCACGGGGTGCCGTGGTAGAAGCCGAGCGTGGACAAGGAGCCGGCGTTGAGGATCAGTTGCGCACCCATGCGCACCTCCTGGCGCAGGAAGATGGCCGCGAAGATGCGTAGTGAGTGGCCGTGCGCGACCAGCGCCACGTTGCCCATCTCCAGCAGTGGCACGACGTGGCGGACCACGTGGCTGACGCGGGCCGCGACGTCCTCGACGGTCTCGCCCGGCGTTGCGCCGGGCTCGACACCGTCGGCGAAGATCTCCCACGACGGGTCGCCGAGCCTCTCGCGGATCTGAGGCGTCGAAAGTCCTTCGTACGCACCGTAATCCCACTCGCGCAGGTCATCGTCGATGCTCAGGTCGGTCAGACCGGCGAGCTCAGCCGTGCGACGCGCACGCTGCATCGGACTGCAGAACGTCGCCACGATGTCCAGCTCGGCGATCTGGTCGCGCAGCTTGCGCGCATCCGCCTCACCCTCGGGCAGGAGTGGCAGGTCGGTGGTTCCCGTATGGCGCCCGTTGCGTGACCACTCGGTCGCTCCATGGCGGATCAAGACGATGCTGTGCTCGGAGTGTGCGCTCAATGCGCTCCCCTCCTTCGTCGGGTTGCGCATTTCGCCCTGAGTTCTCTTGGACGCTCGCTTCGCTCGCTCAACGCGCACCGGTCCTTCGTCGGGTTGCGCGTTTCGCCCTGAATCCTCTTGGACGCTCGCTTCGCTCGCTCACGCGTCACACGGTACTGGCAGGATTGGCGCATGACGACTCAGCCTTCGGACGCACACCGCTCGGTGACCATCGCTCGGACCGCCCCCGGGAAGTTCCGGGCCACCAACGCACGCGGCGGCACTATGGATTTCGGCAGTGGTGGCGACGACCAGTTCACGCCGGTCGAGCTGCTCCTGGCCGCCATCGCCGGATGCACCGGCATCGACGTCGACATCCTCACCACGCGGCGCGGTGAACCCACGCAGTTTGAGGTGACGGCCGAGGGCGACAAGCTGCGTGACGACGACGGCAACCACATGGGTCCGATCGACATCAGCTTCCGCGTCTCGTTCCCCGAGGGCGAGGAGGGCGATGCCGCACGCAAGATCCTGCCGGATGCGATCCGGAAGTCACACGAGCGGCTGTGCACCGTGAGCCGCACGGTGATGTTGCCGACCGACGTCACCGCGCACGCGGTCGACTGACCGTGCCGCGCCACGTCGTCTTCCTGCGAGCGGTCAACGTCGGCGGCCGCTGGGTGAAGATGCAGCGTCTGCGAGAAGTCCTGACCACTGCCGGGTATGACGATGTGCAGACCCACATCCAGAGCGGCAACGTGTTTCTCGGCACCCCGATGCGCAGCCCGCAGAAGGTCGGTGCCGTTCTGGAGCAGTTGCTGGAGGCCGAGTTCGGCTTCGCCATACCGTGTGTGGTGCGCAGTCCGGCGCAGCTGCGGGCGGTCGTGGAGTATGCCGACGGTCTTGCCGACCCACTCGACGGCGCGACTCTGCGACGCTACGTGACCTTCTTTCGCGAGCCGCTGAGCGAGGCCCGCGCGATCGCGCTGTCGGAGTGGGGTGAACCGGGCGAGCGGTTGCATCCCTCCGGAGGCGAATTGCACTGGTGGTTGGGCAAGCCCACGCATGAGGCGAAGATTTCCAACGCGCGCCTCGAGCGCGGTGGTTTGGTCGCGACGACACGCGACCTCAAGGTCGTGCGCACCCTGGCCGACAAGTGGGGCGGTTAGGTCCTGCACGGCACGTCGAGCACGTCGTACGGTGGGCGCATGGCTCGATACTTCGACGTGCATCCCAAGGACCCCCAGCCGCGCAGCATCGCGCAGTCGGTGCAGATCCTGCGCGACGGTGGTCTCATCGCCTATCCGACGGATTCGTGTTTCGCGCTCGGTTGCACCCTGGGCAACCGCGACGGTCGTGACCGGATCGTGCGGATCCGGCAGCTGAACGACAAGCACAACTTCACGCTGATGTGCCGCGACTTCGCTCAGCTCGGGCAGCTGGTGCACATCGACAACCGGGTGTTCCGGGCGATCAAGGCAGCGACGCCGGGCCCCTACACGTTCATCCTGCCGGCCACTTCCGAGGTGCCCCACCGCCTCCAGCAGCCCAAGAAGAAGACCGTCGGTGTGCGGATCAGCGACCACCCGGTCGCGCGCGCCCTGGTCGCCGAGTTGGGCGAGCCGATCATGACCAGCACGCTGCTCCTTCCGGGCGAGGAGGATCCGCTGACCGACGGCTGGCAGGTCAAGGACACCCTCGACCATCAGGTCGACGCAGTCATCGACTCGGGGGAGTGCGGCGTCGAGCCGACCACGGTCGTCGACTTCTCCGACGGGTACGCCGAGGTCACCCGCGTCGGTGCCGGGGATCCAGATCCGTTCGAGGCGTGACCGACGCCCTACCCGGGCCGGTCGCGGCGGCGATCGCGCGCGTCGCCTCGGTGGCCGACGGGCCGCCGCTCGACCCCGCACTCCGGGTCACGTGTAGCTTCCACCCCGACCGTTGGGCGACGCCCGGCTCCGACCGACTCGTCATCGAGGCGCTGGCCGCGGGTGGCAGCTATCTGTCCCAGTTCGTCACCGGCACCAGCAACGGAGGACTGACCGCATTCGCCGGTGGCGACCGATTCCGTTGGGAGAGCGCTCTGTTCGGCGGGGCGTATGACGACCACCAAACGGCTGCCGACCCCGACCTGCGGCCGAAGTACGGCGCGCTCAACCACCGTCACCGGCCGGCAGGGGCGTCCCCGAGATTCGGGTCGTCATACATCCGGCTCGCTGCGCACACACTGGCTCGCACGACGTTCTGCTACCCGGACAGCGTCGACGACCCGTCCGATTTCGGGGTCGCGGAGGCATGTGGGCTGGTGACGCTGGCCGACGCCGGCGGACGGGACCTGTTGGACGACTACGTGGAGGCCCACGTGCACGGGCACATCGACCTGGCGACCGACGTCGAGGCGGTGGTCCTCGACCCGAGCTACCGGGGAACACCCGTCGAGGAGGCAGCGAGCGCGCTGAGTTGTCCCGTGGAATGGCACGAGGGCTTCGTCGCCGCGATCGACGACATCCGTGCGCACTCCGACTTCCGCGGCACTGAA
Source organism: Flexivirga sp. (assembly GCF_035551235.1). Lineage (GTDB taxonomy): Bacteria > Actinomycetota > Actinomycetes > Actinomycetales > Dermatophilaceae > Flexivirga. Next base: position 144,663 of record NZ_DASZNO010000028.1, on the reverse strand, counting down.
ATCGTTTCTCTCGCAACGCAATTGGCCGTCGATGGAGTGCTCACCCCACGCATCGTCGGCGACGCGGCGCGCACCGGTGCCCACCATCCTCAGGCGATCAAGCAGGTCTGGCACTGCACGGCGCGCTTCGGCACGGCGGAAGGCAGGGCAACCGCACCCGAGTGAGGGCCGGCGCCGGACCTACAGTTGGACCATGACTCGTGCACTCGTGGTGACCCAACCCGGCGACCGCAGCGTCCTGCAGGTGCAGGACATCGAGGTGGCCCCACCCGCAGCGGGTGAGGTCCAGGTCCGTGTCGCGGCCGTCGGTGTCAACTTCATCGACGTCTACAAGCGCCAGGGCGTCTACCCGCTGCCGACGCCGTTCGTGACGTGCGAAGAGGGCGCGGGCGTCGTCGAGGCCGTCGGTGCCGGCGTCGAGGACCTGGCAGTCGGAGACAAGGTCGCGTGGGCCGGACAAGCCGCAAGTGCGGCAGAGCTCGCGAACATCGCTGCCGCGCAGGCGGTTCCGGTCCCGGACGGACTGGACCTGGAGACCGCCGCCGCCGCGATGCTGCAGGGTATGACGGCGCACTACCTGGTCAACTCGACCTGGCCGGTGCAGAAGGGCCAGATCGCGCTCGTGCACGCAGCAGCCGGGGGAGTGGGGCAGTTGCTGGTCCAGCTCATCACCGGCAAGGGCGCCACAGTCGTCGCGACCGCGGGCAGTGACGAAAAGCTCCAAATCGCAAAGGATCTCGGCGCAGCGCACACGATCAACTACCGCGAGTTCTCCGGCGACGCATTGGCAGAGCAGGTGCGCAAGGTCGCCGGCCGCGGTCTCGATGTCGCGTATGACGGGGTCGGCAAGGCCACCTTCGACGCATCGCTGAAGTCCCTGCGTCCGCGTGGCATGGGCGTCCTTTTCGGCGGAGCCAGCGGTCAGGTGGAGCCGCTCGACCTGCAGGTGCTCAACCGGCTCGGCTCGCTCTTCGTGACCCGGCCGAAGCTGCAGGACCATTTGCAGGACCGTGAGGAACTTCTCTGGCGGGCCGGCGACATCCTCCGTCAGCTGGCCGACGGCACCCTGAAGCTGCAGATCGGCGCGACGTTCGCACTGGACGACGCCGCAGCGGCATACGAAGCGCTCGAGGGGCGCAAGACGACCGGCAAGTTGCTGCTCGTCCCATAGCCCGGATCACCGGAACTGCGCGGGGACCTGCTTCATGTCGACCGCGAGTAGTTCGCCGGTGTCCTGCTTGCCGTTCGGCAGCATCTTCGCGTGCAACGTGTATGGCGCGGTGTCGTTGCCCAGGGCGTCGATGCCGAAGTCGCTGTCGTTGGAGATGACCACGCGGCTGCCACCGTCGACGACCGCGACCCCCTCGACCTTGTCGTGGCCGTAGAAGCCGCCCTTCGGGTCGATGGCCGTGACCAGCCCGGCGACATCGAGGAAGAGCGAGCTGCGCACCGGTGTGATGCCGACGGCTGCGAGGTCCGCGGTTGCCGTGGTCGTGCCGTCCTTGCCGACGGTCGCCTCGATGGTCCTGCCGCTGACCCGCAGGCCGCCGTTGGTGGCGTCATACGTCGTATTCGGCACCGTCGAGAACCTGCCGACATCGGTCGCGCCGCGCAGGTCGATCCTGAAGAGCTTCTTGTTCGCACCGGGCTCGACGTCGCCGTCGCGCTCGTCGACGAGGAACTCGTGGTTGTTCAGCGCCGAGATCTCGCTGACCGCAGTCGTCGGCGTTTTGTCACTGTGCAGCAGGTAGATGTATTGGGCCGTGCGCCGCGTCCTGAGATCGATGGTCACGATGCGAACAGCGTTGACGTTCTTGGATTTCGGGCCGTCCGGCGCGTTCAGTCCCGCTTGCATGATGCCGACCAGGGTGCGACCGTCCGGCGTGATCGTCAGCCCCTCCATGCCCTTGTTGGGCTGGCGCTCCGACAACTCCACCGGCAGTGAGCCGTCGAAGGGGGACAGGCGCTCGAGCTGGCGACCGTCCGGTGAGAAGTGCGTGATGAACGGGCCGTACTCGTCGGAGACCCAGAACGTCCCGTCCCGCATCGCGGCGATGCCCTCCGGGTCGTACCCGTAGGGACTGGCCGGCAACTCCTTGCCGTTCAGGTCGACGATCGTCTCGCCGGTGCTGCCGGCCAGGCTGGTCTGCCCGTTGTATGGCGTGCCATCGGCCGCCCGTAGCGGGATGCGCTTGAGCAGTGTCGCCCTGCCGTTCCGCAGTCGGAACTCGCCGATGGCCGGCGTGAAGTCGGGCAGCGGTTCGACCTTGACGTCCTGCGGGCCGTCGACGTTGGGACCGCGGTCGGTGAGTCCGTAGAAGACGTCCTTCGCGCCCGGCTTGGCGGTGAACGACGAGCCGTACGCGGCACCGTCGATCGAGACGCCGCCCGCCATACCGAGTGGTTCGATCGACTCGGTGTAGAGCTGCACCGCCGACTTCGCGCCGGACGCACCGTGGGCGCTCCCGCCATGTGCGAACGCCGGCGCCGCGACCGAGCAGGTGAGGCCGACGGCGAGTGCCGTTGCGAGAAGGGTGCGGGGGCGCAGCATGGAAGCTCCTGGGGGCCTCGAAGGACGGTCGGCCACCGCGACATACGGGGCCGCAGGAAGGCAATCGGTCGCGGGTGACGAGGGGGTGTGGTGCCGTTGGCGCACCGGTGAACAGTGCGACGGTGATTTGAAATATATATAGAGAAAGCATATTGTTTGTCGTGGTTCCGATGTCGTCCACATTCACGAGGAGCGAAGCAGTGAGTCATCCCGCAGTTGCGGAGAAGCAACGGCCTTCGATGTTCAACCAGCCCAAGGCGGTGTATGCCGTCGCCTTCGCCTGTGTGGTGTCCTTCATGGGCATCGGTCTCGTCGACCCGATCCTCCCGGCCATCTCCGAGCAGCTGCACGCGACCCCCAGCCAGGTCACCCTGCTGTTCACCAGCTACCTGGTGGTGACCGCGGTCGCGATGCTCGTGACGAACGCCGTGTCGAGCCGGATCGGCGCGAAGAAGACGTTGATCGCCGGGCTCGCGCTGATCGTGGTCTTCGCGGCGCTCGCCGGATCGGCCGGCTCGATCAACGGCATCGTCGGCTTCCGCGCCGGCTGGGGCCTCGGCAACGCGCTCTTCATCGCGACCTCGCTGGCGGTCATCGTCTCGTCCGCGACGGGCGGCTTCGCCGGCGCGATCATCCTCTACGAGACGGCTCTCGGCGTCGGCATCGCGTGTGGCCCACTGGTCGGTGGCCTGCTGGGCGAGATGTCCTGGCGCGGACCGTTCTACGGCGTCTCGGTACTGATGCTGATCGCGCTCATCGCGACGGTGTTCTTCCTTCCCGAGACGCCGAAGCCGAAGACACCCACCTCCCTCATGGCGCCGCTCGAGGCGCTCACCCATCGCGGTCTGCTGACCATGGGCGTCGCCGCACTGTTCTACAACTGGGCGTTCTTCACGATGCTCGGCTACGCGCCGTTCCCGATGAAGCTGTCGGCCATCCAGCTCGGCTTCGTCTTCTTCGGCTGGGGCATCCTCGTCGCGATCTTCGCGGTCTTCGGTGCGCCGTGGTTGCAGCGCCGGTTCGGCACCGCCCAGACGCTGTATGTCGCCCTCACCCTTTTCGCCGTCGACCTGGCGATCATCGCCATCTGGCCGACCGACCGTACGGTGCTGATCTGCGCGGTCATCGCAGCCGGCATCTTCATCGGCATCAACAACACGCTGACCACCCAGGCCGTCATGGTGATCTCGCCGGTGGAACGGCCGGTGGCTTCCGCGGCATACGGCTTCGTGCGCTTCATCGGTGGCGGTCTTGCGCCATACGCTGCGGGCAAGCTGGTGGAGCATTACAACCTGCACGTTCCGTTCGCGATCGCAGCCGTCACCGCAGTGCTGGCCGCGGTGCTGCTCAGCACCGCGCACCGGACTCTCGTCGCCGCCGACAAGGGGATGGACGAGGACGGCCACCACGTCGACGGCGCAGACGAGCCGGAGCAGATCGCCGGAGAGGTCGGCGACGAATTCGGCGGCGCTGCAGGCGCTTTGGACGACTACGAGCGTGAAGAGGACCGCAAGGCCGATGTCGTGCGCTAAGTCGGTGCAGCCCCACGCGGCAGCATGAGAAGCTGAGTTCATGGCTTCTTCTTCCACCCCATTGACCGAGCAGGATGTCGAACTCCTCCGCAAGGAGTTCGATGCCCGCTCGGTCAATCGGCTTTTCCAGAACGCCGTGACCGGCAACTCGATCACCGAGGTCGCGCTCGACCGGGCGGTCGTCACGCGCATCGACCGGTCCATGTCGAACCGCCTCGACAAGTGGCCGGTCACCAACCAGCAGAAGAGCGGCCGGTGCTGGATGTTCGCCGGCCTCAACCTGTTGCGCGCCGGGGTGATGGACAAGCTCGGAGTCAAGGACTTCGAGCTCTCCCAGAACTACGCACTGTTCTGGGACAAGTTGGAGCGCTGCAACTACTTCCTGGAGTCGATCGTCGAGCTGGCCGACCGGCCCACCGATGACCGGACGCTGTCCTGGGTCCTCGAGGACGTGATGGGCGACGGCGGGCAATGGAACATGTTCGCCGCGCTGGTCACCAAGCACGGCGTCGTCCCGAAGTCCGCCATGCCGGAGACCGAGTCGTCGTCCAACACCGCGGCGATGAACAAGAACCTGCGCAGCCTGCTGCGCCAGGCCGCCCGCGACATCCGCGCGGCGAAGGACGAGAGTGCCGTCCAGGAGGTTCGCTCGCAGGTCCTGTCGGCCGCCTACCGCATGCTCGCGATCCACCTGGGCACCCCGCCGAGCGAGTTCGAGTGGCAGTGGACCGATGACGACGGCGAGTTCCACCGCGACGGCACGCTGACGCCGACGCAGTTCCGCGACCGTTACCTGGCCATCGACGTCAACGACTACGTCTGCCTGGTCGACGACCCGCGCGCGAGCAGTCCTCGTGGCCGGACGTTCACCGTCGACCAGCTGGGCAGCATCGTCGGGGGAGCGCCCGTGCGCTACCTCAACGTTCCCTCCGAAACTCTGAAAACCCTTGCCGCCCAAGCCATCAAGGGTGGTGAGCCGGTCTGGTTCGGCTGCGACGTCGGCCAGATGATGGAGCGTGAGATCGGTGTGTGGGATGCCGAGCTCTACGACTTCGCGGGCATCTACGACACGAAGTTCGAGCTGGACAAGGCGCAGCGGCTGGAGTTGCACGAGACGCTGATGACACACGCGATGCTGCTGACCGGTGTCGACCTGGACGGCGACACCCCGCGCAAGTGGCGGGTCGAGAACTCCTGGGGTGATGAGAAGGCCGACAAGGGCTTCTACACGATGAACGACTCGTGGTTCGGCGAATACGTCTTCGAGATCGCCGCGCGGCGCGACAGCCTGCCGGCCGAGCTGCAGGCGGCTCTCGACACCGAGCCGATCGTCCTGCCGGCCTGGGACCCGATGGGCTCGCTGGCTTGAGCACGTCACCTGATCCGGCCGAACCGACCCTGCATCGCTTCGCGTCGTTCGACGGCATCGAGCTCGTATGGCGGGAGCTCGGCGAGGGCCGACCCGTCATACTGATCCACGGTTTCGTCTCCAACGCGCTGACCAACTGGATCCGCTACGGACACGCGAAAGCCATAGCTGACAGGGGTTTTCGGGTGATCATGCCCGACCTGCGCGGCCACGGCGACAGTGGACAGCCGCACGATGCCGCGAAGTACCCGCCCGATGTGCTGGCGATGGACGGCGCGGCACTCGTGGACTATCTCGGACTGACCGACTACGACCTCGGCGGCTATTCGCTCGGCGCGCACACCAGCGTCCGGATGGTGCTGCGCGGTGCTCGGCCGACACGGCTGATCACGGCCGGGATGGGCCTCGCCGGGATCGAGAACCTCAAGACCCGCGACGACGTCTACGAGGCCGCGTTCGACCTGGATCAGGAGGTCGACAAGCGGTCGGCGGCCGGCAAGGCACGCATCTTCATGCGGCAGACGGGGTCGGACCCGGTCGCCCTGCGCGGTGTATGGCGCTCCAGCGTGACCACCGATCCCGCTGAGCTTGCCGGGATTTCGATGCCGTTGCTGGCGATCTGCGGTGCGCAGGACGTCGACCACCGGGAAGGTGCGGAGCAGCTCGCGAAGTCCGTTCCGAACGGCACCTTCGTGGAGATCCCCGGTAATCACATGAGCGCCGTGGCCGACCGCGCACTCGGCCGCACGATCGCCGACTGGCTCGCTGCGTAGGACGGCGTTCGCCAGCCCCGACGCCGAGTCGCACAGTTGGCCCCGAGTCGCACACCTGTAGCTGTGCGACTCGGGGCTAACTGTGCGGGTCGGCAGTGTGGTCGCCGGCATCGGTTCGAGTTCGCCCGCGGCTGCTGCTATCGTTTCCTTAACGAGAATGAATATCAATACAGATTGAGGGAATGCGCATGCACTTGCGTTGGGTCGCCGCGGCGGTCGCACCGGTTTTCGTCCTCGCCGGCTGCGGTTCGTCGAAGGCTTCAGGGGAGTCCGACGGTCGCATCGGCGTCGTCGCGAGCACCAACGTCTATGGGGACATCGTCAAGCAGATAGGCGGTTCGCACGTCGACGTCACGTCGGTGCTGACCGATCCGAATGTGGACCCGCACGGTTACGAGTCCAACGCGAAGAACGCCGCCTCCGTCTACGACGCGAGACTGATCGTCCAGAACGGCCTGGGCTACGACAGCTTCATGGCCGAGCTGACCTCCGCGTCGAAGTCGCGCGGCCAGACCGTGATCACCGCATCCGAGGTGCTGAACATCAAGGGCGCGGACGCGAACCCGCACCTCTGGTATGACGTCGCGAAGATGCCGCGGGTCGCCGATGCGATCGCCGGCGCCCTGTCGAAGGCGGACTCGAAGCACAGCGACGAGTACCGGAAGAACGCCACGAAGTTCAAGAAGTCGCTGCAGCCGATCGAGAAGGTGCTCGCCGCCATCAAGGCGAAGGACGACGGCGCGAAGGTCGCCTACACCGAACGAGTGGCCGGCTACCTGCTCACCGAGGCCGGGCTGCAGCTCGGCATACCGGCCGGCTTCACGAGGGCCGTCGAAGACGGCGACGACCCCAGCCCGCGGGATACCCTTGCCTTCGACAAGGCATTGCAGAAGCACACCGTGCGCGCGCTGGTCTACAACAGCCAGGTGACCGACAAGCAGACCGACCAGCTGAAGAAGCAGGCGACCAGCGCAGGGGTGCCCCTGGTTCCGGTGACGGAAACCATGCCGCCGAAGAGCGCCAGCTACCAGGCGTGGCAGCTGAAGCAGGCCGAAGCACTACGCACCGCCCTGGAGAAATCTGCATGACCGACAGCCCCGACGTACCGCTGATCGACTTCCGAGCCGCCACGCTCGCCCTCGGTGGCCGGACCCTGTGGTCCGACCTCGAGTTGGGCGTGCGCGCAGGGGAATTCGTCGCGATCCTGGGTCCGAACGGCGCCGGCAAGACCACCCTGCTGCGTGCGTTGCTCGGGCTGCAGGAACTGTCGGCAGGCTCCGTGACCGTCGCCGGGAAGAAACCCTCGCGGGGCAGCTCGGATGTCGGCTACGTGCCGCAGCAGAAGATCTTCGACGGGGATCTCGGGCTGCGCGGCCGTGACCTGGTCGCCCTCGGCGCCGACGGGCACCGGTTCGGTATGCCGTGGGCGCGGCCCTCGGTCCGCGCCGCCACGGACGAGATGATCCGGGCCGTCGGTGCGGCGGCATACGCCGATGCGCCGGTGGGGAAGTTGTCCGGCGGCGAGCAGCAGCGGCTGCGTATCGCGCAGGCACTGATGAGCGACCCGAAGGTGCTGCTCTGCGACGAGCCGCTCACGTCGCTCGACCTGCGCCACCAGGAGGGAGTCCTCGAACTCCTCGACGGCCGGCGACGCAGCGCGGGCACCGCGGTCGTGATGGTCACGCACGAGATCAACCCGATCCTTCCGTATGTCGATCGCATCATCTATCTCGTCGGCGGTAAGTGGGCGGTCGGCACGCCCGACGAGGTGCTCACCACCGAGCGCCTCTCCAGCCTGTACGGCGCACCCGTCGACGTGCTCCGCGTGCGCGGTCGCGTCATCGTGGTGGGTGGCGGCGAGTCACCCGAGCAGTCGCACCACTGCGGTCCCGAGATGGCCGTCGCGAAATGAGCGACATGTTCACCATGCTGCAGTACCCCTTCGCGCAGCACGCCCTGATCGCCGCGACGCTGATCGCGATCACCTGTGGGCTGGTCGCGCCGTTCGTGGTCATGCGCGACATGGCGTTCGCGGTGCACGGCACGGCGGAGCTGTCCTTCCCGACCGCGGTGGCCGGGCTGCTGATCGCCGGTGATGCGGTCGGTGGCGCCCTGGTCGGATCCGTCGTAGTCGCAATCGCTTTCGCGCTTCTCGGTCGTCGACGCAGTGAGAGCAACACCGCGATCGGTGTGGTCCTGGCGTTCGGCCTCGGGATGGGCGTGTTCCTGCTCAGCTTCTACGACGGCTTCTCGTCGGCGGCCACCAACATCCTCTTCGGCTCGCTGGTGTCGGCGTCGACACGCGACGTGGTGATCCTCGGTGTGCTCGCCGTCCTGGTCGTCGTCACGATGGTGATCATCTTCCGTCCGCTGCTCTTCGCGTCGGTGGACCCCGCTGTCGCCACGGCCCGCGGCGTGCCGGTCCGGCGACTGAGCCTGGTCTTCCTCGTCATCCTGGCACTGACCGTCACGGAGGCCGCACAGGTCGTCGGCACCCTGCTGGTGCTCAGCCTGGCCATCACGCCGGCCGCGGCTGCGCGGCGGTGGACCGCGAATCCCCTTGCCTTCACGGCGCTCTCGGTCCTCTTCGCGTTCCTCGCCGCGGACGGCGGGTTCCTGCTCAGCCTGGCGCTGAGCGACACCGACATCAAGGCCAGCGTCCTCATCGCGTTCGTCAGCTTCGGGATCTACCTGGTCTCCTTCGTCGCCGAGCGGTTGCGCGGCGACGTCGGCCGGGGGAGCGCGCAGGTCGCCACTACTTGATACCGGTGCCCGCGATGCCCTGGACGATGTGCCGCTGGAAGAGCAGGAACACCACGAAGAGCGGTAACGCGCCCAGCACTGCGGTCGCCATCAGCTGCGCATAGAGCAGGCCGAATCCGCCGGAGACGGTCGCCATACCGACGGGGATCGTCATCTGGTCGACGTTGCTGAGGGCGAGCAGCGGCCACAGGAAGTTGTTCCAGCTCGTGACGAACGTGAAGATCGCGACAGCGGCGATGGCCGGACGGCACAGCGGCAGGCAGACCCGCCAGTAGATGCCGAACCAGGAGGCGCCGTCGATCCGGGCAGCGTCGATCAGCTCGCGCGGCAGCCCACTGAAGAACGACTCGAAGATGAACACCGCGACCGGTGCGGCTGCGGCCGGCAGGACCATCGCCCAGTAGGTGTTGAGCAGGTGCATCCCGTGCACGATCTGGTAGAGCGGCAACACCAGGATCTGACCGGGTATCAACAGGCCTGCCAGGACGAGCGCGATCAGCCCGCCACGGCCGGCGAATCTGGTTTGTGCGAGGGCGAATCCGATCATCGAGGTGACGACAAGGGTCAGCACGACGGTGAGCACCGCGATGATCAGGCTGTTGAGATACCAGGTCGTGATCGGCGTGTTGTCGATGACCTTCTGGTAGGCGTCCAGTGAGAAGTTCGAGCTCCACCAGCTGGTGGGCTTCGCCGCGATCTCACCTTCCGGCTTGAGGGACGTGTCCACCGCGAAGAGCAACGGAATCGCCCAGATGATCGCGAAGACTGCCAGGACCAGGACCGAGAACGTCTTGAAAGCGCGCGACCGGCCGTTGTAGTCGAGTGCGTTGGTGGCCATGTCAAACCGCCTTGCTGAACTGGCGACGGAGTACGAACCAGACGACGGACACGACCGCGACGATCACGAAATAGACCATGGTGGCCGCGGACGCATATCCGGCGCGGTAGTCGGAGAATCCGATGTCGTAGATGTATTCCATCACCGGCCGGGTGGACGTGCCCGGGCCGCCGTTGGTCATGAGGTACATCTGGTTGAAGACCTGCAGGCTCGCGACGATCTGCAGCATGGTGACCAGGACGATGGTCGGACGCAGCAAGGGGAGCGTGACCGACCGCAACGTACGCGTCGGACTCGAACCGTCGATCGCGGCAGCCTCGTAGACGTCGGTGGGGATCTCCTGCAGTCCGGCGAGGAAGAGCACGAAGTTGAAGCCGAGCGTCCACCAGACCGTCAGGGCAGCCACCGAGATGAACGCCCACTTGGTCTCACCCAGCAGGTTCGGCGGGGTCAGCCCGATGGCGTCGAGCCAGTGCGGAATCAGGCCGACCTGTCCGGCATACAGCCAGGTGAAGATCATCGTCACCGACGTCACGGGCAGCACGAAGGGTGCGAAGAAGATGAAGCGCACCAACGCTTTTCCGCGTCGAACGCGCTCGGCGAGCACCGCGAAGAGGAAGGCCAGGATCACCAGTGGTGGTGTCGTCAGCACGGTGAACCAGACCGTGTGACCCATCGACGACCAGAAGTCGGAGCTGGTGAAGATGTCCCGGTAGTTCTCCAACCCGACGGATTCGCCCAGGCCGGACTTCACCGACGTCGTGTTGAAGAAGCTCATGACCAGGCCGTAGACCGCCGGGCCGATCAGGAAGAGCAGGTAGAGCACCATGAACGGAGCGCTGAACAGCCAGCCGGCCCGGTTCTCGTCGCGGCCGCCGCGTCGTGGCCGCGTGGCCGGTCTGGTTGTGGTGAACGTTCCGTCATCGATGACTGTGGTGGCCATGTATGTCGCTCCTCATCCCACCGGTGGCTTGGCGGAGGCGTAGTGCTGCAGGCCGGCGCGCATCGCGCGGACGGCACCCGCCGGTGACGTGGCGCCCGACTGTGAACCGGCGATCGCCGCCCCCACGACGTTCTCGAACTCGCTGCCCGCGCCGGAGTACCAACCCGGTGGGTCGTAGTGCGCCGCATCGGCTGCGGCAACGTAGTCGGCCTGCGGCTTCATCGCCTTGAACTGTGCGGAGTCCCGCACCGGGAGCCAGGCCGGGATGTGCCCGCCCTTGGCCCAGGTCTGGCTGCTGCCGAGGATGGACTTGATGAACGTCAAGGCGTGCGAACGCCGTTCGGCGTCCATTGCGCTGTTGCGGGGTATGACGAACGAGTGGCTGTCGGCATACGACGCGGGCTTCGGGCCGTAGAGATGGGGGACCGGTGCAACGCTGAACTTCAGCTTGGTCGCCTCGTAGGTCGGGATCTGCCACTCGCCGTCGAAGAGGAACCCGGCCTTGCCGGTGGAGAAGAGCGAGGTGACACCGGTCGGGTCGACCGAGCCGGGCATCAGGCCGGCCCTAGTGAGGCTGCGCATGAAGGTCAGTGCCTTGACCGCGAGGTCGTCATCGATGGTGATCCTGGTGCCGTGGTCGGCCAGGAAGGTGCCACCGAGCTGGTAGTAGAGCGTGGCGAAGAAGCGCAGGTTGGTGGACGGGTCGTTCGTGATCGCGACGACGCCGCCGTAGTGACCGGTGACCTTCTTGGCGGCGCGTAATGCCGCGGTCAGTTCGGCCGGGCCGTTGATCGGCTTGAGCGCGCCGTGGGTGTCGAGCAGCCCCGCCTTGCGGCATACGGTCTCGTTGTAGAACATCACGAACGGGTGCGTATCGAGCGGAACGGCATGCACCTTCCCGCCGACGGTCGCCTTCCTGATCGCGGCCGGAGTGAAGTTCGACGTCGGCATCCCGGCGGATTCCAGCTCAGCAGAGGTGAATTCGCTGACCAGGCCGGCGTCGACGAAGGTCTGCAGGCGCGACAGGTGCAGGATCGCCACGTCCGGAGGAGCGCCGCCGGCCGTCGCCAGCGCGAGCTTCGTGTAGTACGGCGTGCCCCAGGCCAGCACCGTCGCGCTCAGGTCGGTGCTCGGATGGCGCTTGGCGTAGACGTCCTCCATCGCGATCATGTTGGCGCCGTCGCCTCCGGTGAAGAGGTTCCAGAAGGTCAGCTTGCTCGCCGGGGGAGCAACGCCGAAAAGCCCTGTGGCCACTGGTGATCCGCAACCCGACAACATTCCTGCAGCTGCCGCGCCGAGACCGGCTCCGAGCACTGCACGACGCGTGGGTGATGACGGTCGACGCAACGGCCCCGCGGCTGGGGGATTCGCCATACAAACACCTCCTTGTGCCGGAAGGGATCCTTGCATCGTTGCATGCAACGATGCAAGGAATTCTGATACTTTCCTCGCGTGGCGGTCACTTTGCGGGATGTAGCGGCGCATGCGGGGGTTTCGGTGCGCACGGTTTCCAATGTCGTCAACGACTTCCCCCAAGTGGCGGCCGCCACGCGCGCGACCGTGCAGGCATCGATCGACGCATTGGGCTACCGCCCCAACAAGGTCGCGCGGCGGCTGCGTTCCGGCAGGACCGGTGTCGTCGGATTGCTGATACCGCGGCTGGCGGAGCACTACTTCGCCGAGCTCGCCGACGCCATCGTGACCGAGGCCCGTCAGGACGACCTGTCCGTCGTGATCGACCAGACCGACGGACGCCGTGACAGCGAGGTGTCCCCGCTGCGGCAGGGGTTGGAGGACGGACTCTGGGACGGCGCGATCGTCAGCCCGCTGAGCATGACGCGCGATGACCTGGCCCGGCACGCGGATGCGCCCCTGGTGGCACTCGGTGAGCACGGCGCGACCTTCGACCTGGCCTGGATCGGCACGGACAACGTGCAGGCCGCGCAGGATGCCACCGACTACCTGATCTCGTTGGGCCACAAGCAGATTGCGGTGGTGGGCCATCAGCACGGATTCGGCGGGGAAACCGGCTCGCTGCGCACCAAGGGCTATCGCGCGGCGATGCGTTCGGCCGGACTCAGCGTTCGGCGGGACTGGGTCGTGGCCCCCGGCGGTTACGGGCGGGTCGACGGGGCGAAGGCGGCCCATCAGCTGCTTGCGGCCAAGGTCCGCCCGGACGCGATCTTCTGCTTCAACGACGAGCTCGCCTTCGGTGTGCTGCACGCGCTGCATGCCGAGGGTGTTTCGGTGCCGGATGACATCGCGGTCATCGGCTGGGACGACCTGAGCGACGCGCAGTTCTCCGTGCCGGGTCTGACCTCGGTGAGTGTCGACCGCCACGCCGTCGCGCGTGCCGCACTCGATCAGCTGCTCCCACAGATCGCCGGACAGGACTCGTCCCACGACCACGTCGTGATCCCGCACCGCATCGCCATACGCGCCAGCACGGCCGGTGACGGTGTGCCCGACCACCCGCTTTCGAAAGGATCCCGTTGATACCCGACGACGCACCACAGGTGGCCTGCCCGCGTCCGGAGTACCCACGGCCGTCATTCCGCCGGTCAGAATGGCGAAACCTGAACGGGGAGTGGGGATTCGAGATCGACCAGGGCGACAGCGGGCTCGAGCGGGGACTGCTCACCACAGCTCTGCGTGACCGCATCACCGTTCCCTTCGCCCCCGAGTCCGAGCTCTCCGGCATCGGCAACACCGACTTCCTGGAGGCCGTTTGGTACCGCCGGGACATCCAGGTGCCGGAGGACTGGCGGGGCATGGACCTGCTGCTGCACGTCGGTGCCGCGGACTACGACACGACCGTGTGGGTGGACCAATTCGAGCGCGGACGGCACCGCGGGGGTTTCACCTCCTTCACCGTGCAGCTCGGATCAGCGGACGAATTCATCGCTGTCCCAAGGCAGGTCACCATCCGCTGCCGGGATTCGCATCGTGACCCGCAACCTCGCGGCAAGCAGACGCGCGATTTCGCGGGGTGGGCGGCGCACTACGGGCGCACGACGGGCATCTGGCAGACGGTCTGGCTGGAACCGGTGCCGAAGGCGCGGTTCGAACGACCACGGATCACCCCGGACGTCGGCGCCTCCGTGTTCCACCTCGAGCTGCCGATGCGTGGACGGACCGCCGGAATGCGTGTCGTCGCAGAGCTTCTCACCGATGGTGAGGTGGTGGACCGGGTGGAGCGCTCAGCCGGAAGCGACTTCACCACCATGCTGGACCTGACCGTGCCGGAAGCGCAGCGCAGGCTGTGGTCGCCGCAGGACCCCCATCTGTATGACGTGCGCCTGCAGCTGATCGCGGCCGACGGTACGCCGGTCGACGATGTGGAGTCGTATGCCGGACTGCGCTCGGTCGCCATCGATGGGCCGGCGGTGCTGCTCAACGGCGAACCCGTCTTCCAGCGGCTCGTGCTCGATCAGGGCTACTACCCGGACAGCCTGATGACGGCACCGTCCGACGAGGCGCTGATCGAGGACATCGAGCTGTCAATGGCGGCCGGTTTCAACGGTGCCCGGTTGCACCAGAAGGTCTTCGAGGAGCGCTTCCTCTTCCATGCCGACCGGCTCGGCTACCTGGTCTGGGGCGAGTTCGGCGACTGGGGCTGCCGGGAGCCCGGGCCGGCCACCGCGGACAACCAGCGCCCGGACGCGGCATACATCACCCAGTGGATCGAGGCGGTGCAGCGCGACTACAGCCACCCCAGCATCGTCGGGTGGTGCCCGCTGAACGAGACCTACCAGAACCGGCACGACCGGATCACCGCGCTGGATGACGTGACCCGGGGGATGTTCCTCGCAACCAAACTCGCCGACCGCACCCGCCCGGTGATCGACGCGTCCGGTTACGCGCACCGCGTCGACGAGACCGACATCTACGACTCCCACCTCTATGAGCAGGACCCGGCCAAGTTCGCCGCACTAATGGCGCCATTGGCCGAAGGGGCGCCATACAGCAACGAGGGCGGCCAGTGGTCCGTGCCGTATGGCGGACAGCCCTACTTCTGCAGCGAATTCGGCGGCATCTGGTGGAATCCGAACGCGCGGGAGGGAGACGCGTCGTGGGGCTACGGTCAGGCCGTGCGCAGTGAGGAGGAGGTCTATGAGCGATTCACCGGGCTCGTCGACGCACTGCTGGACGACCCGCTGATGTTCGGCTACTGCTACACGCAGCTCACCGATGTCTTCCAGGAACAGAACGGCATCTACTTCTTCGACCGGTCCGCGAAGCTCGACGTCGCACGCATCGCCGCTGCCCAGCGACGGCCGGCGGCGATCGAGTCCCGCGACGGGTGACCCTGCGCTCAGGCGGCGACCTTCGAGTCCTCTGGCTCGGCGGCATACCGGCCGGCCAGCCAGGAGCACATCATCAGCTGTACCTGGTGGAAGACCATCAGTGGCAGCACGATGATGCTCACGTGGTGTCCGGCGAAAAGGACTGCAGCCATGGGGAGTCCGCTGGCCAGGCTCTTCTTGGTGCCACAGAACTGCACCGTGATCCGGTCGGCGCGCCCGAAGCCGAGTCGCGCCGCCACCTGCCAGGTCAGCCACAGCATGACGACCACCAGCAGGATCGACAGCACGATCAGGATGCCGATCTGACCGGGGCTGACGGCATGCCAGATGCCGTCGCGCACACCCTTGCTGAACGCTGCATAGACGACGAGCACGATCGAGCCGCGGTCGACATACTTCAGTTTCGCCTTGTGCCCCTCGACCCAGGTGCCGACCAGCGGCCGAGCGAGCTGGCCGATGATGAACGGCGCGAGGATCTGCAGGCAGATGTCGACCATCGACTGCCCGTCGATCGAGATGCTGCCACCGCCGCCGATGATCCCGCTGCTGGTCATCGCGATCGCCAGCAGCGGTGTGAGCAGCACGCCGAGCAGGTTGGATGCCGACGCGCTGACGATCGCCCCTGCGACGTTCCCGCGTGCGATCGAGGTGAACGCGATCGAGGACTGGACGGTCGACGGCACCAGGGTCAGATAGAGGACTCCCGTGTAGAGGTCGCTGCTGAGCACATGGGGCTGCAGCACGCGCAGCGCGATCCCGACGATCGGGAAACAGACGAAGGTGAAGGCCAGGATCAGCAGGTGCAGTCGCCAGTGCTGCAGCCCGCGGATGGCCTCCTGTGGATGCATCCGGGCGCCATACAGGAAGAAGAGCAACGCGATCGCAGCAGTGACGATGTGGTCGAGTGTCGGCGCGAACGACGAACTCGCCGGGAACACACTGGCGATGACAACAGTGGCCAGGATGGCCAGGATGAAACCGTCGATGCGGAGCTTCTGGAGTGGATGCATATCCCGGTCACCCTAGTGCGGAGATACTGGCTTCCATGACGACCGCTGGAGTGGTGTTGGCCGCAGGCGCCGGTCGGCGCATGGGACGGCCGAAGGCGCTGGTCGACGGCTGGTTGCAGCATGCGATCGACACCCTCACCGGTTGCGACGAAGTCGTCGTGGTGCTCGGCGCGCAGGCGGAACGGGCGCGCACCCTGATCGTGGACCGCGACGTGCACGTCGTCGTCGCGCCGGACTGGGAGACCGGGATGGGTGCCTCGTTGCGGGCAGGCCTGAGCGTCATACCGGATGTGCTGCCCGATGCGACGCGATGCCTGCTCACGCTGGTCGACCTGCCCGACGTCGGCGCCGACGTCATACGACGGATGTTGGCGCAGCCGGAGCGCAGCGACGTCCTGGCGCGTGCGACGTATGACGCAGTGCCGGGCCACCCGGTGCTGTTGGGACGCGACCACTGGGCTGGGGCGATGGGCGGCGCCACCGGTGACCGCGGTGCGCGGGACTATCTACGGACGCACGGGACGGTTCCGGTCGAGTGTGGTGATCTCGCCACCGGCCGAGACGTCGACCGGGCGGACGGCACGGCCGGGCCAACCGCTCGCCAACCAATCGATGATTAGCCTGGAGCCATGGATTCACCGAGTGCGGTGGCGCACGCGCTGGAACAGACCGGCTACCTGAGCGATTCGGCACTGGCGACCGTCACGTTCCTGGCCGATCGGATGCAGCGGCCGCTGCTCCTCGAAGGGGAGCCGGGCACCGGCAAGACCGCGCTGGCCGAGGCGCTCGCACACATCCAGGGCGTGCCGCTGATCCGGCTGCAGTGTTACGAGGGCATCGACGCCAGCCAGGCGCTCTACGACTGGGACTTCCCCCGGCAGATCCTGCACCTGCGCACGCTCGAAGCGGCGACCAAGGACGGCTCACTCGATCCGGCCGAAGCCGAGAAGTCGCTCTTCGACGAGCGGTTCCTGCTTGCGCGGCCGGTGCTGCGTGCCCTGCGGGAGTCGCCCGCCGTGCTGCTGATCGACGAGGTCGACCGGGCCGACGACGAGTTCGAGGCGTTCCTGCTGGAGGTGTTGTCGACATGGGCCGTCAGCATCCCCGAGCTCGGGACCGTGGCCGCGGCCACGCCGCCCACGGTCGTGCTGACCTCCAACCGCACCCGTGAACTGCACGACGCGCTCAAGCGCCGCTGCCTCTACCACTGGATCGATCACCCCGGCCTCGAACGCGAGGTCGCGATCCTGCGCTCCCGCGAACCCGATGTGCCGAAAACTCTTGCCCGCCAAGTGGTTGAGATCGTGCAGGAGTTGCGCAACGAGCACCTCCTCAAGCCACCAGGCGTTGCCGAGACCCTCGACTGGGCGCGCGCGCTGCAGCGGCTCGGCGCCACCGAGCTCGATCTCGAGCAGGCTGCGGTCACACTCGGAGCGGTGGTGAAGTACCGCGAGGACACCGACCGGGTGAAGCACGTGTTGGATCGGATGCTGGCTCGATGAATATTTCGATCAACCACGATCCGGAGCACATCCTGTTGGGCTTCACGCGCGCGTTGCGCGGCGCCGGGGTACGGGTGACACAGGACCGCGCGACCAGTTTCCTGACGGCGAGCGCGATCGTCGGACTCGGCGATGCGGAGGCGGTGTATGTCGCCGGCCGGTCGACCCTGTGCTCCGGTCCGGACGACCTCGAGCGGTTCGACCGGGTCTTCGAGGCCTGGTTCGGTGACCGGTCCGAGCTGCCGCGCACCATCCCGCGAGAGCGGCCGCAGGAGGTCGCGGCACCGTTGCCGGTCAGCGACGACCCGGAGGACACCGGCGGCGAGGGACAGCCGGATGTCGTGCACGCTGCGGCATCGGAGACCGAGATCCTGCGACACCGGGACGTGGCCGCGATGGACGGCGCTCAGAAGGCGGTCCTGGACGCGATGATCCGGGCCCTGCGGCCGCGGGTGCCCACGCGACGTTCCTCGCGTCATACGCCGTGGCGCCGGGGTGAGGTCGATCTGCAACGGACGCTGCGCAGTTCGTTGCGGCTGATGGGGGAGCCGGGCCAGGTCCAACGCCGCCGGCGCGGCACCCAACCGCGCCGCGTCGTCCTGCTGGTCGACGTCTCCGCGAGCATGCGTCCGTATGCCGATGCCTTGTTGCGGCTCGCGCACACGCTCGTCCGGACCAGTGGCGCCGTCGAGGTCTTCACCCTCGGCACCCGGCTGACCCGGATCACCACGGCGCTGCGGGTCGCGGACCCGGACCGGGCGCTGGTGCGTGCGGGGGACGAGGTCCCGGACTGGGCCGGCGGCACCCGGCTGGGGGAGGCGCTCGAGGCGTTCCTGACCCGGTGGGGTGCACGGGGAATGGCGCGGGGCGCCGTCGTGGTTGTCTTCAGTGACGGCTGGGAGCGCGGCGACGCGCACCTGCTGGGCGAGCAGATGGCCCGACTGGCCCGGCTGGCGCACCGAGTGGTGTGGGTCAACCCGCATCGCGGCAAGGAGGGTTACGAGCCCGTGCAGCAGGGGATCGTGGCGGCCTTGCCGCATTGCAACGACTTCGTGGCCGGGCACTCGTTGCGTTCGTTCGAGCAGGTCCTGGAGGTGGTCGGCGATGCGTGAAGTGCTCAAAGAACTGATGGAGTGGTACGACGCGGGCGAGACCGTCGGCGTCGGCACGGTCGTGGCGACGTTCCGTTCGGCTCCGCGACCACCGGGTGCCTCGATGCTGGTCGGACCCGGTGGTGAGGCCGTCGGCTCGGTGTCCGGCGGCTGTGTCGAGGGCGCCGTCTACGAGTTGGCCGGTGAGGTCGTGGAGTCCGGGCAGCCGGTGCTGCAACGGTATGGCGTGTCCGATGACGATGCCTTCGCGGTCGGCCTCACCTGCGGCGGCATACTAGATGTGTATGTCGAAAAGGTCGACAAGACAACGTTTCCCGAGCTTCCGGCGGTCGCAGAGGACATCGCGCACGATCGACCGGTCGCGGTCGCCACGGTGGTCGAGCACCCGGACCCGTCCTGGCTCGGCAGGCGGATGGTGATCCGACCCGGGCAGCCGGCGGTCGGGCAGATCGGCAGTGACCGTGCCGACTCCGCGGTGGCCGACGACGCCGAGGGTTTGTTGGCGAGCGGGCGCAGTGCGACGTTGACCTACGGGCCCGACGGACAACGGCTCGAGGACGGGATGCGGGTCTTCGTGTCCGTCTTCGCTCCGCCGCCGCGGATGCTGGTCTTCGGTGCGATCGACTTCGCCGCCGCCGTCGCGAAGATCGGTTCGTTCCTCGGCTACCGCGTGACGGTGTGCGATGCCCGGCCGGTCTTCGCCACCACGTCGCGGTTCCCCGACGCCGACGAGGTGATCGTCGACTGGCCGCACCGTTACCTCACCGGCGAGGTCGAGGGCGGCCGGATCGACGGTCGCACCGTGATCGCCGTACTCACGCACGATCCGAAGTTCGACGTGCCGCTGCTGGAAGTAGCGCTCCGCGCGCCCGAGGTCGCCTACATCGGCGCGATGGGCTCGCGGCGGACGCACGAGGACCGCCTCACCCGGTTGCGCGAAATCGGTGTGGGCGAAGAGGAACTCGCGCGATTGTCCAGTCCGCTCGGGCTCGATCTCGGCGGCCGCACGCCCGAGGAGACGGCGATCAGCATCGCCGCGGAGATCATCGCCCGGCAGTGGGGCGGCAGCGGTGACAGCCTGGGCGAGCTCAGCGGACGAATCCACACCTGAACAGACCGGATTCGGGGCCCTCGCGGGATAGTGTGATGGTGATCACGTCGCCGGAGGTCACCCCATGAAGCAGTCCATCGGTTCGCTGCGCGACCGTCGTCTCGACGCGGTGCGCGCGTGGACCGCGTTCGTCACCGACGGTGACGACGCCGTCCGGGTGCGCCCGGAGATCCTGTCGAGCTGGCAACGGTCCGCGCAGGGCGCCGCACTGGACGTGTCCGTCGCACCGCTCGCGGACGAGCACGACACCGCTGCGTTCTGGCAGGACTCACCGTTGCAGGCAGCCGTGTCGACGGTCGAGCAGGAGTTGCGGCGCAGCGCCGAGGACGGCGATCTCGTCCTCGCAGTGACGGACACCCGGACCCGGATCCTGTGGACGTATGGCGGCCGGGTGATGCGCCGCAAGGCGGAGACCGTCAACTTCGTCGCCGGCGGGCGCTGGGATGACGCGAGCGTCGGCACCAACGCTCTGGACCTTGCCGGGCGACTCGATGCACCGGCGACCGTCTTTTCGGCAGAACACTTTTCGCCGATCGTGCACAACTGGGTCTGCTGGGCCGCGCCGGTCCACGACCCGGTGACCGGCGAGCGGCTGGGCGTCATCGACCTGTCGACGACGTGGGACCGCGCGCACCCGATCGGTCTGGCGACCGCGCGGATGATGGCGTGGATGATCGAGAGCGCTCTGCCCGACACCCGGCAGCATCCGCGGCACGGCATACCCGGCTCCGACCACGGCCTGGCACTGACGTTGCTGGGCGCGGCCGAGGCTCGTCTCGACGGCCAGCGGTTGCTGCTCAACCGTCGGCAGACCGAGATCCTCGCGCTGCTCGCCCTGCACCCCGAGGGACTTTCCCTCGAGCGCCTGCACGCGCTCCTGTACGGCGATGCCGCAGTGAGCGCGTCGACGCTGAAAGCCGAGGTTTCACACCTGCGTTCGACGCTCGGCGGTGCGATTTCGTCCCGTCCCTACCGGCTGATGTTGCCCGTGACGATCGACGTGGACGAGGTGCTGGAGCGGATCCGAAGGGGCCAGGTGCTGGCGGCTGTCGCGGCATACGGGGGTGACCTGATGCCGGGCACCGATTCGCCCGCGTTGTCGGAGCTGGCCGAGGTCGTCGCTGTCGCCGTGAGGGAGGCGTTGCTCGCCGACCCCGATCCCGATGCGGTGCTCGGCTACAGCGAGATCGCACCGTATGACGTGGAGGTTCTCGAGACCTGCCTGCGCCGGCTGGGACCCGCGCCGCACCGCGCGACACCGCTGCTGCGTGGACGCCTGGCGGCCGCTCGGCGCTAGCCAACCTTCGGCCAACCAGAGGAACCTAGGTTCAGGAGTGACGCCAGAAGTCTGCGTACTGCGAAGGGTGCCGAAGATGACAAAGATCGAACTCACCGTCGACGGGGGCAAGGTCTCCGAAGACGTCGAACCACGGATGCTGCTCGTGCAGTTCTTGCGCGAAAAGCTAGGTAAGACAGGCACTCTCATCGGTTGCGACACCAGCAACTGTGGTGCCTGCACCGTGCACCTGAACGGCCACGCCGTGAAGTCGTGCAACATGCTCGCCGTTCAGGCCGACGGCGCCGAGGTCACCACGATCGAGGGTCTCGCCGCAACGTATGACGGCGGCGAGCTGCACCCGATGCAGGCGGCGTTCCACGAGTGCCACGCCCTGCAGTGCGGCTTCTGCACACCGGGGATGATCATGCGTTCGGTCGACCTGCTGAACGAGAACCCCGACCCGAGCGAGGAAGAGATCCGCGAGGGCCTGGAAGGCAACCTGTGCCGGTGCACCGGCTACCACAACATCGTGCGCGCGGTGCAGACCGCGGCGGCTGCCGGGAAGGGAGCCCAGTCATGACTGTGACCGATGACCGTCCTGCTGCCGAGATCGGCAAGGACCGTCGACGCAAGGAGGACCGCCGGCTGATCACCGGCAGCAGCCGCTACACCGACAACATCGTGCTGCCCGGGATGCTGCACCTGGCGATGGTGCGCAGTCCCTTCGCGCACGCCAGGATCACCTCGATCGACGCGGCGGAGGCGAAACAGGCGACGAACGTCGTCGCCGTCTACACCGCCGCGGACCTGGATGAGTCGGTCGGCGCACTGATCAACGCCTGGCCGATCACGCCCGAGCAGAAGACACCGGTGCACGCGGTGCTGCCCGCCGACCGGGTCAGCTTCGCCGGCGAGATCGTCGCCGTCGTCGTTGCACGCAGCGCGGCAGCCGCACGCGATGCCGCCGAACTGGTCGATGTCGACTACGACGAGCTGCCGGCGGCGATCGACCTGAAGGATGCGGTTGCCGACAAGGTGCTGGCGCACCCGGACCTGGGCACGAACAAATCCGCGCTGTGGGTGTTCGACTCGGCCGAGGCGGGCACCGGCGGCAACGTCGAGGACGCGATCAGCCAGGCACGCGCCGACGGTGTCGTCATCGAGCGCGAGTTCCGCCAGAACCGGCTGATCCCGGCGTTCATGGAGCCACGATCGGTTGTCGTCGACCCCACCGGCGAGCAGCTGACGATGTGGTCGGCCACCCAGGTCCCGCACATCGTGCGCTTCGCACTCGCCGCGACGACGGGCGTGCCCGAGAGCAAGATCCGGGTGATCGCTCCGGACGTCGGCGGAGGCTTCGGCGGCAAGCTGCAGGTCACCCCCGAGGAGTGGCTGGCCTGGTGGATCGCCCGGCAACTGCACAAGCCGGTCAAGTACACCGAGACGCGCTCGGAGTCGATGGTCGCAGCCCATCACGGCCGCGACCAGTGGCAGAAGCTCACTCTCGCGGCGACCAAGGAGGGCAAGGTCACCGGCCTCAAGGTCGAGCTGACTGCGGATCTCGGGTCGTACGTCGCGATCGTCGGCGGTGGCGTGCCCGTGCTCGGTGCGTTCATGTACAACGCGATCTACAAGATCCCGGCATACCACTTCGCCTGCCAGACGGTGCTGACCAACAAGACCTGGACCGACGCCTACCGCGGTGCCGGGCGGCCGGAGGCCACCTTCGCGATCGAGCGGTTGATGAGCGAGCTGGCCAACGAGCTGGGCATGGACCCGCTCGAGCTGCGGGAGAAGAACTGGATCAAGCACGAGGAGTTCCCGTTCACCACGGTCGCCGGGCTCGAATACGACTCCGGCAACTACGAGAACGCGACCGCGCAGGCCAAGGACTTCTTCGGGTATGACGACCTGCGCGCGGAGCAGGCTCGCCGCCGGGAGGCCGGTGACCCGGTGCAGCTGGGCATCGGCGTCTCGACCTTCACCGAGATGTGCGGTCTGGCTCCGTCCCGTGTGCTCGGATCGCTCGACTACGGCGCGGGCGGCTGGGAACACGCGTCGGTGCGGATGCTGGCGACCGGCAAGGTCGAGGTGGTGACGGGCACCAGTGCACACGGCCAGGGTCACGAGACGGCGTTCAGCCAGATCGTCGCGGACCGGCTCGGTGTCCCGTTCGAGGACGTCGAGATCCTGCACGGTGACACCCAGGTGTCCGTCAAGGGCCTGGACACCTACGGCTCACGGTCTCTTGTCGTCGGCGGTGAGGCACTCGTGCGTGCCGCCGACAAGGTGGTGGAGAAGGCCAAGCCGGTTGCGGCACACCTGCTGGAGGCCTCGACGGACGACATCGAGTTCGCCGCCGGCCAGTTCAAGGTCAAGGGCACGGACGCCGGACTGTCCATCCAGGAGGTCGCCGGTGCGGTCTTCACCGCCCACAACCTGCCGGACGGGATGGAGCCGTCGATCGACGCCGAGGCGACATACGACCCGATCAACTTCAACTATCCGCACGGCACGCACCTGTGCGCCGTCGAGGTCGACACCGAGACCGGTCAGGTCAAGCTGCGCAAATACACCTGCGTCGACGATGTCGGCAACATCGTCAATCCGCTGATCGTCGAGGGCCAGGTGCACGGCGGCCTGGTGCAGGGCATCGCGCAGGCGCTCTTCGAGGACGCCGTCTTCGACGAGCAGGGCACTCTGGTGTCCGGGTCGTTCGTCGACTACCTGGTGCCCAGTGCGGCCGACCTGATCAGCTTCGACACGCACAGCGCATCGACGCCGGCAACGACGAACACGTTGGGCACCAAGGGAGTTGGTGAGGCGGGCACCATCGCCTCGACGCCGGCCGTCGTCAACGCAGTGCTCGACGCCGTGCGACAGTTCGGCGTCAAGGACATCGTCATGCCGTGCTCACCGGCACGGGTCTACTCGGCCATCGCGGCCGGTCGAGCCGGCGATACCGGCTCCGGAACGGAAGGAGCGGGTCAATGATCCCGGCAGCATTCGACTACGCGGCGCCCGCGAGCGTCGAGGAGGCGCTCGCGCTCCTCGCCGAGCACGGTGACGACGCGAAGATCATCGCCGGCGGGCAATCCCTGCTGCCTGTCCTGCGGTTGCGGCTCAACGCACCCGAGTTCGTCATCGACCTCGGCAAGATCGACGCGTTGCGCGGGATCCGTGAGGACGGCGACGCACTGGTCATCGGTGCGATGACCACGCACACGGAAGTGGCCAAGGACCCGCTCGTCGCGCAGCACGCGGCACTGATCGGCAAGGCGGTTGCCACGGTGGCGGACGCACAGGTGCGCAACCGCGGCACCTTCGGCGGTGCACTCGCGCACGCCGATCCCGCGGGCGACGTCGGTGCGCCGGCGCTCGCGCTCGGTGCGCAGTTCGTCATCGCCGGCCAGGGTGGCTCCACCCGCACCGTCGAGGCAGCGGACTTCTTCGTCGATCTCTTCGAGACCGCGATCGCCGAGGACGAGCTGTTGACCGAGGTGCGGATCCCCAAGCACACGGGCTGGGGCGGACATTACGAGAAGTTCGTGCGGATCGCGCAGCAGTGGTCGATCGTCGCCGTTGCGGCCGCGGTCCGTTCCGAGGGTGGCACCATCGCCGAGGCTCGGGTGGCGCTGACCAACATGGGCTCCACGCCGATCCGGGCGACCTCGGTGGAGCAGGCGCTGCAGGGAAAGCCGGCGACCGACGATGCAGTGCGCGCGGCGGTCTCTGCGGTCGCCGATGGCACGAACCCGCCCACCGACCTCAACGGCGACGCCGACTACCGCAAGCACCTGGCCGAGGTGCTGACGCGTCGCGCCGTGCTCACCGCTGCGACAGGATGACCACATGGATCTGAAACATTCGTTCACCGTGCCCGCGAGCATCGACGAGACCTGGGCCGCGTTCCAGGACATCGAGTCGGTCGCCGAATGCTTCCCGGGCGCGCAGATCACCTCGGCCGAAGTCGACAGGTTCGAGGGCACCGTCAAGGTGAAGCTCGGCCCGATCGCGTTGGTCTACAAGGGCACCGGGACGTTCACCGAGCGTGATGAGTCCGCCCACCGGATGGTGATCGACGCCAAGGGCAAGGACAAGCGCGGCAATGGCACGGCCGGTGCGCTGGTGACGGCCACGATGGCGGCGGGCGACGGCGGCACCACAGTGGACGTCGTCACCGACCTGGCGATCACCGGCAAGCCGGCGCAGTTCGGTCGGGGCGTCATCCAGGACGTCTCGGACAAGTTGCTGCGGCAATTCGTCGACTGCCTGCAGACGAAGGTCGGGTCGGGCGACGCTGCGGACGAAGCGGGCGCCCCGGCGCCGGCGGAGGCACCGGAGTCCACTGCTGTTCCCGTCGCATCGGCCGCCGCGTCCCCGAGTGCACCGACCCCGGAGCCGGCAGCCCCGCCGACGCCGGCACCCAGGGCGGCGGCCGCTCCCACCACGACCGAGGACGACTCACTCGATCTCGGTGCCGCGGTCCTTCCGGTGTTGGCGAAGGCCTACTGGAAGCAACTGGTCGCAGCGGTGACCGGGCTCGCAGTGATCACCGCACTCGTCAGGAGGTTGCGGCGCCACTGACCGGTGCGCGAACTCCGCCGAGCTACGCGGCGCGCACGACCATCGTGTCGCGCACTGCGATCCAGGCTGCCGCCGCGCAGCCGGCGAGTATGGCGGTGACGGTGAAAGCCGTGGGGAATCCCCACTCCTGGGCGAGGAACCCTCCGGCGACGGGTCCGATCACGGTGCCCATGTCCTGGCTCATCTGGTAGGTCACCAACACGGGCCCACCACGACCGTGCCCGAACATGATGTCGGCCAGCGCAGCCTGCTGGGACGGGCTCACCATGCCGGTGCCCAGGCCAGCGACCAGGGTGGACGCGAACGCGATACCCACCGAATGTGTCAGGGCGAGGGTGAGTGTCGCCAACGCCAGCACGATCATGCCGACGATGATCAGCGGTCGGCGGCCGATCCGGTCGGACAACCGGCCCGCGGGCATCATCGCCAGGACGTCACCACAGGCGTATGTCGCGAGGGCGAGCCCGGCAACACCGTTGGGCTGCTTGAGCACGATGGCGAAGTACAGCGGGACCAGTGACACACGCATCGCGTAGACCCAGCCGAAGATCGCCGCGGTGGCGACCGCTGACCGGTAGGCACCGAGCCGCATCGCGGACGCGAGCGGCATCACCGCCACACTGGCGTTCTCGTCGATCGTCGCGAGGGTGCTGTCCCGCAACTGCAGGTGCACGACTGCGATCGCCCCGAAGAGTGCCACGGCATACACGACGAACGGCACCCGCAGGCCGAAGCCGACCAGCGCACCGCCGAGCAGGGGACCGGTGATGCTGCCCAGCACGAAACTCGACGAGTAGAGCCCGGACACGCGACCACGGATGGCGGGCGGTGAGATCCGGATCATCAGACCCATCGCCGACACCGAGAACATCACCGACCCGATGCCGCCGAGGCCCCTGAAAAGCATGAGCTGCCAATAGCTTTGGGCGAACGCGGACGCGAGGGTCGACAGGGCGACGATGAGCAGCCCAAGGAGATACATCGGCCGTTCGCCGAAGCGATTGACCAGTCGGCCGGTGCTCGGCGCGAAGACCAGCCGCATGATGGCGAAGGCCGACACGATGGCGGACGCCGCCGTGACCCCGACATTGAAGCTGCGGGCGAATTCCGGAAGGGCCGGCGCGACGACGCCATACCCGAGGGCGATCACGAAGCTCGCCGACACCATGACCCAGACCTCGCGCGGCATGGTCGGCGTGGCGGTCTTCTGAGTCATGTCACGACCATTATGTCGTGTCGCGTCGGTCAGCAGCGGCGCACGGGGGAGAGCGCCCCCGTGCGCCGGGCCGCGGACGTCACTGGTTCCGGTGTAACTGCTCCCGGACGCGGCGCACGATTGAGTCGACCGACAGGCCGTACCGCTCGTGGAGGGTGGGCAGCGCACCGGCGGCCAGGAACTCGTCCGGCAGGCCGATCGCGCTGACCTGCTTGCCGATCCCGCGACGCACGAGGGCGGCCGCGACGCTCTCGAAGAGTCCGCCGACCACGGTGTGGTTCTCCAGCGTGAACGCCGGGCGTGCCGTCGAGACCGCAGCAACCACAGTCTCTTCGTCGAACGGCTTGATGGTCGGGCAGTGCACGACGGACACCTCGATGCCCAGCTTCGACAGCTGCTCCGCCGCGAGCAGTCCGCGCATGGTCATCAGTCCGGAGCTGACGAACACTGCGTCGTCGCCGGGGCGCACCACCTTTGCCTTGCCGAGCTCGAACGTGTAGTCGTAGTCGTCCAGGATCCGTGGCACGGCGCCACGCAGCAGCCGCGTGTAGGTCGTGCCCGGGGTGGCGGCCAGTTGCGGCACTGCCTGCTCCAGGTCGACGGCGTCACACGGATCGATGATGGTCAGGCCCGGCATACCGCGCAGGATCGCGATGTCCTCGGTCGCCTGGTGGCTCGGCCCGTATCCCGTGGTGAGACCGGGCAGCGCCGCCACGATGTTGACGTTCAGGCCGGGTTCGGCCATGTCCAGGCAGATGAAGTCGTACGCGCGGCGGGTGGCGAAGACCGAGTACGTCGATGCGAAGGGCACCAGGCCCACTTCCGCCATACCCGCGGCCGCCATCATCAGCGACTGTTCGGCCATACCCATCTGGAAGAAGCGTTCCGGGAACGCGTCGCGGAAGACGTGCAGATCGGTGTATTTCGCCAGGTCCGCGGACAGCCCGACGATCCGGTCGTCCGCCTGTCCTGCCTTGACCAGCGCCTCGCCGAACGGCGCCTTCGTCGTGCGCACCCCCGGGTCCGCGATGGACGCGATCATCGCCGCGGACCGCTGCGGCGCTGCCGTCTTCTCCTGTGTCGTGACGCTCATCGCGCGAGGCTCCCTTCGTATCCGGCCTGCAGCTGGTCCATGCACAGCGGCCATTCGTCCTGGTCGATCTTCATGAAGTGCAACTTCTCCCGGCTCTCCAGCATCGGAACTCCCTTGCCCACTGTTGTGTCGCAGAGGATGACGTGGGGCTGGCCGGTCGATGTCGCGTCCGCGAGTGCCGCGTCGACGGCGCTGATGAGCGCCGCCACGTCGTTGCCGTCGACCCGCTGCGTGTGCCAGCCGAAGGACCGCCAGCGCTCCTCCTGCGACCCGATGTCCAGCACCTGCTGGGTGGGTCCATCGGCCTGGATCCCGTTGAGGTCGACGAACGCGACGAGGTTGCCGAGCTGCCAACTGGCCGCGCTCATCGCCGCCTCCCAGGTGGATCCCTCGTTCAGCTCGCCGTCACCGAAGAGGGTGAAGACCCGCTGGTCGTGTCGTCCCTGGGCGCGCAGCCCGAGGCACATGCCCACACCGAGCCCGAGACCGTGGCCGAGCGACCCACCGGAGATCTCGGCACCGGGTGTATAGGTGGACATCGCCGACATCGGCAGTCGCGAGTCGTCCGCGGCATACGTGGTCAGTTCCTCGCGAGGTATGACGCCGGCCTCGGCCAACGCCGCGTAGAGCAGCAGCGCGTAGTGCCCGACGGACAACAGGAACCGGTCGCGGTCCGCCCACTCGGGGTCGGCTGCCCGGAAACGCAGCGTGTCCGCGTAGAGCACCGCGAGGATGTCGGCCGCGCCGAGCGCCTGACCGACGTAGCCCTCGCCCTGTGCCGCGCCCTCCTCGAGCACTCCCCGCCGGATGCGGTATGCCGCGTCGGTGCACGTGCTGATTCGTTCAGCGAGACTGGTGCTCGCGAATGTGGTTGCAGTCATGAGGTTTTCCCTTCTGTTCCGGTCGGCCCGCGTCAGCTGATGTAGGCGCCACCGTTGATGCTCTGGGTGGTCCCGGTGATGTATCCCGCGTCCGCACTGGACAGCCACACGTAGAGCGCAGCGATCTCATCGGGCGAGGCCTGCCGGCGAAGCGGCACCGCCTGCGAGAGCTTCGCTTCGTTCTCCGCGTCGGAGCCGACCCGGATATCGGTGTCGACCACGCCCGGGGCGATCGCGTTGACGGTGATGCCGTGAACCGCGAGCTCGCGTGCCAACCCCTTGGTGAACCCGATGACCCCGGCCTTCGCGGCGGCATACGCAGTCTTGGAGAAGACACCACCGCCATGCTGGGCGGTCACCGACGACATGTTGACGATCCGGCCGTAGCCACCGTCGACCATGGCCGGCACGAACGCCTTGCTGGTCAGGAAGCAGCCGGTGAGGTTGACGGCGATGACCTTGTTCCACTCCTCGAGGGTCAGGTCCTCGAAGGATGAGGGGGAGGGGATGCCGGCCACGTTGGCGAGTGCACCGACCGCGGGTAGGTCTGCCGCGGCGATCGCCGCGGCTGCCTGCTGCAGCGAGTCGGGCGAGGTGACGTCGCAACTGACGCCGAAGGCCGGCACGTCGTACTCGGCCTGAATTGTCTTGACGGACAACGCAACTGCGGCGTCATCCAGGTCGAGCAGTGCGACGGCCCAACCCTCGCGGGCGAATCGTCTTGCGGTTGCCAGGCCGATGCCGCGCGGTGAGCCGGCGCCGGTGATGACCGCGGTCCGTTGTTCGTCGGGTGTGCTGAGGTTCATGGTTTTGTTCCTTGTCAAGTGTTGATTGTTAACAGTGGAAGGCCAGTGTTGAGCGGCCGAGGTTCGGCGGTGGGGATCAGCGCGGTGGTACGACGGGTATGTCGGAGGCCCACACCTGCGACGCGTCGTTCATGTGCTGCTGAACGGTGCGGCGAGCTTCCTCGGGGTCGGCGGCCTCGATGGCTGCGACGATCGGCTCGTGGTGTGAGCGGGCCATGATCGGGACCGGCTGGTCCGTGTCCGCCGAGAAGAAGACGATCCGCATGCGGTCCTCGAGGGTCCGCCAGTTGTCGAGCAGTGTGGAATTGCCGGACAACTCGCACAGCATTTCGTGAAACGCCAGGTCGAGGTTCATGTGTGTGGCGAACTCGTCCTTGAGCGTCTCCGGAGGCATCGCGGCTCGCAGTCGTTCGGCATGTTCGGCGCGGTCCGGGCCGGCGATGATCGATTGGACCGCCAGCCCCTCGAGGGCGGCGCGCACGCTGAAGATCTCCGCGATCTCCCGTTGACCGGCCCGATGCACCTTCAGCTTGCCCCGGGCGTCACCCGCGACGAGGCGGGATTGCTGGAGGAAGCGCAGGGCCTCGCGGACGGTGCCGCGGCTCACGCCATACCGCTCGGCGAGTTCGACCTCGCCGAGGTCGGACCCGGGCAGCAGTGCGCCGGTGGTGATCGCCGAACGCAACGCCTCGAGCACCTGCTCTCGAAGGGTCAAGCGGTTGAGAGCAGCACCTGCGGTCGGCATGGCACCAACGTACCGGCGTCCGCCGGGGGTTGCGGCATCGAGGGCGGCGGTCGGACCTGAGCGGGCCATCGACGCACTCCTTTCCTGGCAGATGCTGGGGGACACGACGGTGCTCCTTGTCGTCACTGTGCAGTACCGAAAGCCCACTGTCAATGGATAACTGTTAACAGTTTGTCGTTGTGTGAGCACCCAGCGGTCCCATCTGCTCGACCGCGGGTGGCGGCACGGCACGATCGGCCTCGTGTGCGATGGCGTCAGCCGCCGCCCGCTCCTTCGCTCCCCAGGTCTCCGTCGTCAGCAGTGCGGCGACGAAGCCGAGAACCGAATAGGCCAGGAAGAGTAGAGCGGGGCCGACCCAGCCGAGGCCGAGGTAGAGCAACGTGGTCACGAACGGCGTCACGCCGGAGATCATCGCCGAGATCTGGTAGGCCAGCGAGGCGCCCGATGCACGGGTCCTGGCCTGGAACAACTCCGGGAACCACGCGCCCTGCGAACCGGCGAGAGCGTTCTGGCTGATCGCGTAGGAGATGACGATCGTGAAGACGACCGCCGGGAACAGCCCCGTGTTGACCAGTAGAAACATCGGGATCGCCCAGACGGCATTGAACAGCGTGACCCAGACGTACAACGGTCGCCGTCCGATCCGATCGGTCAGTCGCGCCCACCACATCGTCGCGAAGACCCCGACTGCGGAGGCGACGCACATCGCGAAGATCGTTTGGCCGCCGGTCGCCAGCTTCTCGTCCTTCAGGTAGGCGATCATGTAGGTGATCGCGACGGCATACCCCGCGGTCTCGGCGACACGCAGCGCGATACCACGCAGGACATTGCGCCAGTCGTCCCGGAGGACCTCCTTGATGGGGGAGGCGACAACCTGCTTCTGCTCCTTCACCTCGTCGAACACCGGTGATTCGGGAACCTTCGCCCGCAGAACGAGTCCGACTACGACAAGCACGATGCTCGCGAGGAACGGAACACGCCACGCCCAGTCGCCGGGGAGGTTGACCGATGCCAGGAAGACGAGGCTGGCCAGCAGGAGTCCGATCGGGAAGCCGGACTGCACGATGCCGGTGAACTTGCCCTTGTCCCGCCATGGCGCGTGCTCGTAGCTCATCAGGATCGCCCCGCCCCACTCGGCGCCGTACGCGATGCCCTGAAGGATGCGCACCGTGACCAGCAGGGTCGGGGCGAGTGCCCCGGCAGTGGCATAGGTGGGCAGCAGGCCCATGGCGAACGTGCACAAGCCCATGACGAGCAATGAGGCGATCAGGACCGGCTTACGCCCGATCTTGTCGCCGAGGTGACCTCCGATCACCCCGCCCAACGGTCGGGCGACGAAGCCGACACCCAAGGTCGCGAACGCCGCCAGCGTGCCGATCAGCGGTGAGGCGCCGGGGAAGAAGGCGTCACCGAAGTAGAGAGCGGCGCCGGTTCCGAAGCCGATGAAGTCGTAGTTCTCGATGACGCCGCCGGCGGCGGAGCCCCAGGAGACGCGCCGTGCATGGGCAGTGCCATGGACGGGCCCGCGCATGCTCAGGGTCTGTGCGCTCATCGCGACTCCCTCCGTGGTCGGGAGTCGCCATTCGTCCTGCGCATGTTCTGTCGCTCGCTCATCGGATGGCCCTTTCATCCTGATTGTGCCCCGCGGATGGTCCCGCGCCGGGCTGTGTGCGGCATCACAGTTCCACGTTGACTGATAACTGTCAACAGTTAATTTCGACGGTGCGAATGGTGCGTGCGGACGCTGGCCGGGCGGAAGCCGAGGGACTCTCAGCGGCTCAGGAGGAGGAGTATTTCGTGGTGGCGGGTCTGCGGGAACATGTCGAAGACACGTGCCCGGGTGACGTGGAATGAGGGCATGTTGCGCAGGTCGGCAGCCAGGCTGGTTGCGTTGCAACTGGAGTAGAGGACGTGGGTGGAATCCGACCGCTCGAGCGCGTCGGCGAGCTCGCCGATGCCGCGCCTGGGCGGGTTGACGATGACCAGGTCCGCCGAAGGTGGTTGAGGAGCGGAGGAGCGCAGCGGGGGAGCGTCTCGAAACCCCGCGCGCATCTCGCCGAACACCGTGGTCGCGTCACCGGCCTCGAACTGTATGGCGCCCAGCGACGCCCGTCCCGGCAACTGCTCGGCGCCGAGGCGGGCGCTGGCAACGGCTTCCTCCGACAGCTCGACCCCGCGAACGGTCGCCGGTCGAGCGCCGGGGGAGGTCCCTGAGGAGCCGGTGAGGAACGAGCCGGCGTCCCGAAGGGACTGACGCGGGGACGGCGTATCAAGACGAAGAGCAGTCGCCGCATGCAACGCGAAGCCACCGACACCACAGAAGAGGTCCAGCACCTGCTCCGGCGCGATCACCGAAATCCATTGCTGGGCCTGGCGATACAGCTGAGCAGCGACGGCAGTGTTCGTCTGGAAGAAACTACGGGTGCGCAACTGGAGGGTGATGCCGTTCAGGCGCATCGGCAGCGAGGTGTCGTCGGTCAGGAGGATCTCGTCGTCGCCTTCGAGCGTGGCCTTGTGCTCGGGCAGCAGGTTGACCGAGACGACACGCGTGCCGGGCACGGCTGCCAGCAGGTCGGGGAGCGCACGTTCGATCCGGCGCAACTGCCCGGGCGAGCGCAGCACGAAGCGGATCATCGACTCGCCGTCGGGTGAGTGCGTCACGATGAGGTGTTTGAGTTCGCCCGTGCGACGCGGCACGTCATACGGTGTGAGGCCGAGGTCGGTGACGAAGTCGGCCAATTGGGTTACGGCACTGTGCAATCCGCGCTCGTAGAGCCCGCAGTCGCGCAGGTCGACGCCGTGCCCGCCACGGTCCAGGATGCCGAAGCTCGGTGCCTGCCGGGTTCCTGCCACGGCGAGCTTGGCCTTGTTGCGGAAGTGCGACTCGGGCCCGTATGCCGGTGTGTCCCAAAGGGTTTCGGAGACGTGATCGCTGAGCGTGGCGGCGACGGTCGCTTGCAGGTCGACGAGTTGTGCGTCATACGACTGGCCCATGAGAGTGCACGACCGGCAGGTCCCGGCGTCGAAGTAGTCGCACTGCATGCGCTCGATTCTCCCTCACTCGTCCCTCACGAGCTCCTTGAGGAGCCCGTGAGGGACGAGTGGGCGTTTCCGAACGGCGCCGGGGGAGGGAGCTCTCGATCAGCGGTCGTGCACTGACTTCGCGAGCAGCTTCGGTGTGGTCGCCTTGGCAGCACTCGGTTTCCGGAACGGCCCGAACCAGATGTACTTGTCGGCCGGGCGGGTCGTGCCGTAGACCCACGCCTGGAAGAAGCCGTGGACGTCACGGGTGGCGTGTCGCTGCACATACTTCTCGAAGTCCTGCATCGAGGTGTTGCCGCCGCGGTGCAGCTGTGAATAGGTCCGCAGCACCTCGAAGAACGGCTTGTCACCGATGTAGGCACGCAGCGCCTGCAGGAACAGCGGGCCACGGGTGTAGGAGTTGGTGAACTCCCGGCCGGCGCCCATATCCCACAACGGGTTCGCCCAGAACCTGTCGTTGTCGGCGAAATCTGCCATCTCCGAGCTGTATTCGTTGTTCAGGTCGATGTTGTTCTTGTCCTGTTCCCACAGCCATTCGCCGTATGACGCGAAGCATTCGTTCATGCAGACGTCGCGCCAGGTCTTCACGGACATGCTGTCGCCCCACCACTGGTGACCGTTCTCGTGCACGATCGTCGGTAGGTCGGCCCACGCGGCATACGTCGGACGGTCCTGCGTTTCGAGGGAGAAGCCGATCTGGTCGGCGACGAAGATGCCGCCACCGGAGGACTGCGGGTAGGGACCGAAGTAGTGCTCGAGCAGTTCGATCACCTCCGGCAGCCGCTTCTCGTCCGCCATCTTGTCCTCGGCGCCGGGCGCGAAGGCCGACACGAGCGGTATGCCGTCCTTGGTCTGCTGCTTCAGGTAGGTGAACTTGTCGATC
This sequence comes from Flexivirga sp., assembly GCF_035551235.1. Classification (GTDB taxonomy): domain Bacteria; phylum Actinomycetota; class Actinomycetes; order Actinomycetales; family Dermatophilaceae; genus Flexivirga. The sequence goes on along the minus strand of NZ_DASZNO010000028.1, from coordinate 110,320 downwards.
GCGACCGTGGTCAGGTAACCGATGATCGGATCCTTCTCGGTCCACGTGTAGGTGGTCTTGGCGCCCTCGGTCGAGGTGCCGGTCTGCTCGCCGTTGCTGATCACGCTGTAGCCGTTGGGCACCGTTGCGTTCAGCGTGAACGTCGCCTTGTCGCGTGTGGTGTCGTTGACGGGATACCAACTGGCCGCCGAGTGCGGCTCGTTGGCGGCGAACGCACCACCGGTCGAGGAGTAGTTCCAGCCGGAGTAGTCGTCCAGCCCTGACGTCGGCTTGGGTTGACCGTGGTACTTGACCCGCACCTTCAACTCGGACTTCTTGGCGATCCGGCTCGACGGCGTGACGACCAACTCGTGTTGATCCGATCGCGTCCAAGTGGCCGGCTTGCCATTCACGGTGATCGAATCGACCTGGAAACCATAGAAGTCCAGGTCGAACTGCTCGAGCTGCTGGGTCGTCGTGGCGGTGACGGTCGTGTCGCCGATGAGCATCGTGGTGGATGGCGTGTAGTCGATGCCGACGTCGTAGTGACTGACGTCGTACCCGCCGTTGCCATCCATCGGATAGTAGGGGTCTCCGGCGCCCGAAGCGCCGACTGCGTTGCCGGTCGCGGATGCGCTGCCGCCGGCAATCAGTAGTGCGGTAGCCGCGGCGACGCCGCCGACGAGAGGTCGTGCTCGCATGATTCCTCCGTATCGGACCGGCCCTGATCCGGTCCTCGTGACGATTCTTCGACGCTACCGATTCCCTGCAATGCATGGTCATTTCGGCACGGTTCGTTGGTCGGGAACGGTGTCACCGCGCATCAACCCCTACTGGCAGGAGCAGGCTGCTCCCGGCCGAGACGCTGCGACGGTGATGACGGAGGACGTAGATTTCGGTTCATGACCGATCACTCGTCATTGCCTGCTGCCGTCCTCCCGCGCGCCGACGCACACGACGTCATACGCGTTCTCGGCGCGCGTGAGAACAACCTGCGGAACGTCAGTGTCGAGTTGCCGAAACGACGACTGACCGTCTTCACCGGGGTGTCCGGCTCGGGGAAGAGTTCGCTGGTCTTCGACACCATCGCGGCGGAGTCACAGCGTCAGATCAACGAGACCTACAGCGCGTTCGTTCAGGGCTTCATGCCCAGCCTGGCCCGCCCAGACGTCGATGTCCTCGGCGGTCTCACCACGGCGATCATCGTCGACCAGGAGCGACTCGGTGCAGACCCCCGCTCGACCGTCGGAACGGCAACGGACGCACTGGCGATGTTGCGAATCCTCTTCAGTCGCTTGGGAAAGCCGCATTTGGGCTCCGCACGCGCCTACTCCTTCAATGTCGCCTCGATGAGCGGTGGCGGCGCGGTCACGATGGAGAAGGAAGGCCGCACCGTCAAGGAGCGCCGGACCTTCAGCATCGTCGGCGGCATGTGCCCGCGGTGCGAGGGACGCGGCTCGGTGACCGACTTCGATCTCAGTGCGCTGTATGACGAGACGAAGTCGCTGCGCGAAGGTGCCCTCACCATCCCCGGCTACAGCATGGACGGCTGGTACGGCCGGATCTTCCTGGGCTGTGGCTTCTTCGACCCGGACAAGCCGATCGCGAAGTTCACCAAGCGCGAGCGTGAAGCGTTGCTGCACAAGGAGCCGACCAAGATCAAGGTCGACGGCATCAACGTCACCTACGAGGGGCTGATCCCGCGCATTCGCAAGTCGTTCCTGGCCAAGGACCGTGAGGCGATGCAGCCACACATCCGCGCGTTCGTCGACCGCGCGGTCACCTTCGCCGCCTGCCCCGAGTGCGACGGCACCCGGCTGAACGAAGGCGCTCGGACGTCGAAGGTTGCCGGTCGCAGCATCGCCGAGGTCAGCGCGATGCAGATCAGCGACCTGACGCAGTGGTTGCGCGGTGTGCAGGACACCTCGATCGAGCCGCTGCTCGACTCGCTGCGTCACACGCTCGCGTCGTTCGTGCAGATCGGGCTGGGCTACCTGAGCCTGGACCGCCCTTCGGGCACGCTGTCCGGGGGAGAAGCCCAGCGCACCAAGATGATTCGGCATCTCGGCTCATCGCTGACGGACGTGACCTATGTCTTCGACGAACCCTCCATCGGCCTTCATCCGCACGACATCGAGCGGATGAACGACCTGCTGTTGCAGCTGCGCGACAAGGGCAACACCGTGCTCGTGGTCGAGCACAAGCCGGAGATGATCGCGATCGCGGACCACGTGGTCGACCTCGGTCCGGGCGCCGGCGTCGATGGCGGGGAAGTCGTCTTCGAGGGCACGGTCGATGAGTTGCGATCGGCTGGCACCCGCACCGGCCGGCACCTGCACGACAGGGTGTCCCTGAAGGACGAGATCCGGAAGCCGCGTGGCGCTCTCGAGGTGCGTGGTGCGTCACTGCACAACCTGCGGAACGTCGACGTCGACCTTCCCCTCGGTGTGCTCTGCGTCGTGACGGGTGTCGCAGGTTCGGGCAAGAGCTCGTTGATCCACGGTTCGGTCGCCCGCCGCGACGGAGTGGTGACCATCGACCAGGCGCCGATCCGCGGCTCGCGACGCAGCAACCCCGCGACCTACACCGGTCTGCTGGACCCGATCCGGAAGGCCTTCGCCAAGGCGAATGCGGTGAAGCCTGGTTTGTTCAGCGCCAATTCAGACGGCGCCTGTCCCAACTGCAACGGCGCGGGAGTCGTCTACACCGACCTGGCGATGATGGCCACGGTCGCCGCACCGTGCGACGTGTGCGACGGCAAGCGTTTCCAACCCGAGGTGCTCGACTACACCTTCGGTGGCAAGGACATCAGTGAGGTGCTCGGCATGCAGGTGTCGGCTGCCGAGGAGTTCTTCGGTGCAGGGGACGGCCGGTTACCGGCCGCCCACAAGATCCTGCGGCGACTGGTGGCGGTCGGCCTCGGCTACGTCACGGTCGGCCAACCGCTCACCACGCTCTCCGGTGGCGAGCGGCAGCGTCTCAAACTGGCGGCGCAGATGGGGGAGAAGGCCGAGATCTATGTGCTCGATGAGCCGACGGTCGGTCTCCACCTCGCCGACGTCGAGCAGTTGCTCGAGCTGCTGGACCGACTGGTGGACGACGGCAAGTCCGTGATCGTGATCGAGCACCACCAAGCGGTGATGGCCCGCGCCGACTGGCTGATCGATCTCGGCCCCGGTGCCGGACATGACGGCGGGACAGTGGTTTTCGAGGGTACGCCGGCGGAGCTTGTCGCGTCGGGATCCACCCTCACCGGGCAACACCTGTCGGCATACGTCGGGTGACACTGCAATGACCACCACACGCATGTTCGTCGCCATCCGTCCGCCGGTGTCGATCCGGGAGCAGATCGCCGAGTTCCTCGCACCACGTGACGGTATGACGTGGATCGACCCCCAACAGTGGCACCTCACCCTGGCCTTCCTGGCTGCGGTGCCAGCGCATCGCGAAGATGACCTGGTCGACGCCATCGCTCGGACGGCGGTGCGGCACAACGCTTTCGACATGCGATTGTCGGGAGCCGGCGCTTTCCCGAACCCGCTCGAGGCGCGCGTGCTCTGGTTGCGACCCGATGTCGATCTGACCGCGCTGGCGACAGGTGTGCGGCACGCGGCGAATTCGGTCGGCGCGACCCCGGACGGGCAGCGATTCGTCGGTCACCTGAGCGTTGCCAGGCCTCGCCGGCCGATCGACGCCCGACGCTGGCTGCAGGTGCTCGACACCTTCGGCAGCGATGCGTGGCCCGTCACGGAGATCGAGCTCATTGCGTCATACCTGGGGGAGGGTGCGCGCCGTCGCCCACGCCACGAGGTCGTCGCCACACTGCCCCTCGCGCAGCAATGACGCGGCGGCGCTTATCGACGGTTACGTTGGGGCGGTGGGCAGCGAGTTCGGTCAGGGTGCGTATGACGTCCGGTTCGAGTGGGGCCCCGCCGCAGCCCGCGAGCTGAAGGCTGACACGTCGGTCGTGGTGGACGTACTGAGCTTCTCGACAGCCGTCACCATCGCCGTCGAACGCGGCATGCGGGTCTACCCGTTCCGTTGGAGGGACCGACGAGCAGCAGACTTCGCCGCTGCCCACGACGCGGCGCTCGCGGTTGGCCGTCTCGAGGCGACGCAGCCCGGATCCGTTGCGGCACCGTCGCTTTCGCCGGCCGGCATGCTCACCTGCCACTTCGAGCCGCGCATCGTCCTGCCGTCACCGAACGGCTCGACGATCGCTGCAGCGCTGCAGGGCACCGGATCCACCGTCGTCCTCGGCTGTGTGCGCAACGCCGGTGCGGTCGCGCGGTCGTTGAGTAGCTGTCTCGATGAAGGACGCACCGTCGCAGTGATCGCCGCAGGGGAGCGATGGGGCAACGACGACTCGTTGCGGCCGGCCCTGGAGGATCAGCTGGGCGCCGGGGCGATCCTTTCAAGTCTCCGCGCACTGGACTGCACAGCAGCGTTGAGCCCGGAATCCGTCGGCGCAGCAGCGCTGTTCGATGCCTTCGCTGCGCAGTTGCTGGAGTCCATGCGCGATTGCGTCAGTGGGAAGGAGCTGACGGCGAAGGGCTTTGCGGCGGATGTCGAAGTTGCTGCGGCACTTGACGCCTCGTCCGTCGTACCGGTGCTGACCGACGGTTCCTTCGGCCCAGCCGGCCGTTCTCCACGCCTGCCATGCATGCACTGACGGCATCGTGCTATCTCAAACGGGTGTTGGACGCGTATCGACGCAGCTTCCTAGGGTGAACAGCGAATCCACCACGAGGAGCACTGCACATGTCTGACCTGAGCCCGCAGGAGCTGGCCGCGAAACTCGGCTCGAACCTGCTGTCCTTCCCCGTCACCCACCTGCGGCCGGACGGTGCGTTCGACGAGGCGGCATACCGGGAACACATCGCGTGGCTGTCGTCGTACCCGGCGGCCGGGCTCTTCGCGGCGGGCGGCACCGGCGAGTTCTTCGCTCTCGCCCCGGACGAGGTCGAACGAGTCGTTGCGGCCGCCGTGGCCGCGGCACCGGATGACGTGCCGGTCCTCGCGCCCGCCGGCTACAGCACAGCCATGGCGATCGACCTGGTCCGACGGGCCGAGCGCGCCGGTGCCGACGGCATCCTGCTGTTGCCGCCCTACCTGACCGAAGCCGGCCAGGCCGGCCTGGAGGCCTACGTGCGGGCGCTCTGCGAGGCGACCGAACTCGGCGTGATCATCTACAACCGGGCCAACGCCATCTACGACGCGGACACCGTCGAGCGCCTCGCCACGAGCTGCCCGAACTTCGTCGGCTTCAAGGACGGCGTCGGCAACGTCGAGCAGATGACCCGCGTCTTCTCCCGGATGGGAACCCGGCTCCTCTACATCGGCGGCCTGCCGACGGCCGAACTCTTCGCGCTGCCCTACAAAAGCCTGGGGCTGACGACCTACTCCTCGGCCATCTTCAACTTCGTCCCGCAGTTCGCCGTCGACTTCTACGACGCGGTCCAGCGTGGCGATTCGAGCGCGGTCACGACCGCACTGAACGACTTCGTCATCCCGTATGCCGACCTGCGCAACCGCGCCCCGGGTTATGCAGTCAGCATCATCAAGGCAGGTATGAAGGTGATCGGCCGGCCGGCGGGTGCGGTCCGCTCGCCGCTGACCGATCTCGACGAGAGCGAACTGCTCGAGCTGGAGCAGCTGGTCCGAAAGGTGACGGTATGACGATCGAACTGACCGGCGCGAGTCTTCTCGCCGGCGCCGAATTCGCAGACTCTGCAACCACATTCCACGCGCAGGACCCGTCGTCGAACACGCCGCTCGAGCCGGCGTTCGCCGAGTGCGGTCCCGACGAGGTGGCCCGTGCGGCGGACGCGGCGTGGGATGCGTTCCAGATCCTCCGCCGTACGTCGCCCGCTCAGCGTGCGGACCTGTTGGAGGACATCGCCACCGGCTTGGAGCAGCTCGGCCCGCAGCTCTCCGAGCGAGTCGTCGCCGAAACAGCGTTGCCGCCGGCCCGGCCGGTCGGTGAGTTGGCCCGCACTGCGGGTCAGCTGCGGATGTTCGCGGCCGACCTGCGCGCGGGGACCTGGGCCGAGACTCGTGTCGATCCGGGTGACGCAGCCCGAACGCCGTTGCCGCGCCCGGATATTCGGCAGCGTGCTGTGGCGGTCGGTCCCGTCGCGGTCTTCGGGGCGAGCAACTTCCCGCTGGCCTTCTCGGTCGCCGGCGGCGACACCGCGTCCGCCCTGGCGGCCGGCTGCCCGGTGATCGTGAAGGCGCACCCGGCCCACCCCGGCGTGTCCGAACTCGTCGGTCGCGTCATTCGCGAAGCCGTTGCGCACCAAGGACTTCCGGCCGGCACCTTCTCGCTGCTGCAGGGCACTTCCCACGAACTCGGCACCGCTTTGGTGTCCCATCCGAAGGTTCGCGCGGTCGGCTTCACCGGCTCCCGCGGCGGCGGCCTGGCCCTCGTGCAGGCAGCGGCCCAGCGACGCGTCCCGATCCCGGTGTATGCCGAGATGTCTGCCATCAACCCGGTGTTCCTGCTGCCCGGGGCAGTCCAGGAGAGGGCCGAGCAACTCGCCACCGGCTACGTCGCATCGCTCACGGGCAGCGGTGGCCAACTCTGCACCAAGCCCGGGCTCGTGTTCGCCGCTGATCTGCCGGAGACGAAGACCTTCCTCGATGCCACGGCACGGGCGATCGCCGATGTGCCCGCAGTGCCGTTGCTCACCAACGGAATTCGCGATGCCTACCGTTCCGGCATCGCGCGCGCCGCTGCCGTTCCCGGGGTGGAACAGCTCGCGCAGGGCAGCGCTGGCAACGGCGATGACAACGCGGTCACCGCCAGCGTCCTGGTCACCGACCTCGACACCGTGCGGGAGCACCCCGAGTTGCTGGACGAGATCTTCGGCCCGGCCGGTCTCGTCGTCCTGGTCCGCACCCCGGACGAATTGGTCGATGCGACAGCAGATCTCGACGGACAGCTCACCGCCACCCTCCAGCTGGGCGATGCGGACACCGGTCTCGCCACGGAGTTGCTGCACGAACTCGAACTGCTCGCCGGCCGCATCCTGGTCAACGGGTGGCCGACCGGAGTCGAGGTCAACCACGCAATGGTGCACGGTGGGCCTTTCCCGGCCACCTCCGCGCCCGCCACCACCTCGGTCGGTGCACGCGCCATCGAACGTTTCCAGCGGCCGGTGGCCTACCAGGACGTGCCCGAGACGCTGCTCCCGACGGAGCTCGCCGACGAGAACCCGTGGCACCTGCTGCGGCGGGTCGACGGGCGACCCACCCGCCATACCGATTCGGAGATCGACGCATGACCAGCCTGCCCACCAGCGCCCTCGCCGGACCCGACGCGGCGGTGCTCGCCGCACGTCCGGGACCCGCGACCCTGGACCGCATCGAGCGCATCCGGCTCTCCTCGGTGCGGTTGCCGCTCGCCACACCGATCAGCGACGCCAAGGTCCTGACCGGCCGGCAGCGCCCGATGACCGAGGTGATCTTCCTGTTCGCCGAGATCAGCACCGCCTCGGGAGCCGAGGGCATCGGCTTCTCCTACTCCAAACGGGCCGGCGGGCCGGCGCAGTTCACCCACGCCCAGGAGATCGCGCCGGTGCTCATCGGCGAGGACCCCAGCGACATCGGCCGCCTGTGGACCAAGCTCAGCTGGGCCGGCGCCTCTGTCGGCCGCAGCGGACTCGCCACCCAGGCCATCGCGGCCATCGACATCGCACTGTGGGACCTGAAGGCCAAGCGCGCCTCGCTGCCCCTCGCCAAACTGCTTGGCGCACACCGCGATTCGGTCCGCACCTATAACACCTCCGGCGGCTTCCTGCACACCCCGATCGAGCAGGTCATCGACAACGCGCGAGCGTCGCTCACCGCCGGGATCGGCGGCATCAAACTCAAGGTCGGCCAGCCGGACTGGCGCACCGACGTCGCCCGCGTGACGGCGGTCCGCGAGGCGCTGGACCCCGACGTGCCGCTGATGGTCGACGCGAACCAGCAGTGGGACCGGCCGACCGCCCTGCGGATGGGCCGGATCTTCGAGGAGTTCGACCTGGTCTGGATCGAGGAGCCCCTCGACGCGTATGACGCCGAGGGCCACGCACAACTCGCGCGTGCGCTCGACACACCGATCGCCACGGGCGAGATGCTGGCCAGCGTCGACGAGCACGTGCGGCTGATCGATCACGGCGCCGCCGACATCGTCCAACCGGACGCGCCACGTGTCGGCGGGATCACCCAGTTCCTCAAGCTCGCGGCGTATGCCGAACACCACCAGCTGCCGATCGCTCCGCACTTCGCGATGGAGATCCACGTGCACCTGGCTGCGGCATACCCGATCGAACCGTGGGTGGAGCACTTCGACTGGCTGACCCCGCTCTTCCCGGAGCAGCTGGAGACCCGCGACGGACGGATGTTCGTCTCCGACCGCCCCGGACTCGGCATCTCGCTGACCGACCAGGCACGCGCCTGGACGACCGCGTCGACCGAGATCACCGACGGCCCGTGACGGGAGCTTCGTGAACTGGCCCTGGCTCGTCCTCGCCGGGGTCGGCGCCGGCTTGTGCGGCTCGGTCGCCGGGTTGGCGTCATTGGTGAGCTATCCGGCACTGCTGCTCGCCGGGCTGTCCCCGCTGGCGGCCAATGTCAGCAACACCGTCGCGATGCTCGCGACCACCGCGGGCTCCTGGTGGGGCTCGCGTCCGGAACTGCGCGGCAACGGCCGGCGGGCCGCGCGGCTCGCCGGCCTGAGCGCGCTCGGTGGTGCGGGAGGGGCCGTGCTGCTGCTGGCCACGCCCGCCGAGGTCTTCGGCCTGGTCGTGCCGTGGCTGGTCGCACTGGGTGGTGTGCTGCTGCTCGCGCGTGACCGCATTCGGACGTGGACCCGTTCGCACGCAGCGGGTGACCGTCCACCGACACCATGGCGCCGCGTGCTCTGGCCGGTGTTGCTCGTCCTCGTCGGTGTGTATGGCGGGTACTTCGGCGCGGGTGTCGGCGTCATCCTGCTCGCCGTGCTCTCGCTGCGCCGGGACGAACCACTCGCGGTGACGAACGCCGTCAAGAACACCGGCTCAGGTGCCGCGAACGCTGTCGCCGCGGCGATCTACGCCGTCATCGCGCCGGTCCACTGGGGTGCCGCAGTCGCGCTCGGGACCGGCGCGCTCATCGGTGGCCTATTGGGACCGGCCGTGGTGCGATGGCTGCCGGAACGGCCGTTGCGAGCAGCGGTCGGCCTGGCCGGGTTGGGTCTCGCGCTCAAGCTCGCGATGGGCTGAGCGCGTAGTTCACGACGGCGGCGCGCCCGATGCCACAGCCTTCCGCATGTCGAGGCCGTCCATCGCCGCGCCGAGCGCGCGGGAGATGCTGCGGCTCGCGGCGACGACCACCGGCACCATGGCATTGATCGGTGGGCCGTTGTCGGCGTCGAAGACCACCGAGACGGCGGCCACGACCTCGTTGCGTATGCCGAAGACCGGCGCCGCCACCGACGCCGCGTTGGCCGTGACCTCCCGGCGACTGATCGCAACCTTCGTGCGCCGCGTCTCGGCGAGCAATGCCCGGATCGCCGATGGGTCGGTGGTGGTGTCGTCGGTCCAGCGCCGCACCGGTTGCGCCAACGCCGCGTCCTGGACATCGGCCGGAGCGAAGGCGAGCAGCGCACGCCCAACACCGGTGGAGGGCAACGGAAATCGCGCCCCGACCTGGGTCATGACGGGGACCGCCCGGTCGCCGGTGAGCCGCTCGACGAAGACCGCCTCGAGCTCCTCGCGCACAGCGAGTTGCACGTTCTCCCGGGTCGCGACATACAGGTCCTCCAGCACGGGCAGGGCCAGGTCGCGGAGGGCGTTGCCCCGGGGCGCGAGAGCACCGATCTCCCAGAGTCGCAGGCCGACGTGCAGATACCCGTCGTCGGTCCGCTCGAGGGCTCCCCAGTCCAGCAGGTCATGGACGATGCGGTGGCACGTCGTCATCGGAAGACCGCATTCCTGCGCGATCTGGAGCAACGTCTGGCGCCGGTGCGGACCGGGCCGAAAGGTGGCGAGGACATCCAGCGTTCGAGTGGTCAGCGTCATACACACCTCGCTCGGCCGGTGATTCCGACTGTCGGAATTCGTGTCGCCGAGTGTAGGTGACCGCTCTCACACTGATGGCGATCCGGTGGTGACGGTCACCACGCAACGGCTCGAGAGCAGTGGAGGTTCATGGTGCGAAACGGAGACGCGGGATACGAGGAGCGGGAACCGGTGACTGACGTGACGCGGTCGGTGACCGCGAAGATCTTCGACTTCCCGCGCAACGCCTGGTACGTCGCCGCCTGGGATCACGAGGTGACCGCCAAGGCGCCGCTCGCCCGCACTGTCGCCGGGACGCCGATGGCACTGTGGCGGGGGAGCGACGGTGCCGCCGCAGCTCTCGCCGACGCGTGCTGGCATCGGCTCGCTCCGCTCTCCAAGGGAACCGTGATGGGGGACGAGTTGCAGTGTCCCTACCACGGATTGCGCTACAACGCCGCCGGCCGGTGCACGTCGATGCCCGCGCAGAAGACCATCAATCCCAGCGCCGCGGTGCCCTCCTTCCCGGTCGTCGAACGCCACCGGTACGTGTGGGTATGGCCCGGCGATCCCGATCTGGCCGATCCGAACCTGGTCCCGGACATGTCGCAGATGGATGACCCCGAGTGGGCCGGCGACGGCCTGACGATCGAGGCCGGCTGCAACTACCAGCTCGTGCTCGACAACCTGATGGACCTGACGCACGAGGAGTTCGTGCACTCCTCGAGCATCGGTCAGGACGAGTTGAGCGATTCCGAGTTCGAGGTGGCGCGCAGCGGTGATCGCGGCGTGACCGTGACGCGATGGATGCGCGACATCGACCCGCCGCCGTTCTGGCTGAAGAACATGCGGGACAAGTTCCCCGGGTTCGAGGGCAAGGTCGATCGGTGGCAGATCATCACCTTCGAGGCGCCGTCGACCATCCGCATCGATGTCGGCGTCGCGAAGGCCGGCACCGGTGCACCCGAGGGCGACCGGAGCCAGGGCGTCAACGGCTTCGTCATGAACACCATCACCCCGGAGACCGCGCGCACCAGTCACTACTTCTGGGCATTCATGCGCAACTACCGACTCGACAGCCAACTCATCACGACGCAGCTGCGGGAGGGTGTCCGCGGAGTGTTCGCCGAGGACGAGGACATGCTGATCGCGCAACAGCGTGCGATCGACGAGAATCCCGAGCACGTCTTCTACAGCCTCAACATCGATGCCGGCGGCATGTGGGTACGCCGGATCCTCGACGACATGCTCGCGGCCGAGGGCCGCGGCAGCGATGCGGACCGGGCCGCTGACCGCGCCGACGATGCGGCACCTGTGCTGCGTGCCGTCGTGGAGTCGTAAGAACCATGGCCACAGACAATGCCGTCCGATGGACATCGGCCGAGGTGGTGGAGGTCGAGACGGTCGCGCGCGACGTGCGCCGGATCGTGCTCAGTCCCGAGGAGGCGGTCCACGCCCGCCCGGGGTCGCACGTCGACGTGCGCCCGGGCCACTCACTGGACGACCGCAACGACGATCTCCATGACAACGACCCCCGCCCCGGGACGCTGACCAGGTCGTACTCGGTCGTCGATAGCACCGACGGCGGACGCCGCTTGACCCTCACGGTGCAACTCGCCACCGCGAGTCGCGGCGGGTCCGCGCGGATGCACCGCCTGGCGGTGGGGGACCGGATCGCGGTCACGCAACCGCTGCAGAACTTCCCGCTCGGCGTCGGCGCTCCGCGATACATCCTGCTCGCCGGAGGAATCGGCATCACCGCCGTGCTGGCGATGGCGCAGGCGCTGCGGTCCCGTGGGGCGGACTACCACCTCGTCGTGTCGGGCCGATCGCGGGCGGATCTTCCGTATCTCGAACGCCTGACCGCGCTGCACGGCGACCGATTGGAGCTGCACATCAGTGACGAGGGCACCCGGCTCGACGTCATGGAACTCGTCGGGCAGGTGCGTGACGGCGACCATCCGCTGCGGACCGAGCTCTACATGTGCGGGCCGATCGGGTTGCTGGACGCCGTCCGTCAAGCATGGGCAACGCACGGTCTCCCCGCACCGAACCTGCGGTTCGAGACGTTCGGGAGCAGCGGCTCGTGGCAGGCCCAGCCCTTCACCATCCGGCTGGCCGACACCGGCCGCGAGGTCCGGGTGCCCGCCAACTCCACCGCTCTGGAGGCACTGGAGGCGGCGGGTATGGCGGTCATGTCGGACTGTCGCAAGGGCGAATGCGGCCTGTGCGCGGTCCGCGTACTGGAGGTGTCCGGTCGTGTCGACCACCGGGACGTCTTCCTCGACGACACGCAGAAGGCAGCAGCCGATCAACTGTGCCTGTGCGTCAGCCGGGCTGCGGTGCCGACGCGCGGACCTGACATCGGGGGCACCGACGACATCGACGACCCCGACGGCACCGGCAACGCGGTGCTGACGGTTCGACTCGCGTGAGCGGACCTGCTCAACGCACCAGGCAGGGACGCTTCGGGTCGAAGGTCCAGTCGCGCACCAGGTACTGCATCGCGAGCGCGTCATCACGAGCGCCGAGGCCGTGCTCGAGGTAGAGGTCGTGCGCGGCGTCCAGCGCGTCCCGGTCGATGGTCAGCCCGAGGCCGGGGGAGTCCGACACGGTGATCGCGCCGCCGGCGATCCGTGGGGGAGCGGTCGTGAGTGCCTGACCGTCCTGCCAGATCCAGTGCGTGTCGAGTGCGGTGATCTCGCCGGGTGCGGCCGCGCCCACGTGCGCGAACATCGCCAGCGAGATGTCGAAGTGGTTGTTGGAATGCGAGCCCCAGGTCAGCCCGAAGTCGTTGCAGAGCTGGGCAACTCGCACCGAACCGCGCATCGTCCAGAAGTGCGGGTCGGCAAGCGGGATGTCGACGGCGGCCGACCGCACCGCGGCCGCCAACTGCCGCCAGTCGGTGGCGATCATGTTGGTGGCAGTGGGTATGCCGGTGCGCCGCCGGAACTCGGCCATCACCTCGCGTCCGGAGAATCCGCTTTCGGCGCCGCACGGGTCCTCGGCATACGCCAGCACGTCGCGAGCGTCGCTGCACAGCCGCACCGCGTCGTCCAGCAACCAGCCGCCGTTGGGGTCAAGGGTGATGCGGGCGTTCGGGAACCGGCGCTTCAGCGCCGTGACCGCCGCAATCTCCTGCTCGCCCGGGAGGACACCACCCTTCAGCTTGAAATCGACGAATCCGTAACGTTCATGCGCGGTTTCGGCAAGCCGGACGACGTCCTCCGGGGTCAGCGCGGCCTCGCGGCGCAGCTTCTCCCACCCGTCGTTCGGGGCGTCCTCGCAGACATATGGCAGGTCGGTCGCGGTCCGATCGCCGACGTAGAACAGGTAGCCGAGCACGGGGACCACGTCGCGTTGCTTGCCCTCACCGAGCAGGTCGGCGACGGGCACGCCGAGGAACTGACCGTGCAGGTCCAGCAGGGCCGACTCCAGGGCGGTGACGGCATGGATCGCGATGCGCTGGTCGAACGTCTGCTGGCCGCGACCACCGGCGTCACGGTCGGCGAAGTCGGCTGCGATCCGCCCGAGCAGCCGGCCGTAACGCGCCACGGGTTCGCCGATCAGCCGCTCACCGGCCTCGACGACGGTCGCCCGGATCGCCTCGCCGCCGGGAACCTCACCCAGCCCGACGCGGCCGTCGCTGTCGGTGACGAGCACGACATTGCGGGTGAAGAACGGCGCGTGTGCGCCGCTGAGGTTGAGCAGCATCGAGTCGTGCCCGGCGACCGGGACGGCCTCGACCCGCGAGACGGTGGGGTGCGTGGTCATGGATCGACGCTACGAGCGCCATACGAAACCTGTCCAACACCATCCGGGCATGATGTGATGCCGCCCCGGTATGGCGGGATCAGCGGCCGGGCGAAGGTCAGGCAACGGCGTCAGAACTCCTTCGGCATACGGTCCAGGACCTGGCGCAGGGCGGGGTTGCGTGAGTCGCGCGCCCACAGCAGATGCAGTGCCACCGGCTCCGGTTCGAGCGTCTCGAGGGGGAGTAGGTGCACCCCGGCGATACCGAGGCGACTGACCGACGAGGGGACGAAGGCGATGCCGAGGCCCGCGCTGACCAGCAGCATCATGGTCAGCACCTGGTCCACGGTGTGCACGACGTTGGCCGGGTCGACATCGACCAGCCGGACTACGAGCTCGTGGAAGTAGCGGGCCCGCTCGGGGGAGTGCATGATGACCGGCTCGCCGCGCAGGTCCTGCGCGGTCACCGCACCCTGGTGACCTGCCAAGCGGTGGTCGTGCGGCACCGCGACGTGCAGTGCTTCGCGATGGATCACCCGGGAGCCGAAGAGATCGCGGTCGAAGGGTCCGCGCGCCAGCCCGAGGTCGAGTTCGTGTGCCTCGAGGCCGTGCAGCTGCTGCCGCGTGACCAGCTCGGACAACACCAGGTCGAGGTCCGGCAGCTCGGACCGCAACTGCCGCAACAGGTCGGGCAGCACGGCATATGCAGATGCGGCAGTGAACCCGATCCGCACCGTGCCCGCCGAGCCGGCCGAGATGCGCCGGGCCAGGTCGGGGGCGGACTCCGCGAGTGCCAGCAGGCGGCGTGCCTCCACCAGGAAGGCGGCACCAGCAGGGGTGAGTTCGACCTTGCGGTTGTCGCGCTCGAAGAGGCGCGCGCCGACGGCCCGCTCCAGCTTCTGGATCTGCCGGCTCAGCGGTGGTTGAGTCATGGACAGGCGCTCGGCGGCTCGCCCGAAGTGACGTTCGTCGGCGACGGCCACGAATCCGCGCAGTTGCTCGAAGGAGAACATGATGCTCTCCATGATGCCCTGAAGGTATCTTCCAATGCCATTTCAGGCTTGGACAGGCATCCATTCGTGATCCTAGCCTCACTGCACTGCCGTGACGCTCCTCACACACCAGAAGGCTGACCTGCCATGCCCCTCCTTGTAGTCGCCCTAGCCGTGGCGCTGTTGCTGGTCCTGATGACCAAGCTTCGGCTCAACGGGTTCATCGCTCTCTTCCTCGTCGCCGTGCTCGTCGGCCTGTTACGCGGTATGCCGATCGACAAGATCTACAGCTCGATCACCGACGGCGTCGGGGGACAGCTCGACGAGACGATCCTGACTCTCGGGTTCGGTGCCATGCTCGGCAAGGTGCTTGCCGACAGCGGTGGGGCCGACCGGATCGCCACCAGCCTGATCCGAGTCTTCGGCATCTCGCGGGCCCAGCTCGCAATTGCCCTGACCTCGTTGTGTATCGGCATCACGATGTTCTACGAGGTCGCGTTCGTGCTGCTGATCCCGCTGGTCTTCACTCTGGTACGCCGGCACAAGATGCCGCTGCTCTGGCTCGGCCTCCCGATGTCGATCGTGCTGTCCACCACGCACAGCTTCCTGCCCCCGCACCCCGGTCCGACCGCCGTTGCCAGTGCCTTCCACGCCAGTGCGGCGCTGACGCTGCTCTACGGCCTGCCGATCGCGATCATCGCCGGTGGCATCGTGGGGTTCATCTGGCCGCGACTGTCGATCGCCCGCCGGCTGAACCCGCAGATCCCCAACGCGCTCACGACAACGCGGGAGTTCGCCGAGCACGAGCTGCCGCAGCTCGGTCGGTGCATCCTCGTGGTCGCCGTCCCGGTCGCGATGATGGCGATCTCGGCCATCGCGATGCTGACCATCTCCGAAGGGACCACCGCGGCGCGGATCATGGAGTTCTTCGGTGAGGCGCCGATCGCGCTCCTCGTCGCACTGTTGCTGGCCGTGGTGCTGCTCGGCGGCAACATCGCCCGGCTGGCGTACGCGGACCGTGCTCGTACGGCGGATGAGTCGACCGTCACCGAATCGCGCACTCCGGTGTTCGCCAAGACGGTGGCCGCGGGCGGTCCGGCACCGGCACTGGCCGGTGCCGGTGGCGGCGGTTCGATCGGTGGCTTCGGCGGCCCGGCATACGCCGGGGGAGAGCCGTCGGGCATCACTGCCCGCTTCGAGGCAGCGATGGATTCCTGCGCCCAGTCACTGAAGCCGATGGCGATGATCATCGCGGTGATCGGTGCCGGCGGCGGCTTCAAGCAGGTGCTCGTCGACTCGGGCATCGCCAACTACATCCAGCACGTCACGCACGGCTGGGACATCTCGCCGCTGATCCTCGCGTGGCTCATCGCGGCGATCATTCGCGCGGCCGTCGGGTCGGCAACCGTCGCGGTCGTCACCGTCGCCGGCATCGTCGCACCGCTGCTGAGCACGGGTGTCTCGCCCGAGTTGCTGGTCCTCGCGGTGACGTGCGGGAGCATCTGCTTCTCCCATGTCAACGACCCCGGATTCTGGCTCTTCAAGGAGTACTTCAACCTGTCGCTCGTCGATACCCTGAAGCTCCGCACGACTTACGAAACAGCAGTCGGTGTCATCGGATTGCTCGGTGTGCTCGCCCTGAGCCTGGTCGTCTGAGTGCACGGCGGTCCGCGACTCTTCGCCGTGTCAGACGTGCTCCATGAAGCACGTTTGACACGGCGTTGACAGCGCCGGAACGCTGAAGTCCTACCCGCAGCGCAGGAGGCCACCGTGAAGTTGTTGCTGACATCCGGGGGAGTGACGAACGGCAGCATTCGGAGCGCCCTGGAGCAGATGCTGGGGAAGCCGATCGCCGAGTGCACCGCGTTGTGCATCCCGACCGCGATGTACGGACACCCTGATGTCGGCCCGGGCGTCAGGGCGTGGCAGTTCGCCAGCGGGAACTCGACCAATCCGATGGTCGACGTCGGCTGGAAATCAGTGGGCCTGCTCGAGCTGACCGCGTTGCCCAGCATCGACTCCGAACGTTGGATTCCCTTGGTGCGCGAGGCGGATGCCCTGTTGGCCGCGGGAGGAGACGTGCTCTACCTCTGTTACTGGATGCGTCAGTGCGGGCTCGCGGAGTTGCTGCCCTCGCTGACGGACACCGTGTGGGTGGGTCTGAGCGCCGGCAGCATGGTGATGACTCCCGAGGTCGGCGACGACTTCATCCAGTGGCGGCCGCCCTCCGGTGACGACAGCACGCTGGGTCTGGTCGACTTCTCGATCTGTCCGCACCTCGCGCCCGACGGTATGCCGGGAAACTCCATGGCCGAGGCGGAAGCGTGGGCCGCGAGCATCTCCGACCCGGCATACGCCATCGATGACCAGACGGCGATCTCGGTTGTCGACGGCGTGTTTGACGTTGTGTCCGAAGGGAATTGGAGCATCCTGCGCACATGAAAAGCGCATCCACCAGGCCCGAACGACAGCCATTCTTGCCACACGTTGCGCCGTAAACGTACAATTTTCTGTACGGAGGTGTCGTCATGAAAACCATGAGCTACTCGGAGTCGCGTGCGAAGTATGCCGATGTACTCGACTCGGTGGTCAACGACCGAGAAGAGGTTGTGATCACGCGGGCCGGCCACGAGCCGGCAGTCATCGTGTCATTGGACGACTACGAGTCGCTCAAGGAGACGGCATACCTGCTGCGAAGCCCGGCCAACGCGCGACGCTTGCTCGCATCGATCGACGAGCTCGAATCCGGAAAGGGTGTTGAGCGGGAGCTGATGGAGTGAAAGTCGTCTTCAGCACTCGAGGGTGGGACGACTATCTGTGGTGGCAGCGGCAGGACCGAAAGCTGCTCAAGCGGATCAACTTCCTGATTCAGGACGTGATGCGCAACGGTAACGAGGGCGTCGGCAAGCCGGAGCCACTGAAGGACGGTTTCCAGGGGTATTGGTCCAGGCGAATCAACGACGAACACCGCTTGGTCTACAAGGTTGTCGACGACGAAGTCCGCATTGCGGCCTGTCGCTATTACTACGAACAGTGAGTACGACGGGTCGGCATGGGCTGAAGCGGGCAGGTTTCCACATCACACAGGGCCGGCTCACGGGCCCCTCTGGGCCGCTCTTCCAAAGAACCGATAATCTACATTATGTCAACTAACGTGGAAGAGGGGCCCAGGACCGGTCATCCGGCTCGTCCCCTCCGACGCGTTCCTACTGCTCACTCTCTCGCCTTGCGGCCGCGCGTCATGTCGTGCCGTGGCGCGGGTCCGTAGGCGGACTCCAGGCGCACGAGCAATGTGCCGAGCAGGTCACTGAGCTGATCCAGCTCGCCGCCGGTCAGGCAGTCGCGCATCAGCCTGCTCTCGGCAGTTGTCCGTGCCACGGTGGCTGCACCCCAGCCATCCCTGCCGGCCGCGGTGAGCCGGACCGGCCGCTGCCGTTTGTCCGTTCCCTCGGCTCGCTCGATCAGGCCGGCCGCCATCAACCGCTCGAGGCGTACGCTCACCGTCCCCGAGGTCAGCCCGAGAATCGCCGCCATGCGGCCCGGGGTCAATCCCCCTTGGTCGGCCGACCGTGCGAGCACCGACAACGCCTCCCAGTCCCCTGCGCTCATCTCATGATCGTCGGCGACATCGGCCAGCACGCGCTCGAACTGCCTGGCAATACGTCCGATTCGCTGCCGAACCATTTCAGTGGTCGCGTCCACGTCCCCCGGTATGACGCGCAGCCACTCCTCGAACTCGCGCGCCAGCGAGACCTTCGGGCGCTCTCTCGTGGAGCCCAACGAACTACCTCCCTTGCATATATCTTGAGTATCAAGATATACCGATTGATGAGCGACAGCAATACCGAATTCAGCGAAACGCTTGCGGCAAACCGGCATCACCGACGCTGTTGTCGCCGATGCCACTCCCCTGCGAACTCCATTGGGACCGAAGGCAATTGACCGAATCCGGGCGACGCTGACCAGGCAGCTCGAAGACCTTGAGCAGTGGCGCCGACGGGCATCGCCACGCACTACTGAAGGTTCAATTGCGTGCGCGATGGGCCGACTGCGCACAGGAGATGCATGTGGTGGTCGCCGGCAACGCCTCCAGTCGTGCCGCGGCGATCGCCTCGCCGCACTGACTGCAGATGCCGTAGCTGCCGGACTCGACACGCGCCAGTGCTTCATCGATGGCGTTGAGATGTAGTCGAGTCTCCGCGGCAAGGGACGACACCTGGGCCCGAGACACGGCGACCGTCGTACCCTCCGGGTCGTGTTCGTCGTCCAGATTGCTGTCCTGTGCGGCCTCGACGATGTCGGTGAAACTGGCGTCGAGCCCGCGCAAGCGCTCGAGTGCTTCCGCTCGCTTGGCCACCAACATGGCCCGTGCCGCGTCGGGTTCCATCCGACCAGGATACGAACCCTCGACCGAACAAACCCGTTGCCGCAACAACCGGGTATCCGCGACGCTGACCATCGTGGACGAGATCGAGGTCGTCGTCGCGCACTCGGAGCGCACCACGCTGAGGGTCGGCGGCACCTTCCTGAAGGTGGACGCCGATCCGGCACGCATCCAACGCGAGGCGCACGCCATGACGCTGGCGCCGATACCGACGGCGGAGATCCTGTGGCAACGGCCTTCGGTGCTCGCACTGAAGACGCTGTCCGGAGGGCCGCTCGGCCTCCTCGGTGAGCCATCGACCCGGTCGTCGGCCGCCTGGGTGGCCGCGGGTGCCGCCATACGAAAGCTGCACCAAGCGCCGTTACCCCCATGGGTCGGGCCGGGCCCCGACGAGATCGCGGCCGAGCTCGACGAGAGGTGTGACTGGCTGGTCGCCAACGACGTACTCCCGGTCGACCTGGTGACGCGCAATCGAGCCGTCGCCGCTGCCGCGCTGCGGGACTGGTCTCCGGTCTTCCGGCACGGCGATCTGCAGATCGCGCATGTGTTCATCGACGAGGACGACGAAGTCGCCGGCATTCTCGACTGGTCCGAGGCAGCCCAGGGTGACGCGCTCTACGACCTGGCCACGCTGACCCTCGGTCACCCGGAACATCTCGATGACCTCATCGCCGGTTACGGCTCCCCCGTCGACCGCGACGTCATACGCGGCTGGTGGTCCGTGCGCAGCCTGCACGCGGCCCGATGGCTGATCGAGCACGGCTTCGACCCGGACGCACCCGGCTGCGAGTTCGACGTACTCAGGTCCCAGACCTACTGAGATCTCCAGTCTGACAACGAAATTCAGTGGGAGGATCTTCGAGCGGGATCTAGCCTTGAGCGATGGTTCCGCTCTCGCACCTGGCCGGCTTTGCGCTGACGGCTGTCATCATCGTCGCGATCCCGGGCCCGTCGGTGCTCTTCACGATCAGTAGGGCTCTGACCGTGGGTCGTCGTTCGGCACTGGCGACCGTCGCCGGCAACGAAGTGGGGCTGCTCGGTCAGGTGATCGCCACCGCGCTCGGCATGGGCGCGCTGGTCGAGGCGTCCGCGATCGCCTATTCGGTGGTGAAGTATGTCGGAGCGGCATACATCGTCCTTCTCGGTGTGCAAGCCATCCGCCACCGTCGTGCGATGGCGGCGGCGCTGGAGAAGCGTGTGCCGGCCGTGCGTCCGCTCAGAGCGGCCCGTGACGGATTCGTCGTCGGTGTCATGAACCCGAAGACGATCGTCGTGCTCGTGACGGTGATGCCCGCATATACCGTTCCGAGTCAGGGCCATCTGCCACTCCAAATGCTGGTGCTCGGCGTTCTCCTACCGCTCACCGCGCTGGTGTTGGACAGCGTGTGGGCGTTCGTCGCCGGCTCCGCACGCGAATGGTTCGCCGGCTCGCCCAAGCGAATGGCGGCGATCGGCGGCACTGGCGGACTCGTGATGATCGGGCTGGGCGCGAGCATCGCGGTGAGTGGTCGTACCGAGTGAGCTGCAAAAAACCGAGGTTCTTCCGGTCGAAGCCCGTAGCGTTTGGTAGGTGGGGGGCGACATCCACCCAATCGAATCGAGGCTCGTCATGCCGGAGTTCATGGACGTACACCACAACATGAAGGGTGTGACCGCGGAGCAGCTGAAGGCCGCGCACGAGGCCGACCTGGAGATCCAGGGCGAGGAGGGTGTGGTGTTCAAGAACGCCTGGGCCGATCCGGAGAGCGGGCAGGTCTACTGCCTGTCCGAGGCTCCGTCCGCGGAGGCCGTGCAGCGCATCCACGAACGCACCGGACATCCCGCCGACGAGGTCCACGCGGTTCCGCTCGTCGTCTGAACCCCTCAGTCCTGCAACAGGATCCAGGTCTTGCCCGGTGCCAGACGCAGTTGCTTGCCGTGCGAGTCGGTGAAGCGGAACGGCTTGTTCGTGGCCGACCGGTGCCAGGCCCCGGACAGCTGCTTCCCGTTGCGGTAGAGCGTCAGCTTGCCCGACCCCGTGGTCAGGGACTTGTAGACCGGGTTCCCGGCCGGGTCCCTGTAGCGGTCCGAGACCGTCCGAACGCTGAGCGCCAGCACGTTGCTCGCCGTCACCCGCTTGCCGCCGGCTCCGGAGTCGGTGTAGGGGCGTCCGTTCCAACTCGGCAGATAGCGAGATCCCTTGTAGGCGAAGGAGAATCGGTCCCCACCGACCTTCACCGTGAAACTGGTCCGTGTCGGTGCCTTGGCCAGTTGCGGATCGGTTCTCGCGAAGCGCAGTCCGATGTCCCTGGACCGGGCAAGCCCGTGCTTCTTCGCGAGCTGGGCCACGTCGAAGTAGAGGTTGTGCGGAGCCGGGCGGCTCGAGTCGCGCTGGTCCCCGCCATACAGCCTGATCGGCGCCCTGCTCAGCTTCTTGCGGATCTGGGAGGCTGCGCCGGAGTAGACCAGCACCGGCCGGCCGAACGCCGGCAGGATGTCGACATCGGTGCTGCGCGCGCTCCGGACCGGCTCGACCCGCTTCGGGTATGACGACTGGTAGACCGGCATCAGCCGCGTGAGGTTGCCCTCGACCTGCTCGACGAAGACGAGGTCGGCCGGTGAGAGGCCGTATTGCGGCAT
This sequence comes from Flexivirga sp., assembly GCF_035551235.1. GTDB lineage: Bacteria > Actinomycetota > Actinomycetes > Actinomycetales > Dermatophilaceae > Flexivirga. Next base: position 88,568 of record NZ_DASZNO010000028.1, on the reverse strand, counting down.
CGCCGCGGCGGTGTTCTCCAGCTTGACCGCGATGACGGGGTGTGTCGTCCTCCTGCCACCGGTGAGCGGGTCGACCGACGGGGCAGGCGAAGAGGGTCGCGTCGCCTTCGGGCGCGCTGTTGAGGTCCCTGCCGAGGTCTTCGTCGAGCTGGCCGCCGCGGAGGTCTTCGACTGTCCAGGCGACTGGCTGGTCGACGCAGCGTCACCGGACCGGCCACTCGAACATGCTCCGGCGGTCAACGCGAAGGCCGCGATTCCTGCTGTCAGCGTCAGGCGTCGTCGTTGCTTCATCCAGGTCATCACCCGCAACGCTACAGTCTTCGGGTGGCCACTCCCCCGGCGCAGCTGAGCACCGCGCAGCGCGCCCTGCTGGAGCAATGGCTGCCGGATGCACGCGTCGTACGCGATCACAGCTGGGGTCTGGTCGACAACATCGTGTTGGAGCTCGAGTCCGGCGGCGACCGGTTCATCATGAAGGCCGACGGCGCGATGACTCAGCACATCGAACGCGAGCTCGACGCACACGCGAAGTGGCTGTCGCCGTGGCTCGCCATCGGTCGCGCACCGCGCCTCGTGGCCGGTGACCGGGAAGCCAAGATCCTGCTCACGGCCCACCTACCCGGCGAACTCGTCCTCGGCACGAGCGCCCAGGAGGATCCGGAGACCTTCCGCCAGGCGGGTCAGCTACTCGCGATGTTGCACGCACAGGCCCGCCGCACGGACGCGTCATACGAGGCGCAGGAGAACGCCAAGCTCCTCCGCAACCTCGACAAGGAGCATCGAATAGCGCCGCGTCGCGAGGCGCAGCTGCGTGACATCGTCTCGTCCTGGACCGCAGATCCGGTCGTGCTGGTCCCGACCCACGGCGACTGGCAACCGCGCAACTGGCTCGTGCACGAGGGCCGGATCAGCGTCATCGACTTCGGCCGGTCCGCCATGCGTCCGGCCGTGAGCGACTGGCTTCGGTTGGAAGCACGCGACTTTCGCGCCGACCCGGCTCGTGAGCGCGCGTTCGTCGAAGGGTATGGCGCAGACCCGCGCGAACCCGGTGCATGGTTCCGGGAACGGCTGCGTGAAGCGATCAACACAGCGATCTGGGCGCACCTGGTCGGCGACGAGGCGTTCGAGGCGCAGGGCCACGAGATGATCGAACGCGCGCTCGCGACGCACGACGCGTAGACCGGCGCGCTGGCCGGCATACGGCCTCACGCCGGGAGACGCTGTGCGGTGGCCGCAGCGGATTCGCAGTCGAATCGAAGTGCGCCATAGAAGTCTTCCTCGCGCAGCAATCAACCAGGGGACCACTGCACCACTCGGACCCGACTGACCGTGGAGGACGAATCAGATGAAGAGCCGTACCCGTCTCATACCCGTTGTCGCCGCCCTCGTCGCATTGCCGGCCGGCCTCGGCGTCGCCGCGTCGCCGGCGATGGCGGCCGCAGACACCGGGCACACCAACAGCGTCGGCATGAGCCCCAACCTGACGAATGTGACGCCGATGGCGATCGCCGCGAACGAGAGGACCGCGTTCAACTACTTCGTGAACAAGGGGCTGACCAAGAGACAGTCCGCCGGCATCGTCGGCAACCTGATCGTCGAGTCCGGTGTCGACCCGACGATCAAACAGAGCGGAGGTGGACCCGGCCGCGGCATCGCTCAGTGGGGCGTGGGCGGACGCTGGGATCACAACAGCAGGGACAACATGGTCTGGTATGCCGCCCAGCACGGACAGTCGAGGTGGTCCCTCGGGGCGCAGCTGGCCTTCACGTGGTACGAGCTGAGGACCTTCTCCGGATACGGGTACTCCGCGCTGAAGAGCGCCACGACGATCAGCGCCGCGACGGTCGCCTTCGAGAAGAAGTTCGAAGGGTGCGGCAGCTGTAACGAGAGCCGCCGCATCTCCGAGGCCACGTCGGTCTTCAACACGTATGGCGGCGGAAGTGCGAACCCCTACCAGCCCGCCGAGGTCTGCGGCGACGGTTACAAGGTCATCGACAAGCACGCACTGGGCACTCTCGGCACCATCTATCTGCTCTACAAGAGCAGCGCACAGGCGAACTGCGTGGTGACCATGAAACAGACCAAGCTGGGCTCGAAAACCCCTGTCGCTGCGACACTTCAGGTGCAGGGCGGCACCAAGGCCACCAACTCCGGAAACTTCGGCTACTACGCGGGGCCGGTCAAGAGGACGGCCGCCGCGAAGTGCGTCAAGTGGGGCGGCACGGTCAACTCGACGACTTGGACGAGTGCTTACAGCCACTGCGGCTGACACAATGGTGCTGTGAACTTCACCGTCACACCGGTTGCGCACGTTCGCTCCGGAAGACACGATGCCGTCGACGATTTCTGGGGCGGCACCGAGTGCCGCATTGAGCTGACCCCGGAGTATGACGCCGAGAGCCTCTCGGGATTGCGCGATTTCAGCCATCTCGAAATCGTCTATCTCTTCGACCGGGTCGATCCCGCCTCGGTCGAGACGACCGCCAGGCATCCACGCAACAGGAGCGACTGGCCACTTGTGGGAATCTTCGGCCAACGCGGCAGGCGCAGACCGAACCGGCTCGGCGTCAGCCGGTGCGGTCTCGTCGGCGTGGAGGGCCGCGTCCTCGTCGTCGAGGGACTCGATGCGGTGGAAGGCACACCGGTGCTCGACATCAAGCCGTGGATGGCGGAGTTCGGTCCGCGCGGCGAGGTCCGGCAACCCGCGTGGGCGGGTGAGTTGATGACGAACTATTACCTGCCGGAATCGGAACGCTGACAGCACTGTTCGCCGCTCACGGCGCGAGCCGGTACCCGAAGCCGCGGACGGTGACCAGCACGGCAGGGTGCTTCGGATCGGTCTCGATCTTGCCGCGCAACCGTTGCACGGTGGTGTCGACGACCCGCGAGTCACCCCGGAAATCGCTCCCCCAGACACGTTCGAACAGCGCGTCCCGGCTGAGCACCCGGCCGGGATTTCGCGCGAACGTGATCATCATGCGCATCTCCGTGGGCGAGAGCTCGAGGAGTTGTCCGGCACGCCGTACCTCGAGTGATTCCTCATCGATCTCCAAGTCGGCGACGATGACCGATGCGCGCGCCGGTTCCTCGCCCGCGGCCGGCCGTGGGCTGTTGGCTCGCCGCAACAGGGCCTTGATGCGGGCGTCCAGGACCCGCGGCGACACCGGTTTGGTCACGTAGTCGTCGGCACCCGCCTCGAGGCTCGCCACGATGTCGATGTCGTCGGACCGTGCAGTCAGCACCAGGATGGGCAGGAGTTGTTCGGCAGCGACGGTGCGGCAGATGTCGAAACCGTCACGCCCGGGCAGTCCGAGGTCGAGGACGAGGACGTCGTTGCGCCGCAGCGGCTCCGCAAGATCACGATTTCCGTCCGGCAGATGCTCGACGTCGTGATCGAGCCGCCGCAGTCCGAGCATGAGCGCCTGCGCGACCGCGGTGTCGTCCTCGATGAGCAGCACGTTGGCCATCAATTGTCCTGTCGTTCGGCCGAATTCGGCAGCGTGACCCGGAACGTGGTCGCCGACTCGTCACTGTGCACGCTGATCGTGCCGTGGTGCAACCGGACGTTCTCGAGGGTCAGCGCGAGGCCGAGACCACTCCCCTGTGTCCGGGTCCGTGCCGTCTCACCCTTGTAGAAGCGATCGAAGAGCCGGTCCTGGACCTGTTGCGGGATGGGCTCGCCGGCATTCGTCACCTCGAGGACCGTGCGGCCGGGCTCGGTGCCCAGCGCCACCGTGACGGGCGGCCGGCCGTGTTGGACGGCGTTGCTCACCAGGTTGGCCAGCACGAGTTCGATGCGACGTCGGTCGACAACCACCGGCACGTGCGGCTGGGCGGTCCTCACGCTGACGACCTCGGACCAGCCCCGATGCCTGAGCACCTGGCGGGTCAGTCCGACCAGGTCGACCTCGTCGAGTGAGAGGGAGGTCTGCCGGCTGTCGTGGCGGGAGATCTCGATGAGATCTTCGACCAGCCGAGCCAGGTTGTGGATCTCGGCGTGCAGCAGGCCCGCCGCTTCCCGGGCGTCGGGCGACATCGAGGCGGACTCCTCCTGCAGCACTTCGCCCGCGGGCAGCAGCGCTGCGAGGGGTGTTCGCAGTTCGTGGGAGACGTCTGCTGCGAACCGCCGCGACTGCTGCAGGGAGTGTTCGTGCGTGTCCATCAGTCCGTTGAACGAGTGGACGAGCTGCTCGAGCTCGGGCGCGCCCTGGGGGCCGAGACGCACGGTGATGTCGCCATCGCTGGCGCGTGCTGCAGCCCGGTCGATGCGCCGCAACGGGCGCACGATGTAGCGGGACAGCCAGAGGGCCACGAGCGCGCCGAGGAGGACGCCGACGCCGAGGCAGATCCCCACGACCTTGATGATCGAGACGATCTTGTCGTGCACCCCGAGCAACGGTCGCACCGAATACAACTGGACCTGCAGGCCGCCCGAGCCGGGCGGACCCTGCACGGTCACCTGCGTGCCGAAGAGCACGCGATAGGGCCCTTTGGTGCGCCGTTGCACCTGCAGGTCGGTGTGGTTCGTCGAGGTCAGGTCCGCCGTCAGGTCACTGCTCTTGGCGGTGCCGAGCCGCACGATCCGTCCGTCGACGACGATCGTCATGTCCGGTGACGCGTCGATCTGCCGTGGCGAGAAGAAATGCGCGTCCTGGATCCGGCGTGCCTCCTGCGTGAACTGATCCTGCGCCTGGCTGCGAGCCACGGAGTAGACCCACGTGCCGACCGTCGTCACGACAGCGACGGCGGTGCCTCCGGCCACGAGCAGCACGATGAGGATGGATGCGAAGACCGCGCGCCCTCGAATCCCCATGTTCTTCAAGGCTGTTCCACCACGTGTGGGGTCAACGCGGAATTGCTGGTTCCGTGACCGGTCCGCCCGCCCGGGACCGCGAAGGTTGTCCGCGATGCGAGAGCCGGGCGTATGGCGCCACGAGCCCGGCGATGATTGCCCAGGCACCGACCGCGATCAGGAGGGCGCCCACAACGTCGCTCGGCCGATGCCAATGCGCCCGTATGACGACGAGCGACACCAAACCGGTCCCCGTCCAGGCAGCGGTGGCGATGCCTTGCTGGAGACGGGAATTCGCCACGAACGTCAGTGCCGCAGCAAGCCCGGCGAACGCCGCGACGGTGCGACTCGGGAACGAGTTGTGTGCCGCGAATTCGACCGGTGACGTCGGCCGTGGAAGTGCACCCTTCAGCACGTCCGCCAGCGCACCGGGCACACACCCGAGGACCAGGGCCGCGGCAGTCGTGCGTGGGCTCCACCGATTGACCAAGCACGTCGCGCACATTACACCGGCGCCCGCCACCAGCAGCGTCAGTTGCGCGGCCGCCAGCCCGGAGCCGTCCGGGATCCAGGACCGTGTGGAGAGCGCGTCGCGCAACTGCTGGAATGCCGCGTCGTCGGCCAGACGGCCCGGTGCGGTGCGCACCGCCACGACATACAGGGCGATCGCGGCGGCCCAGCAACCGAGGCCGAGTCCGACGAGTGACATCCGTACCGAGCCGGCCTGGGTTCGCGCGCTCATCCCAGTGCGTCCGTTCGCATCGCCGGGCACTGCCCGTCCTTGGCCGTCAGCTCGAAGTGCCAGATCTCGTTCGCGTACGTCTGGCACAGACCGAACTGCGCTCCGTGCAGGATCAGCCACTTGTCGGCCGCTGTCGGGGCGATGTCGACCGCCTCACCCTTGGTGTGCTCGGTCTTGTCAGGGGTGGCCACGTGCGTCCTGGCGTACTCCACGCCGTGCTGCGCGACGGCTTCGTCATACAACCTTTGCTGGTATGCCGTGGTCCGCCAGCCGGACGTGATCCAGAGCTGAATCCCGTTGCTGCGCATGACTGTTTCGGCTGCGCCGAGCGCTTGCCGAAGCGCCGGGTCGAGGTTGGTCACCGCCGGGACGTTCGCGGAGACGTCCAGGTGCTCGTCCGAGGGGATCTCCCCCGCTGCGGGTCCCGACGCCGGACCTCCGCGCGGCGTCGGGACCTGTGGCGCGCGCACCGCCCGGGCCGTGGTCTCCCCCGAAGAGACCACGGCCCCGCCCTGCGGAACACCCTCGACGCGCGTCCGCTGGGATATGACGACGGTCGCGACCAACACGCAAATGCAAGCAATGCCAAGGGCGCCCAGCGATGTGAGTCCTGTCCGCCCGGTATGTGATCTCGAGTGCATGCCAGGACGCTAGAAGCCGGATTTCTCAGCTCTGCGGCATCACTGCAACAGCGGTGTCGCAATCACTCGGCGTCCGTCCCTGGCCGGTGGGCTCCATCGATGATGGATCGCCCTCATGATCACTGCGGAGCGCGCGCGCTGTCGGCGCTCAAGTGCCCGTAGGCGATGCCCAACGCTGCCGCACTGGCGTCGCGATGGCCGGTCACGGCGGCGACGAAGGTCGGTGCGTCCAGCCACAGGACCACCGACGGACCCACTGCGATCACACCCGCGGTCCGAGGCCTGTCCATGAGCAGCCCGACCTCGCCGAAGCTCGCGCCGCGGCTGAGCTCCCGCACGATGTGCGGACCTTGCACGACCTGCAGCGCTCCTCGTTCCACGATGCCGAAGCCGTCGGCCGGATCTCCCTCGCGCAGCACGACTTCACCGTCATACAGTTCCCTGCGCTGCAGGCTACGGGCGAGCCGCTCGACGGCCATGTCAGGCAGCGCGGCCAGCTGGGGTGTTGCCCGGACCAGGGCGAGATCACGTGGTGGCTCCCCCACCCGCGCGTCCAAACCTCGCATGCTCGGCAACAGCAGCAGGCAGCCGAGCGCCAACGCACCTCCGGTGAGCCACATCGCCGGCCCGAGGTGAACGGACGACACCAGAACGGGCCCGAACAGCGACCCGAGCGTGATCAGGCCGGCCGAGACGGACCAGAACGTCGCGTAGGCCCGTGCCGCGAGATGCTCCGGCAACACCCGATCCAACACCGACAGGCCGTAGACGTCCTCCATCGCGTTGCCGAGGCCGATGACGCCCAGCGCCACCCACGCCACCCACGCCACCTCGGCATGTGGCCACAGCCCGAGCGCGGCGACCGGCGCTCCCCACAGCGCCACACCGATCGCGGCGCGCCGACTGGCCGACCGCCGTCCCACCGTCCTCGAGCAGAGCCATACCCCGATCAGCCCGCCGACTCCGAGCGTTGCGAACAGCGCAGCGACCCTGGCCTGACCTCCGCCTCCCGGCGCGAGACAGAGCGCGGTGATGAAGACCGTCAGCAACCCGCGCATGAAGCACTGGCCCAGGAACAACCCGACAAGCCATCGGACCCTGGGCCCCGCCAGTAGCCGAATAGCTTGTGCGCCATGCCGTTTCGCGCCCGTCGTCATCCGCGCGGGCACTTGGTATGCCGTCCGTACCAGTCCGGACAGGACTGCGCCGGCGGCATACAGCACTGCGACCGCTTCCCAGACCGTCCGATGCGCCGAGTACCGCCAGGAGCACGCCGCCGAGCAGCGGGCCCAGCACGGTGCCGAGTCCCTCGATCGCCGCGTATGCCGCATTCGCTCCGACCAGTTCCGCCGGTGTCACAACAGCCTGGATGATCGCGGACCGCAGCACCGCCTTGAAGATGGAACCCGCGAGTGAGCCGAGCCCGACCACCAGGACCAGCACCCAGGCACTCCCCCGCACGGACGCCCACGCCATCGCCAGCGACATGGCCGCGGCGAATGCGTGGGAGACGACGAGCAGACGCGGTCGTGACATGCGGTCCGTGACGGGCACCACGAAGGGTCCGAGCACCGCGCCGGGCAGCACGCGAGCAGCACCGACCAGCCCGACGAGGCCGACTCCACCAACCTGGAACGCGACCACCGCGAGCATCACGAGCAGAGCCAGATCCGCCGCAACCCAGCAGCCCCAACTCGCCTCGACCAGCCACAGATTCCGGTTGTGGCGGCCCGCCCTCATGGCATGTCCCGCACGTCACCAATGGTCGCGCTGCGCGCGGGTCCGGTGCACCGGAACGGGCCGAAGACGGCGGTGTCTTGCAAGGCGTTGCGGAAAGCACATGACAAGGACCTCGGGTGGGTCACCGGCCAGGTCCTCCACAGGACCGGCGGCTTCCGGACCGCACAATGAACGGCCACCGCATAGAGTCGCATCGGCCGACAACAGGAGGTGCCACCGTGCCCGCGCCGGATCGCAAGGTCGTGCTGCTCGAGGGAGTCAGCGACGTCGCCGCACTCACCGCGGTGGCGGCGACGCGAGGCGTTGACCTGAGCGATGTCCACGTCGTCGACCTCGGCGGGGTCACCAACGTTCGCCGTGAACTCATCGAATTGCACCGCGGCGCAGTCGATCTGGAGATCCTCGGGCTCTGCGATGCACCGGAAGTGCGCTTCGTCGAGCAAGCACTGAACGAAGTGGGCTACACCGTCAGGGATGCGAGCGACCTCTCGGCATACGGCTTCTTCATCTGCCGTGCGGACCTGGAGGAAGAGTTGATCCGTGCCCTCGGCACCGAACACACGGTGGCAGTCATCGAGCAACTCGGTCTCGACATGAAACTGGCCACGCTCCGCCAGCAACCGGCCTGGCAGGACCGCCCGCTCGCCGAGCAGCTGCACCGCTTCTGCGGAGTGGCTTCCGGACGCAAGGAACTCCTTGCGGGCGCACTTGCCGCGGCGCTCGACCCGGACCACATACCGGAACCACTGCAAGCACTCATCGACCGGATCGCCGCGGCATGACCGACCCGCACCGGCTCGGCGAAGCCCTCGCCTTCGCCGAACATCCGGCAGCCGAACCCCCAGTCGCACCATGGCAACTGCTCACCACCCGCATCGAGGAGGCGCCGCTGGGGGCCAGGGTCGAGGCCGTCCGCACGCAGCTGCGCTCCCCCGACGGCGCGCCGGTCGACGTACGGGTCGCAGCATCGACCGAACAGTTCGCGGTGGTCGCACGACTCGTCTCTGCACACCTCTGCGCACAGGCTCTCGGGCTCTCCCTCGATCCCGCCGCAACCGACATCTGGTGGCAGCAGAAGCCCGGCCGGTTGCTCCAGCTCTCGTTTGCGCAGTCATCCATCGCGCGAAACCCCCTGCAACACGGGGCGATCGAGCAAGTCACCAACACCGTGCAGCATCTGTATGGCGTCAGTCCACAGGTTCTCTGGGGCAACGTCGGCTCCGCGGTCAACAGCACCGTGACGCTGCTGGGCGCGACCCGCCCGGACCTGGTCGACGCGGCGCGGAACGCAGCCGACAGCTTCCTGCAGGATCCGCGTCTGGACGGAGGCACCCCGCACAGCGGCCCAGCATTCCGGCGGCACAGTTGTTGCCTGATCTACCGCGCGGGCATCGGGATGTGCGGGGACTGCGTCTTGCGTTCCTGACACGACGAGGGCGGGGCCAAATTCAGGCCTCGCGGGTCGACCTGCGGCATACTCCGTTGCGTGCCGGAATGGACGATCAGACCGCCAGAGCCGCGCGACGTCGAGTCGCTGGCCGCCCTGCACGTCGCCGTATGGCGCAACGCCTACCGGGGCCTCATCGAGCAACCGCTGCTCGATGCCCTGAGTGTGGAAGCCGGCGTGGACCGGTGGGCGGCAACCGTCGAGCAGGCGACGTCGGCCGAACACGATCACACCGTGCGGGCGGCCTTCGTCGATGATCAGCCGGTGGGCATCATCGAGGTCGGCACCGCCCGCGACGACGATGCGCCGCGGTCCGCCGAAGTGCGCAGCCTGAACGTCGCCGGCCGCTGGCACGGCAAGGGTGTCGCCCAGGCACTGATGGCCGAATCCCTCGGTACTTCCGACGCCTACCTGTGGGTGCTGCGTGGCAACGACCGGGCCATCGGTTTCTACCGCAAGCTCGGGTTCGAGCTGGACGGCTCCGAGCGGTATGACGATGTATGGCGGTGCTTCGACCAGCGCATGCAGCGACCCGCCAAGGGGCCCTTCGAGACGCCCGCTCGTTCCTCACGGGCTCCTCAGGGACCTTCTGCCTGAGCCGCCGCCCGCTCGTTCCTCACGGGCTCCTCAGGGACCTTCTGTTTGAGCCGGCGCCGGATCAGGCTTCCGGTGCCGGCAGGTCGTGGACGTCACGCACGAACGCAGCGAACCCCGGCACCGTGAACTCGAGGTAGCCGTGGCTGCTGTCGGTGATGATGCCGGAGCCGATCAGCCGGCTCCGGGGCACACCGAGAGCATCGGACGGCTTGCCCATCGCGGCCGCGATCGCGCTGCGGCGCACAGGGCCATCGCCGAGCGCCGCCATCGTCAGCACGAAGTCCAGCTCCACGTCCCGAGTGACCTTCGACAGCCGCGCGGTGAACAACTCGCGCAGGTCCTCCTCGACGTCGGCGGCCGCCGCCTCGACGTGCTGGCGCTTGATGGTGGCGCCCGGGTCGGGGAATCCGGCGTGGTGCCAAGCGTTTTCACCGATCAGCTGCACGGTGTGCGGGTAGCCCGCGGCATACCGAACCGCCGCGTCGATCGCATCCGCGCTCCAGCCCACACCCAGCTCGCGCGCCGGATTCGCGAGCGCTACGGCGACGGCGTCGGGCGTGAGGTCCTTCAACTGCCGGTAGGCGAAGCGCTCGGAGTTGCTCACGGCGGCGTTGATGACACCCACGCTCTCCGGGAGCCCGGCCATGAAGAGGGACACCGGCAAGGTGCGGCGTTCGGACTGGAAGTGTTGCCACGCATACGAGATCGTGCGCAGACTCGCCGCGTCGGCGGCCTGCACCTCGTCGATCAGGATCACCAGGCCGGAGTGCTGACGCTCCTGTGTCGCCTCGGCCGTGGCGACCAGCAGATCCTCGAACTCCCGCGTCGCACCGCGAACGCGTCGACTCGCGCCCGAGGCGCTCCAGCCCGCCTCGATGCTCGCCACACCGGGCACTCCCCCGGTGACCTTCAGCTCCAGGTGTGACAACGCCGCGGCCACCTTCTCGCGCATCCTGGCCGGCCACCGGCGCACCAGGCGCTCGGCACCGTCCGCGATCGCGGGGACCAAACCCGCCGACTCCCCCGCGGTGACCCAGATCGTGTCGGCGTCCTTGGCGTGCGCCCGCTGCTCGACCTGTCGTAACAACGACGTCTTGCCCACTCCCCGTGGCCCGTGGTCGACGCGAATGCGCGGCACCAGCCGGCCCAGCGCCGTCATCAGGTCGAGCCGTTCCTCGATCTGCGCCAGCTGCACCGTGCGCCCGGGGACCTCGCGTGCCACGGACCCCGGCGTGTAGGGACTGGGTTGTGCCATTCGATGCCTCGCCTCGGTGTGTATACGGTTCGTCGTAAACGTCTACAAGCGTATCGGCTGACACCGACAGCCACCGGGCATCGTGATGCACGCCCTTCATGGTCCGCAGGGGCATTCTCCCGCCCGGTCAGCGTTCGGCCCGTAGACCCAAAAACGCTGCGAGGGAGTCGATTTCGCGGTTGATCGCGGCGCGGAGCGAGACGCTGAACGTCTCGTCCTCGTGTATGGCGTGCACGACCAGCCGCCCGCGATCACGGTCCGCTGCAGCGTCGACCTTGCCGACCAACCGGTCGCCGTGCAGGATCGGCAGCGCGTAGTAACCCCAGCGGCGCTTCGCCTTCGGTTTGTACATCTCCAGCTGGTAGTCGAACTCGAAGATCTCGTGCATCCGCTTGCGGTCGAAGACCAGCCGGTCGAGCGGCGACAACACCGTCGTCCGCCCGCGGAACGCCGCATCCAGCTGCGCCGGGTCGACACACCACTTGCCGCGCACCCCGTCGATGACCGCGGGCTCCCCCGGCGGCTCGATCTCCGGGCGCGCGATACCGGCCAGGTCGTGGACCTTCGGGCGCATCACACCGAGTGCACGCAATGCGCGTTCGGATCGGGCGCGCAGCGCTTCGTCGACCGGCACCACGTCGGTCTCGGGATGAACCCGGTCGGCGAGGTCCCACAGCCGCTCGCCACGCTCACCGCGGGCGGCGACCGCGACCTCTCCCCTGCTCTCCATGAAGTCGATCAGCCGAACGACGTTCTGGTTGTTGGTCCATCCGGTCGAGCGCCACGGCACCTCGCAGGTGTCCTCGAAGGCGGCCGCGGGCAGCGGTGCCTCCTCCGCGAGCCGGTCCAGTATGTCGCGGCGACACAGGTCATTGGCCTGCACCCATTCGGCACTGAACTCCTGCCACTCGACACGGGGATGCCTGCCCCAGTCGGCCATCTCGGCCCGGTAGAGCCGGAGGTCATCCGCGGCCATCACCCGCCCGCGCAACTCGATCACCGCACGGTCCTCGAAGAGCTCGTCCAGCTCACCCAACCGGTAACCTCTGCCCAACCGGCTCCAGCACACCAGCTCCGGGCTCGGCGCGACCGCCGCCGTCAGATCCACCTGAACCGAGCCGAGGCCGCGTACGACGTCGAGCAACCCGGCAGGCCGGGGCGATGCCAGCAACTGCGCGCGCACCGCGATCCGGCGGGCATCCCTTTGCGTCAATCGATGCACGGTGGTCACCTGGCGCACGCTAGCGGAATGCCCACGCACGCACGGCCGTTGCGGCATACATGAAGGTTGACATCTGGTCCGACATCGCCTGCCCGTGGTGCTTCATCGGCAAGCGCCGCTTCGAAGCCGGCCTCCGCGACTTCGCGCACGCCGAGGACGTCGAAATCACCTGGCACAGCTACCAATTGGACCCGTCACTACCGGAGCGCTTCGATGGCACCGAGGTCGAATACCTCTCCGATCGCAAGGGTATGCCCCGTGAGCAGGTGGAGCAGATGATCGAGCACGTCCGCGGACAGGCAGCCGCGGAAGGCCTGCACTACGACTTCGACAACCTGGTCGTGGCCAACAGCATGCGCGGGCATCACCTGCTGCATCTGGCGGCACGTCACGGCGTCGCGGATGCCGTCAAGGAGGCACTGCTGTCCGCTCACTTCGAGCACGGCGTCGATATCGGCGACCCGGCGTCGCTCGTCGACATCGGCGTGCAACACGGGCTCGACGCGACGGAGATCCGCGCAGCGCTCGAGGACCCGCAGGTGCGGTCGGAGGTCGAGCAGGACTTCGCGCAGGCTCGCGCCTACGGCATCCAGGGGGTGCCGTTCTTCGTGATCGACGCGAAGTTCGGTGTCTCCGGGGCGCAGCCGGCGCAGACCTTCACCGGCGCGCTCGAGCAGGCATGGCAGGCGCAGCACCCGCTGGTGATGCAGCACGCCGAGGGCGCGGTCTGCGGCCCGGACGGCTGCTGACCCAACGGAACACGCCGCCGCGGCGTCCCATCGGGTATGACGACAACCACCCGCCGGGGCGTGCTCGCACTGTCCGGCAGCAGCGCACTTGCGGCGCTCACCAGCTGCACCCCGCGGGCGAATGCAGTCGGTGCGCTGGGTGCCGCCACCGCGAAACCGACCACGCAGGAATGGGTTTCGTTCGCCCGCACGGTGAACGGACCCGTCGACCTGCCGGGCTCGGCGCCATACAACCGGGCGAAGCTCGTCTTCGACACCCGCTTCGACACCAACCTGCCGGCCGCGGTGATGGTCGTGGAGCGCACGGCCGACATCGCCAGGGCCATGCGCTTCGCCGAGCGTTTCAACCTGCAGGTGACGGCGCGTGGCGGCGGTCATTCCTACGTCGGCGCGTCAGCCGCGAACGGCACCCTGGTGCTCGACCTGCGGCCACTGCGCTCCGTCGCGTATGACGCGAGGAGCCGGACGGTCCGGGTCGCCTCCGGCGCCTCGTTGTATGACGTGAAGGCGCACCTGGCGCCACACGGGCGCGGCATACCGACCGGGACGTGTCCCACTGTCGGCGCGGCCGGCCTGACCCTCGGCGGTGGCCTGGGCGTGGAGTCGCGCGCTCACGGGCTGACCGCCGACCGGCTCACCGCGGCACAACTGGTGCTGCCGGACGGCACCTCCGTCACAGCGTCCGCCACGCAGCACAGCGATATCTTCTGGGCGTTGCGCGGCGGCGGTGGCGGCAACATCGGCATCGTCACAGCGTTGCGGTTCGCCACACACGCGGCCACCGGACAGGGCATCTTCACGCTCACGTTCGCCGGCACGGCCGCCGTACCCGTGCTGACCGGTTGGGCCGGCTGGATCCGCGCGACCGGCCGCTCCCGGTGGGCGGGCGTGCACGTCGATGCGACCGGCCGGGGCGGGCTGCACGTGAGCATCGTCGGCGTCACGACTGCCGGCGACGAGCGCGCAGCAGCCGCGTCGCTGGTCCGCGCGATCGGTGTCTCCCCCACCGCCACGAGATATCGCCGGCTCGGCTACCTCGATGCAGCGACCTACCTCGGTGGTGGCACGACCTCGGCGCGGCGGCGCTTCACCGCCGGCTCCGATGTCCTGGCGAGTCTCGGCACGCCGGCCGCGAGCGCCATCGTCCGCGCCGTGACGGACCGTTCTCGGGCCGGCGGCACCGGCAGCGCCCTGCTCGACCCGCTGACCGGCGCGGTCGCGGATCCGAAACGCACCGACACCGCGTTCCCGTGGCGGGACCACCTCGCGTCACTGCAGTGGTATGTCGGAGACGCGCCGTACGCCTCGGCCCACGATTGGATCGTTCGCGCTCACCGGCAGGTCGCGCAGTTCTCCTCCGGCGGCTACGTCAATTACCTCGAGACCGGCCAGCCCGCGCACCGGTACTTCGGCGGCAACCTCGCCCGGCTGGCGCAGGTCCGCCGGCGCTACGACCCGAAGCGTCGGATCCACAGTGGTCTCGTCCTCTGATGGATCGGACTGCTCGATAACGGATCGGCCGCCCACGGCCGGATCGCCACACAACAGCACCGGCGATGTGTCACAGTGTCGCGCGTGACCCTGCTGCGCGCGCCCATCGCGCAAGCCTCCAGTCCGGAGCAGAAGCGCCTCCAACGCAGTTGGTACTGGTACGACTGGGCCGCCGCGTCATACGTCGTGGTCACCGCGGCGGTGCTCTTCGCGCCATACCTCACCTCGATCGCGAACAAGGTCGCGTGCCCGGGACAGTCGTCGGACCGGGCCTGCGACAACAACCTCGACATTCTGGGCATCGGCATCGCGCCCGGATCCCTGGTCCCCTACGTGCTGACGGTCTCCACCGTGATCTCGGCCGTTGTGCTCGTCTTCATCGGCGCGATCGTGGACCGCTCGAAGTACCCACTGCGCTACCTGGCTGCGTTCACGTATGTCGGCGCCACCGCCGCTGCGGCGATGGTGCTGGTCGGTGGCACGAACTGGCAGCTCGGCGTAGCACTCGCGATCGTCGCCAACCTCGGACTCGGCGCGGCCCTGATCGTCTATTCGGCGATCATGGTGCGGATCACTCCGCCCGACGACCGGGACTACGTGTCGGCCCGTGGCTGGGCGTACGGCTACCTCGGCGGCGGCTCCCTGCTCGCCGCGACGTTGGTGCTGCTGGTCGCGCACGACATGGTCGGCCTCGACAAGGCAGGCGCCGTCCGCGCCGCGTTCCTCGTTGCGGGCATCTGGTGGGCGCTGTTCGCGATCATCCCGCTGCGCGGCCTGCGCACCCTCGCGAAACTGGACCGGCCGCCGCCGCGTGACCGGATGGGTGGTTTCCGGCAGTTGCGCACCACGTTCGCGGCCCTGGCCCACTACCCGCAGACCAAGCGCTTCCTGCTGGCCTACCTCTTCTACAACGACGGCATGCAGACCGTGATCGCGGCAGCCAGCCTCTACGGCAGCAAGCAACTGAAGTTCAGCGAGAGCGAGCTGGTCGTGACGATCCTGCTCGTGCAGTTCGTCGCGTTCTTCGGAGCACTGGCGTTCGCGCGGCTGGCCGCTCGGCACGGTGCACACCGGATGATCTACTCCAGCCTGTTCATCTGGACCGCCGTCGTCTGTGCGGCCTGCGCGCTGCCGGAGAAGAACCTCGTGCTCTGGTTGCTGGTGGCATGCGCCATCGGACTGGTGCTCGGCGGCAGCCAGTCGCTGTCCAGGTCGCTCTACAGCGGTCTCATACCGACCGGTCGGGAATCGGAGTTCTTCAGCCTCTACCAGGCCATGGAACGCGGCACCAGTTGGCTCGGCACGCTGGTCTTCGGGCTGGTCTTCCAGTGGTTCCGCGACTACCGATACTCGATCGTCGCGCTGATCATCTTCTTCGGCGTCGGCGCCGTTCTGTTGCGCGGGGTGCGGGTTCGTGAGGGCATCATCGAGGCCGGCAACACCCCACCCCACGTCGTGTGAGCGCCGCACCGGACGCCGGTTCGCAGGTGTGGATGTGTCCAGCAATGTGATGTGCATCACGTCAATCTGTCCACCGATGCGACTTTTCTGGGCGTTTACGGCATACTGGCGCCGCCGAAGACGTATTATCGGCAACCTTTTGCGAGGCTACGGCGTCAGTGCTTGTGTGGATCGCTGTTTTGGGGCCCGGGACGACCGGGCCTCCCGGGCACTGACTGTTCGGGAACATCCCGAACCCACCGACCGTTGCATGACATAGATCGCCGACACCGGACCGACCCGTGGGGGGCAGGTTCTCGAATGGCCCGATACGAGAGAGAAGTGAGTGGACATGGCAGAGCGTTCGTTGCGAGGTACCAACCTCAGCACCCTGTCCTTGGAGACCGAGGACAACATCGCGTTCAGTGAGCGTCAGATCGTGCGCTACGTGTGCGAGCAGGGTCACGTGAGCGAGCTGCCGTTCTCGGTCGAGGCCGACGTGCCCGGCCTCTGGGAGTGCGGCACCTGCGGCGCCGAGGCCAAGCTGCAGGACGGCCCCGAGCCGGAGCGCAAGCCGGTCAAGCCGGTTCGCACCCACTGGGACATGCTGCTGGAGCGCCGCTCCATCCCGGAGCTGGAGGAGCTGCTGCAGGAGCGCCTGACGCTGCTGCGCGCGTCGCGTGGCGAGAAGCCGCGCCGCAAGCGCTCCGCCTGAGCCCCGACCCATCGAAGAAGCCGACCGGACATCCGGTCGGCTTCTTCATGTCGTATGGCGCTCAGCTCGTATGACGCTCAGCGTTCCGCGGCGGCCTATGACGACGTGACGTCGCCCGCTCCGGTCAGCGTCCCGTGCCGTCTCGTCTACCGTCCTCGTCGATGATCTCCCCATCGATCACCTCTGGGTCGTCCGCCCGCACGTTGGTGCGAGTCGCGGTGTAGTCGACGACCTGCACACCTCCCGTGCCCACTCGGCGACCGATGAAGACCTGCATCAGGCGCCGCGAGATCGAGCGCATACCGGGAAGGATCAGGATGATGCCGAGCAGTGAGGTCACGAACCCCGGGATCAGCAACAGCACACCACCCACCAGCGACTGGGGCGCATCGGCCACTTCGCGGGCCGGCGGGCGGCGTTCGGCCATCGCGCTGCGCATCTCGCGGGCGGCGCCGACCGAGGCACGCTTGATGACGAGCAACCCGAGGCAGAAGCAGGCCGCCAGCGCGAGCAACGTCCACCAGCCGATGACATGCCATACCAGCACGACGACGATCACCTCGATGATCGGCATGCACAGGGCGACGGCGAACAGCAGTCGGGCCCAGAACGGCGCGCGCGGTGACGGGGTGCTGGTCATCAGTTGTCTTTCTCTCGGTGAACGATGCGCTCACCGATAGAACGAACCTGACGGCGTCGGTACTCCCAACCCCAGCGACTGATGTTCAGCAACGACTCGCGCGCGATGTCGGGATTCATCTTGGACTGCCCGATCTCGCGTTCGACGAACGTGATCGGCACCTCCACCACCCGCAGGCCGGCACGGATCGCCCGCCACGTCAGGTCTGCCTGGAAGCAATAGCCGTAGGAATCCACGTCGTCCAGGCCGATGGTGCGCAGGGCGTCCGCCCGGTAGACCCGGAACCCCGCGGTGGCGTCGTTGACCGGCATACCCAGCAGTGTCTTGACGTAGATATTGCCGCCGACGCTGAGCGCCTTGCGGTGCAACGGCCAGTTGACGACCTTGCCGCCGCGGATCCAGCGCGAGCCGATGATCACGTCGGCGTCGCGAGCGGCCTCGAGCATGGCCGGGAGCCGCTCCGCCGGGTGCGAGCCGTCCGCGTCGATCTCGACCAGTGCGTCATACCCCCGCTCCAACCCCCAGGCGAAACCCGCGAGGTAGGCCTTGCCCAGGCCCTCCTTGCCGGGGCGGTGCATCACCTGGATGCGCTCGTCCCCGGCCGCCAGTTCATCGGCGATGGCGCCGGTGCCGTCCGGTGAATTGTCGTCCAGCACCAGCACATCCGCGTCGGGCACGCTGGCGCGGATGCGGCGCATGATCAGCGGCAGGTTGTCGCGCTCGTTGTATGTCGGCACCAGCACCAGGACCTTGGACAGAGCAGCGCGGTGGGTGTCGTGATCAGACAAGCTGGTGGACTTCCTCGGGACTCAGGGAGCGGCGACGCGACGAACGGTTGCCGGCCAGGGCGATTCCGCACAGTAGCAAGGCGATGCCGCAGCCGAGCCATTCCGGCACGGCCCCGAGGCGTACGGCGAGGGTCTCCGCCGAGCGCAGTGGCAGTGCGCCGTCGATCGCCTTCGGGGTGAACAGGCTGGTCTTGTCGTGCACCACGCCGTCCGGGGTGATCAGACCGCTGACGCCGACCGTCGAGATGTGCACGATCGACCGGCCCAGCTCGATGGCGCGGACCTGGGAGATCGCCAGCTGCTGCTCGGACTCCGCGGTGTGGCCGAAGGTCGCGTTGTTGGTCTGCACGGTCAGGATCTGCGCGCCGTCCTGCACCGGCTTGCGGGTCAGCGAGTCGTAGGCGACCTCGAAGCAGATCACCGGTGCGACCTTCACCACACCATTGGTTCTGGTCGGGACCCGGAAGAGCCCCGTCTTGTGCCCGGCGGCGAAGTTGCCCGCGAGGTCGACGGCCGACGAGAAGTGTCGGAAGAAGGAGCGGTAGGGCATGTATTCGGCGAACGGCACCGGGTGCTGCTTGACGTAGCGAGCGGCAATGCCCTTGTCCGGCAGGTAGAGCAACGAGGTGTTGCTGGTTTTCGGTGCCGGCTCGCTGAGCACGGCCCCGACGATCAACGGCACCCCGATCCCGTCGACGGTGCGGACGATCTCGGTGCCGGCGTCGACATTGCGGGTCGGGTCGATGTCCGAGGAGTTCTCCGGCCAGATCACCAGGGCCGGTTCCTTCATCGTGCCGGCCTTGATCTTCTGCGCAGCGGCGTCGGTGACCTTGACGTGGTTGTCCAGGACGGCGCGACGCTGGGCGTTGAACTCCAGGCCGGCGGTCGGCACGTTCCCCTGTATGGCGAGAACCTGCATCTTCTTGCCGCTCGTCGGCGTGGGATAGACGACCGCTACCCCGAGCACCGCCAGGCCGGCAACGACCGGCCAGAGCCGAGGAAGGATGGCGCGGGCCGGCGGCATACCTCGTCGGACCCGGTCGATGGTCAGGGCGAGCCAGCCACCGAGCAGTGCGACGACGAAGGTCAGCCCGGGTGCGCCGAAGATCGACGCCAGGTGTGCGATCGGCGATCCCGCGGTCGACCAGGCGAGCCGCGCCCAGGGGAAACCACCGAACGGCATCGAATCGCGCACGGCCTCCTGCAGCACCCAGAGCAACGCGATCGCCACCGGTCGTACGTGCGGCCCATCGGCGGGAGAGAGCCAGTGCGGGAGCGACTCCCAGCGACGGGCGGACTGCACGAGGGAGCACGCCATACCCATCAACGCGAGGTAGACCGACTCCGTGATGGACAGCGCGAGCCATGGCACGGCACCGACGTAGGTGCCCGCCCAATGCAGGGTCGGTCCCATGCAGGCGAAACCGCCGACCAGGCCGAGCAGGAAGCCGGCGCGTGCACGAGTTCCCTTGGTGGCCAAAGCAAGCAACGCCACACCGACGATCGCGGCGGGCCACACGGCGGGACCCGGGAACGACAGCCACAGGCAGAGCCCGCCCGCGACAGCAAGGGCAAGGCGGGAGATCACCGGCCAAGCCTAACCGGGACTACGTGAGGTTTCGGAGCAACGGTGGAAGCGGCGGAGCCACGCCGGGAGATGGCTCGCAGACGGGCCCTCGTCGTTGGGACCAATACACGCAGGTCTCCCACAGCGTGCACGTTTTCTACTAGACGAGGGGCCCATCTACGGCACCTTTGTGTTCGCGGATCCGCCGTGGCGTGCCCCGAACGTTGAGGAAGAATTTACCGGGACGTCAGTCAGTGTCAACAGCCCTCTGACCTGCATAAACGCGCGTTTGCGCAGGTCAGAGCGGTCCCCATACTCAGAATTTCTTCAGGAATGACCGGCGTGTCGCGCGCAACACGCCGCACGACATGATGTAGGCGTGTCATCTCGCCGCCATTCCCAGCCCGCCGGAACACCCGCGACCCTCGCCCTGCGCCGCGCCGGCATCGACTTCACCGCCCACGAGTTCGAGCACGACCGGGATGCCGGGTCCTACGGGCTGGAAGCTGCGGCGGCTCTTCGGGTCGAGCCTGAGCGGGTCTTCAAAACCCTTGTCGCGCAAACGGATCGGGCCGCAGACAAAGGTCTGGTAGTGGCGATCGTGCCGGTCGATCGCCAGTTGGATCTGAAGGCGCTCGCCCGCGAGTTCGGTTGCAAGCGGGCAACGCTCGCCGAGTCGAGTGCCGCGGAACGCAGCTCCGGGTACCTCGTCGGCGGGATCAGCCCGGTCGGGCAGAAACGTCGGCTTGCCACCGTGCTGGACTCCTCCGCGACGACACACGAGACGATCCTGGTCAGTGGTGGACGGCGCGGCCTCGACATCGAACTGACGCCTGCCGACCTCGTGGCGGCGACCGGCGCTCGGGTCGCCGCCGTCGCACGCTGAATCTGAATGGCGGCGTCCGCCGACTCAGTCGGACAGCGGCGAGCGGTCCTCCCAGGGTGTGCTGAGCACCACCGTGGTTCGCGTCGTAACGCTTGCTGCGGAACGGATTTCGGCGAGCAGCGTCTCGAGTGCGCTCGGACTGGCCACCCGCACCTTGAGCACGTAGTTCTCTCCCCCGGCGACGGAGAAGCACGACTCGATGGCGGTCAGGTGCCGCAGCCGGTCCGGTATGTCGTCGGGTGCTGACGGGTCGAACGGCGTGACCGAGATCAGCGCCGTCATCGGTATGCCGGCGGCCTCGTGGTCCACCACGGCCCGGTAGCCCCGGATCACCCCGCGCTCCTCCAGCCGGCGCACCCGCTGGTGCACCGCGGACGTCGACAGGCCGGTGGCCTTGCCCAGGTCGGTGTAACTGAGGCGGCCGTCCTGCGACAGCAGGCGCGCGATCTGCTTGTCGAGTTCCTCCATGCCTGAACTGTAGGGCTCTGACACACCGACCGGCCGCAGGACGGCGAACGAACGCGGTCGGACAGGGCGATCAGGGACGAATCGGCGTGTCAAGATGTACCGATGCAACCTCGCCTCATGCTGTTGGACTCCGCGAGTCTCTACTTCCGAGCCTTCTACGGTGTGCCCGACCGACGCGCCACACCGGATGCCATGCCCAACAACGCGATTCGTGGCTTCATCGACATGATCGCGACATTGGTCACCGACCATGCACCGACCGAGTTGGTGGCCTGCTGGGACAACGACTGGCGACCGGCGTTCCGTGTCGCGGCGATTCCGTCATACAAGACCCACCGGATGCTGCAGGGCACGGACGGTGTCGAGGAGTCACCGGAGGATCTCACCCCGCAGGTGCCGGTCATCGTCGACGTGCTGGCTGCCGTGGGCATCACGCGCCTGGGGATCGACGGTTACGAGGCCGATGACGTCATCGGCACGCTGGCGGTCGGCGCGCACGGCCGTGCCCAGGTCGACGTGGTGACCGGCGACCGGGATCTTTTCCAGCTGGTCGACGACGCGCAGAGCGTCCGCGTGCTCTACACCGCACGCGGCGGGGTGCGCGACCCCGACCTGATCGACCAGGCGTTCCTGGAGCGCAAATACGCGGTCGCGACCGGCGCGGCATACGCGGATATGGCTGTGCTGCGCGGTGATTCGAGCGACGGCCTGCCGGGCGTGGCCGGCATCGGCGAGAAGACCGCGGCCACGTTGATCAATCGGTATGGCGACCTGGCCACCCTCCGTGCCGCGATCGCCGACGGCGACCCGCTGCTGAAGGGTGCGCAGCGCAAGCGCCTGGAGGCGGCCGAGTCCTACCTCGACGCCGCGCCCGCGGTGGTCGAAGTCGTCAAGAACATAGAGCTGCCAACGGGATTCAGCTGCGCACTCCCCCAGCAGATTGCTGACCCGGGCAGGCTGCGGGAGCTGACCGAGCAGCACGACCTGACCACCCCGGTCGCGCGATTGCTCAAGGCGCTGCAGTTGCCCTGATGGCTCAGTGGCGCTGACCGGCTACTGGCGACGCGGGTTACGAGGATCGTTCGGCGGGAAGGTGCCGTCGTCGTCCCCGCCGTCGTCCTGGTGGTAGAGCAGTTCGTTGAGGCGGACCTGCACGTCCTCCACGTGCGGAACGTCGTGCAACGGCACGCCGCGCTGCTCGCTGGCGTCACTGATGATCAGCGTGCCGCAGCCGAAAATGCGGTCCAGCAGGGTCTTTTCGTAGGACACGTCATTGATCCGGTAGAGCGGGATGTCACGTCCGGACTTGCTGATGATGCCCCGGCGGGTGATCAGCCGGCGGTTGGTGATGACGTAGATGGTGGTCATCCAGCGCAGCACCGGCACGAGCACGAGCACGAGCAGGATGAGCAGGGCGACGATCCACAGCGCGAGTGTGGCCCAGCCGGACCAGCCCTTGTCGCTGAACCAGATCGACGCGGCCAGCGCGACGACGACGGTCACCACACCGATCACCAGGGGGAAGAAGATCTCCTTGATGTGGGTGCGCAACTCGAGGTCGATCTGTTCGCCACGTGCGAGGTGCTTTGCCGAGAACGCCATGGCACGCATCCTGCCATGTCGCGCGTCGGCCGCACCCGTTACACGCGGCGATGCGGCTAGTCGAGTCGGTCGGCTGCGACCACTCCGCGCCTGACCTTGGCGATGGCCGTGCGGGCGGTCCGCCGCACCCCGTCGTGCGGCGACGCGTCGGCGATCTGGTCCAGCAGGTCGACCACCTGCTTGCAGCGGCGTACGAAGTCGCCGGCGGACAGCTCGGTGTCCCGCAGCACGGTCTCCAAGCGGCCGCCGCTCGCCCAGCGGTGCATCACCCACGTCATACCCGGGTCGAGGTCGCCCATCGGCGTCAGCCCGAGCCGGCGTTGGGAGTCCTGCAGGCCGCGGGTGATGGTCGTCATCTCCGCCAGCGCGTCCCGGACCTGTTCGCCGGGCATGCGCACTTCCTCCCCGGACACCTCACGTCGTGCCTCGTAGATCAGCGCACAGACCACTGCCGCCAGGGACGGCGCGTCGAGCCTGCGCCATACGTCGTGCTCGAGGCATTCGGCGGCCAGCAGGTCCTTCTCGGTGTAGATCCGCTGCAGCACCCGACCCCGGTCGGTGACCGTGGCCCCGTCCTGGTCGAGGTAACCCAGCTCGGCCAGCAGGTCACAGATCCGGTTGAAGGTGCGCGCGACCGAGTGGGTACGCCGGTCGACCTGGCGTTGCAGGCCGTCGGTCTCGCGACGCAGCTTCCACCAGCGCTCGGCCCACCGCGCGTGCTGCTCGCGGTAGGGGCAGTCATCGCACGGATGGGACTTCAACGCGGCCTGCACCCGCTCGATCTCCGCGGTGGACGACTCCTGTGCGGCCAGCTCCGCGGCACGTAGCTCCGCCGGGCTCGGCGGCGGCTCCAGGCGCAACTTCGTGCGCATCGACGCGGCGAGGTCGCGACGTGCGCGGGGTGACCGGCTCTGGAAGTTGCGTGGCACCGGAATGCGGTTGACCGGCTCCACCACGTCGGAGACATCGGTGTCGCTGAGGCGCCGCAGCTGGCCGTCGCCGTTGATGATCGACGGCGCGTCGTCCCCACCGCGCTTGCCCCGCCCGGACGGAACGACGACGGCGTAGCCCGCCCGGCGACCTTCCGGCACCCGGACGATGTCGCCGGGCTCCAACTGCTCCAGTGAGACCGCCGTCGCCGCTCGCCGGCTGGCCGATCGCTGCTTCGCCGCGGACTTCTGCAGATCGGTGAGTTCCCTTCGCAGTGCGGCATATTCGGCGAAATCACCGAGGTGGCAGCGCATCGCCTCGGCATACCCCTCGAGTGCCTCTTCGTTGCGATGTATGGCGCGCGCAGACCCGACGACCGACCGGTCCGCCTGGAACTGCGCGAACGACTGCTCGAGCACCTGTCCCGCCCGCCACCGGCCGACCTTGTCGACCAGATTGACCGCCATGTTCGATGTGGGCACGAACGACGACCGCAACGGGTAGGTGCGGGTCGATGCCAGGCCACCGACGTCGTGCGGGTCGACACCGGGCGCCCACAGCACCACGGCGTGCCCCTCGTAGTCGATGCCGCGTCGCCCGGCGCGGCCGGTGAGCTGGGTGTATTCGGCCGGGGTGACGTCGGCGTGCGTCTCGCCGTTGTACTTGACCAGTCGCTCGATGACGACGGTTCGTGCGGGCATGTTGATGCCCAGTGCCAGCGTCTCGGTCGCGAAAACGGCCTTGATGGTGCCGTCGGTGAAGAGCTCCTCGACGATCTCCCGGAAGATGGGCAGCATGCCGGCGTGGTGCGCGGCGAACCCGCGGCTGAGCCCTTCGACGAAGTCGTAGTAGCCCAGCACCGCGAGGTCCTCCTCGGGCAGGCCGGCGACCCGCTCCTCGACGAGGCGACGCACCTTCAGGCCGGCGCGGTCCGGGATCAGTTTGGTGCCCCAGGCGAGCAGCTGGGCGACGGCTCCCTCGCATCCGGCCCGGCTGAAGATGAAGGTGATGGCCGGCAGGAGCCCGTCATGGTCGAGCGCCTCGATGACCTGCGGACGGCTCGGGCCCCTGCTGGGACGACCGCTGCGGACGGGCCCACGATCCGAACCACCGCGGGGGCGACCGCGGCGGCCACGTGGCGCGCCGGCATCCTCCCGCCGGCCGTGACGCTGGTCGCGGCGTTCGCGGTCCATCTGCTCGATCCGTTGCAGCAGATGGGGATTGACGCGCAGCTTCTCCTTGCCGTCGTCGACGAACAGGTCCATCAGGGACGGACCGACCATCATCTGCTGCCACAGCGGCACCGGACGGTGCTCCTCGACGATCACTTCCGTGTCGCCGCGGACCTCGCGCAGCCAGTCGCCGAACTCCTCGGCGTTGCTGACCGTCGCCGACAGTGAGATGAGCTGCACCGAGGGCGCGAGCATGACGATGACTTCTTCCCACACGGCACCGCGGAACCGGTCGGCGAGATAGTGCACCTCGTCCATCACCACGAAGCCCAGTCGGCCCAGCGTCGCGGAGCCGGCGTAGATCATGTTGCGCAGCACTTCGGTGGTCATCACCACGATCGGCGCCTCGCCGTTGATCGACGAGTCGCCGGTCAGCAGGCCGACGTTCTCGGCACCATGGCGGGCCACCAGGTCGGCGTACTTCTGGTTGGACAGCGCCTTGATCGGCGTGGTGTAGAAGGTCTTGCGACCCGTGTGCAGCGCCAGGTATGCCGCGAACTCGCCGACGATCGTCTTGCCCGACCCGGTCGGCGCTGCGACCAGCACACTGCGGCCGGACTGCACGGCCTCGATCCCGAGCCGCTGGAACTCATCGAACGGGAAGTCGTAGCCGGCCGCGAAGCGGCTGAAGTGCGTCGAGTCGAACCCCTGCTGGGCAGCGGAATTCTCCTGGCGTTCCATGGATTCCGTCATGGCGGCAGGCTACTTCGACTGCATTGTCAGAGTTGGGACTTTTCGTCGTCCGGGACGTCGAGCGACTCGGATCGTGCCTTGTCCTCACGCTTGGCCCGACGGTGATCCAGGAAGAACCCGATGCCGACGGCCGCGAAATAGAGGACGATCATCGGCACCATCAGCGCCAGCATCGACCACGCGTCCGGCGACGGGCTCATCATCGCCGAGAACACCGCCATCGCCATGACGGCCACCCGCCAGCCCTTGAGCATGATCCGTCCCGGCAGGATCCGGAGCATGTTCAGACCGGTCAGGAAGACCGGCAGCAGGAAGGCCAACCCGAAGACCAGCACGAACTTGATGATGAACGTGTAGTACTTCTGCGCGTCGGTGAAGTTGGCGCTCCGGTCGGTTTCCGGCGTGGTGCCCAGCAGGAACTCGATGGCGTTCGGCAGTGCGAGGGTCGACGCCCAGCACCCGGCCAGGAACAACGGCACGGACACCGCGAGGAAGCCACGGGAGACCCGCTTCTCCTTCTTGGTCAGACCCGGAGCGAGGAACCCCCACAGCTGCCACAGCCAGATCGGGCTGGTGACGATGACACCGAACCAGAGCGAAACCTTCAACTTGAGGCTGAAGGCCTCCGACACGCCATTGGCGCTGTAGTTGAGGTCGCCGGCGTTCGGGTGGCGCTTGTGCACCTCGGCCAGCGGATGCTGGATGAAGTCGACGAGCGTGCCGAAGCGATGACCGAACAGCACCAGGTGCTGGTCGTAGACGATCCAGCCGAGGATCGCACCGACGACGATGGCGATCGCCGCGATCAGGGCACGTCGACGGAACTCACGGAAGTGTTCGCCGAGGGACATCCGGCCTTCCGGATTGTCCTTACGCCGCAAAAGGGCCATATGTGATGTGTCGTCCTGCGCAGTAGGTCCCTACGGGACGGTGATCAGTTGCCGGTGCCCGCGTTGTTGCCCTGCTGTGGGTACCCCGCCGGTGCCTGCTGCTGGGGCTGACCCTGCTGCTGCGGCTGCGGCTGGTAACCCGGCTGGCCGGGCTGCGGCTGCTGGTAACCCTGCTGCTGGTATCCCTGCTGAGGCTGCTGCGGAGCGGACTGCTGACCCTGCTGCGGGTAACCGGACGCACCGGGCACCGGCGCCTCCCCGGGGGCGCTGCCGGCCTGCGGCTCCGCCTGCCCGGGCACGGTCTGACCGGAAGCAGAACTCTTGTGGTCGTCGTCGCCGAGCTCACTCTTGAGAATGCGCGCCGAACGACCCAGGCTGCGGGCCGCATCGGGCAGCTTCTTCCAACCGAAGAGGATGACCACGATGAGCACGAGGATAAGAAGGTGCCACGGCTCTAGGGCTCCACGAAACATAACTAGCTCCTGATGGTTTTCGTGCGCGAACAAGTGACGTTCGGCACCGTCATCACCACTCTACGTGATGCGCCCACTCCGGGCGTCGCGACTTGCGGCGAGCCGCACGCTGCTGGCGTTGCTGCACCTTCAGCTGGGACCGGTGACGTCGCAATTCTGCCGGATCCTGCAGCACTGCAAGGTCATCGACACTCCTCAATTGCTCGTTGAGTTCGTCGATCTTCGCCTCGACCGCAGCCAGTTGCTCCTGGGCGAGCGTCAGCTCGGCGCCCAGACGCTTCAGCGGCGCCCACAGTCGCCATACCCGCCACCCGATGTAGACCGTGCCGGACACAGCCAGCAGCAACCAGAGCAGCACCCATTGCCACCAGCTCACGACTCGTAGGCCGCCAGCGCTGCTCGCGCGCCATCGGCGACCTCGGCACGCAGCGATGCCGGCTCCAGGACACGAGCCGACTCCCCCAGCCGCCACATCAGCTGCCGCAGCCAGCGCAGGTCGGCGGTGCGGAACGTCGCGGTGAGCACACCGTCGGCTCCGCGCTGCACGGTGTCGACCGGGTAGTAGTCGACGACCCACGCGGCGTCCGGCGACAACTCCACGACCGCCGTCAGGTCGTCCGGGCCCGGGGTGAACAGTCCGGATCCGAGGTCGCGCGGGCGTGCCTCCGTGGGAGGTGTCCCGTCGACGTCCAGGACCTCCACCGACGCGACGCGGTCGAGCCGGAAGAGGCGGACATCGGTGGCCCGGTGGCACCAGCCCTCGAGGTACCAGTTGCCGTCGAGCGATACCACCCGCATCGGGTCGACGTCGCGCTCGGTGGTCTCGTCACGAGACGGTACGACGTAACGCAGGTGCAGGCGCTTGTGCCCCGCGACCGCCGCGCGCATCGTGGTCAGGGTGTCGGACGGCACCTCGGACTCCAGTGCGATGCGGACCCGATCGCTGGCCGCGCCCGAGTCACCCGCTGCCTCAACAAGTTTCGCGAGGGCCCGGTCGACCGCGTCCCGCTCGTCGAGGCCGGGCACCGCCGCCAGCGTGCGCAGGCCGACGATCAGTGCGGTCGCTTCGTCCAGGCCGAGTCGCAGCGGTCGGGCGATCGTTTCGGCGTTGCGCAGGAACACCCGCCCCTGCTCCCACTCGGCCTCGATGAGGTCATCGGGCATGTGGCCCGGCGTGCCGCACACGAACAGCAGGGCCAGGTCGGCCTCCACCTGCTCGGTGGTGACGCCGAGCTCCTGTGCTGCCTCCGCGATGTCGATGCCCTGCCGGTTGACCAGCCAGGGCACCATCGTCAGCAACCGGCCGAGTCGTGCGGTCGCGCTCTCGGGGGTTGCCATCACACGTCTCCGTTCCGGTCGAGCGCACCGCGCAGGCGGCATACGACCTGATCCACCAGCTCCGGGGGTGACATCACCCGGACCGCGGGACCGAACCCGGCGATCTCGTCCGCGAAGGCGCCCGGGTCGGTGAAGTCGAGCACCAAGGTGGTGCCGGATCCGTCCTGCTCGGTCCGCTTGGCCCGCCGGCGCAGGGTGTTGCCGGCGCCCTCCCGGACAAGCACGACCGCTTCGGACGGCGGCGTGCTCTCGGTGCCGTCGATCATCGCGACGGGGTCGTGATCGGCCGGCACGTCATACGCTCCGGGCTTGCCGGACCGCTTGACCGCACCGTCGATCCGGCCCAGCCGGAAGACGCGCGGTGCCTGCCGGTCGAGGTCGAATCCTGTGACGTACCAACGCCCGTGCCAGTTGGCGACCCCCCACGGCTGCAGCCGGCGAGGTGACGAGTCGCCACCCGCCTTGCGATAGGTGAAGCCGATCGCCTGGCGGCGCAGCACCGCGTCCTTGACGGTGTTGAAGGCCGGTTCGGTGGTGCTGACGCGTGGCTCGAGTCCGACCAGCGAGTTGACGTCACGCTCGACCTCGGCGGCTTCCAGCTTGCGCAGCGCTGTCGCGGCCGCGCCGGCGAGGCTGGCCTGCTGCCAGGTCCGGCTGGCCAGGCCGAGCACCGCGAACTCGTCCGGCTCGAAACGCAACTCCGGCAGCGCGTATTCGCGGCGGTCGATGCGGTAACCGGTCTCGTCGTCGAAGAACGCGTCGAGCGGCTCCATCCGCAGCGGTATGCCGAGCTCGCGCAGCTCGTCCTTGTCACGCTCGAACATCCGGTCGAAGGCCTCGTCGGAGGCCGCCTCGCCATACTGCGGGACCGCGTCGCGGATCCGTGTCTTCGCCAGCGGCTGACGGGTGTAGAGCAGGCAGATCACCAGATTGAGCAACCGCTCGGTCTTGGCGGCGGGCGACGGAGGAGCCATGGAAGAAACGCTATCTCATGTCCGGACGGATGTACGACACGTCAGACCGTCGGGGTCGGGTCATCGATGGTCAGGGACGGCTCGTCGTCGGCGGACAGGCTCAGCACGGTGCCGGCGACGGCCGGGTTCGCACTGACCTTCGCCTCCAGGGCCCGCAGCCGATCGGCCACGACGTGCTCGGCACGGTCACCGGTCAGGTCGACGTCACCGACCAGGTAGACGCGGCGCGGACCGACGAACTCCAGCCGCAGGTAGGTCACCCGGGCGACCTCCGGCAGGGCGAGCAGCGCACTCAGCGCGGCACGACGGACCTCCGGTGACACCTCCTCACCGATCAGGAAACCGACGTTGCGCCGGATCAGGATGACGGCGACGACACCGAGCACACAGCCCACCAGGATCGAACCGATGGAGTCGGGCGTCGGCGAGCCGGTGATCTGGTGCAGGCCCAACCCGGCTGCCGCCAGCACCAGGCCGACGAGCGCCGCGGCATCCTCGGCGAACACCGCGCGCAGGGTCGGGTCCGAGGTGGCCAGCACGTGCTCGAGCAGGTCCCGGTCGTAGTGCGTCGCCTCACCGCGTGCCTGGCGGACCGACTGCAGGAACGAGATGCTCTCCAGGACGAAGGCGATCGCCAGGACGATGTATCCGATCAGGAAATCGCCGGCAGCCTCCGGCTGGATCAGCTCCTGTATGCCGTGCCAGATCGACACCGCGGCACCAGCGACGAAGAGCCCCAGCGCCGCGAACAGCGACCAGACATAGGCCTCCCGGCCGTAGCCCAGCGGGTGCTGCGGATCCGCAACCTTGCGTGAGCGCTTGTCGGCGAGCAGCAGGAAGATCTCGTTCCCGGCGTCCGCCCAGGAGTGCGCGGCCTCCGCCACCAGCGACGCGGACGCCGTGATGATCGCCGCGATGGTCTTCGCGATCGCCACCAGGGTGTTGGCGACCAGCGCGATGACGACGGTGAGGGTGCTCTCTCCCCCACCGTCCTCGTGGGACTTGATGCCGACGTTGAACTCGTCAGTTACCTGTGGCTCACCCATACTCGTCACGCTACAGATCGGATCGGGGCTGTCGTATCCGGGCGACGCCGTTCGTCGCAAGAGTGAGACGACGCCACAGAGGGCGCAGTCACCAACAGAGGAGAAGGCACGCGATGTCACCGTCACCGTCACACCCGCAGTCCAAGGTCCGCCGCATGGCCGAGTTGGTTGAAGCCATCGGCTGCGTCACCTTCACCGAGATCACCAACGAGCACTTCCTGGCCGTCGGCATGCGCAACTACTGGGACGGCTACTTCGCCGGCCGCGCGGCCCCCCTCGGGCTCGCACCCGCCGAGGTCGTCCACGCGGTCTTCTACAACTTCGCCGACGGTGAGGTCGCGCGTCACATCCCGTGGGTGTGGGGGAAGATCACACCGGAGGAGGCACTCGCCATACGCGAACGAGGCAGTGCGGCCGCATTGCGGCAGCAGATCGGGCAACTCGCCGACTCCCCCGGCCTGCCGCGGCTCGCCGACCTCGCGACCCGGGCGGCGGTCAGCGCGCCGACCACGGGCCGGCCGTTGTATGCCGGGCTCCGGGCACTCGACGTGCCGGACGAACCAGTGGCCAAGCTCTGGCATGCGGCGACGCTCCTGCGCGAGCACCGGGGTGACGGCCACAACGCCGCACTCGTGGCCCACGGAATCGGCGGCACCGAGGCACACGTCCTCTACGCGCTCGCCCACGACATCCAGCCGGAGCGGTTCGGGCGGATCCACCACCTGCCGCCGCAGCAACTCGCCGCCGTCATCGACGGCCTGCGCGATCGCGGACTCGTCGATCCCGCAAGCGGCTTCACCGACGCCGGCCGGAGGATCCGGGAGAGCATCGAAGAAGCCACCGACCAGTTGGCGGTGGCTCCTTACGACGTGCTCAGCGCGGCCGAGCTCGACGAGCTGATCGTCGGGCTCGAGCCGGTCGCCGCGTTGTTATAGGCCGAAGGCCCGACCCGCGCCGGGCTTCTTGGTCGAGACCAGGTCGACGACGAAGATCAGCGTCTCGTTCGGGCCGATCGCGCCGCCGGCGCCGCGCTCGCCATACGCCAGGTGCGGCGGGATGGTCAGCTTGCGCCGGCCGCCGACCTTCATGCCGAGGATGCCCTGGTCCCAGCCCGGAATGACCTGGCCGACGCCGACCTGGAAGTCCAGCGGTGCGCCGCGGTTCCAGGACGCGTCGAACTCCTCGCCGGAGGACCAGGCGACACCGACGTAGTGCGCCTGGATCTGGTCGCCGGCCTGCGCCTCGGCGCCGTCACCGACGCTGATGTCCTCGCTGATCAGCTCGGTGGGCGGCTCGGCACCCGGGAAGTCGATCTCCGGCTTGGTGGTGTTGGGGTCGAACGGCATTGCTTCCTCTTTCGTCTGTGGGGTTCGGGGCGGTCAGTTCGCGTCGACGATGTCGACGACGAACACCAGCGTGTCGGTGCCCTTGATGCCGCCCTGCGGGTTGCCCTTCGTGCCGTAACCGTCGGACGGCGGGATGACGATCTCCACCCGGTCGCCGATCTTCTTGCCGACGAGCGCCTTGTCCCAGCCCGGGATGACCTTGCCCACGCCGATCGGGAAGCTGGCCGGCACGCCATACCGGCCGGTGTTGCCCGTCGAGTCGAAGACCTTGCCGGCCTTGCCCTTGGTCCAGATGACACCGGTGTAGAGCGCGGTCAGGGTCTGGCCCTTCTTGACCTTCGGGCCGTTGCCGTTGATCAGGTTCGCGGACTGCAGCTTCTTCGGCGCGGCAGTGTCCGGCATGGTGATCGTGGCGGGCTTCGTCGTGCCGTTCCACTTCACGGTCGGCATACCCGACTTGGGCGCGACCGGGCTGCCGGTGGCGATGTTCGGGCGGGCGCCGTTGATCTTCAGGTAGAAGACCACCGAGTCCTTGCGGGTGACGCCGAGCTGGGAGTTGCCCTCGGCACCGAAGGCCTCCTTCGGCGGTACCGCGATGGTCTCGGTGGTGCCGACCTTCTTGCCCTTGATGGCCTTGACCAGACCCGGGAACTGCGACGGGTCCTTGAGATACATCGGGCCCGCGGCGTTGGCGAACGTGTCGGCGAGGGTCTTGCCGGTGCGTCCGTCGACGGCGACGTAGCTGACATCGGCCAGGTCGGTGTCCTTGACCGCCGGGCCGGTGCCCTCGGACTTCACGGACACGGTCGTCTTGTTGACCTGGAACGGCTTCTTGCCGAGCGTGATCTCCGGGCTCTTGCCCTTGGTGGTCTTGACCTTCACGTCGCTGATCGGTGAGACGTCCTTCGCGGCCACGGTGTATGGCGGCTGTGACGTCGACTTGCTCGCGGTCGCGGCCTTCGACGAGGAACCCGCCTTCGACGACGAACCGCTGCCGTTGGAGGAGCTGCTGCCGCAACCGGCGAGCAACAGGACGGGCAGGGTGCCGGCGGCAAGCAGGCGGATCGGGATACGGCGCACGTCGAAGAACCTCATGAATGCGTTGGGAGTGTGTGGGATGTGTTGACCGTGCGCCACCCTAACGAAGCCCCCTGTGGCCGGGGTATGAGGCGGGGTGCCGCGGGGTCCCTACATCCCCTCGATCAACCGGTCCACGCGCTGATCGCCGGCGGTGAACGGGTCCTTGACGAGCACGGTGCGCTGCGCCTGATCGTTGAGCTTCAGGTGCACCCAGTCGACGGTGAAGTCACGCCGGGCCGCCTGCGCGGCACGGATGAAATCGCCGCGCAGCTTGGCTCGCGTCGTCTGCGGCGGATAGGTCTTGGCCTCGAACACCTCGACGTCCGAGCACACCCGCGCGACCTTCCCGCGCCGCTGCAGCAGGTAGAACAAGCCGCGCTCGCGATTGATGTCGTGGTACGTCAGGTCGAGTTGCAGCATGCGCGGATCGTCAAGTGCCAGACCGTGTTTCGCAGAATACTGGTCGAGCAGTTTGTGCTTGATCACCCAGTCGATCTCGGTGTCGACCAGACCGAGGTTGCCGGTGTCGATCGCGGTGAGGGTGCGCTCCCAGAGATCCATGATCCGCTTGGTCAGGTCGTCGGTGAGGTTGCGGCTGTCGACATACGACCTCGCCCGCTCGAAGTATTCGGCCTGCATCTGCAGAGCGGACAACTCGCGGCCGTTGGCCAGGCGCACCAGCGCCTGCCCGGTGACGTCGTGGCTGATCTCGCGGATGGCACGGATCGGGTTCTCCAGGGTGAGGTCGCGCATCGAGACGCCGTCCTCGATCATCCGCAGCACCAGGTGCGCCGAGCCGAGCTTGAGCATCGTCGTGGTCTCGCTCATGTTGCTGTCGCCGACGATGACGTGCAGCCGGCGGAAGCGCTCCGCGTCGGCGTGCGGCTCGTCGCGCGTGTTGATGATCGGCCGCGACCGCGTGGTGGCGCTGCTGACGCCCTCCCAGATGTGGTCGGCGCGCTGGCTCACGCAGAAGGTCGGCTTGTGACCCAGCATGGCGATCTTCCCCGCGCCGCAGGTGATCTGCCGGCTGACCAGGAACGGGATCAGGATGTCGGAGATCTGCTGGAACTCCCCCGCGCGTCCGATCAGGTAGTTCTCGTGGCAGCCGTAGGAGTTGCCGGCGGAGTCGGTGTTGTTCTTGAAGACGAAGATCTTGCCGTCGACGCCCTCGTCGGCGAGGCGGGCCTGTGCCTCCTCGACCAGGCCCTCGATGATCCGCTCACCCGCCTTGTCGTGGATGACCGCTTCCCGTACGTCGTCGCACTCGGGGGTGGCGTATTCGGGGTGGCTGCCGACATCCAGGTAGAGCCGCGAACCGTTGCCGAGGAAGACGTTGGACGAGCGGCCCCACGAGACGACCTTGCGGAACAGGTAGCGCGCGACCTCGTCAGGCGTCAGCCGGCGCTGCCCGTCGAACGTGCAGGTGACGCCGTATTCGTTCTCGATGCCGAAGATCCGCCGCTCCATGAACCCAACCCTAGACGTCCAGGTCGTGCCAGCGGGGACCCTTCCGTATGCCGACCGCAGTGCCGCCGCTCAGCGCGGCGATCTGTGCGTCCAGCGCGTCCGGGTCGGCGGTCGTCAGGTGCAGCGTCGCGACCTCGGTGTAGTCGGTCCCGGTGACGTCCACGCCCCGTGCTCGCAGCTCCGCTTCGATGCGTCCTGCATCAGCGTGCGGCACGGCCAGGTCGACCGCTTCGCGTTCCTCCCGTATGACGACCCGCGCGTGTCGTAGTGCCGCGTCGACCGCCCCGCCATACGCCCTGGTGAGCCCGCCGGTGCCGAGCAGCGTGCCGCCGAACCAGCGGGTGACCACGGCGACCACGTCGGACAGGGCCGAACCGCGCAGGGCGGCGAGGATCGGTGCGCCGGCGGTGCCGGAGGGTTCGCCATCGTCATTGCTGCGCTGCAGCCGGCCGTCCGGGCCGAGCAGGAACGCGCTGCAGTGATGTCGCGCGTCGCGGTGCGCGGTGCGGACTTCGGTGATGACCGCTCGGGCGGCCTCCTCGGTCTCGACCCTGCGGACGTCGGCGAGGAAACGGGAGCGGCTGATCTCGAGTTCCCCGGTGCACGGCTCGGCGATCGTCCGGTAGGTCATGGTGGCTCAGGTTAGCCAGCCGCTGCTCACAGCAGCGACGGGTTGCGGCGGGCACGGCGAGATGGTCGGCTGACGGCATGCGACTTCTGGTGCTCGGTGGGACGGCATGGCTCGGCGGCGAGATCGTGAGCGCTGCACTGCAGCAGGGCCACGACGTGGTCTGTATGGCACGCGGTGAGCGACCCGCACCTGACGGTGCGACGCTCGTCGCCGCGAATCGTGATGATCCAGAGTCGTATTCGGCGCTCGGTGGCACCTTCGACGCGGCAATCGACGTCACCATGGTGCCGGCTCATGCGAAAGGTGCCGTGACCGCGCTCCGGCACCGTGTTACGGACTGGGCACTGGTCTCGACGTGCTCGGTCTACGCGCAGGAGGATATGCCCGGCCAGGACGAGTCCGCGCCGTTGCTTGCGCCGTACGACGGACCGTTCGAGGCGGAGAAATACGGCGAGTGCAAGGTCGCCTGCGAGCAGGCCGTGCTCGCGGCATACGGCGACAATGCGCTGGTCGCGCGCCCGGGGCTGATCACCGGTCCTGGCGATCACAGCGACCGAACCGGCTACTGGCCGTTACGTTTTGCGCACCCGGTCACCGACGACGGCAGTGTTCTCGTGCCGGATGCTCCCGACACGTCGGTCCAGTTGATCGATGCACGCGACCTCGCACGGTGGCTCGTCGTGGCCACGGAGCGCGGCACCGGCGGCGTGTTCAACACGACCACCGAGCACGTCCCACTCAGCGACTACCTTGCTCTGGCACGGGAGGTCGCCGGGTACGACGGCGAGGTCGTCGCGGTCGACCAGCAGTGGATCACCGACCACAACATCCAGCCCTGGGCCGGCGAACGCAGCCTGCCCCTGTGGCTGCCGCAGCCCGAATACGCAGGTTTTGCAACCCGATCCGTCGCCGCGGCACGCGCGGCCGGACTCGAGACACGGCCGCTGGAGGAGTCGATTCGCGACACGCTCGCCTGGGAACTTCGCACCGGTCCCGGACGACCCCGACGCGCCGGCCTGTCACCGACGGACGAGCGCGACCTCATCGCGGCCGCCCGCCACGACGGTTGAGCCCCATGCCGAGAGGACACGAAACACACTCAGAGGACACGAAATACGGGCGCGAGACCCCCACTTTTCGTGTCCTCTCGAGCAGTTCTGTGTCCTCTCGGTGAATCAGGCGGACGAGCTGTGTGGCCACCCATGGCCGACATACCGCTCCGAGTGCTCGCCGACGTCGGGCACTCGGCCGCCGGACGGCGGGTCATAACCTTCCACTGAGAAGGGCGGACCCGGGATCCGGAACCGTGCACCGCGCTCGTCGAGAGCATCGACCAGCAGTCCCCCGTCGATCACGTCGGGCGCCCGGAGCACGGCCTCGTAGTCTCGCACCTCGGCGATCACGACTCCGGCGTCGCCGAGTCGCTGGATGCATTCGGCCGTGGTCCACTCCCCCATGACGCCGTGCAGCAACTCGAGGAGCGCACCGCGATGGGCCCGCCGCGCGTCGTTGACGGCGAACCGTTCGTCATCCACCCACTCCGGGTGGCCGAGCGTGTCGCACAGCTTGCGGAAGTGACTTTGGACGTATGCCGAGAGCATCACCATCCCGTCCGACGTCGCGACCAGGTCCGCGGCCGGCGCCATCGCGTCCTGGCCGTTTCCCTTGCGCAGTGGCATGGTGCCGGTGACCGACCACTCTCCCCACATCGCAGCTTGCATGTGCAGTGCGACCTGTAGCAGCGAGATGTGTGCGGTCATCCCTTCGCCGGTCCGTTCCCGCTGGAAGAGACCGGTGGTGACAGCCTGCACGACGGCGTGTCCGGTGGCGGCATCCACCAGCGGGAATCCGACACGCTGCGGATCGCGGCTGCGCTCCCCCGTCAGCGACATGATGCCGCTCTCGGCCTGGGCCGCGATGTCGAGCCCGGCACGGTCCTGGGACAGCGAGCCGGGCGGGAAGCCGGACACGGAAACGTAGACCAGCTCAGGCTTTTCGGCACGTACCTGTTTCGGGCCGAGCCCGAGCGCGGCGAGGGCCCCGTGGCGCAGGTTCTGAACAACGACGTCTGCGCCCATGACGAGTTCGTGCGCCACGCGCCAGTCACGGCGGTCGCGCAGATCAAGACTGATCGACTCCTTGCCGCGGTTGTACGCGCGCACGATTCCCTCGCCGTGCTGTCCGATGTGGCGGGAAGCATCGCCACGCGGCGATTCGATCTTGATCACCTCGGCGCCGAGATCCAGCAGGGTCTGTGAGGCCGCGGGCACCGCGATGTACTGCCCGAACTCGACGACCCGGACTCCTGTCAGCGGTCCCACCGGCCACCTCCGCCTCTCCACGTGGACAACGTGATCCGACCCCGTCGTGCCACACCTCGACGGTCGCCCTTGACTAAACATGACACGTGCGTCATTGTCAACGAGTACGCCACACCGACCCAGTGAAACAAGGAGACATCCATGCCCAGAGTCGACGGCAAGGTCTGCATCGTCACCGGAGCCGCGTCGGGCATCGGCGCGGCCACTCGTGCACTCCTGCGGGACGAGGGCGCAACCGTCATCGGCTTCGACAGGAACGCAGCCGGGCAGTCCGACGAGCTCTTGTGGACCGTCGATGTCAGCGACCAGGAAGCCGTGTCATCGGCTGTTGCCCGAGTCGCCGAGAGGTACGGGCGGATCGACGTGCTGGTCAACAACGCCGGCATACCCGGACCCAAGAAGCCATCGCACGAGGTCACCCTGGAGGAGTTCGAGCACGTCTTCGGCGTCAACGTACGCGGCACCTGGTTGTGCACCAAGTATGTGGTCCCGCACATGCTCGAGGCGGGTCGCGGCAGCATCGTCAACATGTCCTCGATGTACGGACTGGTGGGCAATTCGCTCATTCCGACCTACCACGCGACCAAGGGCGCCATCCGATTACTCACCAAGGCGGATGCCGCGACCTACGCGACGCGCGGAGTTCGGGTGAACTCGGTGCACCCGGGCTCGATCGACACCGGATCGAAGACCTCGGTGCGCGCCGACACCTCGGAAGCGGCACAGGAATACAACCGCCGCACACTCGCCTCCATTCCGCTCGGGCATCGCGGCGAGCCCATCGACATCGCCTACGGCGTGCTCTACCTCGCATCCGACGAATCGCGGTACATGACTGGCTCCGAACTCGTGATCGACGGTGGCTACACGGCGATCTGATCCCCATCCGGGAGATGCCGTGCAGACCCTTGACTAAACATGACACACGCGTCATTGTGGGATCGCGAACCATCACTCGCCGGGGCATCGGGCCGAATACGCAGGTCCCGCAACGCAATAACAAGGCAGGATCAATGGACAACCTCTATCCCCCGGACGAGGGCATCTATCGACAGACGCTGGGCCACTACCCCACCGGTGTCGCAGTCGTGACGGCGCGGAAGGCGGACGGCACCCCGACCGGCATGACCGTCGGTTCGTTCACCTCGGTGTCGCTGGATCCACCACTCATCGCGTTCCTGCCGGCGAAGACCTCGAAGTCGTGGGCCGCCCTCCGGGAGTGTGGCGACACTTTCGGGATCAACGTGCTGGCCGCCGACCAGGAGGTCGTGTGCCGACGGATCGCATCGTCGGGCGACGAGAAGTTCAAGGACGTCGCCTGGCACGAGTCACCGCTGGGCCTGCCGATCCTCGACGGCTGCGTCGCCTACATGGAGTGCACGGTCTCAGAGGTCCGCGACGCCGGCGACCACGACCTGGTACTCGGCGAGGTGGTCCGGATGGGCGTCCAACGGCCCACCGAGTCGCTGCTGTTCTTCCGTGGCGGCTACGGATCGTTCCGGCCGCGGTCCCTGGCGGTGGGATC
Organism: Flexivirga sp.; assembly: GCF_035551235.1. Classification (GTDB taxonomy): domain Bacteria; phylum Actinomycetota; class Actinomycetes; order Actinomycetales; family Dermatophilaceae; genus Flexivirga. Next base: position 49,837 of record NZ_DASZNO010000028.1, on the reverse strand, counting down.
TCCGCAGTTGTTCGACCAGCTGCGGTTCGTCGACGTCGCCCGCCCGATCATCGAACGCCTTGCGTCCGACACAGGTCACGAGGTCACCGCCCTCGTCCTGCACGACGGTGACCTGATCACGACTGCGGCGGCCAATGACGGCTCGCACATGTCCCGGCTGCGGGTGGGTCGGCAGACGCCGTTCCTGCCACCGGTCGGTGCCGTGCACGCGGCATACAGTTCGGACACCGTCCGCAGCTACTGGCTGTCGCAGCTGCCGAAGGACGCCGAGCAGGAGGCCCAACGCGCCGAACGCATGCTCGACACCATTCGTGAGCGCGGCTACGGCTACACGGTCGGGCACCGGGTGGGTGCCGCGATCGAGACCATGGGACTGCGCCGGGCGCGCGACTCCAGCTCCGAGGCCCTGCGCGAGTTCCGCGAGACGATCCGCCGGGCGAGCGACAGCTACAACATCGAATTCCTCAGTCCGCAAAGGGAACACGAGTTTCACGCGGCAACTGCGCCCGTCTTCCACCCCCGCCACGGGCTGGTCTTCACGTTGACGCTCTGGGGTCCTCCGGGGCAGATCTCCTACGAGTCGATGATGGGCAAGATCGAGCAGCTCGTGCACACCGCGCGCGTGTGCTCGGACGCTCTCTCGTATGTCGACAGCGAGAGCTGACCGGAGGCAGCAGCCTCCGGTCAGCGCCCTGCCGTCACCAGGGGCTGACAGTGATGTTCGATCGTCCGCCGTCGACGCCGATGTCCTGTGCGGTGATGAACCCTGCCGCCTCGGACGCCAGGAAACCGACGAGCGACGCGATGTCCTCGGGTTCACCGAGCCGGCCCACCGGGATCAGCTTCTGCCAACGGCCGCGGACGGCCTCGTCCTCCCACGAGTCACGGTTGATGCCGGTGCGCACAACGCCCGGATTCACCGCATTGACAGTGATTCCCAGCGGTGCGACCTCACACGCGACCTGTCGGGTCAGCGCGGTCACGCCACCTTTGGAGGCGGAGTATGCCGGGTAGGCGTAACCCCGGGTGGCTGCTCCCGAAGCGATGTTGACGATGCGACGGGACGCCGTGTCACCGCCGTCCCGCAGGTACGGCAGCGTCGCCTGGATCACCTGGAAGGTGCCCTTCAGGTTGACGTCGATCACCTGATCCCAGATCTGCGAGGTCGTGGCATCCACGTCGGCGCGGACCAGGATGCCGGCACCGTTCACCACGACATCGAGGCCGCCGCTCCAGGCGATCACCGAGTCGACCATCGCGTGGACGGCGCCGGCGTCGGCAACGTCACAGGCCGCCCTCATCACCGTGGCGTCCCCGACCGAGTCGGCTACGGCCACGAGTCCGTCGGCGTCCCGGTCCACCAGTGCGACGGCGAGCCCGTCGCTGCACAGCTGCCGCACCACGGCAGCCCCGATGCCCGAAGCAGCACCCGTCACCAGTGCGACGCGACGTCGCCGAACAGGAGTAGATCCTTGAATCGTCATAGCTATGAGTCCTTTCCAGTGATGAAGCCGTCGGCCCGCGTATGGCGGGAGGAAGCGGCATGATGGGGATCGAAGAACTGATCGCACGCGCCGAGATCGCCGACGTCCTGGCGCGCTACCAGCACGCGTGCGACCGTGGCGACCGCGCGTTGATGCGCAGCTGCTACCACGACGACGCCATCGACAACCACGGGCGCGCCAACGGCCCGGTCGACGAGGTGATGGCGTTCCTCGGTCGCTACGGTGCCGACCTGCGCAGCACTTACCACTTCATGGGTGCACCGCACGTCGTTCTCGAAGCGGAAGGCAACGCGGACAAGGCGTTTGCCGAGACCTACTGCCTCTATCGTCGGGAACTGCTCGACCCGAACGCCGAGATCCTGATGCAGGGCCTGCGCTACTTCGATGTCTTCGAGCGGCGCGACGGCGTGTGGCTGATCGCTCACCGCACCGTGCTCCTCGACTGGGAGCAGTGCGGCAACGGCGCACCGGGGATTCCGGCGCCGGACAGCTGGACGCGCGGTGCCCGCCGCGAGGCCGACATCGCCTGGCCGCTCACCGAGCACCTCGCGAACGCGCAAGGCCTGCGCCACTGAGTGACGCAGGCCTTGCCGCGCGAGTCTCGTCGGCGGGTTCGGTCACAGAACGGCGATCGCATTGCCGGGTGACCCGAGTCCGCCGACAAGGGCCAACGGCACCGCGGTGAAGACGAAATCGCGCCGGCCCTGCTCGGCCAGTCCGCTCCGGAGCATTTCGAAGTCGAACAGCTCACCGAGCGGGATGCCGAGCATCGCCAGAACGCGGCGATGGAGGCTGCCCACCGCGGCGTCGCCGGGCGTCGACTCGACAGCAGGATTGTCCGCTGCGATCGCCGAAATGTGCCAGTCCCAGAGGAGTTCGGCGATCGACTCGTCCGCCCGCAGGCCGGCGGAGAACAGGCCGGATTTCTTCGCCGCGATCTCCGCCTTGGCGTCGTGGTCCAACGCCCGATAGGCGCTCAGCCAGCCGGTGCGGATGCACAACACGTCGCCCGGTCGCACCTCGACTCCCTGCGAATCGGCCGCGGCACGCACCTCGTCGGCGGTGATGGGACGCTCGGCCAACGGGTCGTAGTCGGCGCCTGCGAGGTGCGCCTCGAGGTCGATCAGGACCCCGCGCCCCACGATGCCCGTCATCCCCCAGTGATGGATGCTGAGCCGCTGGTTGCCGGGTGCCGGCTCATCGGTCACACCGCCGTAGAACCCGTGCTGCCGCACCCGGTGATGACGGAAGCCGTCCCACTGGGTCGAGCCCTGCGGGAAGAAAGAGTCGAGGCGATCGTCATACATGCTGCCGAACTTCTTGACCGTGTGCTCGAACGGCTGTCGACGGAACAGTGGCGGGTCGGGTTCGTTGAGGGTGAGACTCAACGAAACCCGTTCTCCGCTCGTGACATTCGTCATCGCATCGCGCACGCGCTCGGGTGTCAGTAGGTTCAATGTGCCGAGGTCGTCATCGTCACCGAAGACGCCCCACGAGTGGTTGGAGCCGATGTCGTTGAGCCGGGGCAGGTCCTTGTACGCCGGGAGGCCACTCGCATGAATGTTGGTCACCAGCAACTCCTAGAGGTCGGTGTCGCCGCGCAGCAAGCGCATCGCGATGGTGCGCCGCTGGATCTCGGCGGTGCCGTCCGGGATACGCAGCGCACGGGCGTGCCGCCACGCCTCCTCGATCCGCAGCTCGTTGGTCAGGCCCATACCGCCATGGACCTGCATCGCCTTGTCCGTCACCCGGCCCAGCATCTCGGTGCAGAGCGCTTTGGTGATCGACGTTTCCTTGATGCTCTTCCGGCCGCTCTCGACCAGCCAGGCGGTCCGGGCGACAGTGGACTTCGCCGAGTAGATGTCCATCGCCATCTCGGCGAGCATCATCTGCACTGCCTGGTGCTGCCCGATCGGCTTGTCGAACGTCTCGCGCTGGTTCGCGTAGTCGACCGCTTGGCCGAGCGCCCACCGCGCGGTGCCGACGCACAGTGCCGACATCGACAGCCGACCGCGGCTGATGCCGAGCAGTGCCAGCGCCAGCCCGTTGTGCACCTCACCGACGATGTGATCGTCCGGGACGCGCAGGTTCTCCAGCGTGAGGATGCCGATGTTGGTGCCGCTGTGCCCGAGGATCGTGACCACACCGCTGCAGTCGAAGCCCTCCCAGGACGTGTCGACGAAGAAAGCGGTGATACCGCCGCGACGTGCCTTGTTCGCCTCCGGATCGGTGACGGCGAACAGCACACAGTAGTCGGCATACGGCGCGTTCGAGATCCACTGTTTGGTGCCGTTGATGACCCACCCGTCACCGTCACGGACGGCCTTGGTGCGGATCCGCTGCACGTCGGACCCGGCGCCCGGCTCCGAGAGACCGAAGCAGAAGGTCTTCTCGCCGGAGCCGATGCCGTCGACGTACTTGTCACGGACCTGCGGCTGCAAGTGCAGCAGCAGGGGGCTGAGTCCGTTGGTGAAGACCGACGGGACGACGTTCTCGTGGATCAGCGGGCGGTGTGGCCCGACGTGGTTGGTCAGTTCCTCCTGTACGTGCACGAGCGCCGTCGGCGGCAGCCCGCCGCCGCCGAGGTCGGGGTCACCGAACATCGTGTAGAAACCGGCTTTGGCCGACTCGATACGGACCTGCTTGCGCAGCTCGAGCACCTCGGGGACGAACCTGCCCGTCTCGTCATACCGAGTGCGCTCGGTGGCCAGCAGGTCGGCGTTCTTCTCCTCGAGCGGAATGACATAACGGTCGATGAACTCATTGAGTCCTTGGGCCGCCTCCTGGGCATCTTCGGGGACCTCGAAGTCCACGGGTGCCTCCTTCCTTCGCACCCCCGTCGCGCGGGGCCGCTGTTGTCTACGATGCCCGATCCGGGCAGGCCGGGATTGCGGTACCGCCTCGATCCAGCGGTACCGCAATCCATTTCGGGTGAATCAGAGCTGGGGACGAACCTTCTCAGCGAACGTCGTCATGGAACGCAGCACCTGGTCCTGCGGCTGGCTGCCGGCGTCGAACCACGCCACCAGACCGCCGAGACCGGTGTGGCTGTGGAAGTCGGCGAGCTCCTGTGCGACATCGTCGGCCGAGCCCAGGATGAGCGCCTTGCGCTCGATGTACTCGTCGAAGGTCAGCTCGTCGATGCCGAGACCGACCTTCGCGCGGTTCGTCAGGATGCCGACATACCACATGTAACCCTCGTGGTACTCCTTGATCGCCTGCTCGCGATTGTCCGCGACGTGGATCGCCTTCAGCTGAGACGACCGCGCGATGTTCTCGTCGATGAGATCGAACGAGTGCCCCGCGGCGCGACCCTCTTCGCGGTAGACCTCCACGAGACGCTTCACGTCGTCCCGGGTCGGTCGCTGGCCGAGAACGAAGGCGAAACCGCGCCGGGCCGCCATACGCAGCGACTCCTCGCTGGCCGAAACCATCACGAACACCGGCGGGGTCGGCTTCTGGTAGACCTCGGGGAAGAGCTCGATCTCGTCGGCGACGTCACCGGGGCCGGGCACCTGATAGTGCTTGCCCTGGAACTTCACCTTGCCTGTGGTCCAGGCCTGCATGACGACCTCGAAGACCTCTTCGTAGCGTTCGTCGCGCTCGGACTCCGGGATGCCGTAGGCCTGGAACTCCAGCCGGTCATACGCCTTGCCGATACCGAAGTTGAGCCGGCCGTTGCTGAGCTGGTCGACGTAGGCGTATTCCTCCGCCAGACGCAGCGGATGGTGCATCGGCAGACGGGAAACGCCGGACCCCAACCGGATACGCGTGGTCGAAGCGGCCGCCGCGGCAAGCAACAGCTGCGCCGAGGTCATGATGCCGTAACGCCGGCCGTTGTGCTCGGCGACCCAGGCCTCTTCGAAGCCGAGCTTGTCGGCCACCTGGATCTGCTCGATCGCCTTCTGGACGACCTCATTGTGGGTGTTCCACGGCGGAACGTTCGAGAGACTGAAAATGCCGTAGTGCGGCTTCGCCAGGTCGGTCATGTGAACTCCAGTTGTGAGTGAGGAGCGTGGGTCGAGCGACCCAGCTGCGGCGAGGCCCCCCGGATCGGGGGTGCTCTTTGGAAGTCGCTCTTGACTAAACATGACACGCGCGTCATTGTCAATGGCGAACACCTTAGTTCTGCACCATCGAGGACTGTCCAGGACGACGGCCAACCGTTGGTGCCCAAGAACATTCGACTCATCGGGCCACGCAGCCCGCACGACCAAGGAGACACCGAAATGGTCAGCGTTCCCACCGTCGCGGGCAGCAGGGACAGCGCCGAACTCGGCCGCGTTCTGATGCACGAGCACGTCTTCGTCCTGAACCACGAGTACGAGGTGAACTACCCGGAGAGTTGGGACCACGCGACCCGTATCGACGACGCGGTGGCGAAGCTCGACGCGCTGAAGACCGCAGGTATCGACACCATCGTCGACCTGACCGTGTTGGGTCTCGGCAGGGACATCGAGCGGGTCCGCGAGGTCGCCGAGCGCACCCGGGTGAACATCATCGCGGCGACCGGCTTCTACACCTTCACCGAATTACCGACCTACCTGCGACTGCGCGGCCCCGGCCGTCTGGTGGACGTGGAGGAGCCGATGGTCGACATGTTCGTGCGCGACCTGACCGAAGGCATCGGCGGCACCGGCATCCGTGCTGCGATCCTCAAGTGCGCCACCGACGAGCCCGGTGTCACGCCCGACGTCGAACGTGTGCTGCGTGCGGTCGCGCGGGCACACGTGGCGACCGGTGCGCCCATCTCCACCCACACCGATCCGCACAAGGAGCGCGGGCTGGAGCAGCAGCGGATCTTCGCCGAGGAAGGTGTCGACCTGACGCGGGTCGTCATCGGCCACAGCGGGGACACCGACGACCTGGACTACCTGCAGCGCGTCCTGGACAACGGTTCCTACCTCGGGATGGATCGCTTCGGGCTGGACAGCCGGCTCGACTTCGACCGACGGGTCAAGACGGTCGTCGATCTCGTGGAGCGCGGGTATGGCGACCGCCTCGTGCTCTCACACGACACGTCCTGCCACAGCGACAACTTCCCCGCCGACTACCGCGCGAAGAACCTGCCGAACTGGCGATTCGGGCACATCAGCGAGGACGTTCTGCCCGCGCTGCGCACCGCCGGAGTCACCGAGGAACAGATCGACACGATGCTCGTGCACACGCCACGCGCCATTCTCGGCGGCCGCTCTCAGGCCTGACGCACCCCTCCCCCGTACCGAAGGAAACCCATGTCACCAGTTCGCATCGAGCACCGCGGCGCAGTCGCCGAGGTCGTGCTCGACCGTCCCGAGAAGCTCAATGCCTTCAATACCGAGCTCTTCGAGGCCTACGAGTCAGCATTGTCGTCCCTGGCGGTCGACGATGAAGTGTCCGTCGTCATCGTCCGCGGCGAGGGCCGTGCGTTCAGCGTCGGCTGGGACGTCGGCAAGCAACCATCAGCGGAGCGCCAGGACAGTGGCTATCATCAGCGGATCGCCCACCAGGACTGGTTACGTCTACGCCCTCAATTGCGCGCATTCACAGCGGTTTTCGAATTCCCGAAGCCGGTTGTCGCTGCTGTCCACGGGTTCTGCATGGGCGGCGCAACACTGATCCCGAACTGCTCGGACCTCGCCGTTGTCGGCAACGACACGAAGATCGGCTGGCCGGTGCTGCCCATCGGCGGTGGCATGCTCGGGCCGGTCTCGACATACGCGATCGGCTCCAAGAAGGCACGCGAACTCTCTTACACCGCAGGCAGTTTCATGATGGGTCCGGAGGCTGCGGCGCGCGGTTTCGCGAACTACTCGGTGCCCGAGGACGAAGTGCTGACCAGGGCACGCGAACTGGCGCACGAGGTCTCCAAGACCCCGCGCGACATGCTCGAGATCAAGAAGCGCGCCGCCAACGACGTCCTGAACCGGCAGGGCTTCCGCGACACGCTCGAGGCCTGCGCCGGCTGGGACGCGCTCATCCACACCTCGGCCGGCAACGAGCACATGTCGGCCACCCTTGCCGAACTCGGCATCAAGGCAGCCCGCGAGTGGTATGCCGAGGGCGGCTCCATCCCCCGGCCCGCCGAGGCGGCCACCGCCGGCTCCGGCAGCATCGACTGACCACCCCCTCAAGGAGACAACCCACACCATGGATCGCCAGCTCGTCGCCGTCGTCGGTGCCTCACCGCGCAACTTCTGGACCACCTGCGCCATACACAACCTCACCACCCTCAACCCGGAGCTCGAGGTCATCCCGGTCACGCCCAACCACGCAGAGATCCAGGGCCTGGCCACCGTGCCCGACGTCTCGGCGCTTCCGGCGACACCACGAGCCGCCATCATCGCCATCCGCCGGGAGGCCGCGGTGGAAGTCGTGCGCACCCTCACCGCAGCCGGGACACGCGACATCGTCTGTGTCACTGACGGATTCGTCGAACGCGGTGACGAGACGGGGGCTCGGTTGCAACAGGAACTCGTCGACATCGTCAGCGGCACGGGCACGCGGTTGTGGGGGACGAACTGCGTCGGTTTCGCCGACTTCACGGACCGGATCTGCGCCGTGGCCGAGCCGGTATGGCTCGAGGCGAAGACCGGCCCCGTCTCGATCGTGTCGCAGAGCGGTGCGCTGCTCTCGGCGTTCGTCGCGGCCGGCGCGCAGGAGGGCCTCGGTCTCGACTTCTGCGTGTCCACCGGCAACGGTGCCGTCAACGCAGTGCCGGAGGCGCTGCAGATCGCGCTGCGCCGCGAGACGACAGAGGTCGTGTGCGCCTACATCGAGGGCGTCCGAGGCGATCAGGTCGACCGGCTCGCCGATGCCTTCCGCACCGCGCGGGAGCTCGGCAAGCAGATCATCGTGCTGAAGTCCGGAGTCTCCGAGCGCGGCCAGAAGGCCGTCATGTCACACACCGCGAGCATCGCCGGCACCGACTCGGTCTTCTCGGAACTCCTGCGCGAGTACGGCGTGCTGCGCGCCGACGGCGTCGACGAGTTGATGCGACTGGCGACCCTCGTGCTGCTCGGCGTGAAGCAGGGCCGCGACCGCGCGGTCTCGGTCCTCGGCGGCTCCGGCGGTGCCGCCGCGCTGAGCAGCGACTTGTCCGATCGGTACGGCGTGAAGCTGACCACCTTCGCCGACACGACGATCGACCGGATCCGCGCCCTCGCCGGGCCCGGTTCCCTGGTCGACAACCCGTTGGACGTCATCGGCGTGAAGCGCCGCGAGGGTGATGAGAGCGTCAACGGCTGTGTCTTCTCCGACCCGAACACGGGCCTCGTCCTGATGCCCTGGAGCGTCCAGTTCCCGTCCGAGACCGTCCATGAGTCCGTGCACACGTGGAACTGGGGTGACCTGGCTCGCCTGTCCGCCGAGCACGAGATGCCGTTGATCATCACCGCGATGGCACCCGTCCCGGACACCGAGTTCACCCGCAGCTACCGCGAGCAGCACCCTCATGTCGCGGTGCTGGACAACCTGCACCTCACCTTCGCAGCTCTCGGCAAGCTCTTCCCCGCACCGCTGCACGAGAAGTCATCCTCCTCCGTCGCTGCGCCCGAGGCAGGTGTCCTCAGTGAGGCCGACTCCCGCGAACTGGTCGCAACCGCAGGCGTTCCCGTCGTCGGTGGCGTCCGAGTGGCAACGGGCGAGGACGGTGCCGCGGCAGCGGCCGAGCTCTCGCCACCCTTCGCAGTCAAGGTCATCGCGCCGATCAGCCACAAGGCCAAGATCGGCGGCGTCATCCTGGGCGTCCCCGACGCCCAGTCGCTGCCGGACGCCATTGCCCGGATCACCGCCAACGTCGTCGCGGCCGGACTCGCCGAGGAACAGGTCGAGGGCTGCCTCGTGGAGGAGATGGTCTTCGGCCGGGAGATTCTCGTCGGCCTCAACACCGACCCGGTGCTCGGCCGCTACGTCGTCGTCGGCCTGGGCGGCTCGGCCACCGAGATCGCCAACCGGTCGACCACCCGCCGGCTCCCCCTCGCAGAGGGCGAGGCGGAGCGCCTGCTCGCGGCCGTCGGCGTCGTCGACCACCCGAAGGCCGTCTCGGTCGTCGAATCGGTCTGCGCCGCGTTCACCGGCGAGCACTTCGAGAAGTACCAGACCGTCGAGATCAACCCGCTGATCGTCGGCGTCGACGACTGCTGGGCCGCCGACGCGGTTGTCACGATCGCACCCTGAGGACGAGGAGACACACATGTCAGTGACATCACCAACCACCATTCAGGGCAAAGGATTCATCGCCGGCGCCTGGCGCGACGCGGACTCCGGGGCAGCCATCGACGTGACGGACCCGGCGACGGGCGAACTCATCGGCACGGTCCCGGACATGGGCCGCGCGGAGTGCCGCGAGGCCATCGACGCAGCGGCCTCGGCACTGCCCGCCTGGTCGGCACTCACCGCCAAGGAGCGCGCCACCGTCATGATGCGCATGTATGACGCCATGACTGCCGGTGCTGATGAGTTGGCAACGCTGCTCACGCGTGAGCAGGGCAAACCACTCGCCGAGGCGCGCGCGGAGGTACTCAGTGGCGCGAGCTTCCTGGAGTACTTCGCCGAGGAGGGTCGCCGCGTCAACGGGGAGATCCTCGCGCCCGACGCCCACGGCCGTCGACTCATGGTGCTGCGTCAGCCGATCGGTGTTGTCGCAGCGATCACTCCGTGGAACTTCCCGAGTTCGATGATCCTGCGCAAGATCGCTCCGGCGCTCGCTGCCGGTTGCACCGTGGTAGTCAAACCCGCTGAGCTCACACCGTTCTCGGCGCTCGCGCTCGGCAACATCGCCGAGGAAGCGGGACTCCCGCCGGGCGTCCTCAACATCGTGACCGGGCAGCCTGCTCCGATCGGCGCGGAGCTGACGTCCAACCCGGCGGTTCGCAAACTGTCCTTCACCGGGTCGACAGCCGTCGGCAAGCTGCTGACCAAGCAGAGTGCGGACACCGTCAAACGCGTCACGATGGAACTGGGCGGCAACGCACCGTTCGTCGTGTTCGCCGACGCCGACCTGGACCTGGCGGTGAAGTGTGCCGTCGGTGCGAAGTTCAGAAACGCCGGCCAGACCTGCATCTCGGCCAACCGGCTGTATGTCGAGGCGTCCATCCACGACGAGTTCGTCCGCCGCCTGAAGGCCGCCGCGGAGTCGCTGGTGATCGGTAACGGCCTCGAGCCCGGCACCGACGTCGGGCCGCTCATCGACGACCGGGCGGTCAGCAAGCTCGAGACGCTGCTGACCGACGCGACCGCGCAGGGCGCCACGATCGAGACCGGTGGCACGCGTGCCGCGGCCGGCGAGCGGTTCTTCGCGCCGACCATCGTCACGAACGCGCCCGAAGCCGCGGACATCGCCTGCACGGAGATCTTCGGCCCGGTCGCCTCGATCTACTCGTTCGACACCGAGGAGGAAGTCGTCGAGCGAGCCAACGCGACCCCCTACGGTCTGGCGGCATACATCTTCACCGAGGACTACCGGCGCGGCTGGCGCGTCGGTGAAGCTGTCGAGTTCGGCATGGTCGGCCTCAATGACGTCGTGATCGCGACGCCAGTTGCGCCGTTCGGTGGCGTGAAGGAGTCCGGGTCCGGGCGCGAGGGATCGGCGCACGGCATCGACGACTACACGGAGCTGAAGCTGTTGGTGGTCGGCGGACTGCACTGACGCAGGTCCACCACGGACCAGGCGACCGGTCGGCAATGGAGCCGACCGGTCGCTTTCCTGTAGCGACCCTATGCGCTTGAACCCAACGGTGGCACGGGTTTTCGGCGCCTCCGCGCCGCGGCCAAATCAAACCTGATATTCGTGTCAGAAAGTTGTGGCGGAAGCCTTGACGAAACATGACACACGCGTCATTGTTGATTCCGGCGACGTGATACTCGTCACCTCGCCAGCCGACAGCACGACGGGTTCACCACTTCGAACCGCGGCTCATCGCGCGCCGCACGCCGCATCCCGGCACTCCCTCACCACCCGTTCGGCACTCCCTCGCCGACGAGAAACACACCAGGAAGGTCACATCATGCGACGGACAAGAGTTCTGGCCACTGTCACGGCATCGGTCCTCGTCGCCGGCACCGCCTCCGCGTGCGGTAGCTCCAGTGGCGACGGCTCCGGGGGCTCCGGCGGCGACATCACCCTGGGCCTGCTCGCACCCATCACGGGAACGTTCGCCGCAGACGGCAAGGACATGAAGGACGGCGCGAACGCCGCGGTCAAGGTGATCAACGCGGCCGGCGGAGTCAACGGCAAGAAGCTCAAGCTGGACATCAAGGACGATGGCTCCGACCCGCAGAAGACCTCGCAGGCCACCCGTGACCTCGCGAGCGCGGGTCACAAGCTGATGTTCGGCACCTTCACCAGCACCGAGTGCCTCGCGGTCAAGAGCCTCACCCAGTCCACCGGCGGAGTCTTCATCGCACCGACATGCGTCGACCCGACCCTGACCGGTGGGCCCGGCAAGAAGGGCACCGATGGCGTGTTCCGGACCGGGCTGCGTTCGTCGCCCGACCAGCCGGTCGACCAGAAGGTCCCGACGATCATGCACGAGCTCGCGCCGGCGGTGCGGACCTGGGACTACTTCGGCTACGACTACTCCTTCGGCCACCAGCAGGCAACGACGTTCAAGAAGAACCTGCAGTCGGTGCCCGGCAAGCCGAAGATGGGTTCGACCGTCTTCGTTCCGATGTCCTCGCAGGACTTCCGGCCCTACGTGTCCAAGCTCTCGTCGGCGGTCAACAAGGATTCCTCCGGCCGCGGACTCTTCCTCGGCACCTACGGGGCCGGCACCGGCTCCTTCATGCAGCAGGCCAACAGCTTCAACTTCCTCTCCAAGTACAAGATGGTGTGGACCGCCGGCGACGCATGGGGCACGCTCAAGGCGCTCAACGGCAAGTTCTCGACCCTGTGGAACAGCTACGACTACATCTGGGCGGCGTACGACAACCCGACGAACAAGAAATTCGTCGCGAACTTCAAGAAGGCGCACAAGCACATGCCGGGCGCCACGGCCGCATCGGCATACAACAGCGTGCTGGCCTACGCCGCAGCCATCAAGAAGGCCAAGTCGACCGACCCGTCGAAGGTGTCGGCAGCGCTGGCCGGCCTGACGTTCCAGTCGGTCCAGGGCGAGATGACGCTCGATGCCACGACGCATCAGGCCGACACGAAACAGGTCATCAGTCAGCTCAAGGGTGACGCGAGCGCGCCCGACAAGATCAAGGTCCTGCGCACGGTCATCGTCGATCCGAAGGACGCGTCCTACACGGACGGCGCCACCGGATTCGACGTCAAGTAGCAGCGCCCGGACGGAAGCCGCCATGGTCGAATTTCTGAACGCAATCGTCAGCGGGCTGGCCCTCGCCATGCCCCTGTTCCTGGCCGCCAGCGGCCTGACCCTGATCTACGGAGTGATGCGCGTCATCAACTTCGCCCATGGCGGCTTCTTCATGGTCGGCGCATACGTCGCGACCAGTGCGCTGCACGGGCAGGTCCAGAGTTTCTGGGCGTTCCTCGGAGCGGTGGTCGTTGCCGGGATCGCGGTGGCAGTCATCGCCGCGATCTGTGAGGAGGTCGTCTTCCGCTGGTTGGACCCGTCCGAACACATGCTGTCGTTGCTGGCGTCGTACGCGCTCTCGCTGATCATCGCCGGCGGCGCCGTGCAGATCTGGGGTGCGGCGGCCAAGACGCAGCCCCAGCCGCGGTTGCTGTCCGGCTCCTGGAACGTCGCCGGCATCGTCATCGCCCGCAACGACGTCTTCATGATCGCCATGGGCCTGTTGCTCGGGCTCGCGCTGTGGGCGCTGCTGAACCGGACGTCGTTCGGCAAGCAGGCCACCGCGGTCGCGGGCGACCCCGTGATGGCAGAGGCGCTCGGCATCCGGGTTCGCTGGGTGGCCATCGGTGTTTTCGCCGCGGGCGGGTTGCTCGCCGGTATGGCGGGAGGCCTCGCGTCACCGCAGTACTCCATCGGGCCCGGCCTGGACCAGCTCTTCGTCCTGCAGAGCTTCGCGGTGATCATCATCGGCGGACTGGGTTCGATCGGTGGCGCCTTCGGCGCATCGCTGTTGCTCGGGTTGCTTGACGGCATCCTGGCGACCTACGCGCCGTCCCTCTCGGGCTACGGCTTCTACGTCGCCATGGCCGCCGTCCTGATGCTGCGCCCGCAGGGCCTGGCCATCGCGCTGCGCCCGCGCCGTGTCCGTGTACAGGAGGTCTCCGCATGAATCAGGCAGACTTGACGACGGAAGTCGAGGGACCGGTGGAAGCATCACCATCGAAAGCCGTTGCGCCCACGACGAATTCGGGTGCGGTCTGGCAACGGGCGATCCGTAATCGACTGGTGCCCCACGCGGTGCTGAGCATCGTCCTACTGGTGCTGGTCCCTGCGACCCTCGGCGGCTCCAACCTCTCGCTGGCGACCACCGCCGTCATCTACGGGCTGTTCGCGCTGAGTGCACTGGTGCTCTTCGGCTGGGTCGGCCTCGGCTCCTTCGGGCAGTCCGCGTTCTTCGGCACCGGCGCGTACGCCGCGGCGATGCTGAAGGACCACCAGCTCAACCCGTTGCTCGTCCTTCTGATCGGCGCGGTCGCCGGCATGCTCCTCGCGCTCCTGGTCGCAGTCCTGGCCGGGAACAGCAGCGGCATCCAGTTCGCGATGCTGACACTCGTCCTGGGGCAGGTGCTCTACCAACTGCTCTTCACCTTCCGGGACACCTTCCACGGCGACGACGGCATCTTCGGCATCGTGACGCAACCGGTCCTCGGAACGGACATGTTCGACCCGAAGCACTTCTGGTGGTACTCCGCCAGCATCACCGCTCTGCTCGCCCTGCTGCTCTACGGAATCCACCGTTCCCAGCTGGGCAAGACGTTCACGGCCGTTCGTGACGATCCGGTGAAGGCTGCGGCCCTCGGCACGTCGGTACGCGTGGCGCGCATGTCGGCCTTCATGATCTCCGGGTTCATCGGCGGCATCGCCGGCGTTCTGTATGCCCAGCAACAGACGGGCGCCTCCCCCGGTCTGCTCGGCACGGTGATGTCCGGCAGTGTCATCTTCATGGTCTTCATCGGCGGGACCTCGAGCATGTGGGGGCCGTTCGTCGGTGCCCTCATCTACACCATTCTCACCACCCGCATGTTCCAGGGCTCGACGACGGCAACGATCTGGATCGGGATCCTGCTGCTCGTGGTCGTCGTCCTCGTGCGCGGCGGGATCATGGGCCTGCTCGAGCGCGGCTTCGCCGCGTTCAAGGGGCGAGTGACAGCTGCTAGGAGCGCGTCATGACTCTGCTCGAAACCCACGCGATGTCCAAGGCGTATGCCGGGGTGCCGGCGCTGATCGATGCCACGGCGGCATTCGAGGTCGGCCAGGTGAGTGCGCTCATCGGACCCAACGGTGCCGGGAAGACCACCTTCTTCGGCACGCTCGCCGGCGAGCACCGCGCCACCGGCGGATCCATCGAGTTCGACGGCCAGGACATCACCAAGTGGGATGCCGACCGCCGGGCAAGGGCGGGGATCGCCCGGACGTTCCAGGTCGCCCGGCAGTTCTCGTCGTTGTCGGTGCTGGAGAACCTCCTGTTGTCGTATCAGGCCGGACGTGGTCAGTGGTGGCGCCCGTGGCGGACCTTCCTGCCCCGGACCATCCCGTCATACCTGCACGAGTTGGCTGAGGTCACTCGCCTGGACAACCTGCTCCAGCGCACGGCCGGCACGCTCCCGCAGGGCGACCGCAAGCGGCTCGAGCTGGCCATGTCCCTGGCGCAGGACCCGCGGGTCCTGCTCCTCGACGAGCCGACCGCGGGCATGACCGATGAGGACTGCGTCATCACCGTCGATGTCCTCAAGGACGTGATGACCCGCACCCCGGACCTGTGCCTGATCCTCACGGCACACGACATGTCGGTGGTCTTCGCGCTGGCCCACCGGATCCTGCTGATGGGTCAGGGGCAGATCCTGCTCGACGACGTCCCCGAGGCTGTGGCGGGACACGACCTCGCACGCACCACCTACCTGGGAGTCTGACATGACCGACGATGCACTCGTTCTCGACGATGTCACCCTCACCTACGGGTCCGCGACCGCCGTCTTCGGACTCTCGCTCACGGTCGGAGCGGGTGAGTCCGTGGGCATCCTGGGCCGCAACGGAGCCGGCAAGACCACGAGCCTGCGCGGCATCATCGGCAGCGCCGTGCGGCGACGCGGGTCGGTCCGCTACTTCGGCGAGGAGATCGGTGGTATGCGCGCCGACCAGATCGCCCGCAAGGGGATCAGCTGGGTCCCGGACGATCGCCGCATCTACACCACGCTCACGGTGCGGGAGAACCTGCTGCTCGCCAGCCGGGAACGCAGTGGACCCGCTCGGCAAGCGGTCGACGAGGCTGTCGCCGCTGTGCCACTGGTCGAGAAACTCCTGCCGCGCAAGGGGATCCAGCTCAGCGGTGGCGAACAGCAGGCAGTCGCAATTGCGCGGGCGGTCGTCGCTCGCCCCCGGTTGCTCCTCCTCGACGAGCCCGCCGAAGGGCTCGCACCGATCATCGTGAATTCGTTGCGGGACAGCATCATCGAGCTGCAGCGGTCCGGCATGACGGTGCTCATCGCCGAACAGAACCTGAATTTCGTTCTCGCTGCGACACAACGCGTCTGTGTGCTCGACTCCGGTCGTCAGGTGTTGACATGCTCCTCGGAGGAGTTCGGCAATTCACCCGAACTCCAGAACGAGCACCTTGCGATTAGCCTCGAGAATCACGGCAGACGCCGCTGATACGAGAACAACGCGCGATGCACCGTAGTGGAACTGAAGGGGAGAGATCGATGGCGACGGCGAAGAAGGCAGCGGCTGCGAAGAAGGCCGCTGCTGCCAAGGACGTGAGCAAAAAGGCGGCGAGGAAGACAGCCGCCTCTCCCACGAAGCGGACAGCGGCCAAGAAGTCCGAGCGCGTCCCGCGGCCCCGGGCGTTGTCGGACTCGCAGCCCGAGCCCGGCACCAAACGCGGGCGGGCCACCCGCGAGCGGCTGCTGAACGCCGCCCTGACCGTGTTCGAGACCAAGGGCTTCCTGGAGACCAACGTCAGTGACATCTGCCAGGAGGCCGGCGCGGCGCACGGGACGTTCTACATCTACTTCAAGAGCAAGGAAGACGTCTGGTACGCCCTGGTGGACCGGAGCGCCGCCCTGCGCCAACTCGCGACCACCGCACCTGCCGAGGTGGGCGGCACGGTCTACGACCGGTTCGCCTACACCCTGACCCAGTACTTCCAGGACATCCTCGAGCACCCGCAATGGACGCGGACCCTGGAGCAGGCGGCGACCATCGACGACAAGACGCGGATCCACCGGCTGGACATCAGGCGAGCGTTCCGCACCCGGATCCTGCACGGCATCGAGCGCCTGCAGGATGCCGGGCTGGCGGACCCCGGCGCGCATCCCGAGATCGTCGCCGAGGCGATCGTGTCGATGCTGCACAACTTCGCGTACATGAATGTCGTGCTGGCCGACAAGCCGACCTATGAAACGGACGAGGTCGTCGAGACGCTCACCATGATCTGGGCACGTTCCATCGGGCTGGACGTCGAGCACCTGTCGGCGCGCACCACCGAGTCTGCCGTCTGAATCTGCAGCTCTGGCAACTGATTTCGATTGAGAGGGGACGACTGTGGCCATCGACCGGTCGGCAGCCATGCGGCGCTTCCTGGCTGACCAGCGTGAGCCGGTCACACCTCGCGACGCGGCGACAGTCCTGCTCCTGCGTGATGCCGGGACGGACGGCGGCGGGATCGAGGTCTTCATGCTGCGCCGCCATCGCGGTATGGCGTTCGCCCCCGGCATGTACGTCTACCCCGGAGGATCGGTCGAGCCACACGACCGCCTGCCGGTGCATCGTTTCGGCGGGCCGACACGGCACGAGTGGGCACGTGCGCTGGACACGTCGGCGGACCTTGCCCACTCCCTGGTGTGCGCCGCGATCCGGGAGACGTTCGAGGAGTGCGGCGTGCTGCTGGCAGCTCCCGACCCCGAGTCCGGTTGTCCCCTGCCCACAGGCACCGACTGGGACCAGCAGCGCCTGGCGTTGGCCCAGGGGCGGACGACCCTGGGTGCCCTGCTCGAGGAGCACGGCCTGGTCGCCCGTACCGACCTGCTGCGCCCGCTCGGTCGATGGATCACACCCATCTTCTCGACACGGCGCTTCGACACCCGCTTCTTCATCGCTCCCCTGCCCGACGGCGCCGCATGCCGTGACTTCGGCGAGGAGAGCGACGCGGTCGAGTGGGTGCCTGTCCGGGAGACACTGGATCGATACGAGCGGGGCGACATACCGATGATGCTTGCCACCGCGGACGCGCTCAACACGCTCGCACCACACGACTCCGTGGCGGCAGCCCTCGCCGCGCCCCCACCCTCGAACATCCCGCTGATCGTCCGGGCGATTCGGGATGGCGCCGACTTCCGTTTCGTCGTGGACGGCCCGGACGACGCCGTCCCTGTCGACGACTTCCTGAGCATCCGCCGCCGAGCCTGTTGATGGCTCCGTCCCCCGAAGGAGCCCGTATGCCAACGACTTTCGTCACTCTGCGTGTCCAGGACGGTGTCGGCATCATCACCGTCGACCGGCCAGAAGCACGCAATGCGCTGAGCCTGGAGGTCCAGCGGGACCTGCGTGTGGCCCTGCAGGACGCTGCCGACGACGACTCGATCAACTGCGTCATCCTGACCGGCGCCGGGGACAAGGTCTTCGTGGCCGGTGCCGACGTCAATCAACTGCGGACCTACACCAAACACGACGGGCTGACCGGGCGCCTGCAGCGGCTTTTCGACGAGATCGCCCACTTCGACAAGCCGACGATCGCGGCGATCAACGGCTACGCGTTGGGCGGCGGATGCGAACTGGCGCTTGCCTGCGATCTCCGAATCGCTTCAACCCGAGCGCGATTCGGCTTCCCGGAGACGGGCCTGTCCGTCATACCCGGTGCCGGCGGGACACAGCGCCTGAGCCGGCTCGTCGGCCAGGGACACGCGCTCGACCTGATCCTGAGCGGACGTTTCGTGACGGCGGACGAGGCGCATGCGATGGGTCTGGCCTCCCGCGTTGTGTCGCCGGATGCGCTTCTTGCCGAAGCTGTTTCGGTTGCCACCTCCATCGGTGCCAAGGGCCCACTCGCGACGCGGCTGGCCAGGATCGCGGTCAAGTCCGGCCTCGACGCGGACCTCGCCACCGGACTCACGATCGAACGTCTCGCCCAAGCACTGCTGCACGAGACGACAGACAAGCAGGAAGGCATCGCCGCGATGCTCGAAAAGCGCACCCCGACCTTCCAGGGCAACTGAGGAGACCATCCATGACAGACATTTCCCGCATCCTGGTCGTCGGCTCCGGCGCGATGGGCTCGCAGATCGCCATGGTCTGCGCGCTCTCCGGCTACGAGGTGCGCGTGCAGGACATCAGCGACGACAGCCTGGCTCGCGCCGAGGCCCAACTGCGAGCGCGCATCGACCGCAACGTCACGAAAGGCCGCCTCACGGAAGCAGACCGCGACGCGGCCTTCGGGCGGATGACCTTCACGACAGATCTCGCCGCCGCGGCGCAGGACGTCGACTTCGTGATCGAAGCCGCCATCGAGAAGCTCGACGTCAAGCGCGAGTTGTTCGCGCGCCTCGATGAGTTGTGCCCCGAACACGCCATACTCACTTCGAACTCCTCGAGTTTCATTCCCTCCCGGATCGCCGATGCCACCACGCGGCCGGACCGCGTGTGCAACATGCACTTCTTCAACCCGGCGCTCGTCATGAAATGCGTCGAGGTGGTCCGCGGTGAGGCGACCTCCGACGACACGATCGAGGCGACCGTCGAGCTGACCAGGAGCCTCGGCAAGCTGCCGGTGCTGCTCGACAAGGAGATCAACGGTTTCGTCGCCAACCGGATCCTCACCGAGATCCGCCGGGAGGCGATGTTCCTCGTCGATGGCGGTTACGCGTCACCGGAGGCGGTCGACACCGCGTGCAGGACGGCGCTCGGGCACCCGATGGGCCCGTTCGAGCTGCAGGACCTGACCGGTCTCGACATCGGCTACTACTCCCAGCTCGGTCGCTTCGAGGACAGCGGTGACCCGGTCGACAAGCCCGCCGAATCCCTCGCCGAGCGGGTCGAAGCCGGACACCTCGGCCGCAAGACAGGTCGTGGCTGGTACGTCTACGACGCCGAGGGCAACAAGACAGGTGTGAACCGATGGAACTGACGCTCACCGAGGAGCAACACGATTTCGTGGCCGTTGCCCGCGAATTCCTGGAGCGTGAGGCGGTCCCCCACCGCGCCGAGTGGGACCGTGCCGAGTCGATCGACACCGCCTTCATCCCGCGGATGGGTGACCAGGGCTTCTTCGGCCTGACCATCCCCGAGGAGTACGGCGGCATCGGCGGCGACATGCTGAGTTACGTGCTGGCCCTGGAGGAACTCGGCCGTGTCGACTCCTCGTTGCGCGGACTCGTGTCGGTCTCGCTCGGCCTGGTCGGCAAGTCGATCCTGAGCCACGGCACCGAGGAGCAGAAGCAGCGCTGGTTGCCCGGCATCTGCGCGGGTACCGGCCTCGGCTGTTTCGCATTGACCGAGCCCGACACCGGATCGGACGCCGCTGCGCTGCGGACATCCGCCGTGCGCACCGGCGACGACTACATCATCAACGGCTCGAAGATCTTCATCACCAACGGGACGTGGGCCAAGGTCTGCCTGCTCTTCGCACGCACCGGCGGCTCCGGCCCGCGCGGGATCAGTGCGTTCCTGGTCGACACGAGCACGCCGGGCTTCTCGCTGCGTCCGATCGAGGGCAAGCTCGGCCTGCGCGGTCAGGCGACCGCCGAACTGACCTTCGAGGACATGCGCGTGCCGGCGGACTGCATGCTCGGCGCGGAGGGCGCCGGTTTCAAACTGGCGATGAGCGCGCTGGACAAGGGGCGCATCTCGGTCGCGTCGGGCTGTGTTGGCATCGTCCAGGCGTGCCTGGAAGAGAGCGTCGCATACGTGAAGCAACGCAATCAGTTCGGCAAGCCGATTGCCGGTTTCCAGCTGGTGCAGGAGATGATCGCCGAGATGTCCGTCGACGCCGATGCCGCGCGGATGCTCGTATGGCGAGCCTGCGATCTCGTCATGCGCGGCGAACCGTTCGGCACCGCGGCCTCGAAGGCCAAGTACTTCGCCAGTGAGGCGGCGGTCCGCGCGGCGAACCTCGCGGTGCAGGTGCATGGCGGCTACGGCTTCATCGACGAGTTCCCGGTACAGAAGTTCTTGCGCGACGCCCGGGTGATGACGCTCTACGAGGGCACCAGCCAGATCCAGAAGCTGCTGATCGGCCGCGCCGAGACCGGAGTCAGCGCGTTCCTCTGAGAACGCCCGGCTGACGGCGAGCGGCTCCGCGCTGCAACGCTTCAGGCCCCCTCACCGAGAGGACACGAAACACACTCAGAGGACACGAAATTCGGGCGCGAGACCCCCACTTTTCGTGTCCTCTCGAGCAGTTATGTGTCCTCTCGGTGAATCGGGTTGAAGAACTGCCGGGTCCGCGATTGAGACCAGCCGGCACCGCTCAGGCGAGGGACTCCACCCAGGCGCGGTGCAGGGCGGCATACCGACCGTCGCCGGCGCCGATCAGATCGGCCGGGCTGCCGTCCTCGAGCACCTGACCGTGCTCGAGCACCAGCACGCGGTCGGCGACTGCGACGGTCGACAAACGATGCGCGATGATCAGCGCGGTGCGGTCGGCCAGCACCGTCTCGAGCGCTCGCTGCACCAGTCGCTCACTCGGGATGTCCAGCGAAGAGGTCGCCTCGTCGAGAATGAGCACCGCCGGGTCGGCGAGGAATGCGCGCGCGAACGCGATCAGCTGCCGCTGCCCGGCGGACAGGCGACCGCCCCGCTTGGCGACGTCGGTGTCGTAGCCGTCCGGCAACTCGTCGATGAAGTGCTGGGCGCCCACTGCCTCGGCAGCAGCGCGGATCTCGGCATCGGTCGCCGAGGGCTTGCCGAAGCGGATGTTGTCGGCGACCGAGCCCTCGAACATGAAGTTCTCCTGGGTCACCATCACCACGTGCCGGCGCAGCTGCGGCTGATCGACATCGCGCAGGTCGGTGCCGTCGAGCCGGATCGCACCCGCGGTCGGGTCGTAGAACCTGGCCATCAGCTTCGCGATCGTCGTCTTGCCGGCGCCGGTGGTGCCCACCAGTGCCACCGTCTGCCCGGCGGGTATGTCGAGCGTCAGCCCCGGCAGCACCGGGTGGCCGCCGACATACTCGAACCGCACATCGTCGAACTGCACTCTGCCGTGGACCTTTTCGAGCTGTTTGGGGTCCTCGGGATCCTTGATGCCGGGTGGTGTCGCGATGACCCCGGCGACCTTCTCCAGCGCGGACGACGCGGACTGGAAGGTGTTGAAGAACTGCGTGATGTCCTGCATCGGCTCGAAGAACATCCGCAGGTAGAGCAGGAATGCCGTCAGCACGCCGACGGTCATGTGGCCGTGCAGCACGCGATAGCCGCCATACAGCAGGACGATGCTGGTCATGATGTTGCCGACCAGCTTGACCGACGGCATGAAGATCGCGACCAGCCGGAACGTCTTCTCGTTGATCGCGCGGTATCGCTCGGCGACCTCCTCGAAGATCTCCTGGTTGCGCGGCTCGCGGCGGTAGGCCTGCACCGCCTTGATGCCGGTCATCGTCTCGACGAACTGCACGATCACCAGCGCGGCGGTCTCACGCACCTCGCGGTAGGTCTTGCTGGATTCGGTGCGGAACCACGCCGACAGCGCGACCAGGATCGGGAAGCTGATCAGACAGATCAGACCCAGCTCGAGATCCAGGGTGACCAGCAGGATCGCCGTGCCGATCAGTGTCAGGACCGCGGTGACGAGGCTGTCGAAACCGTTCTCCAGCATGTCCTGGATGGCCTCGACGTCGTTGGTGGAGCGGCTGACGACGCGGCCGGAGGTGTATTTGTCGTGGAACGAGACGTCCAGCCGCTGGAAGTGCCGGAAGATCCGCCGGCGCAACTCCAGCAGCGCGAGCTCACCGATGATGCCGGACTGCCGCAGGAAGAACATGCGGGTCACGGCCTGCACCGCGACGACCGCGCACAACACGCCGATGACGACCAGGAGCACGGTCGCGTCGTTGTTCTTGGTGATCGGCGGGACGCCGTGGTCGATGCCGATCTGGACCAGCCGGGGCACCGAGAGCCGGGCGAGGTTCTCGATGACGACCAGCACGCACAGGACGGCGACCATTTTCTTGTATGGCGCCAGCAGCGACCCGAGCAACTGACGCGCTTCGCGCCGCATCGGCTTGGACTCGTCGATCGGCAGGTCGCTGTCGTTGTCGGACATCATGCGTCCGCGCCAGCGCTCCTCCGGCTGCACCGGCTGCTCGGCGCGCGGCTGCGTATCGGTGCTCATCGGGACCCCCGCGGAGAACTTTGTGGGGTGATCATCTCCGCGCCTCCTTCATCTGGCGGTTGAAGGGATCGAGTTCGCCGTCGCGAGAAGCGCGTTCGGACTCCCCTGCCATCGCGACGTCCTCCTGGGCACACCGACGCTCGTCGTCGGTACACCAGGTCGGGTCGGGCTCCGCGCCATCGTCGATCTCGTCGTCGGCCGCCAGCAGATAGCGGTATCGGGGCACGCTCGCGAGCAGCTGCGCGTGCGTGCCGACGTGGGTGATGGTGCCGTGGTCCAGCAGCGCGACCCGGTCCGCGAGCAACACGGTGGAGGCCCGATGCGCGACCACGAGACCGGTGACCTCGTGCAGCACGCGACGCAATGCCTCCTCGACGAGCGCTTCGGTGTGCACGTCCAGCGCCGACAGGGTGTCGTCCAGCACGAGGACCTTCGGGCGGGTCAGGACCGCCCGGGCGAGCGAGAGCCGCTGCCGCTGGCCACCGGACAGGCTCATGCCCTGCTCCCCGATCCGGGTGTCGAGCCCGAAGGGCAGATCGTGGACGAAGTGCGCCTGCGCGACGTCGATCGCCTCGGCGATCTCGTCGTCAGTGGCGTGCGGCCGGCCGAGGGTGAGATTCTCGCGCACCGACAACGAGAACAGTGTCGGGTCCTCGAACGCCGTCGCGACGGTCTGCCGCAACGCGGGCAGGCTGAGCTGCCGGATGTCGGTGCCGTCGACCTGGATGCTGCCCTCGGAGACGTCATACAGCCGCGGGATCAGCCCGGTGAGGACCGACTTGCCCGAGCCGGTGGCTCCGACCAGGGCGATCGTCTCCCCCGGCGCGAGGTCGAGATTGACATGCCGCAGCGTCCACGCGTCCTCACCGTCGCCGGCGTCCGGGAACTTGAAACCGACATCGACCAGCCGCAGGGCGCCACCACGCGACACCTCCGCCACCGCCCCGTCGGTGATATCGGGCTCGGAATCGAAGATCTCGGCGACCCGGTCGGCCGCGGTCATCGCCTCCTGCGACATGGACAGCAGGAAGCCCAGCGACGAGATCGGCCACACCAGCGACAGCATCATGGTGATGAACGCGACGAGGGTGCCCAGGCTGATCCGGCCCGAACCGGTGGCAGCGGCACCGAGGCCGAGCACGACGATCAGCGTGAGGTTGGGGATCACCTCGAGCAGCGTCCAGAAGTTGGCCTGGAGCCGGACCTTGCGCACCTGGATGTCGAACAGCCCGGTGATCTGCTCGTCGAAGCGCTCGTAGATGTAGTCCTCGCGGCCGAACGACTTGATCACCCGCATGCCGAGCGCAGCTTCCTCGACGTTGGTCGCGACGACGCCGGTCTGGTCCTGCGCCATTCGGGAGAGCTTGGTGAATTTGCGCTGGTTGTGCAGGACGGTCACTGCGATCGGCACGATCGAGATGACCACGACCACGCCCAGCGGCCAGTAGAGCGCCAGCAGGATGATAGTCACGACCACGATCTGCAGCGAGTTGAGGATCAGCATCACGATGCCGAAACTGAGCAGTCGACGAATCATGCTGAGGTCGTTCATGATTCGCGACAGCAGCTGCCCGGACTGCCAGCGGCCGTGGAACGACATCGGCAGCACCTGGAGCCGCGCGTACATCTCCTTGCGGATGTCGCGCTCGATGCCCATCGTCGCGCGCGCAACGAGCCACCGCCGCCCGAACCACAGGATCGCCTCCGCCATACCGACGGCCAATGCGATCGTGCCCAGGACCCACAGGCCGTGCTGGTCGTGGTGGCGCACCGGGCCGTCGATGACGGCCTTGGTCATCAGCGGTATGACGATCGTCGCGGCCAGGCTGCCGAGCGAGAACAGCAGCATGCTGATCCACCGGGCGCGGTAGGGCTTCACGTAGGGCGCCAACCGCAGCAGGCTCGTGGTACGACGGTGCCGCTGCGGTGGGGGCTTGATGCTCGGTGCGGAGATCAGGCCCGCCGAGGCGGAGCGTGAGGTGTCGGAACTGTCAGGGGAAACGACTGCCGGCGGCGGCTGATGGGTCATCGTGAGGTGCGGGCTCCTGGGCGAGTGACGACGGCGAGACACACCTCAGCCTCGACGTTCAACCGCACTTGAAGTCAAGGCGGGCCACGCACCTCGACGATCCCCGAGCAGAGCACGGTCAAGCGAAGAATCTGGGATGTCTATCGATCATGTCACGCACCACCGACAAGGGCATCCCGAATATTCGCGCCCCTTAGACCTCGGGCTCGTCGTCGACCCGGTGGGTGTCGTGCGCGCCGCTCTCGTCCTCCGTGTGCGGGACGTCCTCGGTCGGGTCGTCCGGGCTGAGCAGTGCCTCGAGCAACGGACCGGCGATGCGCCGGAACTTGCGGCGTTCCCGCGCCCGGTCCAGGAGCGCGACCTCGAGCTGGTCGGCGGACAACGTGCGGGCGTCTCCGCCGTTCGGGTCCTCCCCCAGCACGGCGACGGCCAGGCGCAGTACCGAGCCGAGATCCATCCCGGCCTGCCAGCGATCCTGCAGGACGCTGTTGATGTGCTCCGATGCGCCGCCCATCGCGACGAAACCGTGCTCGTCACCCACGGACCCGTCATAGGTCAGCCGGTAGATCTGGTCCTCCGCCGGGTCGTCGTCGACCTGCGCGACGACGATCTCCACCTCGTAGGGCTTGGACTCCTGCGTGAAGACCGTGCCCAGGGTCTGGGCGTAGGCATTGGCGAGACCGCGTGCCGTGACGTCCGAGCGGTCGTAGGAGTAGCCGCGCAGGTCGGCATACCGAATGCCCGCCACGCGCAGGTTCTCGAACTCGTTGTACTTGCCGACCGCAGCGAACGCGATGCGGTCGTAGATCTCCGACACCTTGTGCAGGGCGCGGCTGGGGTTCTCGCCGACGAAGGCGATGCCGCCGTCATAGGCGAGGACGACGACCGACCGCCCGCGCGCAATACCCTTGCGCGCGTAGTCGGCCCGATCCTTCATCAGCTGCTCGGGCGATACGTAGAACGGCATGCTCATCGGGTACCTCCGATCTCGCGGCGAGCGGCCAGGACCTGCTCGACCACTTCCGCCAGGGCGTCGTCGTTCACGAACCGGGTGCCGTCGGCGTCGACCACCGCGACCGTGGGCCAGATGCGCCGGCCGAGGTCGGGTCCGCCGGTGGCGGAGTCGTCGTCGGCCGCGTCATACAACGCCTCGATGGCCACGTGCACGGCCTCGTCGCGCGTCAATCCGCGACGCCACAACTTCTTCAGCGCGCCACGCGCGAACAGTGAGCCCGAACCCACCGAGTGGAAGTCGTGCTCCTCGTAGCAGCCGCCCGTCACGTCATACGAGAAGATCCTGCCCTCGTCACGATCCAGGTCGAATCCCGCGAAGAGCGGCACGACGGACAGGCCCTGCATGGCCATCCCGAGGTTGCCGCGGATCATCGTGGCGAGGCGGTTCGCCTTACCGACCAGGGACAGTCGCGTGCCCTCGATCTTCTCGTAGTGCTCGAGCTCGACCTGGAAGAGCCGGACCATCTCGATGGCGGTGCCGGCAGTGCCGGCGATCCCCACGGCCGAGTAGTCGTCGGCCGCGAAGACCTTGAGCATCTCGTTGTTGGCGATCAGGTTGCCCATCGTGGCGCGCCGGTCACCGGCGAGCAGCACCCCGTCGGCATACCCGATCGCGACGATGGTCGTGCCGTGCGGAGCCTCCACCGAGGACCTCGGCAACGTGCGCGAGCCCGGCACCAGGTCGGGCGCGTGCCCGGCGAGGAACTCGGTGAACGACGAGGAGCCGATCTGCAGGTAGGAGGCGGGGAGTTTGTTGGCGTTCGCTTCGCTCACTGGCCGCCCTTTTGGACGAAGCCACGGACGAATTCCTCGGAGTTGGACTCCAGCACACCGTCGATCTCGTCCAGGACGCTGTCGATGTCGTCGTCCAGCTCCTGCTTCGCCGGCGCGGCAGTGGGTGCCGGCTCCGGGGCGTCGTCGGCCGGGTCGGCGTCGCGGCGTTGCGGATTCTTGTGTTCCTGCGTGGCCATGGCGGTGTCCTTTCCTCGATGGCGCGATGTTCTGCGCCTCTGTCCCAACCCTACGTGTGGCACCCCGTATGACGCGACGGCACGCCAGCGCGTCGAGGTCTCAGTCGAGTTCTCAGGCGACTTCTCAATCGATGCGCGGGGGTTCGTTGGCCAGCAGTCGCAACAACTCGTCCGCGGAGCCCGCCCGGTCCAGCAACGCACCCACATGCGCCTTCGTCCCGCGGGCCGGCTCGAGCATCGGCACGCGCTGCAGGCTCGGCTGCGACGGCACGTCGAAGATCACCGAGTCCCAGGACGCAGCAGCGACCTCTCGTGGGAAGCGCGCCAGGCAGGTGCCCCGGAAGAACGCACGGGTGTCGGCCGGCGGCTCGATGACCGCGCTCCGGACCGCTTCGTCATCGACGAGTTGCTCGAAACGCCCCGCGGCGAGCAGCCGATTGAAGATCCCTTTGTCGGCGCGTACGTCCGACCACTGGATGTCGATGGCGCGCAGGCGGTGGTCCGACCAGTCCAGCCCATCCCGGGCGCGATAACCCTCCAGCGTCTGCAGCTTCGCGACCCAGTCGACCTCGCGGACCGCTTCCATCGGATCGCGCTCGAGTTTGGTCAGCACCTGCTCCCAGCGCTGCATGACCTCGGCGGTGTCCGGGTCGAGCTCCCCGCCATACTGCCGTTGCAGCCAGGAATCGGCGAGTTCGTAGTAACTCCAGAGCAATTGGACGCCGGTCATGGTGCGCCGGCCGGCCACTTCGACGGTGGCGCGCAGGGTGGGGTCGTGCGACAGACGCTGCAATGCCTCGACCGGCTTGTCGACGGTCAGGTCCTGCGTGATGGCGCCGTCCTCGATCATGCCCAGCACCAGGCTGGTCGTGCCCAGCTTCAGCAGGTTGGTCACGTCGCAGTGGTTGGCATCGCCCAGGATCACGTGCAGTCGCCGGTAGCGATCGGCCACGGCGTGCGGCTCGTCACGGGTGTTGATGATCGGCCGCTTCAGGGTGGTCTCCAGGCCGACCTCGACCTCGAAGAAGTCGGAGCGCTGGGCGAGCTGGAAGCCCGGCTTCCCCGACTCCACACCGATGCCCACGCGGCCCGACCCGACCATCACCTGCCGCGCGACGAAGAACGGGATGAGGTGGCGCACGATCTCCGAGAACGGCGTCGACCGGCTCATCAGGTAGTTCTCGTGCGTGCCGTAGGACGCGCCCTTGCCGTCGGTGTTGTTCTTGTAGAGGTTGACGCCGGGGCGATCCGGGCCGGACAGCAGCCGCACCGCCTCCCGCATGACGGACTCCCCCGCTCGATCCCACTTGATCGCGTCCCGCGGTGTCGTGACCTCCGGCGAGCTGTACTCCGGGTGGGCGTGATCGACATACAGCCGGGCACCGTTGGTGAGGACGACGTTGGCGAGCGTCGGATCCTCCTCGTCGGTCAACTGACTGGCGTCGGCGCTGCCCCGTGCCATGTCGAACCCGCGCGCGTCGCGCAGCGGCGCCTCGTCCTCGTAGTCCCAGCCGGCGCGTGCCGCCCGCATGCCCACCTGCGTGGCGTATGCCGTGACGACGCGACCCGACAGGACCATCGGGTTCGCCATCGGATCGCCCGGAACGGAGATGCCGTACTCGGTCTCGATGCCCATGATGCGGCGCACAGTCATGGCTCGACCATAGGACGCGGGTCCGTTGGTTACGACGGAGGTTCACTGGACGGGACTGCGATGCCGCGCGATCCGCGCCGGCTGCGTGCCGACACTCTGCGAAGATGGCTGGCGTGACCGCCCTTCCCGCTCCGACCACACCCGATCCGATGGACGCGCCGGTGCTGCGCTGGGGCATCCTCGCCCCGGGTGGCATCGCCAGGTCCTTCGCCCGGGCGCTCCAGGCGGAGACGGGTCAGCAGATCGTCGCCTGCGGCTCCCGCAATCTGCAACGTGCACGCGAATTCGCCTCTGAATTCGGTGGTTTCACTGCACACGGCTCCTACGAGGAGCTGGTCGCCGACCCGAACGTCGACGTCGTGTATGTCGCCTCTCCACATTCGGCGCACCGCGAGCACGCCCTGCTGGCACTACGAGCCGGTAAGCCGGTCCTGGTCGAGAAGGCGTTCGCCCGCAACGCGGCCGAGGCCACCGAGGTCATCGACGAGGCACGCAGCCGAGGGCTGTTCTGCATGGAAGCCATGTGGTCACGCTTCCTGCCGCGGTATGACGTCGTGCGCCGGGCCGTCGCCGACGGCATGCTCGGCCGGCTCGACACCGTTGTGGCCGACCACGGGCAGTTGCTCTATCCGGGCGGGCCGCTCCGGCTGGCCGATCCGGTACTCGCGGGCGGCGCGCTCCTGGACCTGGGCATCTACCCGATCTCGCTCGCCGCGATGCTGCTGCCCGGAGACCTGCAGGTGACGGCGACCGGCGTGCTGACGCCCGAGGGCGTCGACCGCAGCGAGACCGTCGTGCTCACCGGCAACGACGCCACCGCGACCTGCCTTGCGACCATGTCGGCCCAGACTGCGAATACCGCTGTCATCGCAGGTGATTCGGCACGACTGGAACTGCCCGGATGGTTCTATCAGCCAGGACCGGTGCAGCTGATCGGCGCGAACGACAAGGTGCTCGACACCTACGAACCGGCCGTGACTCAGCACGGGCTGCACTTCGAAGCCGTCGAGGCGGCGCGCCGGATCAGCGCCGGCGATGTCGAGTCCCCGTTGATGACCTGGGACGAAACGCTGCGGATCATGCGTCTCATGGATCAGGTGCGTGCCCAGCTGGGTGTGCGCTACCCGGGCGAACCGGCATGAGCGAGCGGCCGAAAACGCACAGAGTCAGTGCTGAGACCCGAGGGACGAGGGGATCGGCACTGACCGGTCGAGTGTTCGCAGCGCTTGGCCTCGACGCACTTGTGATCCTCGTCTTCGCGGGCATCGGCCGCGCGTCGCACCATGAGAGCAATCCGGCCGTGGATGCGCTGCAGACCGCATGGCCGTTCCTCGCCGGTGCCGCCGTCGGCTGGCTGCTCGTCCGGTCGGTCTCCGGGCGGCTCCCCTTGCAGGTGCGCACCGGTTGGCCGGTCTGGTTGTGCGCGGTCGCGGTCGGCATGATCCTGCGGCGGCTGACCGGGGAGGGCACCGCGTTCCCGTTCATCGTGGTCGCAACGATCTTCCTCGGAGTCTTCCTGCTCGGCTGGCGCCTCGCCGCCGGGATCTGGCAGTTGAATCAGAATTAAGGACAGCTACGGATGTGGGCAAAGTTCCTGGCCAGGCGCGAACCGACTGTCAAGGAACTTTGAACGCACCGCACAGTGGCAACGAAAGGCGCACGCATGACGACGAACTGGTCAGGGACCTATGACTATCGCGCGATCCGACGCGAACGGCCGGGCACGGTCGAGGAGTTGCAACAGCTCGTCGCCGACGCGCCGGCTGTGAAGATCGCCGGCTCCGGACACAGCTTCAACGGCATCGCGGACAGCGAGACCGGTTGGCAGTTGGACCTTTCCGGCCTGGTCGCGGACCCGGAGGTCGACACCGAGCGCGACACGGTGACCGTCAGCGGCGGCATGAAGTACGGCGAGCTGGTGCCGGCGCTCACCGCGTCGGGACGTGCACTTGCCAACCTGGCCTCGCTCCCCCACATCACGATCGCCGGCAGCGTCGCCACCGGAACGCACGGCTCCGGTGTCGGTCAGCGCGGTCTCGCGTCAGCAGTGCAAGCGGTCGAACTACTCACTGCCGACGGTGAATTGCGCTGGATCGACGCCACTGACCGGCACTTCGGCGGCGTCGTGGTCTCGCTCGGATCCCTGGGTGTCGTCACGCGCCTGCGCCTGTCGACCGTGCCCGATTACGCCGTGCGACAGGACGCCTTCGTCGGCATCAGCTGGGGCGAGTTGATCGCCCGGGCGGGCGAGGTGCTGGCTGCGTCATACAGCGTGAGTGTGTTCGGCCGGTGGACCGGCGCCGGCCCGGATCACATCATCGCGAAGTCGATCGTGGACGGCGACGGCAACGGCACCCGGCCGTCCCTGTCCGGGGCGAGCTGGACGCCGGACACCCTGCACCCGCTGCAGGCGGCCGGCGCGACGCCGGACGCAGTGACCGAGCAGGGTGGTGCCCCCGGCTCGTGGGCCGACCGCCTGCCGCACTTCCGGCTCGGATTCACCCCGAGTGCCGGCGCCGAGATCCAGTCGGAGTTCTTCATCGCGACGGAGGACGCCGGCCGCGGCATCGAGGCACTGCTGGCCGTCGGCGATGCCATCGCGCCATACCTGCTGGTCTCCGAGATACGAGCAATCGCAGCCGAATCCCAGTGGTTGAGCCCGGCGCAGGGCCGTGACTCGGTGGCGTTCCATTTCACCTGGAAGCCCGAGGTGGAGGCCGTGCACCGGGCAGTCGCGATCGTGGAGCAGGCGCTCGCCGACCTCGCACCGCGACCGCACTGGGGCAAGGTGTTCACCTATCCCGGACGGCTCGACTTCGCCTATGGCCGGCTGGACGATTTCGACGACCTGCGTCGCCTGTTGGACCCGCACGGCAAGTTCCGCAACGGGTTCATCGACCGCCACGTGGCGCGCGCCTGACACGACGCGCGCCACCTGGCGGCGGCTGCTCACCGGGTGGCGAGCACCCGCCGGACGAAGTCGTCGGATCGCAGGCGCAGGCCGTCGATCCGTCGCTGGATGAGCGCGATGCGGTCCTCCTCGGCACCGCTGCCCACCTCGGTCAGCGTCGGCTTCCGCCGGACGTTGGCATTGCAACCGAAGTCGCTGCAGATGAGCGTGCCGATGCTGTCGCCCTTACGGCCGGGTGCGCCGGCACGGCGCGCGACATACATGGCGACGTCGTCCTCGACGACGACGTCCTGGCACCACGCGCAGAGCGCGCGACGTCGTGGACCCTTGCGCTCCGCCGTCGTGAAGCGGACGCCGACCGGCGTTCCGTCGATCTCGATCACGACATACCCGGTGTTGTCCTTCTTGCGGTCCCGCCAACCCAGGAAGTCGGTGTCGTCCCACGAGATCGTCGTCAACTCCGGGAGCGTTGCCTCACGGATCTCGCGGCGCGAGGCGTTGATGAATGAGCCGCGGATCGCGGCATGGGTCAGGGAAAGCATGGTGAATCGGTCCTTCGATCGGTGAAGTGCGGCACGCAGCGCCTCGGCTGTGTATGCCGCAAGGGCATGGCGAATGCACCGATCCGGCGAGCTTCTCGTCTCGTCCCGGACCGGGCGGGTCAGCTGTGTGCTGAGCAGGCCATGCGGCCGACCTCACTCCCCTGCGACCGCTGCGGCCGCTCCTCGTGGTGATCAGAACCGGTGCACGCCTTCGCGGTACACCGCTTGCCAGGCTCTCATGGACGGGCCGAGACGCGCACCTCGATTCCGGGCCGCAGGCGCGCGGAAGGGGCAGCTGAAATTGACCAAGTCTTGGTGTGCACAACCGACCGCCCGGTCGATGAGCTGTGCCAATCTGTTTCGGGTGCCCCAACACGACGAATCAGTGAGCGAACCAACCGGCCGTCGAGGCATCAGCCGCAGGCGGTTCGTCGGCTATCTCATCGCCGGGACGACGTTGACCGTGGCAGCGGACCTGCGCCTCGGCACCCCGGCCGAGGCCTCCGTGCCGTCCGCGCCGCAGATCGCGGCGCTCTACGACCTGGAGGACCTGGAGACCCACGCAGGTCTGCCGACGGCGAACCTCATCAAGGTGACGATCAACAGCGACGGAACGGCGAGCTTCGCGCTCCCCCGCGCGGAGGTCGGGCAGGGGATCACCACCTCCACCGCGATGATCCTCGCCGAGGAACTCGACCTGCCCGTGGAGAAGGTGCAGGTCTCGCTGGCGCCGGCGCGGCCGGAGCTCGTCTTCAACCAGATCACCGGTGGTTCGAACACGACGGTGTCGACATACACCCCGATCCGGGTCGCGGCGTCGATCGCCAAGGGCGCTCTCCTGAAGGCGGCCGCAGTCGAACTCGGTTACGCCGTGGACGAATTGACCACGAAGCTCGGGGTTGTCAGCGGCCCCAACGGTAGCTCGGTGACCTACGGCAAGCTGGCGTCCAAGGCCGCCAGCAGCACGACCCGGGCCACCAAGACCGAGTTGAAGGCCCGGTCGTCGTTCAGCGTCGTGGGGACAGCGCAGAACCGCGTCGATGCACGCGACATCGTCACCGGTAAGAAGCAGTTCACGATGGACCTGCAAGTGCCCGATGCGCTGCCGACGATGCTGTGCCGAGCGCCCGGTCTCAACGGCCGTCCGGCGACGCTGAAGAACAAGGACGCCGTCCTGAAGATGCCCGGCGTCACGGACGTGGCGGTCGTCCAGACCGGCATCGCCGTCCGGGCGAAGACCTTCGGGCAATGCATCGACGCCGTGCGCATCATCGAAGCGGACTTCGGCGACGGTGTGGTCGGGACGGCCGACGACGAGTCCGTTATGGCCGAGCTGCGCAAGGCCGAGATCCCGCTGGCCGTGCCGAAACTGCCGTTGCTCGGCGTTCAGGTCGACACCGACTTCGAGTTCATGTTCCGCTCCAGCGCCGCATTGGAGACCAACTGCGCGATTGCGGACGTCCGCGACGACCACGCCACCATCTGGTCCGGGCTGAAATCACCGATCGTCGCGCAGGGCAAGATCGCCGAGGCGATCGGCCTGCCGCAGGACAAGGTGACCGTTCATGTCGTGACGGGCGGCGGATCGTTCGGGCACAAGCTGTTCCACGACCCGGCGCTCGAAGCGGCGCGCGTCTCCAAGGCGATGGGCAAGCCGGTCAAGCTGATGTGGCACCGCGTGGACGAGCCGCGCCAGGGACGCATGCACCCGATGGTCACCTCCCGGTGTCGGGCGACCATGCTCGGCGATCAGGTCCTCACCTTCGAGCAACGGCACACCAGTGTTGCCACGGACTTCAGCCATGGCCTCGGCGAGATGCTGGTCGCCACCGCCGCCGACCTCCCGCCCGGCCTCGCCGGAGTCGGCCTGTCCCAGAGCATCTTCCTGCTGACCCAGGACCTGCCCTACAACTTCGGCGCCGTCACCCAATTGCTCGACGAGACCGACACCCGCTTCAACACCGGCTCGATGCGGTCGATCTACTCGCAGGACGTCGCGTGTGCGAGCGAGCTCACCGTCGACCTCATGGCGAAGAAGGCGAAGAAGGACCCGCTCGCCTTCCGCCTCGCCAACATCAAGTACCCCGAGGTGAAGGCCGTTCTGGAGAAGGTCGCCGAAGTCGGCAACTGGGGCCGGACGATGGCACCCGGGACGGCGCAGGGCATCGCAGTGCACCGTGAATACAAAGGCGCGACAGCGTTTCTCGTCGAGATCGACTGTCGTCCGGAGACCGTCAACCGGAAGGTCACCAATGGCGTCACGGGCCCGCGGGTGACCAAAGTCGTGGTCGCGGTCGACGCCGGCCTGGTCATCAACCCGCGCGGGGTCGAGGCACAGATGATGAGCGCCGCCTCGGACGGCATCGGCCTGGCGCTGACCAACAGCACGCACCTGAAGGACGGCCACTTCCTCGAGGGCAGTTGGGACAACTACTTCTACACGCGCGAATGGAACGCACCCTTCGAGTTCGAGTGCGTCATCCTGCCGTCGTCCTCGGACCAGCCCGGCGGCGTGGGCGAGGCGGGCGTTCCGGCGTCATTCGCAGCAGTGGCCTGCGCTTACGCCCGTGCGACCGGCACTGTCCCGAAACGGTTCCCGATCAACCACGACACGCTGTCGTTCGATGTGAAGCCCTACACACCATCCGTGCCCGAGTCCCCCACCGACGGCCTGTCGCACACCTACTGAGCGGAGCTGCCATGTCAACCCACACTTTCACGCTCAACGGCGAACAGGTCACCGTCGAGGTCGAGGACGACGTCCGCCTGCTCTGGGTGCTGCGTGACGTCCTGAAGGTCACCGGGCCCAAGTACGGCTGCGGGATCAACGTCTGCAAGGCCTGCACCTCGCACATCAACGGCAAGGCGTTCAACCCCTGCTCGGTGCAGGTCAAGGACATCAAGCCCACGGACGAGATCACCACGATCGAGGGGCTGGCCGGTGAGGTCGACGCGGACCTGCATCCCATGCAGGAGGCCTGGCTCGAGGAGGACGTCGCGCAGTGCGGCTACTGCCAGCCCGGCCAGATCATGGCTGCCGTGGCACTGGTCAAGAAGGTGAAGGCGGAAGGCCGTGCGATCACCGACGACGACCTCGACAGCATTCGCAATGTATGCCGCTGCGGCACCTACTTCCGGATCAGGAAGGCCATCCGGGCCGGCGCCGCCAGGATGTGACCCGTCGGCCGACCTCCTGGCGCGCCCGTCCGCGTCCACTCAGCGCTGAAGGAAGTCGAGCAGCAGCTCGTTGACCTCGGCGAAGTGCGTCCACAGCAGTCCGTGCGGGGCACCCTCGATCTCGTGGTAGTCGGCCGCCGGCAACGCCTGCGCGAACCGGCGACCGGTGGCATCGATCGGCAGGATGTTGTCCGCGGTGCCGTGCACGATCAGTGTCGGGACGTCGATCTTGGGAATGTCCTCGCGGAAGTCGGTCAGCCACGTGGGCTGCGCCGCCACTGATGCGTATGGCGAGGCGTTGTACGCGAGCTGCTCGTTCGCGCGCAAGGCCTCCGGACTCAGCCGAGTCCCGAGGTGATCGGCGGTATTGAAGAAATTCTCGAAGAATGACGTGAAGAAGGCGTAGCGATCCTGGGTTGCAGCCGCGAGCAAACCGTCGAACACCTCCTGCGGCACGCCTTCCGGATTGTCGTCCGCCTGCAGGAGGAACGGCTCGAGTGATCCCAGGAAGGCAGCCTTGGCAACGCGTGCCGAGCCGAACCGGGACAGATAGCGGGCCACTTCGCCGGTGCCCATCGAGAACCCGACCAGCACCGCATCGTGGAGGTCGAGCTCGTCGAGCACCGCTGCCAGATCCGCAGCGAAGGTGTCGTAGTCGTAGCCGGTCGTCACCTTGGAGCTCTTGCCGAAGCCCCGGCGATCGTAGGTGATCACCCGGTATCCGGCGGCGAGCAGTGCGGCGGTCTGCTTCTCCCACGACGAGCCGTCGAGTGGGTAACCGTGGATCAGCACGACCGGTTGTCCACTGCCATGGTCCTCGTAGTAGAGCTCGATCGGAGTGGAGTTCTCGGTGCCTACGGTGATCGTGCTCATGACGATGCATCCCTTTCACGATTGGAGAACGCGCGTTCTCGCGCGCTCTCCACCTACAGTAGAGAACGCCCGTTCCCGACGCAAGGGTTCGGTGGGTGAACACTGGAGGAGCGACACCGTGGCGGCGAAGCGGACACCGAGCCGGACAGCGAAACCGACGACGAATCAGGAGACAGTGCGGTCGAAGGCGGATCCGGGGCCCGAGGACGAGCTGAGCGCGCGCATCGTGCAGGCGGCGGATGCGCTCTTCTACGCACGCGGCATCAACGCCGTCGGCATGGACGAGGTACGCACGTCGGCCGGCGTCTCGCTCAAGAGGCTCTACACCGCGTTCCCCGGCAAGGAAGCCCTGATCCTGGCGGTACTCCGGTTCCGGCACGGCATCTGGGAGTCCGGACTGGAGGCCGCCGTGGAGGCCGCGACCACCCCGCGCGATCGATTGCTCGCGATCTTCGACTTCCTGGAGTCCTGGTTCGCGGAGCCGACGTTCCGCGGCTGCGGCTTCATCAACGCGTTCGGCGAGCTGGGGCCGGGTTATCCGTCCATCGCCGACTACGTCCGCGAGCACAAGCGGTCCTTCCGGAAGCGCACCGATCAACTCGTGGCGGCCGCCGGGTTGCCCGCCGCTCTCGCGCCCCAACTCGTGTTGCTCGCCGAGGGTGCGCAGACGACGGCGGCGATCTTCGGGACGCCGGCTCCGGCTGCCGATGCCCGAGCTGCGGCCGAGTCGCTGATCGCCGCACACGCCGAACCGTAAGTCAGGTCGACAGACGCTCCACCGTCCGACGGAACGAGCCGACCCACCAGGCCAGGGCCACGCACATCACGGCCGCACAGCAGCCCAGCGACCACCGGGTTCCGAGCGTCTCGGCGACCGACGTGAAGACCACGGTGGCGACGAGAAGCGCTGCCATCTGGACGAATACGAGCAGCGATTGGTACCTGCTGAGTTGGTCCATCGGTGACGCCGCGAGGTATGCCGGGAACAGGTGCGCCGTGCACACCGACACCCCCACACCGAGGACGACCGCAGCAGCGAACGCCACGGCCGGCGTCGGCGCCATCGCCATACCGGACAGACCGGCGGCAACCATGGACAGCCCGACACCGACGGCGACCCGGGCTCGGTCGGATGCTCCGCGGCGCGCCACGACGATGGTCACGCCGATGCCACCGACCAGCCAGCCGACTTCGATCAGCCCGGATGCGCCCGGGCCCCAACGGGATTCGCGGGCCATCAGCGAGGGTCCGTAGATCACTGCCGGCAACACGCCCGACGCGAGGACGGCTGTCGTCACGAGGACGCCGCGCAATTGCGCGGTGCGCCATACCGTGGTGAAGGGCCGAAGGATCTCGAGCCCTCCGGGCGTCGCTCCCGTCTGCGGTGCGTATGGCGGCCGAATCCGCAGCAACACCACCAGGACCAGCACGAAGGTCGCGCCGTCGACGGCTGCGACACCACTGAACGCAATGGCCGCGACGGCGATCGCGCCGCACGGGGGTCCGGCGATCCGCGCCAGTTGCGTCAGAGTGCTGTTCAGCGCGGTGGCTCGCGGTAATGCGTCGCCGATGGCGAACAGCCGGGGCACCACTCCCGACGCCGGCAGGTAGAACGCCTCCTCGACGCCCGTCACCACGGCAACCAGCACCAGCAGCCACGGTTGGACGCTCACGGCGTGCGTCACGACCACGACCAGGAGACTGAGCAGCAGCATCACGGTGTCACCGGCAAGGAGTATCCGGCGCACGCCGACCCGGTCGGCCACCGCTCCCCCGACGAGGAGGAGGGCAGTAGTCGGCAAGGTGATCAGCACGCCGACCAGCCCGGTCAGGCCGGCCGAGATCCCGGTGGCGTACCAGGTGACCGCGAAACCGAAAGCGGTGCTACCGGCCAGACTGATCGCCGACGCGGCCGACCACCAGATGAATGGCGCCGGCACGGCTCGGTGCGCCACCGTCGTGGCGGCGATCCCGGCGTTCATGCTCAATCGTCCTGAATCAGTCGTCCCGGGAGTCCCGCCGGACGGGCATCACGATCGTGGTGAAGGTCCCCTGGTCGGCCGACCGCACGACGACCGGGCGGTTCGGTTGTGCGGGGAGTTCGAGCAGCACCTCGGGACCGATACTCACGTCCAGAGCTCCGAGCAACAGTGACGGCCGGAACGCGATCGCAAGTTCCTCCCCCGTGCAGATCGCCGTCAGACGCACCCCGTGGCGGTCTCCGTCGACCCGCAGGTCGAGGTGGTCCGGTCCGGTGGTGAGCACGATGGCGTCCGCATCGGTGAGCTGCAGCAGCTCGGTCGACAGTCGGACGCGGTCGACGGTGACGCGACCCGCGGTGGGCGGCAAGGACGCCAATACCGAGTGATACGAGGGGAACTGCGCATCGAGCGTCAGTAGCATGACTTGGTCGTCATCGGACTCGAGGGTCGTCACGCCATCCTCGGCGATTCGCAGTCGCAGCCGGTCGTGGGCAGCTGCGAATCGGATCGCCGCGGCCACCGCATCGGCCGCAACGACGACGGGGCGGTCCGTTCCGGACGATTCCTCGACCGGCAGGGTGCGCACTGCCATCCAGTAGCGGTCGGTCGCCACCACGGTGAGTTCGTCCGCCCCCAACTGCAGCAGGACACCCTTGAGCACCGGTATGTCGGGAACGGCCGCTGCCGCCGGAGACACCTGGCGCAGCGCGCTGGCCAGC
The DNA here is from genome assembly GCF_035551235.1 of Flexivirga sp. Classification (GTDB taxonomy): domain Bacteria; phylum Actinomycetota; class Actinomycetes; order Actinomycetales; family Dermatophilaceae; genus Flexivirga. The sequence continues at coordinate 11,058 of NZ_DASZNO010000028.1, read as the reverse complement.
TCCGGGCCGCGAACGACCACCGTGGTCGGAGCCGTCGCGTCCGCGGCCTCCGGCAGCGACGCGATGACGTCCTCCGTGGTCTCCCGCGCCCGTCGCGCGATGCCGGTGGCGTGCTCGGCATACGTCCGCAGAGCAGCCCTGGCCTGCTCGGGCGGACCGTCCAGCACGGTGCGAATGTCCTGCAACGGCAACCCGATCCCGCGCAGGCGGCTGATGGTCGACGCGCGGCGCTCCTGGTCGGCGGAGTAGTAGCGGTAACCGCTCGTCGCATCGACCTCCTGCGGCCGCAACAGGCCGCAGTCGTCGTAGAAGCGCAGCGCGCTCGAACTGAGACCGACCAGTCGCGCGAACGCTCCGATGGTCAATAGCGAGTCGTGGTCAGGCACGACCCCAGCTTGGCCCCTCAACCAACTCGAAGGTCAAATCCGCGCGTGCGGCGGTCGCCGTCATACACATGGAGCGGTATGGCGCGCGAAGCGTATGACTCAGCAGGCCCGGCGAGCCCGCAACACGCCATACATCCGACGTACCTGCCCGAGGAACTCCTTCGGCGCCAGGCGAAGCCCGATGACCGGGATCCGCAACATCCGGTCCCCGGCGACGACGCGCTCGTTCTGCCGGAGCGCATCGTCAATCGGGTTGAGAGCCAACGCGTGGTGACCGCCGTCGATCTCGACCACCAGACCGACGTCGTCCCAGCTGACATCGAGGTAAACACGGCCACGCGGTCCATGCCGAACCGATTGTCGGCTGGGAGCCGGGAGTCCGACGCCACGCGCCATCCGGGCGAAATCGAGTTCCCCCAACGAGTGGGCTCCGTCGGTCACGTGGGCGATGATGGCGTCCAGGAACGTGCGTCGCGGTGACCGGGTCACGGCGCGCCAAGCCAGGGCCAACCGCGCTGCACTGGTGAGTCGCTGCTGCATCGGCAGGCAGACCAGCAGCGCCGCCTGCCGATCGGACACCGCCCACTGGGCGGCGTGGACCGTTGCGACATCGGTGCCGACGCGTGGGATTCCGGCACCGACGATCGGCGCAGGCCGACGGTGCCGGTGCAGCCGCACTCCGGCGATGGCGTGATGTCGGCTCGACCCGGGCAGCGCTACGTCGATCGCAGCAGGCGTGAACGCGGTCATGCCGTTACGACACCGTCATGGTCGGCGGCGAGCCCCGCGGCGATGGCACGCCGCCGAGCGCCATAGGCGCGAGGTGGGACGGTCTCCGCACGAATGCCGGCCGCCGCGGGATCTGCGGTCATCGCACGATCCTGACCGACCGGACCCAATCGATGCAGCGGCCCTGTGGACAACGCCTGCCCGACTGGTCCCGGTCATACACATCGCGCGCTGGAACGCGCGATGTGTATGACCGGGTTTCGATACGCCTCCCCCGCTGCGCTCCTCCGGCTACTCAACCCGCTGCGGCTCAGAGGTACTGGCCGGTGCCCTTGATCGAGTCGATCGAGCGGCCGGGCTCGGCGCCGTCCTTGCCATCGATGAGCGTGCGGATGTAGACGATCCGCTCGCCCTTCTTGCCGGAGATGCGCGCCCAGTCGTCCGGGTTCGTGGTGTTGGGCAGGTCTTCGTTCTCCTTGAACTCATCCACGCACGACCGCAGCAGGTGATCGATCCGGATGCCCTTCTGACCGGTCGTCAGCTGGTCCTTGATCGCCATCTTCTTCGCACGGTCGACGATGTTCTGGATCATCGCGCCGGAGTTGAAGTCCTTGAAGTAGAGGACTTCCTTGTCGCCGCTGGCGTAGGTGACCTCGAGGAACTTGTTCTCGTCGATCTCGGTGTACATGCGCTCGACCGAGGCCTGGATCATCGCCTCGACCGTCTCCTGCGCCGAGTTGTTGTGCTCGGCCAGATCGTCGGCGTGCAGCGGCAGCCCGGGCACGAGGTACTTGCCGAAGATGTCCTTGGCGCTCTCGGCATCCGGACGCTCGATCTTGATCTTGACGTCGAGCCGGCCGGGCCGCAGGATCGCCGGATCGATCATGTCCTCACGGTTGGAGGCACCGATGACGATGACGTTCTCGAGCGACTCCACACCGTCGATCTCGGCCAGCAGCTGCGGCACGATCGTCGTCTCCACGTCGGACGAGACACCCGAGCCACGCGTGCGGAAGAGCGACTCCATCTCGTCGAAGAACACGACCACGGGTGTGCCGTCCGAGGACTTCTCACGAGCCCGCTGGAAGATCAGCCGGATGTGCCGCTCGGTCTCACCGACATACTTGTTGAGCAACTCGGGACCCTTGATGTTCAGGAAGTATGCCGCCTCGTCACGCCCGGTCTTCTCCGCGACCTTGCGCGCCAGGTTGGCCGCAACCGCCTTGGCGATCAACGTCTTTCCGCATCCGGGAGGGCCGTAGAGCAGCACACCCTTGGGCGGCCGCAGCGCGTGCTCGCGGAACAGGTCGGCGTGCAGGTAGGGCAACTCGACGGCGTCGCGGATCTGCTCGATCTGACCGGCCAGGCCGCCGATGTCCTCGTAGTGGATGTCGGGGACCTCCTCCAGGACCAGGTCGGCGACCTCGGCCTTGGGGATGCGTTCGAAGACGAAACCGCTGCGGCTGTCACACAACAGCGAGTCACCGGCCCGGATCACCTGTCCGGCCAGGTTGGCGGATATGCGGCAGACCCGCTCCTCGTCGGCGTGTGCGACGACGAGGACGCGGTCCTCGCCGAGCATCTCCTTGGCCTGGACGAGCTCGCCCACCCGCTCGAAGCCCACGGCCGCAACGACATTCAGCGCTTCGTTGAGCATGACCTCGCGACCTAGCGTCAGGTCACCCGGCTCGATGGACGGGCTCACCGCGACGCGCAGCTTGCGGCCGGAGGACAGGATGTCGGCGGTTGCATCGTCGTGGGTCTCGATCACGACGCCGTATGACGCGGGCGGCTGTGCGAGCCGGTCGACCTCGCCCTTGAGGTTGACGATCTGCTCGCGGGCCTCCTTCAGGGTGCGCACCAGGCGTTCGTTCTGGGCGGACAGCGTGCCGACCGACGCCTGCAACTGGCGGACCTGCTGCTGCAGGTCACCGGCGCTGGAGTGCGATGACACGGCAAGTCGTTCGCGCAACGTTCGGATCTCACGTTGCAAGCCCTCGATCGAGCTTCTCGGCGCATCAGATTCGTGGGAGTGATCGGTCATCGTCGGCCTCCTTGCGCGAGCGCGACGCCAAAGTCGTCGCTGCGGTTCGATGCCCCCTGACCCTAACTCGCAAACATCTTCATTCCAGCGGCGGCTCGCCTGCTGAACGTTGCAATTTGCGCAGCTTCTTCTCCGAAACGGGGCGTTCGCCCAGATTCTCGGACGTCCACGAGTCCTCGACGCGCCCGGCCTCGAAGGTGCTCGTCTCAATATCTGGAGCATCGACCGCGCTCTTGGCGGGCCGGCGCTTGCGCAGCGGCGGTGTCACGCCCGGTGCCAGCCGCCGCGTCGAGACCAGGAAGCCGGTGTGTCCGTGCATCCGGTGCTGCGGTCGCACCGCCAGCCCCTCCAGGTGCCACCCGCGCACCATCGACTCCCACGCCTCGGGCTCGGTGTAGCCACCGTGTGCGCGGACACCTTCGGCGACCCGGGACAGCTGGGTGACCGTTGCGACATACGCGATGAAGACGCCACCGGGCACGAGCGCCTCGGCCGCCGCCTCGAGGCACTCCCACGGCGCGAGCATGTCGAGGACGACCCGGTCGACCGTCCCGGGCTCGGCAACGGTGGACAGCACGTCGACGAAATCGCCGACGGAGATCGTCCAGGCCGGGTGCTCCCCGCCGAAGAACGAGCGGACGTTGCCCCGGGCGATGTCCGCGAATTCGCGGCGCCGCTCGATGGAGTGCAGCTCGCCGCCGTCCCCGACAGCCCGCAGCAACGACATCGACAGGGCACCGGACCCGACGCCTGCCTCCACCACCCGCGCCCCGGGGAAGATGTCGGCCATCGCCACGATCTGACCGGCGTCCTTCGGGTAGACGACCGCGGCGCCGCGCGGCATCGACATGACGTAGTCGGACAGCAGCGGACGAAGCGCCAGATATTCGGTGCCGGCCGTGTTGGTGATCGTGCTGCCGTCCGGCAGCCCGATCAGGTCGTCGTGGACGAGATGCCCGCGGTGCGTGTGGAACTGCTTGCCGGGCGTGAGCTCCAGCGTGTGCATCCGACCCTTCGGGTCGGTCAGCTGCACGCGTTCGCCTGCTGCAAATGGTCCGCGGCGGGCGGCTGCTCCGGTGGGTTCGGGCGAGTTCACAAGGCGCAATCCTAGGTCGGCAGCACCGGATCCCCGAACCGACGTCGGGAGCGGGCGTCAGACGGGCGCCGAGGTCGGACGCTCAGCGGCTGCGAGCGCATCGCCGAGTGCCTGGATGGCGACCAGGCCGGCAGGCTGTCCGTCGACCACCACCAAGAGCTCCTGTATGGCGCCGCCCACATCCTGCGCTGCTCGCACGAGAGCGGTCACGTCGACGTCGACGGAGGGGACCTCGGCGACCCAGCCGGCGGGCTGGACGCGGGCCAACGCGGCTGCGCGAACCTCCTGCAGGCCCGGCCCCGCGGCTCGCTGCAACTCGGCGGGCGCAATCACCCCCCACGGCACGCCCCGCTGATCGACGACCACCACATCGGTCGCCTGGGGCAACTGCGCAGCCAAGGCCGTATCCGGAGCGATGGCAGCCGGCCGGAGCACGTCGCGGACCCGCACCCGGGCGAAGAGGCGGCCGGCCCTCGCACGAGCGATGGCGTTGCCGGCGCCGACCCACAGGAAGCCGGCTATCAGCACCGACCAGAGGACGTAGAACGTCTGCGGTGTCTCACCGCGCACGAGCGGTCGCACCACGGTCCAGCCGACGAAGCCGACCGCGACCACCCGGCCGCACCAACCCGCCACGAGCAGGCCGGCGGAGCGGGATCCGGTGAGGCGCCATACGACCGCGTCCAGGATGAAACCGCCGTCCAGCGGCATACCGGGCAAGAGGTTGAAGATCGCGACGAACCCGTTGGTGAAGACGACCGCGCCGATCAGCAGCCGGGCGACTTCACGGTCGTCGGCGACCGCGTGCAGTGCGAGCCAACCCGCAAGCGCGAGAACGGCGTTCGCGAGCGGGCCCACCACGGCGACCAGCGCGCTGGACATCGGCGAACTGTCGTCGGTGTCGTATGCCGTGTGCCCGCCCCACAGGTCCGCGACGATGCGTCGCACGTGGTAGCCGCGCCACTGCCCGACCAGTGCGTGTGCGGCCTCGTGCGCCACCACGGACAACAGCAGGAGCAGGGTGTAGATGAAGGCGACGATGTAGGCGCCCGCGCCGAGATCGGGGTAGGCGTCGGCGACCTGCGGTCCGAACGTCGCAATGACGACGACCGCGATGATCGGCCAAGTGCGACCGATGTAGACCGGCACACCGCGCAGAGTGCCCAACTGCCAGCCGGGCCGGTCCGCGTTCGCCATTGCTCAAGCCTACGTGGCAGTCCGCCCGGCCCATCGCGCGCGGGCGTAGAGCCGCCGGTGTCGGAGTGTGCGGTTAGCGTGGCAGTCGTGGGACAAACGACGGACGTGACAGCGCAGGTCGCCGGGCAGGCGACCGGCGCCGGGCCGGCGCCGGTGCGACCGACGCTGTCACCGAGCCGGGCCGCCGACTTCATGCAGTGCCCGCTCCTCTACCGCTTCCGGGTCGTCGACCGGCTGCCCGAGGAGCCCTCGGCAGCAGCCGCACGCGGCACCCTCGTGCACGCGGTGCTGGAGCACCTCTTCGACGTGCCGGCCGCCGACCGGACCATCGACACAGCGGTCGCGCTGCTCGAGCCGCAGTGGGCCGCATTGCTCGAGCAGGAGCCGGAGCTGGCCACTCTCATCGGCGAGGACACCTCCCAGGAGTCCACCGCGTTGGAGTCGTGGCTCGCCGACGCCGCCGAGCTGGTCCGGCGGTGGTTCGCCCTCGAGGACCCGAATCGGCTGGAGCCCGCGGAGCGCGAGCTGTATGTCGAGGCGGAGATCGACGGACTGACGCTGCGCGGCTACATCGACCGCCTCGACGAGGCACCGGGCAACCTGCTGCGGGTCGTGGACTACAAGACCGGCCGGTCGCCCTCGGAGCTCTTCGAGGCCAAGTCGCTCTTCCAGATGAAGTTCTACGCGCTGGTGCTGTGGCGCACGCGGGGCGTCGTGCCGCGCATGTTGCAGCTGGTCTATCTCGGCAACAGCGAGATCGTCCGCTACGTGCCGGAGGAAGCCGACCTGCTGGCGACCGAGCGCAAGGTGATGGCACTTTGGCGGGCGATCGAGCGCGCGGCCACCACGGGCGACTGGCGACCGCACCGGACCAAGCTGTGCGACTGGTGCAGTCACCAGGCCTTGTGCCCCGAGTTCGGCGGCACTCCCCCGCCACTTCCCGTTCCGGCCGAAGGACGGACAGAAGATTCAGGCGTGACGCGAGGCTGAGGAACGAAGCGTCGCGTCAAAGCGTGCTCGGGTTGGCCCTTGATCCGGAGCGATCCGGCGAGGCATCCGCCACCGAGGACTGATCAGCGGGTCGCGGCCAGCACCAACGCAGCGGCGACCGGGAGGCAGACCTTTACTCCATCGACCGCACAGCCGATCTGCGCATGGTCGTGCACGCCCCGAGACCTCCGCCGGGACCGATCGCATCGGATAGTTGTGCGAGGTCGGCGGAGTGGAATTCGACTGAACAGTCGTAAAGTCCTGCTTTTACCACATTCGGCAATTGAGTTGTGGAAATTCTCCTACTTAGAAGCTGGACACCTGACAAGATGGACCGCGTTGCGTGCTCCATCGGGGAGTCCGCCGACGAGTGGGGTGGGTGAAGCTTCAGATGAATTCCAGGAATGCGGTGATCGGGGCCGGCGGTCTGTTCTGTGCCGCGGGCGTCGTTCTCGCAGTGGCGGGTGGGGCGCAGGCGGCTCCGAATGGGCCTGGGAACAATGGGACGATCAAGGTTCACGAGTTGGGCACCCCGGCCCACACCGTGAACAACGATCCGCACGTGTGCCAGTTCAATTTCGAGTACTTCTTCCAGGACTCCAAGCAGCCCGGGTATGACGTCGTGGTCGAGCCGCAGGGCGGCAACGGTGGTCCCTCCCACCTCACCTTGACGATGCCCAAGGCGGACGCCACGGGCTACTCGGAGTCCGTGTACGTCAATGCGGACCCAAGCGGCGAGACCGACGGCTACGCGCTCGCGAACGGTCATTACAAGGTGACGGTCATGGGCAAGGACGGCACGGACAAGGACGAGAAGGCCAAGTCCAAGGTGTTCTGGGTGAAGTGCAACACGACGCCCCCGACGACCACACCTCCGCCGACGACCACACCTCCGCCGACCTCCACCCCGCCCCCGACGACCACACCTCCGGTCACGACGCCACCGGTGACCACGCCTCCGGTGACAACGCCTCCGGTGACAACGCCTCCGGTGACCACGCCTCCGGTGACCACACCGCCGGCCACGACGACCAGCACGGCGCCGCCACCGGCCGTCACGACCACGCCGCCGTCGTCAGGTCCTCTCGTGGTGACCGACGGCCCGAGCGGAGGCAACGGAAGCAACACCGGTCTCATCGGCGGCGGCATCGCCGCTGCCGGCCTGGCCCTTGCCGGTGCCGGATACCTGCGCCGCCGAATGACCCGGTAGGTCTGGTCCACACAGCTCGAGCCCCCGATCGGTTGTCCGGTCGGGGGCTCGAGCTGTGATCGCGCGGTCGCGGTTCTAGCGTGAAGATCCCGTCAGTTCACGCAGTGCCTCGGGCTTGAGGCCCTCGAGGCTCTCGACCTGTGTCGCGCCCGCCATCGCCGGGACCTCGATGACGTGCGGCACGGCAAGAGTGGGTATGCCCGCCGCGACGGCCGAGCGCACGCCCGGGATCGAGTCCTCGATCGCCACGCAGTCAGCGGCCTCGGCGCCGAGCAGCCGCAGCGCCGTCAGATAGGCCTCCGGATGCGGCTTGCCGTTGTCGACCGTGTCGCCGGTGACGACCACCGAGAACGTCCCGGCGGGCACGGCATCGACCAGCACGCCAGCGAACGACTCGTATGACATCGTCACCAAGGCGTTCGGAACACCCTGCGCGACAAGGCCTTTCAGCAGCTCTTGCGCACCCGGCCGCCAGGGGACGTGACGGCGCATACCGGCAATGACCCGCTCCAGCAGGTAGTCGACGATCTCCTCCACGGAGAGAGTCACGGGACTGTTGTCCCGGATCAGCTGTCCCGACACCAGCAGCGGATTACCGACGAGCTGATGCGCCATCTCGTCGGTCCACTCCCCGCCATACGACGTGACGAGCTCGGTCTCGGCGGCGATCCACAACGGCTCGGTGTCAACGAGGGTGCCGTCCATGTCCCAGAGGACAGCGGCGGGCAGGTCTCGATACGCTCCCCCGCTCCGGCACCCCACAAAGTTCTCCTCCGCTTCGCTCCCCCGATACTTCGCGGGGACCCCGCCCCGCTCCGCCGCTACTCGACCAGCATTGATTTCGATGGGTCAGTCCTCCGGTTCGTAGCCAAGGTTGGACGAGAGCCAGCGCTCCGCCTCCTTCATTGTCCAGCCCTTGCGCTTGGCGTACGACTCGACCTGGTCCTGCCCGAGCCGGCCGACGACGAAATACTGCGAGTCCGGGTGGGAGAAGTACCAACCGCTGACGGCTGCTCCCGGCCACATCGCCATCGAGTCGGTCAACTCGATGCCCGTCTGGTTGGTGACGTCGAGCAGCTCGAAAAGCGTTGCCTTCTCGGTGTGTTCGGGGCACGCAGGGTAGCCGGGTGCCGGACGGATGCCGCGGTACTTCTCGGCGATCAGCTCGTCATTGCCGAGCTTCTCGTCGGGGGCGTAACCCCACAGGTCGTGCCGGACGACGTCGTGCAGACGCTCGGCGAACGCCTCGGCCAGCCGGTCGGCGAGAGACTCCAGCAGGATGGCGCTGTAGTCGTCGAGGTCCGCCTTGAACTCCATGATCTTCTCCGGAGCCCCGAGACCCGCCGTCACGGCGAAACCACCGATGTAGTCCGGCAGCCCGGTCTCCTTGGGCGCGATGTAGTCGGCCAGTGAGCGGTTCGGCACACCGGCGCGGTGGTGCCCCTGCTGCCGCAGGTGGTGCAACGTCGTCAGGACCTCACGGCGCGACTCGTCGGTGTAGAGCTCGACGTCGTCGTCCACGGCATTGGCCGGGAAGAAGCCGACGACCGCGTTGGCGCGCAGCCATTTCCCCTCGATGACCTTGTCGAGCATCTCCTGGGCGTCGTCCCACAACTTGCGTGCCGCTTCGCCGGTCGCCGGGTTGTTCAGGATGTCGGGGAACTTGCCCTTCATCTCCCACGCGTTGAAGAACGGCTGCCAGTCGATGTATTCGCGCAGCGTCTCCAGCGGGTAGTCGCGGAAGGTCCGGGTGTATGACGAGATCGGTCCGAGCTCGCCGTCGTCTGCCACGTCCCGTGCCTGCTGCAGCAGGAACCGAGGCCGCGGCGGTTGATAGTCGCTCCAGTCGATCGGCGTCCGCGCCTTCAGCGCGTCGGCATACGAAAGCAGTGGCCGCTCAGTGCTTTTCGCGGCATGGCGCTTGCGGATCGACTCGTAGTCGGCGTTGATGTCGGCCATGAACGCGTCGTGTCGCTCGTCCGACAGGAGTGCCGACGCGGTCGGCACCGAGCGCGACGCGTCCTTCACCCAGACGACGTCACCGTGGTACTTCGGCGTCACCTTCACCGCCGTGTGCGCCCGCGAGGTCGTCGCACCACCGATCAGCAGCGGGATGTCCCACCCCTGCCGCTCCATCTCGGTGGCCACGTTGACCATTTCGTCGAGCGACGGCGTGATCAGCCCCGACAGGCCGATCATGTCTGCGTTCTCGGCCTTCGCGGTGTCCAGGATCTTCTGAGCGGGCACCATCACGCCGAGATCGACGACGTCGTAGTTGTTGCACTGCAGCACCACACCGACGATGTTCTTGCCGATGTCGTGGACGTCGCCCTTCACGGTGGCCATCACGATCTTGCCCTTGGCGCGCTCGGCGTCGCCGGGCTTCTTCTCCGCCTCGATGAACGGAATCAGGTGTGCCACAGCCTTTTTCATCACCCGCGCCGACTTCACGACCTGCGGCAGGAACATCTTGCCGGCACCGAAGAGGTCACCGACAACACCCATGCCGTCCATCAGCGGACCCTCGATGACGTTGAGGGGACGCTCGCCGCGCTCCTTCAGCTCCAGGCGCATCTCCTCGGTGTCCTCGACGATGAACTCATCGATGCCCTTCACCAACGCGTGGGTGATGCGCTCGCGGACGGGCTCCTCGCGCCACTTCAGCTTGTCGTCCGGGCCCTGCTCCTCGCCCGCCTTGTTGTGCTCCTCGGCGACTTCGAGCAGCCGCTCGGTGGCGTCATCCCGCCGGTTGAGCACGACGTCCTCGATGCGCTCGCGCAGGTCCTCCGGGATCTCGTCGTAGAGGACCAGGGCACCGGCGTTGACGATGCCCATCGTCATCCCCGCCCTGATCGCGTGGTAGAGGAAGACGGAGTGGATCGCCTCGCGAACCGGGTTGTTGCCGCGGAACGAGAACGACACGTTGGACACGCCGCCGGACACGAGCGTCCCGGGCAGGTTGGCCTTGATCCAGCGCGTCGCCTCGATGAAGTCGACACCGTAGTTGGCGTGCTCCTCGATGCCCGTGGCGATCGCGAAGATGTTGGGGTCGAAGATGATGTCCTCGGGCGGGAACCCGACCTCCTCGGTGAGGATCCGGTACGCCCGTCCGCAGATCTCCTTGCGGCGCTCCAGGTTGTCGGCCTGGCCCTGCTCGTCGAAGGCCATCACGACGACCGCGGCCCCGTACTTGCGGCACAGCCGGGCCTCGCGGACGAACTTCTCCTCGCCCTCCTTCATGGAGATCGAGTTCACGATCGGCTTGCCCTGGACCGTCTTCAGCCCGGCCTCGATGACCTCCCACTTGGAGGAGTCGATCATCGTGGGCACACGGCAGATGTCGGGCTCGGAGGCGATCAGCTTGGTGAAGCGGTCCATGGCCGCGACGCCGTCGATCATCCCCTCG
>NZ_DASZNO010000027.1:0-21264 GCF_035551235.1 Flexivirga sp. | reverse complement strand
CCGGAACAACACGTTCCGGCGGCCGACTCGTTGCTGTTTGGGCCCCTGGGCCCTGGGACCGGCAGGGCGCCGATGGGTAGCGTCGTATCTCCACACGCCGCGACCGGAGCCCGGACGGGAGACCCCATGAAGACCAGACGTTCCGCGTTCCGTTCGCGTTCCGGCATCGGCCGCGGGGAACGAGGCCAGGGGACGCTGGAGTATGTCGGCATGATCGCGCTCGCCGCACTGCTGGTCCTGGCGATCGTGGCCGCGTTCGGCAAGGGGACGAGTCTCGCCGACGTCGTCAGCGGCGCCCTCGGCAAGATCACCGGGATCTGATCGGGCACTTCCGACGTCCCAGTGGGGAAGTCCACTGCGAGAGGGAGGTATGCCGGTGCGCGACGTGATGCGACGCCTTCGGGGGAGGGGCAGCGACGACAGCGGCCAGGTGGCCACCGGGCTGATCATCTGCGCGGTCCTCGGACTGATCGCCGCCACGTTCTGGGTGATGCTGCCGATCGGCTCCGCGGTCAACCAGAAGTCCGGCGCCCAGAACGCCGCCGACGCCGCGGCACTGGCCGGTGCCGATGACGTCATCGACCACGTCGTCGACGACCTGGCGACCCTGCCGAACGGCCCCTTCCGGCCCGGCACCTTCTTCTGCGGACTCGGTGAGTCGGACGCCCGGACACTGGCTCAGGACAACGGCGCGCACGTGACCACCTACTGCTACGACTGGCGCCGCGACACGGCGACCGTCGAAGTGGCGTCGAACAAAGCGCTGTCGGGCGGCCAGCACTCGAAGGCGAAAGCCGTTGCCCGCACCGGTGTTCCGTGGGGTGACTGCCATTTCGTCGGTCTCCCGAAACCCACACCGACACCGACACCGACCCCGACCCCGACGCCGACGTCGAGCCGGAACCCGAGCCCGTCGAGCACATCACCGGCCCCGAGCCCGACCAGCAGCGAGCCGAGCGAACCCATCCAGCTGGTGTGCGGCGGCACCACGATCGACTACGACCTGAAAGACGGGCACCTCGTCGTCCACGATCTGCAGGCGCTGCGCAATATGTTGAAGGCTCGCCTGGTGAACTGACGGAAATCCTCGCCCCCGAACTCTTGCCCCCGGAGAAAGGAAGATCCGACGTGCTTTCCAGTGTGCGAATCCGAGGAGGGATCGTCGCGGCGGCGGCTGCGGCCCTGTTGGCCGGTGCGGGCGCGCCCCCGGCATCCGCCGCAGGGTCCGACGACATCCCCATCGCGGGCACCTTCGTCTACAACGGTTACAACGACCCGTCGAACGGCGCCATCCACGGCGCGATCCATGCCGTGGTGCGCGTGCCCGGCGGCACCGCTGTCTATTACTCGGTCGGCGGCAAGGGCGCTCAGCCCGGTGCGGTCATGCCGCGCATCGGACTCGATTCGCCATACTCGGTGGGCGACGCGTGGGCCCTGACCGTGGTGGACACCAAAGGTCTGAAGCTGTACCTACCGCTCGCGTCGGACGGTCAGAAGTGCCTGTGCAGTGCCCAGGCCGACATCACCGGGCCCGGTGGCACCGCGAAACCGGAGGTCGGCTGGGCCGTGCTGCCACCGCTCCCGGACGATCTGAAGAGCGTCACGGTGCAGTTCGGCTTCGGCAACCTGGTCGTTGATGTGCCGGTGACCGACCAGCTGCCCTCACCGACGACCACGAAGTCGCCGATCGCCCTCGGCAACGGCTGGCCGCAACTGCCGGATGCAGCGACGATCAAGCAGGCGGACCCGAAGCAGTCGATACGTCCGCTGGTGAGCAACGTGGCGGATCCCGACACCGCCACGAAGCGAACCTCGGGCGAGACGGCGATCTCGGTGGACACCGATGTGCTCTTCGACTACGGCAAGGCCGACCTCACGGCGAAGGCGCAGGGAACCCTGCGGAAGGTGGCGGCTCAGCTGTCCGCAAAGGGCGACGGCAACGTTTCCGTCGTCGGTTACACCGACAGTGCGGGCAGCGAGTCGTTCAATCAGACCCTGTCCGAGAAGCGTGCACAGGCCGTGCAGAAGGCGTTGCAGAAGCTGGTGCACAAGGACGGATTGACGTTCAGCTCCGCCGGTAAGGGCGAGAGCGACCCTGTCGCCGACAACGCGACCAAGGACGGTCGGCAACTCAACCGGAGAGTGACGGTCACCTTCCGGACAGGGGGAACACGATGAGCACCGCAACCAGACTGACCGCATTGTCCGCAGCCGCCTTGCTGACCGTAACCGTTGCGGGATGCAGCAAGGACTCACTGTCCGGCCACGTCTCCTCCGGCAGTGACACCTCCGGATCGGTCCCGTCACCGGGAGCGGCCGGCACCTCGACGCCGAAAGGACCGTCAGCGGCGGACGCCGCGATTGCGAAGGTCATGCGTTCGAGCAACGACCTTCCCGTTCTCGCCTCGAGCACGGGGACGTTGCAGACGAGTACGGGCTCCTCGACGGTGGTTGCGGAAATGTTGCAGGTCACGACCTCGCCGCAAGCGACGCGGGTCACGTGGCGACTGAAGAGTGCTTCGTCGGCGACGGCCAACACCAAATCGTTCCAGTTCGCGCGCCCACCGCTCTTCGATACCCGGCTTCTCGGACTGGTGAATCCGCAGACGAAAGTGACCTTGCACCCCTACACGTCGGTGCCGGCGGGTGGCAACGGGATGGACAACGAGTGCGCCTGCAGCAGCTTGCCCGACTCGGTCAACGCCAAGGGCACCGTTCTGTATGCCGTGCTGCCGGCGTTGCCGGCCGGCGCTTCGACGGTGAACGTCACCCTTCCGGGTTTCAAGCCGATGACCGGAGTGAAGGTGACGTCGTGAAGCGACTACTCGCGACCACAGCCACCGTGAGCGTCCTGATGTTGGCCGCGGGCTGCGGCGGTGGTTCCGGCGGTGCCGACAGGTCCGCTGCTCCATCGACGTCCCTGCCGCCGTCGGCGACCAGCACGGGGAAGCCGATCTTCCCGGCGTCGAACGGTCCGAGCGGCGCCGGCCGGGTCACACAGGGCCCGCTGTCGATCGCGATGCCGTCGGCCTTCGAGCAGCAGGGCGATGAGACCAAGCAGAGCAAGGCCACGACGGTGACCTACGCGTCCACCCGGAAAGAGGGCAGTCAGCGTGCCGCGATCGGACTGACCTGGTCCACGACGCAGCACACGAAGTCGGCGAAGCAGGAGGCGCAGGCCTTCCGCGGCCAATTGCTCGACGTCGAACACGTCAAGGATCTGCGGATGGTGCAGGTGGCCTGGCCGGGACTGCGTGAGGCGTATCAGTTCGCCTACACCGATCACAATGTGTCGCCGGGGGTGCAGACCTTCGTGCTCATGGGCAGCACCGGCGATGGGCAGTACGTGTCGGTCACGGCGAAGGCGCCGCCGGCCCTGGTCGGACCACTCGACATCGAGGCCGTCTGCGGCTCTTTGCGTATGAGTACGGCAGCGGAAGGCGCCTGAACCACTCCCATTGTGCGCACGTTCATCGTCGGCCCATATTCCGTTGGGGAATTTGAAACGGCATACCCAAAAGAAAAGGTGACCGCCTCCTCAATGGAGACGGTCACCTTTCGGTTTGCGGGTGTTCAGCCACCGATTCCGGTGATCTTGGTGATGGCCGAAGTCACCTTCGTGCCGAGTGCGGTGCCATTGCCGAAGGCGGTGACGATGGCCATGACCAGCAGCGCCGCCAGGGCGATCATGCCGACGTACTCCAGGGTGCCCTGGCCCTTCTCGGCGCGGTCCTCGAATGCCTGGACGAGGCGGATGCGGGTTGAAACAAGTGCACGAGTCATTGGTCTTCTCCTTGATGAATTCAACGGGAAGATTTGTTCCCGTCCCCCCTCGGGGATTTGTTTTTCCTGATGAAGAAAACATTAGGCGGGAGCGGTATTTATCGGCAGGGCCCGCAGGCCCAAACCCGGGCCCATCTGCGGCCTGTCGGCCGGTGGGCCCTGGGGCCGTCAGGTCAGCCACAGGCTGACGGCAGCGGACCGGGTGGTGACACCGAGCTTGGCGAAGATGTGATTGACGTGGTTCTTGACCGTCTTCTCGGCCAGGAACAGCTTCCCGGCGATCTCGCCGTTCGCCAGGCCGGCCGCGATGAGGTCCATGATCTCCAGCTCGCGCCGGCTGAGGCAGTAGACATCGTGCCGGCCGGAGTCCGGCACGGGTGCCGACGAGGTCAGCGCGCTGTGCACGGCGTCGATGGCCGCCTGCGAGAGCACCGAGCCGCCCTGGGCGACCGAGCGGATCGCGGCGGACAGTTCCGGCGGGGAGAACGCACCGTGGACGAGATACCCGCGCGCTCCGGCGGTCAACGCGCCACGAATGACATCAGGGGCGTCGGAGTAGGTCAGCATGAGCACCTTGGTGATCTCGTGGACGTCCTGGGCGACGCTGATCCCGTCGGCGAACGGCATACGAACGTCGACCAGCGCCACGTCGGGGCGCTCCCGCCGGATCAGGCTGATCGCGGCCGGTCCATCACCGGCCTCGCCCACCACCTCGAGGGAACTGTCGACCTCGAGCATGTTGCGCAGCCCGACCCGGATGATCTCGTTGTCGTCGACGAGCGCGATGCGCAGCGTGTCGCTCGTCGTGGCGGGCTCCGGCCCACCGGCGTCCGTGGTCGTCATAGCGACAGGTCCTCCTTCATCTGGGCAGGGAGAGTTCGACCGAGGTGCCGCGCGGCGCGCGGCGGGCGATGGACAGGGTGCCGTCGGCGGCGGCAGCACGTTCCCGCATGCCGAGCAGGCCGAAGCGCTGCCGCCTGACCGCTGCGGCGAAACTGTCCGCGAACCCGACACCGTCGTCATGGATGCTGAGCGCGACGTGCTTGCTATCGCCTCGGAAGTCAACCTCGACGGCCTGCGCCCGGGCGTGCCGGTGCACGTTCTCCAGCGCCTCGGCGAGCACCGCCAGCACGACTTCCCGCTCGCGCTCGCCGATGTCGGCGATGCCGGCACTGCGGGTGCGGACCGGGATGCCGGTCGACTCGGACCATTCGCGGCATCGCTCGGTCAGCACCTCCAGCAGCGGCCGGTCGCACTGGTGAGTGCGCAGGCCCACGAGGATCGCGCGCGCCTCCTGGGCGCCGCGCTCGGCGTGCGTCGCCAGATCGGCCGCCAGCGTGTTCGCGCGCCGGGAATCCTGCTCGATCCAGTGCGGCAGCGACGCGGCGGACAATGCGATGCCATGCATCGTCTTGCCCAGCGAGTCATGCATGTCGCGAGCCAGCCGGGCGCGTTCATCCGCGGCCACCCGCTCGCCCTGCACCCGCTGCAGCTCGACGACCATGTCGGCCAGCTGCCTGGTGCCATAACTGATGGCGAAGCCGATCCCGGCCATCGCGAGGTAGACGAACGGCACCCCGACCGTCGCGATGTATGGCGAATGGTCCAAACCTCCGTTCGCCTGCACCGCGTTGAGATAGCCGAGCTCGAGGATCAGCAGCAGCAGCACGCCGACGAACCAGGGGAACAACGCGCCGATCAACAGGGCGGCCGGGAAGGTGGCGAGCAGCAGCACGTTGTCGGGTCCGGAGACGGAGATCATGGTGACCACCACGCCGACGTCGAGCATCGCGAGCGACGGATGGCGACGCAGCCAGCCGATGCCGTCCACCCGCCCGAAGAGGCCGAAGAAGGTCAACGCCGCGAGGGCCAGGGCCCAGAGCCAGAACCCGCCGCCCGCATCGCCCGCCACTGAGGCGGCTACCGCGAGCACGAGCGCCGCCAGCCGGATGAAAAGCGCGCTGCGCACCACTGTGCGAAACAGCCGATTCGACAGCGGGGCAGCGGGATTCGGGTGGTCAACCAAGGAGACCACCCAGGTCTGCGTTGGAACCGATCACGATCCCGACGAGCACCATGATGAGCACCGCGGGCACGAGGATGAGCGAGGTGATCAGCGTGATCTGCGGAGCCGCGCGGGCCGCCTTCCGGCGCATCCGCTGTGCCGACTCGCGGCGCATGTCCGACGCGATGGTGTTCAGCGTCTCCGCGAGAGGAGCACCCAACTCCTCGGACTGCAGGAACGCCGCGACGAACTGCGTGACCGACGACGCCGTGTTGCGTTCCTTGAGCCCGGTGAAGGCCTGCCGGATGCTCGCGCCGTTCTGCAACTGACCGAGCACGACCTTGATCTCGTCGCCGAGCGGGCCGCTGAAGCGGTCGCTCACCCGGGCGAGAGCGGGGCGGAACGCCACACCCGCCTTCACGGTCACCGCGAGGATGTCCAGGAAATCCGGCAGGTTGTTGTCGATGGCGTCGGCGCGCTTGCGTCGCGCACCGGTCAGGCCGCCGAAGGTCATCAGCAGTGGCACACCGAGCGGACCGATCGCCAGGACGACGTTCCCCTGCCCGAGAAAGATGAGGCACAGGGGGAGGGCCAGGATGTACCACATCACCAGCCGGCGCAGGAACGAGTCGACCGTCATACCGTTCGGGCGGCCGGCCTCGTTGATCCGGCGTTGCAGGTCCGCGACTCGCTTCTGCCCCAAGGCTTTTCGCACCGACGGCACGAATCGGGAGGCGAGCTTCTCGAGCGGACGCAGCCCCTTGGCCTCTTCACGTTGGGTGGCTCGCAGTAGCACCAGATCGTCCACCGCGAGCCCGTCGGCCGCGTCGGACCGCATCCGCCGATAGCCCACCAGGAAGAGCACGAAGCACGCGGTGATGGCGGCACCGGCCGCGAATGGCATCCAGGCGCTCATCACGGCTCGATCCGGGTGATCCGGCGGATGAGGAACAGGCCCAGCGCATACAGGCCGCCGGCCACGACCAGCGCGACCTGCCCCACCGGTGAGGTGGTCATCTTCTCGACCGTGCCGGAGTTGATCGTGTTGAGCATGACCAGCATCAGCAGTCCCATCGCCGCGACCATGTAACCGGTCAGCGTCGCCTGGGCGAGCGTGGTGCGGATCTCGCGACGGGTCTCCTTGCGCGCCTCGAGGGTGTCAGCGATGTCGCGCAGCGAGCTGACCAGCGAACCACCGCTGCGGGACGAGACGAGCAGCGTCGAGACGAGCACCTGGATCTCCCGCGACGGCAGTCGGTCATGTATGCCGATCAGGCCGTTCTCCAGTGAGTCACCGAACTGCATCGCACGTGCGACACGAGACAACTCCTCCGAGGCGGGCTCGGCGAGTTCGTCCGACGCGATCGAGACCGCGGTGCGGATCGACAGTCCGGCGCCGGTGGCGTTGGCCAGGACCCGTGCGAGTTCGGGCATCTGCAGGATGAAGGCCTCGCGGCGACGGTCGCGGGCACGACGCAAGAACACGCGCAGGCCCTGTACGGCGAGCGCCAGACCGAGCACGCCGAACGCCGGGGCGAGCAGCTTGTCCAGGATCAGCGCGAAGAGCACAGCGGCCACCGTCGTCAGCATCGCGACCTGCAACGGCGGTCGCTTGATGCCCGCGAGCACGAGGTGGGTGCTGACCCACCGACCGATGCGTGTACGGCGGAACCCGGCGTCCAGCTTGCTGAAGCCGGTGGCTTGCGGCGCGTCGTCCTCGGCGAGGATCAGGTCGTACAACCGGGAGCGCTCGGTGAGGACGCCGGCGAGGTCGCGGACACCGGCAATGAACACGGCGGCGACGAGCAGCGTCGCCAGCAGGAGCAGGGCCGGGCTGTTCATGGCTGGTCCTCCACCGGCATACCGTCAGGCACGCGCTCACCCGCCGACACCAGCCGGTCGCGCAGCCGCGACGGAGCGGAGCCGACCACGAATCCTGCAGCGGACGGGTCCCAGCGCATCAGCGAGTGCAGGCGGAACGGCTGGTCGTACTGCGACACGACGTAGTCGCACGACACGACCCGTCGGGCGCCGTCGGACCCGCGCTGCAGTTGCACGATGACGTCCACCGCCTGGTTGACCTGCTCGTGCAGGGCGGGGAACGGGATCTCCACATCGCTCATCGACGCCAGCGTCTGCAGCCGGGTCAGGGCATCGCCCGCCGAGTTCGCGTGCACGGTGGTCAGGGAACCCTCGTGACCGGTGTTCATGGCCTGCAACATGTCCAGGGCCTCGCCGCCACGGCACTCACCGACCACGATGCGGTCCGGGCGCATGCGCAGCGAGTTGCGAACCAGCTCGCGGATCGGGACCGCACCGGTGCCCTCGACATTTGCCGGGCGCGTCTCGAGACGGATCACGTGCTCCTGCTCGAGGGACAGTTCGGCGGCGTCCTCGATGGTGATGATGCGTTCGTGCTCGGGGATGAACGCCGACAGGGCGTTGAGCATGGTGGTCTTCCCGGAGGCGGTGCCGCCGGAGACGATCACGTTGAGTCGCGCCTGGACACAACGGCGGAGCAACTGCGCGGTGGTGTCGTCGAGGGTGCCGCGGGCCAGCAGTTCGCTGAGCCCGTAGGCCTTCGGGAAGAGCCGGATCGTGACCACCGGGCCGTTGAGCGCGAGGGGTGGCAGTACGACGTGCACGCGGGCGCCGCGCGGCATCCGGGCGTCCGGGGGCAGCCGTGCGTCGACCATCGGATTCGACTCGTCCACCCGGCGGTTGACCGTCGACACGATCCGGTCGATGGTCTGGACGAGCTGTTCCTCGCTGGAGAACGCTGACGGCAGCCGCTGCAGGGTGCCGAAGCGCTCGACATACAACTCGTGGTGGCCGTTGATCATGATCTCGCTGATCGTGTCGTCGGCGAGGAGCGGTTCCAGGACGCCGAGGCCGACGGCCTCGTCGACGACCCGGCGCACCAGCTGATTCCGCTGCCGCGAGCTGAGGATGAGGCCCTCGCGGGAGACGAGGTGCGCCATGACCCGCTCGAGGCGGACACGTCGCTGGGACGCGTCCATCCGGCTCAGCTCACCGAGGTCGATCTCGTCCAGCAGGATCGCCTTGAACCTGCGTATGACGGCCTCGTCGGCGTCGTCCAGCGCGGGCGAACCGGCCCTCGCGCTCCTCGGTGCGGTGACCTGCCGCTCGTCCGACGCGGTGGAGAACTGGCCCCTCATGGCATCACGACCGTCTTGCTGACGTCGTGCAGCGGCAGCACGCTCGTGCGCGGGATGTGCACCGTGACGGTGGCGGCGTGCTTGGGTCCGTGCACGGTGACCGACACCGGCTGGATCCCGGACGGCAGGGAGCGGCGGGCCGCGGTCGTCGGGTCCTGCCCGAGTGAGTACGCGCGGGCCGCGGCCCGGGCGGCCGACTCGGCGGCGTTGGCGGTGTATGCCGACGCCACGAACTGCAGGATCATCGACACGACCAGGGCCACCAGGGGCAGTAGGCCGACGATCTCGATGCTGGCGACGCCACGGTCCCGGCGACCGGCGATCCGCTTCGTCATGGCTCCTGCACCACCTTGCGGGTCGCGTCGATGGACCACGGCCCGGAGAACACTCCGGGTACGAAGAGCGGCACCTTGACGTGCACGCTGACGACACCGTCGGACGGTGCCTGGGCACTCGGGTCGACCGTCATACCGTCCCGGAAGTAGCTCGGAACCTTCTCGTACGCGGTGGGCCCGGGCGCGTGGCCCAGCGAGGCCTGGCGTGCGGCAGCGTCAGCTGCGTGCGAGGCGTAGATCGACGACATGCCGACCAGTGCGATCTGCCAGAGGAAGACGCAGACGAGCAGGATCGTGGGCAGCAGGCCGACGGTCTCGATGCTGATCTGGCCCGACTCGGAGCCGGCGACCTTGGCGCCGCGCTGCCGGCGCCTACCGCGACCGCGTCGCCGCTCGCCGCGACGAGTGCTGATCTCGGCCTTGATGGCTTCGGCCGCGACATCGGTCCGCGGCTGCACCGGGACGAGCTCGATCTCCTTGCCGATGGCGCGCAGCGCCTTCCACCAGGAGCTCTCCCGCAGCGTGAGCGGGTCCCGTGAGTTGACCGCTGCCTCGAGCTGCTTGTGCAGGGACGGCAGAGCCACCGAGATGACCGGTGCCTGTGCGAGCCGGTGCACCAGGTCAGCCTGAATCGCGTTGTGTTTGCTGCTGTTGTTGACCAGGACACGAGTGGTCTCGGCCTTGCGGACGGCGAGTCCGTCCCAGGAGTCGAGGTTGCGCCGCACTCCGCGGAGCGACAGCACGTCGGGTGTCGTGACCATGACGACCTCGTCCGCGAGCTCCACGGCGGCGACCTGCGTCGGCGTCACATGCGAGCCGCCGTCGATGATGACCAGGTCGTACGCCTGGCGCAGCGTGGCGATGATGACCCGCACCGACTGCGGGGTGATGAATTCGACGTCCTGTACCTGGTGCGGTGTGAGCAGCAGGTGCAGGCCGGAGTCATGCGGGACGACGGCGTCGGCGATGGTGCGGACGTTGAGGTCGTTGGACACCCGCGCGACGTCCGCGATCGAGCTGCGGTAGCGGACATCGATCAGGCTCGAGACGTCGCCCTTCTCCAGGTCGAGGTCGAGCAGTGCGACCCGGAAGTTCGGCACCTCACGCGCGACGTCCAACGCGATGTGGGTGGCGACCGTCGACGTGCCGACGCCGCCCTTGGAGCCGGTGAAGCAGATGACTCGCGCGCCGACGCCGGCAACCGAATCATGAGGCGTGGCAACGACATCGCTCATCGCCCGGGACCACTCGGTGGCCGCGCGCAGTCGCGCCTCGACCTCCTCGAAGGCCAGCGGGTAGGTCAGTATGCCGCGTGCCCCGGCCTCGACGAGCGGCATCAGCGACTCCGGTGACGGGTCGCCGCACACCACGATCGGCGACATGGTCGGACGGCGTAGCGACAGCTCGCGCACCACGTCGATGGCCGTCTGCGGTCCGATCGCGTCGTGCAGGATCACGACATCGGGTTCGAGACGGATCACGGCGGAGCTGAACTCGCTGGTCGTCTCGGCGATGTAGCCGATCTCGAATTCGCCGATCTCATCGAGTTGAGAACGCAATTCGTAGGCAAGAGCTTGATCGGCGCAGCCGATCACCACGGTGTTGGTCACTTCGATCCCTCCGGCACGGCCTTGCCGCCGAGCTTGTCCGCGTCATACGGACCGTCATCGCTCGGGTCCTGGTTGCTGACCGGCGGCAGCTTCACGATGCGCAGGTCGGCCGCGAACGCGGACGCGTAGGTGACAGCGAGTGAGTCCTCGGCGGTCAGCGCCAGCGTCACGGCGATGTAGTTGGCGGGGGAGCCGTTGGTCCCCTTGGAACTCGACGAACCCTGGTCCGTCTGTGGGGCACTCACCGCGACGACCTTCACGTCGTGCACGAGCACCCGCACTTGTTTGGACAGGCCCTCCACATCCGCGTAGACCGCATAGGCGTCCACCGAGTCGCCGGGGTGCAGGTTGGTCGCGCCGCCGGTCACCGCATCGACCTTGATGGTGATGAACCGCTGGTGCTGCGTCTGATCGGTCGGTGCGACGAGCACGTCGGAGGTCAGCGTCGACCCGGAGGACACCTTGACGGCGAGCTTGTGGCCGACCACCTGGCTCGGGTCGGTGATCGCATGCGGATCGACCCAGCGCTTCGGCACATCGACGGTCTTGAGGTCGCTCTGCTGGATCACGGCGAAGGCGGACCGGGACTTCTTCAGCGCCAGCACGGCGACCTTCGACCCGACCTGGGTGTTGACGTTGCTGACGTATGACGAGACCCCGGCGAAGACCGCGATGGCTCCGAGGACCGCAATGATGATCAACACCATGCCCCTGCGTTGGCGTGGGTTCATCGCTGCTCTTCCCCTTCCGCTGGGTCGGGCCCAACTGGCTGTCTGCGGGTGACGCATGCGTGTGCGTCGTACTCGAATATCGATGTCCCAGAACGCGAATCGGTTCCATGACTTGTGGCGACGCCTGGGCGCAACGGGTCACTCGGATACGCGGTGCGCCCTACAGAATTCGCCAACGTGCCCGGTCATGACAGGGACCGTGGACCCACATTTGGTCCTACCGCGGCTGGGTCCGCTTTGGGGATCTCGGACCCATCGGCCGCTGCTGTCCCACCGGAACCATTGCGGGGGTGGCCGGCACAGGTGATCGGCCGCACGTGGAGGAGATGACGATGGACATTCAGGTGGGGACGGTCTGGAGAGCCGCGGTGATCACCGCGGTGGGCGGCACCGTCGCGGCGGTGTCCGGTGCGTTGATCGGCGGTGCCGGCAACGACATCAATCGCGGCTATGAGATGCGTGTCGCCGTGTTCACCCTGGTGGTGCTCGCGGTCGTGGTCATCCTGGCCGGCCGCAGCGTGCGACTCGGGCAGCGCCATACGTTCGCCGGATCGGTGATGGCCGGCTCGGCGATCGGCTTCGTCGTCAACCCCGCGGCCTGGGGCGGGCACGCCTACATCGCCCAGGCGATGGTCGGCCCCGGTGTGGTCGCAGCTGTCGTCGACGTGCTCCTGTTGCTCGTCCTGACCGGCGTACTGACCGTCACCCTCGGCGCACGACTGGTGCGTCCCGAGCGCACCCGCTCGGTCCGCGAGAACAGCTACGTGGGGACGCAATCATGATGCGCTGCAAGAGGATTCGCGCGGACCGGGGTCAGGCGACCCTGGAGACCACAGGCATGCTCGCGCTTGCTGCACTCCTGGTGCTGGCACTCGTCGCGTCGATGACGACGGGCGCACCGGCCCTGGCGAGCCAGGCACGGGCTGCGATCTGCAAGGTCGTCACCCTCGGCCAGGGCAGCTGTGAGGCGAGTAGCCCGCAGGCGATCTCGCATCAGCCGAAGGACCCGTGCGTCCTCAACTCGCAGTCCGCGGACGCCAAGGTGTCGGTGAGCTTCGTGGTGACCGGCAGCGAGGGCCAGAAGCTCAAGGTCGACCGGATGAGTGACGGGACCTACCGCATCACCAACGCCACGTCCAGCGGAGCCTCGGTCGGGGTCGGCGTCGGCTTCGACGTGACCGGCACCTGGGACAACGACAAGTACGGCGCGAGCGCGAAGGCCAACGCGCATGTCGGGCTCGAATTCACCGAGGGCAAGGTCTACACGGCACGTTCGAGGGAGGAGCTCGAGTCGGTCATGAAGGGCCTCATGCAGAGCA
Source organism: Flexivirga sp. (assembly GCF_035551235.1). Classification (GTDB taxonomy): domain Bacteria; phylum Actinomycetota; class Actinomycetes; order Actinomycetales; family Dermatophilaceae; genus Flexivirga. The sequence continues at coordinate 8,302 of NZ_DASZNO010000027.1, read as the reverse complement.
ACGTCGAGGACCACCTGATCGGGCACGGGCCGGTGCGCTGGCTCAGCGACAAGGCGATGGACCTCACCGGGCTCGGGTACAAGGTGCCCCCGCCCACGTCGGAGTTCGTCGAGGGCGGCATCGAGGGCGGGGCGGGTGCGAACGTGACAGCTGTCGCCGACGGCGCGGCCGCCAAGATCAGCGTCGCCGAGGGCCTGGGCTACCAGAAGAACAGCGATGGCTCGACGGTCGCCTATTACCAGGCCGAAGTGAAGGGCTCGGCGCAGGCGCAGATGCTGTATGGCGAGGGCGCACCGCAGCAGGCGAAGGCGGCGGCCGACGGGAAGGCCAAACTGCTGACCCAGGTGAGCCGCGACAAGAACGGCAAGATCACCGGTGTCACGGTCAAGACCGTCCTGGCCGGCACCGCGAACGCCACCGGGGACGGCTACGCCGGCGGCGCCCCCGACGCGCAGGGCTACCAGGAGAACACCATCACCCTGCCGATCAAGAACGCGCAGGACGCCGCGGTCGCGAACAACTTCCTGCTCTCGCAGGGGTTGGCGCTCGGTGGGTCGATGATCTACCCGCCGGCGGCAGCGGCAGGCGCAGCAGCGAGTGTTCCGGCCACGCTGGCGTTCGCCGACGCGGCACGCGACCACGGCTACGTGACCCGGCAGAACTTCGACCAGGACAACCACAGCTACGGTGCGGACTTCGATGCGAAGCTGCTGGCCGAGGTCGGCGGATCGGTCCAGGTCAACACCAACGGATTGACCGCGACCGGTGGACAGTATTGGGACGGAACGAAATTCGCGAACTGGCCCGGGTGCGGTGGCGGTGCCTGAGCTGGGCATCATGGGTGCGGCCGACAGCTTCGAGAAGCTGTCGGCCGCACGCCGGCGCAGCGGCGAGGAAGGTGAGTGGTCGTGATGACCGGACGAGCAAGTGGGTTGCTGGGATCGCTGTGGTGGTTGTTCGCCATCGCGGCCGTATTCTTCGTCGGGTTGTCCGCCTTCGGCGTATTTCGTTACGCCACAACCGATCCGGCATACACCGCGGTTCGTGATGTGACGAATTTCAGCACGCCGGTGACCGGCGACCGGCCGACGCTTTACCTGCTGCTGCCGGAGGAGGTGGCCGGCCCACTGCCGGCGAATCAGCCGCAGTGCCGGTCCGCGGCCGGGCAGCACTGGCACAGCACGGATCTCAGTGGTGTCTCGGCGACACGAGGAGGCACGAAGTACACCAGCGTGCTGCAACTGCCGAAGGGCTGGCGCACCGGCGACCGGATCACCTGCACGGGAGTGACCGGTCCGGCGCTGCTGGCGGCTCAGGACAAGCAACCCGCGCTGATCATGGCCGGCGTGGGCGCTGTGGCCGCGGTGCTGGCTGCGGGTTTCGCGATCGCGGGCCTGGCGCTGCGGCCGCGACGTCGGGTTTGGGCGTAGGGCGGGGGAGCTGGAACGCCCGGTCGACCGGCGCGACGCCGGGGACCGCGACGGACATCCAGTGCTCCAGCCGCGGCGGTGTCAGATGACAGAACGCACACCGGCCCCAGATCGGATCGCCGCAGTTCGGGCACCTGCCGTCCGGTGGTGGCAGCCGCAGCGGCGCGGCCTCCGGGGTGACGACATACTCCACGGCTCGTTCGCTGCCCCAGCGTGCGGCCATCCGATGCGAGGTGCCGAGCACCTCCGGCGGGTGCGTCGCGTATGCCGTGCTCAGTGTCGTCGCGCAGCGGTTGTTCGGTGCGCTGCTGGCTCGCAGCAGGCGGGCAGTGCCGGGGGGAGCGTCGCCAGTCGCAGGAAGGGCCTCCGGGCGCCGGCGTACCGAGACCGTGGGGTGCAGGGTGACGAACTGGCCGCGGGAGAACGGCACCCACGACCGGAGGTGTTGTCCGAAGGACGGGCTCGGCGACTCGAGCCGGGCCACACTCCTCAACCACACCCCGGCATACGAACCGGCGACATGTGCGCGGACCGCGGCGATGAATTCCGCTCGCTGCCCGAGCAGCGGCGCGCAGTCGCGGATCGCGGCCTGGATGCCGGTGACATGGGTCGGCAGGTTCACCACCGCGACCTGGGGGCTCTGCTCCGGCAGCAACTCATCGAGTTGGGTGCCGCGGCCGATCCGCGGATTCCGTTCGAGCTCCGGCACGAAGATGATGGCGTTGGTCGACCCGCCGTGACTCCGGAAGAGGTCGTTGGCCCAGGTCGGTGACGCCGGATCGGTCACGGTGACCACCGAGGCATCGCCGGTCGGTCCGACACCACCCCGCGCGATCACCCCGAGGATCGGGGCAGGCTGCTGATTCATCGTTCCCTCTCGCACGTGCTTCCGAGCGCCCTGTTCAGGGCTCGCGACGTGACCTATGACGCGAGAAGTGCGATCACGGTGCCACCGAGCATGAACGGACCGAAGGCGATGTAGGTGTGGCGGGTCGCTCGGCGGGCAACCAGCAGTCCTGCGGCCCAGAGTCCACCGAGGATGAAGCCGATCAGTGTGCCGCTCAGGACGTTCGACCAGGAGAACCACCCGAGCAGGATGCCGAGACCGACCGCCAGCTTCACGTCGCCGAGTCCGAGGCCGGCGCCGCCGCGGGACACCAGGAGCAGCACGAGGTAGGTCACGCCGAGCGTCATACCGGCCAGGACTGCGCGCAGCACGGCGAACCAGTCGCCGGTGGCGGCGCTGGCGATCACGGCGACGACCACTGCCGCCGGCACGAGGGGGAAGGTCAGCGCGTTCGGCAGCCGGTGCACGTCCAGGTCGATCGCCGCGAGCGCGGCCAGCACCGGCAGGCACGCGCAATAGGCGAAGGCGACGCCGGCGTTGTGGGACTCGGTCAGGGCGCGGCCGACGAGCAGGGCGGCCAGCGGCAGGACGACCAACAGCCACCCGTGGTGCCGGTCCGGTGTGTCGAGCTCGTCCTCGCGGCGGTGCGCGGCGGTGCGCAGCTCACGCCGCAGAAGTATGGCGACAGGGATCGCGATGCAACCGGCGATGGCGCCGACCAGCCAGGGATTCATTCGTATTCGACGGCGAGGCGGTCGCCGGGTTCCACACCCCAGGAGGAGAACGCCCCGGCCGCTGCCTCGACGGTCACCGCGGCGCGCAGGCGGGGCCGCGTCATACCGATCCAGGGACGCAGGGTGGCGACGCGCAGCACGGTGCCGTCCTTGTCCAGCACCGCGACATCGATCGGGTAGCGCATGCCGACCATGTGCACGGACGGGCAGCGGGTCAGCCACAGCGCGCCGGTGACCTCGTCCGTGCCGAGCAACCCCTTGCGGCGGCTGCGCGCGGTGTCGGCGACCGCACAGGCACCGACCGGCAGGCCGTTGCGCAGCAGTCGATGCGGTCCGGGTCCGAATGTTCTGAGCCCCACAGGTTTCCCCTCTCCTGACGCCGTGAGCGGGCGCGCCTCGAGAGTAGTCGCCGCAGCGAGCAGGCGGGTGGGTCTGAGGGCCCCACCTGGGCTGTGACCGGAACCACCGTCATCCGGCGGCCCCGATCTGCGGACCACCGGCGAGTCGGCACGACGCGGGCCGCTGCGGCGGCGACCATAACAAGCGACATGAGCCTCATTGATCGCGTTCGCACCAGCCTGCCGTCCTCCCTCTCCTCGTCCGACGAGCCGCGGGACTGGCGCCAACTGTCCATCGCCGCCGGGTATGGCGCGGTCGGTGCGATCACCCTCGGGCTGCTGCTGATCCTGCCGGTCATGGTCGCCTGGGCTGCGGACGCGCAGAGCACCACGTCGTGGACCGACGCGCTGAGCTTCGCCGGTGACGGCTGGGCGTTGGCGCACCGTGGGCACGTGTCCGTCGCGGTCGGCGCTGCGCATTCGGTGACGTTCGCGCCGCTGGTGCTGACCGCACTCGCCGTGGTGTTCGCCCGGATGGCGGCGAAGGCGATGCTCACCCACCTGTCCGATCGGTCGGGCGCGTGGTGGGAGGGGCCCGCGTCATACATCGTGGGGTATGTCGTGACCGGCCTGCTGATCACCGGCTTCTCGCTCGCCGGCCCGGCCCACCCCAACCTGTTCACGGTCTTCCCCGGTGCCGTGGTCGTCGGTTTCGCGGGATGCCTGTGGGCGTTGCTGCGCAGCGATGAGCCGGTCGCGAAGCACGCGAAGAGCTTTGTGGATCAACGGATCTCGCTGTCCACTCGGCGTGCGCTGCGCCCGGCCACTGAAGGCGTGCTGGGTTACCTCGGCATCGGTCTGGTGCTGGTGCTGCTGCTCCTGGTGACGCACGCCTCGGCGGTCGGTGACCTCAACGGACAACTTGAGCCGGGCATCCTCGGCGGCCTCGTGCTCTGGGTCGGCCAGCTGGCGGCGCTACCCAATCTGCTGGTCTGGGCGGCCGGCTGGACCACCGGCGCTTCGATGCACATCGGCGCGGTCAGCGTCGGCAGCGGCTCGGTCCACGGCGGCCTGTTGCCGATGATCCCGGTGCTCGGAGCGGTGCCGGGTGCGGGTGCACTTCCTGCCGGCACCAGCGTGGTGCCGCTGGTGCCCGTGCTGCTCGGCGCGTTCGTCGGCTACCGGTCACTGGGCAACCTGACGACATACGCCTCGCTGCGGACGAAGGCCGTCACGGCGGTTCAGGCCGCGGGCATGACCGCCGCGATCGTGCTGCTGCTCAGCTGGCTGTCGACCGCCGGCGTGAGTGGCGGCTCGCTGGACTACATCGGCCCGTCGCTGCTGATCCTCCCGCTGCTGGTCGTCGAGTTGCTGCTCGGTGCGCTGCTGGCGACGCTGTTCCTGCACTGGAAGCGCGCGCTGCGCCGCTGACACCGTTTGCGAGATCCTTCTGTGGTGCCGAACGTGCTCTATGGAGCCCCTTTGGCATGGCGCAGATCGGATTGCCGGCGCAGTGCGTCGTACAACTGCTTCACCTGGCGGAGAAACGCTTCCGCTGCAATGCGCAAACCGATGACAGGTATCCGCAGGACGCGTTCACCTGCGACGACACGATGGTTCTGTCTCAACGCGTCGTCGATCGGATTGAGCGCAAGCGCGTGGTGGCCGCCGTCGATCTCGACCACGAGCCCCACATCGTCCCAACTCACATCGAGATAGACCCGACCCTGTGGTCCCCTGCGAACAGCTTGCCGCGTGGGGGTGGGCAGCCCGACCTGCCGCGCCATGCGTCCGAAGTCGAGCTCGCCGAGTGAATGAGCCCCATCAGTGACATCACCGATGACTGCGTCGAGGAACTGCCGTCGCGGGGACCTGGTGACACCCTTCCAAACCAGGCTGAGCCGGTGGGCAGTCGTCATCCGCTGCTGCATCGGCAGGCAGACCAACAACGCGGCTTGTCGGTCGGAGCGGGCCCACTGTGCGGCGTGGATCGTCGCGATCTCGGGCGAGACCCGTGGTATGCCGGCACCGCAGATCGGCGACGGCCGTCGGACCCGGCGCAGACGGACGCCTTCGACAGCGTGATGGCGGTTTCCGTCCGGCATGACCACATCGATCAGGTCCGGCGTGAAGCCGCGCATACCGCCCGCAACCAGCGAACTGGCACCGTCGAGCCGAGCGCCAGACCCGCTTTCCCACACGGCGCGCCACCACTGGGCCAGGGGACTGAGGGCCGGCGATCCGATGGCTACTGTGTGTCGCCCCACCCGGAACCAGCGGCCGGCGTCGACCTCGTGACGTACCGCGTAACGGTCGATCCCGTACTCGGCGAGGGTCCGGCGGTGCACGACCCCGCCGTGATCGGCAGCGAGCTCCACCGCGAGGGCGCGTCTCGGCGCGCCATACACCAGGCGGGGGCCGGGCCTTGCGGTCTCAGGGTGGAGGTCGGGCATCGCCCAATCCTGGCCAAATCCGCTGCACCACGGTTTGCTGCCTGTGGACAACCGCCGAGCCCGAAGTATCGCCGTGCCGAACGTGCTCCATGGAGCACCTTTGGCACGGCTCGGGCACCCGGTGAATGCGGGTGCGCTAGCGTGCCGACGTGGTCGACACCCAGCCCGTGCCCATCGTCGTGCTCGTCTCCGGTTCCGGGACCCTGCTGCAGGCATTGCTCGACGCCGCGCAGGATCCTGCGTATGGCGTGCGCATCGCGGCCGTCGGTGCGGATCGTCCGGACATCGAGGGCCTGGCCCGTGCCGAGCGTGCGGGTGTGCCGACCTTCGTCTGCCGGGTCAAGGATCACCCGGACCGCGCCGCCTGGGACGCCGCGCTGACCGAGCAGGTCGCGGCATACGAGCCGGCCCTGGTTGTCTCCGCGGGCTTCCTGAAGCTGGTGGGGGAGCGCTTCCTGGAGTCGTTCGGCGGCCGTTACCTCAACAGCCACAACGCGCTGCTGCCGAGCTTTCCCGGCATACACGGACCGCGCGATGCGCTGGAGTATGGCGTGAAGCTCGCCGGCGCAACGCTTTTCGTCGTCGATGCCGGCGTCGACACCGGCGCGATCGTCGCGCAGTGCGCCGTGCCGGTCGAGGACGACGACACCGTCGACTCGCTGACCGAGCGGATCAAGCAGGCGGAGCGTCCCCAACTGGTCGACTGGGTCGGGCGGATGGCGCGAGACGGCTTCACCGTGGATGGCCGTCGCGTCCGCGTCGGCTAAACTTCGAGCACACGACTGGCGCAGGTGGGTAACCACCAGGGAGTGGAGTCGCGTGCATCGCCCGCCTGGGTGCGCGCATGAACCGCCCAACCCTCTCGAGGAGAGTCATGTCAGAACTCGGCCGCCGTCCGATCAAGCGCGCACTCATCTCCGTCTACGACAAGACCGGCCTGGAGGACCTCGCCCGTGGCCTGCACGAGGCCGGCGTCGAGCTCGTCTCGACCGGTGGATCCGCTGCTCTCATCGAGAAGGCGGGCATCCCGGTGACCAAGGTCGAGGACCTCACCGGCTTCCCCGAGTGCCTCGACGGGCGCGTCAAGACACTGCACCCGAAGGTCCACGCCGGCATCCTGGCCGACACCCGTATCCCCGAACACCTTTCGCAGCTGGACGAACTCGGCGTTGCGCCGTTCGAACTGGTCGTCTCCAACCTCTACCCGTTCCGCGCGACCGTCGCCTCCGGCGCGACCCCGGACGAGTGCATCGAGCAGATCGACATCGGCGGCCCGTCGATGGTCCGCGCCGCCGCCAAGAACCACCCGAGCGTCGCGATCGTGACGTCGCCCGCGTCATACGACGCGACGCTCGAGGCACTCGCAGCCGGCGGATTCACGCTGGACGAGCGAAAGCTGCTGGCAGCAAAGGCTTTCCAGCACACCGCCGACTACGACAACACCGTCGCCAACTGGATGAGCAACGTGTATGTCGACACCAGCGACGGCACCGGCTTCCCCAACTGGTCCGGCGCGACCTTCGACAAGACTCAGGACCTGCGGTATGGCGAGAACCCCCACCAGGGTGCCGCGCTCTACCGCCACTGGCGGGCCGGAATCGCCTCCGCCGAGCAGCTTTTCGGCAAGGCCATGTCCTACAACAACTACGTCGACGCCGACGCCGCCGTCCGGGCGGCATACGACCAGGGCGACGAGCCGACCGTCGCGGTGATCAAGCACGCGAATCCCTGTGGCATTGCAGTGGGTTCGGACATCGCCGATGCACACCGCAAGGCGCACGCGTGCGACCCGATGTCGGCGTTCGGCGGCGTGATCGCGACCAACCGACCGGTGACCGTCGAGATGGCCGAGACGGTCAAGGACATCTTCACCGAGGTCGTAGTCGCTCCCGACTTCGAGCCCGGTGTCGTCGACATCCTCAGCAAGCGCAAGGCGATTCGGCTGCTCAAGCTGCCGGCCGAGGCCGCGCAGCAGCGTGACCCGGTGGAGATCCGGCCGATCAGCGGCGGCATGCTGATGCAGCGTGTCGACAAGGTCGACGCGATCGTCAAGGACGAGGACGGCACGATCACCGGTGGTGACGACGCCGCCAACTGGCGTCTGGTCTCTGGGGAAGCCGCCGATGACGCAGCCCTCGCCGACCTGCAGTTCGCCTGGCGCGCCATCCGAGCGGTCAAGTCCAACGCGATCCTGCTCGCCTCCGGCGGTGCCTCCGTCGGCGTGGGCATGGGTCAGGTCAACCGCGTCGACTCCTGCCACCTCGCGGTCAACCGGGCCGGCGAAGAGCGGGCACGCGGCTCCGTCGCCGCCTCGGACGCGTTCTTCCCGTTCCCGGACGGCCTGCAGGTGCTCATCGATGCCGGCGTGAAAGCCGTTGTGGCACCTGGTGGTTCGATGCGCGACCAGGCCGTGATCGACGCAGCCAACGAAGCCGGCATCACCATGTACTTCACCGGCACGCGCCACTTCGCACATTGAGTGTTGTCCGCGAGCGAGCTC
>NZ_DASZNO010000026.1:0-209137 GCF_035551235.1 Flexivirga sp. | reverse complement strand
CCGGCCACAATTCCGGTCGTCGTCTTCGCGGCGGTCCGCTTGGCGTGCGGTTGGCTTATCGTGCGCCGTCGCCGTACGTGCATAACCGGCAACGGTTGTCGGTTCGGTACGGGTTTCGGTGTTCGAGGTGTGCATAACCGGCAACGGTTGTCGGTTATGTACGGGTTTCGATGTCCGAGGCGTGCACAACCGGCAACGGTCGTCGGTTCGGGATGGGGCGCCAGATCACACCTGCAACGCCTGGAACATGCGGCGCAACAGCCGGATCGCCACATTTTTCTCACCTGTATCGGCGTGTCAGGTGGACATTTCGCACGCTCAGACTTTCCACAGACACTCCTGACCCTCTATCGTTGCCCACCAGAACACCTGTGGGACGCCGGGAGCGGCCCACGGCTCGGGGTCGACACACGTGTCGTCAAAAGAAGGGTTGGCAACTGCCATGGCCGAAGAGCGTCAGCCGGGCGAGGTCACATTCATGACCGTCGCCGAGGTCGCCGCAATCATGCGGGTCTCGAAGATGACGGTCTACCGGCTGGTGCATTCCGGCGAGTTGCCCGCCGTGCGGGTCGGTCGATCGTTCCGGGTGCCCGAGGATGCGGTTTCGGAATATCTCAGCCAGTCCTACATGGGCACGGCCTGACCGCGACGGTCCCGTGATCGCCCTCGATTCGTCGGCGGTCCCGCCCATGGCGTAGCCTTGGGCGGCGGATCGCGTCCCAGTGCGGATGCGATGACATCAAGGCTTCGCGTGCCGGTTGCGGCGCCACAGCCCACCGGTTCCATTCAGCAGATTCAGGAAGAGCGTACGCATGGGTTCAGTCGTCAAGAAGCGCCGTAAGCGGATGGCCAAGAAGAAGCACCGCAAGCTGCTTCGCAAGACGCGTCACCAGCGTCGCAACAAGAAGTAGGCGCATCGACGCGTAGGAGCCCCGGACGGCACGACGCCGTACCGGGGCTTCGCCATATCGTCCGACCTGCGTGGTGCACAGGTCGCCGGATAGGATCGGGCACACAGTCAGGGTTGTCGTTACCGAGGAGGGCCAATGGGTCGGGTTGTCCTGGTCACCGGGGTGTCCCGGCTGGTCGGAGGTATGACGTGCCGCGCGCTCGCGGCCGATCCCACGCTCGAGCGCGTCATCGCGATCGACACGGTTCCGCCGCTGCACAGCCTCGGCCGGGCCGACTTCATCCGGGCCGACATCCGCAACCCGATCATGGGCAAGATCCTGGCGCAGGAGAAGGTCGACACCGTCCTGCACCTCGGCGTGATCATGACGCCGAAGCAGGCCGGCGGGCGCACCCTGCAGAAGGAGATCAACGTCATCGGCACCATGCAGCTGCTCGCTGCGTGCCAGAAGGCCGACTCCGTCGAGCGGCTCATCGTCAAGTCGTCGTCCTCCATCTACGGTGCGTCACCGCGGGACCCGGCGATGTTCACCGAGGACATGGGCGCCCGGCGCAATCCGACCGGCGGCTTCGGCCGCGACTCGGTCGAGGTCGAGACCTACGTGCGTGGGCTCGCCCGGCGCCGTCCCGACATCGACGTCACCATCCTGCGTATGGCGAACCTCGTCGGCCAGGGCCTGCGGACGACGTTCTCCGATTACTTCTCGCTCCCGGCGCTTCCGGTGCCGTTGGGTTTCGACGGCCGGTTCCAGGTGTTGCACATCGAGGACGCCGTCGCGGTGCTGCAGCGCACGGCCAACGCCGAGGACCTGTCCGGCACGATCAACGTCGCCGGTGACGGCATGCTCACGGTGCGTCTGGCAGCCCGCATCGCCGGCAAACCGGTGATTCCGGTGCTCGCCCAGACCGCGCCGATGATGCAGCAGCTGTCCGGAATGCTCGGCGGCAGTGGGGCTTTCGATGCCGAGCAGATGCAGTTCCTGCAATTCGGACGTGGCATGGACACCACCCGCATGCACACCATGCTCGACTTCACGCCGCAGTACACCACTCGGGACGCATTCCGCGACGTCCTCGGTGCGCCCGGCCGTCGTCACGCCGCCAAGCTGGGAGAAGCACGTGTCTGAGGAGCAGCCCACCGGGACCGGTGAGAGCACCGGGCCGCGCCGTACCGCCGCGAAGTCCGCGGCGAAGTCCGCAGCGGTGAAACCCCCCGCCAAGAAGACCGCGGCGAAGAAGTCGCCGACCACGAAGGCCGCCGCGAAGAAGACCGCGACGGCCCCGGCCACGAAGGCGACCGCGAAGAAGGCGGCTCCGGTCAAGAAGGCTGCTCCGTCGAAGAAGCCCGCCCCCGCCGAGCAGCGGACACCTGCTCCGGCGGTCGGCCCCCGTCATACCTCTGCAGCGACCGGCAGCCGCCCGTCCCGCAAGAACATCGGAGCCGCCGCCCGGCGCACGTCCGCGCAGCGGGAGCACGCGCCGGCCGGCAGCGTGCCGTCATTGCGGGTCGTGCCCGACCCGCCGGAGGCACCGGACTTCCACGGATCGAGCGCTGCCGATTTCGCAGGTGTCGTCAATGTCCTGGTCGAGGGCCTGCGCAGGGCCGGCGATCTCGTGGGCATCGAGGGCGACGACCTGGAGCGCCGCATCGCGCAGGCGCTGGCGTTCCTGCGTCGCCGGCTGACCGGTGACTACGAGATCGACGACTTCGGCTTCGATCGCGAGTTCACCGACCAGGTGTGGCTGCCGTTGCTGCGGCCCCTCTACAAGCGGTGGTTCCGCGTCGAGGTCCGCGGCATCGAGAACATCCCGGACGAGGGTGCGGCCCTCGTGGTCGCCAACCACTCCGGCACGCTGCCGATCGACGGCCTGATGACCCAGGTCGCCATACATGACGAGCACCCGAAGCACCGGCACGTGCGAATGCTCGGGGCGGACCTCGTCTTCGAGTCCCCGCTGATCGGCGAGCTCAGCCGCAAGTCGGGCACCACGTTGGCCTCCAACCCCGACATCGAGCGGCTCTTCGCCGCCGGCGAGCTGGCCGCCGTCTACCCCGAGGGTTTCAAGGGCGTCGGCAAACCGTTCTCCGAGCGCTACAAGCTGCAGCGGTTCGGGCGCGGCGGTTTCGTGTCCGCCGCGCTGCGGGCCGAGGTGCCGATCATCCCGTGCGCGATCGTCGGCGCCGAGGAGATCTTCCCGATGATCGGCAACGTCAAGGGCCTGGCGCGCGTGCTCGGCTTCCCCTACTTCCCGGTGACGCCGTTCTTCCCGCTGCTCGGGCTGGCCGGGCTGATCCCCCTGCCGAGCAAGTGGATCATCGAGTTCGGCGCGCCGGTCAACACCGACACCTATGGCGCCGCGGCCGCTGACGACCCGATGCTGGTCTTCGACCTCACCGACCAGGTCCGCGAGAACATCCAGCAGTCGCTGTATTCGCTTCTGTTGCAACGCCGTTCAGTCTTCTTCTGACCGTGCCCCGCATGTCGAATCCCCGCATCACGCTCATCGGCAAGCCCGATTGCCACCTGTGTGATGACGCACGCGCGATCATCGAGCGGGTCTGTGCCGACACGGGGGAGAGCTTCGTCGAGCGGAGCGTCCTCGACGAGCCCGAGCTGATGGCGTCATACGCCGAACAGATCCCGGTCACCCTCGTGGACGGCAAGCAGCACGACTACTGGCGCGTCGACGAGGCCCGGCTGCGCAAGGCGCTCTCCCGACGGAAGCTTTTCGGCAACCGCTGAGTCCCGCATCGCCGCCCGCTCAATTTGCCGAGCGGACACCCTTTGATCGAAGGGACAGCCGATTTCGGCGAAAATCGGCCCAATCGCCTGTCCTCTCGGTGCATCGGGTGTCCTCTCGGCATGGAGTCAGGCGTCGCGGCATACGCCGACAAGCAGGTTGCCAGGGTCGCGGAGGTAGGCCGCGCGCGTTCCCCGATCCGTGGTGGGGCCCACGATGCGGACGAAATGCCGGGCGTCCGGTCCGCGAGACGGGTGTTCAGTCATCGAAACCGTTGCCGCACCGCCTGTTGACAACGCGCCAACAGCGCACCGTCGCTATCACGAGCACCTCGCGGACGTGTGGCCACCCCCGTCTAGCACTTTTGCCGGGAATTCGCGACTTTGTGCCTGCGTTCACAAAGACCTAGAGTCAGGGGGTCATTGATCCTCTGTGGCCGGCGTTTGGTATACGCCTGTCCCGCAGTGCATGGAGGAGTCGGAGCGAACGTGAGCACCGCATCGGCCGCCCGCCGGGAGATCCCGGAAGCCACCGTGGCCAGGCTACCCCTCTATCTGCGTGCTCTCGTGTCCCTGGATTCGCGCGGGGTCGAGGTCGTCTCCTCCGAGGCGCTCGCCGAGGCAGCAGGTGTTCGCTCGACCGGATTGCGCAAGGATCTGTCCCACCTCGGCTCGTACGGCGTGCGTGGTGTCGGGTATGACGTCGGCCGTCTCTCCGAGGAGATCTCCCGCGAGCTCGGCCTGCACCACGACTGGTCCGTTGCCATCATCGGCATGGGAAACCTGGGTCACGCGCTCGCGGCATACGGCGGTTTCGCGACCCGCGGCTTCAGCGTCCGCTGGCTGGTCGACGAGGACCCGGCCGTGATCGGCACCGAGATCGCCGGCCTGCAGGTCATCGACTTCGCCGAACTCGCCACGCAAGCACCCGAGAGCATCATCGCGGTGCTGGCCACCCCGCCGCACGCCGCGCAGCAGGCTGCCGACCAGGCGGTCGCGCTCGGGGTGCGGTCCATCCTCAACTTCGCCCCGTGCGTGATCACCGTCCCGGACGGCGTCGAGGTCCGCAAGGTCGACCTGGCGACCGAGTTGCAGATCCTCGCCTTCCACGAGCAACGTGGCCGGGACGACGAGATCGAGGGGGCGGCGCAATGAGTTTGATCGTCATCGGTATGTCGCACCGCACGACCGGTGTCGACCTCCTCGAACAGGTCGTGCTGACCGACGAGCAGACCGAGCGGTTGGTGACCTCGCTCGAGCTGAACGAACACGTCAACGCCACGGTCGTCGTGTCCACCTGCAACCGCGTCGAGATCTACGCCGACGTCGAGACCTTCCACGGCGCCGTCACCGGCATCACCGAATCTCTTGCGGCCACAACCGGTTTGGCAGTCGGGCAGCTGCGCGACCACCTCTACGTGCACTTCGAGGACCGTGCCGTGGCCCACGCCTTCCAGGTCGCCTCCGGCCTCGACTCGGTCGCGGTCGGCGAGGCGCAGATCCTCGGCCAGTTGCGCGAGGCGCTGCGTGCTGCGCAGGACGGTGGACACCTCGACCCGTCGCTGTCCGCCCTCATGCAGCACGCGCTGCGCGTCGGCAAGCGCGTCCACACCGAGACCGACATCGACACCGTCAGCCGGTCCCTGGTCGAGCGGGCGCTGGTCGTCGCGCAGTCCACTCTCGGCGAGCTGGGGCAGCAGCATGCACTGGTCGTCGGAGCCGGAGCGATGAGCGGCCTGGCCGCACACACGCTGGCACGCGCCGGAGTCCGCGACCTCACCATCATCAACCGCACGCCCGCCAAGTCCGCTCGCCTCGCGCAGGCGACCGGGGGAGTCGCCCGCGACTGGGCAGACCTCACCGCGGCCGTCGCGGACGCGGACCTGGTGATCTCCTGCACCGGCGCGGTCGGTCACGTACTCGATGCCGACAACGTGACCTTGTCCGAAACCCCCACTCTGCTGGTCGATCTCGCGTTGCCTCGGGACATCGATCCGCAGCTGGCGGCGATGCCCGGCATCGCACTGCTCTCGCTGGAGGACCTCAGCGCGGCGGTCGCCGAGGACGCCGAGAAGACCCAGGTGGCGGCCGCCCACGACCTGGTGAGTGCCGAGGTCGCGGAGTTCCTCGTCGCCCGCCGGGCCGCAGCCGTCGCACCGGCCGTCGCCGAGTTGCGCAAGCGCGCAGCCGATGTGGTGGCTGCCGAGCTCACCCGGCTCGAGCAGCGCGCCGACCTGTCCGAGCACGACGCCGCACAGGTGCAGATGACGGTGCACCGTGTCGTGGAGAAGATCCTGCACACACCGACCGTGCGCATCAAGCAGCTCGCCGGTGAGGAGCAGGGCGGCCAGGACTACGCCGCGCTGCTGCGGATGCTCTTCGACCTGGACCCGCACGAGTCCCGCGTCGCGCAGATCCCGCACGGCGAGGTTCCCGCAGGCGGTGAGCAGCGATGAGCCTGATTCGCATCGGATCGCGCCGCAGCAACCTCGCGCTGACCCAGACCGGCCTGATCGCCGACCGGTTGCGCGCACTCGGCCACGAGATCGAGATCGTCGAGATCGTCACCGAGGGAGACACCAACCGCGCTCCGCTCGCCCAGTTGGGCGGCACCGGTGTTTTCGCCACCGCCATCCGTAATGCGTTGCGCGACAATCGGATCGACCTGACGGTGCACTCCCTCAAGGACCTGCCGACGGCGCCGGCTCCGGGGCTGACGATTGCCGCCATACCTGCTCGGGAGGATGCACGCGACGCACTGATCGCTCGCGACGGGCTGACCCTCGGTGAGTTGCCGGCGGGTGCGGTCGTCGGCACCGGCTCTCCGCGGCGCGTCGCCCAACTGGCGGCGCTCGGCCTCGGTCTGGAGTTTCGCGCCATACGCGGCAACATCGACCGCCGGATCGACTTCGTCCGCAACGGTGAGCTCGATGCGATCGTGCTGGCCCGCGCCGGTATGTCGCGGGTCGGCCGCCTCGACGAGATCACCGAGTCCATCGACCCGCTCCAGATGCTGCCCGCTCCCGGGCAGGGCGCGCTCGCCCTGGAGATCCGTAGCGACGACGACGCCCTGCGCGAGGTCGTGGCGCAACTCGACGACCCGGACACCCGCGCGGCGGTCACCGCCGAGCGAGCGGTGCTGGCTCGCCTCGAGGCCGGCTGCTCCGCGCCGTTGGGGGCGCTCGCGGAGGTCAGCGAGGACGTCGACGGCAGCCTGGAGATCTCGCTGCGCGCGTTCGTCGGTCGCACCGACGGCACTTTCGACCTGCGGCGGTCACTGACCGGATCGTTCGACGACCCAGAGCAACTCGGTCACGACGTCGCGGAGTTACTGCTCGCCGACGGAGCGCTGGAAGCGTTCCGGCCGGATGAGCAAGCACCAGAGCCGGCACCCGGCGGACTCTTACCAAGGGACACATCAAGGGACCCTTCAAGTGACCCAGATCCCATCACCGTCCAACACCCCCCAGCGCCGCGGAGCGTGAAGAAGTGAGCACAACAAAGACCCGCAAGACCCTGCCCCAGGTTGCCTTCATCGGCTCCGGGCCGGGCGACCCGTCACTGATCACCGTTCGCGCGGCCACGTTGTTGCGGGCGGCCGACGTGATCATCATCGACCAGATCGCTCGGGAGGACTTCGTCGCGCAGTTCGCCCGTGAGGACGTCGAGATCGTCGACGCCGGGCACGGCGAGACGGGGCAGACCCTCACCACCGCATCGCGCGCGAAGCTGGTCGTGCGGACCGCCAAGTCGGCCGCACGCACCGACGACACCGTCGGGCTGGTCGTGCGTCTGATGGACGGCGAC
Source organism: Flexivirga sp. (assembly GCF_035551235.1). GTDB lineage: Bacteria > Actinomycetota > Actinomycetes > Actinomycetales > Dermatophilaceae > Flexivirga. The sequence continues at coordinate 201,680 of NZ_DASZNO010000026.1, read as the reverse complement.
CCCGCCACCTTCAACGGCCTCGCGGAGGAGTCGATCGCCTGCCACAAGGCAGACATCCCCTTCGAGATCGTGCCGGGCGTGAGCGCGGTCAGCGCGGTGCCGTCATACGCCGGCATCCCGCTGGTGGGCAGCGGCGCCCGCACGGTGCACGTGCTGTCCGCGGCCGACGAGAAGACCGACTGGAGCAGTGCGGTCGCGAACGACGCCACCGCGGTCGTCCTCGGCACCGCCGACTCGGTCCCCGCCGGCCTGGCGAAGCTGCTGGCCGCCGGTCGCGACGCGGACACCCCCGTCTCGCTGAGCACCGAGGGCACGACCATCCGTCAGGCAACGCGCGTCACCACCCTCGGTGGGGTCGCCGCAGCGCTGAAGGCGCAGCCGCTGACCGGTCAGGTCGTCGCGGTCGTCGGCTCGGTCGTCGGCCTGCGCGAGCAGCTGTCCTGGTGGGAGACCAAGCCGCTCTTCGGCTGGAACGTCCTGGTGCCGCGCACCAAGGAGCAGTCCGGCACGATGACCGACCGCCTCGCGGCGCACGGCGCAGCGAGCGATGTCGTCCCGACCATCAGCGTGGAGCCGCCGCGGACCCCGCAGCAGATGGAGCGCGCGATCAAGGGCCTGGTCACCGGTCGCTACGAGTGGATCGGCTTCACCTCCGCCAACGCGGTCCGCGCCGTACGCGAGAAGTTCGTCGAATTCGGCCTGGACGCAAGGGCTTTCGCCGGACTGAAGATCGCCGCCGTCGGCGGTGTGACGGCCGAGTCACTGCGCGAGTGGGGCCTGGAGCCCGACCTGGTGCCGAGCAACGAGCAGTCCGCCAAGGGCCTGCTCGAGGACTGGCCGCCGTATGACGACGTGCTCGACCCGATCAACCGGGTCTTCCTGCCGCGCGCCGACATCGCCACCGACACGCTGGTCGCGGGCCTGCAGGACATGGGCTGGGAGGTCGACGACGTCACGGCATACCGGACCGTGCGCGCGGCTCCGCCGGCACCCGAGGTGCGCGAGGCGATCAAGACCGGCAAGTTCGACGCGGTGTGCTTCACCTCGAGCTCGACGGTCCGCAACCTGGTCGGCATCGCGGGCAAGCCGCACGCGACCACGGTCATCGCCTGTATCGGCCCGGCCACCGCCAAGACCGCCGAGGAGCACGGCCTGCGGGTCGACGTGCTGGCGGCCGAGCCGAGTGCCGAGGCACTGGTGGACGCCCTCGCGGACTACGGCCGTGGCCTGGCGCTCACCGCCGCCGAGAACGGCGAACAGGTGCGTCGCCCGAGTGAGCGGAAGGCCTCCTCCCGCCGCAAGGCGAAGGCGTCGCGATGAGCGAGGTCGCCCCGACCCGGGCCGCCGCCCGACACCGTGCACCGAGCCGGAACCCGTGGGCCCTGCCCGCGGGTTCGGCCCGTCCCCGACGGCTGCGCACCACGCCGGCGATGCGCCGGCTGGTCGCCGAGACGCGGCTGCACCCGGCCGAGCTGGTGCTGCCGATGTTCGTCAAGGAGGGCCTCGAGGCCCCGGTCCCGCTGCAGTCGATGCCGGGCGTCGACCAGCACACCCTCGACTCGCTGGTGAAGGCCGCACGTGAAGCGGTCGACGCGGGAGTCGGCGGGCTGATGATCTTCGGCGTGCCGGCACAACGTGACGAAACCGGCTCCGGCGCAACGGATCCCGACGGCATCCTGAATGTCGCCCTCCGCCGTCTGCGGGAGGAGCTCGGTGACGACACCGTGCTGATGTCGGACCTGTGCCTGGACGAATTCACCTCGCACGGGCACTGCGGTGTGCTCGACGCGCAGGGCCGGGTCGACAACGACGCCACGCTCGAGCGCTATGCCGAGATGGCGGTCGCGCACGCCGAAGCGGGCGCGCACCTCGTCGGGCCGTCCGGGATGATGGACGGCCAGGTCGGCGTCATACGCCGTGCGCTGGACGAGGCCGGGCACACCGACGTCGGGATCCTCGCGTATGCCGTGAAATACGCGTCCGCGGCGTTCGGCCCGTTCCGCGAGGCGGTGGAGTCGGAGCTTCAGGGCGACCGGCGGACCTACCAGCAGGACTTCGCCAACCGCACCGACGCATTGCGCGAGGTGCAGCTCGACCTCGCCGAGGGCGCCGACCTGGTGATGGTCAAGCCTGCGCTGCCCTACCTCGACATCCTCCGGGACGTCCGCGAGGTCAGCGACGTGCCCGTTGCGGCATACCAGGTCAGTGGCGAGATGGCGATGATCGAGGCGGCCGGCGCGAACGGCTGGATCGATCGCGACGCCATGGTTCTGGAGTCGCTCACCGCGATCAAGCGGGCCGGCGCGCAGATCATCCTGACCTACTACGCGACCGAGGTGGCCCGCCACCTGCAGTCCTCCTGATTGCCGAGAGGACACCCTTTCACCGACAGGACACCGGATTCCGGGCGAAATCGCCCGGAATCCGGTGTCCTCTCGGTTTTCGGGTGTCCTGTCGGCAAGAAAGGGGGCGGGCGGGTGAACGAAAACGCGAGCGGGACCAGGCACTCGGGGGTATGCCGGTCCCGCTCGCGCGGTTCGTGGATGTTCGTGGGTGTGACGTCGCTCATGTTGTCACACCTGCCAGGGGTGTGACGTCGCTCAGGTTGTCACACCTGCGAGGTGTGGCGCTCAGGCCTTGACGAACTCGAGGTCGAGGATGATCTTGACCTTGTCGCCGACGACCACGCCGCCGCCCTGGAGCGGCATCTCGATGTCGACGCCGAACTCCTTGCGGTTGATCTCGAGGGAGGCCTCGAAACCGGCGCGGGTGCCGCCCCACGGGTCGCCGCCGACGCCACCGAACTCGACGTCGAAGGTGACGGGCTTGGTGACGTTCTTGATCGTCAGGTCGCCGGTCAGCTCGGTCTCGGTGACCTTGGTCGACTTGAAGGTCATCGTCGGGTAGGTCTCGACCTCGAAGAAGTCGTTGGTGCGCAGGTGGTTGTCGCGGTCGGCGACGCCGGTGTTGACCGATGCCATCTTCACCTCGGCCTCGACGCTGGTCTCCTCCAGCGTGTCCCCGACGGTCAGGGTCGCGTCGAACTCGTCGAACTTGCCCTTGACTTTGCTCACCATCAGGTGGCGGACCTGGAAGCCGAACGCGCTGTGCGCGGCGTCGATCTTCCAGGTGCCGGCGGTCAGGCCGTCGAGCGTGGTCGTGGTGGTGGCGGTGGAGTTGCTCATGATGCTCCTCAGCGGATCGGTTGAATCTCTAAGTCGGTGTGTCGGTCGCCGTGCGTGGCAACCAGTATGCACAACAGTAGTTGATATTTCAATTATTCCCGTGCCGGACGACGAGTTTGCGATTTATGCTGTGGGGGTGTCCGAGATTGAGTCCGCCCCGCTGAGCCCGACCGCGACGGAAGCCGACGTCCCGTGGTTGTCCGATGACGAGCAGCGCGCGTGGCGGGCCTACCTGCGCGGCAGCCGTGCGCTCGAGGCGGTGCTAGACGCGGAATTGCAGGACGCCGGTATGTCGCTCGCGGAGTACGAGCTGTTGTCGATGCTGTCCGAGGCGCCCGGGCAGGAGATGCGGATGAGCCGGCTTGCCGACCAGACCGTGCAATCCCGCAGCCGTGTCACGCACACCGCCACCCGGCTCACCCGGCGCGGCTGGGTCGAGCGCAGGCCGGCTCCGGACGACGGGCGCGGCATTCAACTGAAGCTGAACGACGCCGGCCTGGCGGCCGTTCGGTCCGCGTCCCGGGTGCACGCGACCGGAGTCCAGGAGCATCTGATCCGGCAGATGGATCCCGCGCTGTTCCAGTCGCTCGGCGACGCCATGCGCAACGTCCGCAACCATCTGCTCGGCGCGGAGACGGACAACTACAACCCGTAGGAGTTCGCGCGATGCCGCCTGAGACAATGGTCGTATGACGAGCACGCCCTCAGCGCAGGACCGGACGCAGGACCGCGTCACCCGCGACGACGCCTCGGCAGCACTGCTGCAACGCGCCCGCAATGTCACCCCCGGAGGGGTCAACTCCCCGGTGCGCGCGTTCCGGGCGGTGGGCGGCACGCCCCGCTTCATCGCGTCCGCGAAGGGCCCGTGGCTGACCGACGTCGACGGCAACCGTTACGTCGACCTGATCTGCTCCTGGGGGCCGATGATCCTCGGTCACGCGCACCCCAGCGTGCTGGACGCGGTCCAGCAGGCGGCGACCCGCGGCTTCAGCTTCGGCACCCCCAGCGAGAACGAAGTCGCGCTCGCCGAGGAGATCGTCTCGCGCGTGGCTCCGCTGGAGCAGGTGCGGCTGGTCAACAGTGGCACCGAGGCCACCATGTCCGCGCTGCGACTCGCCCGTGGAGCGACCGGCCGCAGCACCGTCGTGAAGTTCGCCGGTTGCTACCACGGCCACGTCGACCCGCTGCTGGCTGCCGCGGGCTCCGGGGTGGCGACGTTCGCGCTGCCCGACTCCGCGGGCGTCCCCGCATCGGCCGCACACGAGACGATCGTGTTGCCCTACAACGACATTCAGGCTGTCGAAGCTGCCTTCGCCGAGCACGGCGACGAGATCGCCTGCGTCATCACCGAGGCGTCCCCGGGCAACATGGGCGTCGTCCCGCCCGCACCCGGCTTCACCAGCGCCCTGCGCCGGATAACCCGCGAGCACGGTGCGCTGCTGATCTCCGACGAGGTGATGACCGGCTTCCGCTGCTCGGCGTCGGGTTGGTACGGCCTGGAGGGAGAGCCCGAGGGCGGCGCCCCCGACCTGTTCACCTTCGGCAAGGTCATGGGCGGTGGCTTCCCGGCTGCCGCGTTCGGCGGCAGCGCTGCGCTGATGGGCAATCTCGCACCCGACGGGCCCGTCTACCAGGCAGGAACCTTGTCCGGGAACCCCGTCGCGACGGCCGCCGGCCTGGCCACGCTGCGTGGCTGCACCCCGGACGTCTATGACCGGCTCGATGTCGTCGCGCACGCGATCGCCGAGGGTGCGTCGGCGGCGCTGACCGAGCACGGTGTCCCGCACACGGTGCAGTGGGCGGGGTCGATGTTCTCGGTCTTCTTCCGGGACGGCGCGGTGCGCAACTACGAGGACGCCAAGGCGCAGGACACCGCCGCCTTCAGCCGGTTCTTCCAGTCGATGCTCGAGCAGGGCGTGCACCTGCCGCCGAGCTCGTTCGAGGCGTGGTTCGTCAGCGCGTCCCACGACGATGCCGCGGTCGAGCACGTCCTGGCAGCACTCCCGGCAGCAGCTGCCGCTGCGGCTGCGGTCTGAGTCGCCCCTGAGAATTCGACACAGATTTCGATGCGACACTCCCAGCGTGAATTTCCTCCGGCGCCGTTCCGTCATACCTGCCTCGGCGGTGTGCGATGACTGAGACCGTTGTGCACCTCGTCCGCCACGGGGAGGTCGACAACCCCGGCGGCGTGCTCTACGGCCGTATGCCGGGCTTCCACCTGTCCGAGCTCGGCCGGCAGATGGCCAAGCGCACTGCGTCATACCTCGAGGAACGGGACATCACCCACCTGGTCTCCTCGCCGCTCGAGCGCGCCCAGGAGACGATCGAACCGCTCGCCGAGGCGCTCAAGCTGCCGGTGAAACTGGATGACCGGGTGATCGAGGCGGGCAACGACTTCGAGGGCCTGACCGTCGGCAAGAACCCGAAACAGCTTCTCAATCCACGTTTCTGGGGCAAGCTGACCAACCCCCTCAAGCCCAGCTGGGGCGAGCCGTATGCCGAGATCGCCGAGCGCATGGAAGCCGCCACCCGCGACGCCCGTGCCGCGGCAGAGGGCCACGAGGCGGTCATCGTCAGCCACCAGCTGCCGGTCTGGATCGCCCGCGAGCACTTCGAGGGCAAGCGCCTGTGGCACGACCCGCGGCGCCGGCAGTGCACCCTCGCGTCGGTGACCAGCGTCATCTTCGACGGTGACCGGTTCAGCCGGGTGGAGTATGCCGAGCCGGCTCGCGACCTGTTGCCCGGCGCGACCGAGGCCGCCGGATCGGCGCTGGGCGGGTCACGATGAGGACCCGTGTGATTCCGGCCATGGCGCTGGCCTGCGTGGCGGTCCTCGGGCTCGCGGCCTGCGGCAGCGACGGCGGCAAGTCGATCAGCGACCAGGCCAACCAGGGATCGGACAAGAACTACCTCGCCGGTGACGGCACGCTGGCGCAGCTCGCGCCCGCCAAACGCGGCAAGCCGGTCACGCTCTCCGGCAAGCTGCTCGACGGCACGCCGTGGTCGACCAAGGACCACGCCGGCAAGGTCATCGTCGTCAACGTATGGGGTTCGTGGTGCCCGCCCTGCAAGGCCGAGACACCTGACCTGCAGAAGGCGTGGACCGCGCTGCAGAAGAAGGGCGTCCTGATGATCGGCGTCGACCGGCAGGAGGGCCCGCAGACCGCCGCGGCATTCCTGAAGTCGGCCGGTGTCACCTACCCGTCGTTGCGCGACGACGGCGGCGCGGCCCTCGTCGCCCTGCAGGGCAAGGCCTCGGCGACTCCGTCGACGTTGGTCCTGGACAAGCAGCACCGGATCGCCGCGCGCGTCTCCGGTCCGACCACCGAGTCCACCCTCACCGGGCTGGTCAACGACGTCCTGAGCAAAGGCTGAAACGACCCAGTGACCGCCGACGCCGCACAGACCGTTGCCACGGGCAGCCTGCCGATCGCCATAGTCCTGGCGCTCGTGGCAGGTGTGGTGTCGTTCGCGTCGCCGTGCGTATTGCCTTTGGTGCCAGGCTTTCTCGGCTACGTCACCGGGCTCACCGACGAGCAGCGCAAGACCCGGCTGGTTTCCGGTGCACTGCTGTTCGTGCTCGGCTTCTCGGTGGTGCTGGTCAGCGTCGCCGCGGCATACAGCTGGGTGGTCAACCTGCGCTACCTGCACCAGGACGTGATGATCCGCGTCAGCGGCGTCATCGTCATCCTGCTCGCGCTGGTCTACCTCGGCTTCATCGGCCAGCGCGGCATACCCGTGCGGTGGAAGCCGTCCGCCGGACTCCTCGGTGCGCCGCTGCTGGGCGCCGTCTTCGGGCTCAGCGCGAGCCCGTGCGTCGGTCCCGTGTATGGCGCGATCCTCAACCTGGCCAACCCGATCGGTCACTCCGGCGCGACGCGGGGCGTGACACTGGCGGCGTTCTACTGCCTCGGGCTGGGCATACCGTTCCTCCTCATCGCGGCCGGCTGGTCACGCGCTGAGACCTGGTCGCGCTGGCTGCGCGACCACCACCGGCCGATCCAACTGGTCGGTGGGATCCTCATGCTGGTCGTCGGTCTGATCATGGTGTCGGGGCAGTGGTTGCACCTGATCTCCTGGATCCAGGTCCGGCTCACCGGCTCCGACACGTTTGTCCCGGTGATCTGACTTTGTCGACCGAAACCGAAACCACCACCGACCCCGGCAAGAAGGGCGGCGCACCGCGCGGCCGCAAGCCGTTGGTCAAGGCGCCCAAGCTGGGTGTCCTCGGCACCTTCCGCTGGCTCTGGCGTCAACTGACGTCGATGCGTACGGCGCTCTTCCTGCTGCTGCTGCTCGCGGTGGCGGCGGTGCCGGGCTCGATCTTCCCGCAACGCAACATCGACGCCGGCCGGGTCGCGACCTACCTGCAGGACCACACGACGACCGGACCCTGGCTCGACAAGCTCAGCATGTTCGACGTCTACGGTGCACCGTGGTTCGCCGCCGTCTACATCCTGCTGCTGATCTCGCTGGTCGGCTGCGTCCTGCCGCGGTGCCTCGTGCACGCCAAGGCGCTGCGCTCACCGCTGCCGCGCGTACCGAAGCGACTGACCCGGCTGCCGGCGAGTGCCGAGCGCAGCGTCGACGCGAGCACCGGCGAACTGGTCGAGGCTGCTCGGGAAACGTTGCGCCGCAAGGGTTATCGCGTGCGTGTCGACGGCCCGGCCGATGGGTCTGTCGACGGTGAGCAGACCGTGGCCGCCGAGGGCGGGCGGCTGCGGGAGACCGGCAACCTGCTCTTCCACCTCTGCCTGCTCATCCTGGTGCTCGCCGTCGCGGCCGACCATCTGATGGGCTGGCGCGGCGATGTGATCGTGCCGGAGGGCAACGACTCGTTCGTGAGCGCGGTCGGCAGCTACAACACGCTCGACCTCGGCCCGTGGGTCAACACCGACGACATCAAGCCGTGGACGATGAAGGTCAACAAGCTCGACGTGACCTTCGAGAAGAACGTCGCCAAGGACTCACCGCAGTTCGGCCAGCCGCGCGACTTCATCGCCTCGGTCACGACCAGGGAGAACCCCGACGGCAAGGCCACCAACCGCACGCTCGCGGTCAACGACGCGGTCAAGCTGGACGGCACGTCGGTCTACCTGCTCGGCAACGGTTACGCACCGGTGATCACCGTCAAGGACCCCAAGGGCAAGGTGCTCTACCACCAGGCGACACCGTTCCTGCCGCAGGACAACGCCTACCGCTCGGTCGGCGCGGTCAAGGTCCCGGCCGCCTCACCCAAGGAACTCGGCTTCTTCGGCTTCTTCCTGCCGACCGCGACGTTCGACAACCAGAAGGGCCCGATCTCCACGTATGCCGGGCTCGACAATCCGGCCCTGGTGCTCGGCGCCTACCGGGGACAGCTCTTCCCCGACGACGGCCCGCAGTCGGTCTACACGCTCAACACCCAGAAGATGACCCAGGTCATGGAGGGCAAGAGCCCCTGGCGCGCGGTCGTCAAGCCGGGGCAGACGGTGAAGCTGCCCGACGGCACCACGATCTCGATGGACAAGAAGATCCCGCGCTGGGCGGGCCTGTCGGCTCGTTACGACCCCGGCAAGGGCACGGCACTCGTGTCGGCGCTGATCGGCCTCCTCGGGCTGATCATGTCGATGACGCTGCGCCGGCGACGCATCTTCCTCAAGATCCGCGCCGCGGACCTCGAGAAGGACACCGACCCGGACACCGACGCGTCCGGGAGCCGGCAGGGCGAGCGGCGTAGTCTGATCACCGCCGGCGCGCTCGCCAAGGGCGAGGATCCGCGCCTGCAGGTCGCGCTCGACGCCCTCCTCGACGGTGTCGAGACACGACTCGGTAAAACCCCCACATCCCAGGCAGGTTCGGCACGATGATCACGTTCACCCCCTCGATCTCCTTCAGCTGGGGCGGCCACGCCACAGACGTCGGCCTGTCCAACCTGTCCAACAACTTCCTCTACGCGTCGGCGGTCGTGCTCGCGCTCGCGATGATGTCGTTCGCGCTCGACCTCGCCGGTCACCCCGGACGTATGGCGCGCGCCGCGCAGCGCGCTGCCGAAGCCGCCGGGACGTCGGTCGAGGCGACGACGTCCGAAGCGACGTCCGAAGCGACGGCCGGGGGCGGCAGCGGCAGCACGGCGGTGCTCGAGCGGACGTCCGAGAAGCCTTCCGCCATACCCGAGAAAAGGCAGTGGGCCGGCATCGGTATGTCGCTGTCGTGGCTCGGCATGCTGCTGCTGGCGGCCTGTGTCGGCCTGCGGTCGGCGTCGGTGGGTCGCCTGCCGCTGGGCAACATGTACGAATTCGCCATCGTCGGCGCGTTCTTCGTGATGTGCGCGTTCCTGATCTGGAGCCTGAAGCGGGACGTGCGCTCGCTCGGCATCTTCGTGGTCGGGCCGACGCTGCTGACCGAGATGCTCGCCGCACTCGTCTTCTACACCGCCGCCAGCCAGTTGCTGCCGTCGCTGAAGAACTACTGGCTCAGCATCCACGTCACGGTCGCGATCCTGTCGGTCGCGTTCTTCACGATCGCCTTCTCCACGACGATCCTCTACTTCGTCCAGAAGTGGCGCGAGGACATCAAGGACACCAAATACACGTTCATGGACGCGGTGCCGGGCTCGGAGGTGATGGACCGCACGACGTACGGGCTGCTGATCATCGCCTTCCCGCTGTGGACGTTCACGGTCATCGCCGGCGCGATCTGGGCGCAGAAGGCCTGGGGCCACTACTGGGGCTGGGACCCCAAGGAGGTCTGGTCGCTGGTGATCTGGGTGGTCTATGCCGCCTACCTGCACGCCCGCGCGACCGCCGGCTGGAGCGGTAAGAAGGCCGCCTACATCGCGCTCGCCGGCTTCGGCTGCGTGCTGTTCAACTTCTGCGTCGTGAACATCTTCATCGTCGGTATGCACTCGTATTCAGGTATGTGATGATCCGCTATTCCATTCTGCGACTGCTGATCTTCGTGGTCGCCCTGCTCATCCTGTTCGCCGTCGGGTTCCGCAGCTGGGCGCTCCTGCTGCTGTCCGCGCTGGTGTCGCTCGTGGTGTCGTTCTTCGCGCTGCGCCGGCAGCGGGAGCAGTTCGCCGATCAGGTCCAGCGCAAGGTCTCCGAGCGGCAGGAGCGCGCCGCGGCATACCGCAGCGCCGAGGACGACGACACCGACGAGTAGTCCGCTCAGTCGCTCGCCTCGGCCGTGAGGCTGCGCCCGATCGTCAGCAGCTGCTGTATGACGTGGCGTACGAGCGCCCGCTCGGCACGATCGCGCCGGGCCATGACCAGCACTCGGCGGGCGCTGTCGACGTCGCGCAACTGCAGCAACCGGACCGCGGGATGCGGGCGCGTGGTGAAACGCGGCAGCAGCGCGATCCCGACACCTGCCGCGACCAGGGCCTCGACCACGCGATTGTCGCGGACCTCCTGCACGACGTCGGCGGGTCGTCCCGTGGCGCGTTCGATGCGGTCCAGCAGGCTGCGGAACGGATAGCCCGCGGGCACGGTGATCCACGGCTCGCGGATCACCTCGTCCGGCCGGATGCTGCGCCGCCTCGCCCACCGGTGGTCCTGGGGTATGACGACGTCCAGCGGCTCCCGGACCACCTCGTGGATGACGAGCCCGCGCCGGCGGGGAGCTGCGGGTCGCATCGTGTGCCCGATGACCAGGTCGTAGTCGTCGGCCATGTCCACGAAGTCCTCCTCTGCGACATCGACGTCGTCCAGCCGCACCTCGACCGGCAGGTCCCGCAGCGCGACCAACAGGCGCGGCGCGAGGTATTCGATCGCGCTGGGCAGCGCGGCGATCCGCACCTCGCCGGCGATCTGCCCGCGGAACTCATCGAGCCGGGATTGTGCACGGGCGAGGGCCGTCTCGACATCGAGCGCGGCATCGGCCAGCAGCCGGCCCTCGTCGGTGAGCCGCAGCCCGCGACCGTCGGCCTCGACGAGACGCACGCCGAGATCGCGCTCGGCGGTGCGCAGCTGTTGCGACACCGCGGACGGTGTGCGCCAGGTCGTGGCGGCGACCGCTGCGACGCTGCCGCGGTCCCGCAACTCGCGCAGCAGGCTGAGGTGGCGCAGTTCCATGAAGGAAGCCTAATGAGTCATCACAGAAAATGTCGCTGGACCTATCGAGTGGATGGGCGCAGCATCGACGCATGCCGATTCGTCACCGCCTGCTCGCCGGCCTCGTCGCAGTCCTGTGGGGCCTGAACTTCCTGGCGATCCACGCGTCGCTCGAGCAGTTCCCGCCATACTTCCTGGTCGCCCTGCGCTGGACGCTCATCGCGGTGCCGACCGTCCTGCTGGTCCCGCGACCGCAGGTGCCGGTGCGCTGGCTGATCGGCTACGGGCTGGGGTTCGGCGTGCTGCAGTTCGCGTTCCTCTACAGCGCGATGGACGCCGGTATGCCGACCGGGCTGGCCTCGCTGGTGCTGCAGAGCTCGGCTCCGTTCACCGTGCTGCTCGGGGTGCTCGTGGGGGAGCGGCTGACGCCGGCGCGTGCGCTCGGCGTGATCATCGCCGTCACCGGTCTGGTGATCGTCGGCTCACAGCGGGTCGGCGGCGCGGCGTGGTGGCCGTTCGTCCTGACGTTGTGCGGCGGGCTCGGCTGGGCGTTCGGCAACCTGTCCAGCAAGCTGGCCGCGCCGCCCAAGCCGCTGCACCTCACCCTGTGGATGACGGTGGTGCCGCCGCTGCCGATGCTGGGCCTGTCATTGCTGGTGGAGGGCCCGCACCGGATCGCCGACTCGATCGCCACTTCCGGCAGCGCGTGGGTGGCGTGGGGTGGACTGCTCTACACCTGCGTGTTGGGCAGTGTTGCCGGCAGCGGCATCTGGACCTGGCTGATGTCACGGCATCCGGCGAGCACCGTTGCGCCATACAGCATGCTCGTGCCGGTCGTCGGGCTGAGCGCCGCCTGGGCGGTGCTCGGTGAACGTCCCGGCCCGATCGAGCTGCTCGGCTGCGTGGTCGTGGTCTCGGGTGTGTTGCTGACGTCGCGGACGCCCGCACGGCCTGTGGATAATCCGGCAGCGGATCCTCGGCAGGAGGAGACTGCTCACAGGAAGCGCACAACTGCTTCCGCGGTCCTCCATCAGTGACGGCGGGAGTCTGGGGTCAATCGAACTTCAGGAGCCCGTCATGAATCGCCGTCTCGCAGCCGCCACCGCGGCACTCGCCGTCGCAACCCTGGTCCCTGCCGGTGCATTCGCCGCGGACCAGGCGCTGTCGGACCGCGTCACCGTCTCCGGCACGGCGCCGTCCGTGACCATCCCGAGCAGCCCCAGCCCGAGCAGTCCGTCGACGGGTTCGGGCAACGGCAATGGGAGTAATGGCAATGGCAGCAATGGCAGCAACGGGAGCGGCAGCTCCGGCGACGGCAACCAGGCCAACCCGTGGAAGCAGGCCACCAGCAGCCGCGTCTCCGGCACCCCGGTCTCGTCCTGGCCCGGTGTGGTCATGGTCGACACCGTCATGCAGGGCGGTGAGGGCGCCGGCTCCGGCATCGTGCTGACGTCCGACGGGATCGTGCTGACCAACTACCACGTGGTCGACGGGTCGACCTCGATCCGGGTCAAGGCGTCGAACGGCGAGACCTACACCGCGAAGGTGCTCGGTTTCGACGAGTCGCACGACATCGCGGTCATCAAGCTGGAGGGCGCGAGCGGGCTCAAGACGGCATCGCTGGACACCGGCGCGGCCGTGCTCGGCGAAAAGGTCACCGCGGTCGGCCAGGGCGGCGGCCGGGGCACGCTCTACAAGACGAGCGGCTCCGTGACCGACACCGACGAGCAGATCACCGCCTCGGACGGCGGCAGCGGCGCCTCCGCGGAGCGGCTGACCGGGCTGCTCGAGACCAACGCGCAGATCGTGCCCGGCTACTCCGGCGGCCCGCTGCTCAATTCCGACGGGCAGGTCATCGGCATCGACACCGCGGCATCGTCCTCGACGCCGATCACCGGCTACGCCATACCCACGTCGGCGGCGATGAAGGTCGCCCACCAGATCGAGAGCGGCACCAAGACCGCGACGGTGCACATCGGCAGCCGCGCGGCGCTGGGCGTCGAGGTCAGCACGCAGTCGCCCGGCGGTCTCGGAGCCGGCGGCGCGTCGGTCGTCGCTGCCACGGCCGGTGGTGCCGCGGCCGCGGCCGGCATCACCGCGGGCTCGACGATCACCGCGATCAACGGCACGCAGGTCAACACCCCGACGGACCTGACCGGCGTCCTGGACCAGAAGTACCCCGGCGACAAGGTGTCCGTGACGTGGACCGACGCGCAGGGTCAGTCGCACACCGCGACGGTCACCCTGGGCACGAGCCCCGCGAACTGAGACCGCTCAGTGATGATCCAGCACGAGGCCCAGGCCGAAGAGCATGCCATACGCCAGGATCGTCATACCGGTGGCCGCCAGCGGCGGGATCAGGTCACGGCCGGTGGCGCCCTTGTTGACGGTCTGCACGGAGCGTGCGGCCGGCGCCAGGCCGATCAGCGCGATGATCGTCCACGGCCGCTGTATGGCGGACACGACGACCGCCACCAGTGCGATCGCGAACATCGCGGTGAACAGCGTGCGGGTGGCCGGGTCGCCGATGCGCACGGCGAGCGTCCGCTTGCCGGAGACCGTGTCGCCCGGGATGTCCCGCAGGTTGTTGACGACCAGGATCGCGCAGGCGATGGCGCCGATCCCGACGGCAGCCGCGATCGCACTCAGGTCGACTGAACCGGCCTGCGTGTAGGTCGTGCCGAGGGTGGCGACCAGCCCGAAGAAGACGAAGACGAAGACCTCGCCGAGGCCCAGGTAGCCGTAGGGGTGCTTGCCGCCGGTGTACTTCCACGCGGCCACGACGGCCAGCGCACCGGGGATCAGCAGCCAGAACTTCCCGGACAGTGCCACCAGGGCGAGGCCGCACAGGGCGGCGGCGCCGAACGCGCCGAAGGCGGCGAGCTTCACGTTCGCCGGTGTCGCCAGCCCCTGTCCGACCAGTCGCACCGGGCCGACGCGCGAGTCGTCGGTGCCGCGGATGCCGTCGGAGTAGTCGTTGGCGAAGTTGACGCCGATCTGCAGCAGCAGCGAGACGAGCAGCGCGAGGAGCGCGTAGGCGGGGTTGCCGTCACCGATCGCGTATGCCGCGCCGGTTCCTGCGGCGACGGGTGCGACCGCGACGGGCAGGGTGCGTGGGCGGGATCCGGCGATCCATTCGTTGAGCGTGGCCATGAGGTTGGTCTGGGGGACTTTCGAGGAGACGGGCGGCAGTCAGTCGGCCGACTGGTGAGCAGTCAGAGTCTGCCATCCCTGAGCTTTTGCCAGCGCTGCGCGGTCCGGCTTACCGGGCCCGCGCAATGGCATCTCGTCCACCAGCAGCAACCGCTTGGGCAGTGCGTATGACGGCACGTGGTCCCGCAGGTGTTCGCGGATGTCGTGCAGGGACAGCGCAGTTCGAGCTCGTATGGCGAGAGCGACCGCCTCACCCCACTCGCGGTCGGGCAGGCCGAGGGCGACCGCCTCCAGGACCTGCGGGTGCAGGGCCGCGGCGGACTCGATGACCCGGGGTGCGACCTTGACCCCGCCGGTGTTGATCAGGTCGTCGATGCGACCGATGACGTGGAGGCGCCCGTTGCGCCATACACCGAGGTCGTCGGTGCGGAAGGTGCGTGTGCCGTCGTCGCGTCGCCCGAAGACCGCATCGGTCAGCTCGGGCGCGCCGAGGTAACCGGAGGCGATCGTGGTGCCGCACAACGTGATTCGGCCGTCGTCCGCGAGTTCGACAGTGGTGCCGGTCAGTGGGACACCGCTGTAGACGCAGCCACCGGCGGTCTCGCTGGACCCGTAGGTGGTCAGCACGGTGGCGCCGGCGTCGGCTGCCTCACTGAGCAGGCCGGGGTCGGCCGCAGCGCCGCCGAGCAGGATGCCGTCGAAGCGGGCTACCGACGCGCGTGCTGTGGCGCCGGCGTCGAGCAGGCGTCGCAGCTGCGTCGGCACCAGCGCCGTGTAGCGGCGCTCGTGGGTGAGTTCGCCTGCAGCCCAGATGAATTCGTCGATGCCGAAGTGGGGGAGTGCCAGCGGCACGGTGCCGGCGCGCAGCGAGCGGATCAGGACCTGCGTGCCGGCGATGTGGTGCGCCGGCATCGACAGCAACCACCGGCCGGGTCCGCCGAGCCGCTCATGCGTCGCGTCGGCGCTCGCGGCGAGCGCGTCCCGGGTCAGCATCGCGCGCTTCGGCGTGCCGGTGGAGCCGGAGGTGCTCACGACCAGCGCAAGGCCGTCGGGCAGCGAGGCGTCGGGGTCCAGCACCGGCGCGGGGCCATCGGCATACGGCGCGATCGCCGGTCCGCCGGCGTCCAGAGCTGCGGCGAGTGCCCGTCGGTAGTCGGTCAGCGCGCCCGGGTCGACGGCGAAGGGTTGCAGGTCTGGCACCCGCCAAGAGTAGATGCCCCGGGCTGCCGCTCTATCGTGAACGTCGAGCGATGCGGCGAACTGCCGCCGGAATCGGTGACGTATCGGTCACTTTCGAGCAAGGAGATGTGCGATGACCCGTCCGATCGCTGTGGTGACCGGTGCGAGTAGCGGGATCGGCCGTGCGACCGCCCGCAAGCTGGCCGCTGAGGGTTTCGAGGTCGTGTGCGCGGCGCGGCGGACCGAGCGGGTCGAGCAGCTCGCCGCGGAGATCGATGGTCGAGCGGTGACCTGCGACGTCACGAGGGCCGAGGATGTGGCGGCGCTCGCCGAGGCGGCCGGAGAGCGGATCGCGGTTCTGGTCGCGAACGCCGGCGGCGCACTCGGGACAGACACCGTCGCGGATGCGAACTTCGACGACTGGCGGATCATGTTCGAAACCAACGTGATCGGCGCAGCCTCGACGATCCAGGCGTGCCTGCCGGCACTGCGCGCGGCACACGGCGTCATCGTCACGGTCGGTTCGACGGCCGGACTCGTCAGCTACGAGGGTGCCGCCGGTTATTGCGGTGCGAAGGCTGCCGAGCACGCGATGATGATGTCGCTGCGGCTGGAGCTGTGGGACCAGCCGGTGCGGGTGTGCGAGATCCTTCCCGGGCTCGTCGAATCCGACGAATTCTCGCTGGTCCGCTTCCGTGGTGACACCGAGAGGGCCGCGAAAGTGTATGCCGGAGTGCGTAATCCGCTGACCCAGGAGGACGTCGCCGACTGCATCGCGTTCGCGGCGACCTGCCCCGAGCACGTGAACATCGACCAGCTCGTCGTCCGCCCGCGCGCCCAGGCCGCGGCGCACAAGCTCTACCGCGAGGACGCGTAGCTCTCTCACCCCCACCCCCCTTCTGCCGAGAGGACACCCGACAGTCGAGAGGACACCCGATGTGGGCCAAATATGGGCCACATTCGGTGTCCTCTCGGTCAACGGGTGTCCTCTCGGCAGGGGAGCGCGCGTCGTGAGGGCCCGACCTGCGTGATCGGCTCGGCGCCCGACCCGGCATAGTGGAGCCCGTGCAGACTGACGAGGTCTTGACCCTGCTGCAAGAAGTCGCCGACGCGGTGATCGAGCCACGATTCCGGGCTCTCACCGAGGGTGAGGTGATGGAGAAGAACCCCGGTGATCTGGTGACGGTGGCCGATCGGGAGGCCGAGGTGGAGATCACCAAGCGCCTGGTCGCGGCATACCCCGACGCGCTGATGGTCGGCGAGGAGGCCGTGTCGGCCGACAGTTCCGCGCTGCACGCCGCCGCCGGTGCCGACCACTGGTTCACCATCGATCCGGTCGACGGGACCCGCAACTTCGTGCACGGTTCGCAGGACTACGCCGTGATGGTCGCCGAGATGCGACACCGCGAGGTCGTGCGCAGCTGGATCTGGCAGCCGGAGCACAAGCTGGCGTATGTCGCAGAGCGCGGCGCCGGCGCCTGGTGCGGCGAGCGCCGGCTCGACATACCGGAGCGCGACGAGCAGGATCCGCGCGGGCGCACCTCGCGGCGCGCACTGATCGGTACGTCGGTGGGTGAGCTGTCCCCGCTGGAGCTGACCTGGGTCAGCTGCGGCATCGATTACCCCAAGCTCGCCGAAAACGCCTGCGATTACTTGCTGTATGGCGGGGCGATGCCCTGGGACCACGCGCCCGGATCGCTGCTGGTCGCCGAGGCCGGTGGCATCACGACGTATGACGACGGCACGGCATACGACCCCACCACGACGCGCTCACCGCTGGTCGCTGCCGGAAGCGCGGCGATCTCGAAGACCGTCCTCAAGGCCCTGGACGGCACGCAGGTCTGACCCTTCGAGACGCGCGCTCGTCCCTCACACGCTCCTCAGGGCTCTCTTGAGGTGGCCGAGGAGCGAGGGACGAGCGTCTCGAGGTTCCGCCATCATCTCAAAATCCAGCCCGGATCGACCTCGTCCGGGAAGGCCGTCATCCAGTAATCGGGCAGCACGTCCTTCAACGGTTTCCAGACGATCTCGGTCGCATCCGAGGGTGCGGCGACGGCCACGAGCACCTGCGGGCCGTGGACTGCGAGACGCTCCCGGCATACGCCGCACGGGCTGAGCACGATCGTGCGGCCACCCGGCTGCCGATGCAGGCAGATCGACGCGACGACCGGCTGGCCGAGGCGGAAGGCGCCGCAGTAGGGCTCGATCTCATGGCACACCTCGACCGACGGGTTGATCGCGTCGGGTGCGGTGCCGGTGAGGATCGTGCCGTCCGCGAGCAGCATTGCGGCAGCGCCACGGTCCTCGTCGTCGGGGAAGCGGGTGCTGATCAGCTCTTTGCAAGCGGCGGCGGTCTCGTCGAGTTTCTGGTCGTCCACGCGGGTCAGCGTAGGCACGCCCGGGAGCCGGCGCGCCCCAATTAATCGGTCACGGTGGCGGGCTCGTCCGACGGGGTGTCGGCGCCCAGCGTGTAGCTGCGGATCTCCTTGCCACTGGCCACGATTCCGGCGACCGCGATGATGCTGGTGAGCCCGCCGAGTGACATGGCGAAACCGGGGCCGATCAGGTTGCCGACCGCGCCGGCGCGGAAGTTGCCGAGGTTGGGGCCGCCGGCGCCGACGACCTGTTCGAGCGCGCTGAGCCGGCCACGGAAACGATCCGGTGTCGCCGATTGCACGAGGGTGGTGCGGCTGGTCACCGACCAGGTGTCGGCGGCACCGGCGAGCGCGAGCATGCCCAACGTGACGAACAGCAGGTGGGAAGCCCCGGCGACCATCAGTGTCGCGCCCCAGGTCATCGAGCAGGTTATCATCACCAGGCCGGGACGAGCGCGATGGGTGATCACTCCGCTGAGCGCCGAGGCGGTCACGCCACCCACCGCGACCGCGGTGGTGAACCAGGCCAGCGTCTGCGCACTGCCGTCGAACCGGTCCTGGCTGAGCGCCGGGAAGAGTGCGAACGGCATGGCGAGCACGGTCGCACCCAGGTCGCACAGCAGGGCGCCGCGAACCACGGGCGCCTTTGCGGCAAAACGGAATCCGGCCATTGCGGCGCCCAAGCCACGGTCGGCGACCGCGTCCTCGGGTGGGCGGTGCAGACCGCGCAGGCCTGCGAGGGCGACCACGAAGGTGGCCGCGTCGATCAGGAAACAGATGGGCAGGCTGAACGCGGTGGCGACCAGAGCCGCCAGGCCGGGCCCGACGAGCATCGAGACCTGAAAAGCCAATGAGGTCAAGGCGTATGCCGCCGCCAGCTCGCCGCGGCCGACGACCGTCGGCGTCAGTGCCCGGCGCGCCGGACCGGCCAACGAGCCCAGCGCTGCGGCCACCGCGGTCAGCGCGATGAGCAGACCGACCTGCTCCTCCAGGACGGCCCACGCCATCGCCAGGCTGGTCACCAGCTGCCCGAACGTCGCGCGCCGGGCGAGAGCAGCACGGTCGACGGAGTCGATGAACATCGAGCCGGCCAGCGCGATCACGATCAGTGGCACCCCCGATGCGAGGCCCAACAGGCCTACCATCAAAGAGGATCCGGTGAGATGCCAGACGGCATACATGGCGGCGAAGCTGTTGAACTGGCCGCCGATCGCCGAGACCGCGCCGCCGACCCAGAGCCGACGGAACGCCGGGCTGGTGCGCAGCGGGGTGACATCCGTGATGACCTTCACGAGTCCATCCCTTGCTGCAGCTGCGTCTCCAGCGCTTCCTCGAGGCGGTCGTGGAACGGCCGCTCGGCCAGGGCGGCCCTGATCGCCTCGACCGCGCGCATGATCGGCTGGTCGATCTCGGCGTCCAGGGCGCGCAGGACCGACTCGGTCGCGCGCCATTCGGCGCGCACCAGGGGTGCGATCTCCTCGCCGGCGGCCGTCAGCGAGACGATCCGGGTGCGGGCGTCCTCGCCGGGGTCGAGCCGGACCAGCCCTTCGCGGGCGAGCCCCGTGACCGTCTGGCTCATCGCGGAATGCGAGACCTCCCGGTCGATCGCGAGGTCCTTCACCGACATCGGGCCGAAGCGGGACAGTGAGATCAACGGCCCGACCGAGCGGCTGCGGACCGACTTCCCGCGGGAGGTGTAGAGCTTCTCGATCTCTTGATCCATGGCGTGCATCAGCTTGAAGAGCGGGCGGTAGTAGCTGCTGTCGAGCAGATCCTGATCGGGCATCCGATAAATGTAACAGTGCTTATACAATTCGCGAAAGTGGCACGACCCTGACGGCGCCCGGCGGCGATTGACGGCGGAATCGCACCGTCAGTCGCCGGTTGGACCGTCAGGGTCGGTGGTCAGCGCGCGATCGCGACGTATTCCTCGAGTGCCGGCAGCATCTGCGCCGCATCGGGCAGCGCGCGCATCTCGTCGGCGACGTCGCACGCCCGCTCTCGTATGGCGGCATCGCGCAGCGTCTCGCTGACGGTCTCGCGGATCGTCTCGGGGGTGACGGTGCCGGCATCGAGAACGACGGCGAGCCCCAGCTCGTGCGCGCGCGCCGCGTTGTGCGGCTGGTCCGCGCCGAGCGGAAGCAGCACCGACGGCAACCCATGGGCGAGCGCGGCGGACACGCTGCCCGATCCGCCGTGCGAGACGACCAGATCGGACTTGCGCAGCACATCGTCCTGCGGGAGGAACCGCTCGACGCGCAGGTGCGCCGGTTGAGGTCCGAAGTCGGCCGGGTCGAGGTCGGGGCCGACGGTGACCACGACATCCGCGTCGAGATCGGTCAGCCCGGCGAGGAGACGCTCGAAGAGATCACCGGACGCGGAGTTGAAGACGGTCCCGAGTGTCACGTAGACACGTCGACGTGGCGAATACTGAGGCTTGGCAGTCGGTTTCGTGGCGGCGCTGCGGAAGTGGACGGTCGCGTCGGACAGCGGCACTGGCGCGTGCGGGCTCCGGAACGACGGGGCGAAGGGCGACAACGTCATACCTCGGGAGAGCATCGCGAGGTCCGGGTCCGGTGGCAATCCGTGCTCGGCCCGGATGGCGGCAAGGGGAGGCGCCACCAGGTCCGGGCGGATCAGCAGGCCGGCCGCCAGCACCAGGATCGTCGCCACCGGAACATCCTGGGCTTCGGCGGCGATCGCCGTTCCGAAGTCGGCCTCGTCACGGACGATGAGGTCCGGCCGCCAGTCGCGGATCGGGTCCTGCACCGCCGCCGCGTGGCGGCGGGCGCCCTTGTCGGCGAAATTCTCGGCGAACTCCATCTCCGCGGCATACGCGTCATCCGGCACGAGCGGGGTCAGCGTCCGGGTCCTGGGCGCGGGTGGGGCGCACGGGCTCGTCGCGAACGTCCGGAAGCCGGCGGCGCGCAGCTGCTCCGCCGGCCCTCCCGAACAGGCCACGGCGACCTCGTGTCCGGCTGCCTCGGCTGCCCGGACGACCGGCGCCATGGGTTCGAAGTGTCCGGTCCCGCCGATGAAGGTGAAGAGGATGCGCATCGCCGACCGAGCGTAATGGGCGACCGGCCCGCGCGGGGCCGAGCGCGGCTACCGGTCGCGGGTCGAGATCCCGGTCAGAACTTCGTGACAGGCCGTGACGCGCTCACGCCACCACGCCGCACGATCGGGCGCGGCACGATGCTCCGCGAGCAGGTCGGCATCCGGCGCGGGGCGGCGCACCGCGATCGAACCGTCCTGCGGCACCAGCGAATCCGTCACCACATCGCCCGCCATGAGCTCCAGCGTGCCGAGGCCGCAAGCGTGCGGCAGCTCGGGCAATGCGGCGGCGAGCGCCACGCCGGCGGCGATGCCGACCGACGAGTCGATCGCGCTCGAGACGACCGTCGGGAGTCCGGCCTCGGTCCCGATCCGCAACGCCGCGGAGACCCCGCCGAGCGGCGCCACCTTGATGACTGCGATGTCGGCAGCGCCCAGCCGCGCGACGCGCAGGGGGTCCTCCGCCTTGCGGATCGACTCGTCCGCGGCGATCGGCACATCAATCCTGTTGCGCGCCAGCAGCGTGCGCAGCTCCACGAGCTCCTCCACCGTCGCGCACGGCTGCTCGACATACTCCAGCCCGTATGGCGCCAGCGCCGCGATCGCACCGGCGGCGTCGTCCACCGACCAGCCGCCGTTCGCATCGACCCGCACCCGGGCGCCCGTGCCCATCACGTCCCGGACCGCGGCAACGCGGTCGACGTCGTCGGCCAGCGACTGCCCGCGCTCGGCGACCTTCACCTTGGCGGTGCGGCAGCCGTCATACCGGGCCAGCACGGGCGCGACCTCTGAGGCAGACACTGCCGGCACGGTCGCGTTGATCGGCACCGACGACCGCACCGGCTCCGGCCAGGAGCCCCACGCGGCATCGATCGCGGCGCCGAGCCAGCGGGCGGCCTCGGGGGCGTCATACTCCAGGAACGGTGAGAACTCGCCCCAGCCGGACGGCCCTGTGAACAGGGCGATCTCACGGTGCATCACCCCGCGGAAGCGCACCTGCATCGGGATGCTGACGACGTGCATGGCGGACAGCAGGGTGTCCAGGGACGGTGTGGCGCTCACGACATACGACCGTAGCTTTAGGCTCGTGCGCGTGAGTGAGCAGCGGCAGATCAGCCAGATCTTCGACGACAGTGCGTGGGAGCCGGTCGAGGGCTTCGACTTCACCGACATCACCTATCACCGGTGCGTGCGGCCCGGCCCGGAGCAGGGCACCGTGCGCATCGCGTTCGACCGTCCCGAGGTCCGCAACGCCTTCCGGCCGCACACCGTCGACGAGCTCTACCGCGCGCTCGACCACGCACGCATGACGCCGGACGTCGGTTGCGTGCTGCTGACCGGCAACGGCCCCAGCGCCAAGGACGGCGGCTGGGCGTTCTGCTCCGGCGGCGACCAGCGAATCCGCGGCAGGTCCGGTTATCAGTATGCCGGGGGCGAGACCGCCGACACGGTCGACGCGGCGCGGGTCAAGGCGCAGGGCGGCCGCTTGCACATCCTGGAGGTGCAGCGACTCATCCGCACCATGCCGAAAGTCGTTGTCGCAGTGGTGAACGGCTGGGCGGCCGGTGGCGGGCACTCACTGCACGTCGTGTGTGACCTGACGATCGCGTCGCGCGAGCACGCCCGCTTCAAGCAGACCGACGCCGATGTCGGGTCGTTCGACGCCGGTTACGGCTCGGCATACCTCGCCAAGATGGTGGGGCAGAAGAACGCCCGCGAGATCTTCTTCCTCGGTCGCACGTATGACGCGGAGGCGATGCAGCGGATGGGCGCGGTCAACATCGTGGCCGATCACGCCGAGCTGGAGGCGGAGGCGCTGCAGGTGGCCGCCGAGATCAACGGTAAGAGCCCGACCGCGCAGCGGATGCTGAAATTCGCGTTCAACCTGACCGATGACGGGCTGATGGGCCAGCAGGTCTTCGCCGGTGAGGCGACCCGCCTGGCTTACATGACCGACGAGGCGGTCGAGGGCCGTGACTCGTTCCTGGAGAAGCGCGACCCGGACTGGTCGCCCTTCCCCTGGTACTTCTGAGCCCGTATGGCGTGGCGCCGCAAGATCCCGGAGACCGACGTCGCCCGCGTGCAGCGCTGGTGTGACTCGAAGGTGCCACCGAACGCGCGGCACGACGTGCGGATCGAGTGCCACATCCGCGGCACCCACGTCACGCTGTGTGAGGCGCGGCCGAGTTGGAGCGCCGACGGCGGCTGGATGCACCGGAAGTTCTTCCAGCTGCGCTACTTCGAGGAGGAGCGCGAGTGGGGGCTCTACGCCTATGCGTGGCGCACCGGCCGGTGGCATCGCTACCGCCGTTGGCCTGTGTACGAGTCCGGGTCGATGGCGCGGACGCTCGAGGAGGTCGACTTCAACTCCGAGCGCATCTTCCAACCGGACCGCTTCTGACCCGCGTGGCGAGAGACCGCCGGGAGCCGTGCCGTGGAGGCGGGGGTTCGGCTGGTTCCCTGCTAGTTCCAAGGCTGGGACGATAGTTGTTGACCGGTGACGACCGAGCGAGAGACGCGCAGACGAACCCGCCTGGGTTTGGTCGGGCTGCTTGTCGCAGTAGGCATCGGGATGATGGTGTCGGTGACCGGTGGGCTGCACAGTTCCTCCCGCGGCTACGAGAGCGTGCGGCTGGAGCCGGGCGCCTCGGTCGCCCTGGTTGCGCACCATCAGGTGGCGCTCGACAGCGGTGACGGGATCACCGACATCAAGGGCTGCTCGATCTCCGGGCCGGGAACCTGGTCCCGCTACATCGTCGCCGCGGGCCGGACGACCGATTTCCGGACCGGTCCGAAGGGCGACTACGAGATCACCTGCAAGGGCGGTGCGGTCGAGGTCGAGGACGATGCCGGCGGTCACCCTGCAGCTGGTGTCAAGGAACGCCACGGAAATGGGCTGGCCATCGGTTTGGTCGTTCTTGCGGGCCTCGTCGGGCTGGTCAGCATCGGCATGCTGATCGCGGCCGCCCGTGGCCGGCGGAACGAAACGTCAGGGGATGCCGAACCAGGGGACTCGATCATCGAGCGGACTCGGAACTGACCGACGGAAACTGTCACCCCACCAGGCGCAGCGCCCGGTCCGCGATGCCGACGCGCAGCGTCTGCCCCCAGGTGAGGGTGAGCGAGTCCGTCTCGATGCCGTCGCCGAACGCGACGAGCTGATCGGACTTCACGGTGAGCTCGAGCGAGTTGCCGGTCAGCTCGCCCTCGACCAGCGTGGTCCCGGTGGTGGGCGACGGCCACGCCTCCCGGACGAACCACACCAGCCGCGGCTCGTGCGGAGCGGGCAGTCGCAGCCGGCTGGCGCGCTCCAGTGCCACCGACCGGCACCAGCCGGTGGCACCCGTGCCAGTCGACACCAAGACACCTGAGGATGCTTGCGATTCGGCGCGTGCGCCCGGCGGACGCAGCTCGTAACGCGCCGTCTGGTGGCTGCGGTGCCCGATGAAGATCTCGTTGAGCGCGAGCAGGTGCTGCCCGTCGTCCAGGTCGGCCTGCACCATGGTGCGCTCGCTGACATGGTCGGTGGCGCGCAGCAACTCGCCGAGGTCGCGCGCCGGGTGGGTGACCAGCACGCCGGCATTGCGGCCCGGCTCCGGGTCGATCCCGATGACCGGCTGACCCTGCAGGTACTTCGCGACGTTCGCGACGAGCCCGTCCTGGCCGACGATGACGATCACGTCATCCGGTGCGAAGAGGAAGCGTGCGACGTCCGTGCGCTCGACCGAACCGCGTCGCCAGTCGACCGGGATCGCCGCGGTGGCGGTCTCGATCGCCTTCCGGGTCAACCGGTTTCGCTCCTCCAGCTCGGCGATGTCGCGTCCGCGGGTCCGCAGGAAGAACGCCGCCTGGCCGCGTGTGCCGTGCGTCGCGAGCAGTTCGTCATACTCCGTGCGGCGGTGGACGATGACGACGCGTGGGGTGTTCACTTCGTCGCCTCCGCCCCGGTGCCCAGCTGGGCCAGCGCCTTGCTGACCAGGTCAGGGGTCAGCACGAGCGTCTGTATGTCGGGCAGGTTGGCGGCCAGATCCTTGAGGGCCATCGTCATCAGCACCGCCTGCGGGACGTCGCGGTATGCCGCGACCTTCGCCGCCTCGGCATCGGCGTGCGCGGCGCCGGTCAGCCGGACACCCTCCGCCTCGGCCTGGCGCAGAGTGACGGTGCGACGGGCCTCGGCGTCGGTCGCGATCGCGCCCGCGGCAGCGTTCTCCTCGGCCTCCCGGCGGGCGTTCGAACCGCGCTGCCCGACCAGTTGCTCCTCACGACGGGCCAGCTCGATCTGCGTCTGCAGTTCGTTCTCGCCGATGGCCCGCTCGCGCTCGACCGCGAGCGCGCGACGCTCGAAGGTCGCCCTGTCGGCCTCCTGCTGCACCTGTTCACGCGTCGGGGTGCGCAGCGCCTTCTCGACCTCCGGCTCCGGCCGCAGCGCGACGACGCGGACCCCGACGACCGTGATGCCGGTCGCGGCCAGCCGCTCGTCGCGGCGCAACCCGTCGGTGATCACGCTGCGGATCGGGCCGACGCCACCGGCCATCGCGGTCGGCAGGTCGGCGGTGGCCAGCAGGTCGATCGCGTACTGCTGGGCCGACTCGGTCAGCAGCCCGGCGACCTGGTCCAGGGGAGTGCTGCGCCAACGGCCGTTGTCCGGGTCGATCGAGAAATCGATGCGGCCGGCGGCGGTCGCCGGATCGGTCACCCGGAAGGTGATCGTCGCCTGGACCGTGACGTCCTGGAAGTCACTGGTCCGAGCGTGGAAGAGCAGCGGCAGCTCGCGGTCGTCGACCGGCACCTCGTTGAGCACCGCGCTCAGCGGGCGGAACCAGAACGACGCACCGGTACCCGAGCGGACGGTCCTGCCGTTGCGGATCTGCTCGACGTGCGTCGTGCCCGAAGCGCGCAGGTGGCGAACGAAGGGATAGCGGGCGATGTCAGCCATGGCGGCCTCCTGTCGTTGTTAACGTCAGTATGACGATAAGCCGCCGCGGCAATAATCGTCAAGTCGACGTTAAGCGGCTATGGTGAACGTATGCCGAAGCAGCCGACCTTCCCGCCGCTGGCAGTCACGGTCGATCTGGTGGTGCTCACGATCCGCGCAGATCGGTTGCAGGCGTTGACGGTTCGTCGTGGCGAGGCGCCATACGAGGGGGAGTGGGCGCTGCCGGGCGGCTTCCTGCGGCCCGATGAGGACCTGCCGGATGCGGCGGCGCGCGAACTGCGCGAGGAGACCGGGCTGCCCGCGGACGGATTCCACCTCGAGCAGCTCGCATCGTATGGCGCACCCGACCGTGATCCGCGGATGCGCACCGTCACCGTCGCCTACATCGCCCTCGCGGCGGACCTGCCCGCACCGACCGCGGGGACCGACGCCGCGGAGGCCCGATGGCAGCCTGTCGACGAGCTGCTGGACGGGCCGATCCGGCTCGCGTTCGACCACTCCGAGATCCTGCGGGACGGCGTCGAGCGCGCCCGCGGCAAGTTGGAGTACACCCCGTTGGCGGCCGCATTCTGCCCGCCGGAGTTCACCATCAGTGAGCTGCGGCGCGTCTACGAGATCGTCTGGGGCCGGACACTGGACCCGCGCAACTTCCATCGCAAGGTGACCAGGACTGCGGGATTCCTGCAGGAGACAGCCGACACGACGACCCGCGATGGCGGCCGCCCGGCACGGCTCTACCGCGTCGGCACGATCACCCAGCTGCACCCGCCGTTGCTGCGCTGACGCTGCGTGGTTGATGGGCACGGGACCAGAGCGGCCGGTGATCGAGTCAGATTCGAGGGCGGCCGCCGAGGTCGAGGACCTGTCGTATGCCGTCGTCGGCGTCGCTCATCAGGTGGTCGGGCACCCGGCCGACCGCGTGCGGGTCCAGGTCGCGTCGATCCACCGTCGCCAGTGCGGTCACGTTGACCACCGAGTCCTTGGGCAAACCGGTCGCCGCGGCAGGCAGGAAGACGTTGCCGGGCATTGCCGCGAGGGCGGTGTTCGAAGTCAGCACCGCGACGATCGTGGTGGCCAGGCGACTGCGGTTGTAATCGTCGGACTGGATCACCAGCACGGGTCGTCGTCTGCCGGGGGCGCTTCCCGACGGCTGGCCGAGGTCGCACCAGTGCACATCTCCGCGATTCACCATTCGTCACCGTCGAGGACCTGTTGCCCGGCGCTGACGGCAAAGCGCGCCGAACCGTCAGCGTTGGCCGCGTCGACGACGGCGTTCACTGCTGCACTCACATCGGACGACTCGAGTTCGGCCGCATAGCGTTCTGCCGCGGCCGCGTAGAACTGCGAGCGGTTCAGGCCGTGCTTCTTGGCGACACGCTCAACGTGGTCGTACGTCTCGTCGGGCACGGAGATCGCGGTCTTCATCCATCCAGTATAACTTGGTATGACGGCGGGCGGCGAGCTGATCGAGCGGACCCGAAACTGGCTGAGCGGACCAACGAACGGCCGGTGGAACGAGGTCCGCTCAGTGCGTATGGGGTCCTCTCGATCGGGAGGTGTTGTGCGGGACGAGTGCCAGCTCCAGCAGTGACCGCAGCTGCGCCTGCTGATCCTCGGTGAGGTGACCGAAGAACTCATCGCCCCGCCGGGTCCGGACCCGCTCAATGCGCCGGCGCAGCGCCCGGCCCTCGTCGGTCAGCGTGATTGTCACGGCGCGGCGGTCGGTCGGGTCGGGGGAGCGCCTGACCAGGCCGCGTTCCTCCAGGCCGTCGACGACCTCGGTGGCCGAGCGCGGCGCGATATCGAGATGGGCGGCGATGTCGCCGAGTCGCAGCGGCCGGTCCGAATGCCGGCTGATCACGCCCAGGGCGCGCGACTGGCTCGGCGTCAGCCCGAAGGGCTCCAACTCGTCGAGGGTCACCCGCCGCAGCCTGCGGGCCGTGCGCATCACCAACTGGCTCAGTGACGGCTCGTCCTCGGTGGCCGGCGCGGGGTTCTTCGGCATACGGGAATTGTATGGCGCTCGGTGTGGTTACAGCAAAGTGAGGTAGCCTCACTAAAGCTCATCGAAAGGCAGGTGCTGCCTGTGACAGCCCCCACCACTTTTCCCGGATCTCCGGGCGTCCGTCCGCAAAACACCGAACGTGGCGGATCCGGCCACCGGGGCCGCGGCGCCGGCCGCCGCAAGAGCCCCGCCGACATCGCCCAGCTCGAGCAACACCCGGTCCCGTTGCGCCGCATCACCGCACTCTTCCGCCCGCACCGCACGCCGCTCGCCGTCGTCATCGCGATCATCGTGATCAGTTCCCTGATCGGTCTGGTCACGCCGTTCCTGACCAAGCACCTCATCGACGACGCCATCCCGCAGCAGAACGTCCACCTGCTGCTGATGCTCGTCGGCGGCATGCTCGCCGTGACGGTGGCAACGCAGGCCCTCGGCGTCATACAGACCTGGCTGTCGACCAAGATCGGCCAGCAGGTCATGCACGGCCTGCGCACCGACCTCTTCTCGCACCTGCAGCGGCTCCCGCTCGGCTTCTTCACGCGCACCCGCGGCGGCGAGGTGCAGTCGCGAATCACCAATGACATCAACGCGATGCAGGGTGTCATCACCAACTCCGCGACCTCGATCGCCACCAACATCACCACTGCCGTCGGCACCGCCGCCGCGATGGTGCTGCTCTCCTGGCGACTGTCGCTGCTCAGCCTGCTGGTCCTCCCGCCGGCCATCTGGCTGACCCGTCGGGTCGCCCGCCTGCGGCGCACGATCCAGGCCCGCGCGCAGCGGGCGCTCGCCGACATGCAGACCCAGATCGAGGAGTCACTGTCGATCAGCGGCGTCCTGCTGGCGAAGACCGTCGGCTCGGGTCCCCTTCTCTCCCAACGCTTCCGGGACACCTCCTCCGAGCTGACCGAGCTCGAGCTCCAATCGCAGATGGCCGGCCGCTGGCGGATGGGCACCATGGCGATCGTCTTCTCCGCCATACCGGCTCTCATCTACCTGGCCGCCGGGCTCCCGGCCACCAGCGGAGGTATGACGATCGGCACGCTCGTCGCGTTCACCGCGCTGCAATCCGCCCTGTTCCGACCGATGCTCGGCGTCCTCAACGTCGGCGCCGAAGTGGTCACCTCGATGGCGCTCTTCAGCCGCGTCTTCGAGTTCCTCGACCTGCCGGTCACGATCGACGACCCCGTCGATCCGACGCCCGTCGACCCGGCGACCGCTCAGGGCGACGTGACGCTGACCGACGTCGCCTTCCGGTATGACGGAGCCGACCGCGACGCACTCGCCCACATCGACCTGGAGCTGCCCGCCGGCAAGCAGGTCGCCCTCGTCGGTGCGACCGGGTCGGGCAAGACGACCCTGGCCGGGCTCGTCTCCCGGCTGCACGACCCGACCGACGGATCGGTGGCCATCGACGGCGTCGACCTGCGGAACATGACCCTGCAGAACGTCGCAGCACTGGTCGGCGTCGTCTCGCAGCAGAGCTACCTGCTGCACACCACGGTCCGTGAGAACCTGCGCTACGCACGGCCGGACGCCACCGACCTGCAGATCGAGGCGGCGGCGAGAGCCGCGCAGGTCCACGACCTCATCGAGGCGCTCCCGGACGGTTACGACACGCTCGTCGGCGCGCGCGGCCATCGCTTCTCCGGCGGTGAGCAGCAACGCATCGCGCTGGCGCGGACCATCCTGCGCGATCCCGCGGTGCTGGTCCTCGACGAAGCGACCAGTGCCCTCGACAACGCCACCGAGCGTGCCGTGCAGGACGCCCTCGACGAGGTCAGTCGCGGCCGCACGACGCTGACGATCGCGCACCGGTTGTCGACGGTCCGGGGCGCCGACCTGATCGTCGTGCTCGACCAGGGACGCATCGTGGAGCGCGGCACCCACGAGGAGTTGCTCGCGCGGCGCGGGCGCTACGCGACCCTGTGGAACTCCCAGGCAGCACGGCACGTCAGCCTGATGAACTGATCCGGTGGGCTGCCCCCGGTGGGCGGCGCCGGTGGGCTGCCCCGGTGGACGCCGCCACGTGCCGCGTGGTCTGCTGACAGCGCGTGCCCACGGATGCCGGGAGGAGACCTGATGCAACTGCCCAAGCGACGAGGCCTCGCGCTGACCATCATCGGCGCGATCCTCATGTTGGTCATCGCGCCGACCGCCGCGGGTGTCGGCATCTGGAAGGGCGTCTCGGGTGGCATGAACTCCGTGAGCGACGCCGCGTGGATCGAGCCCGGTGGCAAAACGCATGTCACCGGCGTCGAGGACCAGACGATCCTGGTCGAGGGTCGCTACGAGGCCGGCGAACCGTTGCCCCGCTGCACGGTCACCGGACCCGACGGGCGGCGGGTCGCGGTCGACACCGGGACCGCGCGGCTCTCGATGGACTGGGGCGGCACCGCCTACACCCGTGCGGGCACCTTCGACCCCGGCAGCACCGGCGACTACGCGATCGACTGCAGCGGCCATCGCGCCAAGGTGCTCAGCTCGAGCGTCGCCAACGACGTCGCCCGCCGTGTGCTGGTGCCGCTCGGGATCGGTCTCGGGATCGGCGTGCTCGCCTTCCTCGCCGGTGTCGTGCTGCTGATCGTCGGCATCATCAAGCTGGTCAACTCCGGGCGCGAGCGCAACCAGGCACGCGCCGCCGCAGCCGGCTGGCCGGGCGGTTACGGGCCGGGCCGGCCGCCATACGGCCCACCACAGGGGTATGGCGCGCAGCCGCCGCACAAGCCGGGTGATCCCGACGACCCCTATGCGCCCTGACATCGCTCACAACGAAGGTCGTTATCGTTCGCAGCGTGTATGACGCAAAGCGACTCGTCGTCGGATTCGACCTGGACATGACGCTCGTCGACTCCCGGCAGGGGATCGTCGGCTGCATGCAGCGCGTGCTCGAGGCGCGCGGTGTGACGGCCACCGAGGAGCAGTTGTGGCCGTTGATCGGCGCTCCGTTGCTGGACAACCTGGCGCTCTTCCTGCCCGACGACCAGCTGGAGGGGGCGGCCACCGACTACCGGGCCGACTACCTCGAGCAGGCGATCGAGGTGACCGTGCTGCTGCCGGGTGCCCGCGAACTCGTCGACGCCATCCATGACGCGGGCGGCACCGTCCTCGTGGTCAGTGCCAAGAACCCCACAGCCGTCAAGGCGGTGCTGGAGCACGTCGGTGTCCACCCGGACATCGTGGTCGGCGATCTCTTCGGTCATGACAAGGCGACGCCGCTGCGGGAGCACGGGGCCACGGCATACATCGGCGATCACAGCGGTGACATGCACGCCGCGCGAACCGCCGAGGTCCGTGCGATCGGCGTCGCGACCGGCCCGACCGACGCCGAGAAACTGCACGAAGCCGGCGCCGATCTGGTGGTCGAAGACCTGGGCGACCTGGTGTCGCGGCTGGACGAGCTCGCCGCCGGCTGACCGGTGCGGTGCGGGGGCAGGTGCGGGGGCAGGTGCGGGGGCATCGTCCACGGGGCAAACGATTCGATCGAATCGCCGCTCACACGTTAATCTTGCGCCGCAGGCATCTGCGCGATGAGTTCGCGGCTGCCGCTTCCTCCACGAACAACCACGCAACAACCAAGTAGGTGTCACGGTGCCTTCCGGCAAGGTCAAGTTCTTCGACTCGGACAAGGGTTTCGGGTTCGTCTCCGGCGACGACGGACAGGACGTCTTCCTGCCCTCCAGCGCGTTGCCGGCCGGCGTGACGACGGTCAAGAGCGGCACCCGCATCGACTACTCGGTCGCCGAGGGGCGCCGCGGCGCGCAGGCGCTCAGCGTCACCTTGCGCGAGTCCTCGCCGTCCCTGGCCGCCCGGCACCGCAAGCCGGCCGACGACATGGCGGTCATCGTCGAGGACGTGATCAAGTTGCTGGACGACCTGGGCAACGGCCTGCGCCGTGGCCGCTACCCCGACAAGCGCCACGCGGACAAGATCGCCTCCGTGCTGCGCGCTGTCGCCGACGATCTCGAAGGCTGAGTCATGGCACCGAAGAAGGACACCAAGCCCAAGGCGGACAAGGTCGCGCTCGCCGCGATCGAGCCGGCACGCGAGGCGGTCGTCGCGATCGCCGAGCCCGGCACCGTCGGTGAACACGTGGGCTCGGTCATGATCGGTGAGCGCCTCGCGATGCAGTACTTCGCGTGCCTTTCGCCCGGGTACGTCGGGTGGCACTGGGCCGTGTCGGTCGCGCGGGCTCCCCGACAGAAGTTCGCGACGGTCTGCGAGACCAACCTGTTGCCGACCGACGCCGCCGTGCTCGCTCCCGACTGGCTTCCGTATGTCGATCGCATCGCCCCCGGAGACATCGGGGCCGGCGACGAGCGCCCGTATGTCGAGGACGACGCCTACCTCGAGGCCGGTTTCGAAGCGACCGGCGAGGAGGACGTCGACCAGGTCGGCTTCTTCGAGCTCGGCCTCGGCCGCCGGCGGGTGCTGTCCGCCGAGGGACGCGACGCTGCCGCGCAGCGCTGGTATGACGGCGACGCCGGCCCGAACGCGGCAGTCGCCCAGCAGGCCAGCGCCCACTGCTCGACCTGCGGCTTCTTCGTGCCGATGCCGGGCGTGCTGCGTCAGGTCTTCGGCGTCTGCGCCGGCGAGTGGTCGCCGTCCGACGGCAGGGTCGTCTCACTCGACCACGGGTGCGGTGCGCACAGCGAGACCGAGGCACCGGCCACCGCGCCGGAGGTCCTCGACGCCCCCGTCCTCGACGAGTTGGCGCTCGACTTCTCATAGCACGTCTCTGCCGAATGACGGCTTCTTCGGCGAGTGACGGTCCAATTGGGCCGTCACTCGCCGAGGAAGCCGTCATTCGCGGTGGTGGGCAGGGTGACGTTGAGGCGGAACCCGTCGGGCACCTGCTCGGCGTGGATCTCGCCGTCGTGCGCCTCCACGATGCCACGAACGATCGCCAGTCCCAGGCCTGCGCCGTGAGCTGAATCGTCAGTGGTACGAGCGGTGTTCGCGCGCCAGCCGACGTCGAACATCCGGCCCAGGTCCTCCACGCCGACACCACTGCCGTGGTCCATGATGCTCAGCACCAGGTGCTGCTCGTCGCTCGTATGGGCGGAGATGAGGATCTCCGAGTCGGGCGGCGCGTGCCGCACGCCGTTGACCAGCAGGTTGCCGATCGCCCGGGTGAGCTCACGCGGGTCGGCCCACAGCAGGTGTCCTTCGACGCCACGTTGCACGATCGTGATGCCTCGGGCAGCGGCGACTGCCTGTATGTCGGAGACCGCGTCGGAGACCAGGTCGAGCAACTCGACCAGCTCGCGCTGCAACTGCAACGTGCCGCTCTGCAGGATGGACAGCTCGAAAAGGTCGTCCACCATGCCGGTCATCGTGTCGACCTTGGCGCGGATGGTGCGGATGTAGGCGTCCCGGTCGGTGGCGACCCCGTCGTCCAAAGCCTCTGTCATCGCACGCATTCCGGCCAGCGGAGTGCGCAGATCGTGCGATATCCAGGCGAAGAACTGCCGGCGTGCCGTGTCCAGCTTGTCCACCTCGGCGCGCGCGTCGGCGAGCCGGTTCGAGGACTCGGCCAGTTGCGCGTGCAGCTCGTTGAACTCCTTCAGCCCGGGTGCCTGCGGCTGGAGGACGTCGCCGTCACCGATCCGCCGGGCTGACTCGACGAGAGCTCGAACGGACCGTCCCACGGTGTGCTTCATCGTCACCCAGGCAGCGCTCAGGCTGACGATCGCCGAGACGCCGACGACCCAGCACAGCACCGTCAGGTCGTGCGTCGAGACGAACATCTCGATGACGACCGCAACCACGGAAGCAACGATCGACAGCACCGCGGCCGAGACCACGATCGTGACCTGGGAAGCGACGGAACCCTTTGAATTCCAACGCAATACCGCCAACGCGAGTGCGGTGACGATCGCCGTACAGATGGCGGCGGTGAACACGATCAGGGCTAGATCGGGAACGGTGAGCATGTCAGCCCTTTCCGTATGGCGTGAAGCGGTAGCCCGCGCCCCACTCGGTGCGGAGGTAGACGGGGTAGCGCGGCTCCGGTTCGATCTTCTCCCGGAGCCGGCGGACATGCACGGTGACGGTCGACGCATCGCCGAAGCTCCAGCCCCACACCTCTGCGAGCATGTCGTGGCGGGTCAGCACCTCACCGGGCCGCTCGACGCAGAAGAGCAGCAGTTCGTACTCCCGTGTCGTGAGCGCGATCTCGACGTTGTCCCGCCATACGCGACGGTGACCGGGGTCGATCCGGAACACGCCGATCGTGAAAGGCGCGGCCGGCGCCGACGGGGAGTGGCGGCGCAGTTGAGCGGCCACACGCAGCTGAAGTTCCTTCATCGAGAAGGGCTTTGCGATGTAGTCGTCCGCGCCGAACTCGAGTCCGCTGATGCGATGGTCCACGGCGCCCAGCGCCGTCAACATGATGACGGGTATGTCGGAACGACGACGCACGTCGCGGCACAGGTCGTCGCCGCTGACACCGGGCAGCATCCGGTCGACGATGAGGACATCGGGCAGGTTCTGCTCCAGTGCGGTGCGAGCACGACCTCCGTCGCTGAAGGAGGACACGTCGTATCCGCTGGAGCGTAGGTAGTCGCCCACGACCCCGCGGACCGTCGGGTCGTCCTCGACGACCATTAGACGCGGCTGGATGTTGTCCATGGGTCGACGGTAGCGACCTCCAATGAGAAGCTCAGGCTTCCTTACGGAGCTGAAACAACTACCTGCCGGGTATGCCGATCGCCCGTTTCGACCGGCACTCCCGTACACGTCGTATGTGAAACTGCAGCTCGGACTCCGCTCGCGACTCAGTTACTGACCCGGAGCGCGACTTTGAACCGGCCTGCGCATGGTGTCGCGGCAAGCGCGTAGGCGTCCTGGGCGCGCTCGATGGGGAAAATATGGGTGATGTAGTCGTCCGCCAGCTCGGGGTGCCGCTCCAAATATCGGAGTGCTTCCCCGAGCCAGTAGTGCCGGTTTTCGGTCACGCCGCCCATGAGTATCGCCTGCTTCCGGAACAGTCGCTGGAAGTTCAGGGCGTAGTAGCGCTGGTCGGGTACGCCGAAAGCGAATACGGTTCCACCGTAGGAGAGGGCTTCGATCGCGTCATCGACCGTGGCGGCCTGATGTCCAATTGACTCGACCACGATCTCCGGCCGGGAGGCATCGTCGAGCGTTCGTGCCCAGCGATGGGTTGAATCCCAAATGGACTCCTTGACACCGAACTTCGGTGCCGCGTCAGCACGGTCAACGCGATCGACCCCAGCCACATGTGCTCCTGCATCGGCTAGTACATGGCTGAACAGGAGGCCTAAGGGTCCCTGGCCGAGCACCGCCGCGCGCTTTCCGGCAGGGTCGGGTAGTCGCGCGACACTGAACAGCACGCATGCGAGTGGCTGTGCGATGGTGCTGTACACCGGGTTGGTCGATGCGGGCAGCGCATGGATCGAATGAGTGGCCGCGACGAATTCCTCCGCGAGGCCGGTGCTGTGTTCTGCCCAGCCGACGATCTTGGTGCCCAACGGGAAGTTGTCATCAGTGCTGGCTATCACTTCGCCGACAACCTCATGCATGGGGTAACCAGCGACGCGCCGGCGGTCGGGCCCGCGGTCCCACTCACCAAGAAAGTGTGAAACATCGCTCCCACATACGGAGCCCGCGAGCAGCCGTGCAATCACGTGGCCCTCGGCCAGCGTCTCGCGGCTTGGCCTCGGCGCCGTTGTCCTGGACAGTTGCGCCGGGCTCTCCAGCATGTACGCCCACATCAGTGGATCCTTCCTTCGAACTCAGTTGTTTGGCGGTCGTGTCGAGGCGCCGGTCAGTGATTTACTTGTGCATCTCTCATACAATGAGATGTCATTGCATATAATGATATGAGTATTCCGACCGCCAGGGTTCCCTGTCAAGGCGCCGTGCGAGTCCGTTCAGGAGCGACGGGACGTGTGAGAGCAGGGCGGCCGGCGCGACAGTCGCCGAGTCCGCAGCTTCGCCAGGGCCGCTGTTCATCAGTCGGTGTGAAGGGCTTGACGTCCTGCGTGCAGTGGGCCAAACTATTGAGTGATAGATCATATCATTCTATGAGAGCTCATAGTCCGGATGTCTTCGACACGCAGGCCAATCACTCCAGAGGAGCCGCACCCTGATGAATAGCGATACGAGCCTCAACCGCCTTGAGGCGAAGCGCGAATGGGTACGCAAAGAGCAGGACGAGATCAGCTCGTTGATCGAGACTCTCAAGGACCTGCCGGCAGCCGTCCTGGGTGACGTCATGAATCGGATGGGCCTGCTGGCCTCGGCAATCCACCCGGTGTGGAGCGGGGCACACGTGGTCGGCAGAGCGCTGACCGTGTGGACACGCGCCGGCGACAACCGGGCGATTCACGACGCTCTCCAGGCTGTCCAGCCGCATGACGTCATCGTCGTCGACGGCCAAGGAGACGAGAGCCGGGCGCTGATCGGCGAGCTGATGGGCCTACGCGCACGGGTCGCCGGCGCGACGGGATACATCATCGACGGCGCGGTCCGCGATGTCGACGGTCTGGCCACAATGAACATGCCGGTGTTCGCACGTGCAATCACCCCAGCCGGCCCGTTCAAGACCGGCCCGGGTGGCTTCGGTTGCCCGATCTCGGTCGGCGGTGTTGTTGTCTCGCCAGGTGACTACGTCGTGGGCGACTCCGACGGGGTCGCCGTCATCCCCGCTGCCGCCGTTGCCAGAGTGATCGAAGACGCGCGGGCGAAGGTCGAGCGCGAGGCGCGCACGTTCGAGTTGTTGACCGAGCAGCTCAAAAGCCAACTCCAGACCACCGCAGAATCCAGAACTTCATGGCCGACTCCCTGAATCGTTCCCATTGTGAATCCGCGCGGCGATGCCGCAGTCGTCGTAGCCGTCCTGGTCACCATGCAGTCCGTGAAGGACTTGGGACGCAGAGGTCTTGGTACAAGGAAGCAAGTGCCGCTCATGCGATTGGAGGCCAGATATGAGACGCGCACAGTGACGGTGGCCCGATCGGTTGGGCACAGAGGCGCACGAGTACTCCAAATAGCCGCGCTCCCGCGCGTTGGGGATCCCGCGTGTGACCCGCCCCGTTCATCCCGCCGCCAATCTGCCGCCTCGGACCCGGGGTACGCACGGCTTCGTCGCTGGTAACCGCTGCCTTTTGGCCGCAGAACATAGGTCACGAAGTGGGCAAGCATCCCCGAGCCGCACATTCGCTACTCAACAGATCCGTTCCCCACCACCAAAGGATTGAAAGATGAAACGGACAAATGTCAACAGGTCTGCCTGGGCGGCAGCCGCAGGAATTCTCGCGGTGAGCTTGGCAGCCTGCGGGTCATCCGGCGGAGCGAGCACGGCCTCAATTTCCTCCGCTGCCGCGCATGGCGCAAACGGTGACCCCGCCGCGCGCAGCCTGCTGCCGGCAACCATCCGCAAGTCAGGGGTGATTACCATTGGGTCCAGCTTCAGTGGAGCGGGCCTGTATTACCTGAACAAGGACAACAAGCCCGACGGCACGCTCGTCAAGCTTCTCGAGGCGGACGCCGCGCACCTCGGCCTCACCCTGCACTGGACGAAGATTTCCTTCTCAGGCCTGATCCCAGCCATGGCCAGCGGCAAGATCGACATGGTCGGGAGTCAAACGACCAAAACAGCAGAAAACGCGAAACAGGCGAACTTCCTCGGCCTGTACGAAACTTCCGCGAGCGTTGTCGCGCGGAAGGGGAAGGCGTACTCCTCCACTGACGACCTGTGTGGCAGCAAGCTCGCCTTCAGCACTGGCGCGACGATCGCCGAAGACGTAGCCAAGAGCATCGATCAGCAATGCCGTAGGGACGGCAAGGCAAGCGTGACCACAGCCAGTTACGGCAGTTCTAGCGACGGGGCGCTTGCTGTACGGACTGGCCGCATCGACGGCTACATCATCGCCACCCCGAACGCGATATCCATGGCCAAAGCACAGCCTGGGCTCACCGTCGCTCTCAAGGACGACTACGCAAACCGGGTGACAGGAAACTCCTTCGCACAAACCAAGGACGGCCTAGCGTTGGCAAAAGCATTCCAGACGCAAATGAACGCCATGATCAACAGCGGTGAATATGCCAAGATTATCAAAGCGACAGGAAGTCTTGTCACGCCGATAGATCGTTCTCTGATCAATGCTCAGATCAAGGCAGCAAGTTGACGTATCGACGCAGCCCGGACAGTCCTCTCACTCAGGCGAACGCGGCCCCGCCACGCACTAGGCCACGAGGAATATCGCACGGGGCAGTGCGACCGTCCGATCACCGCTTTCCGACGCGCTCTGCTCATCACCTCGACCCGTCGGCGACGCCTCAGAACCCAGGAGCGGTCAGATGTGACCGCTGCAGACACTCCCTCTGGAACGGGTGAGTACCATGCCGCAGAACCTGAACGCCGAGATCAGGCGTGACGAGAACACGGGTACGTGGGACGTGCCGACCAAGGTGGCTGCCCCGCGCCGCCTCTCGTGGTGGGTCACGGGCGTCGTAGTCGCTATAGTGCTCTTCGTCCTGCTCCGATCGGTGGGCCGGCACGGCCACCTCGAGTGGGGCACGGTCGGCACCTACGTATTCGATCCGTTGATCCTTGACGGCTTGAAGACCACGGCGCTGCTGGCGGTCGCCGGTCTCGCCGGAGCCATCCTCATCGGTATCGCGTCAGGCCTGGCGAGCGTAAGCAAGAATCCCGTCCTGCGCGGCCTCGGATTGCTCTACGTCTGGGTCTTCCGAAGCGTCCCGACGCTCGTGCAAATACTCTTCTGGGGCAACATCACCCTGTTCGTGACGGTGATCGACGTCGGCCCGCCAGGCTCATCGGACAGCCTCCTCGCGTTTCGCTTCGGCGGCATTTTCACGCCTTTCGTGACATCCGCGGTCGCCCTCGCTGTCGCGAACGGCGCATACTTCAGCGAAATCGTCCGCACGGGCATCCTCTCTGTCGAGGACGGGTACGTGCGGGCTGCCGCGAGTCTGGGACTCACGTGGTGGCAGCGTCAACGTAGAGTCGTGCTGCCCATCGCGCTGCGAGTCATGCTGCCGCCGAGCGGAAGCCAGTTCATCATTGTGCTCAAAGAAACGACGCTTGTCAGCGCTATCGGCGGAGGCGACCTGCTGAGCCAAGCCGAGGGAATCTACTCACGGACGTTCACCGTTATTGAGCTCCTGATCGTCGTATCGCTCTGGTTCCTGCTGATCACAAGCTGCGCGACCGTTCTCCAGAGGTGGCTCGAGCGCCGTGCCCGTGGCTCGCGCTAGGCGCACCCGCCCGTGTCCCGACAGGCACGGCAGCCCATTTTCGTACTTCCGCCGAAAAGTCGAGTTTCATCCACCAAGGAAGCCATCAACGAAGGGCGTTCGGAACCATGAGTGATGTAAGTATCGTGCATGTGGATCTGACCTTGAACGGCGTCCATGTGCTGAAAGACGTCAGCCTTGAGGTTCGGTCCGGCGAGGTCGCGTGCATCGTGGGACGGTCGGGCGCTGGCAAGAGCTCGCTGCTGAGATGCATTAACGCCCTCACTATGCCGAACCGAGGCTGTGTCCTCCTCGACGGAGAACCAGTCGGCCGTCGGGTGCACGGCGGAGTGTTGCACGATCTGAAAGAGTCAGAGGTCAGCCGCCAACGACGCCGCATGGGGTTGGTGTCGCAGGACTACAACATCTTTCCCCACCTCAACGTGCTCGACAATCTCATGCTCGCGCCGACCGTCCTCCGCCTTGGGAAGAAGTCAGAACTCAAGGAGCGAGCGATGCATCTGCTCGAGAAGGTTGGGATGGCGCACCGCGCCCAGGCATTCTCGCGTGAACTCTCCGGGGGCGAGCAGCAACGTGTCGCCATCGCTAGAAGTCTGATGCTCGAGCCGAAACTGATGCTGTTCGACGAGCCGACATCTGCGCTCGATCCGGAACTGACTGAAGAGGTGCTCCGGGCGATGAGGGACCTCGCAAAGGACGGGATGACGATGATCATCGTCTCCCACGAGGTCGATTTCGTCCGCTCCATCGCGCAGCGAGTAGTCCTGATGTCAGCTGGCGCAGTCGTGGAAGACGCTCCAGCTGACGAATTCTTCAGGTCGCCTCAAACGTCCGAAGCACGCGAGTACCTCGGCATGGCGACTGCATAGGTGAGGCGGCCGATCGCCGCCAGCCGGGCGTGGCGCACCGCGCCATGGCACACGATAGGACGATACCAACCCGAACAGGACGGAGAGCGATGTGGAAGCTTTATGCGACTGCCACATTCACTTCTACGATCATCGCTGCTCGCTCACTGATGGCAACCCTTTTGACGACCGTGGTCCGGCCGACTACGAGCCGACACGGCAGCGGCTCGGCGTGCGGCGAGTGGTCGTAGTACAGCCGTCATATCACGGCAACGACAACCGCCCGACGGTCAACGCGATCTCTCGCATCGGACCGTCGGCACGCGGCGTCGCCGTGATAGATCCCCTTTTGGACCTGCACGCCCTACGCGCGTTGAAAGCGGCGGGGATTGCCGGTATACGGCTCTACACTAGGGCCCAGTCACCGTCAGCACATGCACTCGCGGAGGAAATTCAAGAACTCGCGGAGATCGCTTCGCGCGTTGGCTGGCATCTTGACATCAACCTCCCGCCACAGGCGCTGCTCGCGGCGGCATCGTCTCTCAGGGACCTGCCGGTGCAGCTCGTGTTCGATCACCTGGCGAAGGTCCCTCAACCGACAGGAAAGCGAAGCAAGGAGTTCCGGCTGATCAAGGAACTCCTTGTCGCCGGGAAGGCCTGGGTCAAAGTCTCCGGACCCTACCTATCCAGCCAGCGTGGCGCCCCTGGCTTCGATGACGTAGGCGACACGGTCCGCGAGCTCGCTGCCGCGGCACCAGATCGCATGGTGTGGGGGAGCGACTGGCCACACCCGACGATAGCTTCGCCACCTGACGACGAACACTCATTCAACCTGGTGAGCAGTTGGCTACCGAACGACAAGGTGCGCGCGATGGTCTTCAGCGACAATGCCGCTCGGCTCTACGGGTTTCACGACGGCGAAACGGACGCCGGTGGAGTGCGTGGATGGGCACACGGATGAGGAGGTCGCGCACCGTCATGTGGTTCAGTACGAACAGTCCAGAAGTTTCCTCGAATGGCTCTGGGACTCCCACTTCGCGCTGCTCGGCCCGGACGCGTTCGCAGCGATACGAGGGAAGACCGCGGCATGATGCACCAAAGAACTCATCGCAACGCTCGGGTGCCCCCTCGGCACCTCGACGAACTCGCTGCGGAGTGCGCCCACGCCGGGCGCTACTCGTTATTCGCTCGGCGAGACCCCTCAATCTCCCGGGCGGCGTCGGCTCGCCTGTGAACGCTTTCGCAATTCTTTGACGAGGTTCGACCCAGCTCACGTGGCTGTCAACGGCAGCGCTGAGCGATGCTCGCCGCAGCATTGACAAGCTCACGCGGCATGGCATCGAGCCGCTCTCCCTGCAGGTCTTCGTGGCTGCCCGAAACCTGCAGGGCGGCCACAACGCTTCCATCAGCAACGCGTACAGGTGCGCTCACGGAGGTCGCGCCCATGACGCGTTCATTGCTCGAGACGGCATACCCCTGTTTCGCGACCTTTTTGAGAATCGACCCGAATTCGGCCATCGGAATGTGCTCACCAGCAGCAGTGACGATCTCAGAAATTCCCTCAAGTGCTTTAGTGCGCTCTTCGGAACTCATGTAGGCGAGAAACACTTTACCCGCACCAAGATGAAGGGGCAGTCTACCGCCGATAGGCAATTGGTAGCGGAGAGGACTGCTGCCCTCAACCCGCGCCACGAGCACACGCGACTTACCGATCCGGACCGACAAAGACGCGGTCGCGCCGAGAACTGTCGCAAGTTCCTGGAGAACTGGCATTGCCGCGAGGACCAATTGGTTCCCAACTTGGTAGGAATGGGCAGCGGCGAGCACCGCTGGACCATTGCTATAGACGCCACTATTGAGCGAAACGTACTCGCGATGCTCTAGAACGCGCAGAATCCGCTGCGCCGTCGCAATGTGCAATCCAGTCGCCCGCGCCACATCAGCCAGACGAAGCGGGCGACCGCTCTCGCCCAAGGTATCGATCACGTCCAGTGCACGCTCAACGGACCGCATGACTGAGCGTTCGGGGACGGACTCCGCAGCCATCAACCCTCCTATATCGAGCTCGCAATAGTAAATATCATCCTATGATAGCAACATCTTGCTTGCTCCGGAAAGGCTGGCGTAGCGACGCGTCCCTGAGAGGCTACTTTGGCCGCGCCGGCGGACACTCCGGAGCCCGCTGGACTTCAGACCCGCTTCACCTTCCCTAGCCGCACGATCATCGTGAGCGACACGAACGCCTCCGACAGGGTTCATCGATGTCAGCTAGGTCGGCATGTTGGCACACAGCGGTGCCTACACGAACATCTGACATAGTCACACGACGGCGGTTGGTTGGGTCGCCAGCCGACTCAACTCGGCTCGCGCCACTTGCGCTCGAACGGCAGCCGCCAGGCGTTGGGCGCGACGAGCTGGTGGATCTGATTCGGTCCCCAGGAGCCGGCTGCGTAGGGGCGCACCGGAGGCGGGTTGTCCAGCAGCGGCTGGCTGATCTCCCACAGGCGCTCGATGCCTTCGGCTGTGGTGAAGAGGGTGTGGTCGCCGCGGACGGCGTCGTAGATGAGGCGCTCGTAGGCCTCGAGCACCGAACCGGCCCAGCCGGTGTCCTGCACCGCGAACTGCATCGACACCTTGTCCATCCGGAAGCCGGGGCCGGGCCGCTTTCCATAGAACGACAACGAGACTCGCGCCTCGTCGGCGAGGTCGAAGGTCAGGTGGTCCGGACCCTGCTGGCCGACGCCGGACCCGGACGGGAACATCGACTTCGGCGGCTCCTTGAACGCGATCGAGATGATGCGCTGCCCCTCGGCGAGCTTCTTGCCGGTGCGCAGGTAGAACGGCACACCGGCCCAGCGCCAGTTGTCGATGCGGCACTTCAGCGCGACGAACGTCTCGGTCTCCGACTCCGGGTCCACGCCCTTCTCGTCGCGGTAGCCCTGGTACTGCCCGCGCACCACCTCGGTCGGTTCGAGCGGCACCATCGAGCGGAAGACCTTGTTCTTCTCCTCGGTGATCGACTCCGGATCCAGCGACGTCGGCGGCTCCATCGCGGTGAACGCCAGCACCTGGAACAGGTGCGTGACCACCATGTCGCGGTAGGCACCGGTGCCCTCGTAGAACCCCGCGCGACCTTCGAGACTGAGCTCCTCGGGCACGTCGATCTGCACGTGGTCGATGAAGTTGCGGTGCCAGATCGGCTCGAAGAGTCCGTTGGCGAAGCGGAACGCGAGGATGTTGAGGGCCGCTTCCTTACCCAGGAAGTGGTCGATGCGGTAGATCTGCGACTCGTCGAAAACCCTGTGCACGGCGGCATTCAGCGTGACCGCGCTCGCCAGGTCGGTGCCGAAGGGCTTCTCCATGATGACGCGGGAGCCGTCGACCAGCCCGGCCGCCTCGAGCGTCTGTATGACGTCCAGCGCCGCCTTGGGCGGGACACTCAGGTAGTGCAGGTGCTGGATCGGCGGCGCCATGTCCTGCTCCGCCTCGGTGACGCAGTTGCGCAGTGCGGTAGGTCCCTCGGCGCCGGGCACGTAGTGCAGTCGCTTCGCGAAGGCGTTCCACACCTTCGGCTCGACGGGGTGCTTGCTGAACTCCTGGATCGCCTTCTTGGCGAATTCGACGAACTCCTCGCGCGACATGGCCTCCAGCGAAGTGCCGATCACCCGCAGGTCGGCGAGCAGGTGTGTGTCGAAGAGATGGAACAGTCCGGGCAGCAGCTTGCGCCGGGACAGGTCACCGGTCGCACCGAAGAGGACGAAAGTGGTCGAATCCTGCATGGCGTCTGGCGTCATACCCCCAACCTTGTACCCTCGGCCGCCGTTGTGTGAAGCGGGGTCGCTCGCGTCTCGGGGTGTCTAGGCGGCGCTGGCGTTGCCTCGGCCGCGCTTGATGTAGGCCCAGCCGATGCCACCGAGGACGGCACCCGCGACACAGGTCCACGGCCACCAGTCACGACCGTCCTGATGCAGCGCCGGTATGACGAGGGTCAACACCAGTGCGATCACCCAGAGCGCGGTGCCGATCTCGAGGACGCGCAGCACGTCGACCTTCACCGGCAACAGGTCATCGGCGGAGACCTCTGCGGGTTCCTCGGGGCTGGAGTCGCTCACGAGCAGCAGCCTAACCAAACAGATCCCGCTGACTCGGCGCGGTCGTTGCTTCGCCCGAAAGGTGGCCGCCGGCCCGCCGGTACGCTGCTGCCCATGAGTTCACCCGCCATGGCGCCGAACGCGCTGGACCGGTACTTCAAGATCACCGAGCGAGGTTCGACGGTCAGCCGGGAGATCCGTGGTGGTCTGGTCACCTTCTTCGCGATGGC
The DNA here is from genome assembly GCF_035551235.1 of Flexivirga sp. GTDB lineage: Bacteria > Actinomycetota > Actinomycetes > Actinomycetales > Dermatophilaceae > Flexivirga. The sequence goes on along the minus strand of NZ_DASZNO010000026.1, from coordinate 157,341 downwards.
CTACATCATCGTGCTCAACCCGCTGATCATCGGCACCGTCAAGGACAACGGCGGCCACGGGTCATTCCTCGGCGGGGGGTCGGACCCGCAGCTGGCCAAGGTCGCAGCAGCGACGTCGCTGGTCGCGGGAGTGATGACGATCCTGATGGGCGCCATCGCCAACTACCCGATGGCGATCGCAACAGGCTTGGGGCTCAACGCTTTTGTGACATTCTCGATCGCGGCGCTGCCCGACATGACATGGGCCGACGCGATGGGCCTGGTCGTGCTCGAGGGCATCGTGATGCTGGTGCTCGTGCTGTCCGGTTTCCGGGTCGCGGCGTTCAAGGCGCTCCCGCCGCCGATGAAGACCGCGATCAGTGTGGGCATCGGTCTGTTCATCACCTTCGTCGCGTTCTTCGACGCAGGATTCATCCGGGCCGGCGCGGGCACTCCGGTCGAGCTGGGTGTCGACGGCAGGCTGAACGGCTGGCCGCTGCTGGTCTTCTGCGTCGGCCTGATCGCGGTGATCGCGCTCTACGTGCGAAAGCTGAAGGGCGCCATACTGATTGCGATTCTGGGCACGACCGTGCTGGCGGTGATCGTCCAGGCGATCGGACACCAGGGTGCGCAGAGCAGGACGAACCCGACCGGGTGGGGCCTGAATGTGCCCAAACTGCCGTCGGATTGGATCGCAACTCCCGACTTCGGACTGCTCGGCGACTTCAGCCTCTTCGGCTCGTTCGGCAAGATCAGCGTGATCACCGCACTGCTGCTGATCTTCTCGCTGGTGCTCGCCGACTTCTTCGACACGATGGGCACGATGGTCGCGATCGGCAGCAAGGGCGACCTGTTGGACGAGACGGGGACACCGGTCGACGCGCAGAAGATCCTGGTCGTCGACTCTGTCGCCGCCGCTGCGGGAGGTATGGCGTCGGTCTCCTCCAACACCGGCTACATCGAGTCGTCCGCCGGTGTCAGCGAGGGCGCCCGCACCGGCCTCGCCGCGATCGTGACCGGCGCTCTCTTCCTGCTGGCCACGTTCCTGTCGCCGGTTGTCGAGGTCGTGCCCTACGAGGCAGCCACGCCCGCGCTGGTGCTGGTCGGCTTCCTGATGATGCAGCAGGTCGGCGGGATCGACTGGCACGACTGGGACATCGCCATTCCGGCGTTCCTGACGATCGTGCTGATGCCGTTCTCCTACTCGATCACGGTCGGCATCGGTGCCGGCTGCATCGCGTTCGTCGTCGTGAAGCTGGCCCGTGGTCGGGTCAAGCAGGTGCCGCCGCTCATGTGGCTGATCGCAGGGCTTTTCGTGATCTACTTCGCCATCGCGCCGGTCCAGGACATCCTCGACAAGATCTTCTGACGCTCTCCCGAGCGGATCGAGTGCCGTGAGGGACGAGCGGCGTATCGAGATCCCGGGTCTCGATACGCCGCTCGCCTTGGGGCTCCCCCTACTCGACCCGCAGGGTCGGGCTGGCCCGACCTTCCTTTGACCGGTGCACGGGATCGCTTCGGGAACGCCGTGTTCCTAACGTCGAGCCATGGCATATTCACACGTGATGAGCGACGACTCGCGGGCCGGGACACAGCCGGTCGGGACATCGGGCGACAGCCGACCCGGGCTGGTGCGCCGCACTCTGCACAGCACCCTCTACCTGCTGCTCGCGTGGCCGTTCCAGCTGGCGATCTTCATCGTCAACATCACGTTGGTGTCGACGGCGTTCTCGATCCTGTTGGCACCGTTGTCGATTCCGCTCGCCATCGGCTGCGCGGCCGGTGCCGCCGCACTCGAGCGCCGGATGGTGTCGCGACTGGTCGGACTGGACGCACCGCCCGCGCGCCGGCTGGCACGGGCGCCCCGGGAACGCTGGGTCGACTACGCCGTCCGCGTCGTCAGCAGCCCGAGTGTCTGGCTCGAGGTGGTCTGGAGCCTCGTCTCGTGGATCGTCTCCACCGTCACCTGGGTGCTCACGATCACCTGGTGGTCGATCGCGATCGCCGCCACCACGTGGCCGGCATACGGCTGGATCTTCCACGGGCACAACGGAAACCAGGACCTGGCAGATCTGATCGGCGCGCACTCCTTCGGTGCGGCCGCTGCGGTGAACGTGCTGGTCGGACTGATCTTCCTGATCACCCTGCCGCTGGTGATGATCGGGCTGGCGCGGGCGCAGGCTCTGGTCTCGACGGCGCTGCTCGGTCGCGCCCAGCAGGAGGCGAAGATCGTCGAGCTGACACAGTCGCGCGCGGCGGGCCGGGTGGCGGAGTCCACGCAACTGGCGCGGTTGGAGCGCGACATCCACGACGGCCCGCAGCAGCGGCTGGTCCGGCTGAAGATGGACCTGGCCCGGATGGAGCGACAGGTGGGTGACGACTCACATGCCATCCTCGGGCTGCGTGCGGCGATCGCGTCGACGCAGGAGACGCTGGACGAGCTGCGCGCACTCTCCAAGGGCATCGCCCCGCCGGTGCTGTCCGACCGCGGGCTGGTCGCCGCGGTCCGTGAGGCCGCCGGTCGCGCGACGATCCCGGTCACGGTCGAGGCGGACCTGAACGAGGTGATCCTGCCGCCGCACCTGGAGCAGGCGGCATACTTCGTCGTCTCCGAGGCACTCACCAACACCGCCAAGCACAGCGCGGCACGCAGCGGGCTGGTTTCGTTGCAGGTCAACGGGATTGACCTGGTCGTGTCCGTCACCGATGACGGCCGCGGCGGTGCTCACCTGTCGAAGGGCAGCGGACTCGTCGGCCTGCAGAACCGCGTGCGGTCGGTGGGTGGCACGCTGACGATCGAGTCGCCGATCGGCGGACCGACCACGGTGCTGGCGGTGATTCCCCTAACCTGACTTCCATGCGAATCGTGGTGGCCGACGACTCGACGCTGCTACGAGAGGGAGTGCAGCTGATCCTCGGCGACGCCGGGCACGAGGTGGTGGCCGGCGTCGGTGACGGGACGGCCCTGGTCGAAGCAGCCCTGCGCGAACGCCCCGACCTGGTCATCACCGACGTGCGTATGCCGCCCAGCGGCACCGACGAAGGACTCCGAGCTGCGGTGCGGATCCGGCAGGAGTGGCCGGATGCCCCGATCCTGGTGCTGTCACAGTATGTCGTCGAGGCGTATGCCGATGAGCTGCTCGCGGCCGGCATCGGAGCCATCGGCTACCTGCTCAAGGACCGCGTCGGAGACATCGACGAGTTCCTGGCCGCCGTCGATTCCGTCGCCGGTGGCGGCACCGTGCTGGACCCGCAGGTCGTGGCGCAGCTGATGACCAGGCGACGAGATCCGTTGACGTCGTTGACACCTCGTGAGCGCGAAGTGCTGTCGCTGATGGCACAGGGTCTGTCCAACGCCGCGATCGCCGCGCGCCTGGTCGTCACGTCGGGGGCTGTCGAGAAGCACACCCAGCGGATCTTCGCCAAGCTGCAGCTGTCGCCCGACGACACCGCCGGCCACCGGCGGGTGCTCGCGGTGCTGGCGTTCCTGCGAGACTAGAGAGCCGTCAGCCGAAGAGCGCCTTCTGGAAGACATTCGGCGCTTCGGACATCTTGCTGAGGGTCGTCGCGCTGCCCTTGGTCACGGCCGCGACCTGTTCCAGGCCCTTGTAGTTCTCTCCGGGGTTGAGCAGCACCATGGTGAGCGTGACGGGCTTCTTCGGGTCGAAACGTTCGGCGACATACGCCTTGACCTGCGCCAGCGTGACCTTGTTGCCGGCGTCCTCATTGGCGCCGTCGGACAGGACGAGCACCCGATTGACCCTGCCGGGAGCGTAATTCGTGACGGCGTAGCCGTAGGCGCGCTCGATGGCCAGATAGACCGGGGTGCCGCCACCGGCCTTGGCGTGATCGAGGGCCGAGTTGATCTGCTTGATGTGTGACGGCGTGCCGAGGGCCAGCGGCACGTCGTCGAAAACGGGACCACCCGGTCGGTTGGCGAAGAACCAGATGGTCGACCGCTGCTCCGGCGATGCCAGGCGGTAGGCGACCTTGAGCAACTGCTGCATCATCGCGACCTTCGGCGTCTTGGTGCCGGGGAACTTCTCCGTCATCGACCCGGACAGGTCCAGCACCGCCACCGTCGAGTTGCGCTGGTGCGCGGTCCGCCACGCGCTGCGTGATGCATTGAGCGAATCGGCCGTGACAGCAACCGGTTTCGCGAGGTTGGCGGCTCCGGCGGTGTCCGGCCGTTCTCCGGTGAGGCTGCGATAACCGGCCGCGCGCAGTGCCTGCTGGCCGGCGGGAGAACGCAGGCGGGTGAGGATGCCCTGGAACGTCGTCGTGTCGAGATCCTTCGCGGGGACGGCGACGATCGGCACGGCTGCGGCCCCGCCGAGCAGGGGGAGCCCGACGAGCTTGTCGGCTCCGGCCCGCGCATTGTGGTCGGTGATCGCCTGCTCCGTGGTGAGTACGGCGCTCGCGGTCCTGGCGAACGTCGCGACGTCGGACGCGTCCAGCAGGCCACGTGCGGCGGAGTCGGATTTCGCCACGACGGAACGTTGTTCGACGTGGACCATGGCGTAGGTCGCCGCGGTCGGACGGGTGTAGTCGGGCGCCTTCGGCACGGGCTTTCCGTTGACGGCGGTCAGCAGAGCGCCATACCCGATCGCGCCGGTGGACGACGTCGCCGGGTCCGCCACCGCGACCCTGAAGTCGCCCCACCCGGCGTGCCCCTTGCCCGACCAGGTGTTCTTGCCGTTGAACCAGCGCTGCAGGTTGTCCGTCGTCGGAGATCCGAACGCCTTCGCCATCGGTGCGGGCATCGCCAGCACCACCGGGCTCGTGCCGACCTGGGCCGGGCCGGAAGTCCCCGGGCGCAGGTCGATCGTTGCGTCGTCGGCGTTCTTCGCTGCGACGACGCGGTATGCCGGGCCGAGCGTGGCCGTGAGCCGGGAGATCAGCGTGCTGTCGGTGGTGCCGGTCCACACCCGCACTTGCTGGGCGGCCGCGTCCGGCGACGGTTGCGTCGTCGATCCGGTGGTGCTGGATGCTGGGGTCGCGGTGGTGCCGTGTTGCCAGGGGCGGGTGACGGCGACCGCCGTACCGCCGATCGCGAGCACGCAGATCCCCGCGACCACCGCTGCGACGGCGCCGCGGTTGCGCGGCTCGGCGACCCGATGACGGACCTCTGCGGCAGGGGCCGGCTGGGCTGATCGGTGCCGACCGTGTCTGCGACTCATGACGGGCCGACCTCCAGCGTGCGTGCTTCGGCCAACAGGATCGTCCGGCCGTGCTCAGAAAATAGACGACGTCACAGGAGTATGGTGCCGCGTTTCATTTTCCTGGCCGAAACGTGATCGAGCCGGCGACGGCCTCGAGCAGGCGTGACCTCAGTTCGGTTGTGCGCCCAGCTGATCGGCGTCGACGATCCGGTAGGCGTAGCCCTGCTCGGCCAGGAAGCGCTGTCGGTGCGCGGCGAATTCCGCGTCCACGGTGTCGCGGGTGACGACGGTGTAGAAGTGCGCGGTGCGGCCGTCGCCCTTCGGACGCAGCACGCGGCCCAGTCGCTGGGCCTCCTCCTGGCGGGATCCGAACGTCCCGGAGACCTGGATGGCGACGCTCGCCTCGGGCAGGTCGATCGAGAAGTTGGCGACCTTGCTGACCACCAGCTTGTTGATCTCGCCGTCGCGGAACTGCTGAAACAGCTTCTGCCGCTGGGCGACTCGGGTCTCACCGGTGATCAGATCGGCGCCGAGTCGCTCGGACAGCGCGTCCAGCTGGTCGAGGTACTGGCCGATGATCAGTGTCGGCTGGCCGTCGTGCTGGCGCACCAGCTCCTCGACGACGTCCTCCTTCACCGGCGCGCACGACGCAAAACGGTAGCGATCGTCGGGTTCCGTTGTCGCATAGGCCATCCGGTCGCTGTCCGACAGTGTCACCCGCACCTCGACGCAGTCGGCCGGCGCGATGTAGCCCTGCGTTTCGATGTCCTTCCAGGGAGCGTCGAACCGCTTGGGGCCGATGAGCGAGAAGACGTCGGACTCGCGGCCGTCCTCGCGCACGAGGGTCGCCGTCAGGCCGAGCCGGCGGCGGGCCTGCAGGTCGGCCGTCATCCGGAAGATCGGTGCCGGCAGGAGGTGCACCTCGTCATACAGGATGAGGCCCCAGTCGCGGGCGTCGAGCAGCTCCAGGTGCGGGAAGACGCCCTTGCGCTTGTGCGTCAGCACCTGGTAGGTCGCGATCGTGACCGGGCGGATCTCCTTGCGTGCGCCGGAGTATTCGCCGATCTCCTCCTCGGTCAGCGTCGTCCTGGCGAGGAGCTCGTCGCGCCACTGACGGGCCGAAACGGTATTGGTGACCAGGATGAGCGTGGTCGCCTTCGCCTCGGCCATCGCGCCCGCGCCGACGAGGGTTTTGCCTGCGCCACAAGGGAGTACGACGACGCCGGACCCGCCGTGCCAGAACCCGTCGACCGCCTGCTGCTGGTAGGGACGCAGCGACCAGCCGTCCTGGTTGAGTGCGATGGCGTGGGCCTCGCCGTCGACATACCCGGCCTCGTCCTCGGCCGGCCAGCCGACCTTGATCAGCTGCTGCTTGATCGCGCCACGCTCCGAGGGGTGCACCAGCACGCTCGACTCGTCGAGCCGGTCACCGACCATCGGCGCGATCTTCTTGTGCCGCAACACCTCGGTGAGAACGGCCGTGTCCGTCGTCGTCAGGATCAGACGACCCTCGTCGTCCTTGCGCAGCAGCAGCCGACCGTAACGGTCCATCGTCTCGGCGATGTCGATCAGCAGCGGGTTGGGCACGGGGTAGCGGCTGTAGCGGATCAGCGCATCGACGACCTGCTCGGCGTCATGGCCGGCGGCCCGGGCGTTCCACAGGCCGAGCGGCGTCACCCGGTAGGTGTGCATGTGCTCCGGGGCGCGCTCCAGCTCGGCGAACGGCGCGATCGCGCGCCGTGCCTCCGTCGCCAGGGGATGATCGACCTCCAGCAGCACGGTCTTGTCGCTCTGGACGATCAGTGGTCCGTCGGTCACGCGGGTGTCCCTTCAAGAAGTAGCCGATTAAAGGTAACCACCGCAGCCGGCTGCTTCTTCCGTCGGGAGACCAGCGTCACCCCGGACGATCAGCGCTGCTCGGTCGCGTAATGGGCGACCAGGGCCTTCGCGGACGCCTCACCCTCGTCGATCGCGGCGTGATACTCCTCCCGCAGCATCGTGGCCATCGTGCCGGTGTAGGCGACGAAGAGCGCGCTCGCGAGCTGCCGGGCTCTGCGCCCGGCGATCGGGCGGGAATGCTCCAGCAACCGGTCGCGCAGTAGTTGCGTCTCCTCGGCGAGCACCGCCGTCAGCTGCTCACTCGGATTCGGTATGGCGGCAGCGGTGCCACTGAAGGCGCACCAGCGCTCGGTGAGGTGATCACGCTGGTAGACCCGCAGCGCCGGCCAGAGCGCGAGCAACCGCCCCCGATCCGTGGTGGCGCGGGAGATCTGGTCGTCCCAGACCCCCGTCCACACGCGCAGGCGTCGTTGCAGCGCTGCGGTGACCAGCCCCTCCTTGTTGCCGAAGTGCGAGTAGAGGCTCGGCGGGGAAGCACCGGCCCTGCGCAGGATGACGTCGACCGGGGTCGAGACGGAGCCGTCCATGAAGAGGACCTCATCGGCGGCGTCCAGCAGCCGATCACGCACGGGAGCAGTTCTCACACGCCGAGTATAACGGCCGTTATGATATAACGGTCGTTATCGACTCGACGGGCGCTGCGCCACCAACGCCGACAGCCGGCCCGCCGGGATCACGAACCGAGGATGCACGGAGGACACCTGTGACGAGCATGTTCATCGACGGGCAATGGTGCGACGCCGCATCGGGCCATCAGCGCGAAATCACCTGTCCCGCCGATGGATCCGTCGTCGCGACCGTGCCCGAGGGTGACGCCACGGACGCAGCGCGTGCCGTCGACGCGGCGCGTCGCGCGTTCGACGCAGGGGAGTGGTCAGCCACGAGTTCGGCCGAGCGTGCTCGGCTGCTGCACCGGCTCGCCGACCGGCTGGAGCAGGAGAAGGAAGAAGTCGCCCGGCTCGAGTCGCTCGACACCGGCAAGCGGCTGCTGGAATCCCGGATCGACATGGACGACATCGTCGGCGTCTTCCGGCACTTCGCCTCGCTCGCCCAGGCCCACGCCGGGCGGGTCATCGACACCGGCATACCCGATGTGTCCAGCCGGGTCGTCACCGAGCCGGTCGGGGTCTGCGCACTGATCACGCCGTGGAACTACCCGCTGCTGCAGACCGCCTGGAAGGTCGCTCCGGCGCTGGCCGCCGGCAACACGTTCGTGCTCAAGCCGAGCGAGCTCACCCCGCAGACGGCGGCCTGGCTGGTCGGCGCGCTGCACGATCTCGGCCTGCCGGCCGGCGTGGCGAACCTGGTGCTCGGCAGTGGCGCAGCGGTGGGTGCACCGTTGACGACCGCGCCGCTGGTCGACCTGGTTTCTTTCACCGGCGGCGTCGAGACCGGCCGGACGATCATGGCAGCCGCAGCCGGCACCGTGAAGCGGGTCGCCCTCGAGCTCGGCGGGAAGAACCCCAACGTGATCTTCGCCGACGCCGATCTGCCCGCCGCCATCGACAACGCGGTGACTGCCGTGTTCCTCGACTCCGGACAGGTGTGCTCGGCCGGCGCCCGGCTGGTGGTGGAGGAGGAGATCCACGACCGGGTCGTCGACGAGATCGTGCGTCGTGCCGAGCACATCCGGCTCGGCGGGCCCTTCGACGAGAGCGCCGAGACCGGTCCGCTGATCAGCGAGGAGCACCTGCGCAAGGTCGCCTCGTATGTCGACGATGCCGTGCAGCAGGGCGCCCGCCTGCGCTGCGGCGGGCAGCGCGCCGGCGGAGAGCTTGCCGTCGGCTCCTACTACCCGCCGACCGTGCTGGACGACTGCACCGGTGCGATGGACTGCGTGCACGACGAGTCCTTCGGCCCGGTGCTCACCGTCGAGACCTTCTCCGGTGCTACCAGGGACGAGGCCGAGGACGCCGCCGCCCGGATCGCCAACGACACGGTCTATGGGCTGGCGGGGGCGGTGTGGACCAACGATGCCGGACGCGCGGAGCGTATGGCGCGCCGGCTGCGGCACGGCACAGTGTGGATCAACGACTACCACCCCTACGTGCCCCAGGCCGAGTGGGGCGGCATGAAGCAGTCCGGGATCGGCCGGGAGCTCGGCATCGACGGGCTCGCCGAATATCAGGAGACCAAACACATCTGGCACAACACCCGGCCCGCCCCGGCCGGCTGGTTCGCCATACCCGAAAACCACTGAGCGCAGAGGAATTCGCGACATGAAGCAGAGCTACGACTACGTCATCGTCGGCGGCGGATCAGCCGGTTCCGCACTCGCCAACCGGCTCAGCGCCGACGAGTCCACCTCGGTGCTCGTCCTCGAAGCCGGACGTTCGGACTTCGTCTTCGACCCACTCATCCACATGCCTGCGGCGCTGATGTTCCCCGCCGGGAACCCGCTCTACGACTGGGCCTACGAGACCGAGCCCGAGCCGTTCATGAACGGACGCCGCGTCGCGCACGCACGCGGCAAGGTGCTCGGCGGCTCCAGCTCGATCAACGGGATGATCTTCCAGCGCGGCAACCCCGGCGACTACGACAAGTGGGCGAGCTTCGACGGGATGCAGGACTGGGACTACGCCCACTGCCTGCCCTACTTCAAGCGCATGGAGTCCTGTATGGCGGGCGCGGACGCCTGGCGCGGCGGGTCCGGCCCGCTCAAGATGGAACGCGGCCCGGCCAGCAGCCCGCTCTTCCAGGCGTTCTTCGAGGCGACCGAGCAGGCCGGCTACCCCCGCACCGACGATGTGAACGGCTACCGCCAGGAGGGCTTCGCACCCTTCGACCGCAACGTGTTCCACGGCAGCCGGATGAGCGCGTCGCGTTCGTACCTGTGGCCGGTCCGTGGCCGGGCGAACCTCGACATCGCCACGCTGGCCACGGTGACCGGGCTGCGCTGGCAGGGTGACCGCGTCACCGGGGTCGACTTCGTGCGTGCCGGGCGCCGGCGCCATACGGTGCAGGCGGGAGAGGTCATCCTGTGCGGTGGCGCGTTCAACTCGCCGCAGCTGCTGCAGCTGGCCGGGGTCGGAGACCCGGAGACGCTGCGCTCGGCCGGAGTCACCCCGAGGGTCGAGCTGCCGGGCGTCGGCGAGAACCTGCAGGACCACCTGGAGGTCTACCTGCAGCACAGCTGCGTCCAGCCGGTGTCGATCGCGCCCTGGCTGAAGAAGTGGAAGGCGCCATACATCGGTGCCGAATGGCTGTTCAACCGCGGCGTCGGCACCTCCAACCACTTCGAGGGCGGCGGCTTCATCCGCACCAACGACGACGTCGCCTACCCGAACCTGATGTTCCACTTCCTGCCGATCGCCGTGCGGTATGACGGCAGCGCGCCCGAGGGCGGTCATGGCTATCAGGTGCACGTCGGCCCGATGAATTCCGACGTGCGCGGTCACGTCCGCATCAAGGATGCGGACCCGCGGCACAAGCCCGCCATCCGGTTCAACTACCTGTCCACCGAGCGCGACCGGCGGGAGTGGGTCGAGGTGATCCGCGCGGCGCGGCACATCCTCGACCAGCCCGCGTTCGCGACGTTCGACGGCGGCGAGATCTCGCCCGGCCCGTCGGTGCAGACCGACCAGGAGATCATCGACTGGGTGGCCAAGGACGCGGAAACCGCTCTGCATCCTTCGTGTTCGGCCAAGATGGGCACCGACGACCAGGCGGTCGTCGACCCGGCGTCGATGCGCGTGCACGGCACCGAGGGCCTGCGCGTCGTCGACGCGTCGGTGTTCCCGACCATCACCAACGGCAACATCTTCGCGCCGGTGATGATGGTCGCCGAGAAGGCGGCCGACCTGATCGCCGGGAACACTCCGCTGGCTCCCGAGCACGCGCCCGTCTACCGCGCCGGTGCGGGTATGCCGATCCACCCACAGGGCGATCCACGCAATGAGGCCTGGGACGCCCGGCCGACGGTCCCCAGCGCCGAACAGGCGATCACCGGGGAGGCGCGATGACCATCGGGAAGGCCAACACCGCGACCGAGGAATCTCAGCGGACCGTCGACGATCACGTCACCGGACCGGCCACCAAGTGGCCGGTGCTGATCGTGTCCGGTGTCTTCACCATCGCGGTCGCCGGGTGGGCGATGCTCGACACCGACTCCGCGGCTGCGGCGCTCGGGGACGCGGTGACCGCCATCGCCGGCGGGTTCGGGTGGTTCTACATCGCTCTCGCCACGGCCGTGCTGGTGTTCGTCGTCTACGTCGGATTTCGTTACCCCAGAGTGCGTCTCGGCAAGGACTCGGACCGTCCCGAGTTCTCCACGTTCTCCTGGGCGTGCATGCTTTTCGCCGCGGGCATCGGCACCGACGTGATGTTCTTCGCGGTGGCCGAGCCCGCCACGCAGTACCTGCACCCGCCACAGGGCAAGGGCGGAACCCTCGACGCAGCACGGGAATCGACCGTCTGGACGCTGTTCCACTACGGCATCACCGGCTGGGCCATGTACACCCTGATGGGCATCGCGCTGGGTTACTTCGCACACCGCAAGGGACTGCCGCTCGCGGTCCGCTCGGCGCTGTATCCGGTGCTGGGCAAGCGGATTCGCGGTCGGCTGGGCGACGCGGTGGACATCGCCACGGTGCTGGGCACGATCTTCGGGGTGGCGACCTCGCTCGGGATCGGCGTCGTGATGCTGAACGTCGGACTCGATGTGCTGTTCGGCATCGACCAGGGCCTGCCGGCGCAGAGCGGGCTGGTCGCGCTCGCGGTGATCATGGCGACCGTGTCCGCAGTCTCCGGTGTCGACAAGGGAATTCGCTTCCTGTCCCAGCTGAACGTGCTGCTGGCGATCGGACTTGCCCTGTGGGTCCTGGTCACCGGCAGCACCGGGTTCCTGCTGCGTGCCATGGTGATGAACGTCGGCGACTTCGTCTCGATGTTCCCCGGTATGACGATGGACACGATGGCCTACGACCACCCGAGCGAGTGGATGAGCTCGTGGACCCTCTTCTTCTGGGCCTGGTGGATCGCCTGGGCATCCTTCGTCGGAATGTTCCTCGCGCGCATCTCCAAGGGCCGCACCATCGGGCAGTTCGTCTTCGGGACGCTGACCATCCCGTTCCTCTACATCATCATGTGGGTGTCGATCTTCGGGAACAGCGCGGTGAAGCGGATCCGCGACGGTGACGGCAGCTTCGGCAAGCGCGCGGTCAACTCGCCCGAGCAGGGGTTCTTCGACCTGCTGCAGCACTACCCGCTGCCGCTCGTTCTCGTCGGTCTCGCCACGTTCGTCGGTCTGCTGTTCTACGTGACCAGTGCCGACTCCGGGGCGCTGGTGATGGCCAATCTGTCGTCCGACCTCCCGGACTCCGAGACGGATGCCAGGCCGTGGCTGCGCATCCTGTGGGCCGCCGCCACCGGTGTGCTGACGGTGGCGATGCTGATGGTCGGCGGCATACCGGCGCTGCAGAACGCCACCATCATCATGGGGCTGCCGTTCGCGCTGGTGATGGTCCTCGTGATGCTCGGGCTGCACCGGGCGCTGGAGTCCGAACGCCTACAGGCCAGCGCCTTCCGAACCGCACTGCCCACCACCGCGATCGGCGGGCCGGAACTGCGTCGGCCGAGCACTTGGCGGAGCCGGTTGAGCCGGTCCCTCGGCACGGTCAGCCTCCGGCAGGCGTCCCGCCGGCTGGATGGCGTGGTCCTGCCCGCACTGCACGAGGTGGTCGACGAGCTGGTGCAGCAGGGCGTCGACGCGCGGATCGTCACCGCCGACGACCTGGCGGACCCGATCGTGCGGATGGCCACGCTGGAGGTGCCGGGAAGCGGCACGGACACGACGTTCGGCTACACAGTGCGGATCAGGCGGGCGAAGGCGCCCTCGTACGGCGCCCGGATGATCGAGGCCGACGACCTCACCGCGAACCTCGAGGTGGCGCTGCCCGGCGGCGGCACGTATGACGTCCTCGACTACTCCGCGGACCGGATCTGTCACGACGTGCTGGACCACTACCAGTGGTGGTCCTCGTCGCAGGCCGTAGCCGCCGACGCGCTGGCCTGAGCCGTCGGCCTCCCCGCGCCCGGCATACGGTCGCGCATCCGGTCAGCCGGCGAAGGCGCCGACTTCGGCAGTCGGCAGTGCGGCGAGTTCGGCGGGCGGCACGAGGCACTTGCTACGGCGCAGGCCCGAGCCGATGACGACGGAGGCCGGCGCGTTCGCGACCCGCTCGTCGATCAGCAGCGGCCAGTCGGCCGGCAGCCCGATGGGCGTGATGCCGCCATACTCCATCCCGCTCAGGCGGACGGCGTCGTCCATCGGCGCGAAGGAGCACTTGCGCACATCGAGGAACTTGCGCACCGCCTTGTTGACGTCGGCCCGCGTGGTGGCGAGCACGACCACCGCGGCATACCGGGTGATCTCGCCGCGGCGGCCCGCGACGACGACGCAGTTGGCCGACAGCTCCGGCGCCGAGCCGTAGCGCTCGCAGAACGCCGCGGTGTCGGCCAGTTCCGGGTCGATCTCGGCGACCTCGAGACCCGGGACCGCATCGACCTGCTTGGCGACCGGATCGCCGAGCAGGTCGATGCGCTCCGCTGCGGAGTGCCAGGTCAGGGTGCCGCGTCCGTCGGGTGCATCAGGCATGCCGCCACGATATGACTCCCCGACGACGGGTCGGGCACCACCCACTTGCCGAGAGGACACCCAATGCATCGAGAGGACAGGCGATTTGGGTCGAAATCGTCCGGATCGCGTGTCCCCTCGATGAAGGGGTGTCCTCTCGGTGGAAGGGGTGGCTACACCCGGGCGGCTCAGGCGCGGAACTGGTCGAACACCCGGTACATGAAATCCGTCCCCGTCTTCAGCGCGTCGACGTAGATCCGCTCGTCGTTGCCGTGCATGGCGACGAGCTGGTCGTTGTCGATCACGTACGGGTAGACGCCGTACCCGGGTATGCCGTGCTCGCGCCACGGCCCGAGGCTCGTGCCTGCTTCGAATAGTGCCGGCGCGAAGACCGCCTCCGGGTAGGTCTGCTCCGATGCCTTCGAAATGGCTTGGTAGAGAGGCGTTTTGATATCCGCCGCCGGGGTGGCCCAGGTGTGGTCCAGCTGGTCGAGGTAGTCCGCCTCGGACACTCCGTCGGGCGCTGCCAACTTCACGGTGATGCCGCGGGGCTTCATCTTCTGCCGCACCGTCGCCAGGAAGTCCCGCGGCTTCTCGCCGCCGGGTATGCCGCGGCAGTTGACGCGCACATGCGCCTCCGACGGGATGACGTTCTCCTTGTACCCCGAGTCCTCGATGACGTATGCCGCCGTCGTGTGCAGCAGGGCGTGGTGCAGGTAGGGGTAATCCGAGCCCTTCACCACCAGGGCGGCGGTGCGCTCCAGGGCGTGCTGGCCACGGGCGTGCAGCATCAACCGGATGGCGCGTTCCCACCGCCGGTCGTCGGTCGCATCGGCCAACGCCCCGAAGTACTCGCGGGTCACGTCGGTCAGATGGACCGGCGCGTCATACTCCCCGAGCTCGGCGACCGCGCGCGACAGGCCGACGATCGCCGAGTCGGGCATCGGCTTCGACGAGTGGGTGGCGGTGCCGTCGGCATACAGGTCGAGGTTGAAGTAGACCTTGTCCTGGCGGGTGACGGTGATCAGCATCGGTGTGGTCTTGTCGGACTGGGCGATGAACCAGCCGCCCTCGGTCAGGACCATGCCGCAGTCGAGCTTGTCCCAGTGGTTCTTCGCCAGCCAGGACGACCCGTAGTCACCGGCTTCCTCGTCGCAGTCGGTGAGCACGATGATGTCGCGCTCGAACTTGCCGCCCTCGCCCAGGTGGCGCAGCAGCGCGCTGATGCTCGCCGAGTTCATGCCCTTCATGTCGAGGGCGCCGCGGCCCCAGATCTGGCCGTCCTTGACCACGCCGGCGAAGGGGTCGACCGACCAGTGCTCCTTCTCCACCGGTACGACGTCGGAGTGTCCGAGCAACAGGACCGGCGCGGCAGAGGTGGTGCCCTTGATCCGGGCCAGCAGGTGGACGTTGTCCGGCTGAGGTGTCGGGATGATCTCGGAGGAGACGCCGGCGGCGTCCCACAGGCCCTTGACCATCTCGGCATACGGCCGGGTCTTGCCGCCCTTGCCGAAGTTCTGGGTGTCGAAGCTGATCATCTTCTGCAGCAGGGCGAGCGGATCGTCGGCCGCTGCCGCCGCCTTCCTGCCCGGGCGCAGTGTGGCTGCCGATGCGGCGTGGTCGCTGCCGAGCAGCGACTCGCCGGAGATCGCCCCCGCGGCGACCACGGCGGCGATCCCGCCCGCGCGGGTCAGGAATCCTCTGCGGTTGAGCAGTCGTCCTCGGGAGGTCGGATCAGTGGCGTCATTCACGGTTGGCTCCTTGCACGTGACGGTGTGATGCAGGTCACTCTCGATCACTGGCGCGAGGAGCAGGGTCAAGCGCGGCTCATGTTCGATCAGTGGTCGCAGCGGTGAGACGAGCGGTTGCTCCGGCGCGCCGAACGACCCCGAGCCCGGCATACGTGGCGCACGTCACGCGGTGCGACCATGGGGCCATGGAGCTGCCACAGGTTGCGTCGATGCCGTCGATGCCCGAGTCGATCATGATCTACGAGGTCGGCGCGCGGGACGGCCTGCAGAACGAGAAGGCTGTCGTGCCCACCGAGGTCAAGGCGCAGTTCATCGAGCGGCTGGTCGGAGCCGGACTCGACGCCGTGGAGCTGACGTCGTTCGTGCCGCCGTCGTGGATCCCACAGCTTGCGGACGCGCGCGAGCTGATGGAGCGGCTCGGCGATCTCGGCAAGGGCGCCACGCGTCCGGTGCTGGTGCCCAACGAGCGCGGCCTGGACAACGCGCTCGCAGCCGGCGTCGGCGCGGTCGCGGTCTTCGGCTCGGCGACCGAGACCTTCGCCCGCAAGAACCTCAACCGCTCGGTCGATGAGTCGCTGGCGATGTTCGCGCCGGTCGTGTCGCGGGCGCAGGACGCCGGCCTCTGGGTGCGCGGTTACGTCTCGATGTGCTTCGGTGACCCGTGGGAGGGCCCTGTGCCGATCGAGCAGGTCGTGGACGTATGCCGCAAGCTGATGGACCTCGGGTGCGACCAGCTGAGCCTGGGCGACACCATCGGCGTCGGGACGCCCGGCCACGTGACCGCGCTGCTGGCCGCGCTCGATGACAAGGGCATCAGCGCCGACCGCATCGGCGTCCACTTCCACGACACCTACGGGCAGGCGCTGTCCAATACGGTGACGGCGCTGAGCCACGGGGTCCGCGTCGTCGACGCCTCCACCGGCGGCCTCGGCGGGTGCCCCTACGCCAAATCGGCCACCGGCAACCTGGCGACCGAAGACCTGGTCTGGATGTGCCGGGGGCTCGGCATCGAGACCGGGGTCGACCTGGAGAAGCTGGTCGAGACGTCGGTCTGGATGGCGCAGCAACTCGGTCGACCGTCGCCGTCGAGTGTCGTCAGGGCACTCGCGGGTTAGGCGGACCCGGCGACATACATCGGCTCGCCGCGTAGGTTGGGCCACAGTCTGATATCCGCGGGGGCGGGAAACCACAAGGAGTGCACACATGAAGTCTGGTCTCACCACCGACAACTTCGACCGATCGGTGCGGCCACAGGACGACCTGTTCGGCCACGTCAACGGCACCTGGGTCGCGCAGACCGAGATCCCTTCGGACAGAGGGCGTTACGGCACCTTCGACCGGCTGCGGGAGTCCGCTGAGGCGGCTGTTCACGCGCTGATCGAGGAGGCCGCGGAGTCCGCCTCGGAGCCGGGCACGCCTCGTCGGCAGGTGGGCGACCTCTTCGCGTCCTTCATGGACACCGAACGCATCGAGAAGGCCGGCGCGAGCGCGCTCGCCGAGGACCTCGCGATCATCGACAAGATCGGCTCGCCGTCCGACCTGGTCCGGGCGTGTGGGCAGCTGAGCCGGCGCGGTGTCGACTCCTTCATCGGTTTCTATTCCATTGCGGATGCGAAGGATTCGGCGCACAACATCCTCTACGTCATGCAGGCCGGCATCGGCCTGCCGGACGAGTCCTACTACCGCGAGGAGGAGCACGCCGAACTGCGTGCGCAGTATGTCGCGCACATCGGGCGCCTGCTCGGCCTCGCCGGTCTGGATGCCGCGCAGGCCGACACGATCATGGCCCTGGAGACGCGCATCGCGAAGGCGCACTGGGACCGGGTCACGTCGCGTGATGCGGTCAAGACCTACAACAAGGTCTCCCGGGCCGAGCTGGAGGCGCTCACTCCCGGTCTCGACTGGGACGCGTGGCTCGACGGCGTGGGCGGCGAGGCGCGGATCCTCGACCCGGTCAACGTCGAGCAGCCTTCATTCCTCACCGGATTCGCCGAGGCGCTGACCAGCGAATCACTCGACGCCTGGAAGTCCTGGCTCACCTGGCGGCTGGTGTCGGACCGTGCGCCATACCTGCATCAGGCGATGGTCGAGGAGCGCTTCGATTTCGCCGGGCGCACCCTGTCCGGCATACCCGAGAACCGGGAGCGGTGGAAGCGCGGCGTCTCGCTCGTCGAGTCGCTGATCGGCGAGGCCGCCGGCCAGCTGTATGTCGAAAGGCACTTCCCGCCGCACGCCAAGGCGCGCATGGAGAAGCTCGTCGCCAACCTCGTCGAGGCCTACCGCCGCGACTTCGAGACGTTGTCCTGGATGAGCGAGACGACACGGGCGAAGGCGCTGGAGAAGCTGGCGAAGTTCACGCCCAAGATCGGTTACCCGGAGGAGTGGAAGGACTACTCCGACATCGAGATTCGCCACGACGACCTGATCGGCAACATCGCCGCGGCCACCGCGTGGGAGGTCGACCGGATGCTGCGTCGTGTCGGCGACGAGGTCGACGCCAAGGAGTGGTTCATGACTCCGCAGACCGTCAACGCCTACTACATGCCGGTGATGAACGAGATCGTCTTCCCGGCCGCCATACTGCAGCCGCCGTTCTTCGACGTCGACGCCGAGGACGCGGTCAACTACGGCGGCATCGGTGGCGTCATCGGTCACGAGATCGGGCACGGTTTCGACGACCAGGGTTCGCGGTATGACGGCGACGGCAACCTCGTCGACTGGTGGACCGACGAGGACCGGGAGCGCTTCGATGCGTTGTCGCAGAAGCTGATCGAGCAGTTCAACGGTCTCGAGGGACGCGACGCCCCGGGCAACAAGATCAACGGTGCGCTGACGATCGGCGAGAACATCGGTGACCTCGGCGGCCTGACGATCGGCTACAAGGCGTGGCAGATCGCGCAGGAGACGCAGGACTCGCCCGAGTTGGACGGCTTCACTCCGGAGCAGCGTTTCTTCCTCGGCTGGGCGCAGGTCTGGTGCGGCAAGGCGCGTGAGGCGGAGGCCAAGCGGCTGCTCACGATCGACCCGCACTCGCCGGCCGACGCGCGTGCCAATGTCGCCCGCAACCTGCGTGAGTTCTTCGAGGCGTTCGGTGTCGCCGACGGCGACGGGATGTACCTGCCGGAGGAGCAGCAGGTCCGCATCTTCTGACGCCTCGCGGGCGGGCTCGCCAAGATTGACCGGCATACCAATGCATTGAGCGGCGTACGGAAATCCACGATTTCCGTACGCCGCTCAATGCGTGTGTATGCCGCTCAATCCAAAACGGGACCGGGCTTCATCAGGACAGCTGCGTCGTCACATCGTCCAGCACGAAGGACGTCTGCAGGGAGCTGTCCTCGGTGCCGGTGAAGGTGAGCGTCACGGTCTGGCCGGCGTATGCCGACAGGTTGATCGTGTGCTTGGTGTAGCCGGCGGCCGCGTTGGCGTTCGAGTAGGTCGCCAGCGTGGTCGACCCGGCCTTCACAGCCAGCTTGTCGTATGCCGTCGAGCCGGACTCGTCCGTGTCGATGTGCAGGTAGAACGACAGGCTCGCGGTGCAGCCGGACGGGATCGTGATGCTCTGCGACAACGTGTCGGTGTGCGACTGGCCGTAGCCGTCGAGCCACGCGTCATACGAGCCGCCGTGCGTGGGCTCGTAGGAACCCCACTGGCCGATGATCTGGTCGTTGCTCTGCGTCCAGCCGGTCGCGCCCGACTCGAAGCCGGAGTTGCTCACGAGCTGCGCGGTGCAGGAGCCACCGGAGCCGCTGGTGATCGTCCAGCTGAAGGTCGTCGTGCCGGTCTTGCCGGTGGCATCCTTCGCGGTCGCCGTCACCGAGTAGGTGCCGGCCGTGGTCGGCGTGCCGGAGATCAGGCCGGAGGCACTGATCGACAGGCCGGTCGGCAGGCCGCTCGCGCTCCAGGTGTATGGCGCAGTGCCGCCGCTCGCCGCGAGTTGCAGTGAGGCCGCAGTGTTGACCGGGCTGCTCTTGCTCCCCGGGTTCGTGACGCTGACGCCGGAGGTGGTGCCGGCGCCGAAGCCCGCCACCCCGTTCGGGGTGCCGTTGCCGGTCGGGCCGTCCCAGCCGACACCGGCGTTGCACAGCACGGTGCCGCAGCTGCCGTTGTTGCCGCTGGTGACGTCGTTGAAGTCACCGGTGTGCGAGTAGGACAGGTCGTTGCCGTAGGTCGAGTGGCCTGCTGCGCCCGCGACGGCCGCGGTGGCGGCCAGCAGGGGCGAGGCGAGGCTGGTGCCGCCATACACGCTCCAGCCGTTGCCGCCGTACGTCTGGTAGACGGCCAGGCCGGTCGCCGGGTCGGCGTCCATGGAGACGTCGGCCTCGGCGCGCTTGCTGCACCCGGTGCTGACGCCGGTCTGGAAGGACGGCTTGCTCACGTATGCCGAACAACCCGAGCCCGTGCCCTCGGAAGTGCTTGTCTTCCAAACAGATTCGCTCCAACCACGGCTGGTCCCGCTGTTGCGGGACAACGAGGTGCCACCGACGGCGGTCACGTATGCCGATGTCGCGGGGTACTCGGCGCCGTAGTCGCTGTCGCCCGTGCTGGCCGTGATGAACGTGCCGGTGTGCTTGAAGTACTGGCTGTCGGCGGTGGTGGTGCTGCTGTCCTCGCTGCCTCCGTAGCTGTTCGAGACGTACTTGGCGCCCTGCGAAACCGCTTGGTTCACAGCGGTTCCGAGGTCGTCCATACTCGCGGTGTTCGCCTCGACCAGCAGGATGTGGCAGGCGGGGCAGGCCGCGCTGACGGCGTCCAGGTCCAGTGAGATCTCGCCCGCCCAGCCGCTGTCGGGTGTCGGCAGGCTGTTCGTCGAGCCGCTCTGGCTCATCTTGGTGAAGCAGCCGTTCGCGGTGGTGCAGGGGGACAGGCCGTACTGCTGCCGATAGGCGGCCAGGTCGGACTCGGCGTTCGGGTCGTCATACGCGTCGACGATCGCGACCGTGGTGCCGGCACCGGCGGCGGGCAGGTTGTAGGCGGACTGGATGTCGCTCGGGCCGTAGCCCGACGGCGTCGCGTTCGGCGTCACGGCACGCGGGACGATCCGGTTGGGCTCGACGGCGTTGGTCTGCTTCAGCGCGAAGCACTTCGCAATGCCCTTCGCAACGTGCTGGGAACAGACGTGTTCGACCTTCACCGACCCCTTCACCGGGGTGCCGGAAACCGAGGTCGTGGACGACGCGGCGTGCGTTGCCTTGTGGGCCGGCTGCACGGAGCCGTGGTCCGGATGCGCATACGCCGTACCGCCGGTCATGGCGAGAGGCAACGCGGCGACAACTCCGAAAAGTGCGACGCCGGCTGCTTTTCGCCGGCTGTGTCGCAGCTTGGTTGACGACATCAGGTGTCCTTTCAGGTAACCTTCAGAATTGTCACCACTTGTTAGTGGTGGCAACCGGGGAACTTACTCCCGGCGTCCGCCAGCAAGGGGTCAAGAGATGGCAAGGGTTTGGTCAAAGCTGCGAGCGGTCGGATGATGGACCACATGTCGCCGGACCTTGCCGAGATCACCCGCGTGCTGCGTGACCTAGGGCTCACGTCATACGAAGCCAAGGCGTATGCCGTTCTCGTGCAACGGAATACGTCGACCGCGGTCGAGCTCGCACGGAGTGCGCGGATCCCGCGGCAGCGGATCTACGACGTGGTCGACGGGCTGGTGCAGCGCGGGCTGGCCCGCCCGGTCAGCGGTCAGGTGGTCGCGTTCACCGCGACGGATCCCCGGGTGGCGATCTCCGGACTGGTCGCCGAGCATCGCCAGCGGTTGAGTGCTCTCGCGCTGAGTGCCGACGGCGTGTCGGACGAGCTGGCCGGCCTGTGGAGCAGCGGTCAGCAGGAGCAGGCGCCGCTGGCCTTCGTGGAGTTCCTGCGCGACCCGGCGAGCCTCGGCGCGCGGTTCCTCGAGTTGCAGCGCCGCGCCACCAGCTCGATGCTGCTCTTCACCCGCAAGCCGTATGTCGTCGACAATGACCAGCCCGGCCTCGACGCGACCCGAAGGATCGCCGAGTCGGGCGGCGACGTGCGCTGCTGCTACGAGAAGGAAGTCCTCGACTCGGCCGAATCAGTCGAGAGTCTCAGGGAATTCGCCGCAGCGGGCGAGCAGGGCCGGATCGTCGACAGGGTGCCGATGAAGCTGTGCCTGGTCAACGGCACCCATGCGCTGTTCTCGCTGACCGATCCCGTCGCGGGCGGCCTGACCGCCACGAACGTGCTGGTCGAGCACCCTGATCTGGCGGCGTCGCTGACCTTCGCCTTCGAGGCATTGTGGGAGGCCGGCCGGCCCGTGCTCGACGCCGCGCGCGAGGCAGGTTTCGACGTCTGAGGAGTTGGCGGGTTGAGTAGGCCGGGGGAGCGAAGCGGCGGAGGCCGTATCGAAACCAACAACGGTCGCCGAGTCTCGATACGCGGCTCGTTCCTCACCGCTACTCGACCCGCTACGCCGGGGCCACGCCGGTGATGCGGTGGATCGAGAACGTGCGCGACTCGGAGCCGTCGCCGACGACACCGGTGACCCGGCCACCATCGGCACGGTGTGGCCGGAAGAGCGTCCGGTGCAGCGCGCCGTCGGTGTCGGAGTAGCCGATCCAGACGGCGGACTGCTCCGAGGCCGCATCCTGCAACATCGCCAGCGTCACCGTGGGATCGGTCGACGGGATGCGTGGTCCGGAGTTGTTCAGGGCGCGTCCCGCGGACGCCTGCTCACCGCGGCGGGCATGCGCGATCACCTGGTCGATCAGCTCGTCGGTGACGGCATCCAGCCGTGGCGGCTCGCTCCCGCGCGGCGCAGCGGCGCGACTGTGGTTGCTGCCGACATGGACGACGTGCCCGTCCTGACCTTCGGCGACCGGCGAATATCCGTGCTGGCGCAGCATTTCCAGCACGGTGGTCGGATGGGCGGGGGAGACGACGACCGTCGGGGCGATCTTTCGCAGTTGTAGGGCCGACAGGTTGCGGTCGTTGGTCATCGCGTCGAGCGTCGCGGGGTCGTCGTTGCGCAGGTAGCAGGTCGCCGTCCCGACCCGGGTCTGGCCGTGTCGCCGGGCGACGTCCGCGATGAGGTACTCCAACGGCTGCGGCACCGGTGTCGGACTGGCAACGGTGAGCTGCTCGATCAGCTCGGTCGCCGACCGCCCTGCATCCAATGCTCGTCGAATGCTCTTGTCGGTGAACCGGTAAACCGTTGCACCACCGCGGGATTCGACATCAGCCGCTGCCTGCATCAGCGAGTGCAGCTCGTCGGTCAGCGGGCCGGGTGCGACAGCGGTGAGATCGGCCTGCAGTAACAGGTGGTCGACCGGCGCAGGCAGCGCGCCGGTCATCGCCGCCGCGGCGTCCTGACCCGCCAGCAGAGCGCGACCAGGGCCGGACAGCACGCCACGGCCGGTGACTCCGAGCCAGGCCGCTTCGCGCAGTACTTCGCCGGAGCGGGTCGGCGCACCGGCGGGCAGTCGCAGCGGCCGCTTCCAGTGCAGCATCGCGTCGACGTATTCCGCTGGCACGGTGACGGATTGACCGGGTGCTGCCATGATCTCCAGGACATCGCGTCTGCGGGACCGCATCATCGGCCAGCCCACTTCGGTGCTCAGCACGTTGATCGTGCCCTGGTCGGTGGAGGTGCCGGCGAGCGAGGCGGCGCGGGAACTGTCCAGCCAGCCGGTCGCGATCGCGGCCCAGCGCGTCCCGGTGTCCGCGTCGACCCAGTCGTCATACGCGGTGGTCGGCAGCCAGCTGGGTTCGAAGTCGCCGTCGTTGGCGATGAGTCGTGCGGCATACGCGATCTCGATGACGAATGCCGCCAGCTCGAGGTCGGCATCGAGCGCACTCGCGGCGGCGCGATGGTCGCGGACACTCAGCCCGCCCGAGCGCAGCACCCGCGGCGGAGACTGATCCCACAGCCGCACCAGGGTGTCGACCCGCCAGAGGATGTCGAGGGCGGCGGCAGCCGCATCCGCGTCGACGTCGTGCGCGGAGAGCTGCTCGGTCGGCACGGCCGGTGGATCGATGCCGTCCGCGTAGAGCCGGCCGCCGCGCAGCGCGAGTCCGACCTCACGGGGGATCACGCCGCCGTCGTCGGTGCGGACCACCAGCCCGGCGGCCAGCAGTTCGTCCAGGACGCCGGTGGCGGAAGCCCCCTCGAAGCTGGCACGCGGATGCCGCCACAGCAGCCGGTCAATCGCGGATCGCGCTGCCTCACTGAGGTTCTCGTATGCCGCGGGAGCATCCGCACTGCGATCGGGCACACCGAGATCGCGCGCCGGCGGGCCCAGCCGGGCGGGGCTGCTCAGGATCTCCGAGACGGCGCGGCAGGGGCGGTAGCCCTCGGGGCTGCGCCACAGGAGGGCGCGATCCCACAAGGAGCGGCAGGCCGCCTGAACGGCGCGCTTGGTGGCGGACAGGAGTTTCGGGGCGGCCTCGGACCCACCGACGAGGACCGCTTCGAGCACGCGCAGGTGGTCGGCCGACAAGCCGTCCAGGGCCCGTTGCACGCTGCCGCGGGTCGCTGCACGGGCGGCAAGCGAGGTCAGGTCTCCCGGCGCGGGGCGGGTCAGGTCGGGGCGTGCCGTCAGCAGCACGCGCAGTTGGTCGTCGCTGCGCGCGCGCAGGTCGTCGGCGAAACTGCGGGCGGACTTCGGCACGGGGCAAGGATATGTCCCTGGTGGCGAGCCAGGCGTCGGGTGCACGAGGCTCCAACAGGTCGCTCGCCCAGAAGGACGAACCACGGCATCAACGGATCCGGACGCCGCCGACGGCAGAGGCATGCCATCGCGGCGTGCCCTGACCTAATGTGAGACACGACACGTAGTCACCCCAGGAGGTCCCCGATGCCCGTTGCCAGCCACCCGTCATACGCCAGTGGCACATCCCAGACACCGCTGCTCGGTGACACGATCGGCGACAACCTGCGACGGACGGTCGAGCGCTTCGGGGACCGGGACGCGCTGGTCGACCTTCCCAGCGGCCGCCGCTGGACCTACACGGAATTCGACGCGGCCGTCGACGAGGTCGCGCGGGGACTGATGGCCGCCGGCATCGACAAGGGGGATCGGGTCGGCATCTGGTCACCCAACTGCCCCGAGTGGACCCTGGTGCAGTACGCGACGGCACGCATCGGCGCGATCATGGTTTGCGTCAACCCGGCATACCGCTCCCACGAGCTGGCGTATGTCGTCAACCAATCCGGCATGCGGATGATCGTCAGCGCGCAGACCCACAAGACCTCCGATTACCGCTCGATGGTCGAGCAGGTGCGTGGTGAGTGCCGCGAGCTGCAGCAGGTCGTCTACATCGGCGACCCGACCTGGGACGACCTGGTCGCCGGTTCGGCACGGGTCACCGCCGACGAGTTGGCACAGCGGTCCGAGGGGCTGTCCGCCGACAACCCGATCAACATTCAATACACCTCTGGCACAACGGGATTCCCCAAGGGCGCGACGCTCTCGCACCACAACATCCTCAACAACGGCTACTTCGTCGGTGAGCTGGTCAGCTACACCGAGCAGGACCGCATCTGCCTGCCGGTGCCCTTCTACCACTGCTTCGGGATGGTGATGGGCAACCTCGCGGCGACCTCACACGGCGCCTGTATGGTGATCCCCGCGCCGTCCTTCGAGCCTGAGGCGACGCTGAAAGCCGTTGAGGCAGAACGCTGTACGTCCTTGTATGGCGTGCCCACGATGTTCATCGCAGAGCTCGCCCTCGTTGATCAGGGTGAGCGCAGCTTCGATCTCGGCACCCTGCGCACCGGCATCATGGCCGGATCGCCGTGCCCGGTGGAGGTCATGAAGCGGGTGATCGCCGAGATGAACATGAGCGAGGTCGCGATCTGTTACGGCATGACCGAGACCTCGCCGGTCTCGACGATGACCCGCACCGATGACACGCTGGCGCGGCGTACCGAGACAACTGGTCGGGTCATGCCGCACCTGGAGGTCAAGATCGTCGATCCCGCAACGGGTTTGACGGTTCCGCAGGGTGGCACGGGGGAGCTGTGCACGCGCGGTTACAGCGTGATGCTCGGCTACTGGGAGCAACCGGAGAAGACCGCCGAGGCGATCGACAGCGCACGCTGGATGCACACGGGCGACCTGGCGACGATGGACGACGACGGCTATGTCAACGTCGTGGGCCGCATCAAGGACCTGGTGATCCGTGGCGGTGAGAACATCTACCCGCGCGAGGTCGAGGAGTTCCTCTACACGCATCCGAAGATCGCCGACGTGCAGGTCATCGGTGTCCCGGACGAGAAGTATGGCGAGGAGCTGATGGCCTGGATCGTCATGCGGTCCGGGGAGGAGCCGCTGGATGCGGGCGCCATACAGGAGTTCTGCAAGGGGCGGCTGGCGCACTACAAGATCCCGCGTTATGTGCACGTCACTGACGCGTTCCCGATGACGGTGACGGGCAAGATCCGCAAGGTCGAGATGCGCGAGGCGGCGCGTAAGATCCTCGGCAATGACTGAGACACAAGCGATTCCACCGTCGGGGGAGCAGTGGGAGATCACTCACGGCGACCAGCGACTCACCGTCGTCAGCGTCGGCGGCGGCATCCGGTCGTATGACGCCGGCGGTCGTCCCGCGCTCTTCGGCTACCCGACCGATGCCAAGGCGGATGCCGGTCGCGGTCAGTTGCTCATGCCGTGGCCGAACCGCATCGCCGACGGCAAATACACCTTCGACGGGGCATCCCAGCAGTTGCCGCTGACCGAGCCGGCCCGGCTCAATGCCTCGCACGGGCTGGTCCGATGGGAGCAGTGGTCGCTCGTCGAACGGACGGATTCGACTGTGACCGTTGGGCTTCGGCTGATGCCCAGCCCGGGGTGGGGCGCCATACTCGATCTGCGGGTCCGGTATGAACTCGACGACGACGGCCTGACGGTGACGCCGAGCGCCACGAACGTCGGGTCGACGCGGGCGCCGTTCGGTTTCGGTGCGCATCCCTACCTGACCACAGGCGAGGACTCGGTGGACGAGCTGACGCTGACGCTGCCGGCCGCCGACTACCTGACGGTCGACGATCGCCTGTTGCCGACCGGTACGAAGCCGGTGGACGACACCGACTACGACTTCCGCAGCGCGCGGCAAATCGGGGGAGCCGTGCTCGACACGGCGTTCACCGGGCTGAGCGCGGACGAGGACGGCCGCTGGCGGATCACCCTGAGCAATGGCGACCGCAGCACCACCTTGTGGGCCGAGGCCGAACACTTCGGCTATACACAGGTTTTCACCGGTGACTCCCTGCCGGTAGAACGCGCCCGCCGCACCGGCGTCGCGGTCGAGCCGATGAGTTGCCCGGCTGGTGCATTCGCCACCGGCGAGGCGCTCGTCGTGCTCGAACCCGGCGACACCTGGTCCGGCCGGTGGGGTGTCACCCACCGCGGCTGATGTCGCGTCCGGCAGCAGCAAGTCCCGCCGCCCTCTTTCGCCGAGAGGACACCCAACGACCGAGAGGACACGAAAATCGGCGGAAAATCGCCCGAATTTCGTGTCCTCTCGGTGTTTTGGTGTCCTCTCGGCAAGAGGGTCCGGCGTGACTACTCGGTCGGCTTGGGCGCCAGTGCCGCGGCTGCGGCCGCGCCGAGCTCGGCGCGGAACTCGCGTTGGCCGTCACGCGAGATGCGCACCTCACACACGCGAATCCCCTTGCCCGGATTGGCGATCCGGTCGGCAAGGACGTCGGCGTCACCGACATACTCGTGCTCGATGCCGTGTGCCGCGCACAGCTCACTGATGTTGGTGTCGGTCGGGGTGGCGAAGATCCGCTCGTAGGGCCCGGACAGTGAGTCACGGCCCGGCTCGAGGGTGCCGAAGATACCGCCGCCGTTGTCGTTCATCACCACGATCGTCAGATCCGGGCGTGGCTCGTGCGGGCCGATCAGCAACGCGTTCGTGTCGTGCAGGAAGGTCAGGTCACCGACCAGGGCCACGGCGGGATGCGGCGCGCGGGCCAGCGCGAAACCGATCGCCGACGAGATCACGCCGTCGATGCCGGCGAGTCCGCGGTTTCCGACCGCCACGACACCGTGCGTGATCTCGCGCGGATCACGGGCCAGGTCGACGTCGCGGGCCGTGTTGGACGAGCCGATGTACATGCCGGAGTCGGCGGGCAGGCTGTGCACCACGGTGCGCGCCACGGACGGCCCGCTCGGCCAGCTGGCTTCGATCAGCGGCACCGCCGCGGCAGCCACGACCTGACCGGCGGTGCGCCACTGCGACGCCCACGCCCGATCGACACACGATGCGACGGCCTGGTGACTGCGTTCGATGTCGTCCCAGTCGTGCACCCGGCGCACGACGTGACCGGGGTCGGCCCACGAGGTCAGCGGTGTGACCGCTTCGACGGTGACGGCCGGATTGCTGAGCAGCCGGGCGACTTCGCGGTCGAGTGTGACGCGTCCACCGATCAGCACCCGCTCGGGTAGGTGATCGTCGACCCAGTCGTGCGCGCGCAGCAGCAACGGGCCGTTGGGCGTCACGCGGCCACGGCGGTAGGCGCCGAAGGGCTCGGCCATGATCGGCCAGCCGGCGGCGTCGGCGAGCTCGGCGAGCTCGGAGGAATGGTGGGCGGCGGGCAGGTCACCCAGCAGCACCAGCGTCCTCGGCACCGGAGCGATGCCCGACCCGGTCACGGCACCTCGGCCGTGTGAGTCGGGCTGGCGCAGGCTGAGCCAGGCCTCGCCGTGCGGCCGGCCGGTGAGACTCTCCGGCCAGTCCGCGTCGGTGTCGTCGAGCTGGTCCGGGACCAGCGGGTCACGCAACGGCACGTTCAGATGCACCGGGCCCGGGTCGCCGGACGGGTAGCCGCGCGACTCCGCGACCGCGCGGCCGATGACCGAACGCCAGATCGCCTGCTGGCCGGGACGACGCTCGGGCGTGCCGAACTCGTGGAACCACCGCGTCGAGCCGCCGAAGATCTTCACCTGGTCGGTGGTCTGGTTGGCGCCCGTGCCGCGCAATTCCTGCGGCCGGTCTGCGGTCAGCAGGATCATCGGAACGTACCCGTGCGCTGCCTCGAGCATGGCCGGGTAGAGGTTCGCGACGGCCGTGCCACTCGTGGTGATGACCGGCACCGGCATACGGGATGCCTTGGCCAGGCCCAGCGCGAGGTATGCCGCGGACCGCTCGTCGACCCGCACGTGCAGTCGCAGGCGTCCGGCGCGTTCGGCCGCCTCGGCGGCATACGCCAGCGGCGCGGAGCGTGACCCGGGTGCCAGGACGACCTCACGCACACCCTGGCGGATGAGCTCGTCCAGCAGGACGGTTGCGATGGCAGCGGAAGGATTCACGGTGCCATCCTCCCGCACCGGTCGGCGGGCGCGTCAGGCGACGGTGGCTGCCGCTTCCTGGGGCGCCGGCCGGTCCCGGGCAAGAACGTCGGCGGGGACTTCGCGCACGAGGAATGCCTCCGCGGCGCGCACTGACGGATGCATCCCGGCCGTGGCGAGCACGACGATCGCGGCGATGATCAGCCACCCGGGGCCGTGCCAACTGAGCGCCAGGAAGGTGTATGCCGCAGGCGCCCACCGCCCGCCGAGGGTCGCGAACACCTCCTGCACGCCGCCGTATTCGCCCCGTCGCCGCGGATCCATCAGCTCGGCCTGGAACGCCCAACTGCTCGCCGACACGGCCAGCTCGGCTCCGGTCACCGTGACGTGCCCGAGCCATACGAGTGCGACGGTGAGCAACCCGGAGGTGGTGTGCGTGACCATCGTGATCAGGCACGACAGCACGAAGAACGCACCGGAGATCCGCACGGCCTTGAGTGCGTCCTGCAACGTGTGTATGCCGCGCGTCGTGTATGCCGGCAGGAAGATGCACATCACCGTGTTGGTGCCGAAGAGCCACGCCAGCAGCCAGTGCGGTGAGTCCGTGGCCTCGACCAGCCACAGCGGGATCACGACGTTGAGCAGCACCTGGTTGGTCCACATCGTGCCGCTGCAGAAGCTGACGCCCATCCAGCCGAAGTTGTGCAGCGGGCCCTTGCCCGGGATCGGCTCGGGCTTGATCTTGCGGTCGCGCTTCGCCGCGCGTTCGTCGTGCGAGGCACGCGGCAGCCGGGCGATCCAGAAGGCATTGACCAGCCCGATTGCCAATGTCACCAACGGCATCCACCGCAGCACGGTGAGATTGTCGAAAGCCAGTGCGACGCCACCGACGATCGCGCCGAGCGTGAAGCCGACATTGAGCGCGGAGTACATGTAGGCCTGGGTGCGGACCCGCTCCTGCTCCGGCATCACGTCCAGGATGTAGGCGTTGCGGCCGGCGCCCGCGGCGTTCTCGATGATCTCGAACAGCACCACCATCAGCAGGTATGCCGAGAAGCCCGTCATGAACGGCCACAGCCCGAACATCAGCGCCGCGAGCAACGCGCCCGCCGACCACATGCGCTTCGGCCCGAGAACGTCCACGACGCGTCCGGCCGGGTAGGCGACCAGGAAGGACACGACGCCGGCGATGGTCAGCCCGAGACCGACCTGTGCCGCGGACAACCCGACGACCTGCGTGAAGAACACCGCGCTGCCGGTCAGGAAGGTGCCCTCGGCCGTCGCGAACAGCAAGGACTGCAGCGACAATCGCCGCGACAGGGGAGTCGGCGGGATCAGCTGGCCGAGCCCGGTGCGGACTCGGGACAGGGATGGTTTCGGCACGTCGGACAGTCGACCACGAGGCACCGACAGCCGTCACCCGATTTTCGCGCCGGCCCACCCACCCACCCACCCCCATGCCGAATGACGGCTTCCTCGCCGAGTGACGGCGCCATACGACCGTCAGTCGGCGAAGAAGCCGTCACTCGCGGAGGGTGTGTCGGTCAGGGTGTCGGTCAGGGTGTCGGTCAGTGTGTCGGTCAGGGGGAGTCGGCGACGACGGCGGCGAGGGTGCCGCCGAGCTCGGTGAGCGCGTCGCGCTGCTCGTCGGACTCGACGCGCAGGATCTCCACCGGTTCAGCGGCCAGGCGCCACTCGAGACCGGTCGTGATCGATTCCAGCGAACGTCGCGCGCCGGTGGTGTCCGACCGGCCGTGGATCCAGAACGAGAACGGCCGGCGCGACACCTTGCCGCGGGTGTCGTCGTATGTCGAGTCGAAGGCGTGCTTCATCGCGCCGGACATGTAGCCGAAATTCGCCGGCGTGCCCAGGAGGTAGCCATCGGCGGTGAGGAAGTCGTCGATCGTCACCGACAGGGCCTCGACGACGTGTATGTCGACCGGCGGCAGGTCCTCGTGGTGTGCGCCGGCGAGCACGCAGTCCAGCAGCGACCGGAGGCGCGGAGTCGGGGAGTGGTGCAGGACCAGCAGGCGTGGTGCGGTCACCGGGACGTCTTCAGGATCGCCACCGACTCGGCGCCGACAGTGACCGGTTCGGAACCGCCGCCGCGGACCTCGCCGAATGCGAGCACCACTTCGCCCGGCATCGCGGCGTCGTACGCGCCGAGGTTGACCAGGACGACGTAGTCACCGCGGTGCACCCGGATCGTCGCGCCGTTGCGGAAGACTCGCGGCGCGTCGGCGGCCGTGAACGCCGGGATCTCGCGTCGGAGGCGGAGCAGTGCGGCATACCAGTCGAGCAGCCTGGCATGCTCGCCGTCGGTCGTCTCGGACCAATCGAGGGCCGAGTCGTTGAACGTCGAAACCGCTTGCGGATCAGGCACATTCGCCGACCAGCCGTGCGCGGCGAACTCCCGTGCACGACCCTCGGAGACCGCCTGCGCCAACTCGGGTTCCTGGTGGTCGGTGAAGTACTGCCACGGCGTCGAGGCACCCCACTCCTCGCCCATGAAGAGCATCGGTGTGTAGGGGCTGGTGAGCAGCAGCGCGGCTGCGCCGGCGAGGCGGCCAGGGTTCACCAAGTGTGAGAGCCGGTCGCCGGTCGCCCGGTTGCCGACCTGATCGTGGGTCTGCAGCGACGCGACGAAGCGCCACGGCGGTGTCCGGCCGAAGTCGACCGGGCGGCCGTGGTGCCTGCCGCGGAAGCTGGACCACGTGCCGTCGTGGAAGAACGGCGTGCGCAGCACCTTGCCGAGCGCCTCCGGATCGGCGAAATCCGAGTAGTAGCCCTGGGTTTCGCCGGTCAGCGCCACGTGCAGTGCGTGATGTATGTCGTCCGCCCACTGGCCGGTGAGCCCCAGCCCGGCACCGGAGTCGTCGCGAGGGCGCACCGTGCGCGGGTCGTTGCGGTCGGATTCGGCGATCAGCGTCAGCGGCCTGCCCAGCTCGGCCGCCAACTCGTCGGTCTTCGCTGCCAGCTCCTCCAGGAAGTGCACCGCGCGCCCGTCGTGCAGCTCGTGCACCGCATCCAGGCGCAACCCGTCGAAATGGAAGTCCCGCAACCACATTCGCGCGTTCTCGAGGAAGTAGCGGCGCACCTCGTCGCTGCCCTGGCCGTCCAGGTTGACGGCGCTGCCCCACGGCGTGGCGTAGTGGTCGGTGAAATACGGCCCGAATTGCGCCAAGTAGTTGCCGCTCGGTCCCAGGTGGTTGTAGACGACGTCGAGCAGGACTCCGAGGCCGTGCTGGTGACAGGCGTCGACGAACCGCTGGCAGGCGGCAGCCCCGCCATACACCTCGTGCACGGCGTATGGCGCCACCCCGTCGTAGCCCCATCCGCGGTCGCCCGGGAATGCCGCGACCGGCATGACCTCGACGAGCGAAACACCCAGTGCGGCCAGGTGATCCAGCTTCGTGATCGCGGCGTCGAAGGTGCCCTCAGGAGTGAAGGTGCCGATGTGCAGCTCGTAGATCACCGCGCCGTCGAGCGGCTGCCCGGCCCAGTCCTGGTCGTGCCACTCGTGCGCGTGCAGGTCCACCACCGCCGAGCGCTCGTGCGGACCATCGGGCTGGGCGAGGGATCGCGGGTCCGGGCGCTCGTCGCCGCCGTCGAGGCGGAATGCGTAGCGCTCGCCGGGAGCGGCGGCGGCGGTTGCCCGCCACCAGTCCCCGTCGCGAGTCATCGGCAGGACCCGGTCAGCGATCGCGAGCTCGACGGTGTTGCCGGCAAGCGGTGCCCACACTGCGAATTCGGTCATGACAGCTTCTCCAGCAGCGCCACCGGCCAGTCGCCGAGGATCTCGGCCAGCTCAAGCTGGCCCTCGCTGCTCACGGTGGCGTCGGAGATGTGGTCGTGCCATTCGCCGCGCTGCAGGTCGACGGTCGCGTTCCGCCAGCCGCGGGACCGGTGGAGCACTGAGGGCGCTCTCGTCGTGAGAGTGACGAAGGTTTCGCGACCGTTGCGTCCGATCGGCGTCAGGCGGCTCGGGGACACCGAGCGGCTGAATCCGAGGAGATGATCGGAGCTGGACACCGTTGGCTGGTATGACGATTCGTTGCCGAAGACACGGGGATGGTCACGACGGGCATGCAGCGCGGTGGTGACCACGTGCAACTTCTCCGCATCCAGCCCGGTGCCGTCCTCGGTGGTCAGCAACTCCGCGCGCTGCTCGAAATCGACCGGTCGCCGGTTGTCCGGGTCGACGAGCGACAGGTCGACGAGCTCGGTGCCCTGATAGGTGTCCGGGACGCCGGGCATGGTCAGCTGCAACAACTTAGCGCCGAGCGTGACGGCACGAATCGCCTTGGCGTTGGCGGAAAGCGCCGCGTCGATCGCGTCGCGCACCGGGCCGGCTGCGTTGATGTCGCGCGCGAAGTCGATGACCCGTTGCTCGTAGTCGGCGTTCACGTCCAGCCACGACGTCTGCAGGGCGGCCTCACGCAGCGCCTTCTGCAGGTAAGTGGTGAGTCGCTCGTCGGACAACTCACCCGCCCCGAGCAGCGTCTGCCACACGAAGTGCCCGGTCCGGCCGTCGACACGAGCGCGCTTGGCCGCCTTGCGCGTTGCATCCGAAATCGCTTGCCACGCTTTGGGATCGCCGCTGACGGCGATCAGCCGGGCGCGCACGTCCTCGCTGCGTTTCGTGTCGTGTGTGGACAGTGTCGTCATGGCGCCCGCGCGCGATCCGCGGTGCTGCTTGGCCCAATCGTGGAACTCGCTCGGAGTGGATTGTCCGACCAGGTGTGGGTCGCTGCCGACCTCGTTCATGGCGATGAATTCGCCCCAGCGATAGAAGGTGGTGTCCTCGATTCCCTTGGCCATCACCGGACCCCAGGTCTGCTGCAGTCGCACGCCGAAGTCGGTGGCGGCCGGGCGCTCATCGGTCAGCAGTGCGAGCGGCAACAGGGCATCGAGCTCCTCCTGCAGGTCGGGGCGCGCATCGACCGCGCGCCCGTGCGCGGACTGCAGTTGGTGCTGCTCCTGCGTCGTGGGCTTGCGCCCCGGACGCACGTAGACGCGGTAAACCTCACTCGCGACGAGTAGTTCGACGATCGCGGCTCGCAGGTTGTCGGCGGGCAGCTCGGGCAGCACCTCGCGTGCCCGCCGGGTCAACCGCTCCACTTCGGGCTGCAGCGACCGCGCGATGACCTGCCGCTTGGCGACCTCCACCGCGTGCGTGTAGTCCCGGTCGCCGCCGGTCGCGGCCCACGTCGACTGCAGCACGGTCGCCGCCGCCGGGTCGGTCAGCGCGGACTGTATGACGCGCAGCGCGTCATACCCGGTGGTGCCCGCGCACTTCCAGGATCGCGGCAACGCCTCGTCGGGCTCGAGGATCTTCTCGACCCAGACCGGTGTTCCGCGAGATGCCTTGTCGCGCAGTCGGTTCAGATAGCCGATCGGGTCGGTGAGACCGTCCGGGTGATCGATGCGGAAGCCGTCGATCAGGCCATCGTCGTTCAGCTCGAGCAGCAGCGCGTGCGAAGCATCGAAGACCTCCGGCTCCTCCACGCGTATGGCGATGAGCGTGTCGACCTCGAAGAAGCGCCGGTAGTTGAGGACGGTGTCTTTCGCCCGCCAGTGCGCGAGCCGATAGTGCTGTCGCTGCAGCAGTTCCGCGACATCGTCGGTGCTGTCCGTGCCGAGGGCGAGCGGCCAGGCATGGTCGAAGTAGCGCAGCACCGGCTCGTCCCCGGACCGATCGAGCGTGATCTCACCGTCCGCCAGCACCTCGTCCAGCGGCTTGCCCAGGAACGGCAGCCCGATCCGGCCACCGCCGGCCTTCCAGTCGATGTCGAACCACGAAGCGGTGCTGGCATCACGGCCGTCGCGCAGCAGCTCCCAGAGCTGCGGGTTCAGCGACTCGGGTGCCGGGATCGCCATGTGGTTGGGCACGACATCGACCACGAGGCCCAGCCCACGGCTGTGCGCAGCGGTCACCAGCTCCTCGAACGCCGCCCGGCCGCCGAGCTCCTCACTGATCCGCGAGTGGTCGACGACGTCATACCCGTGCATCGAGCCGGTCGCCGCCTGCAGGATCGGCGAGAGATAGAGGTGCGAGACCCCCAGGGCCGCCAGGTAGTCCAGTTGGGTGGCAGCGTCCGCGAAGGTGAACCCCGCGTGCAACTGCAGCCGGTAGGTGCTGGTGACGTCACGAGCCATGGCCCCATCATGCCTGGGTGCCGCTTCACGACGCGCGGTCGGACCGCAGGTGGATCGCCAGGTCGGTGCGGCCTGTGGCGTGCTCCTCGCGCAGCCGCCGGTCGGCGTCGTAGTCCTCCAGCATCCGGCGATAGGGGATGGGCTCCTGCGTCTCGAGTGAGGCCAACCGCGCACGCACCTGCTCACGCGCGTCCTCGACGCCCGGCCAGTCCGGGGTGTCGATCCCGAGCAGTGCCAGGGATTCCAGCGGCGCGATGCCGGTGTACCAGAGGATGCCGTGGGTGATTGGGAAGAGCAGGTCGTGGATGTTGCCGTTGAGGCCGCGCTCGCCGAAGGCGGACGCCCGGTCGCCGGTCGTGGTGATCACGAGCCCGCGCTTCCCGGCGAACGCGCCGTCGCCATACTTGCGCGTATTGCCCTCGGCGTCGTGCAGCCCGTAGGCGAACCCCTGGGTGAAGACACGGTCGAACCAGCCCTTCATGACTGCCGGCATACCCGCCCACCACAACGGGAAGATCAGCACGATCAGGTCGGCGCGCTCCACGAGGCGTTGGTGCCGGTCGACGACCGAGTCGATGGTGCCCTCGCAGCGCGCATCGACCGCGTGGTCGCCGACCGGGCGCTCGAACTCGGCGATGCCGTAGTCGGTCGGCCGAACCACCGCATCCCATTGCAAATCATTGAGATTCAGCACATCGACGGCATGTCCCTGAGCCCGCAGCTCGGCGCTTGCGGTGCGCGTCAGATCATCTGTCAACGAGTGCGCGGAAGGCGCTGCGGAGATCAGTAGTGCTCGCATACCAAGAACGCTACGTGCACGGTGCGTCTTTCGGTAGTACGGTCATTCATGTCACTAATGGACATGACGGGAACGGAGTGGGGCATGCGCGACCCAGTGCGCCGGGCGCTCGAAATCTGTCCGATCGAGGTCGGCGTGGCCGTCGCCGGCGGCGACTGGAAGCTCACGGCCGTCTCGAAGCTCGCGCCCGGCCCGCTCCGTTTCGGCGAGTTGCAACGGCAGGTGGGGCCTGTCTCCGCCAAGACGCTGACTCGGCAGCTGCGCGCCCTGGAGGCCGACGGGGTCGTCATACGCACTGTGTATGCCGAAGTGCCGCCGCGCGTCACCTACGAGCTCACCGAAGCCGGTATGGCGCTCGCGGACATCGCCGACCGGCTCGGCAGCTGGGGCAAGAAGTATGTCGGAGGCTCGGCTGAGTCCGAGCTGCGTTCGGACTCAGCGTGATTCGGCACTACGAGCGGGTGAACTGGTGCGCGCAGGTGCTGGCGGTGCGCTGGTAGCCGAGTTTCTCGTAGAGGCGCAACGCCCCGGACGGGTTCGCCGCGTCGACACCCAGCCCCGCGGCCTGCATGCCCGACTCGCCGAAGCGGCGCATGGATTCGAGCAGCAGCGCCGCGGCGATGCCACGCCCGCGGTGGCTGCGCAACACCCCGAGCTGGTCCGTGTAGCCCTCGGTGTAACCCTGCGGCTCCCAGTCCTGCTCCCAGGCGTAGTTCATGGCAGCCCCGATCACTCGGTCGGTGCCGTCGTCGATCGCCAGCACCGTCCAGTCCGGCCGGAACCCGTGTGAGTCGATGTTCTCCTGCCACATCTCGGCGGTCATGTCGGTGTGCCCCCAGTGATCGCGGAAGGCCTCGTCCATCACCCGATGGACCTCGTCGTTGCGCGCGGGGTCCCAGTCGACGAGCCGCACTCCATCGATGGCCGGCACATCGAACGCGTCGTCGAGCCAGCGCGACATCTCGAAAAAGTAGCGTTCCGTGGGCATTTCGTGCCGCGCAGCCAGATCGCGTGCATCCGTCTGCTCCGTCGGCACGAACAGACGCATCACCAGGGAGCCGTAACCCTCCCGACGCGTCGCGTCATCCCACGCGAGGCCGTGCGCGAGCTCCCACTGCAGGACCGCCCGGCCGATCCCCTCGCCGCGCCGGTCCGGCCGGACCGCGCCCGCGAGGCGGACGCGACGCTGTTCGGTGATCGCCCGGTTGCACCCGGCCCAGGCCGTGGCCACCACCCGTCCATCGGCGTCGTGTCCCACCAGGGTGTCCGCCTCCGGCACCGACCTGGTCGAGTCCCAGAACTCCTCGAGGTCGGCGAGCGAGCTGCGCTCGGGGTTCTCGTCATACGTCTCACACTCGGTGTAGAACGCGGCGATCGCCGGTAGGTCGTCGCGCCCGAACGGTTGCCAGGAGATCCCGGGTAGCTCGTCGAGCCGGTCGCGGGCCGCGGCCTCCGACGGAAGCGTCATGCGTTGTCCTTGTTGGAGATTCGCGCTGCTTGGTCGGATGTCAGCAGCACCACGTTGCCGTCCGGGTCGTCGATCATCGCGGCATACGGGCCCTGGGTCTGCGTCGGCGCCATCCGACCGGCATACCCGGCCGCCGTCAGCCGGTCCCACATAGCGTCGACCTCGGCGTCCTCGCCGGCGAAGAACTCCAGCATCTGCTGATAGCCGCCGGCAGGGCGAGTCCAGGCCGGGTCGTAGACCGACGCGAACTTCTCGGTGAGGACGAGGCTGACCCCGCTGGGCATCCGCAACAGCGACACCGGCCGGTCCTCGCGCGGGTCCGGCATCGCCAGCCCGAGGGCCCGATAGAACTCCACCGACTTCGCCACATCCCGCACTTCGAGCACGACCATGCTCAGTTGCATCTCCATGTCGCCATTCTGGGTCGCCGGGCCGGTGAAGGACATCGATTTTCCCGCGGTCAGGACAGCGGCTTCGCCCCACAACTATTGCCACCGGACGTGATGACCGACGAAGTGCGTTGCCACGACGAAGGATTCGAGCTCTTGGTCACCGGCCGTATGACGTAACCGGCCGCCCGGTCGACGCGGGTGGGCTGGAACTTCTCGGTCGAGGTGATCTTCCCGGCCGCGTCCCGGCGGAAGGTGACGAGTGCGATGACGCCGTCCTGGACCGCGTCGGTCGACTTCTTGCCGCCATACGCGACGATGCCGGCGGTCTGGTCGGACAACGCGTTGCCGAGGCTGTAGTTGACCATCCGGCCGTGGATGCGCTCGCACGGCTGGATGACGTGCGGGTGGTTGCCGATGATGTAGTCCACGGTGCCGGACGACAGGAGCTGCCGCGCCATACGTCGCTGGTCGTCGGTCGGTTTCTGCTCCTGCTCCTCGCCCCAATGCATCGAGACGAGAACGAGATCCGCACCATGCGCCCGTGCGGCGCGCGCATCCGCCTCGATGCCGCGGACACCCACGATGTCGTACATCGAGCTGACCGCCCACGGCGCCTGCACCGGCACGTGCCTCGTGTTCCCGACGGTGTTGTCGAGTGTGTAGGAGTAGGACAGCTGCGCGATCGTGAAGCCCTTGGCGCGGTAGTAGGCGGGCTGACCCGGGTGCGAGGCGTCGGGTCCGGGTCCCGCGGCCCGGAGCCCGACCTGCTGCATGATGCGGCGCGTGTCCCGCACTCCGGCCAGCTGCTGGTCGAAGGTGTGGTTGTTCGCGGTGCTGCAGCCGTCGAACCCGGCCCGCCGCAGACCGGTCGCGAATGCCGCCGGCGCGCCCATGATGAATCCATGGCTGAGATTGGCGCCGGTCGCACCCAGCGGCGTCTCGAGTTGGCAGATCGCGACGTCGGCGGCACGGATCGTCGGCGCCACCTCGGCGAACATCGGGTCGAAGTCCCAGCCGCCGCCCCGCCGTGCGGTCGAAAGTATGGCGGGGTGCGGGATCTCATCGCCGGAGACCGCGACGGTCACCGAGCCGGCCGGCTTCGGGGCGGCCGAAGACTTCGGGGCGGAGGAGGCGCTGCTCGAGGCGGACGCTGAAGTACTGCTCGTCGGGTTCGAGGAAGTGCCCGACGAGTGGGGCGGGGTGCTGCGCGACGCGCTGGACGGCGCCCGTGCGGCGGTCGCTGCAGTGGAAGCGGCGTCCGTGCCGCGGTCCGGCGAGGACCCGATCGCGGAGGAACACCCGCCCAGCAGCACGGCGGTTGCAGCCAGAGCCGCGGCTCGGTGACGGAAGCGGGAGCGAGCGGGCCACATGCGGCGTGAGCGTAACCGACATCGCCGGTTGGTCTGTTCGGCGGTGGCGTCCTGTTCTTCCGTGCGGCGGAGAAGCAGCACGAGTACGACGTCGCGAACCGCGGCGAGTAACTGACGACAGTAGCGAGTTGTGCGTATGACGAGGGACCCGGCGACAGCCCGGACTAACCTCACCGCATGAAAGTCGACCGGCGCGGAGACGACGACCGGCATACGCAACGGGCCCGAGCGAACAAGTTCGCCGGGCCCGTTGCCTATGCCGTGAGGAGTCGCAGCAAGAATCAGCGCCGCACGTCGAACCGGTCGTTGTCCATGACCTTCGCCCAGGCGGCGACGAACTCGTGGACGAACTTCTCGGCGGCATCGTCGGAGGCGTAGACCTCGGCAACCGCACGCAGCTCGGAGTTCGCGCTGAACGCCAGGTCCACACGGGTGCCGGTCCAGGTCTGGCCGTCGGGGCCGTTGCCGACGTAGGTGCCCGGCTTGTCGCCCGGCTTCCACTCGGCGGTGATGTCGAGCAGGTTGACGAAGAAGTCGTTCGTCAGCTGACCCTCACGATCGGTCAGCACACCCGCCTTGCTCTCGCCGGTGTTGGCGCCCAGCACCCGCAGACCACCGATCAGCACGGTCATCTCCGGCGCCGACAGGTTGAGCAGGTTGGCGCGGTCCACCAGGTGGAACTCGAGCGGTGCCTTCGGCTCGGTCTGGACGTAGTTGCGGAACGGGTCGATCTTCGGCTCGAGGTAGCTCATCGAGTCGACGTCGGTCTGCTCCTGGCTCGCGTCACCGCGACCCGGGGTGAACGGCACCTGCACGTCATACCCGGCGGCCTTGGCTGCCTGCTCGACGCCGAGGTTGCCCGCGAGGACGATCGCGTCAGCGACGGAAACGCCTGTCGCAGAAGCGATCTGCTCCAGCTTGGCGACAACCGGACCGGTGACGCCCGGGTCGTTGACGGCCCAGCCCTTCTGCGGCTCCAGGCGCAGGCGCGCGCCGTTGGCGCCACCGCGCTTGTCGGAGTTGCGATAGCAACCCGCAGCGGCCCAGGCGGTCTTGACCAGCTCGGAGACCGAGAAGCCGGCGTCCGCGATCTGCTGCTTGGCGGCGGAGATCTTGTCGGCGCCCGGGGCCTCGGTGGCGGGGATCGGGTCCTGCCAGAGGAGCTCCTCGCTGGGCACCTCGGTGCCGACGTAACGGGTCGCCGGGCCCATGTCGCGGTGGGTCAGCTTGAACCACGCGCGAGCGTAGGCGTCGGAGAACGCCTCCGGGTCCTCCAGGAACTTCTTGGAGATCTTGCCGTACTCCGGGTCGAAGCGCAGCGAGAGGTCGGTGGTGAGCATGCGCGGCTCACGCTTGCCGTCGCCCTGTGCCTCGGGCACCATGTCGGCGCCGCCACCCTTGACCGGACGCCACTGGTTGGCGCCGGACGCGGACTGGAAGAGCTCCCACTCGTAGCCGTAGAGGATGTGGAAGAACTCGTTGTCCCAACGGGTCGGGTGGTAGGTCCAGGTGACCTCGAGGCCCGAGCCGATCGCGTCGATGCCCTTACCGCTCTTGTATGACGACTTCCAGCCGAGGCCGTTCTGCTCGTATGGCGCAGCCTCCGGCTCCGGACCGACCTGCTCGGCGTTGCCGGCACCGTGGGTCTTGCCGAAGGTGTGACCACCGGCGATCAGGGCGACGGTCTCCTCGTCATTCATCGCCATCCGGCCGAAGGTCTCGCGGATGTCGTGCGCTGCAGCCAGCGGGTCGGGGTTGCCGCCCGGACCCTCCGGGTTGACGTAGATGAGGCCCATTTGCGTTGCAGCCAGCGGGTTTTCGAGGTCGCGCTCGCCGGAGTAGCGGGTGTTGTCGCCCAGCCACTCGGTCTCGGCGCCCCAGTAGATGTCGTCGTCCGGCTCCCATGCGTCGACGCGGCCGCCCGCGAAGCCGAAGGTCTTGAAGCCCATGTCCTCCATGGCGACGTTGCCCGCCAGGACGATCAGGTCGGCCCAGGACAGGGACTTGCCGTACTTCTTCTTGACCGGCCACAGCAGGCGGCGGGCGCGGTCGAGCAGCACGTTGTCGGGCCAGGAGCTCAGCGGCGCGAAACGCTGCTGTCCGGCCCCGGCGCCGCCGCGGCCGTCCTGCACGCGGTAGGTGCCGGCGCTGTGCCACGCCATACGGACCATGAGCGGGCCGTAGTGACCGAAGTCGGCCGGCCACCACTCCTGCGAGGTCTTGACGGTGCTGATGATGTCGGCCTTCACCTCAGCGAGGTCGAGCGCCTCGAACGCCTTCGCGTAGTCGAAGTCCTCGCCGACCGGGTTCGCGATGGCGGGGTTCTTGGCGAGGATCCGCAGGTTGAGGCGCTGCGGCCACCACTGCTGGTTGCCGCCGCCCTGCGCGGGCTGCACGGACTCGTGCATGACCGGGCACTTGCCGGTGTCGCTTCCGCTGTCGTTGATCTCTGCCAGCGGCTGCTCGTCTGTGGTGCTCATGACATCCTTTCGTAACGGCGGGTGTCAGGCCCGCTCGGGTGAAATCTGTTGGGAGGCAGCGCAATCGGGGCAATAGCCCCAGTAGATGACCTCGGCCTCATCGATGACGAAACCATGGTCGTCCGATGCGTGCAGGCACGGAGCTGTGCCGACGGCGCACTCGACGTCGACGACCGTGCCGCACGATCGGCAGACAAGGTGGTGGTGATTGTCGTTGCGCTTGAGCTCGTAGCGCGCGGGTGAGCCCGACGGGCGGATGCGCCGCACGAGCCCCGTCTCGGTGAACGTGTTGAGACAGTCGAAGATCGCCTGGCGCGAGACGCTCGGCAGTGCTTCATGCACCGTCTCGGCCAGTAACGCGGAGTCGGCGTGCGGGTGGTCGCGCACCGACTCGAGCACTGCGACCCGCGGGCGCGTCACACGCAGTCCCGCCTCGCGCAAGGTGTCCTCGAAGTCCGGCATGACGCCAGCCTTGTGCATTTTCTGGACTGAGTCAAGTCTTTCTTTCGAGGTATCCATCCGGGTCGGATTGCCCACCGTATGCACCGACGCTGACCGACCGGCATTCAGTAGGCGCCGTCGTGCCGGTAGACCGTGAGCGCCCGCCGGTCGACGCGTAGTTCCAGCACATCCGCTTCCTCGCCGAGCTCGCCGTCGCGTGCGATCCGCACCGGACCACCCTGCAGCACCTCGATCTTCAGCGACGGCGCATGGATCTCGTGATAGCGCTTGTGCCGGCCGAGCTGGCCGGTCAGCAGCGAGGCGAGGATCGTCAGCGTGGCCCCGACACCGGACGCGTCGAGCATCCGCAGGTCGACCAGTCCGTCGTCCAGTCGTTCCCGGAAGCTCGGTGCGAACCCGTGCGGCTGATATTCGCTGTTGCCCAGGAAGAGCAGGTCGACTTCCGCGGTCCGGTCGTCCACCCGCACGGTGATCGGTGTCGACCGCAACAGGGTGCGTGCCCCGGCATACAGCGCGGCCAGGGGCTTGCCGATGCGCTTCTCGTTGCGCTCGCGGATCGTGACGAAGTCGGTGTAGACGCCGATGCTGGCCGTGTTGAGGAAGATCCCGTCATTCAGATAGGCCAGGTCGACCTTGCCGGCGGTGCCCTGCTTGACGGCGGTGATCGCCGCGCGCAGCGGATACGTCCACGCATCCTTCGCGAAGTGGTTGAACGTCCCGGCCGGGAACACCGCCAGTGGAATGTCCGCGTCCCGCGCCGCTGCTGCTGCCGTGCGCACCGTCCCATCGCCACCCGCGACGCCGAGAACCTCTGCACGAGAGGCAGATTCGCGCATCACCGCTTCTACGTCGGAATCCTCGTCGAGCACCACCACGTCCACGTCGGGCAGTTCGTCGCGGACCTTGTCCAGCACCCGCTCGCCCTCGCCACTGTGCGACGCAGGGTTCACCACCAGGACGACGCCGGACCCGGTCGGCTTCGCCTCCAGTTGTATGACGTCAGGGCGCTGTATGACGGAGGGCGCTTCCGCCGGGGGCACCAGGCGCCCGCCGACCCCGGCGACCGCAGTCCCGAGCATCCACCCGGCCACGACATCGGACGGGTGATGCGCACCCGTCGAGACGCGGGAGAACCCGACTGCAGCGGCCAGCACGCGCAACGGCGCGGACAGCGCCGGCATCTCCAGGCCAACCGCTGCCGCGAAGGTCGCCGCGCTCGCCGCATGCCCACTCGGGAAGCTGGCGGACGTCGGAAGGCGGCGGGACAGCCGGCCGGCCGGCAGCGCGGCGATCGACGGGCGCGGACGCCGATTCGTCCGCTTGGCAACCTGATTCGCGATCAGACTGGTTGCTGCGATCGACACGACGCCACGCAGTGCGGCACGTTTCGCGCGCCGGTCACGACTGGCCCCCAACGCGCCGGCGATCCCGAACCACAGCAGCGAATGGTCCGCGGCGTCGGTCAGGCGAGGCATCACCTTGTCCAGCACCGGACTCCGGGCGGCGGCGACGCTCTCGAAGATCGACACGTCGAGGTTGTCGACGTCCTGCAGGACGCGTTTGAATCGGTCGATCACGGGACTGTCCTGTCGCGGTGTGGATGGTGGTGCCGTCATACTCGCGCACCGTCCGCACCGCGGCCAGCGGGAGGGTGGGTCAGCGCGGGTGTGCCTTCACGTATGCCGCCCAGTCGCCCGGGTCGACACCGACCCGCGGTGACACCGGCGGAACCCCGCGCACCGAGCGATGATGATCCAGCCGACTCTCCCAAACGCCTTCTCCGCTGGTCAGATCCGGCAGCCGCTGCTGCATGGCATCCGTCAACCGCGTCGGTATGACGCCCTCCAACTGCGCGTCACGGTCGTCGATCTCGGTGCGGGTCACGTCGGCCTCCCACCGGGCGAGCTCACCGAGCAGGGTCGGGACCTGCTCCGGCAGCAGATCCAGGGTGAAGGCCTCCACCGGCTCACAGACCGTCGTGCCGGCCTGCCGCAACGCCCGCATCAGCACGGGGCGCGTGAGCAATCGGAAGTCGCCGGCGGTGCTCGACATCGACTTGTCGAAGCTGCCGTGAGCGTGGGACTGACGTGCCCAGTAGCCCGAATGCGTCATGGTGACAACACAATCGGTCACCGGCCAGCCGCTCAGGCCCTGCCGCAGGGTGTCGTCGATCGACGACCGCACCGCAGTGAAGAACGCCGGCGGCATCGACCCGGCCTCGACCTCCAGGTCGAACTGCACACCGCTGCCGACGGGCGCCGGGTCGATCCGCAGGCCGACCGTCGCGAGGTACGGGTTCGGCGGTGTCGCGATGATCTCCTGTGCCGAGCCGCTGCCCGCAACCCGCTCGATGCACACGACCGACAACGGCCGGAACGTGGCGGACACTCCGAACTCGTCGGACAGGCGGGCCGCGATGACCTGTCGCTGCACCTCACCGTGCAACGACAGCCGGACCTCCCCGCGGTCGTCGTCCTGCCGGAGGTTGATGAGCGGATCCTGGTCGGCCAACGTCGCCAGCGCAGCCAGCAGCCGACCGCGCTGCGCTGGATCCTGACTGGCGACAACGGTTTCCAGCGTCGACGGGCGCAGTGTGCTGACCTGCCGAGCGCCGTCGGCGCCGATCCGGTCACCGACGCGAGGGTGGTCCAGGCCGGTGACCACGCCGATCCCGCCGGGGCGCAACGACGTGACCCGCACACCGCTGGGGTCACTGATGGCGGTGATCCGCGACCGCTTGCCGAGCCGGTCGCGCACCCGAATCGTGCCGTCGTGCACCCGGATCCACGCCCGGCCGTCGCGCTCGACGGAGAAGACGGTTGCCGAGACCGGCGAGCCGGCATCACTCGACGCGGGATGCATGCGGCGGATCTCGCCGACCAGGTCGTCAACCCCGTCGCCGGTGCGGGCGGACCCGCGCAGGACGCGGGT
The DNA here is from genome assembly GCF_035551235.1 of Flexivirga sp. GTDB lineage: Bacteria > Actinomycetota > Actinomycetes > Actinomycetales > Dermatophilaceae > Flexivirga. The sequence continues at coordinate 112,662 of NZ_DASZNO010000026.1, read as the reverse complement.
GCCGGGCGTGGGCTTGAGCCGGTGCGCGATCTGCTCCATCACCCGCTCCGGGTCGGCTCCGGCGCGGTCGATCTTGTTGATGAAGATGGTCGTCGGCACCTGCAGCCGCTGCAGCGCCCGCATCAGGATGCGCGTCTGCGACTGCACGCCTTCGACGGCTGAGACCACCAGGACGACGCCGTCGAGGATGCCGAGCGCGCGCTCGACCTCCGCAATGAAGTCCGGGTGTCCCGGCGTGTCAACGAGATTCACCGACAGGTCGCCGATGGTGAAGGTGGCGACAGCTGTCCGGATCGTGATGCCGCGCCGGCGCTCCAGCTCCATGGTGTCGGTCGCCGACGTCCCACGGTCGACACTGCCGAGGCTGTCGATGGCACCGGCGTGGAAGAGCAGGCGCTCGGTCAGAGTGGTCTTACCGGCGTCGACGTGAGCGAGTATTCCGAGATTGAGAGTTTGCATGGGTCCTGTCCTTGGCCGCAGTGAAATGGATCGGTGCGGTGCAGGAAGGACGGCGCATCGGCATACTCCTCGAAGTTCGGGCCGGACTCCTTCAGTGCAGCAGACCTGTCGAAGTCGGTGCAACGGAATTAGTCGCAGATCGGCGTGATCCCCGTCGGTATGGCCGCCGGACCTCTACCGTGAGGTTCCATGACAGCCGAACAGCTGGTGCGGGGTCCGGGCACCGCAGGAACAGCGACTCCGGTGCGGGTGCACGCCGCCCTGCGGCTGCTGATGGCGGCGCTGATCACCGTCACGGTGATCGTCCAACTGGTCGAGGCACTGACCAGGACAGTGCCGGCCACGGCCGGAAACTTCTTCAGTTACTTCACGATCCAGTCCAACATCATCGTCGCGGTGGTCTTCGCGATCGCCGCCGTCATACAGCTGAGGAGGGGCGGGCGGGAGCCGCTCTGGCTCGACCGGGTCCGTGGCGCGGCCACGGTCTACATCTCGATCACCGGTGTCGTCTACGCCCTGCTGCTCAGCAACATCGACGTCAACACCCCGCTGCCGTGGGCGAACGTCGTGCTGCACTACATCGTGCCGATCGTCACGGTCATCGACTGGCTGCTCGACCTGCCCGAGCGCACCATCGAGTTCCGCCCGGCGCTCGTGTGGCTCGCGTATCCGATTGTCTATCTTGCCTATTCGCTGATCCGAGGACCGATCGCCGACTGGTATCCCTACCCGTTCCTCAACCCGGAGCCACACGGGTACGGCTATGTCGCGGTGATGAGCATATGCGTCGCCATTGCGGCCACGATCTTCGTTGCGGTGGTCGCCGGCGCCACCCGGCTGCCCGGCCGCATACTCCGATAGGGGCGGCTGAAGGCTGCGGTGGCAGGCGTATGGCGCGGCGGCGTGACCAGGTCATTTGCCGCCCTGCCCGACGCCTACGCAGCTGTGGAGCGCCGGCTGCTGCGGTCGATGAGGACGGGCGGCACGGCGACCAGGATGAGCAGCAGCGCCGGAGCAAGCAGCGTCGCGAAGCCGAAAGCGACATAACTGGCCGATCCGAGCACGCCGCCGACGAAGAAGAGCCCGACGAGTTCGGTGAGCATGCGCAACTTGGGCAGGTCCGGGAGCACCGGCAGCAGTCCGGGAGTGCGGCTGCGATAGAGCAGCTTGCCCAGCTCGATCCCGATGTCGGTCACCATGCCGGTGACGTGCGTGGTGCGGATCTGCGCGCTGGAGATCTTGGTGATGATGGCGTTCTGCAGGCCCATCGTGAAGCACAACACCGGCACGATCACCCACGCGCGGTGATGCCACCGGAGGTGATCGGCGGTCACTGCGATGGTGAGGACGAGGATCGCCTGCAGCCCCAACACGTTGGCATAGCGCGCTTCCCGATGCCGTCGTCGTCCCCAGTTGAAGACGATGGCGCACGTCGCCGCGCCGACGAGGAACGACGCCACGGCGGTCGCATCCAGCCCGGCGACGGCCCAGGAGCGGCCGCTGACGTTGTCGGCCGTGGACGCGACCAGGCCCGTCATGTGCGACGTGTAGAGCGAGACCGCCACGAAACCAACGGAATTCAGCACTCCGGCCACCAGGGCCAGCAGCATGGCCAGCTGCCGGTTGGCGGCATGGCTGCGCTCCGAACCTGCGGCTCTGGCCAGAGCGGAGGGGAGACGCACGAGCAGATGGTACGAGAGCCTGCGGCATACGGCCGCATCGAAACCAGGGGATGGGAACGCCACCTTCCGGACCGGAGCCGTCCGGTAGCGCTCCTACCGTCTGGTCGTGCTCGCAACCGCGCAGCGCCATCTCGAGCGAAGGAACACACATGCAGTTCGCCGCAACCCGCATCATCACCGACGATGTCGACACTCTGGTCGATTTCTACGAGAAGGTGACCGGCATCGAGGTCAACCGCCTGCACCCGCTGTTCGCCGAACTCCGCACTCCCACAGGCACTCTGGCGATCTCCAGCTCTCAGACCGTGCCGCTGCTCGGCGAGAACGCCGCAGCGGCGAAAGCCAATCGTTCGGTCGTCCTCGACTTCCAGGTCGACGACGTCGACGCGACCTACGCAGCCCTCCAGGGGACCGTCGACACGTTCGTCAACACGCCGACCACCATGCCGTGGGGCAACCGGTCGCTGCTCTTCCGCGACCCCGACGGCAACCTGGTCAACTTCTTCGCGCCCGTCGGCCAGTGAGCGCGATTCAGAGCCAGCACCTTTAGGACCGGTTCGAAAGGTGCTAATCTGAGCTTATGAAGACAGTGCCAACCACGGAGGCAAAGGCGAAGCTCAACGCGCTGCTCGCCGCCGTCGCTGCGGGGGAGACCGTGACAATCACCAGTCACGGACGGCCTGTTGCCGTGTTGACGAAGGCCGAAGAGCCGTCGCGCAAGCTGGGCCAGTTCGCGGGTGTCATTTCGGTTTCCGATGACTTCGATGCTCCGATGGGGGAGGACGAGCTCGCGCTCTGGGGAGAGGGCGAGTGACGGCACGCAAGTCCGGTCGCGGACGAGTCGTGCTGCTGGACACGAACGCCTTCCTCAGCCTCAACGTCGAGCCCGATCGCATCAACGCCGAAGTCCGAGAGCGTCTCGCCCAGCTGTCGACAGGTCTGATCGTCTCAGCGGCCAGTGCCTGGGAGGTTGCCATCAAGGTTCGGCAAGGAAAGCTGCCTGGTGGCGATCGTCTGGTCGAGTCCTGGTCGCAGAGCCTGAGAGACCTGCAAGCGGAGGCTCTCTCGATCGATGCCGAAGACGCAATCCGGGCGGGCGGCTTGCGATGGGCGCATCGTGACCCGTTCGACCGGATGCTTGTCGCGCAGGCGCTTCGCTATAACTACCCGCTCGTGACGAGCGATGCGACGATCATCGGTGCGCGAATCGCGACGACGATCGACACCCGCTGAAGAGGATGATGACCTTAGGTCACTTCAGCGTGCGTACTGCGTCGACGAGCGGCGCCAGCTGCGGATCCTCCGCGGCTTCGTCGAGCGCCTCCCGCAGCGCCCGGTCATTGGTCGGACGCGCCTTCTTCAGCAGCGCCCGGCCGGCGGCGCTGACATCGGTGTAGATGCCGCGCCGGTCGGTCGGGCACAGATAGCGGGCGAGCAGCCCGCGATCCTCCAGGCGGGTCACCAGTCGCGTGGTCGCACTCTGGCTGAGCACGACCGCATCGGCGACCTGCCGCATCTGCAGGTGGCCGCCCTCGTCGTCGGTCTGCCGGCTGAGCACGTCGAGCAGCGAGTATTCGCGCACGCTCAGGTCGTGCCCGCTCTGCAGGGCGCGCTCGATCCGTGTCTCGATCTTGTCGTGCAGCAGCGAGAGCGCGGCCCATCCGCTGACGAGTGCGGTGAGTTTCGGATCGGTGGCGGTCATGGGTCGCTCCCTGCTGGTCGTGCGTGTTCGTGTCGCCGGCGGATAGACGTCGTATGACGACTACGGGCGCCTGCAAGTTTACCGGAGTGCGTCAGGCGCACACCGTCTCCGCGAGTGCGGGCGCACGGCTCGGCCGGCGCTCCAGGGCGGCCGACCAGATCGCGAGGCCGAGCGCCGAGGCGGCGAGGATCGCGCCCACCCAGTTGGGTGCGGTGTAGCCGAGACCGGCGCCGATCACGACTCCGCCGAGCCACGCGGACAGCGCATTGCCGAGGTTGAAGGCGCCGATGTTGACCGCCGAGGCCAGGGTCGGTGCGCCATACGCCTGATCCAGGACCCGCTTCTGCAGCGGCGGCACGGTCGCGAAACCGAGGCCGCCGACCAGCATGATCGTCAGCGCCGCCAGCACCTTGTTGTGCGCGGTCGCGGTGAAGGCGAGCAGGACGAGTGCGAGCCCGCCCAGCGTGACGAAGAGCATCGGCATGAGGTTGCGGTCGGCGAACTTCCCGCCGATCAGGTTGCCGGCGAACATGCCGACGCCGAAGAGCACGAGCAGCCAGGTGACGGCGCCCTCGGAGTAGCCCGCGACCTCGGTCATCATCGGTGCGATATAGGTGATGGCGGCGAAGACGCCGCCGAAGCCGAGGACTGTCATCGCCATCGCGAGCACGACCTGGATGTTGCGGAACGCCGCGAGCTCGCCGCGCAGGTTCGCGCTCTGCGCACGGGGCATCGGCGGCACCAGCTTCGCGATCCCGAGCAGGCCGATCACGCCGAGCCCGGCGACCGCTGCGAACGTGACCCGCCAGCCGATCGACTGGCCGATGAAGGTGCCCGCCGGGACGCCGACGATGTTGGCGACGGTGAGTCCGGTGAACATGATCGCGATCGCGCCCGCCTTCCGCGCCGGGGCGACGAGATCCGCGGCCACGACCGCGCCGATGCCGAAGAAGGCGCCGTGTGCGAGGGAGGCGGTGATCCGCCCGGTCAGCATGATGCCGAAGGTCGGCGCGAGCGCCGACAGGCCGTTGCCGAGGATGAAGAGCCCCATCAGGAGCATCAGCATCGTCTTGCGGCTGATCCGGTTGCCGAGCGCGGTCATCACCGGCGCGCCGAGCATCACCCCGAAGGCGTAGCCGCTGACGAGCAGCCCGGCCGTCGGGATGGAGACGCCATACGACCCGGCGATCTGCGGCATCAGGCCCATGACCACGAATTCGGTCGTGCCGATCCCGAAGGCGCCGATGGCCAGGGCGAGGAGTGCGAGGGGCATCGCGTGAACCTTCCAATGTTTGCGTGTCGTTATTACCGTCGTGAACAATAGTTGCACGCGCGGTATAAACGCAAGCGCCGGATGTTTGCCCGGCCATCGGCCCGTCGGGTCAGGCCAGGTGGCTCTCCAGGAAGCCGGTGATCTCCGCAGCGACCTCGTCCCGGATCGGCGGCTCGTTGTGCACCTCGTGCCGGAACCCGGTGTAGACCCGCGTGCGGACATCCCGATTCCCGCTCGCCCACAGCTGATTCGCGACGTGGTAGGCGCCCTCGCCATACCCGGCGACGGGGTCCTGGTCACCGGCCAGGATCAGCACCGGCAGCTCGCTGGGCACTTTGGTGGCCCAGTCGTCGGCGTTCGCCTCGGCATACAGCTCGAGGAAGTCGCGCAGGAAGCGCAGCGTCATCGAGACGCCGAAGCGGTTCAGCGGATCCACCGCGTGGTCGGCCACGACACCGCGGTCGGCCGCCACCCAGTCGGTCGGGCCGCGGACATCGTCATACCGCTCGACCACGCCCTCGAAGAGCGTGGGTATGAACTCGTCCGCGACGCCCGTGCCGTCGGAGTCGCCGATGGCGGCCTCGACCTTGGCGACCGGAAGTGCTTCTGCGCCACGCATTTTCGCGGCGATGCCACCGAGGATGAGCCCGTCGAGATGATCGGGGTGACGGGCGGCGTACGCACGGGCGATCATCGATCCCCAGCTGTGGCCGTAGAGGAAGTAGGGGAGGTCCGGGTATGCCGCACGGGCGCGCTCGCGCAGGATCGCTTCGTCCTCGACGATCGCAGTGAGACCGTCGGCGCCGCTGTCCGCCCACACTCCCGACGCCATGGCGGTGGCTCCGTGGCCGACGTGATCGTCGGCGCAGACGACGAAGCCCGCGTCCAGCAGCTTGCCGATCAATCGCAGGTAGCGCCGGGAGTGCTCGCCCAGCCCGTGGACGATCTGCACGATGCCACGCGGCGTGGTCGCCGGTGCGTAGATCCAGGCCTTGATCCGGTCACGGCCGTTGTGTGAAGGGAAGTCGAACTCGGTGAGCGCCATCTGGGGACCCTTTCGTTGCATCGGATGGCCCGAGTATGGCGCTCGCCGTGATGATCCCGACACCGAGCAACGCCACGACCGCGTTAGCAGTGGTGAGAGCGAGGTATTGGCCGGTGCTCGCGCCGTCGCGATGCAGCAGGTGCAAGAAGAAGTGCGGGACCGCGAAGACCGAGAAGGCGATCGCGGCAGGCAGGGTGAAACGTCCCCTCGGTGCGCACAGGGCGATGCCGAGCAGCACCGCGATGCCCAGCGTCGCGCCGCCGAAGTCGCGTGCGAAGTGCTCGCTGAAGGGCGGAGTCAGGTTCACGGTCGGGAAGTGCCGGTAGAAGCCGGCCGGCCAGATCGCGTTCCACCCGCCGACGACGAGTTCGTCGAGGAAGAGCACCGCGAGTGCGATCCGGATGAAAGTGACGATGCCTCGCGGCGGCCGGGCAGCGGATGGTGTGGTCATCGCGGGCACCCGATCAACGCGCCCGTGTGGCGAGCCACTCGTCATACGTCTGTGTGCCGAGCCGTGTCCCGGGCTGCGGGAGCAGCGAGCCGTTCCGCATCGCGCGCCCCCAGGCGCCGGGCAGCGGCACTTCGACAACCCGGCCGCTTCCGTCCAGCAGGCGCCGGACCAGGTCGGCCATGTTCTCCTCGCGCGGGCCGGCGAGGTCCTGCACGAGGCCGCGCGGCTCGCCGACTGCGAGACCGACGATCTCGGCCGCGACCTCTGCCGCGGCGATCGGTTGCGAACGCATCCGGGGGACCACCTGGATGGGACCGACTTTGCCGTGGTGGACAAGTTGCTCTGTGAACTCGTGGAATTGGGTGGTTCGCAGCATTGACCAACCCGACGGAAGCGCCAGCAGGATCTGCTCCTGGGCCGCCTTGCCCGCGTAGTAGTTGCTGTTGACCTCGGCGGCGCCGATGATCGAGACGGCGACGTGGTGGGTCACTCCGATCGCTTGCTCCGCGGCGAGGAGATTGCGAGTCACCGTCTCGAAGAACTGCACCGATGCCTTCGTGGACGTGCTGCTCGTGGCGGACGCATCGATGACGGAGCCCGCGCCGTGCAGGACGTCGGTGAGCCCGGCGCCGGTCGTCAAGTCGACGCCGGACTCCCTGCTGACCGCGACGGGCTCGTGGCCCGCCGCGCGTACGGCGTCCACGACGTGCCGTCCAAGAGTGCCTGTCGCGCCGGCGACAACGATTTTCATCGCAGCGCGCGCTCGGTGGCGGTGGCTCGTTCGGTGGTGAGGGGAGTGCGGGGTCTTGTCGTCATACCCTCCATGACCGGGTGGTCGCGAGAAATGTGAGGTCGGCACCTCACATTTGCTGTCGGCATACGGTCAGATGGTCGAAGGAGGTCGCCATGGCCGTCGATGAACCCGCGGAGCTGCTCGCCGAACGCCGGCACCTGATCGCGCTCGCGTTCCGGATGCTCGGCACGATCGCCGAGGCTGAGGACGCCGTGCAGGAGACGTATCTGCGGTGGTACCGGCTCACGCAGGACGAGCGCAACGCGATCGACGTGCCACGTGCGTGGCTGACCCGCGCGGCAAGCCGGGTCTGCCTGAATGTGCTGGCCTCCGCACGGCACCGCAGGGAGCGGTATGTCGGGCCGTGGCTGCCGGAACCGGTGCCCGCACATGCCTTGCCGGTGTCCGAGGACAGTGCCGCGGACCCACTCGACCGGGTGACTCTCGACGAGTCGGTGAGCACCGCGCTACTGCTCGTGCTGGAGACGATGACTCCCGCGGAACGCGTCGCCTTCGTGCTGCACGACGTCTTCGCGGTGCCCTTCGCCGAGATCGCCGAGGTCGTCGGGCGCTCGCCGGCGGCTTGTCGTCAGCTGGCGACGTCAGCGCGTCGCCGTGTCCAGCAGGGTCGTAGTCGGCAGGCTTCTCGTGGCGAACACGACGAAACCGTGCGGGCGTTCGCGGCTGCGGCACGCGCCGGCGACCTGGCAGCCCTGGTTGCGGTGCTCGATCCGGAGGTCGTGCTCAGGTCGGACGGTGGTGGCGTGGTGTCGGCTGCCAGGCGGCCGGTGGCCGGCGCGACCAATGTCGCGCGCTTCCTGCTCGGTGCGGTCGCCAAGAACCCGTCGGCCGAGGTGCTGGATCAACAGACGCCCGACGGGCTCGGCTTCGCGTTGTGGAACGAAGGCCGTGTCTTCGGGGTCGCCACGCTGGAGGTTGCCGGCGGTGTGGTGACCGGTGTGCACCTCGTGATGAACCCGCAGAAGCTCACCCTCTGGAACTGAGTGAGCGCCAAGCACCACGCTGCGCTCGGCTACCGAACGTCAGCGGTGCACGCATTGAAGACCGAGTTGTTCTTCGGGTTGAATGCGCCATCGACCGGGAACCACCACTCGACGCTGGTGTATGCCGGGCGCCCGTGCTTGGCGCAGCCGCCGAGTGCGAAGGCCTTGACCTTGGCGGTGGTGGGCTTGCAGTAGGCGATCGGTCCGTCGGCCGGCGGCCGGCACGCCGTGCCGGTCCCGGTGGCGACCTTGCCGCCCCATGACGTCCAGTGGACATTCTTGATGTAGCTGGTCGGATCGCCGCCGAAGTCAACGGTTTTCGGGCGGCTGCTGCCGAGACCGTGAGTGAAGCTGTGTGCCGATCCGAGCACCGGCGAGGTCGTTGCCAGGTGCGCGACGCCGGTCATGTCGTGTGTCGCTGCGAGGGCCGATGGCCCCACGGCGCCGATCGCGCCGAGCGCGCAGACAGTTGTCAGTGTGGTTGCGATGGCGTAGCCCCGAGTGTTCATGACTGGAAGACTCCCAGATTCCGACCGCGGTTGGCCGTCGGAAGGTAACGAATTCATATCGGAGCGTCCGAGCGAAATCGACCAGCTGTCAAGCAAACTCAGATCTCAACCGTCGTGTCGAACGCATGGGTCGACTCCGTGCTTCCCCCGCGGACGAGCACGTAGCGTCGCCGCAGCGTGGCGGCATACGCGACCAAGGGACCGGCCGGCTCGAGGTCCTCGGTGTCCAGTTCCTTGCCTGCGGGAAGGCGGGCATTCAGTGCGGCGAGCGCTCCGGGAACCTCGTCCTGCGGGAGCGCCGCGGCGGTCGCGTCGAAGTATGCCGCCTCGGCCGATCCGACCGCGACGGTCGAATCGAAGACAGTGATCGCGATGGCCGGATGTTCGGCGATGTTGCGCGAGTGCCGACTCTGCGGGGACGAAACCCAGCAGACGCGCTCGCGGTCGAGCAGGGCGAAGAAGACCGGGCTCGTCCATGGGTTGCCGTCCGCGTCGGCCGTCCCCAGAACCAGGTAGCGAATGCTCCCGAGGATTCCGTCGACCGAGAGCGCGCTCATGCCTCCACCTCTCGCTGTCGGGCGTATCAGTAACTGATGTGTGACAACGACCTTGCCACTCCGACAGACCCTGCCACTCCGAGAGGCGCCGGACCAGTGCTCGACGTGGAACCGGACATGGCCTGACCGGAAGTGCTTCTAGCGTCGGTGCGCTGCTCACGATCGTCGGGCGGATCCCCCAACGAAAGAGCGGGTGCATGACCAGAGAACAGCGAACCGCGCTGGCGACCGAATTGCGTGCCGCGACGCACGCTCCGGAGCGACCGTCGGTCGAGCAGTTGCGAGTGGGCTTCGCGGCGTTCATGGGGACTTTCGCCATACCGGCCGGAGTGCGGCAGACGGGGACCACTCTTGCGGGCCGCCGCGCAGTCCTCGTCGAACCGGCAGGTGACGCCGCGTCGGGGACGATCCTCTATTTCCACGGTGGGTCGTTCTCGCTGGGCTCGCCGGAGACCGCGATGACTCTCACCGCGAACCTGGTCAGGCGCGCCGGCATACGAGCGTTCTCGCTGGACTACCGACTCGCGCCGGAGCACCCGTTTCCGGCCGCGATCGAGGATTGTGTGGCTGCGTTCCGCAGCCTATTGGATCGTGGTGTGGATCCGGATTCCATTGTGTTCGCGGGTGATTCGGCCGGTGGTGGGCTCACTGTGACGACGTGCCTTGCGGCTCGCGATGCGGGTCTGCCGATGCCTGCTGCCATCGTGGCGTTCTCGCCGGGCCTCGATCACACGCGCACGGGTGCGTCCATGATCACCAAGGAAGGGGTCGACCCGTTCTTCACCAGAGAGGGGCTTGGCCACACTGCCCAGCTGTATGTCGGCGGCCAGGATCCGAACCAGCCGCTGCTCGCGCCGGCCGTCTTCGCCGACCTGACCGGGTTCCCGCCGATCCTGCTGCAGGTGGGCACGAACGAGCTGCTGCTCGACGACTCCGTGCGGCTGGCCGAGCGAGCACGTATGGCGGAGGTGGACGTCATCCTCGACATCACCGCGGGCGTTCCGCATGTGTTCCAGGCATGGTCCGAAAGTTTGGATGAGGCGGATCAGGCGCTCGAGCGCGCTGCGCTCTTCATCAGGCAGCAGGTCTAGCCGTTGCGCCCGCATTCACCGTTTTCACATATACCTACGAAACGGTAAGCACATGACTCCACTACCGCGCCTTGTCGCCGTACCTGCCCTGCTCAGCCTCGCCCTCGTGGCCGGCTGCAACAACGGCTCCTCCTCGACATCGTCGAATTCCGGCTCCGGAGCCTCCTCGAGCGCTGCCGCCATGAGCAATTCGGCCGCCCCATCGTCGGGCGCCGGCTCATCCGGAACCGCCACCAACGCCGCGGCCAAGTGCCCGACCTCCAACACCCGGTCCTTCGCCAAGACCAGGTTCGTCACGGATGTCGGCCTGACCGTCGGCACGTTCCACCACTGGATCTGGAAGCCCTACAAGGAAGGCAAGTTCCACAAGGGCGCACACGGCCGGATCAAGGCAATCATCAAGGGCGTCGCGGTCTCGGCGCTCGACCTGAAGCTGATGAACAACGCCAAGAAGAACGTCGAGGCGAACCCGACGCTCTGCAAGGTGCTGGCGGCGCCGATCGAGAACGCCGTGGGTGCACTCGGCGGGCTCAAGGGCAAGATCACCAGCGGCGACCTCAACTCGCTGACCAGCCTGGAAAGCACGCTGTCCGGGATCATGCACACCGGCAACAAGCACGGCCTGGGCATCACCGAGAGCACCGACCAGAGCAAGGCGTCGCAGGGCTGACACAGGCCGGCTACGCCGGGTCCGAACGCCGCATTCCTCGGTGCATGAAGCCGAGGGAGTCCGGGTAGGCATCCTCCGACCGACGTCAACGACCGCAGGGAGGTCCTCATGGGACTGTTTGACAAGGCAAAGAACAAGGCACAGCAAGCCACCGGCAAGGGCAAGGAAGCCGTCGGCGACGCCACGAATGACGACTCCACCAAGATGGAGGGTCAGGCCGACCAGGTGAAGGCGTCGGGCAAGGACAAGCTGGAGGACGTCAAGGACCAGTTCGACAACTGACCGGAACGATCTGCTTCAGGGGTCGCACCTACGGGTGTGACCCCTGAAGTGTGCGTGGTGGGCCCTGTGGGGCTCGAACCCACAACCTACGGATTAAAAGTCCGCAGCTCTACCAATTGAGCTAAAGGCCCTCGCGCGGACGCGCCAGGTAAGCGTAGTCAACGCGCGCTGTGTGCGTCACATCGCCTGTGCCCGAGTCTCTCGCGTATGCCGAACGTGCGCCCCACCGCACTCTCGGCATACCGGCGACGCACGCCTGGGACACTTACCGCACCATGAATCTCTACGAGCGCCTGCCCGACACCGACGACCCGGACGAGACGTATGCGCGATTCGTGGCCTGGGCGGGGGAGCGCGACCTCACGCTGTACCCGCACCAGGAGGAGGCGATCATCGAGCTCCTGGCCGGTGCCAATGTCATCCTGGCGACACCGACCGGATCCGGCAAGTCCCTGGTCGCGACGGCTGCGGAGTTCGCGGCACTCGCCGGCGACCGGGTCAGCTTCTACACGGCTCCGATCAAGGCGCTGGTGTCGGAGAAGTTCTTCGCACTGTGCGAGATGTTCGGCGCTGACAACGTCGGCATGCTGACCGGCGACGCCTCGGTGAACGCGGACGCCCCGATCATCTGCTGCACCGCGGAGGTGCTGGCCAACATCGCGCTGCGCGAGGGGCGCACGGCCGACGTCGGCATGGTGATCATGGACGAGTTCCACTTCTACTCCGAGCCGGAGCGCGGCTGGGCGTGGCAGGTGCCGTTGCTCGAGCTGCCACAGGCCCAATTCCTGCTGATGTCAGCGACATTGGGCGATGTGACGATCTTCGAGGAGGAGCTCACCAAACGCACCGGCCGGCCGACCGCCACCGTGGCGCAGGCCGAGCGGCCGGTGCCACTGAGCTTCCGCTGGGCGATGACACCACTGCACGAGACCATCGAGGAGCTGCTCTACGCCAAGGAAGCCCCGGCGTATGTCGTGCACTTCACCCAGGCCGCCGCGCTCGAGCAGGCCCAGGCCCTGATGAGTATCAACATGCTGAGCAAGGTCGACAAGGAACGCATCGCCGAGGTCATCGCCGGTTTCCGCTTCTCCGCCGGCTTCGGCAAGACCCTGAATCGCTTGGTACGCCACGGGATCGGCGTCCACCACGCGGGCATGTTGCCCAAATACCGGCGCCTCGTCGAGACCCTCGCCCAGGACGGGTTGCTCAAGGTCATCTGCGGCACCGACACCCTCGGCGTCGGCATCAACGTGCCGATCCGCACCGTCATCTTCACCGGGCTGACCAAGTTCGACGGCACCCGGCAGCGTCTCTTGAAGGCTCGTGAGTTCCACCAGATCGCCGGTCGCGCCGGCCGGGCCGGCTTCGACACGAGCGGCGCGGTCGTCGTACAAGCACCGGAGTACCAGATCGAGAACGCCCGGGCGCTGGCCAAGGCGGGCGACGACCCAAAGAAGCTGCGCAAGGTGCAGCGCAAGAAGCCGGCCGAAGGCTTCGTCAACTACACCGAGGACACCTTCGAGCGATTGGTGCAAGCCGACCCCGAGCCGCTGCAGTCACGCATGCGGATCACGCACTCGATGTTGCTCAATCTCATTGCCCGAGAAGGCGATCCGTATGCCGCGGTGCGCGACCTGGTCCGCGACAACCACGAGGACCCGCGACGTCGCCGGCGCCTGGCCCGTCGTGCGATCACGCTCACCCGCGAGCTGCTGACGGCAGGCGTCGTCGAACGCCTGCCGGAGCCGTTGCCCGACGGGCGCGGACTGCAGCTGATCACCGACCTGCAGGACGGCTTCGCGCTCAACCAGCCGTTGTCGCCCTTCGCGCTGGCCGCGCTGGATGTCCTGCCCGATGCGAACGACCCGGCCACCGACCAGCTGGCGCATGCGCTCGACGTGGTCTCGGTCATCGAGTCGATCCTGGAGGACCCGCGCCCCATCCTCATCGCCCAGCGGCGCAAGGCCCGCGGCGAGGCCGTCGCGCAGATGAAGGCCGACGGCATCGAGTATGACGAGCGCATGGAGCTGCTGGAGGACATCACCTGGCCGCAGCCGCTCGCCGAACTGCTCGATGCGGCCTTCGAGACCTACCGCAGCGCCCAGCCGTGGGTTGGGGAGCAGGCGCTCTCGCCGAAGTCCGTCGTCCGGGAGATGTACGAAAACGCCTGGAGTTTCGGCGATCTCGTGCGCTACTACGAGATCGCGCGGTCCGAGGGCATCGTGCTGCGCTACCTCACCGACGCCTACCGGACGCTGCGCCAGACGGTGCCGGACAGCGCGAAGACCGACGAGCTGTCCGACCTGATCGAGTGGCTCGGCGAAGTGATCCGGCAGACCGACTCCAGCCTGCTCGACGAGTGGGAGGAGCTGGTCAACCCGGCGCTGCACGAGGAGCGCGAAGCGGCACTGGTGCACCAGCCGCGTTCGATCACGACGGGCAAGGCGTTCCCCATCCAGATCCGCCGTGGGATGTTCCACCGGCTCGAGCTCGCCGCCCGTCGGGACATCGTGGCGCTGGCCGCGCTGGAACGTTCCGTCGCCGCGTCGACCGAGCCCGCCACCGAGATCGTGATGGACGAATCCGCTTGGCACGAGGACCTTTCCACCTATTTCGACGAGCACGACGAGATGTTGCTCGACGCCGACGCGCGCGGCCCGGCATACCTGCGCATCGAGCGGGGTAAGGAGAAGTGGGAGGTGCGCCAGGTGGTGCACGACCCGGCCGGTGACGGCGACTGGGGCATCGACGCCGAGGTCAACCTGGCAGCCAGCGATGAGGCGGGTCAGGCGGTCATCGTCGTCCTCGGCCTGAACCGCCTCGACTGAGCCATTTGCTCAGGCTCATTGGACTCTCGTGCGCTGTCACCCGGACAGCGTCGTCGCTTACCGTGGAGCCGATGACAAGCGACAAGGAACCGCGGCAACCGCGGCGACCCAAGATGTTCGGGCCCGGCGAGCTCGACGCGCAGGCATCCCGTGGGGTCGACCCCGCGGAGGTGTCGGAGATCGCGCATGAGACGGCCGCAGTGCTGGTGGGCACCGGCCGTGCGGCTGATGACCCGGAGCTCACCCGCCGCCTGGTGAGCCTGGTCGACGAACTCGGTATGGCGACCGTCGCGGAGCTGTGGGCCGGGCGTCCGGCGGTCAGCCTGCCGGGTGCGTTGTGGCGGCTCTACGCGATCCATGAATCCGTGCGGCGCGATGCCGCCGGTGCGGCCGCCGACTACGACACGGGACGGCTGCGCGCCGATGTGCAGCACGTGATCGCCGGAGTCGCCGAGCCGCCGTCACCGGAGGCGTTGCGTGGACTGGTGGACGCCATACTCACCGGCGTCTTCGAGGGAGATCTGGCCGTCGCGTTGGAGCGTGCCGCGGCGTTCTGCCGGATCATCTCCGTGGGCCGCGCCTATCGAGCGGACACCCACGACGGGTATGACGAGCCGAGCGCCGGCGCTGCCACCCGCAGCGCGGCCGCGTTGCTGGACACGGCACAGGACCTCGAGCGCGCTGCCGGCGCGTGGCGGGCCGGCAATCTGACCTGACATTGTCGGCCGGTGTCTGCCGGTGTTTTTGGGACGACGGTCGTTCGGAGGATGCGGCTTTGGCCGGGATGCCGGTGTTTTTGGGACGACGGTCGTTCGGAAGATGCGGCTTTGGCCGGGATACCGGTGTTTTTTGGGACGACGGTCGCGAGAAAAGTGCGCGGAGAGAGCTGCACAGTGAAGAAGTCGGTGCGCCGGACCGGGAGCGCCTCACGGCGCATGGCCGCTCGTAGCGGCTATTTTTGGGACCCGGGGCTGCCGCGGCCCGGCGCACCATGAAGCCTAACGGCGTCGGCGCCGAGGTTGTTCCCTGGTCCGCAGTGCGGATCTGTCCGGATTCGTCAACGGTGGTCGGTGGCGCCGAGCATGACCTTGCCCTTGCCGCCGCAGTCCGCACGGTGACCGCGGGCGTCCTCGCGGGCCTTGTCCCGCGACCGCCGGGCCCGGCCGGTCCAGTCACAGCTCTTGCAGTAACCGAACGCGAAACTGCCGTCCTCCTTGGTGAGCTCATCCTCGAGCGGGACCAGGGGAGTGGTGCTGCGATGGCCGTGGGAGTCGGCGATCTGGAGAGTGTTGCCCTTGCGCCCCCGGAACCGTGGGCGACGGCTCTCCTTGTTCTTCGCCACGGGTAAATGATGCAGGAACGCGAAGTGAACTGCACCCTGGATGCCGGTTAATGGGTGCGGATGTGGCGAGGCTCACGAAAATGGACGTGCGTTCAAATCAACGAGCGGTGGCGCCAAAAATGCCGAGTGACGGCTTCTTCGTCGAGTGGCGGCCGTATGGCGCCGTCACTCGGCGAAGAAGCCGTCACTCGGCAAGTGGGGTGCGCGTGAGGAGCCGAACCGAACAACTCACCCGAAGCGGCCGGAGATGTAGTCCTCGGTCGCCTTCTTGTTCGGGTTGTTGAAGATCTGCTGCGTGTCGTCCATCTCGATGAGGTTGCCCGGCTTGCCGGTGGCCTCGAGGTTGAAGAACGCCGTCCGGTCCGAGACGCGCGCGGCCTGCTGCATGTTGTGCGTGACGATCACGATGGTGAACTGCTCCTTGAGCTGCGTCACCAGGTCCTCGATCGCCAGCGTCGAGATCGGGTCGAGCGCCGAGCACGGCTCGTCCATGAGCAGCACCTGCGGCTCGACCGCGATGGCGCGTGCGATGCACAGCCGCTGTTGCTGGCCACCGGACAGGCCGGCGCCGGGCTTGTTCAGCCGGTCCTTGACCTCGTTCCAGAGGTTCGCGCCGACCAGCGACTCCTCGACCTTCTGGTCGAGCACCTTCTTGTTCTTGACGCCGTTGAGCCGCAGCCCGGCCACCACGTTGTCGCGGATCGACATGGTGGGGAACGGGTTCGGGCGCTGGAAGACCATGCCGACCGTGCGCCGCACCGCGACCGGGTCGACCGAGGCGGCATACAGGTCCTCGTCGTCGAGCATGACCTTGCCCTCGACGCGACCGCCCGGCGTGACTTCGTGCATCCGGTTGAGCGTGCGCAGGAACGTCGACTTGCCGCACCCGGACGGACCGATGAACGCGGTCACCGACCGCGGCTCGACGGTCATCGTGACGCCTTCGACCGCCTTGAAGTCGCCGTAGAAGACGCTCAGGTCCTTGACGTCGATTCGCTTACCCATGAAGTGTTTTCCTAGCTTCTTACGTGGTGGGGGGTCAGCTCTTGACCTTGGTGAAGTGGCCGATGACCCGGCCGATCACGTTGATCACGAGGACGAGCAGGATCAGGGTGCAGGCCGCACCCCAGACCCGGTCGGCGCTGACAGAGTCACCGGCCATGTTCGGCAGGTTGGTGTTGATCAGGGTCGGGAGCGCGGCGAGGTTGCCCGAGAAGAGATTCTGGTTCAGGAACTGTGAATACTGCGCCAGGATCAGCAGCGGCGCCGTCTCACCGGCAACGCGCGCGAAGCCGAGCAGCGAGCCGGTCACGATGCCCGAGAACGACGTCGGCAGCACGACGCTGACGATCGTCTTCCACTTCGGCACACCCAGTGCGTATGACGCCTCGCGCAACTCGTTCGGGACGAGTTTCAGCATCTCCTCGGTGGAGCGGCATACGACCGGCACCATCAGCAGCACGAGCGCCAGCGACGAGCAGAAACCGTTCAGCTGCCACCCGAAGAAGGTCACCCAGACGGCGTAGATGAACAGGCCGGCCACGATCGACGGCACACCCGAGAGGATGTCGACCATGAAGCTGATCGCCTTGGCGACCTTGCCCCGGCTGTACTCCACCAGGTAGATCGCGGTCATCACGGCGATCGGGATGGCGATCACCGAGGTGCCGAGCGCGATCAGCAGCGTGCCGATGATCGCGTGCCGCGCACCGCGCACGTTGTGGTCGAATCCCGGTGCGCCGACACCCGATTGGTCCTTCTGCCACCAGGTGGCGTCCAGCATCGTGCTCATGCCCTTGGACAGCACGGTCCACAGGATCCAGGCCAGCGGCAGCAGCGCGATGATGAACGCCGCCCAGATCACGACGGTCGCGATGCTGTTCTTCACCGCGCGCATGCCCGACTTGCCGTGGTTCAGTCCACCCAGATCGCCGGCATCCGCGGGCGCAATGTCTTTCACGTCGAATGTCATTCGGAGAACGCCCTCCTGCGCTCGATGACCACTCGGGCCAAGGCGTTCACGACGAAGGTCAGCACGAAGAGCACCAGGCCGGCCGCGATGTAGGCACCCGTGCCGACACCGGGAGTGAACTCGGCGGCACTGTTGGCGATCTTCGACGCGAACGTGTCACCGCCGTTGAAGAGCGACCAGGTCCACTTCGTGCCGCCCGGCAGCGAGGACAGGATGTAGAGGACCGCGACGGTCTCGCCGAGTGCACGACCCAGGCCGAGCATGGTCGCGCTGATGATGCCGGGCTTGCCGAACGGCAGCACCGCGGTGCGGATCATCTCCCACTTGGTCGCGCCGAGCGCCAGAGCAGCCTCGCGGTGCGCGGCCGGCGCCTGCGAGAAGACCTCGCGGGTCAGCGCGGTGACGATCGGCAGCACCATGATCGCCAGCACCACACCGACCAGGAAGATCGTCGTGCCGCCGCCGACGCCGCCGACCTTGTCGAAGAGCGGGAACCAGCCGAGGTGGTCGGTGACCCAGTTCTGCAGCGGTTCGTACTTCGGCGCCACGATGAAGTAGCCCCACAGGCCGTAGACGATCGACGGCACAGCAGCGAGCAGATCGATCAGTGCGGCGGCCGGACCGGCCAGCCACTTGGGCGCGTAGTGCGTCAGGAAGAGCGCGATCGCGATGGAGAACGGGACGGCGATCGCCAGCGCGACGACCGAGGTCGCGACGGTCGTCCACAACATCTGCAGGATGCCGAACTTCTTCTCCGAGACCTGCCACTCGCGGCTGGTGAGGAAGTTGACCTTGTCCTGGCCGATCGCCGGAATCGCTTGGAAGAGCAGGAAGATCGCGATCAGCACCACGATGGCGATGATCAGCAGACCGCTACCGGTGGCGGCGCCACCGAAGAGGCGGTCGCCGAGGCGGCCGGTGTTCGCGTTGTCGCTGTGCAGCGGTGGCCGCCCCTCGGGGTCGGGCAACTCGTCGGCGAGCGACGCGCCGGTCGATGAACTCATTCGGTCTCCGTGAACTGCGCGGCGTGGAGCTGGGTGCCGGGCTGATGGTGCGGTATGGCGGAAGGTGCTGACGCACGCCTGCGGGGGCGTCGCTGATCACGACACCCCCGCAAGCTTGTCACTACTGACGTCAGCTGATCGAGTTGATGGACTCGACAACCTTGGTCTGGATCGGTGCCGGCAACGGTGCGGCACCGACGCCGGTGAGCTGCTTCTGGAAGTCGGGCGAGGCCATGTAGGACAGGAACGACTTGACGTTCTTGGCCTTGGTGGCGTCGGCGTACTTCGAGCAGACGACCTCGTAGGTGACCAGGACGATCGGGTAGGCGCCCTTGGCCTTGGTCTTGTAGTCCAGCTTCAGCGACAGGTCCTTGCCCTTGCCGATGACCTTGGCGGCCTCGACGGCCTTACCGGCCGAGTCGGCGGTCAGCGGCACACCGTCGACCGTGGCCATGTTCAGCTTGTTCTGGATGGAGTAGCCCCACTCGACATACCCGATGCCACCGTCGGTCGCCTTGATGGCGCTCGCGACACCGGCGGTCTTGGCCTTGCCCTGCCCGACCGAACCCTTCCAGGTCTTGTCGTGCTTGTGCGGCCAGTCCTTCGGGTCGACGGTGTTCATGTAGTTGGTGAAGTTGTCGGTGGTGCCCGAGGAGTCGGAGCGGAAGAACACCGAGATCTTCGTGCCGGGCAGGTTGACGCCCTTGTTCGCGGCCTTGATGGCCGGGTCGTTCCAGGTCTTGATCTTGCCGGAGAAGATCTGCGCGATCAGCTGCGGTGTGAGGTTCAGCTTGCCGACACCCTTGATGTTGTAGGAGACCGCGATCGGGCCGGTCACCATCGGGATGTCGAGCGCGTCGGACTTGCACGCAGCCTTGGCCTTGGCCGGCTCGCCCTTGTCGGGGTTGAGCGCCGAGTCGGAGCCGGCGAAGTCGGTCTGCTTGGCGATGAACTTGGTGATGCCCGCACCCGAACCGGTGCCGTTGTAGGTCACCTTCGCGCCGTTGCACTTGGTCTGGTAGCTGGAGATCGCCTGGGTGATCGCGTTCTGCTGGGCAGTGGACCCCTCGGCCGAGAGGCTGCCGGAGAAGCAGTCGCTGGCGGCGGCGTTGCTGCCGGTCGCTCCGGCGGAGGAGCCGGCCGCGGCGTTGCCGCCGGCCGAGCTGCTGGAGTCGGAGTTGGAGGCGCTTCCGCAGGCCGTGAGCGCGAGCGCTGCAGCGACGGCCAGACCGGACGCACGACCAATACGCGTGATCTTCAAGAGAACTGCCTTCCCACAATGAAGCTTTCGGGCCGGCCATGTCGGCCGGTCACCGCAGAACGTAGGGAAGCCGGGTGACGGGCTACCACCCCGCTGGTGAACGACGGGTGAACGCGTCACGTCACCTTGATGAGAGTCCGGCGGGCTTTCGGCCAGCAAACGGTCAGGAAGGGGTATGGCGCTCGACGCTCATCACGGTCCTGGCCTACCGATTGCGCGGTGCGTGTTTCCCCTTCGCTTCGGTGGCACGGGGATGACCCATCGCCGCGAGCGTGAACCAGACGACGTGTTGGTCGGTGTCGATGCAGTACCAGAGGCGGGCGCCCGATGAGATGTCGAGCTGCCACTGATCCATCTCGACACCTTTGATGCGCCGCTTCCCGAGTGAGCCGCGCAACTGTTTCTGCACATCGGATCGCGAAGTGGGCGCGACCTTCAACCGTGCCTTCGCCTCGGCGCAGTTGCCGGGGAACTGCTTTTCCATCTCCGCGAATGCCAGCGACTCTTTCGTCGCGTAGCGAAGATCCCACTCGTTCGCAGTGGATGGCGGTGGGACTTGGTCACCGCGCTTGGGACGCGCCATCAGACAGGCTGGTTCAGCGGCTCGCTGACGTCGCCTGCGAGTGACTCAGCGAGTTCGGCGTCCGACCACACCTCGGCGGTGTTGCGCCAGTCATGGACCAGGTCTGCGAACGCCGTGTACTTCCCGATGGAAGCGCACGCCCGGAGCGTGTCGGCGGCTTCGGTGGCAAAGGTCTCCCGATCCCGTTCGGGTAGGAATGCGACCCATGGCTGCGCCTGCACGAGCGCGGCGGCGAACCGTGCAATCAGGGTCTCGTCGTGCGCGATGGTGGCAAGGACGGTCGCTACGTATTCGGTCGCTTCGGCGGTCGTCCGAGCCCGGTCCTCGGTTTCGAGCACCCACGCAGGCCGGCCAGCACGCTGCTGGAGCACGAGCACATCATCAGTGCGCTCGGCCTCGGTCAGGTGCTGGTTGTAGTTCTGGATGAACCGACTCATCGGCAGCGTCTTCGCCATATCTCAATTATACGCAACTACTTGCGTATGGCTAGTTCAAGAACGAGATGGCCCGGCCCGCTGTCGCGGAGGCTGCCGGTTCCGGTCAGGAAGGGGTATGGCGCTCGACGCTCATCACTCGCGCGGTGCTGCCACTGCCGCTGATCTGACAGACCAGCGCCTCGCCCTTGGCCATGCCGTCCTCGGCGGCGACGGCCAGGATCTCGTGGACCTCGCTGTCCGGCTCGGTCGTCCTGCGCAGCCGGTCCAGGACGGTCGGCAGCACCGGCCGGTGAGTGCACAGCGCGACCGGTTCGGCGCGCTTCAGCAGGCGCTTCACATTGTGTATGGCGCGCTTGGGGTCCTGCTCGAAGGTCTCCTCGGACAGGCCGGCCTTGGTGTGCACGGGGATGCCGACGTCTGCGGCATACGGCATGACGGTGGTGAGGCAGCGTGTCGAGGGTGAGGTGACCACGCGCTCGATGCCGTATGCCGCGAGCAGCGGCACCAGGGCGGCCGCCTGCTTGCGGCCGTCGCCGTCCAGCGGCCGCAGCGCGTCCGGCTCGTCCCAGTGCTTGCGGGACACGGAGTCGCCGTGCCGGACGACCACCAGCGGCCAGGTCTGCAGCGTGCCGGCGCGGTCGGCGTCGACGAGGGTCTGCAGTTGCAGAGCGTCCCGCACATACGTCAGCCGGCGTTGCGCCTGCGGGGGAGTGAGCCAGGCGACCTCGTCGATCTCGTTCTCCAGCTCGCCGCTGCCGCCGATCACCTCGGCGGCCCAGTAGCGGATCTCCTTGAGCGTGCCGCGCTGCATCGCGTAGACGGACCGAGGCAGCGGTATGCCGAGCCGTGGCCGAAAGCCGGTCTCCTCCAACACTTCTCGCGCTGCCGCTTGGGCCCAGGTTTCGCCGGGATCGAGCTTGCCCTTGGCCCACGACCAGTCGTCATACTTCGGCCGGTGCACCAGGGCGACCTGCAGCTTGTCACCCTTGCGACGCCACAACAGGGCACCCGCGGCGGCGACGGTGCCGGTGCGCAGAGTGGTCGTGCGTGCCGTCACCGGCGGCGAGCCTTGCGCTTGCGCTTGGCGTAGGTGGCGACCAGGTCCGACTGCAGGTCGCGCAACGGGTTGCCCTCGGCGTCCAGGTGATGTCGCTCCCACCGGGCATCGCCGTGCAGGTGCCAGGAGGAGGTGTCGTTCGACATACCCTCGTCCAGCAGTGCGCCGAGGGTCTGGATGTGCTTGGGGTCGGTGATGCGGACCAGCGCCTCGACCCGGCGGTCGAGGTTGCGGTGCATCATGTCGGCGCTGCCGATGTAGACGATGTCCTCGGCCGGGCCGCCGTGCTCCTCGGAGCTCTCGATCACGAAGCGGAAGACCCGCGAGTGCTCCAGGAAGCGCCCCAGGATGGAGCGGACCCGGATGTTCTCCGACAGTCCCTCGACGCCCGGGCGCAGCGAGCAGATGCCGCGGACCCAGATGTCGACATCGGCGCCGGCCATCGACGCGCGGTAGCAGGCGTCGATGATCTCCTCGTCGACCAGCGAGTTGACCTTGATCTGCAGCCGGGCCCGCTTGCCGTCGCGGGCGGCCTCGGTCACCCGCTGGATCTTCTCCAGCAACCCGGTGCGCACCGAACGCGGAGCGACCAGCAGCCGCTTGAACTTGCTGCGCGGCGCCATACCCGAGAGTTGGTTGAAGAGGCGGGACAGGTCCTCGCCGACCTCGCGGTCGCAGGTGAGCAAGCCCAGATCCTCATAGAGGCGAGCGGTTTTCGGGTTGTAGTTGCCGGTGCCGACATGCGCGTAGCGCTGCATCTCGCCGTTCTCCTCGCGCACCACCAGGCACAGCTTGGCGTGCGTCTTGAGGCCGACCATGCCGTAGACGACGTGCACCCCGGCGCGCTCGAGCTTGCGCGCCCAGGTGATGTTGTTCTCCTCGTCGAAGCGGGCCTTGATCTCCACGACCGCCAGCACCTGCTTGCCGGCCTCGGCCGCGTCGATCAGGGAGTCGATGATCGGCGAGTCACCGCTGGTGCGGTAGAGCGTCTGCTTGATCGCCAGCACGTGCGGGTCGTTGGCGGCCTGCTCGATGAACGCCACCACCGACGTGGAGAACGAGTCGTAGGGGTGGTGCAGGAGTATGTCGCCCGAGCGCATCGCCGCCATCACGTCGGACTGCGCGGACCGCTCGACCGGCGCCAGGTCGGGGTGCGGCTTGGCGAGGAACGGCGGCCAGCGCAGCTCTGAACGGTCAAGATCGGCAAGGGTATTGAGCCCGCGCAGGTCCAGCGGCTCGGGCAGCCGGTAGACCTCGTCGTCGCGGACGCCCAGCTCGCGGACCAGCAGGTCCATGACGTGGTCGTCCATCTCGTCGGCGACCTCGAGCCGCACCGGCGGCCCGAAGCGGCGCCGGGTGAGCTCCTTCTCCAGGGCGGTCAGCAGGTTCTCGGCGTCGTCCTCCTCGACCTCGAGGTCCTCGTTGCGGGTGACGCGGAAGGTGAAGTGCTCGCGCACCTCCATGCCGGGGAAGAGGTATTGCAGGTGCTCGGCCATGACGTCCTCGATGGCGACGAACCGTGCGTCATACAGCTTGTCCTCGTCCTCGCCGGGCGGCAGCGCCATCAGCCGCGGCAGCAGCGGCGGCACCTTGACGCGCGCGAAGTGCTCGCGGTCGGTCTTGGGGTTGATCAGCACGACGGCGAGGTTGAGCGACAGCCCGGAGATGTAGGGGAACGGGTGCGCGGGGTCGACCGCCAGCGGGGTCAGCACCGGGTAGACCTGGTTGCGGAAGAGTTTGTTGAGGTAGGCGCGGTCGGCGTCGGTCCAGTCGCCCGGGCGCACGATGCGGATGCCGACGTCGGCCAGGGCCGGGCGGATGTGCCGCTGGAACATCTTGGCGTGCACCGCCATCAGCTCGTGCGCGGCGTTGCTGATCTCGTCGAGCACCTCGCGCGGCTCCAGCCCGGAGGCCGAGCGCACGGCGAGCCCGGTGGCGATGCGGCGCTTCAGGCCGGCGACGCGCACCATGAAGAATTCGTCGAGGTTGCTGGCGAAGATCGCCAGGAAGCGAGCCCGCTCCAGCAGCGGCACCAGCGGGTCGCCGGCCAGCTGCAGCACCCGCTCGTTGAACTGCAGCCAGGAGATCTCGCGATCCAGGAACCGGTCGTCCGGCAGCTCCTCGTGCACGGTCGTGTCCAGCTCCGGCGCGACCCGGATGAAACGCCCGTTGTCGCCGCGTGACCGCTGCGCAGCGCGGCTCTGCAGGCGCACCAACGACGCATCGCTGGCAGTGGTCTGCGTCGCCGGGTCCTCGGCAGCATCAATCGTCGGCTCAGAATCCATAGCGACATAATCCCAAAACGGAGCCGCCACCGCAGCTTTGCGCCCCGAGGGGGCCGACCCGAGGTGGCCGAGGAGCCGGAGGAGCGAAGCGGGGGAGGCGTCTCGAGGTCCCCCCGCTCGCGGGTCGAGTGCCGGAGGAGCGAAGCGGGGGAGGTGTATCGAGACCAAGAGCGCGCTGGCCGAGGAGCGGTGATCTGCGCCCTGAGGAATCCGTGAGGACGAGCGGATGTCTCGAAGGGGAACGAGCCGCGTCTCGAGGCCCCTCGCGTCAGGTCACGGCATACATGACATCAACGCCCGTGCGCTCAAACCCCAGCCGCCGGTATGTCGCAACGGCCGCGTCGTTGTCACCCTCGACATACAGCTCGATGCGCCGAACGCCACGCGACCGCAGGTGATCGAGCCCGAGCGCGGTGACCAGCTTGCCGAGCCCGCGCCCCTGGTGCCCGGGGTCGACGGCGACGACGTAGACCTCGCCGGTCGCCGGCTCGGCCGGCTCCACCTTGGTCCAGTGCGATGCCGCGAGTTCCCCACTGGCGTCATCGAATACGAGGATCAGGCCGGCCGGGCTCCACCACGGCTCGGCCATCCGCTCGTCGAGATCCTGCCGCGTCATCTTGCCCTGCTCGGGGTGGTAATCGAACGCGCGCCGATTGAGATCCAGCCAGGCCTCCTCATCGCCCTCCTCGAACGACCGAACGCTGAATCCCGCTGGCACATCGGGGATTACGATCACTGGCGACGCGTTGACCTCCCGGCCCATCTGCCAGAGATTCCGCACGATCGTCATTCCCTTCGACGCGGCCAGCGCCTGTGCCCCCGGCAGATCCCCGTGCGCCCAGAAGCGCGCGTCGGGCCGCTTCCCGAGAACGTCCTGCACGAGGCGCGACCCGAGTCCGTCCCGTCGGCGCTCCGGGTCGACGACGAGTTCGACGGCACCGTCGTCGGCGACATACGCACCCGCCGTCACCCCACCGTCAGCGGAGAGGACGTGCTGCGGTTCGGTATGCCGCAGCGCCAGCCGGGTCTGCTCCGAGAAAGGATCAACCCCGTCGTATGACGCGGCGCGGTCGGCTATGGCCAGGAGTTCCTTTGCAGCAGTCACTCCGACATCGTGCCTCAACGGAGGCGCGGCAGTTGAGTACGGTGCTTAAGGGGGCACTCGTCGAAGCGGAGTTGACGGTCCGTCACAGAGGTCCGCCGCTGGAGAACATCTCAAAGATTCGGATGCCACCGGGACCGAGGATCACGATCATGAGCGCTGGGAAAATGCACAGGACCAGCGGGAAGAGAATCTTGACGGTGACCTTCTGTGCCTGAGCCTCGGCCCTCTGCTTTCTGGCCAGCCGCATGGCTACGGTTTGCTCACGGAGCACCGACGCGATGGGGATGCCCAGTCTGTCCGCCTGAGAGATCGCGCTGACAAAACCTTTCACCTCGGGCAGGTTCACCCGCTCGCCCATTCCTTGGAACGCCTCGCTGCGCGAGGTACCGATCTGGATCTCAGCAGTCATCCGTGCGAGTTCTCCGGCGATCGGACCGTTTAGGTTGCGCGCGACCTCCTGCAGCGCCGCGTCGAAGCCCTGTCCGGCCTCGACACAGATAGTGAGCATGTCGAGGGCCTCGGCGAAACCGCGGGCGACGTGCTCTTGCCGATGCGTGGCCGCGTTATAGATCAAGACGTCCGGCAGGAAGAAGAGCAATACACCCAGCAGGACCGCGAGGAACACACCGGAGATGGTGAGGCCGTGGCCGAGCATGAGCCCGAGGAACGCGCCGATGATCGCGCAGACGCCCTTGGCACCCAGCAGGCGTTCGACCGTCCAAGGTGCCGGGTGGCCGGCGCGGTCCAAACCGCGCGTCAAACGCTCGCTGACGGAGGATGGCGTGAGTCGACGAGTGGCGCGGGCGGTCACCTCGAAGAGGCGATCGACCAGGCCGTCGGCTGTTGGTTCGGTGATCCTGCGACCGCCGACAGCTGTTCCGTTGATGAGTGCCAGTGATTTTCCGACGGTCTGTGAGTCGTCGGAGGAACGGACGAGCAGCATCACGGTGAGCAGTATTGCGCCCGCGATCAGTGCGGCTCCTGCATAGACAACAGTCATCTCACACCTCGATCTCGACGACTTTGCGCATCCAGATGGTGCCGATAACCATCATCACGCAGGTGCCGATCATCATGACCAGGCCAGCGACGCTGGTCCAGAGCAACTGGATGTAGTCGTAATTGACAACCATCATGTAGAAGAAGAGACCGATCGGCAGGGCGATCAGGATCGCAGCGGACAAGCGTCCTTCAGCCGACAGCGCGGCGACCTGGCCGCGCAGCGCTTCGCGCTCACGAAGCGTCTTTGCTGTGGTGTCGAGCGTCTCAGCGAGGCTGCCGCCGACCTGGCGTTGGACCCGGATCGCCATCACAGCCATGTGCAGGCTCTCCGTCGCCATCCGGGTCGCGAGGTCATCGAGGGCATCGGCAAGGTCAGCGCCGATGCGCACTTGGGCAAGGGCCCGGGAAAGCTCCTTCGCGGCCGGCTCCGCCGAGTCGCGCGCCACCGACTCCAAAGCCTGTGGAAGACCAAAGCCGCTACGCAGACTGGTCGCAACCAAAGTCACCACTTGCGGCAGCTGCGCCTCGAAGGCTCGTGTGCGTCGTGACGCCTTGAAGCGAAGGAAGACCGCCGGTCCGACGAAGCCGACCGTCGCGCCGATGATCGCGCCGAACCAGGCAGCGTCTCTCAGCAACAACGCACCGACGGCAGTGCCGACCAGCACCGCGGCCACGCGCAGAACCAACCATTCACCGGCCCGCAGCGGCAGGTCGGCCCGCTGGATCAACAGCATGGTGCGCGCGGTTCCTTCGCGCTTGCTCATAAGGCGATCGCCGAGGCGGACGATCGCGTCGCCAGCGGCGGATGGACCGCGTTGTTGCGCAGTTTTCGTCTGGTGCGCAGCGGCGTCAAGGTAAGACTGCACGCTGGAGATGCGGCGCTCGCGACGCGTGCGGATCGACGGGGCCAGCAGCACGTAGGTCAGCACGAAAATTGCGAGCGCGAGCAGCGCTCCGCCGGTCCACACGACCCAAGGCGGGGAACCGACGCTCGGTGTCGGAGTCGCCGCTGCGGGCGCCGGAGCCGAAGCCGACGAAGGACCGGGGGGAGTGATCGCACCGAAGCTGACCTTCTGGGTCACGGTGAACGGCTTGCCGGAGGCCTCGCCGGCGAGAGTCAGCGCGTGGTCGCCGCTCAATGACTTGTCCGGGGACAAGGTGAACTGCGACTGTGAGTTGAGTGCCTGCGCTGAAGACCGGAATGCCGTTGCGACACCGGCGCTGTTGGTGGCGAGCACGTTCGAGCCGCCGCCGACCGCAGCGAATTGAGCGAGCGCTTTCCCTGCACCTGGGTCAGTGTTGTTGAACCGCACGACATCGACCCGGATGCCTTGTGCCTTGAGCGCCGCGGTGTCGGCAGCGAGATCTTTACCGGGATTCTTACTCTGAGTGTCCGCGCCGTCGCTCAGCAACACGATGCCGCGATCGCCAGTTGTGCCAAGTGTTTTCGTCGCCTGCTTCACCGCGGCGTAGAGCGCGGTGTTCCCATCGGCCCGTAGTCCGTCGACCGCGCGCTGCACGGCTGCGCGGTTGGTTGTCGGCTTGAGCACCAACTTCGAGGTCGAGGAAAAACGCAGCACACCGACCTTCACATCGGACGGCACTTCGTTGAGGTAGACGGCAGTGGCTTGGCGCATCGTCTGCATGCCCTTGTCGCCCATTGAGCCGCTGGTGTCGATGAGCAGCAACGCAGTGCGTTCGAGGTGGCTGGTGCCGCGCACGGAGATGGGCACGGGCGTCCCGTCGACCGTCGCAGTAACCGACTTCGGGTCGACCTGCACGACCTGCTTGTCCCGAAACGTCAAGACCCCTTGGTAGGTGCCGCCGCTCGCTTTGACGTCTCCGATGGTGCCCTTCGGCGCACTGTCGGCGCCCGACGGCGCCGCCCACGTGAGAGTAGCCGCGGCACTGAGCACCGAGGCGAGCAATAAGCGACGGGTGTTCGTCATAGCCCGGCCTGCCCGAAGAAATGGATCGGCACCTCGATGCCGTGGTCGGAGAGCTCTTGGACGAGCTTCGGGCGTATGCCGGTGGGAACGAGTCGGCCGAGGAAGTTCCCTTGGGCATCGCGGCCGGCTGAGTAGTCGAAGGTGAAGAGGTCTTGCAGAGTGACGATCCCTGACTCCATGCCGACGACCTCGGTGATGGCGACGATCCGGCGGGTGCCGTCCTTGAGCCGGGTTTGCTGCACGATGAGGTCGACCGCGCTGGAGACCTGTTCTCGGATCGCACGAACGGGCAGGTCGACACCGGCCATCAGCACCATCGTCTCCAATCGGGAGAGTGAGTCGCGAGGGCTGTTGGCGTGCACTGTGGTCAGCGATCCGTCGTGGCCGGTGTTCATCGCCTGCAGCATGTCCAGTGCAGCTCCGTCGCGGACCTCACCGACGATGATTCGGTCGGGTCGCATACGCAACGAGTTGCGGACCAGGTCGCGGATCTCGATCGCGCCACGGCCCTCGATATTGGGCGGGCGAGCCTCCATCCGGAGCACATGCTCCTGGTGCAGTTGGAGCTCTGCTGCGTCCTCGATGGTGACGATCCGCTCCTCCTCGGGGAGGAATCCGCTCAACACATTGAGGGTCGTGGTCTTGCCGGAGCCTGTGCCGCCCGAGATGAGGATGTTGCGCCGGCCGAGCACACACATCCGCAGGAAGTCCCGGACCGTCGGGGTCATGGTGCCGAAGGCAATCAGGTCGTTGTCGGTGAACGGGTCGGCCGCAAACTTGCGGATGGTCAGCAGCGCGCCATCCAATGCGACCGGTGCGACCACCGCGTTCACCCGCGAGCCGTCGGGAAGCCGGGCGTCGACCATCGGGCTGGACTCGTCGACTCGTCGACCGATGCGAGCGACGATCTTGTCAATGGTGCGGCGCAGATGCGCGTCGTCGCTGAACGACGCATCGGTGGGGTAGAGCCGCCCGCCACGCTCCACGAAGATGTCCGACGGGCCGTTGACCATGATCTCGGTGATGTCCGCGTCTCGCAGGTAGGGCTCCAACGGTCCGTGCCCGAGGATGTCGTCGGAGATCTCCTGGGCGATCCGGGTCCGGTCTGCGTGGGACATCGGTGTCTGCTCGGCCTCGATGACGCTTTGCAGGGTGGTCCGCACCTTCGTCGCAAGCTCGGTCTCCGGCAGGTTCGGGTCGTAGAGGCGTGGGCCGAGCGACTCGACCAGTGCCTGGTGGACCCGATCCTTGACCGGTGCGAACGGGTCAAGCGTGCGAGAGTGCCGGCCGTGTCCGGCGATGGTCGTCGGCCGGACGTCGGCCGAGACAGTGGTCTGGGCCTGACGGGCCAAGTCGATGCGGTCTGCCAGGTTCGTCACTTCGCAGCCTTCCTTCGATGGATGCGTCGGCCGCCGCTGCGCGTCGGCTCCTCGCCGAAGTGCGGGCGCACCTTGTGGTCGGCGAATTCGCGAAGAGCAACGGCGAAGTTGTCCTTCGGGTTGTCGACGGCGAGCACCATCCCGCGGTTGGATGCTGCCGGCACACTCAGTGCGTTCGGCAACTTAGCGCTGACCGGATAGCAGAGTGCTGCCTCGACGTCCTTGCTGGACAAGCCGACCTTCAGGTCGGAGCGGTTCAGGACCAGCAACCTGTTCTGCTGGGACGCGCCGAGGGCATCGAGCGTGTTGATCGCCAGGCGCAGGTTCTTCACCGCGGGGATGTCGAGCGTGGACACCAGCACCAGCAAGTCGCTGAGATCGAACGCACCCAGCACGTGCTCCGGCATTGACGGCGGCATGTCCAGCACCACGTAGTCATAATTGGTGCGCGCCAGTCTGATCAGCTCGCTCACCAGGTCGGCCGGCACACGGTCCGCATCGGCCGGATCGTGAGGTGCCACAAGCACATCCAGCCCGCTTGCCTCGTGGCGCTGAACGACCGATGCCATGCCCTGCGCATCGAGGTGACCGGTCATCGAGACGAGGTCCATGATCGACGTCGTCGGTGGCAGTTGCAGGCAGATCCCGACATCCCCGAACATGAGATCCAGGTCGATCAGCAGCGTTCGCGCACCATTGCTGGCGAGGTAAGCCGCAAGGTTGACTGAGACCGTCGTCTTGCCGACGCCGCCCTTGGCGGAGAAGACCGTGACGACGTGTCCTGTCGTGTCGGATCCACCCGAGGTCGCGCCCATCTGTGCGCTCAAGGCCTCACTGCGGCGCGCCGCGTCGACGAGCGCGGCATGGTCATCGGCCTGGACGACCTCCCGCACACCACTGCGCAAGGCCTGCGTCAGCACAGCCACCTCGAGCCGGTGCCGGAGCAGCAGGACACCGACGGCGGGGCGGTCGATGCGAAGCTGCTCGGCCAACTGGTAGGCGCTCTCGGCAGGCACGTCCGGTCCGATCACCACCAGATGGTGCCCGCCGTTGTCCACCTCCCGGGTGACGGCGGCACCGTGCGCGACGAGGTCGAGGTCATCGCCCAGGGCGATCCGGAAGGTGTCGAGGGCGCTCTGCGCGGGATCCCAGAGGACGGTCATTTCGCACCTGCCAGCGTGCCGTTGCCGAGGACAGAGTTTCCACCGAACACGTTCCCGTCGTCGATCTCACCCTGGGGATCAACCTTGGTGCCCGAACCGAGCAGTCCGGCGTACAGCGTGTACTGATTCACGGAGTGCACCAGTTTGACGGACTCGTTGGGGGTGACTGAAACGGTCACCAAGTAGGCCGAGTCATTTTGGCTGGAGCCATCATTTGAGCTCTTCTTGTCGGCGTTGTCCGATGAGTTGTCGGCACTCGGGTTCTGCAGGGGAGTGCTGCCGAACGCGATCACCTCGACGTCGGCGAGCAGCACATTGGTGCCCTTCACGTCGAGTTGGTTGAACGCTTTCGCCTTCTCGTCGGTGCCGGCGGATTTGATGCCGGCAGTCGCGTAGACCACGATGTGCGATCCGGGCGTGATGAAGTTGGCCACACGCTCAGGTGCCGTGAGTTGGACCGAGATGGCGACCTTGCCGTCGGGCACGGCGATTGCCTTCTCACCGGCCTGTTTCGCACCGAAGCGTGCGGACATCACAAACTCGCCCGGCTGAATGTCCGTTGTCGCCACCAGCGTTCTGTTGCTCGCATCGACCACGCTCAGCACGCCCGCGGGCCGACCGGTCTGCGCCACTTTGGTCGCTTTGATCAGCCCTTGGCTCTGCGCATCGGCGAGGGTGGTCCCTGCTGGAACGACCTTCTTGACGACGTAGGCCGTCACCGGGTTCTGTGCGTCAACGGCTCGGGCGTCCGCGCCATTGACATAGCTGACCACCAGCAGCGCACCCACCAGAGCGAGCACCAGTGCCGCGGCGATAGCGACGATTCTTCGTTTCATGAGTCAGTGCTTTCTGTGGTCAGCCGGCGGGGGCGATGACTTCGGCACCGAAGTCGTCGCCACCTGGGTTGATGGTCGAGTCGATGGGGAGTAGTCCCGTCGTGAACCAGCCCCACACGTACTCGGTGCTACTGGTGCATTTGCCGGTACAAACGCCGCTGGGCTCGTGATAGACGGCGGTGGTCTTGTCAGGCTGGATCGATGGAATGTTGTCCCACCCAGCAAGGTAGAAGTACGCGATTCCCGCGATGTGGTATTCAGCGCCGTCGCCCGTGCCTCGTTCGTCATCGAAGATCGGAACGGCAACCTGCTTGCCGAGGTATTTCTGCAAGATATCCTTGCACCCGGTCGGCACGGACGCCCCCGGGTCGCTGCCGACCCAATTCTCGGCATCGACATTGATGATGCAATTCGCACTTGGATCGAGCCAATCGAACCCGCCGTTGGGTGTACTGGAACATCTGTTATCAGCGTCGGAGTGGGAGAAAATCCCGCTGACGTATGGTGCGACAGCGCTCGGCACAATGGGCAACGAGTCTTTTGGCCCTGATTTGGTTGGGGCTGAGGGTCCCGGGGTGTAGGGCGGCACCGGGGCGTAGTTGCCGCCGGAGGCAGAGTCCTTCTTCCAATCGCATTCGCCGATGGTTAGCGGGAAAGTGAGACCGGTGCTTCCCGCTGGTCCCCATGCGGCACGCGAACAGGTTTCGGAGGTCGATCCCACGTACTTGCCATTGGTGAGAATCTGTGTAAAGTGGAAGGGCAGGATGCTCGTGCCGTTCTGCATCTTGGTCTGCGTGGTGACTTCGACGTACGAGACGCTGTTGGGGGCGTTGCTCATCGGCCATGGTTGGCACGCGCTCAGATCCGAGATGTTCGCCGCAGTCGGGTCGCCGCACGCCGGCAACGTCGTGGTGCCGCCATGGGCGGTTACGTACTGTTTGCCCTTGTCGTTGATGCAGGTCTTCGTGCTGGCTGGCGGCGCGAGCACTGTCATGGACTGATCGGTGACGTTCGCGTTCTTGACCGCCAAGTCCGTCAGATCTGAGTTCACACCGCACGGCGTTGAGCTCGTTGCAGTGGCGTTGGCGCAAGCAGTGGCCAGCGCGAGCGAGCTGGCGTCGGCGCCGTTCTGCAGTTGCGCGCGGTTGTATGTGACGTTGCCGAGGTCGACAGTGAGCGCCAGCATGCCGATCGCAACGAACATCACGAGGAATGCGGTGAGTACGAGGACGGCACCGCGTTCACCATTGGCTCGCCGGCCGGCGAGCAGTCGAGTCAGCCGCCGCATTGCATTGTCGCTTTCCCCGTGAGTGTCGTCGGTAGGGCGTTACCGCTGCCGAACGTCACGATGTTCATTGCCGGGCCGAGCAGGATCCACTCGAAGTCGTTCTTGGTTACGGTCACGGTGACGCGCGCGCTTGGAAGCGAGTTGCTCGCGCACGGGTTCGTGACGTTAACGACGTAGGAGTTGTTGCCGGCAGCGGCCCACGCACGACTGTCGATGGCGGCCGTATCCGAGGTTGAGTACATCGCGCTGCGTGCCCCCTCGCGTGCGCCATTGGTGAGCATCACCTCGGTGTAGAAGGCGCGCCCGAAGTCGACCATTCCGCCGATGAGCAGCAGGAAGAGTGGCAGAACGATCGCGAACTCAACGAGCGAGGCGCCGCGCTCCCCTTTGTGCAAGTTTCTGATTGCACGCATTCTGCCTCCCCTGGGTTGATACGGATGGTTCGCGGGTTCGCATTGATGCAGAACAGCGACTGTCGCAAAGTCCATGAATGCGGTTTAGAAGGATGTAGGGAATCCAGCAAACAGTGAATTGGTTGCTATTCCCAGCGCCTTTACAGCGGCAAATGCAACGAGAGCGATGAGGCCGACCATCAATGCGTACTCCGCGATGGTCGCGCCAGCCTCTCGTCGCGTGGCGACAGAAGATGCATGCCGCACGCACGCTTTGAGAAGCGCTTGGACCATTACCACTCCTGTGGCTGTTGAGGGACTAGCCTTCCGGGCCGGGGGAAGTGCCGCCACGGCCCGGAAGGGGAGTCATCGAGAAGCGATCAGGCAGCCAGGCCCTTGATCTTCCCGCCGATGTCTGTGAATACCGTGTTCAGGTTGGTGCCGATGATGCCGACGGCCACAATGCAGACGATGGCGATGAGCGCGAGCATCAGGCCGTACTCCACCATCGTGGCACCGCGGTCCTTCTTGCCCTGGACGGCGTTGACGACGTGGATCTGGGCGCGGGTAAGTGCTTTGGACATGACGAACTCCTTCCGGACGGCATGACGATGCCCCCCGTGACGGGTGTGATTAGAAATTTCAGACAGCGGACCCATAGGCGGGCCCGGAAGATCGATCCGGTTGCGTGTAAGTAACGACTCAGCAAGTTGCGTATCAAGAACCAGCGTGCGTGTTCGGTGGATCGAAGTGATTTGAAGGTAGTCCCGACGTAAAGTCGCGTCTAGCGTTTTCCAAAAGTTTCTTCAAGGTTTGGTAAAGAGGGGTGTTGCTGCAAAATGCTTGCGTGGTTGGTCTCGCTGGCGGTATATGCGGCCGGCTGCGTCGTCGGACTGCTGTTGCGGACCAGGTTGAGGGGGCTGGGCTACCGGCTGCCGGAGGAGCGCGTGCTCCCGGCTCGGCATACCTGGTGGATCGTCCCCGCCACCGCGTTCCTGGGCCTGCTGCTCTGGGTGACTGTCCGGCATACCGAGCCCGTCGTGATTGCTGCGGTGTTCGTGGTCGCCGGCTGGGCCATGGTCGCGTTGGCGTTCATCGACCTCGATGTGCATCGGTTGCCCGACGCGATCCAGCTGCCCGGGTATCCAATCCTGTTGCTACTGCTGGTGATTGGTGCGACTGCGAGCGGTGACTGGTCGGCACTCGTGCGTGCGGTCATCGCGGGCGTCGTGCTCTTCGCCTTCTACTTCCTGCTGCTGTTGTTGCCGTCCGGGTTCGGCTTCGGTGACGTCAAGCTCGCCGGCCTGCTCGGAATGCTGCTGGGCTGGTTGGGCTGGACCGAGGTGGTGCGCGCGACGTTTGCGACGTTCCTCATCGGCGGGCTTGTCGCAGCTGCGCTGATGGTCAGTCGACGCACGGACCGGAGGGGCGAATTCGCTTACGGGCCAAGCATGTTGGCCGGTGCGGTCGTCGCGATTGCGTTGTCTGCGGTGTCGGGCTGAGTGGGAGCTCGACCCTTCGAGACGCGCGCTCGTTCCTCACGCGCTCCTCAGGGAGCGAGCGTCAGCGCGCTCGTTCCTCACGCGCTCCTCAGGGAGCGAGCGTAGCGCGCTCGTTCCTCACGAACTCCTCAGGGATCGAGCGTAGGCGCGCTCGTTCCTCACGCGCTCCTCAGGGATCTCAATCGACGAGGGTGGGGTCTGAGTCGGGTTGGCGGGCGCCGGGGCCTCCGACGAAGCGGTAGCCGACGTTGCGGATGGTGCCGATCAGGGACTCGTGCTCGGGGCCGAGCTTGGCGCGCAGGCGGCGGATGTGCACGTCGACGGTGCGGGTGCCGCCGAAATAGTCGTAACCCCAGACCTCTTGGAGTAGTTGCGCTCGGGTGAAGACGCGGCCCTGGTGCGCGGCCAGGTGCTTCAGCAACTCGAACTCCTTGTAGGTCAGGTCGAGAGGCTGGCCGTGGATCTTGGCGGCATACGACTCCTCGTCGACGACCAGGCCGCCGGCGGTGATGCGCGTTGGCGCCTCGTCCTCCTCCTCGGTGACCTTGCTGATCGCGAAGCGCAGCCGGGCATCGACCTCGGCCGGGCCGGCGCTGTCCAGGATCACGTCGTCGATCTGCCACTCGCCGGTCAGTGCAGCCATACCGCCCTCGGTGAAGACCGCGACGAGAGGAACCGACAGTCCGCTGGTGCGCAGCACCCGGCTCAGGCCACGGGCGCCGGCCAGGTCACGCCTGGCGTCGAGCAGCACAAGATCGCACTCGGGCGGCTCCACCAGGGCCTGCGGTTGCGGTGACAGAATGCGAACCCGGTGACTCAGCAGCCCCAGTGCCGGAAGCACCTCGACACTCGCGCCGGGCGCGTCGGTCAGCAGCAACAGGCGGGCCATACCTTGCAAGAATACTGGTGAACAGACCGCGAACATCCGCCAAGGGTGCAGCGGTGACGAGCAACACACGGTCCAGGCCGTGATCTGGAGGAGCCGATGCACGAGGTGACGGTCCGCTACTGGGCGGCCGCGCAAGCAGCCGCGGGCACCCACGAGGAGCGGCTGGCCGCAGCCGATCTGGGGGAGTTGCGCGACGCCGCGCTGCACGCACACCCGGGTCTGGCGCCGGTGCTCAAGGTCGCGTCATACCTGCTCGACGGGCACCGCATCGACGGCTCGGCGGCGCTGCCCGCGGAGTCGATTGTCGAGGTGCTGCCGCCCTTCGCCGGTGGGTGATGGGAGGATGCGGGTCGTGCCAGGAGCCCCGCTGACCGAATCACCCACGTCCCGCATCGCCACGAGTTCGCTCGCGCTGATCGGCGGCGTCGTGACGGCCGCCCTTGTGATCCTGGGTGCGTATGCCGGGCACGACGTCTCGGCATACGCCGTCCTCGCGGCCGGGCTCGCGCTCGCCTGGGGCTGGCCACTGCTGCTCGGCCTGCCACGCCCGACCGGCATCAGCCTCGTCCTCGCCGCAGCATCGGTCGGTATGGCGGGAGTCGTCGTCTTCTCCGGTGACGACGACGGGATGCAGGCGATCAGCCTCGTCCTCGCGATCGGCCTCGTCCTGGCGTTCCTGCACCAACTGATCCGCACCGACGGCCGCGAGTCACTGGTGGTCTCGCTCGCAGGTTGCGCCCTCGGCCTGGCGGTGCTGGCGAGCGGCATGTTCTGCGCGGGCGCTGCGGCATACGACCAGGGCGATGCGGCCGTGGCCGTCGCGGTCGGCGCCGCGGTGCTCGGTCTGCTGGTCGACACCGTCCTGCCGGCCGAGCACGCCAACGAATGGTCGCTGCCGGCGAGCGTCCTGCTCGGTGTGCTGCTCGGCCTGATCATCGGGCTGACCGACACCCAGGCGCTCGCCGCCATGCTGCTCACCGGTCTGCTCGCGGGCTTCGTGGGCGCCGCGCTGCGCCGGGTGCTGCGGCAGCTCGACACCGACGAGCCGGCCGGGCGACTGACCTACGGCATCGCGGCCGTGCTGAGCACCGGCGTACTCGCCTACGCCGCCCAGTGGATGATCAACCGGTAGCAGCAGAACGACTCAGTTGCGCGGAGGCGTAGGACTGCAGGGGCTGGCCGAGGGCCGCCATGTCCGTGGCCCACATCAGGCCGCCCTGCACGTAGCCGTAGAGCCGGTGCGCCGCGGAATACTCCCGCGCGTCCGGGCTGCGCAGCACACCGTCGGTGCGCAACTCCGCCTTGGCCGGCTCGGTCTTGCCGTAGTAGAGCTCGGTCACGCCCGTCGGGTGTGACAACAGCAGCTCCACCTCGCCCTCGGGCAGCGGCCGCCAGAAACCGAGCTCGGTCTCGAACGGCTCACCGCGGCTGCCGTCCTCGCCGACGACCCAGCTGCGCGTCTCCCAGCGCAGGAACGGCCGGCCGTCGTGCGTGCAGCTGATCTCCTGCGCGAAGTTGACCGTCGGCAACTCGGGGTAACCGGCGACGCCGGTGCCCTCCCACTCACCGAGGAGCCAGGCGAGCGGCGCGAGGTCGGGATGCATGGTCGTGTCGAGTTCGATGGGCACGGCGCAATCGTAACGAGCAGGGGCTGGTTACTGAATGGAGTTCCTGCCGTAGGTGTAGTCGGCCATCTTGTCGTGGTACAGCGCCTGGCCCAGCTTCTTCATCTGCGGCTCGTTGACCACATCGATCGACCCGGCGACCGGGTCCTTGGCGAAGCCGGTGAACGGCGCCGTGTAGTAGGTGATGTTGCGCGAGCGCAGGTTGCGCAGGTCCAGCGCGAGATTGCGTATGTCGCCCGCCGACGTGTCGGCGTCGACCTCGGTGTATTTCGTCAGGTCCTTCACCGTGTTGGTGAGCTTGACCGGATTGAGCAGCGTGCCGGCCGACAGCGTCTTGCGCACCACCGCGCTGATCCACGCCTGCTGGTTGCGGCCGCGATCGATGTCCCCCTCCTTGAGCTGGTGCCGCTCTCGCACGAAGCCCAGCGCCTGGTCGCCGTTCATCTTGTTGTAGCCCTTGCCGAAGCTCCCGTAGCCCTTCTCGTCAAAGGCTTGCGAGACATACACATTCACGCCACCCAGGTCGTTGGTCAGGTCGGCGAATCCCTTGAAGTCGATGATCGCGTAGCGGTTGATGACGATGCCGCCGAGCATCTGCGACAGCGTCTGGGCGAGCAGCGCCGGCCCGCCATACGCGAAGGCGGCGTTGATCTTGTTCTTGCCGTGGCCCGGGATCGACACGTAGAGGTCACGCGGGAAGTGGATGACCTGGACCGACTTGTGGCCGTTGCTGATGTGCACCAGCTGGATGACGTCAGCGCGCGCGTCGGCCCGCACATCCTTGACCTTGTTGGATCGGGTGTCGCTGCCGAGCAGCAGGATGTTCTGCGAGTTTCCTGCATCCCCTGCGGGTTTCACCGCAGAGCTGGGCAACGCCTGGCCGTGCGAAATGTTCGAGCTGAGCACGTGGTTGAGGTAGAGCGCGAACCCGACGAACGCCAGCACCACGACCAGGAACATCGACAGGAACGTCAGCAGGGTGACCTTCAGCCAGCCGGCCTTCTTCTTGCGCCCGCGCCGGCGGCTCGCGCGGGTCGCGGTCGCGGCATACCCACCGCCGGCCTCGGCGGCATTCGTCTCGTCGGAGCCGGGGACGGTCGCGACCGGCTGCTCCATGGTCGGGTCCGGGTCGTAGAAGGGCTCCTCGTTGGTGCCGGGCAGCTCGTCGTCACGGTTGTCCCCAGTCATGCGCGAAGTCTATGGTCCCGCCCCGGGCGACGTTTGCGGCGTATCGCGGCGACGTACGCTGGAAGCGTGACGACGGCATCTGTGGAGAGTCCCTTACTGGCACATCCGGGTGCGGTTCCGGCCGACGGTCTCGACGCCGGCGTGGCCGCACACTACGGAGACCCACTGCGCGAGCAGCGATTGCTCGAGCAGGGCCTGGCCGTGGTCGACCTGTCCCACCGCGGGGTCGTCACGGTCACCGGCCCCGACCGGCTCAGCTGGTTGCACTCGATGACGACCCAGGCGTTGACGGACCTTGCGCCATACACCTCGGCGGAGTCGCTGGTACTCAGCCCGCACGGTCACATCGAGCACGACCTGCACCTCGTCGACGACGGCGAGACCACCTGGATCACCGTCGAGCCGGGCACCGCGCCCGCGCTGGTGCAGTGGCTGGACTCGATGCGCTTCATGCTGCGCGTCGAGGTCACCGATGTCAGTGACGTCTATGCCGTGCTCGGCGAACCCATCGGCAACGAGTCGCTGCCCGCCGAGAAGGAGACCCGCGGCGTCATCGCCTGGCGGGACCCCTGGCCGTCGCTGGGCGCGGGCTCCGCGTCATACAGCGTGGTGGACCCGCACCCGGCGGCCGACCGCGCGTGGCGGGAGCTGATCCTGCCGCGCGAGCAGCTGCTGGAGGAGGTCGGCGACCGGCATCTGGCCGGCACGTGGGCCGCCGAGGCCGAGCGGGTCGCCGCGTGGCGGCCGCGGGTCGGCAAGGAGACCGATCACCGCACCATCGCGCACGAGCTGGACTGGCTGCGCACCGCCGTGCACCTGCACAAGGGTTGCTACCGCGGGCAGGAGACCATCGCCCGCGTGCACAACCTCGGCAAGCCGCCGCGGCGCCTGGTCTTCCTGCACCTCGACGGCTCGGGACACGTGCTGCCCGACGAGGGCGCCGAGCTGGCCAAGGTCCCGGGGGAGCGGCCCGTCGGCCGGATCACCACCGTCGCCCGGCATGCCGAGGACGGCCCGATCGCGCTCGCAGTCGTCAAGCGCAACACCCCTCTCGACATACAGCTGTATGCCGGGGAGATCGCCGCTGCGCAGACGGAGATCGTCACGCCGTAAGGGGACGGGGGCCGCGTCGCACGTGTTTTAGGGACGACGGTCGTTCTCTTGGTGCGTCCGAAGCCCCGATTCGCGGGATTTAGGGACGACGGTCGTCATGTCGGGACCGGGTGACCCAACTCACGCTAGCCCCAGCTTGCATTTTGCTAACTGTAGTTAGCATACTGGGGTCATGAGCCCGAACCCGGTGACCGACCTCGGCACATACCTCAAGGAGCAGCGCCAGCAGGCGCAGCTTTCCTTGCGGCAGGTGGCCGATCGTGCCGGGATTTCCAACCCCTACCTGTCGCAGATCGAGCGCGGCCTGAAACGACCGAGTGCGGAGATCCTGCAGGCGATCGCGAAGGGCCTGGCCATCTCGGCCGAGCAGATCTACGTGCACGCCGGCATCCTCGACGCGCTGCCCGAAGGTGACGCTCCGGTCGACACGCGGCAGGTCATCAAGAACGACCCTCGGCTCACCGACAAGCAGCGCAAGGCGTTGATCGACGTCTACGACTCGTATGTCGGCGACTGACCACTGACCGAACCACCGCGACGTTCCGAATGTCGCGGACCAAGAACCCCGAAAGAAAGGCAGAAGTTCATGCCCTCCAAGAGCACCTTCGAGTCCCCGTTCTACGCCCTGATCGGCGCGGCCGACGCTGCCGTCGAGACCGTCCGCAACTCCGTCGACTCCGCCACCGAGAGCGCCCAGTCGCTGCGTGACGAGCTCACCCCGGAGAACGTTCAGGAGCGAATCCTCAACACCGTCAACGACGTTCGCGACCAGATCTTCGCCATCCCGTCGCTGGCCACCGAGCGCTACGAGCTCGTTGCCGGCAACGTCGAGCGTGCGTATGACGACTTCGCCAAGAGCTACCTCGACTACGCGCAGCGTGGCGCCGCGGTGACCCGCGAGGCCACCGAGCAGGGCCGCGCCGTCGTGTCGGCCGCCCGTGCGAACGCCTCCGAGACCGGCGACAGCACCCTCGCCGCCGTCTTCGGTGTCCGCAAGGAAGCCGCCAAGGGCGTCGAGCGCCTGGCCGGCCTGGTCGGCCGCAACGCCGGTGCCGTCGAGGCCGAGGCCGAGACCGTCGTGCGCAGCAACGCCGCCAAGCAGGGCGCCGCGAAGCGTCCGACCCGCAGCTCGGTCGCCAAGAAGGCCACCACCAAGAAGGCCGCCGCCAAGAAGCCGGTTGCGAAGAAGGCTCCGGCCAAGAAGGCCGCCGCGAAGAAGGCTCCGGCTGCCAAGAAGGCGACCCCGGCGAAGACCACCGCCGCCGTCCCGACCCTGCCGGTCGAGGCGAAGGTCGAGGCCACGGTCGAGACCACTGACAACGCCTGAGAGGGTCAGCTGCCACTGATCTGGCACTGACTGCGAAGAGCCCCGCGCACCGTTCGGTGTGCGGGGCTCTTCCCGTGCTCCTACTGCCCGTTCGGAGTCGCGAATGCGATCACTGACCCGTTGATCTCGAACCGGGTGCCATCAGGGGCGGTCTGCGATCCGGAGAAGGTGCAGGACTTGGTGGCCTGCTTGTTGGCGTTCACTGCCGTCTTGGTCGAAGGCGGCACGGACTCCTGGTCGATGATGTTGCCGGAGGCGTCATACACCGTGAAGGTCTGCATCCCGAACGCCAACGGGATCAGCACGGTCTGTCCGTTCAGATCGTGCGCGGGTGTCCAGTTGCCGTTGCCGTTGCTGACGACCTGATAGCTGGAGCCGTCGTCGCACATCAGGGTGATCGGGAACGAGTTCGGTGCGTTGGCGGGGTCGGCGTGGGCGGCCG
The DNA here is from genome assembly GCF_035551235.1 of Flexivirga sp. Classification (GTDB taxonomy): domain Bacteria; phylum Actinomycetota; class Actinomycetes; order Actinomycetales; family Dermatophilaceae; genus Flexivirga. The sequence goes on along the minus strand of NZ_DASZNO010000026.1, from coordinate 71,175 downwards.
TGGCGACGAGCGCGGTGGGCGCGATGAAGCAGGCGGCGCCGATGGCCGCTGCCGCGAATTTGGCTGTGCGTGAGCGCATTTCGATCTTCCTTCGCAGTGTCCGGGAGGCGTGGCCGAACCGGCGACGCCGTTCGATCGGGCGGTACGACGGCGTGCTGCCTCTGCCCTCCCGCTGCGTCGGCTGGACCCTGCGGACGGGGCCCCCGGCGCAGCCACCTCCGGCCCGCGTCCGCTCGCGGGCCAGCGCGGGCCGGCCAAGCGGGTGAGAACGCGAACGTCCTTCTCGGGACGGTGCTTTCGGGCCTGCGTGGGAAGAAACAATCCTCGCCCCGCCATACGTCGTCAAGCGGTTCCGGGCCATATTGCAACCACTGCTGGATGCCGCACGAGCGGAGCGTGGCGACGTACTCGGCGGTAGCCGGCCGGTCGGTGGACGGCGGCTCCCGACCCGGCGCGCGCGGCGGCGCCATACGGCTCTATCGTCGGCTCGTGGCTTCCTCTCTCAGTGCTCTGTCCGACGCCCCGGTCCTGGCTCACGTCGACCGCGGTGGCTTCATCGAATCGGTCCACCGCGGCGTCGCGGTGATCACCACACCCGATGGCGAGATCGACTTCGCCGTCGGCGATGCGACCGCACCGTGCTTCCCGCGGTCCTCCAACAAGCCGATGCAGACACTGGCGATGCTGCGCAGCGGGCTGAAACTGTCCGACCCCAAGCTCGTGGCGCTCGCCAGCGCCAGTCACTCCGGCGAGGACTTCCACCTCGCAGGCGTGCGGGAGATCCTTTCCGGCGCCGGCCTCACCGAGTCGGACCTGCAGAACACCCCCGACCTGCCGTATGACGAGCAGGCCCGCAACGAGTGGCTGGCCGACGGCAACGGTCCGACGTCGATCACCCAGAACTGCTCGGGCAAGCATGCCGGCATGCTCGCGACCTGCGCCGTGAACGGCTGGGACATCGCGACCTACCGTGACCCGCAGCACCCGCTGCAGCAGGCGATGGCCGAGACCATCAGCGACATCGCGCACGAGCAGATCGCCGCGGTCGCGACCGACGGCTGCGGTGCTCCGGTGATGGCGATCTCTCCGGTCGGCCTCGCGCGGGCGTTCGGTGCGATCGCCGCGGCGCAGCCCGGCAGCCACGAGGCGACCGTGCGCGACGGCATCCGCGCACATCCCGAATACCTCGGCGGCACCCGCCGCGACGTGACCGCGCTGATCCGGGGCGTCGACGGTCTGGTCGCCAAGGACGGCGCGGAGGCCGTGTATGCCGTGGGCCTGCCGGACGGCCGCGGACTCGTGGTGAAGATCGCCGACGGCGGCCAGCGCGCACGGCCGGTCGTGATGGCGGCGTTGCTGCGCCGCGCCGGCGTCACCGGTCCGGCGATCGACCTGCTGGGGCACGCCGACGTGCTCGGGCACGGCGAGCCCGTGGGCGCGATCACCGCGGTAGGCCTCTGAGAACCACACGAAACGCACACGATTGCCGCGTTAGGGTGGGGGGTATGGGAAGTCTGGTCCACCTGCAGGAGACGGTCGCGCTGGTGCTCGGCGTCGTGCTCTTCGCCATGCAGGTCTTCGCGCTGGTCGATTGCATCCGCCAGCGCTCCGACGCGTTCACCGCTGCCGGCAAGCTGAGCAAGCCCGCCTGGCTGGCCATCACGGCGGTGGCGACCATGATCGGCTTCCTCGTCATTCTGTCGCCGATCAGCATCTTCGAGATCGCGGCCGTCGTCGCGGCCGGTGTCTACCTGGCCGATGTGCGACCGGCGCTGCAACAGGTCACCGGACGGGCGCGCCGCAACAACAGCGGCCCCTACGGTCGCTGGTGAGCGGGGCGGAGCGGCCGGCACCGAGGGGGCAGGAGTGACCGGGTTTCCACGCGCGATCGGCAAATTGCGACCGCAGGTGAAGAACGACGCGTGGGGTTCGCACACGGTGATCGCGGAGCTCACGGGTCGGTCCGCGCCGACTGAACAACCCGAGTCGGAGCTGTGGATGGGCGCCCACGAGGCCGCGCCCTCCGGCATCGCCGACACCACCCTCGACCAGCTCGTCGCCCGGGACCCGGTGCTCGCGCTCGGCCCGCGGGTGGCGGAGTACTTCGGCGGCCGGTTCCCCTTCCTGCTCAAGATCCTCGCGCCCGAGACCGCCTTGTCGGTCCAGGTGCACCCCGACGCCGCGCAGGCGCTGGAGGCCGAGTCCGGGACGTATGTCGATGCGTGGCCCAAACCCGAAGCGCTCGTGGCCGTCACGCGGTTCGAGATCTTCGCGGGCCTGCGTTCGTATGCCGACATCCAGCGTCTGGTGGACTCGCTGGACGTTCCGGAGTTGTCCAAGAAGCTGGCGGAGGTCTCCGGCTCGTCGACACCCGTCACGACGCTGCTGGCCAACTTCCTGCGGTTGAGCGCCGACGAGCAGGATGAGCTCGTCGCGGCGGTGGTCGCCGGCTGCGGCGCCCGCCTGCAGGGGCCCGACGCCGAGGCGTTCGACGCCGTGCTGCGGACCGCCAAGCAGTTCCCCGGCGACATCGGCCTGGTGGTGCTGCTGCTGATGGTGCACCGGGTGCTCGAGCCGGGCGACTACATCTTCGTGCCCGCGGGCGTGCTGCACGCCTACGTCGGTGGCACCTGCGTGGAGCTGCTCGCCAACTCCGACAACATCGTGCGCGCCGGCCTGACACCCAAGCCGCTCAACATCGAGGAGCTGCTGCGGATCGTCGACACCGACCGCGAGATGGTGCCGGAGCGTCCGACACCCGGCCGGGTCAGTTCCTACCCGGTCGATGTTCCCCATTTCCAGTTGCACGTCGTCGCACCGGGCAGGGACGAGACGCCGCTGCCGGGCACCGAACGTCCCCGCATCGCGCTGGCGCTGCACGGTTCGGTGACCATCCATTGCGGCGATTCCGACCTCGAGCTCGCACCGGGGGAGTCGTGCTTCCTGGGCGCGGGCGAGTGCCCGGCGACCGCGTCCGGGCACGGCACCCTCTATCTCGCGACCTCGGGCCTCTCGAACTGACGTCACCCGTCATACGTCGACTGGTTGACGGCGAAGACGTTGCGGTTGCCGAGGCCCTCCTGCAACGACCACAGCTCGTCCGGGGCGGTGGCGTCCTCCCAGTAGCTGATGCTCTCGCCCGAGCTGACCCAGTTGTAGCTGCTGACCGAACCCGAGCCGCTCCAGTAGAAGAGCTTCTTGTCGTGCGAGTCGTTGAACCACCAGCGGCCGTTGTGCGACGCGACGCCGTTCAGGTAGTGGAAGGGCGTGTTGAGCGCCTGGCTGGCGTAGGTCTTGGCCGCGAATTTCGTTGAGCCAGAAGCAAATGGGAAGCGTATGGCGCGGGTGGTGCCCTTCGGGTAGTTGCAGGTCACGGTGGTCGGGCACTTGTACTCGGTCATCACGATCGACTTCTTCGGCCGGTCCAGCGAGATCGTCGACCACGTCAGGCCGGTCGTGCCGGTTGCCACGTGCGAGGTGATCTTCCCGACCTGGGGCAGCGCGTAGGCGTAGTTGTGCGCGTAGAACCTGCCGTCGTGTGCGCCGATGAGTGACTTGTCGCCGCCGGTGTAGGTCTTGATGATCTTGCTCATGTCGAAGACGCGCATGCCGTTGGCGGTGTCCGCGACGTACAGGTAGTTGCCGTACCACGCGATGCCGCCGACGTGGATCTGCACGTCCTTGTAGCTCGGCGCCGACCGCGTGCCGGTCGGTTCGACCAGCAGGATGTAGCGGTACTTGTTGGGATAGTTCGCATCCCAGTCGGTCAGGTTGATCCGGCTGCTCTTCGGGTCGTTGTTGTAGAAGCTGGCTGCGATGAGCTGCCGGCCGCCATACCTCCCGTCGTTGGTGGTGCCGACGGCGTCGCGGCTCGTGGTGATGCCCTGCGGTGCGACGTTGGAGTCGTTGTTGTCGCCGGAGTCCCAACGGAAGCCGTGGACCTGGGTCGAGATCGCGGTCGACGGTGTCCGGTCGTGGTTGGCGTTGTCCATGACGGTGCCGACCGACGCATTGCCGGCCTGGCTGAGCAAGCCGGCGACCGGCTCGCTGTAGGTGGTGCCGTAGTCGGCGGTCAGCCAGAAATTGCTGGCTGTGATGGGAGTCGGCGAGCTCTCGGCGTATGCCGGTGCGGGGTGGGCACTGAGTGCAGCGCCTGCGGCGACGGCTGCAGCCGCGGCTGTGACGGACAGCTTCTGCATCGTTTTCATTTCGCCCATTCTGCGAGCGCGCACTGCGATTCGGGTGCTATCGCTGCGGTGGATCCGACGCGTCGCTGCGAACCGACCGCAGCGGATTCGCAGTGGCTCTCAGCACAGTGAGTCGTGTTCCGCTCGTCCAGCCACGTCAGGGAGATGGTCATGATGGTCAGCACACGTTCTCGGATGAACCGCACCGCGGCTCTGGTCGGTGTGTCAGCAATGGTCGCGGGTGCGACCTTCACGATGGCGATGCCGGCCGCGCATGCGGCGACAGCGCGCAACGGGGTGTGTGAGTCGGGTGAGTTCTGCCTGTATTACAACTCGTATCAGGGTGGTTCGGTGTCGGACTTCTCCACGTCGGTGAGCAACTACGGCACGGACCCGGCGACGTGTTACGTGTTCAAGGGCACGGGTGCCGGCAAGGGGCTGTGCGTGAAGAACAACGCGGCGTCGGTTTGGAACCGGACCAGCAAGACGGTCTACGTCTACTACAACAGCGGGTATGCCGGCTCCAAGCAGTCGTTCGCGTCCGGTGTGAAGGCGAACCTGAACTCGACGCTGAAGAACAACAACGCCAGCCACCACATCGGCGCGATCACCAGCACCTGCAAGAACACCTTCGGCAATCCGCGCACCTGCGCAGAGGCCGTGACGTGGGCGAAGAACCATCTCGGCAGCACCTCGTTCGGCACCGGGTGGTGCGACCACGTCGTGGGTCTGGCCTACGGCTGGTCCAGCAGTGGCTCGTCGACCGCTTACATCCACTGGACGCAGGTGCCGGCGGTTGACAAGCACGCGGGCGTCCGCACCGTGCCGGCAGGCGGCCTGGCGTTCTTCAAGGGCGGTTCGAGCGGTGCCGGCCACGTCATGCTGTCCCTCGGTGGCGGCGTGTTCGCCTCGACAGACGTCGGCACCGACGGCCGTTACCAGGCGGGCCACTACAACAAGACGACCATCGCCACCATCGAGTCGAGCTTCGGCGAGACCTACCTCGGCTGGACCCAGCCCTGGTTCAACCACTGATCGCCGACGCCGAACCAGGAAGCGAGACCGAGTAATGACTTTCCGGAGAAAGGCCATGGTGGCCCTGGCGGGCAGCACCATCGCACTTGGTGGAACGGTGACGGTGGCAGTCCCGGCGCATGCGGCGACGGCGCGCAACGGGGTGTGTGAGTCGGGTGAGTTCTGCCTGTACTACAACTCCGACCAGGGCGGTTCGGTCTCGGACTTCACCACGTCGGTGAGCAACTACGGCACCGACCCGGCGACGTGTTACGTGTTCAAGGGCACCGGCGCCGGCAAGGGGTTGTGCGTGAAGAACAACGCGGCGTCGGTCTGGAACCGGACCAGCAAGACGGTCTACGTCTACTACAACAGCGGGTATGCCGGCACGAAGCAGTCGTTCGCGACGGGCGTGAAGGGCAACCTGAACTCGACGCTGAAGAACAACGACGCGTCGCACCACATCGGCGCGATCTCCGGCACGGTGACCGGTGCGACGGTGATCTCCCGGGCCAAGGTCTGGGTGGACGCCGGCGTCCCCTACAGCCAGACGCACTACTACCAAGGCTACCGCGAGGACTGCTCGGGTTATGTGTCGATGGCGTGGGGCCTGGCCAAGCCCGGGACGACGACGTCGGCCATGCCGAACTACGGCAAGTACATCACCAAGTCGGCCCTTCGGACCGGCGACGTGTTGCTCAACTCCAACGTCGGCAGCCAGGGTCACGTCGTGATCTTCCAGAAGTGGGCCAACACCGCACACACGTCGTACTGGGCCTACGAGGAGAGCGGCAGTCACGGCGCGGTGCACCGCATCAACCCGTACCCGTACTACTCCGGCTACGGGACGTTCAAGCCGTTCCACTACAGCAAACTGGTCTCGTAGGTCGTCCGGCACGAAGCTCGGGTTGGTGCGATCTCGCAGTGGTCGCACCAACCCGGACCGGCAAGGCGCCGGCGGTCGTCGCAGTCGACCGCCGGCGCCTTCATGTCACAACGTCGCCGGGTCGGCGACATCCTCCACCTGTCGGCCGAACGCCTTGTCGAACTCCTCGCGGGCGGCCAGGTCCGCGGAGGCACGGGCGGCGCGTTCCTGCCGGCGCAGCTCACCGGCCGCGGCATGCTGGCCCTGCTTGGACAGGACCACCGACAGGTCGTGCATGGCGGCCGCGACGCTGAGCGGCCGGTCGAGTGCGGTGCACTCCTCGATGCTCTCGCGCAGTTCCTCCTCGGCCTCGTCGAGCCGGCCGAGCGCAGCCAGTGCCCGGGCCTTGGTACGACGAGCGCGAGCCGCCAGGAACAGGTCCTGGGCGTCGACCGCGCGGCGCCATACGATCTCCGACTCCTGCAGTGCGTCCTCGTCCCGCCCGAGCTGATAGCTCATCTCTGAGCGCGCATCGAGCGCGTAGGACAGCAGATGCTGCTCGCCGAGGTCCTGCAGCAGCGTCGTGACCTCGGTCAGCAACACGTTGACCGACCCGAGGTGATGCTGGCGCCAGGTGACCCGCGCCAGCTCGATCGTCGCGGTGGCGTAGGCGATCCGGTCGCCGTCGGTGGCGAGCAACTCCCGGGCGCGCATCAGCTCGTGGTCGGCGGCCTCGAGTTCGTCGTAGTCGTTGTGCAGCACGCCGCGCACCGTGCTCGCCCAGCCGGCGTATGTCGGGTCGCTCGAACCGGTCAGCAGCCCCTCGGCGCGGGCCAGCGCGGCCTCGACCAGCTGCCGGCGGCCGAGTGACAACGCGGCCTGCGCGGTCACGATGTCGGCCGCGGCGGCCGCCCGGTTGGCGCCCAGCAGGGTCAGCGCCTTGCGGGCACCGCCGGCCGCGGCCAGCGCCGCGCGCGACTCCGAACGCAGGTCCTGCCGGTGCCAGGCCTCGGCGAGTTGCAGGAGCGCCCGGCCGAGTTGCTGGTCCGAGGACGCCGAATCCAGCCGGTCGCGCACGGTCGATGCGACGCCCAGCCAGCTGCCGTGACCCGCGAAGGTGTGTTGCGCGTTGGCAGCCGCGACGAGCAGGCGCCAGGAGAGTTCGGGTGCCGAATCCACAACAGCCGCAGCGATGGTCAGCATCGCCCGTCCGTCGGCACGGAAGAAGGCGCGCGCGACGGCGACGTCCGCGCTGCGCACTACAGGGTCGTCGTCGTCCGGCATCGGCGGGGCTGCGGGCACGAACCTGCGATGGAAGGCGTCGTGGAAGCTGCTGGCTCGCCGTAGCAACTCCCGGCCGAGGTCGGTGATCGCCGTGTGCTGGGTCGTGTCGTCGATGGGGTGTCGTGCCCGCGCGAATTGTGCGACCAGGCTGTGCAATCGGTAACTCGTGCTCTCGTTGTCGCGCTCGACCGGCTCGATCAGGTTGGTGGCCAGCAGCATCTCGACGAGGTCATCGCCGTCGTCCTCGTCGTGCAGGATCGTGCCGGGCATCCAGCCGCTGATGCCGCTGAGCGGCAGGTGCGCGATCAGCGCGATCGCGTGCTGCTCGTCCTCGGTGCGGCGTTCCCAGACCATCTGCACGCTCTTGCGCAGGCCGTCCAATGCGTCGCGGCTGCCCGCGGAGGACGACAGCAGTCGCTGCGCCATCGGACCGAAGCGCCGGTCCGGGCGGTGCGCGAGGCGTCCGGCGACCAGGCGGATGGCGAGCGGGAGACGCCCAGTCGCGGTGAGCAGGGCGGTTGCGCCCTCGTCGTCCGCCGCGACCCGTTCCTGACCGATCAGTCGGCACAACAGGGCGCGGGCATCGTCAATCTCCAATGACCGCAGGCGAATCGACGACCAGTCCTCGACCTCAGTGTCGATTCCGCGGGAGGTGACGATGGCCAGTGAACCCGCGGAGACCGGCAGGATCTGCTCGAGCGCTTCGGCCACCCGGCGGGTGATCTCCGGCAGGTTGTCGATCACGATCACGACCCGGCGTTCCTCCAGGACCGACCGGAAGAGCCCGGTGCGCGCAGCGACGTCCTCGGGTATGGCGCGGGTGCGGACCCCGAGCAGCCGGAGGAACGAGCCGAGGATGCCCGAGACGTCCAGGCCGTCGGTGTTGCCGAGATCGGCATACAGGGTGCCGTCGGGGAAGTCGTCCTGGACCTCACGCGCCGCACGTATGGCGAGCGCGCTCTTGCCGACACCGGTCAGCCCGGTGACGGTGACGACGACCGCCTCGTTCGCTGCGCGCGCGGCGGCGAGTCGGATGTGGGTGGTCTCGTCGTCGCGGCCGACGAAGTGCGACGGGTTGCGGGGCAGGGTGCGCGGCACCGGCAACTGGGACATGCCGGATTTGTGGGTGGGGGAGGCCTGTGCGGGGTCGGTTGCCGGAGCCGTGCCCGTCGGCGGCCTGGTGGGCGGCGGCTCGGGTAGCGCATGGTGCGGCTCCGACTCGAGGGGGACGGCATCGGCGGACGCGGCGGTGTCGGCACCGTTGAGCACGTCCTGGTGGGCAGCGCGCAACACCTCGGACGGCGCGACCCCCAACTCCTCGTCCAGCCGGCGGTAGATGTCCCGATAGACGCGCAGCGCCTCCTCCTGGCGCCCGGCGCGGGCCAGGACGCGCATCAGCTGCGCGGCAAAGCCCTCATGGAAGGGTTGATCCTGCACCAGGGCCGTCAATCGCGTTGTCAGTCCACGCAATTCGCCGAGCTCCAGGGCTAGCTCATTGCATTCCTCGATCACGGTGAGTCGCTCACCGGCCAGTGTCTGCTGCGCGAGGTGCACGTCGTCGGTGAGCGGGATGTTCTGCAGCGGCGGGCCGTTGAAGAGCTCGATGGCCGTGCTGAGCTGCCCCCACCGCTCGGCGGCATCACCCTGGCTGCTGGTCAGCTCGCGCCATTCCTCGCAGTCCGAACGCACGCCGTCGGCCAGTCGGTAGCCGGTCTTGGTGGTTTCGATCAGGTCGCGCTCGCGGCCCTTGCGCCGCAGGCCGGAGACGAGTGCCTGCACGCGATTGCGGGCCGAGGACGGCGGATCGTCGCCCCAGATCCACGGCACCAGAGACTCGGCCGAAACAGATCCGCCGTCCGGGCACATGGCCACCCGGGCGAGCAGGGAGCGTTCCAACTGGCTCAACGGCAACGGCGTGGAGCCGCACAGCAGTTCCACATGACCCAGGACCCGAAGACGGGCGCAGTCCCCCGGAGTACGCATGTTCCTCACGGTAATGCGACGAAATGGGCCGGTGGAGGTTCCGTGGCGGGCGGATTTGCCCGGTGGGAGACTGGGGCGGTGACGTCAACTCCCCAGCAGCCGTGCCCGGTGCGCCGTGTCGCGATGATCAGCGTGCACACGTCTCCGCTGGACCAGCCCGGCACGGGCGACGCGGGCGGTCTCAACGTCTACGTCGTCGAGACCGCGAAGCGCCTGGGCCGCCGGGGGATCGAGGTGGAGATATTCACCCGCAGGACATCCGCGGCGCTCGCCGAGACCGTCGAGCTCAGCCCGGGCGTGCTCGTGCGGCACATCGACGCCGGCCCCTACGAAGGGTTGTCGAAGGACGACCTGCCCGGCCAGCTGTGCGCCTTCGCAGCCGGCGTGATGCGCCACGTGGCGCGCAGCCCGGAGGGCCACTACGACCTGGTGCACTCCCACTACTGGCTCAGCGGCCAGGTGGGCTGGCTGGCCGCCGACCGGTGGGATGTCCCGCTGGTGCACACGATGCACACGATGGCGCGGGTCAAGAACGCATCGCTCGCGCAGGACGACCGGCCCGAGCCGAGCGGCCGCGAGATCGGTGAGGAGCAGGTCGTGCGCGCGGCGAGCCTGCTCGTCGCCAACACACCACGCGAGGCGAGCGAGCTCGTCGAGCTGTATGACGCAACGCCCGACCTGGTCGAAATCGTCTCTCCCGGTGTGGATCTGGAGACCTTCACACCAGGCGACACGGCGGCTGCACGATCCGCGGTCTGCCTGCCCGAGGACGCGCAGGTCGTGCTCTTCGTCGGCCGGATCCAGCCGCTGAAGGCACCCGACGTGCTGTTGCGTGCGGTGGCGAAGCTGCTCGAGCGGGACCCGGGCCGGCGCGGGAAGCTGGTCGTGGCGGTGCTCGGCGGCCCGAGCGGCACCGGCCTGGCCAAACCGCGCGGCCTGCAGCAACTGGCGCGTGAGCTGGGCATCGCCGATGTCGTGCAGTTCGTCCCGCCGGTGAATCGGGCGGGCCTCGCGCAGTGGTACCGCGCCGCGGATGTGCTTGCGGTGCCGTCGTATTCGGAGTCGTTCGGCCTCGTCGCGCTCGAGGCCGAAGCCTGCGGCACGCCCGTCCTCGCGGCCGATGTCGGCGGGCTGCCCGACGCCGTCGGTGACGCCGGGCGCCTGGTGAGCGGTCATGACGCCGGCGACTGGGCGAGTGCGCTCGGCGAGTTGCTGGATGACGACGTCACGCGAAAAGAGCTCTCCCGCAAGGCGATCGAGCACGCGGCCCGCTTCAGCTGGGACGCCACCAGTGACCGGCTGCTGCAGGTCTACCGGCACGCGTGCCGATTCACGGTCGAGGAGACTCCCGACCTGTCGAAGTTCGACTTCGCCGGTGTCCCGACCGCCCCGATCCCGTGACCCTGAGTGGGTCGAGTAGCGCACGGGGGAGCGAAGCGGAGGAATGCGCGTATCGAGACCCCGTACGCGACCCCGTATCGAGACCCCCGCACCCGATGAGAGGCCACAGATGACCGCCATCCAGCAGACCATCGAGGACTACCTCGCCGAGACCGAACTCGACTGGGAGCTCGGCGCCCGCGACGGCGAGTTCGTGGTGTCGCTTCCGGGGGAGCGGAAACTGAAGACGGTCGTATCCCTGCTCGTGGGTGAAAGCTCCCTGACGGCAACGGCTTTCGTCATACGACATCCGGACGAGAACCAGGCGGAGTTCTATCAGTACCTCCTGCGGCGCAATCTGCGCCGGCCGGGCATCGCCTACGCGACCGATCAGCACGGCGACGTCTTCGTGGTGTCCCGCACGCCGCTGGCGGCGGTGGATGCGGCATACCTCGACACGCTTTTCGGGATCGTGCTCGAAGCGGCCGACGAGATCTTCAACGAGTTGCTGGTGATCGGTTTCCGCACCTCGATGCAGAAGGAGTGGGACTGGCGGATCAGCCGCGGCGAGTCGACGCGCAACCTGGACGCGTTCCGCCACTTGCTGGACCACGGCGCCGACGACGCCGAGCCTTCGTAAGATGACCGCCATGACCTACACCCTTGTGCTGCTACGTCATGGTGAGTCCGACTGGAACGCCAAGAACCTCTTCACCGGCTGGGTCGATGTCCCGCTGAGCGAGAAGGGCCGCCAGGAGGCCGTGCACGGTGGTGAGTTGCTGGCGTCCAGCAAGCTACTGCCCGACGTGGTGCACACCTCGCTGCTGCGGCGCGCGATCTCGACCGCTGCGCTCGCCCTCGACACCGCCGACCGGCACTGGATCCCGGTGCGTCGCAGCTGGCGGCTGAACGAGCGCCACTACGGCGCGCTGCAGGGCAAGGACAAGAAGGCCACGCTGGCGGAGTTCGGCGAGGAGCAGTTCATGACCTGGCGGCGCTCCTTCGACGTGCCGCCGCCGCCGATCGAGGCGGGCAGCGAGTTCAGTCAGGACGCCGACCCGCGGTATGCCGATCTCGGCGACGAGCTGCCGGCGACTGAATGCCTCAAGGACGTCATCGCCCGTTTCGTGCCCTACTGGGAGAAGGCGATCGTGCCGGACCTGCAGGACGGCAAGACCGTGCTCGTCGCGGCACACGGCAACTCGCTGCGCGCACTGGTCAAGCACCTGGACGGCATCAGCGACGACGACATCGTGGGCCTGAACATCCCCACCGGCCAGCCGCTGGTCTACCGGCTCGACGAGGACCTGAAGCCCACCGTGCCCGGCGGCGAATACCTCGACCCGGTGGCTGCCAAGGCCGCCGCCGAAGCCGTCGCCAACCAGGGGCGTTGAGACGTCTGTTCGCGAGCACCGCGACAGGTCGGTGCTGTTCCGGGCTGGCTACAGGCAAGGTCAGGCGACTGCACGACTAGTGGACGCCCCGCGGAGCGACGACCAAGGATGAGGGAGGCGGCCGGCGAGCTTGCTCGCGGCCGCCTCCCACATCCTTGCGAGGAGTGGAGCAAGTCAACGCTGCAGGCCCTCGTCCTGCGTGCCGTAACGGCCGGTGACGAGGTAGACGATCCGGTCGGCAACGGCGACGGCGTGGTCGCCGAACCGCTCGTAGTAGCGGCTGATCAGCGTCGTGTCGACCGCTGCCTCGGTCCCGTGCTCCCAGCTCTGGTCCAGCAGCTCGCCGAAGACCTTGCGGTGCAACTGGTCCATCCGGTCGTCGATCGACTCGATCTCGATGGCGCCGTGGACGTCCTTGTTCGCGATCGCGCTGCCGGTCGCGGTGACGAGTTCGTCTGCCACCGCAGCCATTTCGCGGATGGTCTCGCGCAACTGCTGGGGCACCGCGCAGTCGGGATAGCGGCGTCGAGCGGCCTTGGCCACGTGGCGGGCCAGGTCGCCCATCCGCTCGATGTCGCTGGCCATGTGCATGGCGGTGACGACCATCCGCAGGTCGGTGGCGACCGGCTGCTGGCGGGCGAGCAGGTCGACCGCCCGGTCGTCCACCTCGCGCCGCAATGCGTCGATGTCGTCGTCGGCGGCGATCACGCTCTCGGCGGTGGTCAGGTCGGTCTCCAGCAGAGCCGCGGTGGCGCGCCGCATGGCGGCACCGACCATGGTGGTCATCTCGACGAGGTCGTCGGAGACCTTGTCGAGGTCGTCGTGGAAGGCGTCGCGCATCTGAACTTCGATCCTTGTCAGTGGGGCGTTGTCGGTGGGGCGTTTGTCGGTGGGGCGTTGTCACTGGGGCATTCGGTACGGCGTCGGTGGGACGTCGGCTGCGCACCGGTCGGCGCTGCACGTTCAGTGAATCAGATGACTGCACGTGGGCACGGCGCGTCATACGTCCGACGCTCGCACGGTACGTCCATCCATCGTGGACCCTGGCAGGGATCGGTGAACACCACGGGACTCGAAAGTGAACGCTCGGCACACTCCCGGCATACGGTGCCGCTGAGGTGAAAACCGGGTGTCGCGGGTGCGTACATTGGTCGCCGTGAGGCTGGTTCGGAAGAAAGTCCCCTGATGGTCGCAGTTTTGGCAGCGGTGGTGGCATTGGTCGTCGGCATCGTCGTCGGCTGGCTGCTGCGTGCCCGGGGAACGCGCACGGCGGCGGCATCCGGCGCAACGCCGGATCGCCCGGTGTCCCCGCTCGCGCCCGCGGCCAGCGATGTGCTCGACGCGTTGAGCTCGGTGATCATCGTGCTGAACGCGTCCGACAAGGTCGTGCGGTCCAGCCCCAGTGCCGGTGCCCTCGGACTGGTGCGCCACACCGAGCTGTCCCACGCCCGGCTGCTCGACCTGGTGCGCGAGGTGCGGCGCGACGGCGAGAACCGGGAGGTCGAACTCGAGGTCGCCCGCGGCCCGCTCGGCAGCGCGCTGCTCAGGCTCGAGGTCCGGGCTGCCCGGTTACGCGCCCAGCACGTCCTGCTGCTCATCGAGGACCGCACCCAGTCGCGCCGCGTGGAGGAGATTCGGCGTGACTTCGTGGTCAACGTCTCGCACGAGCTGAAGACCCCGGTCAGCGGGCTGACGCTGCTGGCCGAAGCGATGGACGAGGCCCGCGACGACAGCGAGGCGGTGCATCGTTTCGCGTCTCGGATGCAGATCGAGACGACCCGGCTCGCGCGCCTGGTGCAGGAGATCGTCGATCTGTCCCGGTTGCAGGGCGACGACGCGCTGGACGAACCGGTCCTGGTCGACGTGCGGTCCTGCGCCAAGGAGGCCGTCGGCCACGTCCAGCTACTGGCCGCCGACAAGGGCATCAGCATCTCGACCGCGCTCGGCGCCCCGACCGTCCCGGCCGAGGTGTATGGCGACTCCAACCTGATCACCACCGCGCTGCGCAACCTCGTGGAGAACGCCGTCAACTACTCCGACGCCGACACCCGCGTCAGCGTGACCGTCCAGCCGGGCACCGAATTCGTGGCGGTGGTGGTCAAGGACCAGGGCAGCGGCATACCGCCCGCCGAGCTGGACCGTATCTTCGAGCGTTTCTACCGGGTCGACGCGGCCCGCTCACGGCGTACCGGCGGCACCGGGCTCGGCCTGGCGATCGTCAAACACGTCACCGCGAACCACGGCGGCGAGGTCACCGTCTGGTCCGAACCGGGCCAGGGCTCGACCTTCACCGTCCGGCTCCCGGCGGCTCGTCCCGAGTCGCCGGACAACCCCGTCATACCTGGAACAACACGGAAGGTCAGCACATGACGCGCATCCTCGTGGTCGAGGACGAAGTGTCCATCTCCGACCCGCTCACCTACCTGCTCGGGAAGGAGGGTTACGAAGTCGCGCTGGCCGAGACCGGCCCCGACGCGCTCCTGGAGTTCGACCGCAGCGGCGCCGACCTGGTGCTGCTGGACCTCATGCTCCCGGGCATGTCCGGCGTGGATGTATGCCGCGTGCTGCGGCAGAAGTCCAACGTGCCGGTCATCATGCTCACGGCCAAGGACGACGAGGTCGACAAGGTCGTCGGGCTCGAGCTCGGCGCCGACGACTACATCACCAAGCCGTACTCCTCCCGGGAGCTGCTCGCGCGGCTCAAGGCGGTGCTGCGACGCGGCCAGGACGCCTCGGACGAGTTGCTGCCGGCGACGCTGGAGGGTGGGCCGGTCCGGATGGACGTCGAGCGCCATACAGTCGTGGTCGCGGGTGACTCGATCTCGTTGCCGCTCAAGGAATTCGAGCTGCTCGAGCTGTTGCTGCGCAACACCGGTCGAGTGCTCACCCGGTCGCAGTTGATCGACCGCATCTGGGGCAGCGACTACGTCGGCGACACCAAGACGCTGGACGTGCACATCAAACGGTTGCGCGCCAAGATCGAGACCGACCCGGGCAACCCGCAGCACATCCAGACGGTGCGCGGGCTGGGCTACAAGTTCGACACGGCCTGACCGGGCAACAACGTGCGAAGGCCGCTGACGGGTATGCCGTCAGCGGCCTTTCGGCTGTCGGGGCCGCCCGGGAAAGATGGGGCGGCGCCGGATCAGGCCGGCGGTTCCTCGACCTGGGTGTTTGGGGGCGGGGTGAACGTCGGGTGGTCCGGCGAGGCCGAACCGTAGGGGTACTGGTCGAGCATCACCGGGACCTGGAGATCCGTGGCGCCCGACTTCGCGGTCGCGAACGTGACCTTCTGCGAGGAACCCGGCTGGGCGGCGACCGAGGGCACCGACACCGGCGACACGATCGCCTTGCTGCCGGCGGACTTCTTGCCGTCGAGCCGGACCGCGGTGGTGGCGGGGACGGTGATCGTGGTCGCCTTCTTGCCGGCGGTGACGGTGAGCTTGATCGGCGACTGGCCGTTGTTGACGGCCACACCGTGCAGCTCGCCGGGGTCGCCCTTGGCGCCGGTGACGATCAGGACGTTCTGCAGTTGCAGGGAGCCCATCGTCGCGCTGGTCCCGTCGGCCGCCTCGTAACTCTTGGTCGTCTGAGCCGGTGAGAGGTACATGCAGCCGCTCAGCGTCGTCGCGGCCGCCGCAAGGGTCACTGCCCCGAGGGCCGGCCGAGACACCGAATTCAGGTGGGAAGGCAGTCGTCGCGTCACACGCGGAAGCCTAGCGGTCCGGCGCCGGCGGTTTCGACCGGGCAGGGCCTCCCGGTGGTCACTCCATTACAGGTCGCGCGCGCGGAGCACGCTCGATGCGGGTTGTCAAGGTGCTGTGTGGGGGCGGTGGAAGGCCGCTGACCTGCGGAAACGTTTATGTGACCCGCGCAACTCGTGATATTCTGGAGGTCGCGAAAGGGGAAAACAACACATGGTTTTCAAGGTCGGCGAGACGGTCGTTTACCCGCATCACGGAGCGGCTCTCATCGAAGAGATCAATGTTCGCAAGATCAAGGGAGAGGACAAGCAGTACCTCGTTCTCAAGGTTGCGCAGGGTGACCTGAAGATCGAGGTCCCGGCCGAAAACTGCGACCTGGTGGGCGTGCGCGACGTCGTCAGCAAGGAAGGCCTCGACCGCGTGTTCGAGGTGCTGCGCGCCGAGCACACGGAGGAGCCGACCAACTGGTCGCGTCGCTACAAGGCAAACCTGGAGAAGCTCGCGTCCGGTGACGTGATCAAGGTGGCGGAGGTCGTGCGTGACCTGTGGCGCCGTGACCAGGACCGCGGCCTGTCCGCCGGCGAGAAGCGCATGCTGGCCAAGGCCCGCCAGATCCTGGTGTCCGAGTTGGCACTTGCCGAGCACACCAACGAGGACAAGGCCGAGGCCACCCTCGACGAGGTGCTCGCCTCCTGAGCCCGACAACCACCGACAACGCCCACGACGAATTCGTCGTGGGCGTTGTCGTCGTCGCTGCCGGGATGGGTGTGCGCCTGCGCGCCGGTATGCCGAAGGCCCTCGTCCGCGTCGGCGGTCGCACCCTGGTGGAGCACGCCGTTGATGCGGCTCGTCAATCCTGCGGGTCGAGTAGGGCGGAGGAGCGGAGCGGGGGAGCCCGTATCGAGACCGGACCGCCGGCGATCGTCGTGGTCGCGCCGCGCACTCACCTGGCAGAGTTCGAGGCGCTGTTACCGGGCGTGCGCGTCATACCAGGGGGCGCGGAGCGCACCGACTCCGTCGCGGCGGGTCTGGCCGCCCTGCCGGACGACGTCGACATCGTGCTGGTGCACGACGCCGCACGCGCGCTGGCTCCGCCGTCGCTCTTCGATGCGGTCGCCGAGGCCGTCGCGCGCGGTGCCGACGCCGTGGTGCCCGGTCTGCCGGTCACCGACACGATCAAGCAGGTCGACGCCGCCGGTGCCGTCGTG
Organism: Flexivirga sp.; assembly: GCF_035551235.1. Classification (GTDB taxonomy): domain Bacteria; phylum Actinomycetota; class Actinomycetes; order Actinomycetales; family Dermatophilaceae; genus Flexivirga. Next base: position 54,156 of record NZ_DASZNO010000026.1, on the reverse strand, counting down.
CAGACACCCGACCGCTCGACGCTGCGCGCGGTGCAGACACCACAAGGATTCCAGCGCGCGGCGCTGGAGGCCGCCCACGCGCGCGGCGGCGCGGCGACCGATGACGCGATGCTCATCGAGCGGGCCGGCGGGACGGTGCAGGTGATCGACGGCGACCCGCTCGCGATGAAGATCACCCTGCCGCCCGACATCGAAGCCGCAGAGCGCCTGCTGGCACCTCGCGTATCGAAACCCGCTACCCCCGCGCTCGTCGTCCTCGGCGGCCTGCCCGGTGTCGGCAAGACCACCCTCGCGCGTGCGCTCGCACGCCGAATTCCACTGGCACACATAAGAGTCGACACGATCGAGGCGACGCTGGTGCACAGCGGAATGGCCGATCGGATCACCGGCCCGGAGGGGTATGCCGTGGCGTTCCGCCTCGCCGCGGATCAGCTCGCGCTCGGCCTGTCCGTCGTCGCCGACACCGTCAACCCGCTGCCGGAGACCCGCGACTGGTGGCGTCAGGTCGCCATACAGCACGACGCACGGGTCGTCGAGATCGAGCTCACCTGCTCCGATGCCGCGGTGCACGAGGCACGCGTCGGTGAGCGGGAGTCCGACATACCGGGCCTGACCGTGCCGACCTGGCACCAGGTCCTCGACCGCGAATACCATCCGTGGTCGCCGGACCTGCGGCTCGACACCGCCACGAGCAGCCCGGACGACCTTGCCGACACCGTGATCGACTGGATGAGGAGTCACGAATGATGTTGCCGCGCACCGGGATCGGTGTCGACGTCCATGGCTATGCCGACGATGACCGGTCGTTGTGGCTCGCCGGGCTGGAGTGGCCGGGTGAGCGTGGCGTCGAGGGGCACAGCGACGGCGACGTCGCGGCGCATGCGATGTGCGATGCGCTCTTCTCGGCTGCGGGCATCGGTGACCTCGGTGCGCATTTCGGCGTCGACCGTCCCGAGCTGGCCGGTGCGTCCGGGGCGCGTCTGCTGGGGGAGGCGCGGAAGATCCTGGCGGACAACGGTTTCCGGATAGGCAACGTCGCCGTCCAGGTGATCGCCAACCGCCCGAAGATCGGCAAGCGCCGCAGCGAGGCTCAAGCGGCTTTGTCCGACGCCCTGGGCGGAGTGCCGGTGTCAGTGGCCGGCACCACCACCGAGGGACTCGGCCTCACCGGTCGCGGCGAGGGCGTCGCGGCGATCGCCACGGCCCTCGTCATACCTGCGGAGTAGCCGGGTCAGTGCGCGCTCTCGGTCAGTCGAGCCAGTAGGCCGACGGCGTCGTGCGGCGCGTAACCCTTGGCGTCGTTGTCGAAGTAGACGTACACGTCCTGTCCCGCTGCCGACCATGTCCGGCAGCGTGCCGTCCACCGGTCGAGAGCTTCGGGCGAGTAGCCGCTGGTGTAGAGCTCGGTGTCGCCGTGCAACCGGACATACCGGAAGCCGGCCGTGTCGCGGTCGATGACCGGCCAACGGCCGGCGCTGTCGGAGAGCACCATCGCAATGTCGTGCCGCCGCAGCAGGTCCGCCGCCTCGGGCTCGAGGAAGCTGTCGTGCCGCGGCTCGAGGGCGTGTCGCAGGGGTGTGTATGACGTGGCGCGTGTCAGCGTGCGCGACTCCTTGATCTTGTCGTCATGCTGCTGCGCGAGTCGCTCCGCCTGGGTGGTGTCCCGCGGCAGCAAGCTGAAGAACGCCTCCAGCAGGTCTGCGTCATACGGCTGGCGGGCCGGGAGCTGCCACAGGATCGGGCCGAGTTGCGGCGGCAGCGCGAGGACGCCGGACGCGAAGAAATTGGCCAGCGCCGGGCCGACATCGTGCAGCCGCTTGAGGTGGGTGATGAAGCGCCCGCCCTTGACCGCGAAGACGAAGTCGTCCGGTGTCTGGTCGCGCCAGGCGGCATACGAGCTGGGGCGTTGCAGCGAGTAGAACGAGCCGTTGATCTCGGCGGATGTCGTGCGGTGCGAGAGGTATTCGAGCTCGCGGCGGTGCACCAGACCCGGCGGATAGAAGTCGCCGCGCCAAGTGGGATAGCTCCACCCCGAGGTGCCCACGAAGAACGAACTCATCCCACCAACGTACGCAGGTGAGCGGCGGGCACCCGCGAATACGGATGCCCGCCGGGGCTCGGGCGACCTCTGGACCGATCAGAGTGACGGCATGGCGCCGTGATGGACGCTGCGTATGACGTGCGGTGTCGTCGCGCGGAAACGCAGCGCGCTCGACTCGTAGATGAGGTGCAGGCGCCCGTTGGCGTAGGCGAGACCCTCGGAGCGTGGCGGGCAGGTGATCCAGTTGCCGATGCGCGTGTCCCCGTCGTACGGCGTATGACGCGGCCAGACGACCAGATGACTGTCCGCGGTGCCCCAGGACGTCGACCAGACGATCCGGTTGCCGACGACCGCGACGCCCTGGACCTTCGACGGTGTGGTCACCGCTTCACGGCGGGTCAGCGCGCCGCTGCGCGCGACCGAGTAGCGGTACATCGTCGAGCGGTGGTCCCTGTCGCAGGTGCCGACCCAGACGTTCTCGCCCTGGCCGAACGCGTAGGACGCCTTGCTCTTGATGTCGGCGATGTGGTCGGCATGGATCAGCGTGCCGCTCGGCTTGCTGAGCCGAGAGATCGGGTAACGGAACAACACGCCGTCCGTCGCCACCCAGAAGAAACGGTCCGTCGTCGCGATCCCGCCGATGTGCCGCTGGGTGTTGAGGATCAGCGTCTTGATCGGCCGGAGCGTCGTGCGGTGCAGGATCACGATCCGGCTGTTGGCCCGCTTCTTCCAGTCGTCGCCCTCGTATCGCGAGTCGTAGTAGCTGATGATCAGCAGGTCGCGTCCCCAGTTGGTCAGGCCCTGCGCGGCCCAATGCGTGTCGTGCATCGGGAAGCCCCGGGGCCCGACATCGAAGTAGCGGTAGTACTCGGAGTACTTCGCCGGGTGCGTCGCCGCGAACGACGGCTGCGCGGTCAGCGCGGATGCAGTGGTCGCTGCAGCTGCACCGAGGCCGCCGCCGAGCAGGGTACGTCTGGTCAGGCCGGTCATCGTCATTTCCTTCTGGGAGTTGCGGGTCTGCCGTGGCACGGTGCTTTGTCGACGCTGAGCGGGCGGTGCAGGTTCCGTGGGCGATTCGTCGTTAGGGTGGTCGGAACGTCGAAACGAGAGGAATCCCGGTGAGCGGCATACGAATCGACAAGGTGGTCACCTCGGGCACGTTCAGCCTGGACGGTGGCACCTGGGACGTCGACAACAACGTCTGGGTGATCGGCGACGACACCGAGTGCGTCGTGATCGACGCGGCCCACGACGCGACGGCGATCAACGAAGCGATCGGTGACCGGCGGCTCACGCACATCCTGTGCACCCACGGACATGACGATCACATCGACGCGGTGCGCGACCTGGTCGCGCTGCACGAGGGCACACCGGTGCTGATCCACGACGCGGACCGGATGCTCTGGGACCGCAAGATCAACGTGCCGCCGGACGGTGCGCTCACCGACGGACAGTCGATCGCGGTGGGCGGGGCCGAGCTGAAGGTTGTTCACACGCCGGGACATTCGCCGGGTGCGTGCTGCTTCCTGCTCGACGGCCAACACGTCCTCTTCAGCGGTGACACCCTCTTCCAGGGCGGCCCGGGAGCGACCGGGCGCTCGTTCAGCGACTTCGGCACCATCATCGACTCGATCCGCGACAAGTTGCTCACGCTGCCACCGGAGACCGTCGTGCACACCGGCCACGGCGACGACACGTCGATCGGGGCGGAGGCACCGCACCTGCAGGAGTGGATCGACCGCGGGGAATAGCGGGTGGCCGGGGCAGCGCTCGCGGGCCGTTAAACTCGGCGGGTGACTTTGCAGATCTTCGACACCGCCACCGGGACCCAGCGGCCCTTCGAGCCGCTGCGCGAGGGACATGTCGGCATCTACATCTGTGGGCTCACCACGCAGGGGGCTCCGCACATCGGCCACGTGCGTTTCGCCGTCGCCTTCGACATCCTGCGCCGCTGGCTCACCACCGGCCACGGGTATGACGTGACGCTCGTGCGCAACGTGACGGACATCGACGACAAGATCCTGGCCAAATCCGCCGAGGCCGACGTCCCCTGGAACCAGTGGTCCTACGACTTCGAGCGCACCACCAACGACGCACTCGACCTGCTCGGTGTGCTGCGCCCGAGCTACGAGCCGCGCGCCACCGGGCACGTGACGGACATGGTCGACCTGGTCCGCATGCTCATCGACAAGGGCCACGCCTACCCGGCGGAGGACGGCTCCGGCGACGTCTACTTCGACGTCAAGTCCTGGCCGGACTACGGCCGGCTGACCCGCCAGAAGCTCGATGACATGGAGCCCGCCGCAGATGCCGACCCGCGCGGCAAGCGGGACCCGCGCGACTTCGCACTCTGGAAGGGCACCAAGGCCGGCGAGCCGGCGACCGCGTCCTGGCCGACGCCCTGGGGCGACGGGCGTCCGGGCTGGCACCTGGAGTGCTCGGCGATGGTGCGCCGCTGGCTGGGTGACACCTTCGACATACATGGTGGCGGCATCGACCTGCGCTTCCCGCACCACGAGAACGAACAAGCCCAATCCCGTGCTGCGGGACTGGGTTTCGCCCGCTACTGGATGCACAACGGCTGGGTCACCATCGCCGGCGAGAAGATGAGCAAGTCGCTCGGCAACAGCCTCGCGGTGCTCGAGCTGACCAAGACCGTGCGGCCGCTGGTGCTGCGCTATTACCTGAGCGCCGTGCACTACCGCTCGACGATCGAGTACCAGCCCGGTTCGCTGACCGAGGCCGCAGCCGCGGTCGACCGGATCGAGGGCTTCCTCGACCGCGCGTTGCCGAACGGCGTGGCGGAGGCCGGCGCCATACCGGCTGCGTTCGCGGAAGCGATGGACGACGACCTCAACGTCTCGGGCGCGCTCGCGGTGGTCTTCGACCTGATCCGCGAGGGCAACATCGCCCTCGACGACGGCGACAACGACCGAGCCGCCGAGCTCGCCGGCCAGGTCGTGGCGATGACCGAGGTGCTGGGCGTCAATCCGCTTGCACCACAGTGGAATTCCGGCAGCGACAGCGCCACCTCTGAGGCGCTCGACGCGCTGGTGGAGGCACTCATCGACGCACGAGCACGTGCTCGCAAGGAGCGCGATTTCGCGACCGCGGACCAGATCCGCGACCAGCTGACCACCGCGGGCATCGCGGTGGAGGACGGGCCGGACGGTGCTCGATGGACCGTCACCGGCAAACCGACGAAGGACGATTGACGTGCCTGGAAATTCAAGCCGCCGCGGAGCGGTCCGCAAGGGCAACTCGCGCAAGGGCCCGCAGGTCGGGACCGGCGGCCACAAGCGGCGCTCACTGGAGGGCAAGGGCCCGACGCCCAAAGCGGGCGACCGTCCGAATCACAAGGCCTACAAGGCGGCTCAGAAGTCGGAGGGTGGCAAGCCCTCGGGCGCCAGGCGCCCGCAACGCTCCACCAAGGCGTCGGGCGAGCTCATCGTCGGCCGCAACTCCGTCCTGGAGGCGCTGCGCGTCGGCATACCCGCAACCGCCCTGTATGTCGCCGGCCGGATCGACTCCGACGACCGCGTCAAGGAGTCGCTGAAGATCGCCGCCGACGAGGTGATCCCGATCATGGAGGCGCAGCGGCCCGAGCTGGACCGGATGGCCGACGGCACCCCGCACCAGGGGCTGGCGCTGCAGGTCCCGCCATACGACTATGCGCACCCGGACGACCTGCTCAACCCCGAGGCGCCCGGCACCCAGCTCGTCGTCGCCCTCGACGGCATCACCGACCCGCGCAACCTGGGTGCGATCCTGCGCTCGGTGGCGGCCTTCGGCGGGCACGGTGTGATCGTTCCCGAACGGCGGTCGGCAGGTATGACGGCCGCCGCCTGGAAGACCTCCGCCGGTGCGGCGGCACGGGTGCCGGTTGCGTTGGCCGGCAACCTCACTCGGACCCTGAACGACTTCCGCAAGGCCGGCTTCTTCGTCATCGGTCTCGACATGGACGGAGACGTCGAGCTGCCCGGCCTGGCGCTGGCGACCGAACCGCTGGTCATCGTCGTCGGCTCCGAGGGCAAGGGGCTGTCCCGTCTCGTGAGCGAGACCTGCGACCAGATCGTGTCGGTGCCGATGAGCTCGGCGGTCGAGTCGCTGAACGCCGGCATCGCCGCGTCCGTCACGCTCTACGAAGTGGCCCGGCTGCGCGCGCAGGCCTGACGGCCGGCTCAAATACTGCTCGTGGAATGGAACCACAGGTCCGTTCGCGTGGTCCGATGTAGCGATTCGGGTACATCGCGACGATCGAGAGCAGGCAATGAGCAATTACAACGGCAACTCCGGCGGCTACCCCGGCAGCGGTGAGTCGTCCGGTGAACAGTCCTCCGAACCGCAGTACGGCACGCAGCCGCCGCAGGAGGGTTACGGCCAGCAGGCCTATGGCCAGCCCGCCTACGGTCAGCCGCAGTATGCCGCGGCCGGTGGTGAGCCGACCTTCTTCATCCTGAACATGGGTCAGGAGCAGGGCCCGGTGCCCTACTCGCAGCTGGCGCAGATGGCGGCGGCCGGTGCGGTCAAGGGCGAGACCCCGATTCGTGATGCCAGCACCGGGGCGGTGCTGCAGGCGAAGCAGTTGCCCGGTGTCTTCTCCAGCAAGGACTGGATGACCGCGGTGCTCTTGTCGTTCTTCCTCGGTGGCCTCGGTGTCGACCGGTTCTACCTCGGCCAGATCGGCCTCGGCATCCTCAAGCTCGTGACGCTGGGTGCGTGTGGCATCTGGTCGCTGATCGACTTCATCATGCTGCTGATGCGCAAGATCAACGACTCCGAGGGCAAGCCGCTGGCATAGCTCACCCCACGAAGTTTTCTCCCCCGCTGGCTCCTCCGAAATACTTCGCGGGGACCCCGAGAGCTCCGCTACCGGAATCTCTCAACGGTCGGCGCGGACCGGCATCTCCTCGGTGTCGACGCCGACGACGGTGCTGTCGTCGGGCTTGCCCGGGAGCACCGTGGCGATGTAGTCGCGGACGGCGTCCTCGATCGGGAAGTCCCGGTGCGCGGCTTCGGACATGTACCACCGGTGCTCCAGCACCTCGTGGAACAGCTCGGCCGGCTCGATCTTCCGGCGCATCTCCGGGGGAGCGGTGCGGGTGACGGGCTCGTAGATCTGCATCAGCCAGTCGTGCGCGACCTGCTCCTCGTCGTCGTTCTGGCGTTCGTTGGACGCCCGGAAGGAATCCAGGTCGTTGAGCAGCCGGCGTGCCTGGTTGTCCTCGACATCCAGCCCGGTCAGCCGGAGCAGCCGGCGTGAATGATGGCCCGCATCAACGATTTTCGGCTGGATCTGGATCGTGGCGCCGTCGAAGTCGGTGGTGATGTCGAGCTCGCCGACATCGAAGCCGAGTGAGTTGAGCTTCCGGATCCGCTCGTCGACCCGCCAGCGCTCGCCGACGTCGAAACGCTCGACAGCGGTCAGTTCGCGCCAGAGGATCCCGTAGCGCTCGATGATGCGGTCGGAGATCTCGATCGGGTCGTAGTCCTCGCTGAGGAAACCCCCGGCCTGTAGGTCCATCAGCTCGCCGGCGATGTTGACGCGCGCGATGTCCAGGTCGTGCTCGCGTTGGCCGTTGGTCAGCTGGTCGTGCAGCTCGCCGGTCTCGGCATCCACCAGGTATGCCGCGAACTCGCCCGCGCTGCGCTTGAAGAGCGTGTTGGACAGGGAGACGTCACCCCACCAGAAGCCGATCAGATGCAGGCGCACGAGCAGCACTGCCAGCGCGTCGATCAGCCGCGTGGCGGTCTCGGGCCGCAGGCTCTGGCTCAGCATCGCGCGGTAGGGCAGCGAGAACTGCAGGTGCCGGGTGAGCAGGCACGCATCGAGCGGCTCGCCGCTCCTGGTGAGCCGGCCCCTGACCACGCCGACAGGTTCGACCACGGGCTGGCCGAGCCGCCGCAGCATCCGCAGCATGTTGTATTCGCGCGCCGCGATGTCGGCCTTGATCTCCTTGACCGCGATGACCCGGCCCTCGACGCGCACGAAGCGCACGACGTGCCGGGAGATGCCGCGCGGTAACGCCGCGAGTCGGTCCTCCGGCCACTCCTCCAGCGGTTGCCGCCATGGGAGATCCAGGAGCGCCGGCCAGGGACGGGCCGTGGTCATGTCGAGTGCCACGCCCCCATTGTGCCCTTCACTCACGGGTACGTGGGAACGCGAAAGGCGGCATACACCGCAGTGGGTGTATGCCGCCCCTCGAACGGGTTTCGATACGGGCTCGTACCTCGCCCTACTCAACCCGCATGTTTCAGGACTCGATGCGTTCGCCCGTCTGCGGGTGGAAGAGGTGCAGGTGTTCGCCGTCGCCCTTGGGCGCGAAGTAGATCGTCTGACCCTTGTCGGGCACCTGACGACCATCGACACGGGCGACGATCTGCTTCTCGTCGTCGCGTCCGCCGAGCTGCTTCTCACCGGGCTGCTCGCCGATCGTGGTGCGACCGTAGATGTAGGCGTCGGCGCCGAGTTCCTCCACGACGTCGACCTCGACCGGGATACCGCCCTCGGTGGTGGGCACGAGGTCCTCGGGGCGGATGCCGACGGTGATGGTGGTCTCGGCCTTCGCCAGCTTGGCGCGGTCGACCGGGTGGACCAACGAGCCGAGCTTGACGCCGGCGTCGGTGACGGGCACCTCGAGCAGGTTCATCGCCGGCGAGCCGATGAAGCCGGCGACGAAGACGTTGTTGGGGTGGTCGTACATCCGGCGCGGGGTGTCCAGCTGCTGCAGGAGGCCGTCCTTCAGGACCGCGACGCGGTCGCCCATCGTCATCGCCTCGACCTGGTCGTGGGTGACGTAGACCGTCGTGACGCCCAATCGCCTTTGCAGAGAAGCGATCTGGGTGCGGGTCTGCACGCGCAGCTTGGCGTCCAGGTTGGACAGCGGCTCGTCCATCAGGAAGACCTGCGGGGAGCGGACGATCGCGCGACCCATGGCGACACGCTGCCGCTGACCACCGGACAACGCCTTCGGCTTGCGGTCCAGGTAGGCCTCCAGGTCGAGGATCTTGGCCGCCTCCTCGACGCGACTGCGGATCTCGGTCTTGGCGACACCCGCGATCTTCAGGGCGAAGCCCATGTTGTCGGCGACCGACATGTGCGGGTAGAGCGCGTAGTTCTGGAAGACCATCGCGACGTCGCGGTCCTTGGGGGACAGGTTGGTGACGTCGCGGTCACCGATCAGGATGCGGCCCTCGTTGACTTCCTCGAGGCCCGCGAGCATGCGCAGCGCGGTGGACTTCCCGGAACCCGAGGGACCGACGAGGACGAGGAACTCGCCGTCCTCGATGTCGATGTTGAGCTTGTCCACCGATGCGGTGTCGGCTCCGGGATAAACGCGGCTGGCGCTGTCATACGTGACTGTGGCCATGGTGATGCAACTCCTTCACCGGCAGGAACGTGCCGGACGATCCGTTGTGAATGGGATGCGACGCCTGTCCCGCACTACACGGGTGTGACGCCAAGCACACTCTAACCGGGCCGCGGCGGGCGCGGGCGCGGAGTTGCCGAGGGAGTTCGTCATACGGGCGGGACCGGTGTGCCCCCGGGCTGCAGATTTCCTGCAAGGGGATTGCAAGATCTTGCACGAAAGCTGCAAGGGGGCGTAAGGTGCGGCGTCGTTGTATGACGCACGTCACATTCGCCCAAGGAGTACCCATGATCAAGCGCACCCTGGCCGTTGCCCTTGCCAGCGCGACAGCTGTCACCCTCGCCGGATGCGGCGGCGGGTCGTCCACGAACGGCTCGTCCGGGAAGAGCTCGGCCGCGGGAGCAGGTGCCAGCTCCTCGGCCGCCGCCAAGAGCGGCAAGTCATCCGCGGCCGCCGCGCCGGCCGCGGTCAGCACGAAGAACCCGTCGCGTGACAAGACCGCCGACCTGGTGATCTGGGCGGACGCGACGTCCGCGCCATACGTGACCAAGCTCGCCGGCCAGTTCGGCAAGGCCAACGGGGTGAAGGTCGCGGTGCAGATCGCGACCAACGTGCGCGACCAGTACGAGACCGCGTTCAAGGCGGGTCAGGCGCCGGACATCATCGTCGGCGCGAACGACTGGACCGGTGAGCTGGTCGCCAACGGCGCCATCGCTCCGGTGCACCTGTCGGCGTCGGCGGTGGCCGGTTTCAACAAGCAGGCGATCGCCGCGACGAAGTACAACAACCAGTCGTATGCCGTGCCGTATGGCGTGGAAAACCTTGCGCTGGTGCGCAATACGGCGCTCGCCCCGACTGCTCCCAAGACCATGGACGAGCTCATCGCGACGAGCAAGAAGCTGAAGTCGCAGGGCAAGGTCACCAACCTGTTGGCCGACGCGGTCGGGAAGCAGGGCGACGCCTACAACGCCAACCCCTACCTGACGGCCTGTGCGGGTGGCATCTTCGGCACCAAGGCCAACGGCGACTACGACCCGAACAAGCTGCTCGTCTCCAGCCCCGGCAGCATCAAGGGCGCCACCGAGATGGCCAAGCTGGGCAAGCTGGGCGCGCTCACGACGAACATCGACGGCACCAACATCGACTCCATCTTCACCACCAAGAAGACGGCGTTCGAGATCACCGGACCGTGGTCGATCCCGGCGATCAAGAAGGCCGGCATCAAGTACGACATCTCCCCGCTGCCGTCGATCAGCGGCTGCGGTCCGATGAAGCCCTTCCTCGGCGTCCAGATGTTCTTCGTGTCGAGCAAGGCCAAGAATGCGACCGTTGCGCAGACCTTCGTGACCAGCTTCCTCACCAGCAAGTCGGCGCAGGAGACGTTGTTCCACGTCGGGCAGCGTCCGCCTGCCCTGACCACGGCCTACAACGCGGTCGCCGCGACGGACCCCGACGTGAAGAAGTGGGCGGCCGCGGGCGAAGGCGGCAAGTTGATGCCGAACATCCCGGCGATGAACGCCGTCTGGAAGCCGCTCGGCCAGGCGCTGGCGAATGTCGTGTCCGGCAAGAGCCAGCCACGGCCCGCCCTCGTCTCGGCGCAGGGCGCGATCGCGACCGCCATCAAGAAGAGCAACTGACGGTTCCGGACTCGGACCCGGTGGGCGACAGTGCCGACCGCCGGGTCCGATCCCATCGCGCAGCCAGGAGATCGATGTGCCAACGCAGGAAATGGACCGGGCCGAGGACCGGCGGACGTCGCCGACCGCGATGCCCCGCGTCGCCAAGCGCCCGGTCGCTGGGACCGTCGTCCGCTGGGTGCTCATAGCGGGCGGCTTGCTGACGGCGGCCTACGTGGCCACCAAGCTCGCGGACGCCGGCGACACCATGGCGGTCGTCGCGACGGGGTTCGTCGCGATGCTCGGCCTGCTCATCTACGGCACGCGTCGTGCGGTGCCGGCCAAGTACCTCTTCTTCGGCGTGCTCTTCCTGGCCGCGCTGCAGGTCTGGCCGATCGTCTACACCGCGGCCACCGCGTTCACCAACTACGGCCAGGGCCACCTGGTCTCCAAGGAGCAGGCCACTGCACAGGACATCGCCTACTCGGTCGAGCAGGTCCCGGGCTCTCCGACATACGGGCTGACGGTTGCCGTCAAGGACGGGACGAGCCCGGTCACCGGAAAGTTGTTCTTCCTGCTCGCCAGCAGCTCGGGCAAGGCGTATGTCGGCAGTTCCACCGGCCTGCAGCCGCTCACCGGCATGCGGCTCTCCGCCGGGCGGGTGACGGTGGCGCCGGGTTACACGACGCTCAACCTCCTGCAGGCGAACAAGCGCAAGGACCTCGCGAACTTCGCCGTGCCGACCAAGAACCGTGGCGGGATCAAGGCGAGCGGTTTCGCCGAGGCGTTCGAGGGCCGGCCGACACTCGTCTGGGACAAGAAGGCCGACATCGTCACGGACGCCCGGACCAAGCAGGTGTATGTCGCACAGGATGCGCGCTGGGTGCCGAAAAGCGGCCAGGGACAGGCGCTTCCGGTTGGTTGGAAGGAGAACGTCGGCTTCGCGAACTTCACGACGATCTTCACCAACCCCAGCTACCGGTCCGGTTTCCTGCACATCTTCGTCTGGAACGTCTGCTTCGCGGCGCTGTCGGTCCTCACGACCTTCGTGCTCGGCCTGTTGCTCGCGCTGATGCTGAACGACCAGCGGATGCGCGGCCGGGGTGTCTACCGGGCACTGCTGATCGTGCCCTACGCGCTGCCGGTCTTCGTGTCCGCGCTGGTCTGGATGTCGATGTTCAACCAGGAGTTCGGCCTGATCAACAACCTGCTCCACCTGAATGTCGACTGGTTCGGCAACGCCTGGGCCGCCCGCGCGGCCATCCTGATCACCAACCTGTGGCTCGGCTTCCCCTACATGTTCATCGTCTGCACGGGTGCGCTGCAGTCGCTGCCGGATGACGTGGTCGAGGCAGCCAAGATCGACGGTGCCGGTCCACTGCGCACGCTGCGGTCGATCAAACTGCCACTGCTGCTCGTGGCGGTGGGGCCGTTGCTGATCGCGTCGTTCGCCTACAACTTCAACAACTTCGGGCTGGTGCAACTGCTCACCCAGGGCGGACCGTTCTCGGGGGCCGACAGCCAGGCGGGTTCCACCGATCTGCTGATCTCCTACGCCTTCCGCCTGGCACTGGGCGGCACCAATCCCAACTACGGACTGGCCTCGGCGGTGGCCGTCATCATCTTCGTCATCGTCGGACTGATGAGCTTTCCCGGCTTCCTGCGGAGCCGGAAACTGGAGGAGATCAACCGATGAGCGCAATCCGGCGCAACCTTGCTGGCGGACTCTGGTGGCGGCACCTGGTCGCTGTCGTCATGGTCGTATTCGCCTTGTTCCCAGTGGTATTCGTGATCTCGGCGGCGTTCAACCCCTCCGGTACGTTGTCCACGGCGTCCCTGCTGCCGACCGGCTTCTCGACCGGCAACTTCCACACGCTCTTCCACGATCCGGCGCGGCCGTATGGCGCGTGGTACAAGAACTCGCTGCTCATCGCAGTGGTCGGCTCGGTGGCGGCCCTGCTGATCGGAGCGTGTGCGGCATACGCCTTCTCGCGGCTGCGGTTCAGCGGCCGCAGGGTCGGACTGCTGGCGCTGTTGCTGCTGCAGATGTTCCCGGTGCTGCTCGCCTTCGTCGGCCTCTACATCATGTTCGGCAACATCGGCGATGTGCTGCCGGGCGTCGGGCTGAACACCTCGTGGGGCCTCATCCTGGCGTACATGGGTGGCGCGATGGGCGCGAACGTGTGGCTGCTGAAGGGGTACTTCGACACGGTGCCGGTCGAGCTCGACGAGGCGGCGCGCATCGACGGTGCGTCGCACGCGCGCATCTTCTTCACCGTGCTGTTGCCGCTGGCCCGTCCGATCCTGGTGACGGTCTTCATGCTCAGCTTCGTCGGCCTCTACGGTGAGTTCATGCTGGCGAGCATCTTCCTGACCTCGCCGGACAGCCAGACGCTGGGCGTCGGCCTCTACAACATGACGGTCGGGTCGGACCGCGTGTCCCACTTCGGAGCATTCGCGGCGGGCTGCCTGCTGGCCGCGCTCCCGGTGCTGCTGCTCTACCTGATCTTCCAGAAGCAACTGGTCAGCGGACTCACCCAGGGGTCGGTCAAGTGAGCAGGATCGATCGGCTCGCGCGGCCGCACCACGACGGGTCCCGGCTGTATGTCGACAACCAGGCGCCACAGCTCGGTGAGACGGTCACTGTGCGTGTCCGGGTGCCGCACGCGGCGAAGATCGCCGAAGTGCATGTGCGCCAGTTGTGGGATGCGGAGCCCACGTTCGCCGCAGCCGCGGTGGAGCGCCATACGGACGTCGAGGACTGGTGGGCGGCGCAGGTCACCTGTCACAACCCCGTCACGCCATACCGCTTCCTGCTGCAGGGTGTCGACGGCGAATACCTCTGGCTCAACGGCGATGGCCTGCACCGGCGGGATGTGCCGGACCACAGTGATTTTCGGCTTCTCACCTACCAGGCGCCGCCGGCGTGGGCGACGGAATCCATTGTCTACCAAGTGTTCCCGGACCGCTTCGCCCGTGCAAAGGGTGCGCCACCGGTCGCGGAGATCGCTCCGGAGTGGGCGACCCCCGCAGCATGGGACGACGACGTCGACACCGAGAGTCCGGCCGTGGTGAGCACCCAGCTCTTCGGTGGGGACCTGGACGGCATCCGTGAGCACCTCGACCACCTGCAACGACTCGGTGCGACGGTGCTCTACCTGACGCCGTTCTTCCCGGCCCGCTCCAATCACCGGTATGACGCCGCGACCTTCGACGCGGTCGACCCGTTGCTCGGTGGTGACGACGCCCTGGACCGGCTGGTCGCCGAGGCGCACCGGCGCGGGCTGCGCGTGCTCGGCGATCTCACCACCAACCACACCGGTGATGAGCACGAGTGGTTCCGGGCCGCACGCGCGAATGCGGAAGCCCCGGAGCGCGATTTCTACTTCTTCCACGACGACGGCGATTACGACAGCTGGCTCGGCGTGCATTCACTGCCGAAGCTCGACCACTCGTCGCCGCTGTTGCGCGACGCGCTCTTCGATCGTGCCGACGCGCCGGTCCGGCGCTGGCTGTCCGGCCCGAACGCCCTCGACGGCTGGCGGGTCGATGTCGCGAACATGACAGGGCGCCACAACGCGCAGGACATCAACCACGCGGTCGCCGATCACATGCGGGCCACCCTCGAGGATCTCGACGCCGACAAGCTGCTCGTCGGCGAGCACGTCCACGACCACTCCGCCGACGCACAGGGGTCCGGGTGGCACGGCGTCATGAACTACTCCGGATTCACCCGCCCGCTCTGGACCTGGTTGCGGGACAAGGAGTTTGCGCCGAACTTCCTGGGTGCGCCGCTGGCCGTGCCACGGCTGGGAGGTGAGTCCGTTGCGGAGACCATCGACGAGTTCGGCTCCTTGGACCCGTGGCGCTCGCGGGTCCACAGCTTCACGCTCACCGGCTCGCACGACACCACTCGCGTCCGCACCCTGGTGGGCGACGACCCGGCGATGGTCCGTGTTGCAGCAGCCCTGTTGCTGACGATGCCGGGCATTCCGATGATCACCTACGGCGACGAGATCGGCATGGAGGGCGCCTTCGGCGAGGACGGGCGACGGCCGATGCCATGGGACGAGAACTGCTGGGACACAGCGATTTTCACGACCTATCAAGAGCTGATCGCCGCGCGCCGGGAGCTTGAGCCGTTGCGGTACGGCGGCCTTCGGTGGGTGTCCGCGACAACAGATAGCCTGACCTTCGTGAGAGAGGACCGGTCCGGAGTCGTGCTGGTGCACTGTGCCCGGGCCGCGCACGAGGCCGTGACCGTGCCGGCCGTGCACCTGCCCGCGCTCGACCAGGGACGGCTGGTGGCCGCGTCGGCGGCGCGGATCGAGCCGTGCGGCTCCTCGGTGACGCTGCAGGCGGACGGCCCCGGTTACGCCGTCTGGTCGAGCCCCACGGCACAGGTGAGCCGGTGACCGGGCGTCTCGCGCGTATCGCCGAGCACGCCGGAGTCAGCGAGGCGACCGTCTCGCGCGTGCTCAACAACAAGAGCAACGTCGCCGAGGAGACCCGCTCGGCGGTGCTGACGTCCATCGATGTGCTCGGCTTCGAGCGACCGCCGCACCTGCGCAGCGCGATGCGTGGCGGTCCGGTCGGACTGATCGTTCCGGAGCTGACCAACCCGGTCTTCCCACTCTTCGCCCAGGTGATCCAACAGCGTTTGGCAGCAAAGGGTTTCACTGCTGTCCTGTGCACCCAGGCGCCCGGCGGCGTTGCCGAGGAGGACTACTTGCCCCTGCTGCTCGCGCACGATGTCTGCGGCATCATCTTCGTCAGCGGCAAGCACGCGGACAGCAGCTCGGACGTGTCCGCCTACCAGGGGTTGGTGACACAGGGCCTGCCGATCGTCCTGATCAACGGGCATCG
Organism: Flexivirga sp.; assembly: GCF_035551235.1. Taxonomy (GTDB): domain Bacteria; phylum Actinomycetota; class Actinomycetes; order Actinomycetales; family Dermatophilaceae; genus Flexivirga. Next base: position 38,263 of record NZ_DASZNO010000026.1, on the reverse strand, counting down.
CCCCGAGATCGCTGCGCCGTCCCTGTCGACGGACGAGCGGTCGGCCGTGGCACTCGCCTTCGACCACCTCGTGCAACTCGGCCATGAGCGGATCGGGCTGGCCACCGGGCAGCCCCGGTATGTCCCGTCGTTCCGCAAGGTCGAGGAGTTCGAGCGGCAGACCGCGGCGGCCGGGATGGAGACGCTGATCGAGCAGACCTGGTTCACGGTGGAGGGCGGCGAACTCGCCGGCCGCACACTGATCGAGCAGGGGGTGACGGGGATCATCTGCGGGTCGGACCTGATGGCGCTCGGAGTGATGCGCGCCGCAACGCAACTCGGCCGCACCGTGCCGACCGACGTCTCGGTCATCGGCTACGACGGCTCGGACATCACGAAATACACCGGCCCGCCGCTGACCACGGTCCGGCAGGACGTGACAACCATGTCGGCCGCGGCCGCCGATGCACTCGCGGAGCTGGTCAAGGGCCACCCCCAGCCGAGCGGCGATGTGCTCTTCGCGCCGGAGTTGCTCGTCCGCGGCTCCACCGGGCGCGCGCCGAAGCGCAGCCTCAGCTAGTGCGCAGCGCGCTGCGGACCGCCCGCAGCGTCTCGAGCACCGGCAGCACGTCGAGCGGTGCGTCGATCCGGTGGGTCGCGGCGGTGTCGCCGGCGCCGACCTTGATCGTGACATTGCCCGGGTCTGCGGCCAGGGTCACGAAGGCGCGCTCATCGGTGACGTCGTCGCCGAGGTAGAGGCTTGCGCGCGTCCCGAACTCCTTTGCCAATGCGAGCAATGCGCTGCCCTTGGTGACCGACAGCGCACTCAGCTCGACGATCTGCTTGCCGTCCATCACGTCCACACCGGGTATGTCGATCGCCAGGGCCGCGCGGGTCGCGGCGGCCGCGATGTCGGCCGCGACGTTCCGGGTGTGCAGCACGACACCGGCGGGCTTGTGCTCGATCCGGGTCGGCGGGTGCGCGGCCGCGACGGCCTCCAATGCACTCGTCGCGCGCGCCAGCCGGTCCCGCGCAGCGTCGTCGAAGGTGAGGTCCAGCGGCAGCTCACGATCCGGCTCCGCCCCGTGCGAGCCCACCAGCACGATGTCGTCGTCAACGGTCACACCGGTCAGCGCCTGCAGGGCCGCCAGGTGCCGCCCCGAGACGATGGCGACGAAAACCCCCGGCATCGTGGCGAGTTCGCGCAACAGCTCCATCGATCCGTCGACCGGCCGAGACGTGGACGGGTCCGCCACGAGTGGTGCCAGCACGCCGTCGAAATCGGTGGCGACCAGGATCGGCCCGGCGGCGGTGAATGACGAAAGTGCCTGCTGCAGCTGCGGATCGAGCGTCATGGCTGCCTGGGTGCGACCGCGAGATCGCTGAGGAAGCGCTCGGCCCAGTGCTGCACGTCATGGCGCAGCACCTGACGGCGCATCGCGCGCATGCGCCGCCTGCGTTCCTCGTCCGGGGCCTCGAGTGCACGGGTGATGGTCCGCTTGGTGCGCGCGATGTCGTGCGGGTTGCACAAGTAGGACTGCTTGAGTTCGGTTGCGGCGCCGGTGAATTCGCTCAGCACCAGCGCACCGGAGTCGTCATGTGCTGCGACATACTCCTTGGCCACGAGGTTCATGCCGTCCCGTAGGGGAGTGACCAGCATGACGTCGGCGGCGACGAACATCGCCGCCATCTCCTCGCGGGGGAACGACCGGTGCAGGTAGGTGACCGGGGGAGCACCGAAGCTGGAGTGCTCTCCGTTGATCCGTCCGACGGTCTGCTCGACCTCGCTCCTGATGTGCTGATAGGCCTCCAGGCGCTCGCGACTCGGCGTCGCCACCTGGATGAACTTCGTGCAAGCACTGTTCAGCGAGCCCTCGCGGTACATCTCCTCCAGTGCCTTCAGCCGGTGCCGGATGCCCTTGGTGTAGTCGAGCCGGTCGACGCCGAGCAACAGTTTCTCGGGGTTGCCGAGCTGCTCGCGGATCTCGGCTGCCCGCGCCTGCACCTTCGGTGTGGACGCCAGCTCCGCCATCCCGCGGGTGTCGATGGAGATCGGCACCGCCGCGGCGCGGCATACCTGACCGTCGCCGTTCTGGACGAGGTCCCCGCGGACCGCGACGTCCTCACCGAGCAGTTGCCGACAGGCGCGCAGGAAGTTCTGTGCGTCCGTACGGCGTTGGAAACCAAGGAAATCGGCGCCCAGCAGACCGTGCAGCAGCGAGTCGCGGGCGGGCAGTTGCATGAACAGCTCGACCGGCGGGAAGGGGATGTGGTTGAACCAGCCGATGCGCACATCCGGCCGCAGCTCACGCAGGAACTGCGGCACCTGCTGCAGCTGGTAGTCGTGCACCCAGACCGTGGCCTTGTCGGCCGCGAGGTCGGCAGCGGCCTCCGCGAACCTGCGGTTGACCTTCTCGTATGCCGCCTGCCAGCGCCGCCGGAACGTCGGCGGCACGATCACGTCGTGGTAGAGCGGCCACAACGACCCGTTGCTGAAACCCTCGTAGTAATCGGTGACCTCGTCGGAGCTGAGCGCGATCGGGTGCAAGCACATGTCGTCCTGCTCGAACGCTGCGGGCGCCTTGCCGGGGACTCCCGACCAGCCGATCCAGGCACCGTCGCGGCCGCGCATCACCGACTCCATCGCGGTCACCAGGCCACCGGGGCTGCGGCGCCATACGGACCGGTTGCCCTCCCGGACGCGGTCCACCGGCAAGCGGTTGGCGGCAATCACCAGATCGAACTTGTCCTTGAACAACAGGCCAACCCCTTTGCTTCAGCTGCGGTACGGCGAGCACTGCGTATGACGTCACCGCGCACTCTATGCCGCTACGTTGCTACCCGCCCGAGCAGTGCTTCGAACGGCGACCATCGCGTCCGTTCGATGATGGCCACGGCGGCGTCGTGGGCGTTACCGTGGAACATGCGCATCCAAGAGTTGCTCAAGGGCAAGGGATCGGACGTCGTCACGATCACCTCGGACACGACGATCGGCGAGCTGGTGCAGACCCTCGCCGACCACCGCATCGGTGCGGTGGTGGTCGTGGACGACGGAGCGATCACCGGGATCATCAGCGAGCGTGACGTCGTGCGTGCGCTGCCCGGCGGGGCCGAGGGCCTGCTCGAGAAGCCCGTATCAACCCTGATGACCAGCGAGGTCATCACCTGCTCGCCGGGTGACGAGGTGAGTTCGCTGGCGGCGTCGATGACCGAGCACCGGTTCCGTCACCTGCCCGTCGTCCAGGGCGACAAGCTCGTCGGCATCGTGAGCATCGGTGACATCGTCAAGTTCCGGCTGGAGGAGCTGCAGGGCGAGCGGGACCAGCTGGAGTCCTACATCACCTCCTAGAGTTTGCCAGCCGTGGTTTTCGCCACGTCGTGAAGCGTGCGCGGCGTCTCGTTCGTTGTCGCATACCGTGGACTTCATGACTGCAGATCGTCGCTCGCACCCCGGCACACCCGGGGCGAGTGGCACGCACCGGCTGCCGATGATCCAGGCCGCCGATGACAGCGACCGGCGGGCCGATCAGGACCGGATCGGCGACTACGAGCTGATCCGCAAGATCGGCGAGGGCGGCATGGGTGTCGTCTACAAGGCGCTCGACGCCGATGGTCAGGCGGTTGCCGTCAAGGTGCTGCGCGCTCACATCGCGCACGACCGGGGCGCTCGCGAGCGACTGCGCCGGGAGGTCAGCACGCTCGTGCGGGTGAAATCGCCGCACGTCGCCTCCTTCCTGGACGCCGACGTCGACGGCGAGAACCCCTACCTCGTCACCAGTTTCGTGCCCGGGGCGGCGCTCGATGAAGTGGTCGAGGACGACGGGCCGTTCGGCGCAGCCCGGCTGGCCAGGCTCGGTCGTGGGCTCGCGGATGCGCTGGGCGCCATACACCGATCGGGCATCGTGCACCGCGATCTCAAGCCGGGGAACGTCCTGATGGTCGGGGACGACCCGGTGCTGATCGACTTCGGCATCGCGCACGTCGCCGACGACTCACGCCTCACCTCGACCGGGCTGGTGATGGGCACGCCCGGCTACCTCTCCCCGGAGATCGTCGAGGGCGACGAGGTCAGCGAGGCCACCGACTGGTGGGGCTGGGCCGCAACCCTCGCGTATGCCGCCAGCGGTCGTGCCCCGTTCGGCCGCGGTCCGATGCCCGTGGTGCTGGATCGCGTATGCCGCGGGGAGTACGACCTGAGCGGCGTCGACCCACGGCTGCGGCCGCTGCTCGAGGCCGCGCTGGACCCGGACGCCACCCGGCGTCCCGCCGCGGCGGAGGTGCTGACCGCCCTCGACGTGTTCGCCGGCGGCGGCGACACCGGCGAGATCCCGGTGCTCGCGCAGCGCCGCCCACCGGCCGACCGTGCCGACCGACGCAAGCCGGTCACCGAGCAACTGGCCGCCGGCCCGGCACCGGACACCGAGCGCTTCGATCGCCCGGCCGTGCGCCCGGCACGGCCCGACCCGACCGAACGACTCGGCGCCGCACCGGGCGGACACGTGGTGCGCCCCGCCGACCACTCCGACCGGCCGGTCCCGTCCACCGCACCCGGACGATTCGTGCCGCCACCGGACCCGCGCATCGGCCAACCGTCACGCACCGGTACCCTCGCGGCGATCGTCGCGGCGCTCGCCGGCATCAGCGCCGTGCTGCCGACGGTCGGCATCACACTGTTGGTGCTCTGGGCCATCGCGGCCCGCTGGTGCGACAAGACGATCACCTCGATGGTGCTGCGTCGCTACAGCTCCGGGCCGCGCAAGTCCGACACCTTCGTTGCGGCCATCACGTCGCCATGGCACGGCGTCGTCGCCGCGCTGGCGACGCTGCTGACGGTGCTGATCCCGGCCTTCGTCGGTGGCTGTACGGCGGCCGCCGTCGCCCTGATCTACTCGATGGCCGAAAACGACTCGGTCTATGTCGGCAGGCCACTGCCGCTGGCCGTCGGGGTGCTCATCGGTGCCCTGGTGATGTGGTGGGGACCGGGCGGCATACCGCTGCGACGTGGTTCGCGCAGCATGGTGCGCGGTGTCGTGCGCGGGCAGCCGCTGACCCGGATCATCGTCGCGTTGTGCGTCGTGATCGCGGTGCTGGGAGTGGTCTTCGCGCTCACGCACCTCTCGTCCGGCGCGACCTGGTGGCCGATCCCGAGCGACTCGAGCCTGAAACTGCAGCTCGCGCTGGCGCAGCTGCCGTCGCTCGATCAGCAGATCCTCAGCTGACGCATACCGTGCGCCGGGTGACGGTCCTAGGCTGAGCGAGTGGACGAGGTTCAGGACACCGATCCCGGCGGCATGCGTGTCTCCGGCCGGTTGCGGTTTCTGCAGGGTGAGCCGGTCACCGAGCCATTGCCGATCGCCGACTCGTTGCGGCACACGCCATACCGTGATCCACGCACGATGGAGGCACCCGAGCAGGAGGCGGCCGTTCGTGGCGCCCTCGAGCTCGCCGTGCGTGTCGGCGAGTTGATGCTGCGCTGCGGAGCCGGCACCCGTGATGTCGAGGCCGCGGTGGTCGCGGTCGCGGCGGCGGCCGGCCTGCGCCGCCTCGAGGTCGACATCACCAACCAGTCCCTGCTCGTGCAGGCGCCGACACCGGCCGGAGTGCCGGTCACCCTGCTGCGGGTCGTCCGCTCCAACACACGTGACTTCTCCCGGCTGACGGCGGTGCACGGGCTCGTCGAGGAGCTGGTGTCCGGCGGCATCGACGACGTCGAGGACGCGACCCGCAAGCTACGTCGCATCCAGCGCAGCTCGCGGCTCTACCCACGCTGGCTGGTGGGTCTCGGGTATGCCGGGCTGGCCGGCTCGGTCTGTGCGCTGCTCGGTGGTCACGCCATGGCGATCGTCGTCGCGATCGTGTCGGCGCTGCTGGTCGACCGCATCGGTCGCTGGCTGGGCAAGCGCGCCGTGCCCTCCTTCTACTCGGCCGCGGCGGGCAGTGCCGTGTCGGTGGTGCTGGCCTGGTTGGGCTACTTGATCGGCATCCACGGGTGGCTCGGGTTGCACATGCCCGCAACGGATTTCGCGTATGCCGTCGCGGCGGGCATCGTCGTCCTGCTGCCCGGCCGCGCGATGGCGTCCGCCGTCGAGGACGCGATCACCGGCTACCCCGTGACCGGCGCCGGCCGGCTGCTCACGGTCTTCCTCTCCACCGCCGGCATCATCGTCGGCATCGCCGCGGGCCTGTCGCTCACGCTGCGGATGGACAAGGCGTTGAACCTCGAGCTCACCGCGCCCCGGGCGTTGTCGTTCGGGGACGAGCCGGCAGTGCTCTGGTTCCGGGTGATCTGCGGGGCGATCGGCGCCACCTGCAGCGCGGTCACCGCTCGGGTGCAGCCACGCCACCTGCTGCCGGCCGGCCTGCTCGGAGCCGTCGGCCTGTTCCTGTCCGGCGGCCTGTCGAGCTCGCTCGGCCTCGGCGGCTTCCGGCTCGGCGCGACCACTTCGATCGCCGTCGCGGCCATCGCCATCGGCATCCTCGGTCGCCTGATCGGGCTTCGGCTGGGCGCACCGGCGCTGGTGCTGGTCGTGCCCGCGGTGTCGCCACTGCTTCCTGGTCTGCGCATCTTCCGCGGCATGTATGACGCGGTGTCCGGCAGCATTGTCGGCACCTCCGTCACGACGCAGGCGAACGCCGTCAGCACGCTGATGGGTGCGGCCGCCGTGGCGCTGGCGATCAGCACCGGCGTGGTGATGGGCGACGTGATGTCGGCGCCGCTGGACCGGCAGGCGTTGCACCGCCGGCGGGTACGGCGCCGCTGAGTCGCCGGCGACAAAAATTTCCGGCCGGATGCGACGGCCTGTGCGCTCCGCGGCGATCACCCGCGGATTCGTGGCAGGCACTGGGAACTACATCGATGTAATTTTACCTTGCGTCTCCGCGTGGCGACTTGCAATGTGCTCACGAGTCACACTCACACCTTGTGTCACATCCGTCAATCCCGTAACGTGCGGGACGCTTCAAGGCACCGATCGAGCCTGGCGCGAGCCCGGTTTTCGTCAGGAAAGGACAGCACCTTGCCGTACACACCGCGTCACAAGACGGATCGCCCGTCGGTCGCCGGCCGACGCGCCATGGGCGCCGTGATGGCCTCGGCCACCACGGTCGGAGCGGGTCTGGCCGCAGCCGGGCATGCCAAGGCGGACACGCCCTGGAACGTCTGGGACCGCGTGGCCAGCTGCGAGTCGAGCAACAACTGGTCGATCGACAGCGGCAACAGCTTCTACGGAGGCCTGCAGTTCACCAAGTCGACCTGGCAGGGATTCGGCGGTGGCAGGTTCGCCTCGAGCGCCCAGTACGCAACACGCGACCAGCAGATCTATGTCGCCCAGGCGACCCTGCGCGTGCAGGGCCCCGGTGCCTGGCCGGTCTGCTCCAAGAAGGCCGGGCTGACCCGGGCCAACGGACTGGCCGTCAGGGTCGATCTCGGCTCCAACCCCGCGCCCAACCCGAACCCGACGCCGCCGCCGTCGCGCGGTCAGCACCGAGCGCTGGTGCTCGACGGCATCGTGGGCCCGCTCACCACTGCCTCGACGCAGCACTGGCTCGGCATACGGCAGGACGGCGCCATGCGGTACAACGCACGGACGATCATCGCGTTGCAGGCACGGCTGGGTGTGCACCAGGACGGCGTCATGGGCCCGGTCACCACCGCGGCGGTGCAGCGCTTCCTGGGCGTCCCCCGCGACGGTGCCAGCCACCTCAACTACCGGACCGCCGTCGCGATGCAGGCCTACCTCAACTCCCGGGGCATGTGATCCCACCGAGAGGACACGAAACATACTGAGAGGACACGTTATTCGGCCCAAAACGGGCCGAATAACGTGTCCTCTCGGTGTGATGGTGTCCTCTCGGTGAAGAGGTGAGGGGCTAGCTGCTGTAGCGGTCGTTGAGGGCGTCCCACATCGGCTTGTCGACCAGGCGCTGCCGCTCGGCGAAGCCGACCACCAGGTTGTCCTCCTCGGTGACCCGGCCGTTGTCACGCAGCGCGGTCAGCGCGTTCTGCATGCCGAAGACCGCGCCCTGCAGCGCGGCGTTGGCATAGAGCACGATGCCGTAGCCGGCTTCGGCGAGCTCCGGTGCCGACACCAGCGGCGTCTTGCCGCCGATGACGAGGTTCGCGAGCAGCGGCTGGTCGACCATGCCGGGCAGGCTCAGGACCTGTTCGCGGTCGGTCAGTGCCTCGACGAAGAGGATGTCCGCACCGGCCTCGCCGAACTGGCGGGCCCGCTCGACCGCGGCCTCGAAGCCGTGCACGGCCGCCGCGTCGGTGCGCGCCATGATCAGCAGGTTCTCGTCGGTGCGCGCGTCGACGGCGGCCTTGATCTTGTTGACGGCCTCGTCGGTGCCGATGACCGACTTGCCGTCGAAGTGGCCGCACCGCTTCGGGCTGACCTGGTCCTCGAACTGGATGCAGTCGGCGCCGGCGCGCTCGAGCACCCGCACCGTATGACGAACGTTGAGGGCGTTGCCGAAGCCGGTGTCGGCGTCGACCAGCAGCGGCAGGTCGACAGCGTCGCGGATGCGCGCGGTGTGGTCGGCGATCTCCGCCAGCCCCATGAAACCCTGGTCCGGCAGGCCGAGCGACATGTTGGTCACACCTGCGCCGGTCACGTATGACGCCCGGTAGCCCAGGTCCTGAATCACCTTGGCGGACAACGCATTGAACGCCCCCGGCACGACAACGCCGGCACGCTCCTGGACCAGCGCCTTCAACTGCTGCTTGGTCGACGCCTCCATCACTTCTCCTTCGGTCCGAAGTCGTTCTCAGCGGTCACGAAGAGGTCGACATACTCGTGGACCGGCGTGGCCGCGAGCTTGGCCTGGTCGAGCGACACGTCGGCGAGCTCCTGCTGCCGGGCCTCGTCGAAACGACGGGCCAGGTTGCGGCGGAACTTCGCCTCCAGCAGCGGCAGGCCCTCCTCGCGGCGGCGACGGTGCCCGATCGGGTACTCGACGACCTCCTCGTCCAGCGAGGTGCCGTCCGTGAACTTCACGGTGAGCGCATTGGCGATGCTGCGCTTCTCCGGGTCGTGGTAGTCCTTGGTGAACTGCGGGTCCTCGACGCAGTGGATCTTGGCGCGCAGCGTGTCGATCCGCGGGTCGGCGGCGACGCTGTCCTCGTAGTCGCCGGCGGTGAGCCGGCCGAAGATCAACGGCACGGCGACCATGTACTGGATGCAGTGGTCGCGGTCGGCCGGGCCGGTCAGCGGACCCTGCTTGTCGATGATCCGGATGCACGCCTCGTGGGTGCGGATGGTGACCTCGTCGATGTCGTCGATCGTCTTGCCGGCGGCCTCGATCCTGTCCTTCAGCGTGTGTGCGGCCTCCACAGCGGTCTGGCTGTGGAACTCCGCCGGGTAGCTGATCTTGAAGAGGACGTTCTCCGCGACATACGAGCCGTATGGCCGCTGGAAGGTGAAGGGCTTGCCGCCGAAGCTGACGTCGTAGAAGCCCCACGTCGGTGCGGTCAGCACGGTCGGGTAGCCCATCTCGCCGGTCTGCGCCATCAGGGCCAGCTTCACGGCGCGGCTGCACGCGTCGCCGGCCGCCCAGCTCTTGCGGCTTCCGGCGTTGGGTGCGTGCCGGTAGGTGCGCAGGGACTGGCCGTCGACGAACGCCAGGGACACGGCGGCGAGCGTCTGCTCGCGGCTCAGGCCGAGCAGTGTGGAAACGACGGCGGTGCTGGCGACCTTGACCAGGATGACGTGGTCGAGTCCGACTGCGTTGAAGGAGTTCTCGAGCGCGATGACGCCCTGGATCTCGTGTGCCTTCACGATGCCCTCGATGACCGCCTGCATCGTCAGCGGCTCCTCGCCGCGCGCGACGCGCTCGCGGGAGATCCAGTCGGCGACCGTGAGTATGGCGCCCGAGTTGTCGCTCGGGTGGCCCCACTCGGCGGCCAGCCAGGTGTCGTTGAAGTCGAGCCAGCGCACGAGGGCGCCGTTGTCGAACGCTGCCTGCACCGGGTCGAGCACGTAGTTGGTGCCGATGACGCGGGCGCCGTTCGGCACGGTCGTGCCGGGCACGATCGGGCCGAGCAGCTTTGTCGCTGCGGGGTATTCGAGTGCTTCCAAGCCGCAGCCGAGCGCGTCGATCAGGATGTTGCGCGCGGTGGTCAGCGCGAGCTCGGAGTCGATCTTGTAGTCGCGGACGTAGTCGACGATGTCGACGAGCACGTCGTCCCAGGCGCGGCCGCTGGTCGCGGAATTCGTTGTGGTGGTGTTGGTTTCACTGCTGGACAAGGTATGTCGCCAATCGTTCATCGTGGGGTTGAAGCAAAGAACCTGCGCCGAATGACGGCTTCTTCGCCGAATGACGGCGCAATCTGACCGTCACTCGGCGAGAGAGCCGTCATTCGGCATAGGGGGTCGAGCCAAAACTATCGCCGCTTGGCCAGGGGGACGAACTTCTGGTCGTCGGGGCCGACGTAGTTGGCGCTCGGCCGGATGATCTTGTTGTCGACGCGCTGCTCGAGCACGTGCGCCGCCCAGCCGGTGGTGCGGGAGATGACGAACAGCGGGGTGAACATGTCGGTCGGCACGCCGAGGGCGCGGTAGCTGACCGCGCTGAACCAGTCGAGGTTCGGGAACATCTTCTTCGCGTCCCACATGACCGACTCGATGCGCTCGGCCACGGCGAAGAGCCGCTCGTCACCGGTGCCCTTGGACAGGCTCTGCGCGACCTTCTTGATGATCTTGTTGCGCGGGTCGGAGATCGTGTAGACGGGGTGGCCGAAGCCGATCACGACCTCCTTGTTGGCGACGCGCTCGCGGATGTCGGCCTCCGCCTCGTCCGGCGTGGCGTAGCGCTGCTGGATGTTGAGCGCCACCTCGTTGGCGCCACCGTGCTTCGGTCCGCGCAGGGCGCCGATCGCGCCGGTGATCGCGGAGTACATGTCCGACCCGGTGCCGGCGATGACTCGACCGGTGAACGTGGAGGCGTTGAACTCGTGCTCGGCATACAGGTTGAGCGAGATGTTCATCGCGTGGACCTGCTCGTCGGTCGGCTCGGTGCCGTGCAGCAGGTGCAGGAAGTGGCCGCCGATGGAATCGTCGTCGGTCTCGACGTCGATCCGCCGGCCGCTGTGGCTCCAGTGGTACCAGTAGAGCAACATCGACCCGAGCGAGGCGACCAGCCGGTCGGCGATGTCGCGGGCGTCGGCGGCGTTGTGGTCGTCCTTCTCCGGCAGCGTGCAGCCGAGGACCGAGACGCCGGTGCGCATGACGTCCATCGGGTGGCTGGCGGCGGGCAGCGCCTCGAGCGCGGTGCGTACGGCGAGCGGCAGCGAGCGCTTGGCCTTCAGCTGCGCCTTGTAGGTCTCGAGTTGAGCGACGGTCGGCAGCGTGCCGTGGATGAGCAGGTGGGCGACCTCCTCGAAGCTGCAGTTCTCGGCGAGGTCGTTGATGTCGTAGCCGCGGTAGGACAGATCGTTGCCGTGCTGGCCGACGGTGCACAGTGCGGTGTTGCCTGCCGGCACACCGGACAGTGCCACGGATTTCTTGGGCTTCGGCTTGGTGTCAGCCATGAGGGGCGCTCTCCTTGTCGATGAAGCTGGCGGGATCTTCTACCTTCACAAGATAAGCAATCAGCCGGGCCGACCGGCACCCGCACCGGTCTGCGAAGTTCGGACAGTTTCTCGACGCAGTTTGTGAAGTTTGTGAAGATGGGTGCATGAAGTTGATTCTGAACGAGCCTCATGGCAACGGGTGAGTACGCCGGTTTCGTCGTGCGCAGGGCGCGGGTCGACGCGGGGCTGAGCGGTGCGGCGCTCGCGCGACAACTCGCGATCTCGCCGAGCTACCTGAGCCAGATCGAGCACAACAATCGCGTCCTCACACCCGACCTGCGGATGCGGATCGCCACTGCGCTGGGCATCGACGCCCAGCGGCTGACGGTCCAGCCCGAGGCGCGCACGGCGGCCGCGCTGGTCGACTCCTTCGCCGAGCACGCGGAACTGCGGGCGTTGTCGATGGCGGAGGTCCGGCTGGTCGCCGAGCAACTGCCGGGGGTAGCGTCGGCGTTGCTCGATCTGGCCGCGGGCCGCCGCGCTGACCGGGAGCGGATCGAGGCGCTGGAGACGCGGCTGGGTGCGGACCGTGAGGACCCGCTCGCGCCACCGATGCCCTATGAGGCGGTGCGCGACTTCTTCTCGGTCCATCACAACTACTTCGACGCGCTCGACGTGCGCGCCGAGGAGCTGGCGAAGCAGCTCGGCATACAGCCTCGCCGTCGGTATGACGAACTGCGAAACCACCTGACAGCCCTGGAGATCGAGGTTGCCGAGGCGCCGCGGTCGGAGGTCGGCGGGCAACGTCGCTACGACCCGCAGACGCGCACGGTGCGGGTGGCGCAGGAGCTGCGCCCGTCGCAGAAGGCGTTCCAGCTGGGCAGCCAACTGGCGCTGGTCGTCGCCTCGGACCTGATCGACCAGGTCGTCGAGACCGCGCCGTTCCATGATCCGGTGACCACCAGGCTGGCGCGGATCGGCCTCGCGAACTACTTCGCCGGCGCCGTGCTCCTCCCGTATGGCGCGTTCCTGGCCGCGGCCCGCCGGGTGCGTTACGACATCGAGCAGCTCGCGGAGGATTTCGACGTCGGCTTCGAGACGGTGTGCCATCGGCTGAACACCCTGCAGCGGCCGGGGGATTCGGGCATCCCGTTCGCGTTCGTCCGCGTGGACCGGGCGGGCAACCTGTCCAAGCGGCAGTCGGCGACGCCGTTCCACTTCTCCCGCAGTGGCGGCACCTGCCCGCTGTGGACGGTGTATGACGCATTCAGCCGGCCCGGCCAGGTGCTGCGGCAGATCGCCGAGATGCCCGACGGGCGCGCCTATCTGTGGATCGCCCGGACGGTCAGCAGCGGGAGTGCCGGATTCCGTTCTCCGCACAAGACATTCGCGATCGGAATGGGTTGCGATCTGAGTTATGCCGACCAGACTGTCTACTCCGCCGGGCTGGATCTGCAGGACCGGACCCTGCGTGCCCAGATCGGGATGGGCTGCAAGGTCTGCGAGCGTCCGGCCTGCCCGCAGCGGGCGTTCCCGTTCGCCGGGCGCACCCTGCAGATCGACGAGAACCGCGGGCAGCTCTACCCCTACATGCACGAGTCCGAACAGGACTGACCCGGTGTGATCCGGCCCGGTGACAGCGCTGTTGACATATGCAGGTAAATACCTGCATATTGGAATGGTGATCGAACCGGACCAGGAAGCAGTGTTCAAATCGCTCGCGGACCCCACTCGCAGGCTGCTGCTGGACCGGCTGCGCCATACCGACGGGCAGACGCTGGGAGACCTGTGCACCGACGTGGGTATGGCGCGCCAGTCCGTCACCCAGCACCTCGACCAGCTGGTCAAGGCGAACCTGGTCACCGTCGTGCGCCGCGGTCGGGAACGACTGCACTACCTCAACCCGGCGCCCATCCACGAGATCCGCGATCGCTGGATCTCGGCATTCGACCGACCGCGCCTCGACGCGCTCGGCGCCATCCGACGAAACGCTGAGGAGCTCGCCATGAGCGAAACCGCAACAACCACAACAGTTCCCACCTATGTCTACGTCACCTACATCCGTGCCTCGGTCGACCAGGTGTGGCAGGCGCTCACCGACGCCGACCTGACCGCGGCCTACTGGGCACATCGCAACGTGTCCGACTGGGCGGCCGGCTCGACGTGGGAGCACCAGCGGCTGGACGGCTCGGGGAACGACATCGAGGGCCGCGTGCTCGAGGTCGACCGGCCGCGCAGGCTGGCGATCACCTTCGAGGATCCGACCGGCGACAAGCTCGAGCAGCCCTCCGTGGTCACCTTCGAGCTGGAGCCCGGCGACGAGCTCGTCCGGCTCACCGTGACCCACGAGCACCTGCCATCGATGGGCATGTATGGCGGCATCTCCCGCGGTTGGCCGGCCGTGCTGGCGAACCTGAAGTCGCTGCTGGAGACCGGCAATCCGTTGCCCACCGAGGTGTGGGACCTGATGCCCGCGGAGCAGTCGTGACCGCCGTGACCCGCCAGTTGGCACTGGCCGACCGGGCGATGAATCACCTGACGGACGTGGTGAATTCGCTGACCGCGGATGACCTCGACCACTCCACCCCGTGCCGGGACTGGAGCGTGCGCGATGTTCTCGCCCACGTCGCCGGAACGGCGGCCGCTCTTGCCGGCGATGCACGCACCGGCCGCCGGGAGTTGCCCACCGAACTCGTTCCGTTGGTGGATCCGGTCGCGGACACCCTGTCGGCGCTGGCCGATGTGCGCACCGCGCTCGCGGGCGGCGCCGGTGATCCCGCCGACGTGAGGCGGGTGGCCGGCGACGTCGCGATCGAATTCACCACGCACGCCTGGGATCTCGATCCCGGGCGTGCGCTACCGGACGATCTGGCGAGCGACGTCCTCGCCCTTGTCAGTCCAGTGCTGACCGACGAGTTGCGGCAACAGTTCTTCGCACCGCAGGCCGAGGCCGGCCCGGGTGCCACCGCGAGCGACCGGCTCGTGGCGTTCCTGGGCCGGGATCCGGCCGGGGTCATCCCATCGCGGCGGCCTGCGCCTGCTGCCGGGATGCCTGCGACGTCAACTGACTGAGCCTGCCGACCGCCTGCGCGCTCCCGCCCTCGGTGGCACCGAGAATGGCGGCGGCCAACTGCTGGCCCGTGGCATCACGCGCGGATCCCAGTGTGCTCAGGGAGTTTTCGGTCTTCGCGTACTGCGCATCTCCCGGACTGTCACTCTTGATCGCCGCAGTGGACGCCTTCAAGGTGTGCATCGCGAACGTGCCGGTCGGCGCGACCAGTTGCTTGTATGCCGCCTCCGCGGTCGTCAGCTGTGCCCGGTGGGTGCGTGCTGCGGGGGACAACGCCGAGTCGGCGATGATCGGCAGGACCGGCACCCCGTCGACCTGGTAGCGGTCCTGCAGGCCGGTCAGGAGCAGCAACGTCGGGCGCATGTCGACCTGATCGGTGAACGTGGCGTCGGTGCCGCGGGCCGAGATGCCCGGCCCGGCATACCCTGCCCAGATGTCCTGCATGTCGGGCCAGTAACTGCCGTGGTTCCAGGCGTATCCGGCGCCGGTGGTGTAGACGCACGGCTGGTTGCAGTTGGGCTGTCCGCCCCCGACATACGAGTCCTCACCGGAGAACGCGGTGAACGTCGGCGTGCGTGCCGGGTCGGCGCTGACGAAGTGCAGGATGCGCTGCTCGACCGCGTCGGCGATGTCGTAGGCGACCGGTTCCGTCCGCCCCGTGTAGGGGTTGGTGAAGCTCAGCGCGCCCAGATCCCGACCGAAGGTGCGGGTCAGTGCCGCGCTCCGGTCCGGGTTGCCGTTCAGCCAGATCGCCGGCGCCGGGTCGGAGTGTATGGCGAACGGCGTGGTGTTCCCGCGCTGCGTCGCGAGCAGTCCGGGGAGGTTCACATTGACCTCCGAGCGTGTCGCGTAGGTGCAGTAATTGCCAACGGTGCCAGTGCAATTCGCCGGTGTCGGCGCGCTGCCTGCGAAGTGGTCGCCCTCGTCGGTGGTGAAGGTGAAGAGGGTGTTCTGCGCCGTCATACCGTCCTTGGCCAGCCGGTCGAAGAACGCCTGGAAGGCCGTGTTGTATGCCGCGAGCTGTTGCTCGTAGGTCTGCTGTCCCGGTCCCATGTCGCCGGTGTGTGCGGCGGTGTGGTCGCCGTGGACGTCGGAGATGTAGAGGTTGACCGCCTGGACGCCGTGCTCGAGCAGTTGCGCGGTGTAGCCCAGCGAGTTGTTCGCGGTCTCCGAGTCGAAGCCGGGGAAGCCCGGGTTGCCGCTGCTGTCGGCGATGGTGGTCCCGTCGGTGGCCTTCACCGGTCCGTCGGGGCTGATCTGCGGCTGGATCTGGGCGTTGCCGAAGAGCGCCTTGTAGCCGGCGTAGCCGCCCGGCTCATCGGGCAGCGCGTCCTGCTGGCCCGACGCGCAGAGCGCGGCGCCCTTGGCGCAGTGCACCGCGAGCCCGACCATGTCGGCCTGCGCCTTGACCGGATCCGCCTTGGCCTCGGCCGCTTGTGGGGAGTCCGGCCCGAAGACCGTGGTGACATCGCTGCCGGTGTTCTCCAGCACGGTGTTGGGGCTGCCGACCTCGCCGACGTTGCACCCCGCCTCGGTGAACGGCGTCCACGGCGCCGGGACGTTCACGCTCTGCGCCGGGGGCGGTGCCGTGCGCGACGGCAGGTAGTCCAGGTTGTAGCGGTTGGTCGTCGTCCCACTGAAGGTCGTCAGCTTGTCGGTCCAGTAGGAGAAGGACGAGTAGCCGGTCGGGGTGCCCGTCGCGTCATACAGGTCGCCGCTGTTGGACTGGGTGATCGCATTGCGGTCCGGGTAGAGGCCGGTGGCGTTCGAGATCATGTTGGTGCCGGTGTGCACCAGGTCGTCGTGCGTATTGGTCATCAGGACGCCCTGGCTCTTCATGAAATTGAGCAGAGCCGGCATCTGCTCGAGGTCGCTCGCGACGTTCGGCTTGTCACGGGTGAGGTGCACGTTGTCGAAGTCGATCTGGACGACGTGCTGTATGCCGTTCGCCAAATGGCAACCGGAGACCGGTGTGTGATCAGGGTGTGGACCAGGGGCGGCGGCCAGGGCCGGCGACGTGCTGCCGACACAGAGGGCTGCTGCTGCGAGGGCACCGAAAAGCGTTGTCCGCATTGAGGCTTGTCCTGCGGTGGCGTTGCGAGTCGCAAGCTCCCTGCAACGCCAACGCAGCCCAAGCTTCCTGTGACTGTCCAGAATGAACTTCATCGATGGCTCCTTCTGAGGTGCCGTCCCGGTGGATAGGGATGCAACATTTGATCTTCCACCCGGAAGGACCCCGGCGGGGCGGGTTCGGGCCAAGCTTTTCCGCCGACACGTCGACGAGCCGGCACCGGTTGGCTGGTGCCGGCTCGTCGGCCGACCTGATCCGGTCCGTCGTGACGGATCGTGCGGTTCGATCAGGCCGGCGCCGCCGGGTCGTGGGCAGCGACGAAGCCCGCTGCACCGGCATGGCTCTCGACGTGGACGGCCGCAGCGGCGTGAGCGACCACGGCGACCGGGCACAGGGCACGTCGCAGCACCCGTTGGCTGACGGACCCGAGGACGAGCCCGGCGAGTTCGCGGTGTCCTCGGGTGCCCACGACGAGCAGCGACGCCGTGGCACTGTGCTCGACGAGCGCGTCGGTCGTCGGTGCGCATTCGTCGCGGGCGATGACCTGCACGCCCGGATGCCGCGACGACGGCCTGGCCAGCGCTTCGTCCAGTTGGGCATGGTGGTGATGGTGGGCCGCCTTCATGTTGCCGCCCGGCATCGGGATCCCGCTGGCGAAGTCCAACCGGTCCAGTTGCCAGCACAGCACGGCTTCCAGCGGCAGACCGCTGCGATCCGCTTCCGCGAAGGCGAAGTCGAGCGCGGCGTCCCCGTCGGGTCGTAGATCGACACCCACGACGATCGGGCTCCTGGACTGACGCTCCGTGACGGCCGCGCGGATGATCAGCACAGGACAGTGGGCCGCGCCGGAGACGCGTGTCGTGACCGAGCCGAGCACGGCACCACGCACCGAGCCGGTGCCCTTGGTGCCCAACACGATCTCGGCGGCGTGGACGGACGCGTGCACCAGCGCAGCGACGGGAGAGTCCGTCGGTTGCGACCAGGTGACCGCCGGCCGGCGTGGGCGGTGATCCACGATGCCGAGAGCCTCGGTGCAGACGTTGTCGATGGGTTCGACCTCGGCCGGGGAGTGGCTGGAGAACAACGTCCCCTCGGCATGGATGATGTGCAGCGGCCGCTCGGTTTCCGCTGCTCGGTCGGCGGCCCATCGAAGGGCGTGCCAGCCCTCCGGAGATCCGTCGACGCCGACAACGACGGCGTCTTCTGGGACGTGGCCGGTCATGGTTCCTCCTCGATCGAGTCCTGGTGGTGCAGTAGAACTTCAGGATCTGCGACCGGTCGTTGCGCGCGCAGGGCCAAAGGTCCCGAATCCGTTACCCGGATGCGCCGGGGAGATCTACCGTTGTTCGTATGAGTCCAGAAGCTGGACCTGATGGTGGGCCATCACTGGTGACACCGGCCGCGCTCGACCTGGACGACCTGATCGGTGAGCTTCGAGCGCGCGCGGAGGCATCGAGCCGATCGCACGAACGGCTGGCACACCTGTTGGACGCGGTCGTCGCGGTGACCGCCGGCCTGGAGTTGAGCGACGTCCTGTCGCGGATAGTGCGCGGCGCCTGCGAGCTGGTGGATGCGAAGTATGGCGCGCTCGGCGTGCTCGACCGGGACCGCGAACACCTGGCCGAGTTCATCACCCTGGGCCTGACACCCGAGGAGCGCGCGGCGATCGGTGACCTCCCGCACGGTGAAGGCGTCCTCGGACTACTGATCCATGAGCCGCACCCGTTGCGGCTCGCCGATCTGTCGGCTCATCCGGCGAGCTACGGATTCCCTGCCCATCATCCCGGCATGCACACCTTCCTCGGCGCGCCGATCCGAATCCGGGACGAGGTGTTCGGCAACATCTACCTGACCGAGAAGGCCGGCGGCGGTGAGTTCACCGCGGACGACGAGGGCGTCCTGGTGGCGTTGGCGGCAGCGGCCGGTATCGCGATCGACAACGCCCGGCTGTATGAGCGCACCCGCCGCCAGCGCGCGTGGGTCGAGACCAGCAGCGAGTTGAGCCAGCGTCTGCTCGAGGGCTCCACGGAGCGCGACGCGATGAGTTTTCTCGTGGCCGCCGCGGTGGAGCACTCCTACGCGCGCCACGGCTTCGTCGCGTTGCACGACGAGCTCGGCCACCTGCACGTCGTCACCCGCGCCGGTGGGGAGCCCTGCGACACGGTGCTTCAGGCGGCGGGTTGGCAGAGCGTCGTGCAGCAGGGTGAGCCGGTACTGCTCGGCGGAACCGGTGCCCGGGTTCCCGACCGCGGACTCATCGCCGAGGTGGAAGCGGTGTTGGGCGACAGCCACGGTGAGGTCGCAGTGTTGCCCGTGGTCGTCGGCACCGAGGACGTCGGAGTGCTCGTCGTCGTGTGGGACGCGGACAGTGCCTCGCTGGCGACCGAGATGCTGGAGTTGCTGGCCGGGCTGGCAGCGCAGAGTGGTCTGGCGCTGACCGCGGCGCGTGCACAGCGCGACAAGTCGCGACTCGTGCTGCTGGAGGACCGCGACCGCATTGCACGTGACATGCACGATCACGTCATACAGCGGCTCTTCGCGACCGGGCTGTCGTTGCAGGCCGCGAGCCACCTGGCCGTCCACCCGGCGGTGCGCGCTCGGGTGAATGACGCCGTCGACGACCTGGACCGGGCGATCAAGGACATCCGGCACGCGATCTTCGCCTTGCACGACGTCGGGTCGGCGACCGCGCGGCAGGCGGTGGAGTCGTTGGTCGCCGACCTGACCGGACCGCTGGGATTCCGTCCCGAGGTCGGGATCGAGGGGCCGGTCGACCGGCTGCCGGCTGACGTTGTGACCGACATGCTGGCGGTGGTCCGGGAGGGGCTGTCGAACGTCGCGCGGCACGCGAGTGCGGACCGCGCGTCGGTCGGTGTGGATTGCGATGGCGAGCTGGTCGTCCGGGTGCGCGACAACGGGTGCGGTATGCCGCCCGGCGCTCGCCGCAGTGGCCTGCAGAATCTCGAACGTCGCGCCCGGGCGCGCGGCGGGGCACTCACGGTCCGGGCCATCGGCCCGGCCGGCACCGAGTTGGAGTGGCGGATCCCCGTTGACGGGACATCGGCCACCTCGACCGCGGGGGTCACGCGCTGATGGCGATCCGGGTCTTCCTCCTCGATGACCACGAAGTGGTGCGCCGTGGCGTCCGGGAGCTGCTGAACGGCGAGACCGACCTCATGGTGGTCGGCGAAGCGGGCAGCAGGCGGCGGTGTTCGCGGCCACCCGTGCCGACGAACGGCGACAGCGGGATCCGTGAACCTGCTCCGTCTGCGGGCCGGCTCAGCCGACGAACTGGAAGTGGTAGCTCTCGCCGTCGGTGCCGTAGGGGAACGGATTGGTGAAACCCCAGCGCATCGAGTTGGCGGCCAGCCACTTCTGGCCGGCCCCGCCCCAGCCGAACTCCTCGCCGGGCTGGTCGGTCTCGCGGAAGTCGATCGCCAGCCCGTAACCGTGGTTCGAGGTGCCCGGGTATGCCGCGCGCGGACTGCCGAATTTGTTGTACCAGTACCACTGTTCGTCGATATCGCGGTAGGTCAGGTCGATCGCGGCGTAGTGGCCGAACGCCGCCTTGTAGCTCGCCTCCAACGACTTCAGGTAGGGCTGGTCATCACAGTTGAGGTAGCGCTGGGTCGTCGGGGTGTAATCCGGGTCGAACGTGTCGGGGGAGTTGTATGCCGTGGGCACCTTGCACAGGTTGCCGGTCGGGATCCGCCCGTTGATCGACGAGGGATCGGAGGTCGTCCACTCCAGGGTGCCGTTGTGGACGTAGCCCAGGCTGGTGCGCAGCCACGGTCCCGTGCCGACCCGGGTGCCGGTCACCTGGGCATGCGGGCCGTAGGTGCCGACGATGCTGTATTTCAACCCCGGGCCGGAGCGGATGTTGGCCTTGGAACCGGCCGCCGCGGCGTCGGCCATCACGTAGCCGGTGATGGTCGTGCAGCCCGGGAAGCCGCCGAGCAGGTCCCACGTCATCGGGCCGACGATCCCATCGGCGTCCAGGCCACGATTGGTCTGAAAAGCCTTGACCTTGCTCAGCGTTGCGTTCCCGAAGATGCCGTCGACGGTCAGGCCGCCCAACCGTTGTTGCAGCGTCTTCACCAGGTCGTGGTGGGTGTCGCCATACCGGAGGGTGATGACCGTGCAGGTCGACGTGACGGCGGCCGAGGCGTGACCGGCGACCGCCATACCGCCGGTGCTGCAGGCGAGCGCGGCGACGGCCGCGAGTGCGATGGACCTGGTGACTCTCATCTGGCTCTCCCGCGTCATGGGGCTGAATCGCACTTACGGTAGAGGAGTTGCCGGTGTTATGGGTGGGAATCGCTGGAGCCGGTGACAGGAGTCGAACCCGCGACATCTTCATTACAAGTGAAGCGCTCTACCAACTGAGCTACACCGGCGTGCGCGCCGGACGTGCGCCCCGCGAGCGGCCCAATGCTACCCATGGGCACGGCCGCCGCACGAATCCGCCGCACACCTGCCGAGTGACGGCTTCCTCGCCGAGTGACGGTCCTATTGCGCCGTCACTCGACGAAGAAGCCGTCACTCGGGATGGGGTGTTGTTGAATGTATGACGTGACGATGCATGCAGACGACTACCAAGCAGACCGTGGCCGCTACGACTCGATGACTTACCGCCGTTGTGGCGCAAGCGGATTGGACCTTCCTGCCCTGTCGCTGGGGCTGTGGCACAACTTCGGCGACGATGTGCCGCTGGACCGCCAGCGGGCCATCTTGCGGCGTGCCTTCGACCGCGGGGTGACGCACTTCGACCTGGCGAACAACTACGGCCCGCCATACGGCTCGGCGGAGCGCAACTTCGGCACGATCTTCGCGCAGGACTTCAAGCGCTATCGCGACGAGCTGATCCTGTCGAGCAAGGCCGGCTACGACATGTGGCCCGGGCCCTACGGCCAGGGCGGCGGCTCGCGCAAGTACCTGCTCGCGTCGCTGGACCAGTCGCTGCAGCGGATGGGCGTCGACTACGTCGACATCTTCTACAGCCACCGCTTCGACGACACGACACCGCTGGAGGAGACTCTCGGCGCGCTCGACACCGCGGTCCGCCAGGGCAAGGCGCTGTATGTCGGGATCTCGTCGTACAGCGGCGAGCGGACTGCGGAGGCGGTGCGGATCCTGCGCGAGCTGGGCACGCCGCTGCTGATCCACCAGCCGTCGTACTCGATGCTCAACCGGTGGGTCGAGGAGGACCTGCTGGACACACTGGGCATGAACGGCGTTGGCTGCATTGCGTTTTCGCCGCTCGCTCAGGGCATGTTGACCTCGAAGTACCTCAAGGGTGTGCCCGAGGGATCCCGTGCGACGCAGGGCAAGTCGCTCGATCCGAAGCTGCTGACCGAGGAGACACTGAAGCACCTGCAGGCGCTCAACCGGATGGCCAAGAAGCGCGGGCAGACGCTGGCGCAGTTCGCGCTCTCGTGGGTGCTGCGGGACCAGCGCGTGACCTCCGTGCTGGTCGGTGCGTCCAGTGTCGAGCAGCTCGACGACAGCCTCGGTGCGCTCGACAATCTCGACTTCACCGACGACGAGCTGAAGAAGATCGACAAGCACGCCGTCGATGCCGGCATCAACCTGTGGGCGAAGTCCTCCAACAGTTGACCGTCATCGAGGGGGCATCCGGAGAGCCCCGTCGAGACGGATGACCTCACCGTTGAGCATCTGGTTGTCGACGATGTGCGCGACGAGGGAGGCGTATTCGTCCGGCCGGCCGAGGCGTGAGGGGTGCGGCACTTGCGCCTCGAGCACGGACTTCACGTCGTTCGGCAGGCCGGCGAGCATCGGGGTCTCGAACGTGCCGGGGGCGATCGTCACGACGCGAATTCCCTTGTCCGCCAGGTCTCGTGCGGCACTGAGGGTCAGCCCGACGATGCCGGCCTTGGACGAGGCGTATGCCGCCTGACCGATCTGACCGTCATACGCGGCGATCGAGGCGGTCATCGTGATCACACCGCGGTCGCCGTCGACCGGCTCGTTGCCGGCCATCTGCTCGGCGGCCAGCCGCAGCACGTTGAAGGTGCCGATCAGGTTGATCTGCACGACCTTGCTGAAGGCGTCGAGCGGCAGCACACCACGCTTGCTGAGGACCCGACCCGGGGTCGCGACGCCGGCGCAGTTGACGACGATCCGCAGGGTGCCCATGGCGACCGCGGCGTCGATCGCGGCCCGGACCTGCTCCTCGTTCGTGACGTCGGCAGCGACGAACTGCGCTGTGTCACCGAGTGATTCGGCGACCTCGGGGCCCTTGGAGCCGGGCAGGTCGAGCAGGACGACGGAGGCACCCGCAGCAGACAGTGTGCGGGCCGTGGCCTCGCCGAGGCCGGAGCCTCCGCCGGTGACCAGTGCGACCGTGGTGGAGTCGATCTTCATCGGGTGGTGCCCTTTCGGTTGCTGATGTCCCGCAGCAGGTGCCGTGAGATCACCAGTCGCTGAATCTGGTTGGTGCCCTCGAAGATCTGGGTCACCTTGGCCTCGCGCAGGTAGCGCTCGGCCGGGAAGTCCTGCGTGTAGCCCGCGCCACCGAGCACCTGGACAGCGTCGGTGGTCACCCGCATCGCCGCGTCCGTGGCGACCAGCTTGGCGACCGCGGCCTGCTTGGAGAACGGCCGTCCGGCGTCCTTGAGCCGGGCCGCGAGAAGATAGGTCGCGCGGGCCGAGGTCGTCGCCGCCTCCATGTCGGCCAGCAGGAACGCCAAGCCCTCGAAGTCGCCGATGGACTGCCCGAACTGCTTGCGCTCCGAGGCGTATGACGTCGCCAGGTCGAGCGCGGACTGCGCCAGCCCGGTCGCCGCGGCGGCGATGCCCAGGCGGCCGGCGTCGAGTGCGGCCAGCGCGATCGCCATACCCTGCCCGCGCTCACCGATCATCCGGCTGGCATCGACGGCGACCTTGTCGAAGTGCACCTCGGCGACCGGATCACCGGCCAGGCCCATCTTGCGCTCGGGGCTGCCGAAGCTGAGACCGGCCGCGTCGGCCGGCACGACGAAACACGAGATGCCCTTGCCGCCGGTGTCGTCGGTGCGCGCGAAGGTCGTGTAGTAATCGGCGTGCGCCGCGTGCGAGATCCAGCTCTTGGTGCCGCTGAGGGTCGCGCTGCCGTCGTCGCCGACGACTGCGCGCGTGCGCATCGACGCGATGTCGGAACCTGCCTCGCGCTCGGAAAGGCAGTATCCACCGAGGGTTTCGCCGCCGAGCATGTCCGGCAGCAGCGCATGCCGCTGCTCGTCGGTGCCGAAGTGGTCGACGGGGTATGCCGTCAGGGAGTGCACGGAGACGCCGATGGCGACGCTCATCCAGGCCATCGCGATCTCCTCGACGACCTGCAGGTAGACCTCGTAGGGCTGCTCGCCGCCACCGGACTCCTCGGGATAGGCCAGCGACAGCAGGCCCGCGCGGCCGAGGGTGCGGAAGATGTCGCGAGGGGGCGTGGCAGTGCGCTCCGCCTCATCGACTCGTGGCTTCAGCTCGCGTGCGGCGATCTCGCGGGTGAGCTCGATCAGGTCCGCCGCATCTGCCGTGGGAAGGATGCGTTCGACCGGCATGTCCTGGAGCGTAATGCGCGTCACATTGAATGCGTCAACCGGGTTGGAATCTGCAAGTTTTCCTGTTTAGAATCGATCTAACAAGAAAATCTCCTCCAGATGACGAAGGATGTGACTGAAATGAGCGTCTTCCCGAAGGTGGTCGTGGAGCAGGCCCACAGCAGCGCCTGGGCGTTGACCAGGGCGACCGCGGCGACGATGAACCCGGCCAACCCGGCCGATTCCTCGCTGGAGAAGGCTGCCGACACGCTGCGTGGCCGCGGCTTCCAGGTTGTGGGTCACGAGTCCGGTCGCCTGGACGAAGCTGCGCTGTCCGGCGCGGACGTCCTCGTCATCGATCACCCTGCGGCCAAGGCGGCCGAGAAGACCACCGGCGACCTGCCGCCGGTGCTGGAGGGCTCCGAGATCGACGCCGTCGTCGATTTCGTCGAGCAGGGTGGTGGCCTGGTCGTCCTCGCCGAGTGCGACCAGGACGTTTATGGCAACAACCTCAACGAGTTGCTGGCCCGCTTCGGACTACACGTCCCGAGCACGACCGTGCACGAGACCGCCGAGGGCGGCCGCCGCTTCCATGACAACGCCACGTGGGTGCTCGCCGACGTCGAAGGCGGGCTTGGCCAGGGGCTGCTCGCCGGCGTCGACGAGCTGTGCTTCTACCGCGCCGGCATCATCGACATCTCGCGCGCACCCGAGGCGAAGGTCCTCGCACGCACCAGCGCGTCGGCATACCCCGCCCGTCAGCCGCTCGCCGTCGCCCTCCCGTATGGCGCCGGACGCGTCGTTGTGCTGGCCGACTCCGACATCGTCGGCGACGACTCCATCGATGAGCTGGACCACCGCCGATTCTGGAGCAACCTGGTCACCTGGGCGAGCGCCGCCCGCAAGCAGGCGGGCACCGTCACCTCGATCGGGTCGGGGGTCGACCGCAGCCCGGAGTGGCTGGAGCTCAAGGCAGCCGTCGAGGAGCTGCGGCTGATGCAGGCCAAGGACGGTTCCATTGCGGACGCCGGCCGGCACGCCCGCGCCGCCGAGCTCGTCGAGACCATGAAGGCCCAGATCGCAGCACTGGCACCGCGATTCCCGCACGACGCCGACTACCTCGCCGAGCTCCCGAACGACCTGACGAAATGGGTCGACGGCGGTTTCGCCGAGCCGGACTTCCTCGACTCGTTGATGAAGTTCCGCCCGGACCTGTGCCGCCAGGACGGCATCGAGCACCTCGTGGTGTTCCCGATGTACACCCAGAACGGCAACCTGGACCGCGTCTTCGAGGCGCTGCTGCTGTCGGTGCAGTGGCCGGACTGGCTCGCGAAGGTCGAGGAGACCTACGACAACAAGATGTTCCTCGCGGTCAACTTCATCGACTTCACGCCCGGCTACGACACCAACTCGGCGGTGCTCTTCCCGGAGACCGTTGCGGTGCGCGAGGTTCCGAAGTTCAGCTGGGGCGCGATCTTCTGCGACCGTGAGGGTGCCCGCTTCCGCCGCGTCGTGTCCGCGGCGTCCGACCTGCTGTCGCTGCAGCTGCCGCCGGACGCGGAGCGCCTGGTGGCCTCGCAGGAGCTCGCGCAGTCGACCTTCGCGATGTGGGACATGATCCACGACCGCACGCACAGCCACGGCGACCTGCCCTTCGACCCCTTCATGATCAAGCAGCGGATGCCGTTCTGGATGTATGCGCTGGAGGAGCTGCGCTGCGATCTCAACACCTTCCGACAGGCGGTCAAGCTGGAGGAGGAGAACCAGCCCTACGCCCGGTTCGTCCAGCTGGCAATCCTTTTCGACCGGCTCTTCCGCTTCCCGATCACCGGTGACCGGCACCGCAACTACGACGGCCTGGGCGGGCAGCTGATGTTCGGCTACCTGCACAAGCATGACGCGCTGCGGTGGACCGACAACAAGCTGTCCTTCGACTGGCGCCGGGTGCCCGAGGTCGTCGTGCAGTTGTGCGATGAGGTCGAGGTGCTCTACCGCAGCGGCATCGACCGCTCGCGCGTCGGTCACTGGCTGGCCTCGCACGAGTTCGTCGCGACCTATGTCGTGCCCAACCCCGGCTCGACCTGGGCCAAGGGCCCGGAGGCGCTGCCCTTCGACGGCACGAAGACCAAGGCGCTCAACGACCTGGTGCTCGATGACGAGTTCCCGCTCAACGTCTTCTACGAGGCGCTGCGCAAGCAGATGGCGTCGGTGATCGCCTCCACCTCCGGCATCACGGCGTCGACTCCCGACGCAGCATGATGGGTCTCATGACCACTGACCTCACGGGATCCGTAATAGTCGTCGCCGGCGCCGCCGGTGACCAGGGCCGGCCCACGGCTGCTGCGTTCGCCGCGGCCGGGGCGACGGTCATCGCCACCGGGCGGGACGCCGCGCGGCTCGAGTCCGTCGCTGCGCTCGACCCCGTGCACATCGTGCCGTCGGTCGTCGACCTCTCCGACGAGTCGGCGACGCAGGCATGGGCGAAGGGGCTGCTCTCCGAGCACGGTCGGGTCGATGGCCTGATGCACCTCGTCGGCGGCTGGCGCGGTGGCAAGGGCATCGTCGAGGGTGACCTGGACGACTGGGACTTCTTGCACACCAACCTGATTCGGACCCTGCAGCATGCGACCCGCGCGCTGCACGACCCGATCCTGGCGTCCCCGCACGGCCGGATCGCGATCATCTCCTCGACGGGCCTCGACAAGCCGCGAGCAACGAACGCGGCATACCTCACGGCCAAGGCCGGCGCGGAGATGTGGCTGCGCGCGGTCGCCGACTCCTACAAGGAGACCGATGCTGCGGCATCGATCGGCCGCATCATGGCGCTGGTCACGCCGGAGATGCAGGCCGAGAAGCCCGACGGATACAAGAAGTTCACCCCGGTCGCCGACATCTCCGACTGGCTGGTCGGCCTCTACGGTCGCCCCGCTGACGAGGTCAACGGCCTGATTGAGACGATCGTCCGGTGAACGCTCCCGACACCTTCCCCACGCCGCTGCACGACCCGACCCTGCGCGGCTTCGCCAGCGACAACTACTCGGGGGTGCACCCCGAGGTGCTGGCTGCCATCGTCCGCGCCAACGGCGGTCACCAGGTCTCGTATGGCGAGGACGTCTACACCGAGCACCTGCAGGAAGTCTTCGCCGAGCACTTCGGTCCCGGCGTGGAAGCCTTCCCAGTGTTCAACGGCACCGGCGCCAATCTCGTCGCACTGCAGGCGGTCACCAAGCGCTGGGAGGCGGTGATCTGCACCAGCACGGCGCACATCCACGTCGACGAGTGCGCTGCGCCGGAGCGCATGGGCGGGCTCAAGCTGATGGCCGTCCCGACCCCGGAAGGCAAGCTCACCCCGGAGCTCATCGCGACCGTGTCACTCGGCCGGGGCGACGAGCACCACGCACAGCCACGCGTCGTGTCGATCACCCAGACGACGGAGCTCGGCACGGCATACACCGCCGACGAGATCCGAGCCATCGCCGAGCATGCCCACGCCAACGACATGGTGCTGCACGTCGACGGCTCCCGACTGTCGAATGCCGCTGCGTCCCTTGGGATCTCGTTCCAGGAGATGATCACCGACACCGGTGTCGACATCGTGTCCTTCGGTGGCACCAAGAACGGCCTCATCTTCGGCGAGGCGGTGCTCGTGCTCAACACGGACGTCGTCGACGGCATGAAGTTCCTGCGCAAGCAGTCGATGCAGCTCGCCTCGAAGATGCGGTTCGTCTCGGCCCAGCTGATCGCGCTGTTGACCGACGACCTCTACCTGCGCAACGCCGGACACGCCAACGCCATGGCGCAGCGGCTCGTCGAGGGGGTGCGCGGACTGCCGGGCCTGGAGATCCCGTTGCCGGTGCAGGCCAACGGTGTCTTCCCGATCCTGCCGACCGAGGTGTCGCAGCGCCTGATGGAGAAGTTCCGGTTCTACTTCTGGGACGAGGCCACCGGCCAGGTGCGTTGGATGTGCTCCTTCGACACCACGGAGCGCGACGTGGACGCGTTCATCGCGGCCGTGCGCGCGGAGCTGCACTGAATTGCTCCGACTCCTCGCACGACTCCGCGGCCGTCGGCTCGTCGTGCACTCGCCGGGATCATGCGTCTTCTCCTGATGCCGCAAAGGGTTGCAGGGCAGGACGTTTCGCGGTGCGGCTGTCGCCCGAGCTCACGTGCTTGATCCGGCGCTCCACCCACGGCTTCAGATGGGTGCGGGCCCAGGCGGCGTGACCCTGTGCGGCCTCCCGCCGGGTCAGCTCGGGCGCGGGCGGTAGCGGAACGGCCCAATCGCGTTGTCCCTCGCGCAGACCCAGCGTCCAGGCGGCCTGTTCGGCCACTCGCTGGTGACCCAACGTCGACAGGTGCAGCCGGTCCGGGCCCCACATGCGCACGTCGCGCAGCGATCGCAACGTCCAGGTGTCGAGGACGAAGGCTCCGTGACGTTGGGCGATGCCCCATACGTTCAAGCTGTGTATGGCGACCCGGCGACCGACCACCTTCAGGAAGGGCGCCCAGGTCGGGTCGCAACTGGTGGCCATCAGCACGTCGGCGCCGGTGGCGCGGATGCGTTCGACGGCGGCCTCCAGTTCGTCCGCGAGTGCGTCGAGGTCAGCGTGCGGTCGCAGGCAGTCGTTGCCGCCGGCCACGATGCTGACCAGATCCGGCTGCAGCTCCAGCGCCGCGTCGACCTGCGGGCCCGCCACGTCGGCAAGCAGCTTGCCGCGAACTGCGAGGTTCGCGTAGCCGAAATCCATTGAAGCAGCGGCGTTTTCGGCTGATAGCGCGGCAGCCAGGCGGTCGGCCCAACCGACATACTCATCGTCGTCGGTGGGTGACGGGTCGACCATTCCCTCGGTGAACGAGTCACCGATGGCGACATAGCGCTGCCAGCGTCGCGGCTGCGGACTCACGGAAGACTCCAATCGATCGGCTCGGCGCCCTGGTCGGCGAGCAGCTTGTTGACCTGGCTGAACGGCCGCGAGCCGAAGAAGCCGGAATGCGCCGACAAGGGGGAGGGGTGCGGGCTGGTCACGTAGGGCACCTGCCCGAGGTGGTCCGCCAGGCTGCGCGCGTCGCGACCCCACAGGATCGCGGCGAGCGGGCCGCCACGCGCCACGAGCCCGTTGATGGCGGCCGCGGTCACGTGCTCCCAGCCCTTGCCGCGATGGCTGGCCGGCTTGCCGGACCGGACGGTGAGCACCCTGTTGAGCAGCAGCACACCACGGTCCGCCCACGGAGACAGGTCACCGTTGGTCGGGCGGGCGCAGCCGATGTCGTTGGTCAGCTCCTGGTAGATGTTCTGCAGGCTGCGCGGGATCGGCGAAACGTCAGGCGCCACAGCGAAAGACAACCCGATCGCGTGCCCCGGTGTGGGATAGGGGTCCTGCCCCACGATGAGCACCCGCACGTCGTCCAGGGGGCGTTCGAAGGCGCGCAACACCTTGTCCCCGCTGGGCAGGTAGCCGTGGCCGCCGGCGATCTCCGAACGCAGGAATTCGCCGCACTCGCTCACCTTGCCGGCCACCGGTTGCAGCACCGGCAGCCACGACGGATGGACGAGTTCGTCGAGGGGTCGCACCGTCATACCGACAACCTAACCGGGCGGCCCGGAGCCGCCGCAAAGACACCTACACTCGCGGAGTGCACCGTTTCACCGAAGACACCGCAGAGCTGGGCCGGGCGATCCTGAAGTATGCCGCGGAGCGGCTCTCCCTCGATCCCGTGCCCCTGGATTTCAGCCGGACCGTCGAGGAGCTGGACTCCGTTGCCGGGGAAGCGATCTCGGCCGAGGGGATCGGCGGGCAAGCCGCCCTGAAGCTCTTCGAGGACGAGCTCGCCCTCGCCTGCCTGTCGATCGACCACCCGCGCTACCTGTCGTTCATCCCGTGCGCGCCCACGCGCGAAGCGGCGATGTTCGACCTCGTCGTCGGTGCCTCGTCCATCTATGCCGGGTCGTGGCTCGAGGGCGCCGGTGCGGTGTATGCCGAGAACCAGGCGCTGCGCTGGATCGCCGATCTCGCCGGGATGCCGGAGGGCGCCGGCGGCGGTTTCGTGCAGGGCGGCACGATCGGCAACCTGTCGGCACTGGTCGCGGCGAGGGCGACCGCTCGGGCGAATGCCGCCCGAACCCGCGACGACGCGCGGCCGTTCCGTGTCGCGGCGACCGCGGGCTCGCATTCCTCGATCGCCTCGGCGTGCGAGGTGATGGACGCGGAGCTGGTGCCGGTGCCCGTCGACGAGCGGTTGCGGCTGACCGGCGACGCGCTGCGCGAGGTGCTCCTGCGCGAGGGTCCCGAGACGTTCTTCGCCGTGGTCGCGACCGCGGGCACCACCAACCTCGGCGTCATCGACGATCTGGAGTCCGTGGCAGCGGTCTGCAAGGAGTTCGGCATCTGGTTCCACGTCGACGGTGCGTATGGCGGGGCCGGCCTCGCCGCACCGAGCGTGCGCGACCGTTACAAGGGCGTCGAGCAGTGCGACTCGTTCATCGTCGACCCGCACAAGTGGCTCTTCGCGCCGTTCGACTGCTGTGCCCTGCTCTACCGCGAGCCGGCGCTGGCGCGGGCGGCGCACACGCAGCACGCGTCATACCTCGACGTCCTGAACGAGACGCCCGACTGGAACCCGACCGACTACTCGGTCGGCCTGACCCGGCGGGCGCGCGGCCTGCCGTTCTGGTTCTCGCTGGTCGCCAACGGCACCGATGCCTACACCGCAGCCATCGAGCACACGCTCGAGGTGGCGCGGTATGCCGCCGCGCAGATCGACGAGCGACCCTACGTCGAGCTGGTCCGTGAACCGGACCTGTCCGTGGTGGCGTTCCGCCGCGTCGGGTGGAGCGCACAGGACTACCAGCAGTGGTCCGACGGTCTGCTGGAGCGCCAGGAGGCGTTCGTCGTGCCGAGCGCACACGACGGGGAGACCATCGCGCGGTTCGCGATCGTCAACCCGAACACCACCGACGAGGACATCGCCGCGATCCTGGACTCGATGGCCTAGGTCTCACTTCGGTAACTCCAGTCACATGCGTCACGACATGCCGACAGCGGTGCTTGCCGGAATGACATGCATGTGATTTACCGCCTATCATCGGTCTCGGACCATGGATCACGACGCGAAAGGACCGCATCTATGAACGCCGCGGAGCAGCAGGTGATGCCGTCGGACAACTCCGAACTCAGTGAGCGTGATGCCGCGATCCTGTCGTTCGAGCGCAACTGGTGGAAGCTCCAGGGCGCCAAGGAACAGGCCATTCGCGAGACCTTCAACATGAGTTCCACCCGCTACTACCAGGTCCTCAACGCCGTCATCGACACCGCCGCCGCGCTGAAGTACGACCCCATGCTGGTCAAGCGGCTGCAGCGACTGCGGGCCGGCCGCATGCGCCAGCGCACCGCACGTCGCCTCGGCTTCGAGCTGGAGTGAGTCAGCCCCGCTTCTCCGCCTGACGGCGCAACTCGCGGCGGGCCAGGGATGCCTTGTGCACCTCGTCCGGGCCGTCCGCGAAGCGCAGTGTCCGGATGCCGGCATACGCCCGGGCGAGCGGGAAGTCCTGCGAGAGACCACCCGCGCCATACAGCTGGATCGCCTTGTCGAGGATCCACTGCACGGTCTCCGGGGTGGCGATCTTGATCGCCTGGATCTCCGTGTGCGCACCCTTGTTGCCGACCGTGTCCATCAGCCACGCGGTCTTGAGCACGAGGAGCCGTAGCTGCTCGATGCGCACCCGCGACTGCGCGATCCAATCCCGTATGACGCCCTGATCCGACAGCGGCTTCCCGAACGCGATGCGCTCCTCCGCGCGGGCGCACATCAGCTCGATCGCCTTCTCCGCCAACCCGATCGAGCGCATGCAGTGGTGGATGCGCCCGGGGCCGAGGCGGGCCTGTGCGATCGCGAAGCCCTGCCCTTCGCCGGCGATCAGGTTGCTGGCAGGCACGCGCACGTCGTGGAACTCCAGCTCGGCGTGGCCACCGTGGTCGTGGTCGTCATACCCGAAGACCTCCATGCCGCGCTTCACGACGAGTCCGGGGGTGTCGCGCGGAACCAGGATCTG
Source organism: Flexivirga sp. (assembly GCF_035551235.1). Lineage (GTDB taxonomy): Bacteria > Actinomycetota > Actinomycetes > Actinomycetales > Dermatophilaceae > Flexivirga. The sequence continues at coordinate 6,049 of NZ_DASZNO010000026.1, read as the reverse complement.
TGACTGCTGGCGGTGCCGCTCGGCGCTCGGGTCGGTCTTGCCCATGACGATGAAGATCTTCGCGTCCGGGTTCATCGCGCCGGTGATCCACCACTTGCGGCCGTTCAGGACGTATTCGTCGCCGTCGCGCTCGATGCGAGTGGCGATGTTCGTCGCGTCCGAGGAGGCGACGTCGGGCTCGGTCATCGCGAACGACGAGCGAATCTCGCCGCGTAGCAACGGTTTCAGCCACTGCTCCTGCTGCTCGGGGCTGCCGAACTCGTTCAGCACTTCCATGTTGCCGGTGTCCGGTGCCGCACAGTTGAGTGCCGCCGGCGCGAGGAAGGAGCGGCCGGTGATCTCGGCGAGCGGTGCGTACTGCAGGTTGGTCAGCCCGGCACCGCTCTCGCCCGGGAGGAAGAGGTTCCACAGGCCCTGGGACTTCGCCTTGTCGCGCAGTTCCTCCAGCACCGGCACGCGACTCCACGCCCACGGGTCGTCGGATGCGGCCAGCTGCTCCTCGAAGACCGGTTCGGCCGGGGTCACTTCGGTGTCGAGGAAGTCCTGCACCCGGCGGCGCAGGTCCTCGGTCTGTGCGTCGAACTCGAAATCCATTGCTGCGTCAGCCCTTCGGTACGGCGTGGTAGTTGCGTATGACGGCCAGGCCGGCCTGGAGCAGCGGCTCCGTCGACGCGCCGATGTCGTCGAATCCGGCGCCGACCGTCTGGCCCTGCTGGTAGCGGAACCAGATGCCCTCGAGGATCGCGGCCAGCTTGTAGTAGGCCAGCGCCTCATGGAAGGCGAGATGACTCACGTCGCGGCCGGAGCGCTCGCTGTAGCGGTGCACGATCTCATCGCGACTCGGGTGACCCTTCGCCCGCGAAACCGTCGAAACTGCTTGCGGCGCAACGTCGGCCAGCGCCTGGTAGACCAGCATGAGCGCCACGTCGGCGAGCGGGTCGCCCAGTGTCGCCATCTCCCAGTCGAGCACGGCCGTGACCTGGTCGGTATCGCTGATGAGGGTGTTGTCCATCCGGTAGTCACCGTGCACGATCGTTGCTCCGCTCGACTCCGGTATGGCGGAGGCGAGTGCCTGGTGCAGCTCCTCCTCCCCGGCCAGGTCGCGCGAACGGGACGCCTGCATCTGCCGTCGCCACCGGTGGACCTGCCGCTCGAGGTAACCCTCCGGCTTGCCGAAGTCGGCCAGCCCGACCTGCGCCGGATCCACCGCGTGCAGGTCGACGAGGGTGTCGGTGACGCCGTCGGCGATCGCGCGAACTCGTTGCGGTCCCAGCAGGTTCAGCTCGTCGGCGGTCCGGTAGGGCGTGCCGGTGACGCGTTCCATGACGTAGAAGGGTGCGCCGATCACGGCGGCGTCGGTGCACGCGGCATACATCCGGGGGACCGGGACGGCGGTGTCGGCGAGGGCGGCCATCACGCGATGCTCGCGGGTCATGTCGTGCGCGGTCGCGAGCACGTGACCCAGCGGCGGGCGGCGCACGACGACCTCACGAGTGCCGTCGGAGACGATGTAGGTGAGGTTGGACTTGCCGCCGACGATCAGCTCCGCCTGCAGCGGACCGTCGAGCAGGCCGGGTGCGGCTTCGGCGAGAAACCGTTGCAGTGCTTGCAGATCCAGGCCCGGCAGCTCGCTCATCAGATGCCGCCGCCGAGCAGCACACCACCGTCGACGGTGACTGTCTGGCCGGTCATCCACCCGGCGTCGTCGGAGAGCAGGAAGGCGACCACGCCACCGATGTCGCTCGGCACGCCCAGGCGCTTCAACGCGTATGGCGCCGCCACCTTCTCCTCGCGACCCTCGTAGAGCGCCTTGGCGAACTCCGTCTTCACGATCGCCGGTGCGACCGCGTTGACACGCGTCTTCGGGCCGAGCTCGACCGCGAGCTCCTCGGTCAGGTGGATCAGCGCGGCCTTGCTCACGCCATACATCGCGATGCCGGGGGCGGGGCGCACGCCGGCGATCGAGGCGACGTTCACGATGGCGCCACCGTGCTCTCCGTGCCATGCGGCGCGTGCCTTCTGCACCCAGGACAGAGCCGCAATCACGTTGACATCCATGATCTTTCGCGCAACACCCGGGTCGATGTCCATCAACGGGCCGTAGGCCGGGTTGATGCCGGTGTTGTTCACGAGGTAATCGGCACTGCCGAACTCGTCGATGGCCCTGGCGAGCACCTCGTCCTGGTGGTCCGCGTCATCGGCGCGTCCGGCGACGTACCGCGCGCGGTCGCCCAGGGCGCGAGTGGCCTCCGCGAGGGTCTCCTCCTTGCGTGCGGTGATCACGACGTTCGCACCCTCGGCGATCAGGCGCTCGGCGATCGCGTAGCCGATGCCACGACTGGCTCCGGTGACGATTGCTGTTTTTCCCGCGATGCCGTTCATGTGTTGGTGACTCCTTCGACGATGGCGCCCACCACACTAAGCGCTTGCTTAGTGATTCGTCACGAGTTCCACGTGTCGAATCCGCAGCCGTCGACGCAGATCGGTCAGACTCGCGGTGAGGGTCCAACAGGTCAGGAGGCGCGATGTCGGGTCCACTGGACGGTGTACGTGTTGTCGAGCTCGGGGCGATCGGCCCTGCGCCGTTCGCCGGGATGATGCTGGCCGACCTCGGCGCCGAGGTGATCAATGTCGGGCGACTGGACGACGACGGTATGACGGCCGTGACGCACCGAGTCCTGTTGCGCGGGCGTCGATTCGTGCACCTGGACCTGCGGCACCCCGCCGGCGCCGAGGTGGTGCGGGACCTGGTGGGCGACGCGGACGTGTTCACCGAGGGCTTCCGGCCCGGCGTCGCCGAGCGGCTCGGTGTGGGGCCGGACGACCTGCTCGAGATCAACCCACGGCTCGTCTACGGACGCATGACCGGCTGGGGCCAGGACGGTCCGCGGGCAGCGGACGCCGGCCACGACCTGGGATACCTTGCGCTGTCCGGTGCGCTGGCTCCATCGGTCGGCGACGGTGGCCGGCCGGTCGCACCGCTGAACATGCTCGGCGACTTCGGTGGCGGCGGAATGCTGCTGGCCGTAGGCGTGCTCGGTGCACTGTTCTCGGCGCAGCGGACGGGGGAGGGCCAGGTCGTCGACGCCTCGATCCTCGACGGCACGGCACTATTGACCGCGATGCACCAGTCGATGCTGGCGTCCGGGATGTGGCAGCAGCCCCCGGGCGGCAACCTCTTCGACGGCGGTGCACCGTTCTATCGGGTCTATCGGACGGCCGACGACAAGTGGTTGTCGGTCGGGGCGATCGAGCCGAAGTTCTACGCCGCGCTGCTGGACGGACTCGGCGTGGACGCCGATCCGGCGGAACAGTTCGACCAGACGCACTGGCCCGAGCTGCGGGTCACCTTCGCGACCCGCATCGCGGCGCACACCCGCGACGAATGGGTCGACGTCTTCGCCGGTCGGGATGCCTGCGTCGTGCCGGTCCTGGACCCCGACGAAGCCGCGGCTGATCCACACGTCATCGCCCGGGAGGTGTATGTCGACCGCGGCGGCATACGACATCCGGCGCCTGCGCCGCGCTTCAGCGAGACGCGGACTGAGCTTCCGGAGGAGTCGCCGGATGACGAAACCGCCGAGGTGCTAGGCGAATTCGGCTACACGCACTCCGACATACGGCGCCTCGAGGACGCCGGCGTGATAGCGGCTGCCACGGGCCAAGACCACCACCCCCATGGCGAATGACGGCTTCTTCGCCGAGTGACGGCGAGATCGCACCGTCACTCGGCGAAGAAGCCGTCACTCGGGAGTCTGGTTGCGTTCGAAGTAGGCCCGGACGGCTGCATCGATCTCGGGGACGTGCACCGGCCGACCACCAGATCGGATGGACTCCGCGCCGGCAACACCTGCGGCGACGGCGTCGCGAGCGGACAGTGGTGAGGTGTCGGTCGGCGTTCCATTGCGTACGAATTCGATGAACTCCCCGACGGTCAGCACGTCCGCGTGGCTGCGGTGTCTGAAGTCATCGCGTCCATTCAAGCCGACACCCTGCTGGTCGAGTCCCAGGAAGGGCCGCCGGTTAGACACTTCGCGCGGTATGGCGCGCGTTCGGCATAACCGTGATGTGTGATCGCGCTGCAGAAGCCCTGTCCACGCTGCGCATGGCGAAATCCGATCGCTCAAGCCAGCCGCGGTGTGCTTGGATCCCGGCGTGACGAATCCCGAACGCCGATGCCTGCTCATCACCGGCACCGTCGGGGCAGGCAAGACGACCACGGCATACGCGATCGGCGACCTACTGAGGGAGCGGAATATCTCGCACGCGGTTATCGATCTCGACGAGTTTCACCGGCTGTGGCCGCCGCCCGAGGGCGACCCGTTCAAGCAACAGGTCGAGCTGGCAAATCTGCGCGCGGTCGCAGCCAACTACCGAGCGGCCGGCGCGACATACCTCGTCCTGGCCGGTGTGGTGTTGCACGACCGAACCCGTTACGAGAAGGCACTCGGTGAGCCAGTCCTGCTGTGTCGGCTCCGGCCACAGCTCGACCTCGTCGGCGCACGCTTGATCGCGCGCCACGAGCCGGGCGATGAGCGCGACTGGCACGTGCGCCGGGCGCCGGAGCTCGAGAAGTTGCTCGATGCCGCCGCCACGGCGGACCTCACCATCGACGTCGCAGATGAGACTCCCGCGCAGGTCGCCGCCCGGGTCCTCGCAGATACCCGTTTTGCCGAGTGACGGCTCCCTCGCCGGATGACGGCGAGATCTGACCGTCAGTCGCCGAGGAAGCCGTCACTCGCGATGGGGTTGATCCCGTTTGCACTCTCAGTGGGAGAGTGCCAATAATGGCCCTTAGCACTCTCCTGTTTAGAGTGATAGTTCGGATGTATGGCGAGAGCCGGACCTCGCGGGGCTCAGACAGTCCTTCGGGGAACCGGCTCGTCCGTCGCGGGCGCCATACGACTGATTCCGCAACAACACGTGAGGATTGGACTGCACATGGCCAAGACCATTGCATTCGACGAGGAGGCCCGGCGCGGGCTCGAGCGGGGCATGAACACCCTCGCCGACGCCGTCAAGGTCACCCTCGGCCCCAAGGGCCGCAACGTCGTCCTGGAGAAGAAGTGGGGCGCACCCACGATCACCAACGACGGTGTGAGCATCGCCAAGGAGATCGAGCTCGACGAGCCGTACGAGAAGATCGGCGCAGAGCTCGTCAAGGAAGTCGCCAAGAAGACCGACGACGTGGCCGGTGACGGCACCACCACGGCGACCGTGCTCGCCCAGGCGATGGTGAAGGAAGGCCTGCGCAACGTTGCCGCGGGCGCCAACCCGATGGCCCTCAAGCGCGGCATCGAGGCCGCCGTGGCCGCGGTGTCCGACGAGCTGACCAAGGCTTCCAAGGAGATCGACACCAAGGAGCAGATCGCGGCGGTTGCCGGGATCTCCGCCGGTGGCGACTCCAGCGTCGGCGACCTGATCGCCGAGGCGATGGACAAGGTCGGCAAGGAAGGCGTCATCACCGTCGAGGAGAGCAACACCTTCGGCCTCGAGCTCGAGCTCACCGAGGGTATGCGCTTCGACAAGGGTCACCTGAGCGCATACTTCGTCACCGACGCAGAGCGCATGGAGACCGTGCTCGACGATCCGTACATCCTCATCCACGAGGGCAAGATCTCGAACGTCAAGGATCTGCTGCCACTGCTCGAGAAGGTCATGCAGACGGGCAAGCCGCTGGCGATCATCGCCGAGGACGTCGAGGGCGAGGCGCTGGCCACCCTGGTCGTCAACAAGATCCGCGGCACGTTCAAGTCGGTCGCGGTCAAGGCGCCGGGCTTCGGTGACCGCCGCAAGGCGATGCTGCAGGACATGGCGATCCTCACCGGTGGCCAGGTCATCAGCGAAGAGGTCGGTCTCAAGCTCGAGAACACGACCGTCGACCTGCTGGGCCGGGCCCGCAAGGTCGTCGTCACCAAGGACGAGACGACGATCGTCGAGGGCTCGGGCGACAGCGACCAGATCGCCGGCCGTGTCAACCAGATCAAGGCCGAGATCGAGAAGTCGGACAGCGACTACGACCGCGAGAAGCTGCAGGAGCGGCTTGCCA
>NZ_DASZNO010000025.1:0-62766 GCF_035551235.1 Flexivirga sp. | reverse complement strand
AAAAATGGGCGGTTTTTCGTGTCCCCTCGGACTTTGGGTGTCCTCTCGGTGAAGGGGGCGCGGTGGGGTTGGTCGGACTACCTCACGGCGGACGCGGCCAGCTCGTCGTCGGCGGCGGCGTCCGGCGGGGGCTGCTCGTCGGCGTGCCCGGGCCACCAGGCGAGGTGACCGATCAGCGCGGTGAGCGCGGGCGTGAAGATCGTCGCCATCAGGAAGGCGGCCATCACGATGCCGCACGACAGGGCGAAGCCCATCGACGACAGCAGCGAGTTGCCGGCCAGCATCAGCGAGCCGAACGATCCGGCGAGGATCAGGCCGGCCGCACCGATCGTCGGCCCTGCATGCCGTATGGCGACCGCCGCCGCATCCCGTGGCGACAGGCCCTGCTGCGCTTCCTCGCGCAATCGCGAGACCATCAGGATGTTGTAGTCGGTCCCGAGCGCCACCACGAACATGTACATGATCAGCGGCAGCATGAACATCAGGCCGCTCTCACCCTGAATCCCCTGGAAGATCAACGTGGTTGCGCCCAGCGTCGCGAGGAAGCCGAGGCCGACGGACACCATGAGGTACCACGGCGCGACGAGACTGCGCAGCAGCAGGCCGAGGACGATCATGATCAGGATCGCGGCTACCGGGAAGACCAGTGCGTAGTCGCGGTTCATCGCGGCCTTGATGTCGACGTAGACCGAGGTGATGCCTCCGACATACGCCTTCGAACCCGGGGGAGCATTCCCGTGCGCGGTGTCCCGCAACGGGCCGGCCACGGTGTCGAGCGCCTTGTCCGACTCGGGGCTGTGGGCCAGGATCACCGAGAAGTCGGCGGTCCGTCCGTCCTTGGACAGTTTCGGCTCGGCGACCTGGCCGACGCCGTCGACCTTCGCCAGCTTCGTCCTGTATGACGCGAGCGCGGCCTTGTCCAGCGTGGAGCTCGATTGGAGATAGACGTCCGTCGGCTCGGTCGCTCCGGCCGGCATGTCACGCTCCAGATCATGCAGTGCGACAACGGATTCGGCGGTCTTCGGCATCGACGAGCCGGCCAGGTCGAACGTCGGCTTGAAACCGATCGCGCTGACCGCGAGCACCAGCATGATGACGCCCGAGACCGCGGCGAAGACCGCCGGGCGCTTGCCGAGGGAGCGACCGATAGCGGCATACCGGGCGCCCGTGGGCTCCTGCTTCCACGCCTTGCTCGGCCAGAAGACCTTGGTGCCCAGCAGCGACACGACGGCCGGCACGAGGGTGAGGCCGGCTACGAGGGTGACGGCGACCGCGATCGCCAGCGACGGGCCCATCGCGCGCAGCATGCCGAGGGAGGACAACGCCATCGCGAGGAACGCGATGATGACCACGCCGGCGGCGGACGCGATGGCCTCGCCGACGCGTGTCACGGCGGTGACCATCGCCTGCTTCGGGTCCTCACCGGCGCGCAGGCGCTCGCGGTAGCGGAACATCAGGAAGAGGATGTAGTCGGTCCCGACGCCGAAGAGTACGACGATCAGCAACTGGTTGATCGAGCTGTCGGCCTTGAGTCCGAATCCCTTGGCAGCAAAGCCGATCAGGCCGTTGGCGACCTGGCTGACGATGCCGATCAGGATGATCGGCAGGAACGCGATGATCGGGCTGCGGAAGATCACCAGCAGCAGCACGATGATCAGCAGGATGGTGGCGATGCCGATGATGGCGTCGGAGTTGCCCGACGCCTCCTGCTGGTCCAGGCTCTGCGCGATCGCCCCCGTCGTGCCGACCTTGAGGTCGGTGTCGCGGGTGAGTTTGCGCAGCTCGACGCGCACGTCCTTGGCGGTGTCGTTGAGTTCCTTGTAGTTGCTGTTCGATTGCTCCGGAGTCTTGAAGAGCAACGTCTGCACGAGCTTCTTCGGCGACGCCGGCGCCGGGATAACCTGCTCGACGTTCTTGATCTTCTTGCCGGTGATCTCGGCTGCGAAGGACTTCACCTTCGCCTGGTCGGCAGCGGTGAGCGGCTTGCCATCGGTGCGCTGGAAGACACCGATCATCGACGGCGTGAACGCGGCCGGGAACGCCTCCTGCTGCAGGTTGGCGGCCTTGATGGACTCATAGTGGCGAGGCAGGAAGTCGCTCTCATCACTGCTGTTCGGCAGCGCAGGAGCGAACGCGACGATCGCGATGGCGGCGACGATCCAGCCCGCGATGATCTGCCACGGATGTTTGACGACATACCGGCCGAGGCTGGCGAACATAGCTCTCCCGAGGTGGTGGTGCGGTGTGCGGTGACGGGTTGCGCCGCGCGACAACGCGGCCCACGCTTCATCCTGCCCGCGCAGGCCGCCCGGCGCATTCGACTAATGGGTGAATTCATCTCCCTCTCAAGGGGGATACGCGGCGCTGGTCCGGCGCCGGGCCAAGGCCTGAGACGATGGCCCGGTGGAACCACCAGTCCTCTTCTCCGTCGCGCCCGACTACTACCGCTTCGCCGTGGCCGAGTTGCGTGCTGCGCTGGACGTGACCAAGGCGCAGCGCGTCGGTCCCGACGCGGGCATCGTGCACCTCGGCTCCGGCACGCTGCAGGATGCGGCGGACGCCTGCTGGGGTGGTGAGATCCCGCTGGTCCGGCATCTCGCGCGCGCCGACGCCGTGCGCGGTGCCGGCACCTTCGACTCCCCGGCGGACCTCGCGGAGTGGGCGGCCAGCGTGCTGCTGACGTCGCTGGAGGTCGGCGACGAGATCAGCCTGCACACCTGGGACAGCGGCGACGCCGGGTTCGCGCCCGGCAAGGTACGCCGGTCCTTGCTGGAACTGTTGATGGACAACGGGATTCGCGTGATCACCAGTGGCGCCGAGACGGTCGGAAGCCTGTGCATCGGCACCGACCGGATCGTGGCCGGCGTCAACCCGACCGACGCGTCGCTGTGCGACTGGGCCGGCGGCCGGATCCGGCTGGCGACCCTGCCCGAGCAGGTCTCACGTGCCGAGTTCAAGCTCGAGGAGCTCTTCTCGTATGTCGACGCACCGGACGGCGACGTCGCGGTCGACTTCGGTGCCAGCCCGGGTGGGTGGACGAGAATCGTGCATTCGCAGGGGTTTCGGCAGGTGCATGCCGTGGATCCGGCGGCACTCGACGACCGTGTGTTGGCGCTCGACGGCGTCATACATCACCGGCAGACGGCCGGCGACTTCGTCAAGGAGTATGACGGCGAGGCCGTCGACCTGATCGTCAACGACATGCGGATGGTGCCGCAGCTGACCGCGCACACCATGGTCGACGCGGCACGGCTGCTGCGGCCCGGCGGCCAGGCCGTCATCACCCTCAAGCTCGGCACGAACAATCCCGAGAAGCAGATCGATGATGCGCTGGAAGTGCTTGTGGCGGCATACGATCCGAGCTTCATGCGGCAGCTGCAGCACAACCGGCACGAAGTGACGGTCGTGGCGACCCGGCGTTAGCAAACCACCGGTCGGTAGAGGGAGGGGCTGCCGGCGCGGTTCCACGTGAGGAAACACCGTGATGGCGCTGCGACCCGTCGCGCGGATCGCTCATCAGTGGTTGAGTGATGCCATGGCTGAGACGGCAGACGTGACGACCGAGATCCTGACCGACGCTTTCACCCGGGTCCACGAGGGGCTGCCGGAGCAGCTCGACGGATTGACCGGTGAGCAGCTGCTCTGGCGACCTGCCCCGGACGCCAACCCGATCGGCTGGCTGGCCTGGCACCTGGCGCGTGTCCAGGACGATCACCTGGCCGGCGTGGGCGACCTCGAGCAGGTCTGGACAGGTGGCTGGTCGAAGCGCTTCGCGCTGCCGTATGACGAGTCGACGATCGGCTACGGCCAGTCCAGCGACGAGGTCGGAGCGTTCTCGGTGACCGACGTCGCGCTGCTCACCGGCTACTACGCCGACGTGCACGAGATGACGCTCAAAGTGTTGCAAACGCTGAAGACTCGCGCCGATTACGAGCGCATCGTCGACGAGCGCTGGGACCCGCCGGTGACCGCCGCGGTCCGCATCACATCGGTGATCGGCGACATCACCCAGCACCTGGGTCAACTCGCTTACGTACGAGGGTTATTGGGTCAACGCTGACCATCCCTTTAACAACCCCGAGCGGGCCGCATACGTCTACCCATATGAGAGGCCGGTCGGCGAGTGATCGACCGTGAGCAGGGATGAGCCGATGAATCGCACGTCAGTAGGTACTGCTCTCACCGCAACAGGCGTCGGTATGACGCTGCTCCTCGCCGGCTGTGGCTCGGGTGGGTCCGGCTCTGCCGGGGCCTCCCTTTCGTCGGCGACGTCGAGCTCGTCGCCGACGAGCGCGGAGAGTTCCTCGGCCGGTGACACGGCGAGCACGACATCGGACAAACCGACGTCGTCAGCAGCGACCCCGTCCGCGGGCAAGTCGACGGGCAATTCGACGGGCAAGTCGTCACCGGCCAAGCCGTCGGCGAAGCCGCCGGCACATCCGTCCATCCACCCTTCGGCGGGCGACAAGCCTGTTGCGCTGTGCAGCGTGGGCCAGTTGCGGATCACCGTGGGTCACGGCAACGCCGACATGCAGGGCTCGCACCGGCCGCTGCGGTTCACCAACGTCAGCGACAAGGTGTGCAAGCTGACCGGTGCCCCCGGGGTGTCCTATGTCGCCGGCAGCGACGGCCACCAGGTCGGAAAACCGGCGCAGCGGATCGTCGGACACCAGCCGATCGTGTTGATTCCCAACGCAACCGCGTCGGCGGGTCTCTTCATCTCTTCCGCGCCGCACAAGAGTGGCTGCGCGACGGTGACAGCGCGCGGCATACGCGTCTATCCGCCGGATTCCTACCAGGCGGCGTTCGTTCCGCTGTCCGAGGTCACGTGCACGACAGGCGGTCCCTACCTGAAGGTCGGCCCGATCCTGCCGGGCCCGAACAACACCGTATGACGAGAGACCGGGCCTACTCGGTCGCGGCCTCGAAGCGCACGATGACACCCTTGGAGGTCGGGGTGTTGCTGATAGCCGCCACACTGTCGAGCGGCACCAGCACGTTGGCCTCCGGGAAGTACGCCGCGGCCGACCCGCGCGCGGCCGGGTAGCCGACCAGCCGGAATCGCGGTGCCCGGCGCTCCGTCCCGTCGGTCCACACGCTGACCATGTCGACCAGGTCGCCGTCGGCGAACCCGAGTTCGGCGATGTCGTCCGGGTGCACCATCACCACGCGGCGTGCGTTGTGTATGCCGCGGTAGCGGTCGTTCATCGCGTAGGGGATGGTGTTCCACTGATCGTGCGAGCGCAGTGTCTGCAGCACGAGGTATCCCTTGGGCACAGTGGGCATTTCGAAGTCGTTGCAGGTGAAGACGGCCTTGCCGCTCGCCGTGTGGTAGCGCCCCTCGTTGACCGGGCTGGGTAGCCGGAAACCGCCGGCGGTGATGCGCTCGTTGAAATCCTCGAACCCGGGCACGACGCGGCCGATGCGGTCGCGGATCCGGTCGTAGTCGCCCTCGAACTCCTCCCAGGCGATGGGGTTCTGCGCGCCGAGCGTCCGTCGAGCCAGCCGCGAGATGATCGCGACCTCGCTGAGCAGTTCGGGAGAGGCCGGCTCGAGCCGTCCGCGCGAGGCGCTGATCTCGCTCATGGAGTTCTCGACGGTGATGAACTGCTCACCGGCCGCCTGTATGTCGCGGTCACTGCGACCGAGCGTCGGCAGGATGACGGCGGTGTCTCCGCACACCGTGTGCGAGCGGTTCAGCTTCGTCGAGACCTGCACGGTGAGTCGGCACGTACGCAGCGCCTCCTCGGTCACGTCGCTGTCGGACATGGCACGCACGAAATTGCCTGCCACGCCGACGAATACGCGGGCGGCGCCGTCGCGCATCGCACGGACGGCGTCGACCGAGTCGTAGCCGTGTTTCGTCGGAGGAGTGAAGTCGAACTCGTCGCCGAGCGCCTCCATGAACGACTCCGGCATCTTCTCCCAGATGCCCATGGTGCGGTCGCCCTGCACATTGCTGTGGCCGCGGACCGGGCACACGCCGGCGCCGGGTCGGCCGAGATTGCCGCGCAGCAGCAGGAAGTTGACCATCTCGCGGATGGTCGGCACACCGTGCTTCTGCTGGGTGATGCCCATCGCCCAGCAGACGATGACGGAACGGCTGGCCAGCACCCGGCGGTGCAACTCCTCGATCTCCGATCGCTTCAAACCGGTCGCCGCGAGAACCTCATCCCACGTGATCGAGCGCACGTGCTCGGCGAACTGCTCGAACCCGGTGGTGTTCGCGGTGATGAAGTCGTGGTCCAGCACCTGGCCCGGTGCTGCGTCCTCGGCCTCGAGCAGTAGGCGGCCCAGCATCTGGAAGAGCGCGAGGTCGCCACCGGGCCGGATCTTCAGGAACTGGTCGGCGATCTCGCTGCCACGCCCGACGACACCGCGCGGCTTCTGAGGGTTCTTGAAGCGCATCAACCCGGCCTCCGGCAACGGGTTGATGGCGACGATCCGGCCGCCGTTGCGCTTGGTCTGCTCCAGCGCCGACAACATGCGCGGGTGGTTGGTGCCCGGATTCTGGCCGGCGATCAGGATGAGGTCCGCCGAGTGGATGTCGTCCAGCGACACCGTGCCCTTGCCGACCCCGATCGTCTCGTTCAGTCCCGAGCCACTGGACTCGTGGCACATGTTCGAGCAGTCCGGCAGGTTGTTGGTGCCGAAGGAACGCGCGAAGAGTTGCAGCAGGAACGCCGCCTCGTTGCTGACCCGACCGGAGGTGTAGAAGAGCGCCTCATCGGGCGAGGACAGGCCGCGCAACTCCTCCGCGATGAGGTCGAACGCGCCGCTCCAGGAGATCGGCTCGTAGTGCGTGGCACCCGGTCGCTTCACCATCGGCTCGGTCAGCCGCCCCTGTTGGTTGAGCCACATGTCGGACTTGCCGTCGAGCTCGGCGACGGAGTGCTGGGCGAAGAAGTCACGACGGATGCGCCGGGTCGTCGCCTCGTCATTGACGTGCTTCGCGCCGTTCTCGCAGTATTCGTTCTTGTGCCGATGGCCCGGGTCCGGCCACGCGCAGCCGGGACAGTCGAATCCCTTGACCTGATTGATGTTCAGCAAGGTCAGCGCAGGTCGCTTCAGCCCGGCCTGCTGGACGGAGTACTGCACCGCGTGCGTCACTCCGGGCACGCCCGCGGCCCACGTCTTGGGCGGGGTGACCTTCAGGTCGTCCCGCGGGTCTTCCGTCGAGCCCATCAGTCGCTCCTCGCGTCGGCCGGCATACCGACATTAACCGGGCCCGCCCAGCGCTCAACGGCGGGACGCTGACGTCCGGGACCCGGCCGTTAGTCGTCGCTGCCCGACCGCTCAGTCGTCGGTATGGCGCATGCGGGCGTCCCGCCGGGGAGTTGCTGCCGGTGCCGCGCGACCCAGCCGTAGACGAGATCGGCGACCGGCTCCACGCCGGGCGCGGTGATGATCCGCCCGAGCACGCGCAGCGGCGCGGGACCGGTGCCCAGCGCCGCGGCGATCGCCCGGTGGCCGTAGACGATCGAACCGTCGGCGCGGAGGAAGGGCATCTCGGTCACGGCGCGTTCCGCCGAGACGCCGAGCGCCGCGAGATCGACCGACTGCAGTGCGGTGACCTCGACCTCGAGTCGAAGCCCCGGCGCCTTCGCCGCCGCGCGCGTGCAGAAGCCGCAGTCGGCGTCATACAGCAGGGTCGGGCGCATGTATCAAACGCTACTCGGCTGCCGTGACACCGCCGGTCCCGAGAGTCGATCCCACCTCCGGCAAACAGACAGAAACAAAACTGTGTATCTGTTGACATGTATGTGTTTGGGTGGGCAGACTGCTGTGAGCGGGTTCACATGACAGCTATCGGAGGCGAGCACATGCTCTACGCAGCGGAGCGGCAACAGCGCATCCTCGACGAGGCACGGCGTCACGGCCGGGTCGAGGTCAACGCCGTCGCGACCGAACTCGACGTGACCCCGGAGACGGTGCGCCGTGACCTCACGCACCTGGAGGGTCGAGGCCTGCTGCGACGGGTGCACGGCGGCGCCATACCGGTCGAACGGCTGGGCGACGAGCCGAGCCTGGCAACCCGATCGACTCGGCTCACGGCCGAGAAGAAGCGGATCGCAGCACGCGCGCTGGATGAGATCGAGGAAGGCGCCACCGTCCTGCTGGACGCCGGGTCCACCACCGGCGCGATCGCCGAGCTGTTGCCCTCCGACCGCGAGCTCACCGTCGTCACGAACTCCGTGCAGACCGGTGCCCTGCTGGCCGCGCACGACAAGCTCACCCTGTTCGTGGTCGGTGGTCGGGTCCGCAACCGGACCGGTGCGACGGTCGGGGAGTGGGCCGGGCGCGCACTCCGCGACATCACCGTCGACGTCGCGTTCATCGGCACGAACGGAGTGACGCCCGAGCACGGACTGACCACGCCCGACCAGGCGGAGGGGACCATCAAGCGCGCGATGGTCGGCTGTGCCCGCCGGGTGGTGGCTGTCGCGGACGCATCCAAGTTCGGCGTCGACCACTTCCACGGTTTCGCCGACCTCGCGCAGCTGGATCGGATCATCACCGACGATTCGCTCGATCGAACCGTCGCCGCAGCCGTCGAGGCTCTCGGGCCCGAGGTGACGCGCGCATGATCATCACGCTCACTCCCAATCCCAGCGTGGACCGGACGATCGCGTTCGACAGCATCCGCATCGGTGAGGTCCAGCGCGCCACCTCCAGCCGAATCGACCCGGGTGGCAAGGGGATCAACGTGTCTCGGGCTCTCGTCGCACAGGGGGCGAACACCCGAGCGGTGTTCCCCGTGGGCGGTCCCGAGGGCCGGCTGCTGGCCGAGCTGCTCGAGCTCGCGGGGGTCCCGCGGCGGGAGGTGCCCATCTCCGGCACGGGCCGGATCAACATCGCGGCGGTAACGCCCGACGGCACGACCACGAAGCTCAACGAGGCCGGGCCGCAGATGACCGGCGACGAGGTCGAGGCTCTTCTTGCCGCGACGTTGGACGCCGCGAGCCCGGGCGACTGGGTTGTCGGGTGCGGCAGCCTGGCACCGGGTGCTCCGATCGGTGTGTATGCCGACCTCGTCGGTCGCGCCCGCGACCTCGGAGCCCGCGTCGCCATTGACTCATCCGGTATGCCGTTCAGCGACGCCGTTGCGGCCAAGCCGTCACTCATCAAGCCGAATCACGAAGAGCTGGCAGAGCTCGTGGGGCGTTCCCTTCCCACCCTGGGCGACGTCGTCGCCGCCGCTCGCGACCTGGTCGGCGACGGGATTGAGATGGTCGTCGTGAGCCTGGGTGCGGACGGCGCGATCGCGGTCGATGCGGCCACCCATGCGACGACCTCCGACCCAGGCCCGCTGTGGGCGAAGGCGACCGTCGAACGACCGCTCAGCACCGTCGGCGCGGGGGACTGCCTGCTCGCCGGTGTGCTCTTCGGACTGGATGCCGGAGAGAGTCTCACGGCCTCCCTCGAGCGAGGTGTCGCCTGGGGCGCGGCCGCGGTGGGACTACCGGGAAGCCGGGTTCCCTGCCCGGCGGACACGGCGGCGATCGCCGTCACGACCTCCCGCTCACCGGACCTGTCCATGCCGATCCGGATGCCGACTCACACGCCCAGTCGCCCCACGGGCACCTCCGACCTCCCTCCGACCAACCACACCGTAAGGATCTGATCACCGTGTCCCTCATCACCACGGATCAGGTCGTCCTCGACCTGACCGGCGCGGACCGCCACGAGGCGACCGAAACGCTTGCCCGAACGCTCGCCGGGAGCGGACGCTGCACGGACGTCGAGGTGTTCCTCGCTGACGTGCGTGAGCGCGAGTCGAAGATGGCCACCGGGCTTCCCGGCGGCATCGGCATCCCGCACGCCCGCAGCGCCGCCATCACCGAACCCTCGCTGGTCTTCGGACGCTCGCGCGAGGGGATCGACTGGGGCGCCAAGGACGGTCCGGCGCACTTGATCTTCCTGATCGCGGCGCCGGAGGGCGGCGGCGAGGCGCACATGCAGATGCTCCCCAAGCTCGCAAAAGCCTTGATGAACAAGGACTTTCGGGCGCAACTGGAGTCCGCGACCACCAACGAGCAGGTCGTCGATGTCGTCAACTCGCATGTCCAGCTGGACGAGCCGGCCACTCCGACGGCTGAGCCCGCGCCGACCGCGGCCGCGCCCGTGCCGACCACAGAGGCGCCCGCGGCCAGGCAGCTGAAGTTCGTCGGTGTGACCTCGTGCCCGACCGGCATCGCGCACACCTACATGGCGGCCGAGGCCCTCGAGCGTGCAGCGGAGGAGGCCGGCCACACCATGAAGGTCGAGACCCAGGGCTCCGCGGGCAGCAACCCGCTCAGCCCGCAGGAGATCGCCGAGGCCGACGCGGTCATCTTTGCCCACGACGTCGAGGTGCGGGACAAGGTTCGCTTCCACGGCAAGCCGACGGTCGACGTCGGCGTCAAGAAGGCGATCAGTGACGGCCCGGCCCTGATCACCGAGGCCGAGCGTCTCGCCGCCGACTGGGAGGCCGACCCGAGCAAGGCACAGGCCGCTGCTGCGAGCGCAGGAGGCGGTGCGGGTATGGCGACCAAGGTCGACAACCAGGGCGGCGTCGGGACCCGCATCCGCCAATGGCTGATGACCGGTGTGTCCTACATGATCCCGTTCGTCGCAGCGGGCGGCATCCTGATCGCGATCGGCTTCATGATCGCCCAGGTCGCCGGCGGCAAGACCGGCGCGATCGACGTCACGAACCACTTCACGCTGGATCCCGCTTCGACCGCCAAGGGCGTCACGATCCTGCAGAACAGCTTCGACCCGAGCAGCGGGATGAACTGGGCGGCGTTGTTCTTCCTCATCGGGTCGGCCGCGTTCGGCTTCCTGGTGCCGATCCTGTCCGGTTTCATCGCCTACGCCATCGCCGATCGACCCGGGCTGGTGCCCGGCATCGTCGGTGGCTCGGTCGCCGCGACGATGCACGCCGGCTTCCTCGGCGGCATCGTGACCGGCTTCCTCGGCGGCTTCCTCGCCCTGTGGGTCGCGAGGTGGAAGGTCCCCAAGGGAGTCCGTGGGGTGATGCCGGTGGTCGTCATACCGCTGGTGTCGACACTGCTCACGATCGGACTGTTCATCACGGTCCTCGGCCGACCGATCAAGGGCCTGTCCGACGGGCTGGCGCACGCGCTCAACTCGATGAACGGCACGAGCGCGGTCGTGCTCGGACTGGTTCTCGGCGTGATGATGGGCTTCGACCTCGGCGGCCCGGTCAACAAGGTGGCTTACACGTTCGCCACGACCGGACTGGCCGCGGCCGGGACCGCGTCCAACGCGCCGCAGCTGAAGATCATGGCGGCGGTCATGGCGGCCGGCATGGTCGCGCCGCTCGCGATGGCGCTGGCGACCACGGTGCGCCCGGCCCTGTTCAGCGAACCCGAACGTGAGAACGGGAAGGCCGCGTGGTTGCTGGGCGCCTCCTTCATCAGTGAGGGTGCCATCCCGTTCGCCGCGGCGGATCCGTGGCGCGTGATCGTCTCCTCGGTCGTCGGATCGGGCATCACCGGTGCGCTCGCGATGCTCTTCGGGGCCACGCTGCGCGCACCGCACGGAGGAATCTGGGTGCTCCCGCTGATCGGCAACTTCGCGCTGTTCGTCGTCGCGCTCGTGATCGGTGTGCTGGTCAGCGCGGCCGTCGTCGTCGCACTCAAGCAGCGCGACCCCGCCCGGTTGACCACCGCCGAGAACGCCTGACCCGGGCAACCTGCCCAGCCGAACGACACCCCCGCCATACAACATCCAAGGAGAACTCTCATGGCACAGCGCACCGCAACCATCGCCTCGTCCGTCGGACTGCACGCCCGCCCCGCGGCACTCTTCGTCGAAGCCGCCGGTGACACTGGACTCGACGTCGAGATCGCCCGACCCGGTGAGGACCCCGTGGATGCGACCAGCATCCTGGGCGTCATGGCCCTGGGGGCCAAGTATGGCGAGGAGGTCGTCCTCACCGCCGACGGCGACGGCGCCGACGCGGCACTCGACAAGCTCGTCGCACTCCTGTCGCGCGACCTCGACGCGGAGGATCATGACCGGCGAATCAACGGAGACACTGCGCGGCATCGGGGTCAGCGGAGGCTCGGCCTACGGCCCGGTCGTCAAGGTGGCACCGGCCGTGCGGCCTCCCGAGAACGAGCCGGCCACAACTGATCCGGACGCCGAGCTGGTGCGGGTCAAGGCGGCATACGAGCAGGTGGCCACCGACTTGGAGGCGCGCGCCAGCAAGGCGGACGACACGGCGCAGCAGATCCTGAAGGCGACCGCGCTGATGGCGCGCGACAAGGGACTGCACAAGGCGACCGGTAAGCAGCTCGCCGCGGGCCTCGGTCCGGCGACCGCGGTCGACGCCGCGGTCGAGGAGTATGCCGCGCAGTTCGAGGTGCTCGGCGGGTACTTCGCCGAGCGAGTCGCCGACCTGCGCGACGTCGGGTCGCGCACCGTCGCGGCCGTCCTCGGTGTGCCCGCGCCGGGCGTTCCCGCCCTCGACGAACCGAGCATCGTCGTCGCCCACGACCTCGCACCGGCCGAGACCGCGACCCTCGACCGTGCCCTGGTCGCAGGCATCGTGACCGAGGCGGGCGGCCGCACCAGTCACACCGCGATCCTCGCCGCCCAGATGGGCATCCCGGCTGTCGTCCACTGCGGTGGCGCGCTGGGCATCGGCGCCGGCACCAAGGTTGCGCTCGACGGCGACACGGGTGAGGTCACGGTCGATCCCAGCGCCGACTTCGTGTCCCGTATGGCGCAGCGACGCGAGCGCCGCGCCGCCGCCCTGGCGTCGTCTGCCGGGCCCGGGCGGACCAGCGACGATCACCGGGTCGCGCTCCTGGCGAACATCGGCGGTGTCGAGGACGCGGTCGCGGCGGGCGCGCACGACCTGGAGGGTGTCGGGTTGTTCCGCACCGAGTTCGTCTTCCTGTCGGCCACGACCGCGCCGACGGTGGAGGAGCAGACCTCGATCTATCGAGCCGTCTTCGAGCCGTTCGCCGGTCGCAAGGTGGTCGTGCGCACGCTCGACGCCGGCGCCGACAAGCCGTTGTCGTTCGCCGACCTCGGGCCGGAGGAGAACCCTGCATTGGGACGTCGCGGGTTGCGGCTCTCCGCACTTCGCCCGGACCTGCTCGACACTCAACTCGCGGCCGTGGCGGCGGCCGCCCAGGTGACCGGCGCCGAGGTGCAGGTCATGGCGCCCATGGTCGCCACGGCCGAAGAGGCGGCGTGGTTCGCCCGGCGGGTCCGCGAGCACGGCCTGCCCAAGGTCGGCGTCATGATCGAGGTGCCGGCCGCCGCGCTCCGCGCGCGTCATGTGCTGGCCGACGTGGACTTCGCAAGCCTGGGCACCAACGACCTGGCGCAGTACACCATGGCGGCCGATCGCATGCAGGGAGACCTGGCGGAGCTACTGGACCCGTGGCAGCCCGCCGTCCTCGACGTGATCGCAGCGGCATGCGACGGTGGCAACGACATCAGCAAGCCGATCGGAGTGTGCGGTGAAGCTGGGGGCGATCCGCTGCTCGCGCTGGTCCTGGTCGGCCTGGGCGTGGCGTCCTTGTCGATGGCGCCCTCGAAGGTGCCGATGGTCCGCTATGCCCTCGGCCGCCATACCCTCGCTCGGTGCCGGCAGCTCGCCGCGCTCGCACGGGAGTCGCGCACTGCCGCCGACGCGCAGGCAGCCGTCCGGCAGGCGGCCGATCAGGACGTCGTCGACATCCTCTGAGTCGTCTCGCGTTCGCCCGCTTGGCGCTCGCGGTCAGTACGACGGGCAGGCACACGGGTGCGATCGTCGACACCATCTCTGGTCAGATCGCGGCGGTCGTCAGTCACGAGGAAACAAGCCTCGAGGAGATGAAACGAGCGTTTGAACGCACAGCTACAGAAGCTCGATCAGCGCGAGAACGCCTCATCGACCTGGCAGAAGGGTCTGCCGCCGCCGAAGACTCAGCAACGGCTGAACGCCCTTCGCACGGACCGCACGCGAATCAAGGCCCAGCAGGCCGATGCCGAGGATCGGCTGTCGGTCGGGGCAGCGGCCCTCCACATGCTGCTGAACTCTTGCACGAGCTTCCGCCGCTCTAGGCCACGTTGAACGACGAGTGCCGCGGCCTGGTCAACGATGCGCTCTACAAGAAGCTGTATCTGGACGAGACTGCGCTGAAGGTGACGGCGTTTAACCGCCGTTTGACGAGATCGCCGCTGTCGCCCGGACAGACCGGAGCGCCAGCCGCCGAACCACGTCCGGTGCGCTGGCGCTTCGAGACCTTATCTCTGGCGGTGGCGGTGGGAACCGTCGCGATCGAGCCCGCTCGTTCCTAACAGAATCGTCGTCTCGTGCTCGTCGTTGGGCCGGGATGCCGGCGCCCTTTGTCAGGCGAGTTCGAGGATTCTGAGCACGTCATCCGCTTGGAAGAGGTTGGCCCGCTTCAGTTTGCCGCCGGACGGGTGCAGCACTCCGGCGTTGACCAGAGACTTCAGGCACGTGTGCGCGGTCAACTTGGTGACCTGCAACTCATCCTGCAGATAGCCGATCGTGACAACCGGTTGCTGGATCAGGACGTCGACCGCCCGATGCACCGAGGAGTCGCTGCGGTGGCCGGACAGCACCTGTGACCAGCGGTCCAGTACCTCGTCGACCTGCTGGGTGAATTGTGTCGTGAAGTCCACGGCGCGGTTGACGAAGTCGAGCATGGCGGTGACGTACGCCGATGTCGCCGCGCGCCTGGTCGTGTTCATGCCGCCCGTCGTGCTGCTGCTGGCATTCCCGTCGTAGCGGTACGCCGTCAGTGCCTTGACGTACGCCTCTTTGTCGCGCTTCAACGCCGTCGACAGCGGCAGTACGCCGCCGGTGACGACACCGGCACGGTGCAACACGCCATGGAAGAGGGCGCGCCCGACGCGGCCGTTCCCGTCGGGGTACGGGTGCACCGTCTCGAACTGCGCGTGCGTGAGCAGCGCCGCGGCCAGCGGGCTGTCTCCGCTGGTGTTGATGTAGGACAGCAGATCGTCCATGTAGCCCGGCACGTCCTCGTGCGGCGGCGGCACGAACCGTGCCGTCAGCGCCGAGTTGCCGCCGATGAAGACAGGCTCGTGCCGGTAGCCGGTGCTCTTCAGTTCCGGGAGCAGCGTCTGGTGCACGCGGTGGATGTCCTCGTGCGTCCAGATTCCGTCCAGCCGTTCGATCGCGGTGCGCATGGCATCGATGTTGCGGGCGATCCGCTGGCCGGCAGTGCTGGCCCGTTCGTGGTCCAGCCGCGCGAGCATGATGTTGCGCGGCGTCTCGCGCTCCCCCTCCACCCAGGACGAGGCGATGCTCTCTGAACGGATCAGCGTTGCGTACAGCAATGGCAACGGCCGCGCCCGCAGTCGTTCGCCCAACACGCCTACTCGAGCCGTGGTGCTCAGCGCGTACTCGGTCGTTTCGGGGTCGAGCAACTGCAGGGCATGCGCCATATGGTCAGGGTGATACCGGCGGTAGAAGCCTCCTCGGCGTTCCGTGCTGGTCACTCCGGCGTAGTCGGGCTGGGCGTGCACCTCTTCCCAGTGCGCCACTGTGGACTCCTGCTCCGTTGAGAGGTATAGGCTAGGTGACTATCCTATACCTTTCAGGCATGGTGTGGGTTTCCCAGTCAGCTCCGGGCCCCGGTTTCTCGGGGTTTTTGCTGGTGGTGGCGGTGGCGGTGGGAACCGTCGCGATCGAGCCCGCTCGTTCCTCGCGTGCCCGATCGCTCCTCCCGGCATCCACTCGCCACCGCAAACAAAAATCCCCGGGAGCGAGCTCCCGGGGATTTTGTTTGGCGGTGGCGGTGGGAACCGTCGTCCGTGAGCTGCCTCGTCCCTCGGCACCTCACGGACTCCTCCCAAATCCCACTGTCTCCAATAAAAATGTAGGACCCGACGAAACTGCTGTCGGGTCCTACATTTTTTGGCGGTGGCGGTGGGATTTGAACCCACGGTGGAGTTGCCCCCACACAACATTTCGAGTGTTGCACCTTCGGCCGCTCGGACACGCCACCGCCGAAGAGGCTACCCGACGGTGCGCGTGACGCCAAAACGAGGTGTCGTGTGTCGTTTCGGGGTCTCGATACGGGCTCGTTCCTCGCCCTACTCGACCCGCTTGGTTGGTCTCGATACGCCGCTCGTGCCTCGCGGCTACTCGACCCGCAGGTGGCTCGTTCCGCGCGGCTACTCAGGGCGGCGCTCGACCCGCTTGGGGGCTACGCGGAGCAGCCGGGCGGCGGTGTGCTGGTGGTCGGGGGCGCCGACTGGATGGCCGGAGCCGCGTCACCGAGCACCACATCGACCGAGTCGTCGGTGCGGCCGTCCTCGACCAGTTGCGCGCCGGGCAGGTACTTCTTGACGAACTCGGTGGCGTTCTTCTTGCCGTTCGGGCCGAAGCGAATCTGACCGATGCCCTTCAGCCGTTCCTTGTAGGGGTCGTTGCTGACCGTGCCCACATTGAAGCCGTGCGACTTCATCGCGATGCCCGTTTGCTTGGCCTGGCTGCGGTCGGAGGCGTTGTAGACGTTCAGCACGAAGATCGACTGGGGCGGGGGAGTCGGCGTCACATCGCACGACGAGGACGCGGTCGGAGCCGCTTCGCCATGACGGTCCATGTAGGTGACGGCATACAGGAAGGCACCGAGCACCATCGCGACGGCGACGGCGATGACGATCATCGACCGGCGGTGCTTCCGGCGGCGGGCCTCGGCCAGGCCGCCGTCCCCGCGGACGTAGCTCACAGCGCTAGGACCCGTGCGTGCAGCACGGGTCGTTGTTGCAGCGCTGCGCGCAGCGCACGGTGCAGTCCGTCTTCAAGATAGAGATCCCCCTGCCAGGACACGACGTGCGCGAAGATGTCGCCATAGAAGGTGGAGTCCTCCGACAGCAGCGTGTCCAGGTCGAGCGTACGTTTGATCGTGACGAGTTCATCCAGTCGTACGACGCGCGGCGTGACCGTGCGCCAGTCCTTCGAGCTGACCAGACCGTGATCCGGGTAGGGTCGCCCCTCGCCCACCGCCTTGAAGATCACCGGGCCAGCCTAACGGCGCGTTCATCGACAATCCTCCGGGCATCGCCGTGGCGTGACTATTCTCAGTCAATGTGACTGAATCCACTGCTGGCGGACAGCTTGACCAGATCAAGAACGGCTACTCCTTCGAGGGAGCGGTGATCGAGCTCGGCGCTGCGGTCATCGACGACACCGCGCACGCGGACACGCCGATCCGACTCCCTGTCTCGATGATGAACCGGCACGGGCTGGTTGCCGGAGCGACCGGCACCGGCAAGACCAAGACCCTGCAGCTGATGGCGGAGCAGCTGTCGACCGCCGGTGTCCCGGTGTTCCTGGCCGACATCAAGGGTGACGTGTCGGGCATCGCCTCGCCCGGGGAGGGCGGCGACAAGGTCGAGGCCCGCGCGAAGGACGTCGGGCAGGAGTGGACGGCCAGCGGGTTCCCGACGGAGTTCCTCTCCCTCGGCGGCAAGGGCAAGGGCGTCCCGATCCGGGCGACGATCACCTCCTTCGGCCCCACGCTGCTGTCGAAGGTGCTCGGCCTCAACGACACCCAGGAGTCATCCCTCGGACTGGTCTTCCACTATGCGGACAAGCGCGGCCTGAGCCTGCTGGACCTCAAGGACCTGACAGCGGTCATCCAGTTCCTCACCTCGGACGAGGGCAAGGAGGACCTGAAGGGCCTCGGCGGGCTGTCCGCGTCGACGGCGGGCGTCATACTGCGCAACCTGATCGCCTTCTCCGACCAGGGCGCCGACGCGTTCTTCGGCGAGCCGGAGTTCGACACCGCCGACCTCACCCGTATGGCGGACGACGGCCGCGGCGTCGTCACGTGTCTCGAGGTGCCGGGCGTCCAGGACAAGCCCGCCCTCTTCTCGACCTTCCTGATGTGGTTGCTGGCCGACCTCTTCCACGACCTGCCCGAGGTCGGTGACGCCGACAAGCCGAAACTGGTCTTCTTCTTCGACGAGGCGCACCTGCTCTTCAACGACGCATCGCCGGCGTTCCTGACCTCCATCGAGCAGACCGTGAAGCTGATCCGCTCCAAGGGCGTCGGCATCTTCTTCGTCACCCAGACGCCGAAGGACGTCCCGAACGACGTGCTCTCCCAGCTCGGCAACCGGGTCCAGCACGCGCTGCGTGCGTTCACGCCCGACGACGCCAAGGCGCTGAAGGCGACGGTCCAGACGTTCCCGACCAGCGGCTACGACCTGCAGAAGCTGCTGACCTCGCTCGGCACCGGCGAGGCCGTCATCACGGTGCTCTCCGAGAAGGGCGCGCCGACACCGGTCGCGTGGACCCGGATGCGCGCTCCGCAGTCGTTGATGGCACCCTCGCCGGCCGAGACGATGGACGGCATCATCTCGAAATCGCCTCTCGCGGCGAAGTATTCGGAGGCGGTCGACCGGGAGTCGGCATACGAGATGCTCAACAAGAAGCTCGCCGACGCCCCGACCGAAGGGGGCGACGGGCCGGCACCCGAGCAGGCGGAGACCAAGGAGACCAAGCAGGCCGAGCCGCAGAAGAAGGACGAGCCCGGCATGGTCGAGCAGGTGATCAAGTCGCCGGCGTTCAAGTCGGCGCTGCGGTCGGCGGGCACGGTGCTCGGCCGGGAGATCACCCGCGGCATCTTCGGGACCGCCCGCCGCCGGCGCTGAGGACTAGCTGGAGGTCGCCGAGCCGCCTGATGACGACGCGGTGGCTGTGCATCTGGGCGTCGTCGGCTTCGGAGTCGGAGCCGGCGTCGCCCGTGCGACCGGGACGACCGTGCCGTCGACCCATTTGCTGCCGATGACGACGTCCACGGTGGCGTTCTTGCGACCGTCCGGGATCATCTTGACGCCCTTGAACTGCAAGGCTGCCCGCCGCGCCGCCGGCTCACCCTGCAACCCATAGCGTATGGCGACAGCGCTGTGCGGGTAGTAGCCGCGCTTCGGGTCGTTGCCGACGTTGTCGACCTTGAAGCCCCGTTTGCGCAGCTCGGCAGCCAACGACACCGCCGTGCCCGGGAGCACGTAGGCGTTGTAGACGTTGACGGTGATCTTGGACGGTGCAGGTGGCGGGACGGGCACCAGCGCGAACTTCGAGCCGATCACCAGGTCGACGCTGGGGTTGCTGCGGTCGTCCTGGGTGAGCTTGGCGCCCTTGACCTGCTGGGCGAGGGTGAGCGCGATCTGCTTGCCGTTGGGGCCGTAGCGGATCTCGGCGCGCTTGGGCGGTTCGCCGGGATTCGGGTCGTTGCCCGTGGAGATGATGTGGACCCCGCGCCAGGTCAGCTGCGATGCGACGCTCGCGGCCTGTCCGGTCTTGCCCCCGGCGTTCCAGATATTGGCATGGATGGAGTTGAGCGCAATCTTCATCGTCGGCACCGTAGGCGTGTCGAGACACGACTCGGATGTCGGATGACCGGGGTTCGAACTGCTGCATGAGGTGACCACGGGCAGCGTCAAAGCGATGACGACCGCAGCCCCCGCTACGCGCCTACCGGTCAACCCCATCGTTCCCACCTGTGCGCCACAACAAATCCTGTGGCACACAGTATGAGTCGTTCTTGGGTGGATCCCGAACACCATCTCATGGCGCGTTCATCACATGTCGGTGTCGATGCGCCGGCCGGCCTCCGACGGGTGGTTTCAATGGCGCCGCGGACGCTCGAGGCGGAAGGTCTCGTATGGCGTGAGCTGGCCGCCCACACCGGTCACGTCGTAGTAGGTCACGGTGATGGAGGTCTTGCCGCCGGCCCAGCCGGGATCGACTGAGAACGAAGCGAATCCGTACGAATGCGCCGGATTGCGCACGGCCGACCACGGCGCGTCCTCCCTAACGTAGTTCGGAGTGCGCTTGCCATTGCTGCCCTTCGCACCGACCGAGGTGATGACCCGGCACGCCGGCGGGTTGTAGAAGAGCTGGTTGGACGGGGCCGAGGTCCCGCCACCGCCGATCACCATGTGGACAGTGCCCTTGGTGGTGTCGACGACCCGGGTGTCGGTCGCCCGCGGCACCGGCGTGCGGGTCTCGTTGTCCTGCTGGCCGCGGATCGGGTGTGATCGCTCGTAGTGGTGCTCGTGGCCGCAGACGACGAGGTCCACGCCATACCGGTCGAAGAGCGGCAGCCACTCCTCGCGGATGCCCAGGTCGGCGCCGTTGAACTGGTCGGCGGTCGAGACCGCGACCTGGTGCATGCAGATCACGATCCAGTCGACGTCACGGTCGCGGCTCGCGTCGCGCAGGGCCGACTCCAGCCAGCGCTTCTGGGCGCCCTGGGAGTAGCCGCGGACGTAGCTGTCGCCGCCGTCCTGGTAGCAGACATCGTCGTTGGCGATCGAGATCACGCGCACGGACCCGACGGTGAACGCGTACCAGAGGCCGCGGGTGGTGTCGGTCTGGCCGGAAACCTTCGGCAGCTCGAAGAACGTCTGGTATGCCGCATAACCGATCGGACCGTTGCCGAGCTCGTTCTCGTGGTTGCCCGCCGACGGCATCCACGGCCGGTGCCGGGCGCTGCGGCTGTTGTTGGCCCAGAAGTCCCACCAGGTCCGCACGCGGTCCGTCGCCAGGTTGGCGTAACAGAGGTCGCCGTTGAAGAGGTGGAAGAGCGGCTGGAGCTGCTCGACACCGAGGGTGGTGTCACCTGCGGCGAAGGAGCCGAGATTGTCGTTGGCCATGACCGACTTGCCGGCCGCGTCCTTGACCTGCTTGCCGACGGTCGGTGTGCCCTGGTCACCGAAACTGGTGAAGGTGAACGCCTTTCGCCCGTGCGGTGCCGTCCGGAAGGTGCCGCCCTCCGCGGCCGCGCCGGTGTGTAGCGCGAGGTAGAGGTAGTCCGAATCGGCATGCAGCCCGGTGATTTTCGCGTGATGGGCGTAGACGGTGGTACCGGACTTTCCGTCGACATAGGTGCGAGTGCGCGCCGCGAAGGAGCGACGGTAGCCGTACTCGGTGCCGAGCAGGACCCGAGCATGCTGCACCGGTTGCAGCGTGTGCCAGGACACGACCACCTCGCGGCGTGCGTCCGCGCCGAACTGCGTGTGCAGTCCCGCCACCGGCGGCACGGCCGAATCCGCCTGCTGCGAAGGCTTTTCGGTCGTTTGACCGGCCCGGGCCGATGGTGCCGCGCTCGCCGTACCGGACTCGAAGAAGTCGACCGCCGCCACCGCGGCACCTGTCGTCAGCCCCGCAACCACCTGCCGGCGGCCGAGTCGCTTACCGAAGAGGGCCGCGTCCGCGGGATCGTGGAAACCTGCTGCCGTCTGGTCATTGCTCACGTATGGCGACCCTGCCCAGCCGGGCTGACCGGCGTGCGGCATACGGGTGAACCTGCGGCATACATCGGCGGTCCTGGTGAACGCGAAAGAGGGACCGCCCGAAAAACGTGGGCGGTCCCTCTTTCGCGTTGGCGGAGGATAGGGGAACCGTCGCTGCGCTCCTCCCGAATCATGCGCCTCGTGGGACAGCGAGAAGGGCACCACCCGAAAACCACGGGTGGTGCCCTTCTCGCTGTGAGCGGAGGATAGGGGATTCGAACCCCTGAGAGCTTTCACTCAACACGCTTTCCAAGCGTGCGCACTAGGCCACTATGCGAATCCTCCGCCGAGGAGAATACCTGCTCGCGGCCGGTACACCGAATCGGGTTCGAGGCGGCGGCCTCGATTGCGTGTCCGAGCCCCGCGTGTTCTAGAGTTGGCGCCGGACCCCTCGTGCGGTGGTACCTCTCCGAACTCCCCCAGGGCAGGAATGCAGCAAGGGTAGGAGAGCTCTTCCAGGTGTGCGAGGGGTTCTTATTTCGCCAGGCCTCGGTTCCGATGTGTCCGTCAGCTCGTACCGCTGGGACTGGGGGACTTCGTCTCGTCGGGTGCCACACAGCCCGGCGGTCGGGACCGAACCGGCTTGAAATCACTGGAGAGCCGGACCGTACCGCTGGTCGGCATGGTGACCCGCAACCATCCGTCGTTGTTGACGATGCACGCCGTCAGCTGCTTCTTGGTCCTCGGGTCGACCGCGCCGATGTAGGTCGAGTAACGGACCTTCAGATCGATCGGCTTGTGGGCGGTCGCATTGAGCGTGACGCCGTGCGAGTCGATCTTGATCACCTTGCCGCCCGTCGCGAGCGGCGCGGGGTTGATGACCCGGAAGAGCCGCCAGTCCGAGTTGCTCCATGTCGGCTTCAGGTAGGGCAGCCCGCCGAGGACGAGCTTCGCCTCCTCGCGGGATGCGTAGTCGATCGGCGCCTTCGGGACCGCCACCCAGCCGACGGCCAGCGAGTCCAGCCACTGGCGGTAACTGACCGGGTTGAGCAAGCCCTTCCGGTAGAAGATCGAGTTGTCCGCCTGGTCGGCCTGCCGGTCCCAGCCGCGCGCGATCGAGAAGGACGCCAAATAGACCGAACCCCAATGGTTCTTCGTGTCCACGACCTCCACGCGCCGTCCCATCGCTGCGGGGCCGAGGTGCTGCTGGTCGGCCTTCAGTGCCGTCGCCAATGGCTGGTAGAAGACGTAACTGCTCGACGGCTGGTGGGCCAGGTGCAGCTGGTTGACCAGGTCACTGACCGGCCAGATCGCGACGACCAGCGCGCACAGCCAGGTGAGCGAGTCGCGGACCTCGGCATACGCGATGATCACCGGCACGGCGGCGAGCCACGCGAGCCGGGTCGCGTTGGTGCCGATCGCCAGCGGCACGATCAGCAACGGCAGGAACGACACGGCGAGCACCGCCGCCGTCGCGCGGATCAGCTTGTGGTGGCACACGCCAAACACCACGATGCAGGCCAGCATCGCGGGTGCCGCATCACTGATCGGGAAGGGCATCGTGCCCGTGCCGGGGAAGAGGATCGCCATCGCCAGTCCACCGATGAGCAACGCGGCCGCGCAGATACCGGCCGATCGCCGATAGTCCGGGCGCAGTATGGCGACGACGGTGGCGATGATGCCGACGAAGAAACCGGACAACGGGGAGCTGAGGAAGGACAGGAGGGCGATCACCACGGTGGTCTTCTCGCGGTGTGCACGTAGCGCGACCAGCGCCCAGATCCCCAATGCCGCGCCGACCGTGAACGTCACCCGGCCGTTGAGCAGGTCGGCCGCCTGCGCGAGGGTGATCGCGACGGCCCCGGCGCGTGGGCGCGGCGCCTTCTCGACGAGGAGCGCGCCGCCATACGCGCTGAGGACGACCGCCGCGACACCGGTGAGCCGGATGCCGAACGTAGCCATCGAGAACGGCACGATCGCGCTGTAACTCGGGAGGGTGATCCCGCCGAACCAGCCGCCCCACCACACCGGGGCGCCGCCGACCCGGGCGACCTGGGCCCGCGCGACCTGCGCGGCGAGGTCGGGCACCTGCGGGGTCCAGAAGATGTAGAGCAACGCGAAAACCACCGCGCAACCCATTGCCAACGCCGCCGGCGAGCGCAGCCGATGCGACGAGAGCATGATGTCCACGGTACCTTTCGCCACCTGACGAACCCCTGAGTAAGCCCGAGATCCCGGGGCGAGAGCCACGCGAGGACACGGTGGACCACCATCGGTGGCCATCTCCATGATCGCATTGTGGACGACGGTTGCGCGCGCCGGTTTGCTGCCCGGGCGACGTCTGAGCACCGACCCGTAACGCCTGTGGGCGAAGGCGAATAGAGTTTTGGGATGACCACCGCGCTCTACCGTCGTTATCGGCCCGAGACCTTCGCCGACGTCATCGGCCAGGAGCACGTCACCGAGCCGCTGATGCAGGCGCTGCGGACCGGCCGGGTCAACCACGCCTATCTCTTCAGCGGTCCGCGCGGCTGCGGCAAGACCACGTCGGCGCGGATCCTCGCCCGCTGCCTCAATTGCGAGCAGGGCCCGACGCCCACGCCGTGCGGGGTGTGCGATTCGTGTGTGGCGCTGGCGCGCGGCGGGGCCGGCACCGTCGACGTGATCGAGATCGACGCGGCCAGCCACGGTGGTGTCGACGACGCGCGTGACCTGCGCGAGCGGGCGTCATACGGTCCGGCGCAGTCGCGCTACAAGATCTACATCATCGACGAGGCGCACATGGTGACGCCGCAGGGCTTCAACGCGCTGCTGAAGATCGTCGAGGAGCCACCGGAGCACGTGAAGTTCGTCTTCGCGACGACCGAGCCGGAGAAGGTCATCGGGACCATCCGCTCGCGCACGCATCACTACCCCTTCCGGTTGGTGCCGCCGGCGCGACTGACCGATTATCTGCAGCAGTTGTGCGACGCCGAGGGCGTCGCCGTCGAGCCTGGTGTGCTCTCGTTCGTGACGCGCGCGGGTGGCGGGTCGGTGCGTGACTCGTTGTCGGTGCTCGACCAGCTGATCGCCGGGTCCGGGGAAGAGGGGCTCACGTATGCCGGAGCCGCCGCGCTCCTCGGTTTCACCGATGGTGAGCTGCTGGACGCGACCGTCGACGCGCTCGGCGCTCACGACAGCGGTGCGGTCTTCCGGCAGATCGACCGGGTGGTCGAATCCGGCCACGACCCAAGGCGATTCATCGAGGACCTGCTCGAGCGGCTGCGGGACCTGATCGTCATCGCCGCTGTCCCGGACGGCGCGGCGCAGGTGCTGCGCGGTGTGCCGGAGGACCAGCTGGACCGGATGCGCCAGCAGGCGGCATCGTTCGGGCCGGGGGAGCTGTCCCGCGCCGCCGACATCGTCAACACGGGCTTGTCCGAGATGACCGGTGCCACCGGGCCGCGGCTGCAGCTGGAGCTGATCTGCGCACGGGTGCTACTGCCCGCCGTCTCCGGTGAGCAGGGGTATGCCGCCCGCCTCGACCGTCTCGAGCGCCGCATGGACATCGCTCCCCAACCGGGCCGAGTGGCCGAGAACAGCGGATTGAGTAGGGCGAGGGACGAGCCCGTATCGAAATCGGACGAGCCGCGTATCGAGACACCGCCCACTCCCGAAGCGGGTCGAGTCGCGGAGAACAGCGGATTGAGTACGGCGAGGGACGAGCCCGTATCGAAGTCAGCGGAGTCACACCCCGAGTCGCCTACCGAGACCGCGACACCGACGGAACCCCCTGCGCCGCAACAGGATCCACCGCAGTGGGCGCAGCCCGCTGCGTCCGCGCCCGCTGAGCCGGAGCCCGCCCAACCGACCGCATCTCCGACCGGCTCGGCGGTGACCACGGACGCCGTACGCCGTGCCTGGCCGGACGTGCTCGACCGCATCGCCCGCAGCAAGCGGGTCACCTGGACGCTGCTCAGCCAGCACGCGCACGTGGCCGACTTCGACGGCGAGACGCTCACGCTCGGCACCAGCAGCCCCGGTCTGGCGTCCGCGGTCGAGCGGGCGCCACATCCCGATGTCGTCGCCGCTGCGCTGTATGACGCACTCGGTGTCCGCGCCCGCGTCACGGCTCGCGCCGACGCCGGTGCGCCCTCGCCGAACCTCCCGCCCGAGCCCGACGCACCGGGTGGACAGTCCGAACCGCCGCCCGCTGACGCCCCGCCCGCCGATTTGCCCCCGGCATACCCGCCGGCTTCCGACGGGCCGCCACAGCAGAGCCAGCAACCGCAGTCCCCACCGACGCCGCCCGCGAACGACCGGCCAGCTGAGCCACCCAGCGCGCAACAGTCGACCCCGCAGCAGTCGTCCCCGCAACGGTCGTCCGAGGCCGCGCCGCCGACCGCCCGGAGGTCCCGCGCGGCGGAAGCGCTCGCTCAGGCCGGCTTGTCCTCGTCGTCCGCCGGCAATGACACCGGTGGCGGCTGGGGTTCGGTCAATGCGCCGCCGCCCGAGTGGGCGACCGCCGAAAACCCTGCAGCGCCAGTTAAATCCGCGGAGCTGAGCAAGCCCAAGGACGAAGAGATCACCGAGCGGATGGACGACGAGGACGTCGACGACCCGGGCCAGGTCGGGCTGCCGGTGATGCAGGCGGTGCTGGGCGCCACCGTGATCGACGAGCAGGTCGACTGATGGGGGGCGGGCCGCTCTACCCGTTGTCGCGGATGACCGTCGCGCCGCTGCTGCGCGCCATCTGGCGACCCGATGTGGAGGGCCGGGACAACGTGCCCAAGACGGGCGGCGTGCTGATCGCGAGCAACCACCGCTCGTTCATCGACAGCGTCGTCATACCCCTTGTTGCGCCGCGCAAGGTGGTTTTCCTCGCCAAGGCCGAGTACTTCACCGGCAAGGGTCCCAAGGGTCTCGCGTCGCGCACCTGGTTCAACGCCATGGGGATGATCCCGGTCGAGCGTGACGATTCCCGTGCCGCGGTCAACTCGCTCGATCAGGCGTTGCGGGTGCTGCGCGACGGCGAGGCGTTCGGCATCTACCCCGAGGGCACGCGCTCGCGGGACGGCCGCCTCTACCGCGGCCGTGTCGGGGTCGCGCATCTGGCGATGGAAGCCGGGGTGCCGGTCGTCCCGGTCGGCCTCCTCGGCACCCCGGACGTCCAGCCGATCGGGACCAACATCCCGCGGCTGGCGAAGGTCACCGTGAAGTTCGGAGAACCGCTGACCTTCGGTGCGGAGTACCGGGCGATGCCGGCCGGTAGGGCGCGGCGCCGGGCGACCGACGAGATCATGGACGCCATCGCTCAGTTGTCCGGCCAGGAGCGGGCTTCGTCATACAACGAACGACCCGGGCAGTAGGGCGGTCACCCGCGACCGTCGGCCTGCCAGCCGGCGAGCAGGGTGTTGACGGCGGCAAGTTCACCGCGTTCGTGCCACGCGAGCCGGCGCAGCAATTTGGTGGCGGTCCAGATCTCGCCGTCGGGTCGGTGGACGGCGTCGCGGGCCATCGAGCGCAGGACCGACATCACGTGGTCGTGCGAGTCGAGCAGTTCGTCGCGCAGTGGGTCGCGCCGTTCCTTCGCCGGCAGCCCGGTCTGCGGCAGGTAGTAGCGCGACTCGGTGTCACAGATGTGCCAGAGCGTTTGCCGGATCGTCCGCCACCGGGCCCAAACCGGGAGCTCGCGGTCCGGGTCGTCGAAGTCGAGCGTCTCGTCGGGCAGGGCATCGAGTATGGCGATCGACCGCTCGCGCGCCTCCGCCAGGATCGCCAGCGTGCGGTCCAGTTCGGCGTCGGACGCGGGCGCGCTATTCCGCCGGAAGGCACGCTCGTCTCCCGGCAGATACTCCACGACCTGTGCCGGGCCATGCCGTTGTCGCCATACGGCGACGGCCTCCCATGTGGAGCCGGCCTGCTCGCAGACACCCCACCGGTCGAGGTCGAAGCTCCACACGGCGGCGCCTCCCGAGCCGGCCAGGTTCACCTGGCTCTCGACGTGGATCCGGCGCACGGGCGTCATGGTCGTGCACGCTACGCCCGCCGAGAGTGCAGTTGCGGTCGTTCCGGCCACGGTGAAACGACCGGTGGTGCACTCTCGGCGCACAATTCGGTCGTATGACGGGGCCGCCGCCCGCAGGATGTCCTCATGACCCTGCACCTCGCACCGGACTTCTCCGGCGCTCGATGGATCGCCGATGAGCTGCGCCGGCAGGACTGGTGGCGGCTGGTGACGAGGGGTCCGCTGTGCTTCGAGGCATATGCGCGGCTGCGGTTCATCCCGGACCCGACATACCCGGGGATGTCGGAGAACGACTTCGAGGCGCCGGAGGACCTGCCGGACGAGCAGGAGAGCCTGCAGCGAGTCCTGGCGGCGCTGACCGGACACACCGCGACACCGGACGACCTCTTCTTCGCGATCTGGGAAGGGTGGCCGTCCGGCGTGTCGCAACTCGACGTTCCGAAGTGGTCGCTGCCGAACCGCCAATTCGTCCTGTTGCGAGGCGCTTCCGCCGATTTCCGAACCTGGCGTGCGCCGCAGTGGCCGAACGCGTATGGCGACGAGCTGCCGACTCCGGCATACGTCTGGCCGGCCGACCACGCGTGGTGTGTCACCGAGGACGTCGACCCGCACTTCGCGACCATCGCGGGCGGCGCGGCGGCGATCGACGCGGTGCTCGGCATCGACGGGCTCGACATCGTCCGTGACGACCCGTACGTGGAGCCGCCGTTCTACTTCTGACCGCACTCCCACTTTCCCAGTGACGGCTTTCTCGCCGAGTGACGGCTAGATCGCGCCGTCACTCGGCGAAGAAGCCGTCACTCGCGATGGGGGTGTCGCTGGTGGGCGAGGCGGGCGCGCGTCGTCGGGCCGGGCGATTAGGCTCAACAACTGTGTATGAAGGTGTGGTCCAGGACCTGATCGACGAGCTCGGCAAGCTTCCCGGCGTCGGTCCCAAGTCCGCGCAGCGGATCGCGTTCCACCTGCTGCAGGCGGACCCCGCCGACGTGACCAGATTGACCGAGGTGCTGACGACGGTGCGCGAGAAGGTCCGCTTCTGCGAGCGCTGTTTCAACGTCGCCGAGGACACCCTGTGCCGCATCTGCCAGGACCCGCGCCGCGACGAGAAGCTGCTGTGCGTGGTCGAGGAGCCCAAGGACGTCGTCGCCGTTGAGCGCACCCGCGAGTTCCGTGGCCGGTATGCCGTGCTCGGTGGTGCGATCAGCCCGATCGACGGGATCGGCCCCGACGACCTGAAGATCACCGAGCTGGTCCGGCGCCTGGGCGAGGAACCGATCGAGGAGATCATCCTGGCGACCAACCCAAACCTCAATGGTGAGGCGACCGCGACCTACCTGTCGCGGTTGTTGCGGACCATGGGACTGCGCGTCACACGGCTGGCTTCCGGCCTACCTGTCGGGGGAGACTTGGAGTATGCCGACGAGGTCACCCTCGGCCGCGCATTCGAAGGACGGAGAGTTGTCGATGCCTGAGACACCGGACACCGAAGCCCTGCAGGTGGGTGCGCTGGCCGCGGAGACCGCGCAGGACTCGCGCGCATTCTGTGAGTCGGTGCGTCAGCTGGCCGCCGGATCGGCACCCGATGCCGCCCTGCCACTGATGCTGCTGATGCTGTCGCAGTTGCAGGTCGCGGGCGCGCGGCTGGGCGCCATACAGGATGTTGTGCCGGAGGAGCGCTTCGAGCCCGATCCCGGTCCGGAGAGCAGCCTGGACGCACTGCGGATGGGCCTGGCCAACATGCTCGACGGCATCGACGACTATGCCGACGTCGTCGACCCGCTCACCTCGGTCGAGCCGGCACGCGGCGCGTTGTCCGACGATCTGGCCGACATCGTCGGGGCGCTGGAGCACGGCCTGGTGCACTTCGACCACGGCCGGCTGAGCGAAGCGTTGTGGTGGTGGCAGTTCAGCTATCTGTCCCAGTGGGGCGTGCGGTCATCGGCCGCGCTGCGCGTGGTCCAGACGATCCTGGCGCACCTGCGACTGGACGCCGACGACGAGACCGTCGCAGACGCGGAGTTCGAGGCGCTGCACCCCTGAAGCGCTGTGCCCTCGAGGGTTGCGCCGCTCAGACGGTGGTCTTCGAGGGTGTCGTGGCGTCCTGGTCCGACTCCTGGTCCGACGCGGTGTGGTCGGCGGCCTCGGCGTTCTGCCTGAGCAACGCGTCGTCGACGAGTTCCTTCTTGTCACGCGCGGGACTCCACGGGTTATGCCCGAAGAGCAGCCACACCGCGAGGGCCGACACCGCGAGGCACGCGTAGCCGGCGAACGCGTCGAAGATGAAGTGGTTGGCCGTCGCCATCACGACGAAGACGGTCCAGATGCCGTAGGACAGCCCGACGATCCGGATCAGCTTGTGGCGTGCGACGAAGAAGACGGACAGGCCGACCCACATCGCCCATGCGCAGTGCAGGCTGGGCATGGCGGCATACAGGTTGGAATGGCTGGCGACCGTCGGGCTGCCCCACGAGCCGAAGGTGTTGAAGTAGACCACCGTGTCGGTGAAGCCGCTGCCCTCGAGCAAGCGGGGCGGCGCCATCGGGAAGAGCCAGAAGCCGATCAGTCCGAGGATCGTGGTGAAGACCAGCACGGTCCGCGCGGTCTTGTAGACCCGGCGGTGCAACCAGAAGAGCCAGATCAGCACGGCGCCGGTGATCGGCAGGTGGAAGAACGAGTAGTCGTAATTGGCGATCTGGGCGAGCCATTCGTGACGCATCACGAAGTGGTTCAGGGTCAGCTCGATATCGAGGCCGATGCGTTGCTCGAAGTCGAACAGATCCCAGCCGCGGGCCAGCGCCTCGCCCTGGCGGGTCGGCACCAGGTTGCGCAGGTGCTCGTAGACGATGTCGAGCACGACGAGCACGATGACCTCGAACCACCATCGCGGCCGACGGTATGCGCGCCACCGCAGCGGAAGCAGCGCCGGGCCGGACTCGGCTCGACGCTCCGTGGAACTGAGGTCGCCGACCCCACCCGAAAGACTCGACACAGTACCAATTCTGTCACTGAACTCTCAGGGTCTGAAATCACCCTCCGTTCACGGAGTGTTCGTGTTACCGCGCGCTACGTGTGCGCGGGCACCGTATCGGCCGGCGGGATGCGGTTCCGACATACGGGCGACCCCGTTACGGCTTCCGGTGCTCGATAGACTCAGGGGTCGATCCAACTGTTCTCGACCCGTGAAGGGAAGCTCGACCCGTGCCTCTTGTGGTCCAGAAGTATGGCGGCTCATCGCTCGCCGACGCCGAAAGCATCAAGCGAGTTGCCAGGCGCATCGTGGACACGCGCAAGGCCGGCAACCAGGTCTGCGTCGTGGTCTCCGCGATGGGTGACACGACCGACGAGCTCCTCGAGCTCGCCGACGCCGTCTCGCCCGCGCCGCCCGAGCGCGAGCTCGACATGCTGCTCACGGCCGGTGAGCGTATGTCGATGGCGCTCGTCTCGATGGCGATCGCCAACCTGGGCGACTCCGCCATGTCGTTCACCGGTTCGCAGGCCGGTGTCATCACCGACGACACGCACGGCAAGGCGCGCATCATCGACGTGACGCCCGGCCGCATCACCGAGGCGATCGGCGAGGGTCACATCGTGATCGTCGCCGGCTTCCAGGGCGTCAGCCAGAACACCAAGGAGATCACCACGCTCGGCCGTGGCGGCTCCGACACGACCGCAGTGGCGCTCGCCGCCGCGCTCGACGCCGACGTGTGCGAGATCTACACCGACGTCGACGGCATCTTCACCGCCGACCCGCGCATCGTGCCCTCGGCCCACAAGATCGACCGCATCAGCAACGAAGAAATGCAGGAGATGGCCGCGTCGGGCGCCAAGGTCCTGATGTTGCGTTGTGTCGAATACGCCCGACGGTTCAACCTGCCGATCCACGTGCGTTCCTCGTTCAGCTACCGCGAGGGCACCTGGGTCCACCCAGCAGAAGGAGAAGAAGACGTGGAAGCCCCGATCATCGCCGGCGTCGCCCACGACCGCAGCGAGGCCAAGGTCACGGTCGTCGGTGTCAAGGACACCCCAGGCAGCGCCGCGGCGATCTTCAACCTGATCTCGGCGCAGCAGGTCAACATCGACATGATCGTCCAGAACGTCTCGGCCGTCGCCACCGGAACGACCGACGTGTCCTTCACGCTGCCGAAATCCGACGGGCAGCGCGCCGTGCAGGCCCTGCAGGACGCCAAGTCCGAACTCGGCTTCGAGTCGCTGCAGTATGACGACCAGATCGGCAAGCTCTCGCTCGTCGGCTCCGGCATGCGCAGTCACCCCGGTGTCTCGGCGACACTCTTCCAGGCGCTCGCCGACGCCGGCATCAACATCGAGATGATCACGACCTCGGAGATCCGGGTTTCGGTCGTCACCAAGGGTGATCTGCTGGATGACGCCGTGCGTGCCGTTCACACGGCATTCGGCTTGGATTCCAGCGATGGAGAAGCAGTGGTTTACGGAGGTACCGGACGATGAGCGTGTTTGCTGACGAAGGTTTGAAGGTCGGCGTCGTCGGCGCGACCGGCCAGGTCGGCGGGGTCGTGCTGCGGCTGCTCGCCGAGCGCAACTTCCCGGTCGCCGAGCTGCGCCTCTTCGCGTCGGCGCGCTCCGCTGGCCGCGAAATCGACTGGCAGGGCCAGCGATTGGTTGTCGAGGACGCTTCGACCGCTGACCCGGCCGGGCTCGACATCGCAATCTTCTCCGCCGGCGGCGAGACCTCGCGTGCGCAGGCGCCACGGTTCGCGGCGGCCGGTGTGACGGTCATCGACAACTCCTCCGCCTGGCGCAAGGACCCCGAGGTCCCGCTGGTCGTCTCCGAGGTCAACCCCGCGCGGATCGCGAACCCGCCCAAGGGCATCATCGCCAATCCCAACTGCACCACGATGGCCGCGATGCCGGTGCTCAAGCCGCTCGCGGATGCGGCCGGCCTGCGCCGGCTGATCGTTGCGACCTACCAGGCAGTGTCCGGGTCCGGTCTCGCCGGCGTGGAGGAGCTGGCGGAGCAGATCCGGCAGGGCGTCGAGGGCAACCTCGAGGGCCTGACGCACGACGGTTCGGCCGTCGAGCTCGGCCCGGCGAAGAAGTATGTCGCGCCGATCGCCTACAACGTGCTGCCGATGGCCGGCTCGGTCGTCGGCGACGGCAGCGAGGAGACCGACGAGGAGCAGAAGCTGCGCAACGAGTCGCGCAAGATCCTCGAGCTGCCCGATCTCGCGGTCGCCGGCACCTGCGTGCGCGTGCCGGTCTTCTCCGGGCACTCACTGGCGATCCACGCCGAGTTCGACAAGGCGATCACCCCGGACGAAGCACGTGCGCTGCTGGCCGATGCGCCCGGCGTCGTCGTGACCGACGTGCCGACCCCGCTGGAGGCGGCCGGCCAGGATCCGTCATACGTCGGGCGGATCCGGCAGGACCAGTCGGTGCCGGACGGCAAGGGCCTGGTGCTCTTCGTCTCGAGCGACAACCTGCGAAAGGGTGCTGCCCTCAACACGATTCAGATCGCTGAGGTCATCGCAGCAGAGCGGTGACGCCATGACCGAGGGCAAGCCCACGTTGGCGGTCGTCGGCGCGACGGGGGTCGTCGGGCTGTCGTTGCTGTCACTGTTGCCGACCCGTGACGACCTGTGGGGCGAGATCCGCCCCTTGGCGTCGGGACGGTCCGTCGGTCGTCGCGTGTCGATCCTCGGCCACGAAGCCGTGGTCCGGGAGCTGAACGCCGGCGCGTTCGACGGGGCCGACGTCGTCGTGATGGCGGTGCCGGCCGAGGTGTCGGCGCAGTGGACGCCGGTCGCCGTCGGCGCGGGGGCGATCGTGATCGACACGTCCGGGCACTTCGTCTCGGCGCCCGATGTGCCGCTCGTCGTGCCGGAGATCAACCCCGACGCCGCGCGTCAGCCCCCGGCCGGCATCATCGCCAGCCCGAGTGCGTCGACGCTGATGATGGTCGGTGCGCTGCACTCGCTGCACAGTTCCTGGCAGCTCACCTCGGTCGTCGCCACGACCTTCCAGGCGGTCACCGACGCGGGTGTCGCCGGTGCCCTGCGGCTGTATGACGAAACCATGGAGCTCGCCGGCAACCAGAGTGTCGGGCAGTCGCCGGGTGACGTCCGCCGAATGCTCTCCGACCTGGGCGAGTCGCCGTTCCCTGCGCCGGTGGCGTTCAACGTCATTCCCTGGGTGGGCGCGGAGGCGGACGACGGCGCGACCGACTCCGAGGTGACGGTTCGTGAGGAGCTGCGCGCGCTGCTGCGGGTCGCGCACCTCCCGGTGGCCGTGACGTGCGTGCAGGTGCCGGTCGTGCGAACGCATTCGGTGTCGATCCACGCCACCTTCGCGACCGAGACCGATCGTGACGACGCGGTCAGGGTCCTCACGGAGTCGTCGAACTCCGTTGTGGTGCTTGATGATTCAGCAGCATCATCCGATGATGCCTGGCCGACTCCGGTCGACGTGGTCGGAGCCGACCCGATCTTCGCCGGTCGGGTTCGGCGGATCGACGGCTTCCCCAACGCGATCGAGCTGTTCATCTGCGCGGACAACCTGCGCAAGGGGTCGGCGCTCAACGCGTTGCAGATCGCCGAACTCAGCATCTGACTCTCACCCCACGAAGTTCTCCCCCGCTTCGCTCCTCCGATACTTCGCGGGGACCCCGAGACGCTCCTCCGATACTTCGCGTGCCCCGAGGTCGTTGTTACGGCTTCGCGAGCGCACGGTGCGGACCCGTATGCTCTTGCCAGTGCATAAGGCCCGGTTATCTCGATCTCGCGTCGCGGCTCTGCTCGCGACGTTCTTCCTGCTCGGCGGAGTGTTCCTCGCTCCACCAGCGCACGCTGCCCCGGACAAGGCCCGTCCGGATGGGCTGCCGTCCACGCTGCGCGTCGGCACGGAGGGCGTCTATCCGCCCTTCAGCTATCACGACGCGTCGGACAAGCTCACCGGGTACGACGTCGACTTCATCAAGGAGGTCGGCAAGCGGCTCGGTGTGAAGATCAAGTTCGAGGAAACACCCTGGGACTCGATGTTCTCGGCGCTGCAGTCCAAGCGGATCGACCTCGTCGCCAACCAGGTCACCCTCAACCCGGAGCGCAAGGCGAAGTACGACCTGTCCACGCCATACATCTCCACGACCGGGGTGCTCCTCGTCGCGTCGGACAACGACTCGATCAAGACGCTGAAGGACCTCAAGGGCAAGCGTGCCGCGGAGAACATCACCAGCAACTGGGCCGCGACGGCGAAGCAGAACGGCGCCAAGATCGTCGGCGTCGATGCCATGGACAAGGCGGTCACGGCACTCGCCCAGGGCCGGGTCGACGCCATCGTCAACGACCAGCTGGCGGTCAAGAACTACCTGAACACCAAGGGCGACAAGGGCGTCAAGATCGTCGCGACGAC
This sequence comes from Flexivirga sp., assembly GCF_035551235.1. Taxonomy (GTDB): domain Bacteria; phylum Actinomycetota; class Actinomycetes; order Actinomycetales; family Dermatophilaceae; genus Flexivirga. The sequence goes on along the minus strand of NZ_DASZNO010000025.1, from coordinate 28,130 downwards.
CGACGACAGGAGTGAGTCGGTGCTCGCGGCCCGCAAGGGCAGCGGCTATATGCCGGCGATCGACAAAGAGATCAAGGCGATGCGCCAGGACGGCACGTCGCAGAAGCTCTACGACAAGTACTTCGGGGCCAAGGCCGAGAAGAAGTCGGCCAAGAGCGACTGGCAGGTCGTCAAGGACAACGCGTGGCCGATGCTGAAGGCCACCCTGAAGACCACCATCCCGCTGACCATCGTCGCCTTCATCTTCGGCCTGATCATCGCCGTGGTGGTCGCGTTGATGCGCCGCTCCAGCATCCTGGTGCTCTCGTGGATCGCGCGGGTCTTCATCTCGATCATCCGCGGTACGCCGCTGCTGGTGCAGCTGGTGATCGTCTTCTTCGGGTTGCCGGAGCTTGGGATCGAGTTCTCCACCTTCGTCGCTGCGTCGATCGCGCTCAGCCTCAACGTCGGCGGCTACGGCGCGGAGATCGTCCGCTCGGCCATCTCGTCGGTGCCGACCGGCCAGTGGGAGGCCGCCGAGACGATCGGCATGGACTACCGCACCTCGCTGCGACGCGTGGTGCTTCCGCAGGCCGCCCGGATCGCGGTGCCGCCGCTGGGCAACACGTTGCTCTCGCTGGTCAAGGACACCTCGCTGACGTCCACGATCCTGGCGCTCGACCTCTTCCATCAGGCGCAGATCGCGGCGGCGCCCACCTACAGCTACTTCGCGCTCTACTGCTCGGCAGCCGTCTACTACTGGGTGATCTGCTTCATCCTCAACCATTTCCAGGGCCGCCTGGAAACCCGACTGAACAGGTATGTCCTGCGATGAGCGATCTGCTGCGAGCCACCGGAGTGGCCAAGAGGTTCGGTGACCACGAAGTCATCAAGGACGTGTCGTTCAGCGTGCCGCGCGGCACGGTCACGGTCATCGTCGGGCCGTCCGGGTCGGGCAAAACCACGTTGCTGCGTGGGCTGAACGCACTGGAGCGCCCGGACCGCGGTGTCGTCGAGATCGCTGACGTGTCAGTCGATTTCGCGACCATCCGGGCGTCACGGCGAGGCCGGCTCTCATCCGCGGACCGGGCGCTGCTGCGGCGCTACCAATCGCACAGCGGGATGGTCTTCCAGGGGCACAACCTCTTCCCGCACCGCACTGCGTTGCAGAACGTCACCGAGGGCCCGATCGTCGTACAGGGACAGCCGGCGGCCGAGGCCGACGAGAAGGCGCGCGCCCTGCTGGCGAAGGTGGGCCTGGCGGACCACGCCGACAAGTTCCCGTACCAGCTGTCCGGCGGTCAGCAGCAGCGCGTCGGCATCGCCCGGGCGCTCGCGCTCGAGCCCGACCTGTTGCTCTTCGACGAGCCGACCTCTGCCCTGGACCCGGAGCTGGTGGGGGAGGTGCTCGACGTCATACGACAGCTGGCGCGCGAGGGCCGCACGATGGTGATCGTGACGCACGAGATCCGTTTCGCGCGCGACGTCGCCGACCACGTGCTCTTCATCGACGGCGGGGTGGTGGTCGAGAGCGGGCGGCCGAAGGACGTCCTCGATCATCCGCAGCAGGAACGAACGCAGGCCTTCCTGCACCGCTTGCTGGAGGTATGACGCCGGGCGTCCGTCGCCCGACCGCCCTCCCCGGTTAGATTGGCGGAACCATGAGCGACGTAGACGACTGCCGGGCCGCGTTCGCCGCTGCCGCGGAGGTGTTCTCCGGCCCGCTCTACCGGTATTGGTGCGCCACCGCGGGCGCCGAGACCGGCCCCGACGATCGCACCTTCACGGCCTTCGCGTCATACGGGCTCGACTTCGGGAGCTGGCAGGCCGCCCAGCGGTTGCTGCGCGCGACGAGTGAGGAGCTGCGGCACCTCGGCCCGCAGCGCCCGCTGGCCGGCTACTACCCGGTGCTGAACGGCACGCTGCGGCCGGACAGCCGCTCCTATCAGCTGTGGACGGAGCTGTTGCGCGACCGGCGCGGACCGATCGGGCGACGGCTGCAGCAGCGGCCGTTGCCGCTGAACGACCCGCAGGCCGGCGTGCGGATGCTGCGACTCGTCACCGAACACCTGCAGTCGGTGTATGCCGAGCCGGTGACCCTCGACCTCGTTGCGGTCGGTGCGGCCGCCGGGCTGGAGCTGGTCGCCGACGCGTTCGAGCCGGATCTGCTGGCCGGGCAGCACATCGCATCCCGCAGGGGCTACGACCTGCACCCCTTGCACCCGCAGGAACAGGACACCCTCGACCGGATGCTGTCGCAGCTCGAGCCGGAGCAGGTGGCTGCACAAGCCCGTGTGCAGTGGGCAGCCCGGCTGGTCGACCAGCAGGACATCGTCGTGTCGCGCCGTGACGCCTTCGACGTCGTGGCCGCTGCTGGTTTCGGATTCGGCCGATTGCCAGTGGTTTTCGGCTCGTCCTTCCTGTGCATGGTCGACGAACGGACGAAGATGGACGAGCTGATGCGCGCCCGCCACGCCGAGGGGATCTGGGTGTCCGAGGAAACGGTCGGTGTGCTGCGCTCGGTGAGCGATGCTGCTGCGCTGCGCGATGCCGAGCCGATGGCACGTGCCGTCCGGCTGGCGCACTATCGAGCCGGCGAGCTGTTGACCGAGGTCGTCCAACTCGAATAGCGGGACGCCGCGGTTTCGTCGCGTTGTTTCCTGGCGGCATACAGCCGTAGTTGCCAGAATGACCACACCACGACTGCCTGGAGGCCCCCCTGATGGAATTTCCGTTGATCGTCCGCGATTTTCTCGAGCGAGCGGAGACGGTTTACGGCGACCGCGTCGCGATCGTCGACGAACCGAACCAGCCGGCCGCGCCCTTCGACGGCGGCTCGATCACGTACCGACGGATGGCGCGGCTCGCGCGGGCGCAGGCGGCCGGGCTCGATGCGATGGGCGTGCCCGTCGGCGGCCGGGTCGCGGTGGTCTCCCACAACAGCGCGCGGCTGCTGACGTCCTTCTACGGGGTGAGTGGTTACGGACGCATCCTCGTCCCGGTCAACTTCCGCCTGTCGGTGCCCGAGGTGCGGTACATCGTGGAGCACTCCGGCGCGGAGGTGCTGATGGTCGATCCCGAGCTGAAGCATCTGCTGGACGATGTGGACTGCGACCGGAAGTTCCTGCTCGGTGAGGCGGACGACGAGATCTGGGGGTCGACCGGGGAGCCGCGACCGTGGGAGGGCGACGAGCACGCGACCGCGACGATCAACTACACCTCCGGCACGACCGCTCGCCCCAAGGGCGTGCAGCTGACCCACCGAAACAACTGGCTCAACGCGACCGTCTTCGGTTGGCAGGCAACGGTTTCCGACGACGACGTCTACCTGCACACACTGCCGATGTTCCACGCCAACGGCTGGGGGATGCCCTTCTCCGTCACCGGCATGGGCGGCAAGCACATCGTGCTGCGCAAGATCGACGGAGCCGAGATCCTGAGGCGGGTCGACGAGCACGGCGTGACCCTGATGTGCGCCGCGCCGGCCGTGGTGGCGGCAGCACTCGATGCCGCGCAGACCTGGGACGGTCCGATCCCGGGGCGTGATCGGACACGCATCGTGGTTGCCGGCGCGCCGCCCCCGACCCGGACCATCGAGCGGGTGCGCGAGGAGCTCGGCTGGGAGTTCATCCAGATCTACGGCCTCACCGAGACCGCACCGCTGCTCACGATGAGCCGGATGCGCTCGGAGTGGGAGGACCTGTCACCGACCGATCAGGCGCGCAAACTGGGACGAGCCGGCTACCCCGCGGTCGGAGTGCGTATGAAGGTCGACGAGTCCGGTGAAGCGCTCTTCCAGAGCAATCACAACCTCGAGGCCTACTGGAACAACCCCGAGGCAACGTCAACAGCCTTGGCGGACAACTGGTTTCACACCGGCGACGGCGGCGTGATCGACGATGGCGCGCTGGTGATCCTGGACCGGAAGAAGGACGTGATCATCTCCGGCGGTGAGAATGTCTCCTCCATCGAGGTCGAGGATGTGCTCATGTCGCACCCTGCAGTGCGTGAGGTCGCCGTGATCGGCATACCCGACGAGAAGTGGGGTGAGCTGGTCACTGCGCTCGTCGTCGCCGACGGTGAGGTGACCGAGCAGGAGCTGATCGCGCACGCGAAGCAGTCGCTCGCGGGCTACAAGGCGCCCAAGCGCATCGAGTTCCGTGACGAGCTGGCCCGGACCGCGACCGGGAAGCTGCAGAAATTCAAGCTGCGCCAGCCGTTCTGGGCCGACGACGGCAAGCAGGTCAACTGATATGCGGGTCGAGTAGGCGGGGAACGAAGTGGAGGAGTCCCGTATCGAGACTCCGGCACGCGCGCTGTCGGGGATCGGCCGTGCGGTGCAGGGCGCGATCTATGCCGCGGGCGCCTACGGCCACAAGCCGAAGGTGCCGGTCGAGCCGGCTGCCCTGTATGCCGCAGCCCGTCGCCGGATGAGTCCGCAGGCCTGGTCGTATGTCGCGGGGAGTGCTGGCATGCAGCGCACCGATGCCGCGAACATCGCTGCGTTCGAACGCTATCCGATCGTGCCGCGGCTGCTGCGGGACGTCGGGGAGCGTTCGTTGGGCGTCAGTCTCTGCGGACACGACCTGCCGGCGCCGGTGCTCTTCGCGCCGATCGGTGTGCTGGAGATGGCGCACAAGGAGGCGGAGCTCGCCGTGGCGGAGGCGGCGCGGTCGCTCGGTCTGCCGATGGTGCTGTCGACCCAGGGTTCGGTGCCGATGGAGCAGACAGCGAAGGCGCTCCGTGCCAATCCGATGTGGTACCAGCTGTATTGGAGCAATAACGACGATCTGGCACGTTCGTTGGTCCGGCGTGCCGAGAAGTCCCGCGCGCAAGCCATCGTCGTCACGCTCGACACGCCCCTGCTCGGTTGGCGCACCAAGGACCTCGACCTGGGTTACCTGCCGTTCGCCCGTGGTGAAGGCATCGCGCAGTACCTCACCGACCCGGTCTTCCAGAACCTCGTCCGCGATCGTGTCGCGGAGGTCCCTGAGGAGCCCGCGAGGGACGAGCGGGTGTCTCGAAGGGACCTGTCGTCCGAGCGGCCCACCCTGACCGCCATACGCACCCTTGCTTCGATCACCCGGCACTACCCCGGCAGGTTCCGGGACAACCTGCGTTCACCGCTGCCACGAGCTGCCGTCGAGACGTTCCTCGACGTCTTCCCGTGCCCCGGGCTCAGCTGGGACGACCTGGCGAAGCTTCGCGACTGGACGTCACTTCCCGTCATACTCAAGGGAATTCAGTCGGTGGACGATGCACGACTCGCTCTCGAGCACGGAGCCGACGGCATCATCGTCTCCAACCACGGTGGCCGCCAGGTCGACGGCGCCATCGCGTCGCTCGACGCGTTGGCTGCGATCGCGCCGGTTGTCGACGGACAGGTGCCGGTGCTCTTCGACAGCGGCATCCGCAGCGGAGCCGACATCTTCAAGGCGCTGGCGCTGGGTGCGTCAGCGGTCCTGGTCGGCCGGCCCTGGCTCTACGGTCTCGCGCTGGACGGGGCGGCCGGCGCGCAGGCCGTCATGGAGCGACTGCTCGCCGAACTCGACCTCACCATGGGCCTGTCCGGCATAGCCTCCATCGACCAGATCACCCGCGACTGCCTGAGCACCTGACCCGCCACCTTTGCCGAGAGGACACGCGATCGCCGAGAGGACACGCGATTTGGCCCCGAAATCGGCCAAATCGCGTGTCCTCTCGGTATTTGCGTGTCCTCTCGGTATGAGGGTGTGGTGGGTCACGTGATCGTGATCTGCGGGCCGTAGAGTTCCATCGCCGCCAGCGCCCGGGTGTGGTTCTGCGGGGTCGAGCCGGCGCACAGGTCGGACGCGACGTGGACGGTCGCTCCGGCGTCGGCGGCAGCGAGCGCGGTGGACAGGACGCAGCAGTCCGTGGATACGCCGGCAAGAGTCAATTGCGCTGTGGGGCCGACGATTTCGGCCAACCCGGACCACTTGCCGAAGGTCGGCATGGTGACGACCGGCGTCCCGTCGGTGACGAATCCGGCGAGTTCGGGCACCAGCGCGTACAGCGGGTCCGCGTCCGGAAGCTGCGCGAACGGCCACGCCTCGTAGTAGGCCGCCCAGGAGCCCTCGGGCGCCGGGTCGGCCACGAACCGGGTGAAGACGACCCGGTCGCCATACTGCTCGACAGCATCACGGATCCGTGGCACGACCTCGGCCCACATCGGCGAACCCCACTGTGACGTCTGCGGATCGGCGAAGATCGCCTGCGCATCGATCACGATCAGCCAGTCGTCGGCCGGTGCAGGAACGTGTGTTGTCTGCACGTCAGGCCTTGACCGCCACGGGCTCGGTGCTCTGCTCGGGAGTGGCCTCCTGACGCGCCACCTTCGCGCGCCGCAAGAGGTATGCCGCCACGAACGACAGGATCAGCGCGACGATGACACCGAGGTTCGCATAGGCCCAATCACCGCTCCACGAGGCGCTTTTCGCGTCATACGTGCCCATTCCGAGCGGATGGAGGAGGTAGCCCTGCCAGTTGTTCCAGGAGGCATCCTGGGCGTAGTTGTTGACGACGAGCCCCCAACCGATCACCGACGTGACGACCAGGATGCCGATCGAGGTCCAGTCCCAGTTGCCGTAGCGGCCCTTCGGGTCGAAGAGATCGTCGTCGTCATACGACCGCTTCCGCAGTGCGATATCGGCGATCATGACGCCCGCCCACGACGCGAGCGGGACACCGAGGGTGATCAGGAACGACTGGAACGGACTGGCGAAGCTCTCCGCGACGAAGACGACGTAAATCGTTCCGAGAGTGAGGATTACGCCGTCGACCAGCGCTGCCGCCGGGCGTGGGATCCGCACGCCGAGGGAGAGCAGGGTGAGCCCTGATGAGTAGATGCCGAGCACGGCGCCACTGACCAGCGAGAGGATCGCGGCGATGAGGAACGGCACGAGGAACCAGGTCGGCAGGATCTCGGCCAGCGCGCCGATCGGGTTGTCCAGGATGCCGGTCGCGACCTTCTTGTCGGATCCGGCGAGCAGCAGCCCGAAGATCACCAGGATGACCGGGGCAACCGCGCCACCGAAGGTGTTCCAGGCGACGATCCGACTCCCGGAGGCGTCCCGTCGCTGATAGCGCGACCAGTCGGCCGCGATGTTGATCCAGCCCAGGCCGAATCCGGTCATCACCATGACCAGTGCGCCGACGGTCTGCTGCCAGCTGCCGGAGGGCATGGCCGTGACCTGCGACCAGTGGATGTGCGAGGCGGCGATCACCACGAAGACGATGGTGATGACACCGGTGATCCAGGTCAGCCAGGACTGCATCCGCATGATGATGTGGTAGCCGGCGACGGACGCGAGCACGACGAGAGCGGCGACCACGATGCAGGCGATGATCTTGGTCGTGGTGCCACCGCCCCAGCCGAGCTTGCGCATCACGGTCGCGGTGGCGAGCGTCGCGTTGATGGTCAGGAACGTCTCCCACCCGATCGACGTCAGCCAGCTGATCACGCCGGGGACCTTCTGGCCGGTGACCCCGAACGCCGCCCGCGACAGGATCATCGTCGGCGCCGAGCCGCGCTTGCCGGCGAGTGCGATGACACCGCAGAGCGCGAAGCTGAGCACGACACCGATCACGACGATCACGACCGACTGCCAGAAGGAGATCCCGAAGCCGAGCACGAATGCCGCGTAGGAGATCCCGAAGACGGACACGTTCGCCGCGAACCACGGCCAGAACAGATCCCGCGGCTGCGCGGTCCGCTCGGACTCCTCGATGATCTCGATGCCGGTCCGCTCGACACCGAGCCGCCGCACGTCCTGCTGGGTTTCGGTCATTTTGGGATCATGGCAGAACGGTGGGGCCAAGTCGCAGCATTTGAAGCCGTATGACGAGTGGGAACAGTCGCCCATGAGAGGTTGTTGAATTTTCCATGAAGGCATTCGGGTTCCTCAGCTTCGGTCACTACGGACGCGTGCGGGGGTCACAGACCCCGGACGCTGCGAGCGCACTGAAGCAGTCGGTGGAGATCGCCGTCGGCGCGGACGAGATCGGCGTCAACGGCGCCTACTTCCGGGTCCATCACTTCGAGCGACAGCTCGCCTCACCGATCCCGCTGCTGTCGTCGATCGCCGCGCGTACCCAGCACATCGAGGTCGGCACCGGCGTCATCGACATGCGCTACTAGAACCCGCTGCAGCTCGCCGAGGAGCTAGCCGCGCTCGATCTGCTCAGCGACCAGCGTCTGGCCATCGGGATCTCGCGCGGTTCTCCGGAGACGGCGATGCGCGGGTATGAGGCGTTCGGCTACACCGGCGCACAGGATCCGCGCGGCGGTGACATCGCACGCGCGAAGTTCGTCACCTTCCTCGACGCGATCGACGGCGAAGGGATGGTCGACGCGGACCCGCAGCGCGCCATACCGGGCACCCGGTTGCGGATCGAGCCACGCTCCGACGGCCTGCGTGACCGCATCTGGTGGGGGTCCGGCTCCCGCGAAACCGCTGAGTGGGTGGGCGAACTCGGCCTGAACATGATGTCCTCCACCTTGCTCACCGAGGCGAACGGCGAGGCGTTCGCCGACCTGCAGCGCGAGCAGATCGACCGCTTCCGCACGGCGTATGTCGTTGCCGGTCACAGCGGCCGTCCGCGGGTCTCCGTCTCCCGCAGCATCTTCCCGATCGTCGACGAGCGCGACGCGGCATACTTCGGCGGCGCCCGCGACTCCGACCAGGTCGGCATCATCGATGGTTATCGGTCGACGTTCGGCAAGACGTATGCCGATGCACCCGACAAGCTGATCGAGCAGCTACGCGGCGACGCCGCGGTGATGGCTGCCGACACGGTCATGCTGACGATTCCGAACCAGCTCGGTGTCGACTACAACCTGCACGTGCTGCAGGCCTTCGCCGAGCACGTCGCGCCGGCGCTCGGCTGGCGGCCGAACACCGAGGGCCCGGTCCGAGGCGACGAACCCGCCTAGGGCGCAGTTGCGCGAGTTTGGTGGTTACCGCCCGGTAGGTACAGTGATCGGGTGCGTATGACGGACGGGCTTTCGCCGTGGAGATGACATCGATCGGGTCATGGCATCCCCGCCCCGGGGAAGTGCTGGAGGTGCGACCCATGGAAGCGACACTCGCGGCCACCCGCTCGGCTCCGGTCGTCCCTGCGAGGCCGTCGTTGTTGCAGGAGTCGCACATCCGCACGGCCGCCGATCGGCGCGCGAAGGGCGTGGCATGGTCGCCCTGGCTCGCGTTCTCCTTCCACGTCCCGCAACCGCTGGATCGGGACGCGTTCGAGCGCACGATGCAGCATTTCGTGACCCGCCACGGTGCCCTGCTCAGCTGGTTCGAGCCCGACAGCGACCGGATCGACGATCGGACGACGTTCACCCGCCGCGCACTGCCCGCCGATCAGGTCGAGCTGGAACTCGTCGGTGCCGGCACCGCCCCGGACACCGACGCAGCGCGCGCCGCGGTCGCCGAACGCTTCGCGGCCGGGACGAGTCCGCTGGCGTGGCCGTCCTTCGCGGCCGGCGCGATCGACCACGGGGCCGACGGATTCACCGTCTACTACGGCGTCGACCACTCCTTCACCGACGGTGTCTCCCTCACGCTCGGTGTGGACGACATCTTCCGGATCTATCAACTCGAGGCACACGGTGAGGGCACCGAACCGCAGGAGGTCGGCAGCTACGTCGACTTCAGCGAGCAGGAACGCGCCCTTTCGGAACGACTGACCTGGCGCACCCCGGCGGTGCGCGTCTGGGCGCGGGCGCTGCTGTCGGTCCGCAACAAGATGCCCAGCACACCGCTCGACATCGGCCTCGAGCCCGGCGGGACCGCACCGTCCACCCGGACGAACCGCACCCTCGCCGACGCCGCCACCATGCAGGCGTTCGAGCAGCGGTGCAAGGCGCACGGTGGCGGCGCGAGCGCCGGGCTGTTCGGCATACTCGCGCTCATCGACGTGGCGTTGACCGGGCGTCCCGCGTATCTGGCACTCAACACGATCGCCACCCGATCCGAGTCGAAATACGCGATGGCACAAGGGTGGTTCATCAATCTCGTGCCGATCGCCTTCCGGGTGCCGAAGGGGGCGACGTTCGACGATCTCGTCGGCAGGGCTCAGAAGTCGATGAAACGGTCCAAGGCCGCAACCGATGTCCCGGCCCGCGCGATCGTCGACTACGCCGCGAAGTTCGGCGGCGTGAAGGTCGGCGCCACTGCCGTGCCGCCGATGGTGTCCTACCTCGACATGCGGCGCCTGCCCGGTGCCGAGTTGCCCGGCGTGGACGATATCCATGCGCTGGGCGGGCCCGGCACGACCGGTGATGTTTCGCTGTGGATCAATCGCCGCACCGATCGCACCTACGCGCTGATGAGCTACCCCGACAATCCGCGGGCTGCGGCGAGCATCGACCACTACTTCCGGGCGATCACCGAGCTGATCCGTGCGGTCGCTGCCGGGGAACCGGTGGATGTCGAAACCGCCCGTGCCGCAATGGAACTGACGGGCCCGGAGAAGGCCTGACCGGTCAGTCGGCGAGCTGTCGCAGACTGCGCTCGATCTGGTCCAGCCAGTCTCCGACGATGCGTCGGGCCCCGGCCGTATCGGGCAGGCGGCAGCGCAGCGCCAGCCCCGCGGCATCACGGACCCACCACAGTTGGACGTCGGTCGTCGGCGCGTCCGGACTGGCCTGTGTCATCCGCAGCGCTGCATGCAGCTCGTGGCCGGGGATGCGCCGGTAGTCGACGTAGGAAACCATCCCCACATCACCGGTGTGCGTGAATCCCGGTGCGTATAAGGCGATCACGTCGCCCAGGCGCATCGCGGCCAGTAGCTGGGCGCGCTCGACCTGCTGCTGTGCGTGTATGACGGAGCGTTCGAGCGGTAGGTCGCCGGGGATGAGGACCGGGCCGTTGCTCACGAACCAGCCGACGGCCTCGGCCCAGTCCGCTCGACTCCGGGTGCCGACCGGCAGCAGCGTTGCGAATTCGTCGCCCAATCCCACGCGATGAACGGCGTGCGCGCAGACGGCGAGCAGGCACGCCGGCAGTCGGGCGTCGTGGGCGCGTGCCCATCGCTCGACCGCGGACGTCTGCGCCGCGGTGAGTGTATGGCGCAGCTCGATGGCGGCGATCCCGTCGCTGCGCCGGGCCGCCTCGGGAAGCGGAAACCGTGGCAGGCCACCGGAATTGCGTCGAAACACGTCGTGCCACTCGGCGATGCGTGGATCATCGGGGTCGGTGTGATCCGCGGCTTCGACACGGCATGCGTCCAGGAAGGAGCCGACCGGGGGCAGGCCGGCGCCGGACGGGTCGAGTGAGCTGTGGCGGAGGGAGGCGCCATACAGCTGGACGAAGTCGCGGCCGAGCAGCGGCATCGACACGGCGTCGGCGATGCCGTGGTCGACGGCGAGCACGATGTAGGTCCCCTGCGGTTCCTCGATGGCTGCGCCGAAGAGGTTCGGACCCGTCGTGGAGTGTGTTGTGGCGTCGATGAGCGCGAGCAGTTGAGCATGGCGCGCCGAGGGGTCATCGGGAAGGCTGGACTCCCGCACGTAGCAATCGATTTCGGTGCCGAAGCTCACCGTTGTCGGTGTGCCGGTGGTGAGATCGACGCGGGTGCGCAGGGTCTCGTGCCGGGACAGGAGCCCGCGAAATGCGGCTTGCAATGCCGCCCTGTCGACCTGCTCGGGCATCCGCAGGGTCACGCAGAGCCAGCCACCGGTGTCCCCACGGGCGAGCGCGTGGTTGACCTGGTTGAACGACGGTGGCGTGTCGGGCAGTGGACGAGCTTGCGTCACCGGCACCGGGATGCAGTGCAGGAGCTGCCCTGGTGGTGGCGTCAGCTGAGCCGCGGTCGTGAGCCGCATCAGGCGGTCAGTTGTACCGGCTGTTCCGCGAGTTCCCGCAGAACTGCGGTGAATTCGCGGAGGTATCGCTCGACGCCACGGGTCGCGGTGGGGTTGTTCGGGTGACGCACCGACACGTTGATGCCGTCGCGGGCCCGCACGACCCAGAAGTAGAACTCGTCGTCGGAGTACCGGATGCTGCGCAGCGCACGGGCGCGCGCCGCGTCGAACTGTGCGGCACCGGGCAGGTGGCGGACGTCGACGAAGGAGACCACGAAACGGGGCGCCGAGTCGATGCCCAGCAGATCGGCGATGGATGCGAACGGGATCTGTGCATCGGAACGGATGTGCGCCGACGCCACGTCGGCGCGGCGCAGCTGCTCTCGCACGTCCGAGGTGTCCGCCAGGCCGAGCTCGAAGGGGCTGATGCCTACGAACCAGCCCATGGATGTTGTGTATTCAGGGGTTCGGGTGTGCATCGGCATGACGAACTTCAGCGGGTCCGCGGTGCCGGTCGCCCGGTGCATCGCTGCCGTGAGGGCAACGAGCACTGCGGACTGCATGCCGTGTCCGAGCTCTCGGGCGTGCGCGTGGATGCCGTCGCTGACATCGGCGGGCACCAGCCAGCGGGAGATGCTGCGCTGCGGAAGAGCCAGATCGGTGAACGGGTCGTTCGGCAGCGGGAAGGCCGGGAACCGTGGCTCCCGTGGTGCGAGGAAATGTTCCCACCGGCGCGTGGTCTCGTGCCCGTGATCGGCAACAGCGGCACGAGCGCGCTCGGCCACGCTGAAATCGACGTAACTGGGTGCAGGTTCGGTCGCCAGCGGCTCACCGGCAAGCGCTGCGGCATACAACCGGTCGAGTTCGGACACGGCGATCAGCTGCGAGTACGCGTCCATCACCGAGTGGTCGGCCGCGAACGCGAGGAGGAACCGCGAGCCCTCGTCCTGGTTCGTGGGCACCACCGTCGCTGCGACAAGATGCGGCCAGGTGTCCGAGCGGACGGTGTGGTCGAAGAAGCGGGAGATCACGTCATAGACCCGCTCCACCGAGTCGTGGGTGCCGGCGTCACGTGCGGTCAGCTCGAGGCTCTCCGGACGGTAGGTGACGCGATGCAGGCCGGTGTCGTCGTGAGCCACCATGGTGCGGAACGACTCATGTTTCGCGTGCCAGGCGAGCAGCGTGCGCCGGACCGCGTCGGCATCGAACGCCTGATTGATCTCGAAAACCGTTCCGATCCAGGAAGGTTCGGATGGGTTGCTCGACTGTTTGACGTGCTTCTCGTGCTGTGGCGACAGGGGCCGCTCGTCAGCGGCGTCCGTGCTGGGCGTCGTGGAGGTGGCTCGCCAGAACGCGACCGAACCGGCGTAGATCTGATAGTCGGCGAGTTCGGTGTATTCCACTGCAGGGCTCCTTTCGCACAGACGCGGCGTGGTGCGAGAAACAGAACGGGTGACGGGCCCCCGCGCCAGAGGTTACGTCACCGTAACCTCTGCACACAAACCTGCGTCATGAGCGGGCGAAGCCCTGCAGTTCGACCGCATCGGCTGCCGCACGAACGGCGTCCGCCGGCGTGATCAACCGCCCGGCCAGCTTGCGAGCCCGATCCTGCGTCGCGGTGGCCAGTAGCGGGGTGAGTGCGGTGACACATTCGTCCGCACTGAGGTCGCGGAACCTCCGGTGGTCGCCGACGCCGAGTGCTGCCAGGCGTCGACCCCAGAGGGGCTGATCGGCGTTGAACCAGCTGATCAGGGACGGAATGCCGGCGCGCAGGGCTGCTGCCGTGGTGCCTGCTCCGCCGTGGTGGACGGCGGCGACGCACCGGGGGAGCACTCGGTGGTGGTCGACGGAACGCACGATCCGTAGATCGTCGTCGCCCGAGTCGGCGAAGTTCGACCAGCCCGCGGCGACCAATGCGCGGCACCCGAGTCGCTGAGACACCTCCCGCACCATCTGCACCATGTCTTCGGGGGATGCGACCGGCATGCTGCCGAATCCCCAATAGATGCAACGTCCTTGGTCCAGCCAGGCGTCCAGCTCGCCGTCGCCGTCGCCGTCGTCGTCCAGTGCGGCGCGCGTCTCGGGGGCGAGGTCGAGGAAGCCGACGAGCGGTCGCCGTACGCCCCATTCATCGCCCAGCTGCGGGAAGAGGATCGGGTCGATGGCCTGCAGCTCGAGCGATCCGGTGTTCGTCATACGACGGGCGACCGATGTTCGCGACGGGCCGAGGCCGAGTTCGGCTCGCATGGAATCCTCGCCGCGTCGGGTCATCAGGCGCCACGAGCGGTCGGCGAGCCACCACGTGAGGTGATGGACGGACTCCGCTGCGAACGGCGGATCCGGGAGCAGGTGCACCGATTCGGAGGGCCTGATCGGGTAGTAGTGCATCGCCACCTGCGCGAGGCGGTGCTTGTCCGCGAGTGCGCGCGCAACTTCCTGACCGAGGAAACAGGAGACGATCAGGTCCGAGTCAGCCGCTTCGTCATCGAGGGTCAGCGCGAGTTCGGTCCAACCGAAGGTGCCCAGCTCGGAGAGCCCGCGCCAGCGAGTGCGCGGGTTCGCCGACTTGATGCGGTGTTGCACAAGTTCGGACTCCAGCAGCGCGGCAGAGTCGGGTCCCGTTGTCAGCACGTCGATTCCGGCTCGCCGCGCGAAGTCGACCAGGTTCGGCGGGACGCCGAGCCGGACATCGTGTCCGCGGCGGCGAAGCTCGAGTGCGAGCGCCACGCCCGGCTGAACATCGCCGCGACTGCCCAGGAACGGCATCAGTATGCGCATGCCGTGTAGCGAATCACGAATGACGGCAGGCGCATAAAGAGAGTCGGAGTGCGGGAAAGGTGATTCTCGTCGCACGGACCGCTCAGGAGATGCCGTTGAGGTGGCCCATGCGGCACCATGGCCGCCATGGTTCCCAGTCCCGCCGATCACCACGGCACCGCCGTCGACGTGCGAGACCTGACCGTTCGCTTCGGTGACTTCGTCGCGGTCGACGGCGTCACTTTCACCGTCCCGACGGGGTCGGTGCTCGGGCTGCTCGGCCCGAACGGTGCGGGCAAGACCACCATCGTGCGAGTGCTGGCCACGCTGCTGCCGGCCACCGGCGGCAGCGCCAGCATCTTCGGACATGACGTGCGCACCGATCCCCACGGAGTGCGCTCGGTGATCGGGGTCACAGGCCAATACGCTTCTGTGGACGAGGAACTGACCGCACGCGAAAATCTGCTGATCTTCGCGCGGCTGTTGCGCTACACGCGCAAGGGCGCTCGACGACGATGTGACGAGCTGCTCGAGGAGTTCTCGCTGACCGACGCGGCCGGCCGCGCACTGAAGAACTTCTCGGGTGGCATGCGCCGGCGCCTCGACCTGGCGACCAGCCTGATTGCGGAGCCCCCACTGATCTTCCTCGACGAACCCACCACCGGACTCGACCCACGCACCCGGCAACAGATGTGGGGCACTGTGCGACGCCTGGTGGATGGCGGGTCGACGGTGGTCCTGACGACGCAATACCTCGAAGAGGCGGACCAACTCGCGGACAACATCGTCGTCATCGACCACGGGAAAGTCGTCGCCGAGGGATCCGCGAACGATCTGAAGTCGTCCGTCGGCTCCGGCACGTTGCGCCTCGCGCTGCGCGACGACGCCGACCGGCCAACCGCCCGCCAGGTGATGGAGCAGCTCGCCGGCCACCACGTCGAGACCGAGAGCAGCGGGACTCTGGCCGTACCCGTCAACGACGCATCGCTGGTCACCGACGTGCTGATCGGCTTACGGGACAAGGGGATCGAGGTCGAGGACGTCGGGGTGCACAAGCCGACCCTGGACGAGGTCTTCTTCCAGCTCACCGGCAGTCCGCGAGGGGACTCCGCATGACGGATGCCACCGCTCAGACCCGTTCGCAATACCGGCGCCGACGTACTCCCCACCGGCGCCCGACAGTCTCCGCCACCGCCGCGGCATCATGCACGCTCGCCGCGCGCGGCCTGTTGAAGATCCGCCACAACCCGTTCCTGATGTTCGACGTCGTCGCGCTCCCGATCGTGCTGACCGCGATGTTCGCCGGGATCTTCGGCGGTGCCATTGCCGGCAGCGTGAGCAACTACCTGCCCGACCTCGTGCCGGGTGTGCTGGTGCAGGTTGCGGTCACGGCGACGGTCAACACCGGGGTCCAGTTGTGCGACGACATCGATCGCGGAGTGTTCGATCGTTTCCGGTCGATGCCGATCGCCCGGATCGCACCGCTGGTCGGGGCCCTCACTGCCGATGTCGTCCGCTACGTCGTCGCGTCGCTCATGGTTGTCCTCGTCGGATTGCTCATGGGTTATCGGCCGGACAGCTGGCCGGGGCTGCTGCTCGGCTGCCTGTTGGTCGTCTACACGGCATTCGCACTCAGCTGGGTCTTCGCGTTCCTCGGTGTGCGTATGCCGAGTGCGCCTGCTGTGCAAGGCGCTTCGATGTTCGTCCTGATGCCGATGACCTTCATCTCCAATGCCCTGGTGCCGACGGCGCACATGCCGTCCTGGATCAAATGGCTCGCCGACATCAACCCGGTGTCCCATCTGGTGACCGCGGTGCGGCAACTCGCCGGACACGGCACGGTCGGGATGGACATCGTCTGGTCGCTCGTCGGGGCAACCCTCATCATGCTCGTGATGGCGCCGATCGCGGTGCGCGCCTACATCAGGAAGACGTGACCCCGATGTCCGAGGACAACCGCCTCACCTCGGCGGAGGAGACCTTCGTGCTGGCCGAGCAGGTGCTCGACCTGCCCGTCATCAACCAGATGATCTGGCGTTTCGACACCCCGCTGGACGCGGACCGGCTGAAGAAGGTCGTGGACCGCCTCCGGAGTGGACCGCTGACCCGGCGTCTGCATCGGGCGGGCGCGCCGTTCGCTCGCGACACCTGGTTCGCGGCGCCGCCGTCCGCTCCGGTGTTGCGCATCGACGACACCATCGATCCCGCACGGTTGATCGAGTGGCTGGACCATGACATCGACCGTGAGTTCCACACGGATTCCGGTGCGCCGTGGACGGTTTCGGCCGTCCCCCTGGATGACGGCGGTCATGTCGTGGCGTTCACTGCCCCGCACACCCTCTCGGACGGCACCGGCATCAACGCCGCCTTCGAGGCGGCAGTGACCGGCAGGGACATCGGCAGGTTGCCCGATGACAACGCGGTGGTGCCGAGCAGACTGCACGATGTCCGTGACGGCGCGCGTCAACTGGTCGCCGCCGGAAGGGGCCTGGCCGGCGCGGTCCGCCTGACGGCGCGCAACCGCAAGGGTCGCGGTGCCGTGGATCGCCGCACGCCGCCTCCGCAGCCGAGACGTCCTGCCGTCATACCCGTTGCGGACGCGGAGGATTCGGCATACGCGCTCGCGGCGTTCTCCGCGGAGGATTGGCATCACGCAGCGAATCTCCGTGGTGGGTCGGCGAATTCGCTCCTCGTGGCGATCGGGGTCGGGCTGCTGGAGGCTGCCGGCCGCATCGACGATGTGCCCGAGATCCCGGTCTCGATGCCGGTGACCGTGCGTACGTCCGGCGACCGGCGCGCCATTGCCACCATCGGAGCGACGCTGGCGGTCGGCACGGATCGCAGCCGGTATGACGACCTGCGCCCCATCCGCAGTGCGGCGCGTGACGCGCTCACGCGGGCAACGGATCCGGATCGGGACAGCGACGATTTGCTGCGCCTGATCACGCCCATCGTTCGACTGCTGCCGCGAAAAGTGTTGCGTTCGTTGGCCCTACGCCAACCGGCTGCAGTCCTGACCTGCTCCAATCTCGGTGAGCTTCCGCAGGACGTCGCGACGCTCGGAGCATCGACACCGGGCCAGGTCGCCGTGCGTATGGCGGTGCAACACGCGACCGTGGAGCAGCTTCGCGCCGCCCGGGGCGGACTCACGGTGTGGCTGTCCTTCTCCGCCGGCACCGCCATGTTGAGCGTGCTCAGCATGGATCCCGACCTGTGGCCGAACCGTGCTGCGGTGCAGCGGGCGATCACCGAAGAGGCCGCGAAATGGTCTCTCGCACCTACGTTCTGGTGAGGATCAGCGATGGTAGAGGTTCACGACAATCGGTTCACCTTCGGTGACGACGCATACTTCCTCGGTGAGGACCTGCTCGAGGTTCCGGTTGCATCCCAGCACACGTGGTGGCTGCCCACGCCCCTGTCGCCGGAGGCGTTGCGCTCGATCCATCACGGACTGCAGCGTGGTCCACTGAGCCGACTCGCGGTCGGGTCGCGCGTCCCGGGAGCACGTCGGCGTTGGGTGCCCGCTCCGGCCAGTGACCGGTTGACCATCGAATCGGACCCGGTCCCACCGGAAGGCCTGATGGCCTGGTGCGACCAGCAGTTGCAGGCTCCTGTCGATCCGGTGCGCGGCCCCGGCTGGTGGCTGTCGGCGACACCGGTCGTTGGAGACGGTCAGCTGGTGTCGCTCGTCACCCGCCATACGATCGCCGACGGTGGCCTGATCCTGCAGGCCGTCGACGCCGCGGTGACCGGCACACCGCTGCCCCGGGTCCCGGACGACCGGCCCGCCGCGGGCGACGTGCGACTGCGGGACGACCTGCGGGATGCGGGCCGGCAGTATGCCGCGGCCGGCCGTGGCCTGATGGCTGCGGTGCGGGCGGTGCGCCGGTCGCGTGGTTCGTCCGAGCGCGATGGCGCGAAGGCGTCGGGTGGTCCCGCCCGGGCGCTGCGGGCGGACGTCGGATCGTCATACGTCCCACCGTTCGTGGCGATCGACATGGCGAGCGATGCGTGGCAGTCCGCGGCCGACGCTCGCGGCGGCACGCCGAACAGCTTGCTGCTGATGCTGTCCGCGGGGCTGGCGGTGGCGGCCGGCCTCGCCCGGGAGGACGAAACGCTTCGGGTCGCGATGCCCGTGCGCCGGCGCGGGGAGAACGACTACCGCTCGAACATGCTCGGCGGAGCGTCCGTCCCGGTGCACGTGACCGCCGACCGCTACACCGACCTGCGCCGTGTGCGCGCCGCGACGAAGCATGAGCTGCAGCGGGTGGCCGACCCGACACAGACCTCGGTGATGGAACGCCTCGAACCCGTCGCTCGTGTGCTGCCGCGCGCCGTCATACGCAAGGTCGTCGAAGGTATGCCGGCGTCACTGGTTGCTGTGTCGAACCTCGGTCGTATGACGGCCGCCGGGGGCGGTCTCGGTGGCCCGACTGCGCTGTCGATGATGTGTCGCGGGGTGCACCGGAACATCACGCCCGAGCTGCTGCGCGGAGCCGGTGGTGGCGTGACGACGTGGCTGCAGGAGTTCGGCGACCGGATGACGCTGACCGTCGAGGCGCTCGACCCCGACCGCATCCCTGACCGGGACCGGCTCGCCGCGCTGGTCGCCGAGGAGTTGCGGCGCTGGGGCATCACGCCGCTGCGCAGCTGGTAATCCGTCGACCCTCGAAATCTGCGTGCTTTCGGGGCTAGGGTTGGCGCGTGGGTCGATTCAGCGCGTTGGAGTGGCCGGTCTTCCGGCAGTTGCGCTCCGGGGACTACCTCGGGCGAGGGCCCGCTGTGGCGTCCGCGAAGACGCGCGCCGTGCAGTCGCGCAACGCCGCGGCAGACCGGGTCGTGCAGAGCATCTGCCCCTACTGCGCCGTCGGCTGCGGCCAGCGCGTCTACGTCAAGGACGAGAAGGTCGTGCAGATCGAGGGCGACCCCGACTCACCGGTGTCGCGGGGCCGGTTGTGTCCCAAGGGCGCGGCGAGTGAGCAGCTGGTCAACGCGCCGGGCCGTCAGTACGACGTGCTCTACCGCGCGCCGCGTGCAACCGAGTGGCAGCACCTGGATCGCGACACCGCGATCGACATGATCGCCGAGCGGTTCGTCCGCAGCCGCCGCAACACGTGGCAGGAGCGCAACGAGGACGGTCGGATCCTGCGGCGCACCATGGGCATCGCATCGCTGGGCGGTGCGACGCTGGACAACGAGGAGAACTATCTGATCAAGAAGCTCTTCACGGCGGCCGGCGCCATACAGATCGAGAACCAAGCCCGCATTTGACACTCCGCCACGGTTCCCAGTCTGGGAACCTCCTTCGGGCGCGGCGGCGCCACCCAAACGCTGCAGGACATGGCCAATTCCGACTGCATCGTGCTGCAGGGCGGCAACATGGCGGAGGCGCACCCGGTTGGTTTCCAGTGGGTCGCTGAGGCAAAAGCGCGTGGCGCCAAGGTGATTCACGTCGACCCGCGTTTCACACGAACCTCGGCGAATGCCGACAGGCACATCGCGATCCGGGCCGGCTCCGACGTCGCGCTGCTCGGTGCGTTGATCAACTACGTCATTACGCACGACCTGTGGTTCAAGGACTACGTCGTCGCCTACACCAACGCCGCCACCCTCGTCGGCGAGGACTTCCGCGACACCGAGGACCTCGGTGGCCTCTTCTCCGGATTCGACCCGGAGACGGGCACATACGACCCGTCGTCGTGGGGCTACGCCACCGCACACCCGCAGGAGCAGCACGCCCATCCGGACTCCGCACCCGGCGACGCCTACGGCAGCGGTGGCCCGCCGATGCGTCATGCCGCCATGGAACGAGACGAGAGCCTGCAGGATCCGCGAACCGTCTTCCAGATCCTCAAGCGGCACTACTCGCGCTACACGCCCGACATGGTGCAGGAGGTGTGCGGGATCTCCGCGGAGGACTTCGACTACCTGGCGCGGGCGGTCACCGAGAACTCCGGTCGGGATCGCACGACCTGCTTCGCCTACGCGACCGGGTGGACCCAGCACACGCTCGGCGCCCAATTCATCCGGACCGCAGCGATATTGCAGCTTCTGCTGGGCAACGTCGGCCGTCCCGGCGGTGGCATCATGGCGCTGCGCGGGCATGCCAGCATCCAGGGATCCACCGACATACCAACGCTTTTCAACCTGTTGCCGGGTTACCTGCCGATGCCGATGGCCGGCCCGCACGACAACCTCCCCGACTACCTGGATGCGATCGGCAGCAAGCAGCAGAAGGGCTTCTGGGCCAACTCCGACGCCTACTTCGTCAGCCTCATGAAGGCCTACTTCGGAGACGCCGCGACCGCCGAAAACGACTGGTACTTCGATCGATTGCCTCGTATGACGGGCGCGCACGGCACCTACGAGACGGCGATGAGCATGCTGGCCGACGAGGTCGAGGGCTACTTCGTGCTCGGCCAGAACCCCGCGGTCGGGTCGGCCAACGGCAAGTTGCAGCGCGAGGGCATGCGGCACCTGAAATGGATGGTGGTGCGGGACCTCAGCCTGATCGAGAGCGCGACCTGGTGGAAGGACTCGCCGGAAGTGCAGTCGGGCGAGGTGCGCACGGAGGACATCGACACCGAGGTCTTCTTCATGCCGGCTGCGACGCACGTCGAGAAGGCGGGTTCGTTCACCCAGACCCAGCGCATGCTGCAGTGGCGACACCAGGCGGTCCAACCGCCGGGTCAGTGCCAGAGCGAGCTGGACTTCTTCTTCGAGCTCGGCAAGCGGATCCGGGCGCTGGTCGCGGCAACCGGTGACGATCGGGACCGGCCGCTGCTCGACATGACCTGGGACTACCCGACCGACGAGCACGGCAACCCGGATCCCGAGTCGGTGCTGCGCGAGATCAATGGCTACGGTCCGACAGAGACCGGTGAGCGCGAATTGCTTTCCAGTTACACCGAACTCGCCGCCGATGGATCGACCTCCTCGGGTTGCTGGATCTACGCGGGCGTCTTTGCCGGCGACCAGAACAAGGCCGCGCGCCGGACACCGCAGGGCGGATCCGGGGTGAGCCAGTCGGAGTGGGGCTGGGCCTGGCCGTCGGACCGCCGCATCCTCTACAACCGGGCGTCGGCCGACCCGGACGGCAAGCCGTGGAGCGACCGCAAGAAGTACATCTGGTGGGACGAGGACGAGCAGAAGTGGGTCGGCGACGATGTGCCCGACTTCCCGGTCGACCGTGCTCCGCACAGCCGGCCCGACCCCTCCGTCGGCGGGCCGGCGGCGCTGACCGGAGACGATCCGTTCATCATGCAATCCGACGGCAAGGGCTGGCTCTTCGCACCCAAGGGCCTGGTCGACGGCCCGTTGCCCACGCACTACGAGCCGCAGGAGTCACCGGTCCGCAACGGTCTTTACGCACAGCAGCAGAGCCCCGCACGACTGATCTTCCCCCGCGCGGACAATCTCGGTGCTCCGAGTGCCGGCGAGCCCGGTGTGGAGGTCTATCCGTTCGTCTTCACCACCTACCGGTTGACCGAGCATCACACCGCCGGTGGCATGAGCCGCTGGTTGCCGTACCTGTCGGAGTTGCAACCGGAGATGTTCTGCGAGGTGTCGCCGCAGCTGGCGGCCGAGCGCGGGCTGGTCAATGAGGGCTGGGCGACGATCGTGTCGCCGCGGGCGGTCATCGAGGCACGTGTCCTGGTCACCGATCGGATGAAGCCGCTGACCGTCGGTGGTCGCATCGTGCACCAGGTCGGACTGCCCTATCACTGGGGCGTCGGGGACCATGCGCTCGTCACCGGGGACTCGGCGAACGACCTGATCGGTGTCACCCTGGACCCCAATGTGCAGATCCAGGAGTCGAAGGTCGGGTCGTGCGATGTGATCGCCGGGCGCCGGCCGCACGGCGCGGAGGCCGACGCGCTCCTTGCGTCATACAACGAACGTGCGGGGGTGACCGTGCAGACTGACAACCAGCGGGTCACCGACGTGCGCGAGGAAGGTGCCGGAGATGAGTAGTCAGCGCACCCAGTCGGTGAGCGGGTACGCACGCGGGTCGCACCACCAACTCGCCGGCCCGACCGACCCCGCCGCCGATGCCCACTGGCCGAGCGGACACGTGCGCAAGGGCTTCTTCACCGACACCTCGATCTGCATCGGCTGCAAGGCGTGCGAGGTCGCGTGCAAGGAGTGGAACCGCAACCCGCGGGACGGCGACTTGGAGCTGACCGGCTGGTCCTACGACAACACCCAGCAGCTCGGAGCGAGCACCTGGCGACACGTCGCGTTCATCGAGCAGGACCGCTCACGCATCGAGGCGGCACGCGAATCCGGGCGCCAACTGGTCGATCTCGGTATGCCGACCGTCCGCGATGATCGCGGGTCGAGTAGCGACCAAAGCGGGTCGAGTAGCGACGAAGGAGCGTATCGAGACCAACACACCGCGCCGCCCGACACACCCGAATTCCGCTGGCTGATGGCCTCCGACGTGTGCAAGCACTGCACCCACGCCGGATGCCTGGACGTGTGCCCGACCGGGGCACTCTTCCGCACGGAGTTCGGCTCGGTCGTGGTCCAGGACGACGTGTGCAACGGCTGCGGCACCTGTGTCGCGGGCTGCCCCTTCGGTGTCATCGAGCGACGCAGCGACGGCACCGCGGCGCCGACGACACGCGGTGGGGAGAAGAAGGGCGAGCAGCCCGACGTGCCCAAGCGCAGCGTCGCGCAGAAGTGCACCCTCTGTTACGACCGGCTGGTCGACGATGAGACCCCGGCCTGCGCCAAGACCTGCCCGACGACGTCGATCAAGTTCGGTGATCACGCGGATCTCCTTGACACTGCACGTGATCGGGTCCGGCAACTGCACGACCAGGGCCTCACCGAGGCTCGCCTGTATGGCGCCAACGACCTCGACGGCGTCGGCGGGACCGGTGCGATGTTCCTACTGCTGGACGAGCCGGAGACCTACGGCCTGCCCCCGGACCCACGGGTGCCGACTGCGGACCTGCCGGTGATGTTCCGGCGCGCGGGGATGGCTGCGGCCGGCATGCTGGCGGCAGCCGCAATAGCGTTCGTGGGAGGCGCCCGGTGACGGTTTCCGCCTACGACCAGTTCCGGCCGCCCGAGCCCGAGCGCAGGGGGAGGCGGTTCGGCAAGCTGCGCCGGAAGAAGCGGCCGGGACGCACCGACGGCTCGGCCGAGATGCTGATGGTGCCGGACGTGGAATTCACGTCCTACTACGGGCGGAGCATCGTCAAGCCGCCTCCGTGGGGCCCGGAGATCGCGGCCTACCTCTTCCTCGGCGGGGTCGCCGGTGGTTCCGGGATGCTGGCCTACGGCGCACAGCTCACCGGCCGAAAACTGTTGTGCCGCAACGCTCGTCTGGGGGCCATCGCTGCGGTGGCG
Organism: Flexivirga sp.; assembly: GCF_035551235.1. Lineage (GTDB taxonomy): Bacteria > Actinomycetota > Actinomycetes > Actinomycetales > Dermatophilaceae > Flexivirga. The sequence goes on along the minus strand of NZ_DASZNO010000025.1, from coordinate 4,207 downwards.
ATCGGCGGTGCCGCCCTGGTCAAGGATCTCGGCCGGCCCGATCGCTTCTACAACATGCTGCGCACGGTCAAGCTGACCTCGCCGATGAGCGTGGGCTCGTGGATCCTGGCGGCATACAGCGGGGGCATGGGTGTGGCCGTCGTTCCCGAGCTCGACAAGCTGACCGGCGGCCGGTTGCTGCCCGGCCCGTTGCGCCGCGGCCTCGGCGCGGTCGAGCCGGTTGCCGGAGCAGCGGCCGCGGCACTGGCCGCACCGCTTGCGGCATACACCGCGGTCTTGCTGTCGGACACGGCCAATCCGACGTGGAACGCCGCGCATCGTGACCTGCCCTTCGTCTTCGTCAGCTCGGCGAGTCTGGCGGCTGGGGGCCTGGCGATGGTCACGACGCCGACGCGGGAAACCGGGCCGGCACGGGCGTTCGCGGTCATGGGAGTGGTCGGTGATGTGATCGCCACGCGCTACATGGAGTCCCGCATGGACCCGGTCGCGGCCGAGCCGCTGCACCAGGGCCGGCCCGGCACACTGTTGCGCTGGAGCGAGCGACTCGCGATCGCCGGCGGGCTCGGCGCCGTGGTGAGTGGTCGTCATCGCGCGCTTGCCGCGGCCTCCGGCCTCGCGTTGCTGGGCGCGTCGGCCTGCACGCGGTTCGGCGTGCTCGAGGCGGGCATCGAGTCGGCCAAGGATCCGCGCTACACCGTTGTTCCGCAACGGAACCGGCTCAACCAGCGCCGCGCGTCCGGCGTCACGGACGACTCGATCACGACAGTCGGCTGATTCGTTCGCCCGTGTCCTCCGGCGCCGCCGCCGCCTCCTCGCGTCCTCCTCCTCCTTCATGCCGACAGGACACGCAAATATCGAGAGGACACCGGATTTGACCCTGTGAGGGCCCCAAAGGGGTGTCCTCTCGGTAAACGGGTGTCCTCTCGGCAAGGAGGGTTCTCTCAGTGGGGAGGGAGTAGGGGAGTCTCGGTGGCGGGTCGGGACGGGATTAGGAGAGTCTCGTCGGCGGGTCGGGGGTGGGTCAGCGGATCTCGATGCCGGAGCCGGCGACGGTGTGGCCGATCACCGGATAGCCGGGAACCTCGCCCACCACGAGCAGTCCGCCCGACGTCTGCGCGTCGGCCAGGAAGAGCAGGTCATCCTCGGTGATCGAGGAACTGGCGGACAGGTGCGGACGCACCCAGTCCAGATTGCGGCGAGTGCCGCCGGAGACGTAACCGCCGGCGAGCGCGTCGAGCGCACCGTCCACGGCCGGCACCGCGGCCCGGTCGAGCACGGCGCCGATGCCGGATGCGCGGCACAGCTTGTGCAGGTGGCCGAGCAGCCCGAAACCCGTCACGTCAGTCGCCGCCGTGATGCCCGCGGCGATCACGTCACGGGCCGCCACGTCGTTCAGCGTGGTCATCGTGGCGATGGCCGCTTCGAAGATCTCGCCGGTCTGCTTGTGCCGGTTGTTCAGCAGCCCGACGCCGATCGGTTTGGTGAGCGTCAGCGGTATGCCGGCAGCCCCGGCATCGTTGCGCAGCAGGCGATTCGGGTCGGCGATGCCGGTGACCGCCATACCGTATTTCGGCTCGGGGTCGTCGATCGTGTGACCGCCGATCACCGGGCAGCCCGCCTGCTTGCCGACGTCGAGACCACCGCGCAGGACCTCGGTCATCAGCTCCATCGGCAGCACCTCGCGGGGCCAGCCGACCAGGTTGATCGCGACGACCGGCCGGCCGCCCATGGCGTAGATGTCCGAGAGGGCATTGGCAGCCGCGATGCGACCCCAGTCGTAGGGGTCGTCGACCACCGGTGTGAAGAAGTCGGCGGTCGACAGGACGGCGAGGTCGTCCCGCACCCGGACAGCCGCCGCGTCGTCCCCGTCGTCGACGCCCACGAGGACGTCGGGCCCGGCCTGCCCGGTGAGCCCGCGCACCGCATCCTCCAGTTCACCGGCCGGAATCTTGCAGGCGCAACCACCTCCGTGGGCGTACCCGGTGAGGCGGATGGCGTCGATGCTGGTCACCTCGCCGACCCTAACCCCGGGCGCTGTCCCACCGACACCCATGCCGAGTGACGGCTTCCTCGCCGAATGGCGGTCAGATCGCGCCGTCGCTCGGCGAAGAAGCCGTCACTCGCGGGGTGTCGGGGCGCCGGGTTGACGGGCGCGGGTAGGTTGGCCGTGGAGGCGTCAGGGTTCCTGGTGGGCCCCCCGGTCTTCAAAACCGGTGAGGCCGAGCATCTCGGTCTGGCGGGTTCGATTCCCGTCCGTCTCCGCCATACGCGAAGTTCGGTGAGCATGACGGAGGTGCCAGTGTCCGCTGAGGATCCGCGCAGTCGCATTCCGCGCACCGACACGCTGCTGGCCTCCGACGCCGTCCGCGACGCCACCGATCGGCTCGGTATGACGGTCGTACGCCGAGCCGTCACCGCAGCCCAGGAGCGCGCACGCGCCGGCGAGATCGCGCCCGAGGACGTGTCGTCGGCGCTCGCCGCATCGCTCGCGCGCGGCACCGCCGCCTCTCTCCGGCCGGTGCTCAACGCCACCGGCGTCGTCATACACACCAACCTCGGTCGGGCTCCGCTGTCGCCGGCGGCGATCGACGCCGTGCACGCGTCCGCGGGGTATGTCGATGTCGAGCTCGATCTCGAGGAGGGGGTGCGTTCGAAGCGCGGCCTCGCGGCCCGGGCGGCCCTGCTGGCGCACTGTCCGCCCGCGGAGGACGCACTGGTCGTCAACAACGGGGCCGCAGCGCTCGTGCTCGCGACCACTGCACTCGCCGCGGGCCGCGAGATCATTGTCAGCAGAGGCGAACTCATCGAGATCGGCGCAGGCTTTCGGTTGCCCGACCTGATCGCCTCGACCGGTGCCAGGCTGCGGGAGGTCGGCACCACCAACCGCACCCACCTGCAGGACTACACCGACGCGCTCAGCCAGGATACCGGCTGCATCCTCAAGGTGCATCCGAGCAACTACGTGGTCTCCGGATTCACCTCTGGCGTCACGATCTCCGAGCTGCACGCGGTCGCAGCGCGGCACGACGTCCCGCTGATCGCGGACCTCGGCAGCGGGCTGCTCCGCTCGGACCCGGTGCTGCCCGACGAGCCGGATGTCCAGACGGCCCTGACCGCCGGCGCGGACCTGGTCACGGTGAGTGGTGACAAGTTGCTCGGCGGACCGCAGGCCGGAATCGCGTTGGGGCACAAGGAAATCGTGGCGGCGCTGAGTCGGCACCCACTGGCGCGTGCCGTGCGTGCCGACAAGCTCGCGCTTGCCGCGCTGGAGGCCACGCTGAACGGCCCGGCCACTCCGGTGGAGGTTGCCTTGCATGCCGACCGCGACCGCCTGCGTGCACGTGCCGAGGCACTGGCGGCCGCTGTCGGCGGATCGGTCGTCGAGCACGACGGCCGCGTCGGTGGGGGCGGTGCTCCCGGTGTGCCGCTGCCCGGGTGGGCGGTTGCGCTTCCGGACACTGTGGCGCCCGCGCTGCGGACAGGCGATCCTGCTGTCCTGCCGCGAGTTCACAACGGGCGCTGCTTGATCGACCTCCGATGTGTCCCGGAGGCCGACGACGCGCGGCTGACCGACGCGGTTCGTGCCGCGCTGGATCAGTGAGATGTATGTCGTAGCGACCGCCGGTCACGTCGATCACGGCAAGAGCACGCTGGTCCAGGCCTTGACCGGCATCGAGCCGGACCGGTGGGCCGAGGAGAAGCGCCGCGGGTTGACCATCGATCTCGGATTCGCATGGACCACAACGCCATCGGGTGCGGAAGTCGCCTTCGTCGACGTGCCTGGACACGAGAGATTCCTGGGAAACATGCTCGCCGGGCTCGGCCCGGCACCGGTGGTCTGTTTCGTCGTGGCCGCCGACGAGGGTTGGCGCGCCCAGTCCGCGGAGCACCGCGACGCGATCCGCGCGCTGGCCATCGAGCGCGGGGTGGTGGCCGTCACCAGAACCGACCTAGCGCCTGGCCGGGTGGCGGAGGTCGTCGAGCAGGTCCGTGGTGAGTTGGCCGACACCGGGCTGAACGACGCACCGATCGTCCCAGTCTCGGCACGAACCGGCAGCGGCATCACCGAGCTCACAGCGGCGCTCGACGACGTGCTTCGCACCGCACCAAAACCATTGGTGCACGATCGAATACGGCTCTGGGTGGACCGGTCGTTCGCCGTCAAGGGTGCGGGAACAGTCGTGACCGGCACGCTGACTGCCGGGAC
>NZ_DASZNO010000024.1:0-65068 GCF_035551235.1 Flexivirga sp. | reverse complement strand
GCGAGCCGCACCCGCATCGACCAGGTCACCGGTGGCGGTGGTGGCGCCGTGACCATTGAGCAGGTCCTGCAGCCCCATGGTCAGTAGCACGGTGGCGGCGCTGGCCTGGGTGCCCTCACCGGTCGCCGCCCGAGCACCGGCACCGACGAGCTCCATGAGCGCGTCGGCCCGCCGCTTACCCGGTGACCGTTCATCACGCACCGACTCACCGTTAGCTTTGGGAGCATCGGCGGAACCCTGCTCCGTGCCGTCGGGGCGGAGGCCGAACGCGGCACCGGTCCCGCCGGTCCGACCAGCCGGAGACACACCGTCGCCGTGATCGGTCTTGCCAGTTCCCTCCGCGTCCGCCGGAGCGGCCTTCTCGGTCGTTTCGGTCGACTTGGCAGGTCTGGGTGCGGATTTGGCGGTGATCGCTTCCTTCAGGACCGCCGCGTTCGCCGGCGACAACTCCGCCACCAGGCGGGTCATCCCGGTTGGTGTGGTGGACCAGGTCAACGATTCGGTGTTCTCGAGTTTTTCGTCCTTGTCCGACAACTCGTCGGGGGCGAATTTGGCGATGATCCGCCGCGTCAACTGGGTGAGTCCCGCAGCGCCCAAGGTCGGGTCGAGTTGCAGGAACCAGCCCAGGATCTCGTCCCGGTCCGCGGTCGGTATCACGGGTGCGACCTTGTCCGCCTGGGTGAGCGCGGTGCGTGCGGATTCGACCGAACAGGACCCGTCCCGCAACGCGGCCGCGATGACGGAGTTCTTCCGGGCCCGGCAGGCGTCGGCGACCGAGGCCATCGCCCGGACTGTTTTCGGTTCGACCGGCACACCGTCGGCGAGGTGGCCCATCAGCCATTGGCTCGTCGTAGCGGCAGGGGCCTTCTCGACTGTGCCCCGCTCGACTGCATCCGAGGTGACGACGGTGGCGACTTGCGCGGACCGGCCATGCAGCCGGAGCAGCACGGACACCAATTCGCCTTCCTCGGCGGCTCCGAGCTGGTGCATCGCACCCGGAATCTCATCCAGCAGCCCAGCCAGCGCGTGCAACCCGGCGAGCACTTCCGGTCCGCGACCGGGCTCCGCTTTCTGGGCGTCGGGGACTGCCTGATGATCGATGTCCATGGCGTGAATCCCCTTCCCCTGTAAGCGTTTTCGCTTACTTACAGGATACTGGATGAGGGTGTCAATCGCCAGCATTTCATCGAACACATTTCGGGTAATCCGTATATGGGTCGACCGGCCGACCTGGCGGCGAGTGAGTTCCGAGACGACACGGACAGTTCGCGAGAGGGTCGCCCATGGGCCCGCGAGTGGGGGTCGATCGCTGCAGCGCACGAACACCGATCTGGCCCGGCGAGGCTGACCCGTGGATAACAAGCGCGACCCAACGCCAGCGACTCGATCCGGCCGACGGCTCTTGCTCGTCGATCCAATAATCGTCGAGCCGGTGCGGTGCAGCCATTAGCGGTCAATCTGGGTCTGGCGGCGCGAGTCTGAGCCCGGCAATGTGGGCGAGGTGGACAACCGCTCGCCCAAGATGACAGCGCATGTACAGCGATGAGCCACATGGGTCGTACGCCGCAAACGCGTAGTCAGACGCCTGTGCACGTTCTCGGCGCTCTAGTCACCGCGACCACGACGTTTTTGAATCTGGCCACAGCTGTGAGGGATCGATCGCAGATCCGGGCGGTCGTCTGCTGTGCCATCTTGACGTCGTGTGTCGGCATGCTCTGGTGGGACGCCCGGTCACTGGCCCGCGATCCGCGGACCTCAGAAGCCGGTGATCAGGTCCAGTGCCGCATGGACGGTGTCGCGGCTGAGGCGCTCCCCGAAGCTGACCGTACGGCTGCGCCGGTAGAAAGCACTCAGGTCGGCGTCGATCCCCAACGCGCACAACTCGATTCGGCCGTCGCGCTCGATGGAGTCGGCGACTGCCGCCAGATGCCGGTCGAGGTATGACGCGCCTTCGGCGTCCCGGGTGGCGGTGGACATCGGTCCGCCGTCGGAGATCACCAACAGGATTCGTCGACCCGCCTCTTGTTGCATGGCGATGCCGGCCGCCCACTCCAGCGCCTCGCCGTCCACGCCCTCGGCATACAGGTCGGGGCGCAGCAGAGCCGGCAAACCTCGCCGCGCGACGCGCCACGGACTGCGGGCCGGGGCAAAGACGACATGGTGCAACCCGCCCAATCGGCCCGGGTGAGAAGGAGATCCGGCGTCGCGCCACTGCGCGGCGGCTCGGCCGCCGTGCCAGTCGACAGTGCTGAAGCCGAGCACGCCGACGGGGACACCGGCCAGCTCGAGGCCCTGCCCGAGCAGGTCGCACAGGGCCGCCGTCGCCGCGTTGTGCCGGCGCATCGACCCCGAGCAGTCGAGCAGGATCGTCACTGCGGCATCGCAATGCGACCGGGTCGTCGGCAGCCGGAAGATGCCGGTGGGGTCCTGGCGCGCGACGAACTCGCCGAGGCGTGCCGAGTCCAGCAGCCCCTCATCGCCGCCGGCCGACCAGCCCTCCTCGATGCGGGTGCTCAGTCGTGCGGCGGCGATTCGGGCGACCCGGCCGGCCGGGAACGGTCGTGGGGTCTCATCGAGCGCGAGCCGCCAGCGGTCCAGCTGCTCAGGGCGGCCGAGGGTGGCGCCGTCCGACTCCCTGTCGTATGTCGTTGTGAACACCGCATATTCGCTGCGGATGCGCGCAGGAGACAAAGCGCCGACGGTGCCGCCATCGGCCGGAGCGTCACCGTCGGACCCGGGTGGCACGACCGGCACGAACCCGACGTCACGCAGGGTGCCGCGCTCGGCACTGCTGCGGTCCTCCGGAAAACGCTCGGCGAGGACCAGCGCGATCCGCAGCGCCGCATCCGCGAAGGCGGCCTGGTCAGTAGCCCGGCGCGACAGCACCCGCAGGGGATGGCCGATCGAGTCGGCGAGCCCGAACCGGGTGGCCTCGATGGTGTCCTCCAGGCTCTCCGCGATCGGGGTCGCGGTGAGCCTGGACCGCAGCACGACGGCGATGGTCAGCAGGTGCAGCCCGAGCTCCGTCTCGATGGCGCCGGTGCGCCAGGCTGCCTCGACCCATCGATCGAACAATGCGGCAAGGTTGCGGCGTACGCCGGGAAGCGTTGCAGGCACGAGGGATTCGCAGCGGAGCTGCTCGGCAAGCTCGAAGACGACGCGGGCGATCTCGGGTTCCGGCATCCGCCGGGCGTGCACCGCGGTGTCACTGTGCTGCAGCCGTGCGCCCACGGCGTCGGCGACGCCGGCCGATGTCGTGCCGTCCGTCAGGTCCCCGGTCGCGACGTGGGCGGCGCTGACCGGCCGGGCGCCGCCCTCGGTGAGGAGGAGCTCGCCCCTCCGGACCAGCCCGACACCGCCCAGTGCCCGCGCGGTGGCTGCGGACCGCTCGGCGAGTGCGACCGCCGGTGCGACGTCAACGTCGGTGGTCATGTCTACGCACTGGCGGGCAGGGCGACATCCAGGTCGGCGTCGAAGCAACGCTGGAAGAACTCCGCCACCAGGGGCTTCTCGTCGTCGGCGCACTTGTTGGTGAAGGCCAAGCGCAGTGACCGGGCGACGTCGTCGAAGATCGCGATGTTCTCGGCCCAGCTGATCACCGTGCGCGGCGACATCAGCGTTGACAGGTCGCCGGCCGCGAAGGCGCGACGGGTCAGGCCGGCGAACTCCACCATCGCCGCGACCAGCTCGGGGCGGGTGCGCAGGTCGGCCACGCGGCCGAGGACGATGTCCGATTCGCGTTCTGCCGGAAGGTAATTCAGCGTCGCGACCACCGACCAGCGGTCCAGCTGGGCGTGGTTCAGTCGTTGCACTCCGTGGTAGAGACCGCTGGTGTTGCCCAGCCCGACGGTGTTGGCCGTGCCGAAGAGGCGGAAGTCGTGGTGCGGGTGCAGCACGCGGTTCTGGTCCAGCAGCGTCAGGCTGCCCTCGTGCTCCAGCACCCGCTGCAGCACGAACATCACGTCGGGCCGGCCGGCGTCATACTCGTCCAGCAGCAGTGCAACGGGACGTTGCAGCGCCCACGGGAGGATGCCCTCGGCGAATTCGGTGACCTGCACCCCGTCGCGCACCACGACAGTGTCACGGCCGACGAAGTCGAGCCGCGAGAGGTGGCCGTCCAGATTGACGCGCACGCACGGCCACCCGAGACGGGCCGCCACCTGCTCGACATGCGTCGACTTGCCCGTGCCGTGCAGGCCCTGCAACAGCACCCGGCGGTTGTGCGCGAAGCCGGACAGGATCGCCAGCGTGACGTCCGGATCGAAGACGTATGCCGGATCGACCTCCGGCACGTGCTCGGCGAGGTCGTCCTGTGGTGCGCCGAGCGGCACTCGCATCGATGTCTCGATGCCGAAAAGCTCTCGTACAGCAGCGGTTTCGGTGCGTAGCAGAGTGCTCATCGGTTGCCCTCCCGCTCGATGTCCGCCAGTGCGGACGCGGCTTTGCGCAGCGCCGGCAGCAGCGTGGTCGCCGACGACCGGTCGATGCGCAGGACGGGCGCCTGGGTGGCCACGCACAGATTGGATCGTTCGCCCTCGCTCGGCACGAGCACCGCGATGCAGACCAGGCCCGGCAGATATTCCTCGTCATCGATCGCGTAGCCCTGCTCGGCAATCGTGTCCAACTCGGCGTCGAGCTCCTCGATCGAGGTGATCGTGTGCGGGGTGAGACGGGCCAGCGGTGCGTGCCCGAGCAACCGGTGCCGCTGGGCGCTGCTCAACTGGGCGAGCACCCGCTTGCCGCTCGCCGAGGCGTGCATCGGCACGCGGGAGCCCGGGCCGAGCTGCACGCGCAGCGGCTCGTCGGTCTCGACCCGGTCCAGGTAGACGACCTCGTCGCCGGACAACGCGGTGATGTTGCAGGTCTCGCCGGTCTCGGCCGCGAGGTGGCGAAGCACCGCGTGACGGGCCCCGAACTGCATGGTGTTGAGCATCAGCGTCTCGGCGAAGGTTCGCAGCCGGGCACCGGTGCCGTAGTGCCGTCCATCGGCCTGGCGCGCCAGCAGGCCCGCCGTCTCGAGCTGCTGGAGCATGCGATGCACCGTCGGCTTCGGCAGTCCGGTCTCCTCGACCAGCGCCTGCAGGGTGACGAAGTGATCCTTGCCGCCGATCAGCTCCATGAGGGCGAAGAGCCGCAGCGCCGGAGTCTCGCCGCTGAGTGGATCCGCGGACAGTTCGCGGGGACCGGGCTGCGCAGCTGAACTCATGGTGGCCTTTCGACAAGTGCGGGCATTTCGAAAAACGGTACCAAACGGACAAGAAAATGAGATTTCCTTGACAGTACTGCAGCGTCGGCCTACCGTCCATCGTGTTCAATAATTTCGACCTCGACGTTCCGTTTTCTGAGACAACGATGTCGAGGATTCACCACTTGAAGGAGCGGAGCACATGACCGATCTCGCTGAGAGCGTCGAAGAACAGACGCTGAAGTCGCAAGTCGCCGGACGATCGGACGAGTCGGCCGGTGTGCAACGAATGACGCCCTCCGAGGCGTTCGTCGAGACGATGGTTGCCAACGGGGTCGACACGATCTTCGGGATCATGGGGTCGGCGTTCATGGACGCGATGGACATCTTCGCGCCGGCCGGCATACGGCTGGTTCCCGTCGTACACGAGCAGGGCGCGGCGCACATGGCCGACGGGTTCTCCCGGGCCAGTGGCCGCCACGGCGTCTGCATCGGCCAGAACGGCCCCGGCATCAGCAACTGCGTGACCGCGATCGCGGCCGCCTTCTGGGCGCACAGCCCCGTCGTCATCGTGACCCCGGAGACCGGCTCGATGGGTCTGGGCCTGGGTGGTTTCCAGGAGGCCAACCAGCTGCCGATGTTCCAGGAGTTCACGAAGTACCAGGGGCATGTCAACAACCCCAAGCGGATGGCGGAGTTCACCGCTCGCTGCTTCGACCGCGCCCACTCCGAGCTCGGCCCCACCCAGCTGAACATCCCGCGCGACTTCTTCTACGGCGAGCTGGAGTGCGAGATCCCGCAGCCGCAGGTGCTCGACCGCGGGCCCGGCGGGACCAAGTCGCTCGACGAGGCCGCGGAGCTGCTGGCCGGCGCGAAGTTCCCGGTCATCGTCTCCGGCGGCGGCGTCGTGATGGCCGACGGTGTCGAGGAGTGCAAGGCGCTCGCCGAGCGCCTCGGTGCGCCGGTGGTCAACTCCTACCAGCACAACGACTCGTTCCCGGCCAGCCACCCGCTGTGGTGCGGCCCCCTCGGCTACCAGGGCTCGAAGGCCGCGATGAAGCTGATCAGCCAGGCCGACGTCGTGCTCGCGCTCGGCACCCGGCTCGGCCCGTTCGGCACGCTGCCGCAGCACGGTATGGACTACTGGCCCAAGGACGCCAAGATCATCCAGGTCGACGCCGACCACAAGATGCTCGGCCTGGTCAAGAAGATCTCGGTCGGCATCTGCGGCGACGCCAAGGAATCGGCCGCCGCACTGACCGACCGGCTGCGCGACCGCACGCTGGCCTGTGACGAGACCCGCGAGAAGCGCGCCGAGCGGATCGCCACCGAGAAGCAGGACTGGGAGACCGAGCTCGACGACTGGACTCACGAGAAGGACGACTACAGCCTGGACATGATCGCCGAGGCCGACGGCGAGGACGGCAACTGGCTGCACCCGCGCCAGGTGCTGCGCGAGCTGGAGAAGGCGATGCCGGAGCACGTCATGGTGTCCACCGACATCGGCAACATCAACTCGGTGGCCCACTCCTACCTGCGCTTCGAGGAGCCGCGCTCCTTCTTCGCACCGATGAGCTTCGGCAACTGCGGCTACGCGCTGCCGACGATCATCGGCGCCAAGGCTGCGGCCATGGACCGGCCTGCGATCTCGTATGCCGGTGACGGTGCGTGGTCGATGAGCATGACCGAGATCATGACGGCCGTGCGCCACCAGATCCCGGTCACGTCGGTCGTGTTCCACAACCGGCAGTGGGGTGCTGAGAAGAAGAACCAGGTCGACTTCTACAACCGGCGCTTCGTCGCCGGCGAGCTGGACAACCCCAGCTTCGCCGAGGTCGCGCGCTCGATGGGCGCGGACGGCGTCACCGTCGACAAGCTGGAGGATGTCGGACCGGCCCTGCAGGCCGCCGTCAAGGCACAGATGGAGGACGGTGTCACCACCGTCATCGAGATCATGTGCACCCGCGAGCTGGGCGACCCGTTCCGGCGCGACGCACTGGCCAAGCCGGTGCGCCTGCTCAAGAAGTACCAGGACTATGTCTAGGCGACGCGTGCGCTGAGCTCGTCATACAGCAAGGGCCGAGGGCCGACCGGTGAACACCGGTCGGGCCTCGGCCCCTTGCCATTTTCACCAGCTTGTGCATGGCTGGTACCACGAGTGTGCACGGGTGTGGTACTGCTCACACCTCCAGCAGCCCGATTCAATGGCGGAATCGAAATTCACACTGTGACAACCATATTCGGCCGCAAGCGAGCGACTCAGCCCACTTCGGCGGCACGGATGGAGGCAGCAGCACATGAGTGAGAACCTTGAGACAACCGCCGAGAGCGGGCTCGGGAAGGGCCTGAAACAGCGGCACATGAATCTGATCGCCCTCGGCGGCGTGATCGGAGCCGGACTCTTCGTCGGTAGCGGCGTCGTCATCGACGACGCGGGACCGGCGGCGGTGATCTCCTTCCTCATCGCGGGAATCATCACCGTCCTGATCATGCGCATGCTCGCCGAGATGGCGGTCAACCGGCCCGCGCTCGGCTCGTTCTACGTCTACGCACGTGAATCCCTCGGCCGCAGAGGTGGTTTCGCGGTCGGTTGGATGTACTGGTACTTCTTCGTCATCGTCGTCGCCGTGGAGGCGGTGGCAGGTGGTCGGATCCTGCAGCTGTGGGTGCCCGGTGTGCCGCTCTGGATCCTCAGCCTCGGGCTGATGCTGCTGCTCACCGGTACCAACATGGTGAGCGCCCGGTCGTACGGCGAGTTCGAATACTGGTTCTCCTCGATCAAGGTCGTCGCGATCCTGCTCTTCCTGGCTGCGGGCATCCTGTGGCTCACCGGGCTCTGGCCGGAGTCGACCCCCGGACTGGGCAACCTGGTCGACCACGGTGGGTTCGCGCCGATGGGCTGGGGCGCGGTCATCGCCGCGGTCGTGCCCTGCGTCGCCTTCTACACCGGCGCCGAGATCGTCACCATCGCCGCCGCCGAGTCCGAGCGCCCGGCGGAGGCCATCGCCAAGGCGATGCGCTCGATCATCGTCCGCGTCGTCACCTTCTATGTCGGCTCGATCTTCGTCGTCGTCAGCGTCCAGTCGTGGAACGGCAAGAACGTCAGCGTCAGCCCCTACGCCTCGGTCCTGTCGGTGCTGAACGTGCCCGGCGTCGAGACGATCATGAATCTCATCGTGCTCACCGCGGTGCTGAGCTGCCTGAACTCGGCGCTCTACACCTCCTCCCGGATGCTGTTCGCGCTCACCCGGCACAACGACGCACCGATGGCGTTCACCAAACTGTCCAAGAGCGGGGTGCCGCGTCGCGCCATCGTCGCCGGAACGCTGGTCGGCTACATCTCGGTGATCGCGGCATACGTCTCGCCCGATGCGGTCTTCAGCTTCCTGGTCAACTCGTATGGCGCCGTGGCGCTGTTCGTCTACCTGGCGATCGCGATCTCCCAGGTGGTGCTGCGCCGCCGGCTGGACGCCGAAATGCCCGAGGGTCCGCTGCTCAAGATGTGGCTCTTCCCGTGGCTGAGCTACGTGACGATCGCGCTGATGTCCTGTGTCATCCTCGCGATGGCGTTCATGGGCACGACCCGGAACGAGTTCTGGCTGAGCATGCTGACGTTGGGCGTCATCCTGGCGGTCTACGAATGGTGGCAGCGCCGCCACCCGACGGTCGGCCAGAAGCGTCCCGTGCCCGGTCCCGGGCCGACCGAGCGTCCCGCCCCGGCCTTCGCAATCGTCGACGTGCCGGACAAGTCGGTCAGCGCGCGCGAGCGAGCACGCCGGATTCGGGAGTTGCGCGAGGCGCGTAAGCGCAACGCGGGAGTGCCTCCGGAACGCGGGTCCGGGCGCTCGCCGCTGAACGGACACGACGTGCTGCCGCGCAACGGCGGCTTGATGGATGCCTCGAAGCACGACATCGACCTTCCCGACAGCCACGGCATCACCGCCGTCGTGGTGGAGGAGGACGAGCCGAAGGGCTGAGCAACTGCAGTGTCACAACAGAGGGGCCCGGTGTGTGCACCGGGCCCCTCTGTTGTCAGGCCCGGCGTCGCCGCTGCAGGCCCAGGCCGGCGACGCCCGCGACGAGCACGCCACCGACGGCGATGCCGAGGCCATGCCCGGGCATCCCGCTGTGCGTGGCCCCGCCCGGCGTGGTGGTTGAAGCGCTGAAACCACCTGCCGTTCCACGCTTTTCGTAGGCGCTACCGGCCTGCTTGTCGGCATACCTACGTTCCACGATGTGCTGGTATGACGCGACCGGCACGGGCCCACTCCCGACGACCTTCCTGGCAGCGGCGTTCAGCGGCCTGACCCGGTCGGCCGACACGGCATACCAGGCGTTGACCTGCGGCTCGATCAGCAGCGAAGCACCGTGGGCGGCTGCGGCCATTCGGGCCTCGGTGTCGCCCGATGCGACGTTCACGGCAGTCCACTTCCCGGTCCCGTCCGGCGCGGTGAAGAGCGTCATCGGCCCGGCACCCGTGGTCGCGGAGGTTGCGACATACCAGAGCTGTCCGACGGTGTCGGACCGTCCGCGCACGAAGCTAGCCGACAGTGCGTAGACCGGGGTGCCCTGCGTCCCGATCCGGGCAGGGGCCTGTGGCATCGCTGTATGGCGGCGCGCCGCCGCATCCCGTGTCGCGGTCCTGAGCAGCGCACGGGCGCCGGGTGACGACGCGGCGGCGACGGCTCCTCGCTGTTGTTGCGCCGAGACCGGCCGCAGGTCGTGCTGGCTCGCGGCGAAGGCGCTCGGTGCGCAGACGACGGCGCCGGCGACCAATGCACCGGCCAGGACGGAGCCCGCGGTGAGGCGACGGGTGACGTGCTTGCGAGTCATGTCAGGCTCCGATCCCGTAGAGCGTGTGCGTCCAGGTGAACTGCGAATTCGAGCGGTACCAGTCGTATGTCGACACGTTGAAGCGCGAGTCCGAGGGCCACGGGTCGTAGTACTGCACCTGGCTGTTGCTCTGGTCGTAGCCGGTGAGCACCATCATGTGACCACCGCCGGAGGTCCAGCCGATGCGGGTCATGACCGGCTCGTTGTTGCTGATCTGGTCGACGAGCGTGCTGTAGCTGATCGTCCCGCTGATGTAGCGACCGGGATTGATGCCGATCGTGGAGAACGCCTGTTGGTCGTTGCCGAGAGTCGCCTGGTCGTTCGGGCACGTGACGTTCGTCGAGTACCCGAAAGCCATGTCGCAGAACTGGTTCTGCGAGTAGTCGTAACCGAAGTAGGCGGCAACGCTGTTGCCGGTCGCCGCCCAGCACCAGTTGGACTGCTCCTGGGCCTGACCGTCGATGTAGAGGTAGTAGTTCGACGGTGTCGACGCCCACTGCGCCGAAACCCGTTGGCTCGCGGCGTGATTGGTGGTGGCGCGATTGCTGACCGTCTGAGCTGTCGCCGTGTGGGTCTCGGTCGCCTGCGCGGGCCCGGCCACGGCAAGCGCGGTCGTCGCCGCCGCGATCACGACGGCCGCCAGCCGGCCGGCTCTGGATGTTCGCTGCATCTGAGTGCGCCTCCTGGGAGTCCTTGCCCGCAGGCAGGAGTGGTGGATGCCGTGGATCGTGCGCGCCTTCAGCCAAAGCCGCAATACCGTTGCGCGAGTGTGCAATCCGTCCCGTGAACAGCTGCGCGGAGCGTCCCTCGCGGGCGCCGCATTCTTGACGAATCCTTGACCCAGCAGGTGTGAACGTTTACATACAGTGACGCGGGTGAGTAGTAACGGCGGCGACGACGGTCGGCTCGTGTTCAGCGATGCGCTGCGCTCCGCGATCCGGGCGCGCGAATTGTCGCTGTCGCGCCTGCGGGCACATCTCGCGGAGAAGGGTTTCGACGTCGGCACCGCGACCCTCAGCACCTGGCAGAGCGGCGCGCGGGTGCCGCGGGACGGCTCGATCGCCATACTCGGTGCGCTCGAGGACGTTCTGGGTGTCCCGCCCGGGTGGCTGGTCGAAAGGCTTGAGCCGGCACGGCTTTCGGCTGTTCGCCCGCGCCGCCCTTTCGCCGTCGTCGATGAGGCGGACGCGCTGGCAAGTCTGCTGGGACGGCTCGACGGTGCCGAGCACGGCCAGCTTCGCACGACCGGGGTCGTGGAGGAGGTCGTGCTGTCGGCGACCGGCGCGCTGCGGGTCAAGCATGTGGTCCAGGCCGTGCAGGCGGCGCGGTCCGCGGATCGGCTGGTGATCGTGCACCAGACCGAGCCCGACGGTGACATCGACGAGGTGCGGCCCTCGGCCGTCGGCGGCTGCCGGGTCGGTCGTGTCGTCCGTGACTGCGAGCGAGGCCTGCTCGTCGCGGAGTTGCTGCTCGATCGGCGCCTTGCGGTCGGCGAGTCCGCCGTCCTGCGGTATGACGTGCACGACGAGGCGACCCACCCGATGACCGAATACTTCCGCTTCCACGAGTGGCCGGTCACGCATCACGCGCTCGAGGTGCGCTTCGACCCCGCGGCGTTGCCGGTGCGGGTGATGGAGTTCCAGCGCAAGACGTCGCATTCACCGGATCTGCTACGCCGCGAGATCACCCTCTCGCAGGACCGCCGCGCGCAGGTCGTCGTCCCCGACGCCGAGCCGGGCGTCGTCGGGATCGACTGGCAATGGAGCTGATTCACGTATGACGAAGGGCGCCCCGCACCGTGCGGGACGCCCCTCGTCATACGACCTCGACCTCAGTCGGTGGTGTGTCGCGGCGGAAGCGACTCGTCCACCCCGTCGGCAGGCTCATCGCCGAGTGCCTCGTGGCGGCCGGCTCCGATACCGGCTCCGACACCGACCGGCTCCGGCCGGGCGGCCGCACTACCACCGGATGCCTCCGACGCGGCGGCCGCACTGGCGGACTGAGCGCGCAACTCGACCTGCGGCATGAGCAGCAGCACCAGGAAGCCGATGAACATCACGATCGCGGCGCACAGGAAGATCAGATCCATCGAGTCGGCGAAACCGACCTTGAAGGGGTGCGCGATGTTCGCGGGCACGTGCTGCAGGATGTTGGAGTCGTCCTGCACCTGCGCCGCGACCTTGCCCAGCACCTTCTGGTTGGCCGGGCTCGCGAGCGACGGGTCGGCCTTGACGGCCGCGCCGAGCGCATCCTTGATCTTGTCGCCGACCGTGCTGAACAGGATCGACAGGAAGATCGCGACACCGAGGGTTCCACCGGTCTGCCGGAAGAACGTCGCGGCGGCGGTGGCGACACCGATCTCGCGCGGCGGCACGGCATTCTGCACGATCAGCGTCAGCGGCTGCATACAGTTTCCGAGGCCGAAGCCGGTGACGAACATGAACGCCATGACCACGGCGAGGCTGGTGTCCGCGGAGACGGTCAGCCACAGGAGGACCAGGCCGACGGTCGCCAGGAGGGTGCCGAGGATCGGGAAGCCGCGGATCTTGCCCGTCTTCGCGGTGATCAGACCGGAGATGATCGCAGCCAGCATCAGGCCGCCGACCATCGGCAGCATCATCAGACCGGAGGTCATCGGCGACGCGCCGTGCACGATCTGCATGTAGAGCGGCAGCACGGTGATGCCACCGAACATGCCGATGCCGACGATCACGCTGGCGACGATCGTGACCGACGCCGCACGCAGCCGGAAGATGCGCAGCGGGATCAGGGCGTCGTCGCCCATCGCACGCTCGATCCAGATGAGCGCCGCGATGCCGATGACGGTGATCGCGAAGCAGATCAGCGACGTGCTCGAGGTCCAGCCCCAGCCGCGGCCCTGCTCGGCGACGGTCAGCAGCGGCACCAGCGCGACGACGAGCGCGGCAGCGCCCCACCAGTCGATCCGCGCCTCACGCCGCACGTGCGGCAGGTGCAGCGTCGCCGACACCACGAAGAACGCGACGATGCCGATCGGCACGTTGACCAGGAAGACCCAGCGCCAGCCGGTGACACCCAGGAACGAGTTGGTCTCGGCGAGGAAGCCACCGACGACCGGGCCGAGCACCGACGAGGTGCCGAAGGTCGCCATGAAATAGCCGGTGTACTTGGCGCGCTCACGCGGCGGCACCAGGTCGCCGATGATGGCCAGCACCAGGGTCATCAGGCCGCCGGCGCCGATACCCTGGAACGCGCGGAATGCGGCGAGCTCGTACATCGAGGTGGCGAAGGAACACATCGCCGAGCCGAGGATGAAGACGCCGATCGCGAAGATGAAGAGCTTCTTGCGGCCGTAGAGGTCGCCGAGCTTGCCGTAGATGGGCGTCGTGATCGTCGAGGTGATCAGGTATGCCGTGGTGACCCAGGCCTGGATCGACAGGCCGTGCAGGTCGTCGGCGATCGTCCGGATCGCGGTGCTGACGATGGTCTGGTCGAGCGCGGCGAGGAACATGCCGAGCAGCAGGCCGGAGAGAATCGTCAGGATCTGCCGGTGGCTGTACTCACCGTTCGCGGGCGCCGGAGCGGCAGCCTTGGGGGTGCTCACGAAGCATCCTTTCGAGTGGTTGGTGGAAATTCGGGAAAGTCGGCGCCCTGCGTGCGGGCCCGGTCGATCTCGGTCGTCAGATCACCGATGAACTCGCGCAGGTACCGGGTGAAGTCCCGTGCCTTCTCGTCGTCCCAGTCGGCGAGGATCTGCTGGAACCAACGGCCGCGACCGTCCTGCAGGCGCTGGACGAGGCTCGCGCCCTCCTCGGTCAGGGCGACATGCTGTGCCCGGCCGTCGTCGGGGTCGGAGACCTTCGCGACCAGGTCGTGCCCGACCAGGTTGCTGACCTGACGGCTGACCGTCGAGATGTCGGAGTGCACCAGTTCGGCCAGGGCCGAGACCCGCGCCGGACCATGCCGCAGCGCGAAGAGCACCGGGTATGACGACGGCTCGATGCCCGGGTGCACGCGCGGCGAATGGTGCCGGATCGCCTCGATCTTCTTCACCAGTTGGATGAGCTCGGTGGACAGCTCCATCGCAACGGCGTGCTCGATGGGCATGAGATTCCTGAGGGGAGAGTCGGTTTCGATGATTGGGGCCAGCAGAGCGTCGGTCCGGGGCGGGCCGTGTGATCCGAGTAACTTGCTTGCGGCATACAACTATATTCATCGGATGCCGATGAATCAAATCGGCTGTGCTTGTCAGGGCGTGATGGTGAGGGCGTCGAGGACCCGGGCGGCAACCGCCTCGTCGCCCTCGACGGCATAACGCAGCTGCGCGGTCGGCACTCGGCCGGCGCCGCGTCGGGTGAGCGCCTCGGTGGTCAGCCGGATGGTGGTCATCGAACCGGGCGGTATGACGATCACTTCGCCGGTGGTGTCGTCGGTCTCGTCCACATGTGCCTGACCGGAGAAGAGCGGCTCGCCGCGCAGCGACCCGTCATGGCTCGTCGTGATCCGCACGCCCTCGCGGGCCAGCACCGGGCCGGTGCACTCGATGATCACCGAGGTGCCGGGT
The DNA here is from genome assembly GCF_035551235.1 of Flexivirga sp. Lineage (GTDB taxonomy): Bacteria > Actinomycetota > Actinomycetes > Actinomycetales > Dermatophilaceae > Flexivirga. The sequence goes on along the minus strand of NZ_DASZNO010000024.1, from coordinate 50,507 downwards.
TCGAGGCCGGCCCGGGCGGCCCGGCGCGGCAGGGCGTCCAGGATCGCGGTGACGAAGGTGGCCGCGGCCGCCGAGTCGAGGTTGCCCGGCCGGTCGAGCGCTTCCCGCAGGTCCTGCTCGTGGCACCAGATGTCGATGATGCGCAGCATCAGCTGGGTGGCCACGGTCCCCTTTCCACCGACCAGTGGCGGCATCGGGCTGTCCAGCGTGAGCTCCGGGTCACGCAACGCGCGCAACCGGCGCGGCAGCACGTGGGCCAACTCCTGGACGACCTCGTGCCCGCTGCGAGGTCGCCGTGCTTCCACGGACTGCTCCATGAACCGGCCAACGTCATGCCGGATCCATTCGTGGTCCGGGACGTCGACGTCTTCCTCCGGGTTGCCGGCCAGCAGCGACTCCAAGCCGGCGACATGCGAGATCTGGTCCTTCACCGTCCAACCCGGGCACTGGGTGGGGAGGTCGAAATCCGCCGGCCGACAAGTCATCCCGAGCTCGAGCACGGCCTGCACCGTCTCGGCATACGCCGTGACCATCTCGTCGAGTCCTTCGGGCGGGAGCGGTCGTGTCGGCATACCCCCACGGTAATGGCTGCGTCCCGGGCGACCGAGGCAACGACCCACAACTTGCCGATCTAGGCTTTTCGGCGTGACCTCTCCGCCCACCGCCCGTCCGAGCTCGCGCGCCGGAGCGCTTGCCGGCACGATTCTCGCCGGTCTGATCGCCTGCGCGGTCGCCGCGAAATTCACCGGCGCGACCGACAAGCTGGAGCTGGTGGACAGCGGCGCCTTCGTCCGCTGGGCGCTGCCGCTTTCGACGACGGTCTTCCAGCTGGCGATGGCGCTGACGATCGGCCTGCTCCTGCTCGGCGGGATGTTGATGCCCGAGGGCGAGAAGACCGCCCGCCGCATCCGGGTCAGCCGGTATGCCGCCTGGTCGGCACTGACCTGGGCCATCGCGGCAGTCGTCAACGTCGTGCTCAACTACGCGGACGTGTCCGGCACGCACGTCGGTTCGAGCGGTTTCTGGTCGGCCGCCTGGCAGTCGACCTGGGAGCTGGAGCTGCTGCGCGCCCCGGCGATCAACGCCCTGGTCGGCCTCGGCATCGCCGTGTTCTGCTTCATCGGCGCGGGCCGCGCCACCCAGGCCGCGCTCTTCTTCGTCGGCATTGCCGGACTGTGGCCACTCGCGCTGGTCGGCCACGCCGCCGGCAGCGACGACCACGACGCGGCCGTCAACTCGCTGATCTTCCACCTGCTCGGCGTCGCCGTGTGGGTGGGCGGCCTGATCGCCATACTCCTGATGTGGTCGCGGCTCGGCAAGGGTGCCCCGGACGTCGTGGCGCGGTTCTCCACCGTGGCGACCTGGTGCATCGCGATGGTCGGGTTGTCGGGTGCGCTCAACGCGTGGATCCGGCTCGGCGGCTTCGGCGGGCTCGGCTCGAAGTATGGCGTCGTGGTGCTCGCCAAGATCGCCGCGCTGGTCGGGCTCGGGGTGCTCGGCTGGTTCCAGCGGCAGAAGGTGATCGCCCGGCTGCGTGCCGACCGGACGTCCAAGCCGGGTCGGGCGGCGTTCGCGCGGCTGGCCGGTTTCGAGGTCCTGGTGATGGGTGTCGCGATCGGTCTCGGCGCGGCCCTGTCGCGCTCGCAGCCGCCGGTGTCCGGCGAATCGCCGCTCAACACCACGGACATCGCCTTCTCGCTCACCGACTACCCGACGCCGTCGCCGCTGGAGACCGGCAGCTGGTTCCTCGCCTGGCGGGTGGAGTGGCTCTTCACCGCGGTCGCGGTGCTCGCGCTCGGCGTCTACCTGAACTGGGTATGGCGCCTGCACCGCCGCGGTGACAAGTGGCCGATCGCCCGCACGGTCTGGTGGGTCTGCGGCTGGGCGGCGTTCGTCTACTTCTCCGACGGCGCGCCGGCGATCTACGGCCACGTCATGTTCTCGATGCACATGCTGATGCACATGGGCGTCTCGATGTTCGTGCCGATCTGCCTGGTGCGCGGGGGGATCGTGACGCTGGCGATGCGTGCGTTGCCGAAGCGGCACGACGGCACCCTCGGCCCCCGCGAGCTGATCCTCGCCGTGGTGCACTCGCGCATCTTCGCGTTCTTCGCCAACCCGATCATCGCGGCCGTGCTGTCCTTCGGCACGCTGATCGTCTTCTACTACTCGCCGTGGTTCTACCTGGCGCTGACCACGCACACCGGGCACATCCTGATGGTCGCCCACTTCACGATCACCGGATACATCTACGCCTACTCACTGGTCGGCATCGACCCCGGCCCGAAGCGCTGGGCGCCGCCGATCCGCATGCTGATCCTGTTGGTGGCCATCGCTTTCCACGCCTTCTTCGGCGTCGCGATGATGACCGGCACGACGCTGCTGGCGCCCGACCTCTTCACCGTGCTCCACCTGTCCTGGGTGCGCGATCCGCTCGTCGACCAGCAACGTGCCGGCACTGTCGCCTGGGGGGCGGGTGAGTTCCCGACCTTCATGCTCGCGATGCTGATCGCGAGGGAGTGGTACCGCAGCGACCGTGCCGAGGGCCAGCGGGCCGAACGCCAGGCCGAGCGGGACGGCGACGCCGAGCTGCACGCCTACAACGACTACCTGGCTTCCCGGGCCCGGGCCGAAGCGGCCCATGAGAAGGACTGAGGATCATGCGGATTGCTGTCATCCAACTGGCGTATGACGACGACGAGTCCCTGACGGACCGCACCGACCGGGTCGTCGGGCTGGTGCGGGCCGAGGCCGGCGCCGACCTGGTGGTGCTGCCGGAGCTGTGGTCCGCCGGTGGCTTCTCCTACCGGGACTGGCCGGCACGATCGCAGGACGTCGGAGGCGCGGTGGTTTCGGCGCTCGCGGGCGCCGCGCGGGATGCCGGGGTGTGGTTGCACGGCGGGTCGATCGCCGAGCACCCCGCGACCGGCGAGACCGGGCCGGAGGGGAAGTCGCTCTGGAACACCTCGGTGCTTTTCAGTCCCGACGGATCGCTCGCGGCGACGTACCGCAAGATCCACCGGTTCGGGTTCGCCGGTGGCGAGCCGAAGCTGATGGAAGCCGGCACCGACATCGTGGTGCGGGACATCGCCGGGCTCCGGTCAGGGCTGTCGACGTGCTACGACCTGCGCTTCCCCGAGCTCTACCGGGCGCAACTCGACCAGGGCGCAACGGCTTTCGTCATACCGGCTGCGTGGCCGGAGGCCCGCGTCGACGCCTGGAGTCTCCTGCTGCGCGCCCGGGCGGTCGAGGACCAGTGCCTGGTGATCGGCTGCAACACCGCGGGCACGCACGCCGGCACGCCGATGGGTGGGAGGAGTGCGGTCATCGCGGCCGATGGTTCGGTGCTGGCCGAAGCCGGCAGCGGCGAGGAAGTCCTGCGTCTCGACGTCGACCCGGCTGCGGTGCATGAGTTCCGCGAGACGTTCCCGGTGCTCCGCGACCGCCGCATGTGACTTTCTCGGACCGTCCGGTGACGGCCGAGACCGGCCGACCGATCGAAGAGTCGACGGCTGCGGTGATGACGATCGCGCCAGCTGGCGGAACGAGCGAGCGTGCGAGCCGTTCTGCCAGCTGACGGGTGAGGAATCAGCGCCGAGGACTCAGCTCTCGGCGACGAGCGCGCTCGCGAAGCCGAGCATGACCACACCGGTGGCGCCCTCGATGCTGCGCCGGACGGTGATGCGCTGCAGGACGCGTGTGGCGACGCCTGCCGCCGCGACGAGCCCCACGAGCACGAACAGGCCGACGGCCGCGAGGGTCATGGCGTAGGCGAGCAGCGTTGCGACGCTTGCGTGTTCGCCGACGAACTGCGGCAGCACCGCGATGTTGAAGGCCAGCACCTTCGGATTGGTGATGTTGCACAGGAATCCCTGGCGCACGGCGGACCACGGGCTGCGCCGCAGCTGGGGCACGGAGTCGGTGCCATCCGTGTTGCGCATCCGCCAGGCCGCACGGATCGCCAGGAACCCCAGATAGGCGAGGTATGCCGCACCCGCCCACTTGATGATCCGGAAGACCGTCTCGGCGTGCACCAGGATCGCGCCGAGTCCGGATGCGGCGAGCACGCCCTGCACGACGTTGGCGACCAGGATGCCGACGACCGTCCACGCGCCGCGCCGCCTGCCACCGAGGAGCGTGCTGCGCAACGTCAGCAACGAATCGGGGCCGGGCGCGATAGCCAGCACGGTGGCGAGTGCGACGAAGGACAGGTACTGCGTCATGCGAAAAATGGTAGGACCGCGCCGTCACACGGACGAGTGTTGGTGCGACATACCTCGATCGCAACCGTCGGGCCGCCTGCCGGCCACCGTTTCCTTCCCGGGTTGTCGGGTATCACGCCTACGCTCAGAATGAGCCCGGCCCGGCGCGCCCGCACTCGGCGGACGCCGCCGCCCGACAGTCGGCCGGGCCGGAGGTGTTACGGGTGACCACCCTTTCCGTTCCCACCGACCACTGGACCGTCGACGCGCTCCTGTCGCGGTATGACGAGGTCCGCTCCTACACCGAACGGCTCGCAGCGCCGCTGTCCCCGGAGGACCAGACGGTGCAATCGATGCTCGACGTCTCACCGACGAAGTGGCACCGAGCGCACGTCACCTGGTTCTTCGAGACGTTCGTGCTCGCCGAGCAGGAGCGCGACTTCGCGCCATACCAGGACAAATACTGGTTCCTGTTCAACAGCTACTACGAGGCGGTCGGGCCGCGTTACGCCCGCGCCGAGCGTGGGCACATCAGCCGCCCGGGTGCGCACGACGTCGGCACCTACCGCGGCAATGTCGACGCCCGCATGCGAGACCTGATCGACACGCTCGACGGGGGCGCGCTGGAGCGGCTCACGTCGACCATCGAGCTGGGGTTCAACCACGAGCAGCAGCACCAGGAGCTGCTGCTGATGGACATCAAGCACGTGCTGTCCGTCAACCCCTTGCAACCGGTGTATGCCGGCGCACCCGAGCCTGTCTGCACGCCCGACCCGCTCGGCTGGGTCGACGTGGACGGCGGCCTGGTCGAGATCGGCCACGACGGCGGCGGGTTCTGCTTCGACAACGAGCTCCCACCGCACCGCACCTACCTGGAGCCCTACCGGCTCGGTGACCGGCTGATCACCAACGGCGAGTGGCTCGACTTCATGGCCGACGGCGGCTACGACCGCGCCGGGTTCTGGTTGTCCGACGGGTGGGGCCACGTGCAGCAGGAGGGCTGGCGGGCGCCGTACTACTGGCAGCAGATCGACGACATCTGGTTCGAGCACACACTGCACGGCACGTTCCCGGTCAATCCGGGCCTGCCGGTGACCCACCTGAGTCACTACGAGGCCGACGCCTTCGCCAGCTGGGCCGGCAAGCGACTGCCGACCGAGGCCGAGTGGGAGCACGCGGCACGCACCATGCTCGGAGATCCGGACGACACCGCAAATCTCGCGAATTCGCAGAGTTACCATGCACGTTCGGCTCCTCCGGCCACCGGTCGACTACGGCAGATGTATGGCGACTGCTGGGAGTGGACCTCCTCGGCATATCTTGCCTATCCGGGTTTCCACCCGGCGGAGGGCGCCATCGGCGAATACAACGGCAAGTTCATGTCCGGCCAGATGGTGCTGCGCGGCGGCTGCGCACTGACGCCGCCGGGGCACGCGCGGGCGTCATACCGCAACTTCTTCCCGGCGGGCGCGCGTTGGCCGATGACGGGCCTGCGACTCGCCGAGGGGAGTGCATCGTGAGTCCCAGGCCGGAGCCGGTCGTCTCGGTGCTGCTCGATCCGGACCGCGCCGGTGACAGCCTGATCGAGGACGTGCGCCGCGGCCTCGGCAGCCAGCCGCGCACGATCTCCCCGAAGTGGCTGTATGACGATCGCGGCTCGGAGCTGTTCGACCAGATCACCAAGTTGCCGGACTACTACCCGTTCGCCGCCGAGCACGAGATCCTCTCCGACTTCGCCCCGCAGATCGCAGCTGCCAGCGGGGCGAGCACGCTGATCGAGTTGGGCAGCGGCACCAGCGAGAAGAGCCGGATCCTGCTGGACGCGTTCACTGCGACGGGCCGGCTGCGGCGGTTCACGCCTGTCGATGTGTCGGAAGCGACCCTGCGGCAGGCGACCGAGACGCTCGCGGAGCGCTACCCGGGCCTGCGGGTGGAGGCCGTCGTCGGCGACTTCACCCTGCACCTGGCCCAGCTTCCCGCCGGTGATCGCCGCACCATCGCCTTCCTCGGCAGCACCATCGGCAATCTCTACCGCGAGGAGCGCGCCGCGTTCCTCGGTGCGCTGAGCGACGTTCTGGTTGCTGGTGATTCGTTGCTGCTCGGCGTCGACCTGGTGAAGAGCGCGGATCGACTGGTTGCGGCATACAACGACCCGGACGGGGTGACCGAGGACTTCGTGCGGAACGTCCTGCACGTCCTCAACCACGCATTGGGCAGCGAGATCGACGTGGACGGCTTCGCCTACGTGCCGTTCTGGGACCCGCACATGGAGCGCATGGACCTGCGCCTGCGCGCAGAGATGCCGCAGCGGGTCCGGCTGCCCGGAGCAGGGCTGGACTTCACGCTCGCCTCCGGCGAGGAGGTGCGGGTGGAGATCTCGACGAAGTTCCGGATCAGCGGGATCTCCGGTGAGCTGGAGGACGTGGGCCTGCCGGTCCGGCAGGTCTGGACCGACCGGGCGGGCGACTTCGCCGTGCTGCTGGCCGCCAAGCCGACCGGCTGAGGGCGACGTTCGACCCCGCGCGATCATGGGGGTATGACGAGAATTCGCGTGCGTGCCCCGGAGCTCCTCGGTCGGGGCTGGCTCAACACCGGCGGGGAGCAGGTGCGCCTCGCGGACCTGCGCGGCAAAGTTGTGGTCCTCGACTTCTGGACCTTCTGCTGCGTCAATTGCCTGCACGTGCTGGACGAATTGCGCCCACTGGAACGCGAATTCGCCGATCAGCTGGTGCTGGTCGGGGTGCACTCGCCGAAGTTCGAGCACGAGGCCGACCCGGTCGCGCTGGAGCAGGCTGTCGAGCGTTACGCGGTGCACCACCCGGTGCTGGACGACCCGGAGCTGACCACGTGGGGCGCGTACACGGCCCGTGCCTGGCCGACGCTCGTCGTCATCGACCCGGAGGGTTACATCGTCGGGCAGTTCTCCGGTGAGGGGCATGCGCACGGGCTGACGGTCCTGGTCCGGGAGCTGCTGGAGGAGCACCGCGCGAAGGGCACGTTGCGCACCGGCGACGGCCCGTATGTCGCACCCGAACCGCCCGCCACCGCGCTGCGATTCCCGGGCAAGGTGGCCGCGGTGGGTGATGGGAGCTACCTCGTTTCCGACACCGCACACCACGAGGTCGTGCACCTCGAGGCGGATCTGGAGACCGAGCGCGCCCGCTACGGCGGGGACACCTTCGACTCGCCGCAGGGCGTGCTGATGCTGCCCCTCGACGTCGCCGAGCGTGTGGGGTATGACGCCGTCGTGGCGGATTCCGTGCGGCACCAGATCTTTTCGATCCGCCTGTCGGACGGTCAGGTTCGCGCGCAGGCCGGCACCGGTGAGCAGCTGCGGGAGCGGTCCGGCAGTGGTGCCGCGCTCAAGCAGCCGTTGTCGACGCCCTGGGACGTCGCGTGGTGGATCGATCGGGTGGTCATCGCCATGGCCGGCACTCACCAGCTGTGGGCGCTGCACCTCGCCGCGGATTCGAAGGACAACTCGGTGGCAGTGCTCGCCGGCACCAGCCAGGAGGGCCTGCGCGACGGCGATGCACACGACGCCTGGATGGCTCAGCCGTCCGGACTCGCGACATCGGGCGACGGCAGCAAGGTCTGGATCGCCGACTCCGAGACCTCCGCATTGCGGTCGATCTCCTTGTCGGACAGCGGTTTCCGTCTCGACTCGTATGTCGGCAAGGGCCTCTTCGACTTCGGTCACGTCGACGGTCCGGCCAGCGATGCGCTGCTGCAGCACCCACTCGGCGTCACCGAGCTGCCGGACGGCAGCGTCGCCATCGCGGACACCTACAACGGAGCCATCCGACGCTTCGACCCGGCGACCGGCGAGGTGTCGACTCTGGCGTCGGATCTGGCGGAGCCGAGTGACGTGCTGGTCGAAACCGACTCCGACGGCACCCGACTGCTGGTGGTCGAGTCGACCGCGCACCGAGTCACCCGAGTCGCCATACCCGCTGATGCTGCACGGGTTTCGGGTGCCGCGCTGCGCACGCAGCGGTCGGTGACCGAGGTCGCGCCGGGCGCGCTGCGACTGTCCGTCGGCTTCGTGCCGCCCACGGGGCAGAAGCTCGACAAGCGGTATGGCGACCCGACGCAGCTCACCGTGTCTGCCACTCCCGAGGGTCTGCTGGTGAGCGGCGCCGGCGCCGCGCAGGGCCTGGAGCGGACTCTCGAGCTGTCCGGCGAGATCACCGAGGGCGTGTTGCACGTCTCCGTGCGTGCCGCTGCCTGCGACGGCGCCCCCGTCACCGGCGAGCTGCCCGAACACGCGGCCTGCCATGTCTACCAACAGGATTGGGGCATCCCGGTCTCGCTGATCGAGGGCGCCACAGACCGCCTGGAGCTGGCCCTCCGCGCCACGGACTGATGGCGGATCGAGCAAGGCCTTGACGTTGTAATCCTGTAAGCGTGTAATCAATAGATGAACGAGATCGAAGGATGGTTCGCCGGGCGCTTGCCCGACGATTGGTTCGAGGGTGTTCCGGAGGTGACGATCGACCGCGACGAGATCGTGGTCGTCGGCACGTTGACGGCGCCGACAGTGGACAAGTCTGACGAGGGCGCCGATCAGGACGGAGCCCGCGCCGCGGAGAGCGGCCGCATCAAGCGCTGGCGTGAGGACACGCGCGGCAAGCGGATGCGGATCGCGGACGAGGCCCAGCGGCGCTTCGGCGGCAAGGTCGCCTGGGGTGCCGTCTGCGGGGAGACGCGAGAGGTCTTCACCAACCTGTCGGTGCCGGTGATGACCCGGCTGCGGCAGCCGGAGCGCCGGGTGCTCGACACCCTGGTCGACGGCGGTGTCGCACGGTCGCGGTCGGAGGCGTTGGCCTGGTGCGTGCGGCTCGTCGGCCAGCACGAGGACGACTGGATAGGCCGGCTGCGCGAGGCGGTCGCCGCCGTCCATGAGGTGCGCGACGACGGCCCGGCCGCCAAATCGTGATCAGCTGACGGTGAATTCCGTTGAGGCGCCGGTGAAGTCGGTGATCTTGCCGGTCAACGGCGCCTTCGACGAGCCATGGTGCACGATCCGATACGTCCCGGTCGGCGCATCCGTCGGGATGTCCCAGGTGATCGTTGCCGTCGAGGAGCCCAGCAGCACATCCGTGCGCTTCCAGACGAACTTCGTGGCGAAGTCGCCGTCGTCCTGCACGCGCTTCCACGACAGCCCGACCTTGCGCTGCACCTCGAGGAACGTCCCGCCGCGGCGCAGGTTGTTCTTCGGATGCCCGGTCACGAACTCGACCTTGGCCTGCGACCCGCGATCGTATGACGTCGCGGGAGCAGTCACCACCTGGCCGAACTTCTTGCCCAACGGCGGATTGTCGTAGACGACCCCCGGCACCAGATCGATGAAGCCCAGCGGCGACGGTGCACCGGCGCTGCCGACCGGCACCGGCGTGTTGTCCTGCAGCTTCTTGGCCAGGCCCGCCAGCTCCTGTTGGTAGGCGCACAGCTCGTAGCGACCGTAGAGCGTGGATCCGCCCTCGTACTGCTGGGACGCGTATTCCTCTGGCGTTGTGACGTATTCGGCATACCCGTTGGAGTAGGACTGGATCATCACCTGCTCGATCGGCACACCGAGTTCGGCTGCGACCGAGCGCCGGATCCGCAGGCCGGCGACGATCGTCACCTCGCACGGGGTGCACACGATGTGGAACTGGCCGATCTTCAGCACCTGGATCAGCACCCGGCTCGGCGCGGCCCCGACGAGGCCGACGGGCAGCGTGCACAGCTTGGGCTGCTGCTCGGCGAGCATCCACCCGGGCGACGGCGGCATCGACGGCAGCATCGCCCACAACTTCGCCAGCGGACCGGTCCAGCCCTCCGGGTAGCCCAGGCCGGGGCCGTCCTCGACGCTGCCGGCGAGCATCGACGCACCGATCACCGCCGGCGTCGTGTGGTGCTCCTGGCCGTCCGGCGTCCACTTCGAATCGATAGCGATGTCACCGATATCGATGTATGTCGCGATGCTTCCGATCGACCCGGATATCGGCTCGCTCGCGGACTTCCAGGCCTGCTGCATTGCGGCCTTCTGCCGGTCGCCGATGATCGCGATGTTCCGCCACGGATCGTCGGTCGGACCGGTGCCGGGCTTCAGCTCCAGATTGGGGGACATGTCGCCCGCGGCCGACTGTGCGAACGCCGCGACGAACTTCGGCTGACCTGCGAGGTAGTCCTGGCCGAGTTGCTCGCGCTCCCACGACCACGCGGCATACCCCTTGTTGTCCCCGCTGACAAGGAGATTCGTGTTCGGCAGCGACGTGCCGTGCGTCGGGAACCACGAGATCGCACCGACGTCCGTGCTGCCCTGCTTGAAGCGCCAGACGATCATGTGCGGGTCGATTGCGTCCGGGAAGGCGGCCTTGTCCGAGTCGGGGTTGAGGTCGAATGCCTTCTGCGATCGGTTGCGGCTGGCGTTGTCCAGGGTCGTGTGTCCGACGCTGATGCTGCCCGGCTTGAGGTCGTCGTGGGCGGCGCTGATCGCGTCGACGAAGCCGTCGACCATCGCGTCGAAGGTGTCCTGCTGGAAGCCCAGGATCGCCAGGTTGTAGATGAAATCGTGCGAGCAGCCGCCCGGTGTCGAGTGCGAATGCGTAGCAGTGACACAGACATTCGTGTAGTCGTAGGTGCCGGGATACTTGGCCATCAGTTTCGCCACGATGGCCGCATGGGCCGCGACCGGGATGAGCGCCTGGTCGGCCACGCACCACGCGATCCGCTTGCCGGTCGCCCGGTCGACGACCACGAAGGCGCGGGCGCGGAGCCGCATCGAGATGCCGTTGTCGATCTGCTGCGGCATCGAGTAACCCATCATGCCGTTCTCGGCACACGCCCCGGTCGTGTCGCCGATGCCGCGGCCGACGAGGTATGCCGAGTCGGTGCTCGCCTCGGCGTCGGGGGCGCCGCCGACTGCTGTGACTGCGACCGCTGCGCCCACGCCGGCAGCAGCAGTGCCGCGCAAGACGGTCCGGCGGGTGGGCTGGGTCTTCTCCTCGTGAACCGTCATCGCACGGTCTCCTTCGCCTGAGGGTGCGCGGTCCGCCCGCGCCGACGATTTCGACTATGACAGGGATCACGCCACGAAGGTGGACAAGCGACCAACAAATATGAACAACTGACCAAGTCGGCTGATCCACCATGCCGAATGACGGCTCCCTCGCCGAGTGACGGCGAGATTGGACCGTCACTCGGCGAAGAAGCCGTCATTCGGGATGGGTGAACGCCGAGAGGCCCGGAGAACCAACCCGCGAACGGGTGATTCTCCGGGCCCTCTCGGTGTGTTTCTGAGCCTGTCGATGTGAAGGGGAACGCCGACGGGCTCAGGGGCGAAGGATCAGAAGGACTCTTCCGGCAGGTCCATCAGGTCGAGGCCGGTGGACTCGGCGATGGCGCGCTCGGCGGTGATCTTCGGCAGCACGGTGGCGGCGTAGAACTTCGCCGCCGCGACCTTGCCGCGGTAGAACGCCTCGTCCGAACCGGCGTCGCCGGCGTCGAGCCGGGCCTGCGCGACCTCGGCGCCACGGACCAGCAACCACCCGATGACCAGGTCGCCGGCGGCGAGCAGGAAGCGCGAGGTGTTGAGGCCGACCTTGTAGATCTCCTTGGCCTTGCCCTCCTCGAGCGCCGACATCGCCGTGGTGGCAAGCCATTCGGCGATGCCCTGCACGTCGGCGAGCGCGGTGCCGAGCAGCTCGCGCTCGGCCTGCAGGCCGTCGTGTCCGTCGCCGCCCTTGACGGTCTCGGTGATCAGTCCGGCCAGGTGCATCAGCGATGCGAACTGGTCCTTGACGATCTTGCGGAAGAAGAAGTCCTGACCCTGGATCGCGGTGGTGCCCTCGTAGAGCGTGTCGATCTTGGCGTCACGGACGTACTGCTCGACCGGGTAGTCCTGCAGGAAGCCGGAGCCACCGAAGGTCTGCAGCGACTCGGTGCCGAGCAGCACCCAGGCGCGCTCCGAGCCGACGCCCTTGACGATCGGCAGCAGCAGATCGTTGAGCTTGCCGGCCATCTCCGCGGGCGAGCCGGCCTCGGGCTCGGAGCCGGTACGCAGGAACTCCGCGTCGACGATGTCCTGCTGGCTGGCGGTGTAGAGCACCAGCGAGCGCAGGCCCTCGGCATACGCCTTCTGCAGCATCAGGCTGCGGCGCACGTCCGGGTGGTGGGTGATCGTGACGCGCGGTGCGTCCTTGGCCGGCGTGGTCATGTCGGCGCCCTGCACGCGCTGCTTGGCGTAGTCGAGCGCGTTGAGGTAGCCCGTCGACAGGGTGGCAATTGCCTTGGTGCCGACCAGCATTCGCGCGTGCTCGATGACCTGGAACATCTGCGCGATGCCGTTGTGCTCGTCGCCGAGGAGCGTGCCGACGGCCGGCTCGCCGTCGCCGAAGGTCAGCTCGCAGGTCGTCGAGACCTTCAGGCCCATCTTGTGCTCGACGTTGGTCGTGTAGACGCCGTTGCGCTCGCCGAGCTCGCCAGTCTCGAGGTCGACGTGGTACTTCGGCACGATGAAGAGCGACAGGCCCTTGGTGCCGGGGCCGGCACCCTCCGGGCGGGCGAGCACGAAGTGCACGATGTTGTCGCTCATGTCCTGCTCGGCGGAGGTGATGAAGCGCTTCACGCCGGTGATGTGCCACGTGCCGTCGGGCTGCTGGACGGCCTTGGTGCGGCCTGCTCCGACGTCGGAGCCCGCGTCCGGCTCGGTCAGCACCATGGTGGCGCCCCAGGAGCCCTGGGCGATCCACTTGGCGAGCTTCTTCTGGTCGTCGGTGCCCAGCACGTTCATCAGGCGAGCGAACGAGAACGTCGCGGCATACATGCCGATCGCCGGGTTCGAGCCGAGCACCAGCTCGTTCATCGCCCACTTCAGCGACGGGGGTACGACGGTGCCGTCGAACTCCTTGGGCAGGTCGACGGCCTGGAACCCCGAGTCGAGGTAGGCCTGGTAGGACTTCTTGAAGCTCTCCGGCAGCGTTGCAGTCTTGGTCTTCGGGTCGTAGACCGGCGGGTTGCGGTCCGAGTCGAGCAGGCTGTCGCCCAGCTCGTTCTCGGCCAGTCGGGCCAGCTCCTTGATCATTTCGCGTGCGGTGTCGGCATCGACCTCGTCGTACGGGCTCGAACCGAGAACATCCTCGCGACCCAGGAGTTCGAAGAGGTTGAACTCCAGATCGCGGGTGTTGCTCTTGTAATGGGACATGGCTCTGGCTCCTCCAGATGGGCCTACTCGTCAGTAACTTCATTGTGCTACTCGCCAGTACATCAAGCAAACCCGGGGTCGGTATGCCGAATGACGGCATCCGTGACGACCGTGGTGCGACGGGGTATGACGTGGTCGGGCTGCCGCCCGTAGTTGTATGGCGGCACGAGGCGACGGGAGTGTAGGAATGGCGCAGGCGGATCAACATCTTGAAGTGGAGCGCAAGTTCGCGCTCGGCCCCGACGACGCGCCGCCCGACCCGGTGGACTGGCCGGGCGTCGACACCGCGGCGGAGCCACAGCGGTTCGAACTCGACGCGCTCTACTACGACACCGGCGACATACGGCTGGCGAGGGCCGGGGTGACCCTGCGGCGGCGGACGGGTGGTGGTGACGACGGCTGGCATCTCAAGGTGCCGGGCGAAGGGGAGGGGCGGCTCGAGCACGGGCTTCCGTTGGATGCGGCCGCCGACACGCCGCCGGAGGAGTTCGCCAGGGAGGTGGAGCACCTGACCGATGGTGAGCGGCTCCGACCGATCTGCCGGGTCCGCACCAGCCGGGTGGAGCGCCGGCTCGACGGGCCGGCGGGGCCGGTCGCGACGATGTGCGACGACCGCGTCACGACGCACAACCTGCTCGACCCGACGCTGGACCAGAGGTGGCACGAGCTCGAGGTCGAGCTCACACAGGACGGCACGGTGGACTTCCTGGACGCCGTCACCGCGCACCTGACCTCGCTCGGCATACCGGAGGTCTCGATCGCGTCGAAGCTCAAGACGGCGCTGACGCCTCCGGGCCGGTCCGGCTGAGGGACAATCGGCGGGAAGGAGGTGCACGATGCGTCATACCGATGAAGCCCCTGCAGTTGCCGAAGCGCTGGGCCAACTGCGCGAGAAGGGCGAGCGAGTGACCGCGGCGCGACGGGCGGTGCTCGAGGTGCTGGACGAGGCGCGCGGTCACCTGTGCGCCGAGGACATCGCCGAGCGGGTCGATGCCGCCGAGCCCGGTGTGCACCGGGCGACCGTTTATCGATCCCTGCAGTCGCTGACCGAGCTGGGCATCGTCGCGCACACCCATGTGCCGGGCAGTGCCACGATCTACCACCTGAAGCACTCCGCGGCGTCGCGGCACAGTCACGCGCATCTGCAGTGCACGACGTGTGAGCGGTTCTTCGACATACCGACCGAGTGGCTGGAGCCGCTCGGAGACCGCATGCGGGACGAGCTCGGGTTCGAGCTCGACGCCCAGCACGCCGCGCTGCTCGGCACCTGCGCCGACTGCCGCGCCGACTCGCACAGCTAGCGCCGAGTCGCACACCTGCAGCTGTGCGGCTCGGCGTTCACTGTGCGGCTCGGTGGCTACTCCTTGGCGACCAGCGTCAGCACGTCGTATGTCGCCACGGCCTCGCCGTCCTGGTTGGTGACCAGGCAGTCCCAGCGGACCTCGCCGTAGTCGGCGGTCTGCCGGGGCGTGATCTGCTTCGCGGTGAGCTTGACGCTGATCGAGTCGCCGGCCTTGACCGGAGTCAGGAACCGCAGGTTGTCGACGCCGAAGTTGGCCAGCACGGGGCCCGGGTTGGGCTCGACGAAGAGGCCGGCGGCGAGTGACACGATGAGGTAGCCGTGCGCGACGATGCCGCCGAAGATCGGGTTCTGAGCAGCCGCCTCGGGGTCGGTGTGCGCGTAGAAAGTGTCGCCGGTCTTTGCCGCGAAGTCGTTGATGTCGTCGAGGGTGATGGTGCGGCTGCCGGTCTCGACGGTGTCGCCGATCTGCAACTGTGCCAACGACTTTCGGAACGGATGCATGTCGGCGGCGGCACGTGCCGAGCCGGTCGTCCAGCGCCCGGTGATCGCGGTCAGCATGTCCGGCGAGCCCTGTATGGCGGTGCGCTGCATGTGGTGCAGGATGCCGCGGACACCGCCGAGCTCCTCGCCGCCGCCGGCGCGTCCGGGGCCGCCGTGCACGAGCATCGGCAGCGGCGAGCCGTGGCCGGTGGATTCCTTCGCATCATCGCGGTTGAGCACCAGAATGCGACCGTGCCAGGGGGCGACGCCGCGCACGATGTCCCGGGCGACGTCGGGGTCGTTGGTCACGACGGATCCGACTAGGCTGCCCTTGCCGCGAGCCGCCAATTGCACTGCGTCAGAAGTGGATCCGTAGCCGATCACCGATGCGACCGGGCCGAAGGGCTCGACGTCGTGCACCTGGGTGGAGTCGGCATGTGCGCGGAGGAGCACCGGCTGCATGAACGCGCCGCGCTCGTCGCCGACAGTGGCGTGGGGGTCGCCATACACGACATCGGCGGCGGAGCGCAGCGCCTCGATCGCCTTACGCACCTCGTCACGCTGCGCGAGTGAGGTGAGTGGTCCCATGCGAGTGGTCTCGTCGCGCGGGTCGCCGACGGTGGTCTTGTCCAGGCGTGCGCTGATCGCCTCGATGACCGGGTCGATCATCGGCTCGGGCACGATCACCCGGCGAATGGCGGTGCACTTCTGGCCGGCCTTGACGGTCATCTCGGTGACGACGCCCTTGACGAAGAGGTCGAACTCCGGGTCGTCGGTCGTGACGTCGGTGCCGAGCACTGAGCAGTTGAGCGAATCTGCTTCCACGCCAAGGGAAACCCCGCCGTGCAGCACCGACTCGTGCCGCCGCAGGATGCCCGCGGTGTGTGCGGATCCGGTGAATGCGACGGAGTCCTGCACGGTCAGCTCGTCGAGCAGTGTGCCGGCGCTGCCGGCGAGGAACTGCAGGCTGCCCTCGGGCAGGATCCCGGCCTCGATGATGCGACGCACCGCGAGTTCGGTCAGGTATGCCGTCTGGCTGGCCGGCTTCACGATGCTCGGCAGGCCGGAAATGAAGGCGGGAGCGAGCTTTTCGAGCATGCCCCAGACCGGAAAGTTGAACGCGTTGATCTCGACGGCGACGCCGGGGCGCGAGGTGAAGACGTGCTGCCCGACGAAGGTGCCGCCCCTGCCGAGCTGCTCCAGGGGGCCGTCGGGGGCGACGGTGGAGTTGGGCAGCTCGCGGCGGGCCTTGCTGGAGTAGCTGAAGACGGTGCCGATGCCGCCGTCGATGTCGACCCACGAATCCTTTTTGGTGGCACCGGTTTTGAAGGACGCGTCATACAGCTCGTCCTTGATCTCCGGCTTCGACAGGAGCAGTGCGACCTCCTTCATGAGCATGGCGCGCTCGTGGAAGGTCAGCTCCCGTATGGCGGGCCCGCCGGCCTCCTTGGCGTGACGGACCATCGCGGCGAGATCCACGCCGACGCTGCTGATGCGGGCGACCGTCTCTCCGGTCGTGGCATCGAGCAGGGGGTCGCCCTCGGCATCGGACCGAAACCACGATCCTGCGGCGTAGCTCTCGAGCATGCGTGCATCTGTCACCGGGGACTCCCTCGTCGTTGCCAATGGCGGCCGTCACGTGCCAGACTAATAACTGACCACTCGGTCTGTAAATAGCGCAGGAGGACACCGTGCAGGTTGATCAGGCTCCGCTGGAGGAGGCCTTCGCAGCGACGATCGCCGCCAACGACCGCATCGAGCCGCGCGACTGGATGCCGGACGACTACCGCAAGACGCTGATCCGGCAGGTCGCGCAGCACGCGCACTCGGAGATCATCGGCATGCAGCCGGAGGGCAACTGGATCACCCGCGCCCCGTCGCTGCGGCGCAAGGCGGTGCTGCTGGCCAAGGTTCAGGACGAGGCGGGCCACGGGCTCTACCTCTACTCCGCGACCGAGACGCTGGGTGTCTCGCGCGACGAGCTGACCCGACGGTTGATCTCTGGCAAGCAGAAGTACTCCTCGATCTTCAATTACCCGACGCTGACGTATGCCGATGTCGGCACCATCGGCTGGCTGGTCGACGGCGCCGCGATCTGCAACCAGGTGCCGCTGTGCCGGACGTCGTACGGGCCCTACGGGCGCGCGATGATCCGCATCTGCAAGGAGGAGTCGTTCCACCAGCGGCAGGGTTACGAGCTGCTGATGACGATGATGCGCGGCACGGACGATCAGCGCGCGATGGTGCAGGAGTCGGTCAACCGCTTCTGGTGGCCGGCGCTGATGATGTTCGGCCCGCCGGACGGCGATTCACCCAACACCGCACAGTCGATGGAGTGGGGCATCAAGCGCCATACGAATGACGAGCTGCGGCAACGGTTCGTCGACATGTCGATGTCGCAGGCGGAAGCGCTCGGTGTCACGTTCCCGGACCCGGAGCTGAAGTGGAATGCCGAGCGCGGCTCCTACGACTACGGCGAGCCCGACTGGGAGGAGTTCTGGCACGTCGTCAAGGGCAACGGCCCTTGCAACACCCAGCGAGTCGCGCACCGCAAGGCGGCGTACGACGAAGGCGCCTGGGTCCGAGAAGCCGCGATGGCATTCGCAAATTCAAGCGGGTCGAGTAGCCGGGGGAGCGAAGCGGAGGAGGCGTATCGAAACCGCGAGGGTCTCGATACGGTCTCGCCTAGCGGCTCGCCCTACTCGACCCGCAGTGAGGACTCGAAATGACTGACAACACATCAAATTCAGCCGAATGGCCGCTCTACGAAGTCTTCATCCGCAGCAAGCGCGGACTCAACCACGTGCACGTGGGTTCGCTGCACGCTCCCGACGCGGACATGGCGCTGCGCCACGCGCGTGACGTGTACACCCGCCGCAACGAGGGCGTGTCGATCTGGGTCGCGAAGTCCGCGGACATCACCGCGTCGAGCCCGTTGGAGAAGGACCCGCTCTTCGCTCCGAGCGGCGACAAGGTCTACCGGCACCCGACCTTCTACGACATCCCCGCTGATGTCCCCCACATGTGAGGCACCCATGAGTGAGCACATCCAGCAGGACGCCGAGGGCGCGCACGACAACGCGTATGCCGGGCTGCTCGGCAACGACGCGCACTGGGCGTTCGGCACCGACTTCGAGGACCCGCTGGCGGGTGTCGACACGACAATCCCGGACGGCATCGATGCGGCCGAATTGGCGCAGTATTGCTTGATGCTCGGCGATGACGCACTCATCTATGCGCAGCGCCTGTCGGAGTGGACCAGCCGTGCGCCCGACCTCGAGGAGGACATCGCGATCGCCAACATCGCGCTGGACCTCGTCGGTCAGGCACGGTTGTTGCTGGCCCGCGCGGCTGCCGCGGATCCGTCGCTGGTGCCGTCCCTGCCCGAGGGATCTCCGGTCCCCGACGAGGACCGGCTCGCCTACTTCCGCGATGCCGGCGACTTCCGCAACGTGCGGCTGGCCGAGGTCCCGAACGGCGACTTCGCGGAGCTGGTGACCCGGCTGCTGGTGATGTCCACCTGGCGGCTGGCGATCCTGCAGCGGCTGGTCGACCACGCGGATGCCGTGGTCGCGGCGATTGCCGCCAAGGGCGTGAAAGAGCTTGCCTACCACCGGGATTTCGCCGGGCGCTGGTTCGTGACACTCGCCCGGGGCACGGAGGAATCCCACCGCCGGTTGACCGACGCGATGCGCATGGTGTGGCCGCTGATCCCCGAGCTGACGACGTCCACCGAGCCGGAGAGCCGCGTCGGGGTCGACCCGGCGTCGCTGGCCGCTGAGGTCGGTGTGGTGCTCGACCAGGTCCTGGCCGTCGCAGGTATGACGGCACCGGACCTCCCGGCACTCGCGGGCGTCCGTGGCCGCACCGGTCGGCAGGGGATGCATTCCGAAGCATTCAGCATGCTGCTCGGCGAAATGCAGGTGGTCGCCCGGGCGCACCCGATGGGCAGGTGGTGAGCATGGTCGAAACACTGGAAGCCACCGCGGTGGAACGTGCTTGGCGGATCGCGTCGGAAGTCACCGACCCGGAGCTGCCGATGCTGACCCTCGCCGATCTGGGTGTGCTGCGGGACGTCCGCCAGGATGACGACGGCACGATTGTTGTCGCGATCACCCCGACGTACACCGGGTGCCCGGCGATGGCGACGATGCGGGACGACCTCGTGCACCGGCTGACCGACGCAGGCTTTTCGTCAGTGCGGGTGCGGGTGCAGCTCAGCCCGCCGTGGACCACCGATTGGATCACCGACGAGGGCCGGAAAGCATTGTCGGACAACGGCATCTCGCCGCCGGGACAAGCTCCGCGCGGCCCGATATCGCTGCAGTTGGCGCCGACCCGGCGCGCCATACATTGTCTGCAGTGTGGGTCCGGCGACACCGAGGTGACCAGCGAGTTCGGCAGCACGGCGTGCAAGGCGCTCTACCGCTGCCGTGCCTGCGGCGAACCCTTCGACCACGTGAAGGAAATCTGACGTGACCACCCTGACGCCCGAGAGCGACATCAATTCTCGGACTGCACCCTTCCGCCGTCTCGTGGTGCGCGATGTCGAGCAACTGACCGACGACTCCGTCGCCGTGACGTTCGACGTGCCCGATGAGCTGAAGGACGAATTCGCTTTCGCCGCAGGGCAAGCGCTCACGCTGCGTCGCGTCGTCGACGGTGTCGAGCACCGGCGTACCTACTCGATCAGCTCACCGGTCGGCAGCCTGCCGCGCATCGGTGTCCGCGAGATCCCGGACGGTCTCTTCTCCAAATGGCTGGTGCACGAGGTGCGGCCCGGCGACACCATCGAGGTGCAGCGTCCGAGCGGCAGCTTCCGCGCCGAGCCCGACCAGCCCGCGCGGCACCTGTGCATCGCAGTCGGCTCCGGCATCACGCCGATGCTCTCGATCGCGTCGTCCGTGGTGACACATCCGGAGTCCACGGTGACCATGCTCTACGGCAACCGCGCCACCAACACGGTGATGTTCGCCGAGGAGCTCGCCGACCTCAAGAACGCCAATCGCCAGCGTTTCGACCTGATTCACGTCCTGTCGCGCGAGCCGCGCGACGTCGAGCTCTTCTCCGGACGGCTCGAAGGAGACCGCCTGCGCACCATCCTGCGGGAGTTGGTGCCTTTGGCGCAGGTCGACCATGTCTGGTTGTGTGGCCCGATCGACATGTTGACCGAGACGCGCTCCGTGCTGGAGGAGCTCGGTGTCGCCAAGGACCGCATTCACTACGAGCTGTTCTACGTCGACGCGCCGCCGCCGCAGCTGCGGCATGCCGACGCCATCGTCGAGGGTGAAACCTCGTCATTGACAGTGGTGCTCGACGGTCGCAGCACCACCACGGCGGTCCCCAAGACGACGACCGTACTTGACTCCGCGCAACAGAAGCGGCCGGACATGCCGTTCGCGTGCAAGGGCGGCGTGTGCGGCACATGCCGCGCCAAGGTCACCCATGGCGAGGTCGAGATGGCCCGCAACTACGCCCTCGAGGACGCCGAGGTCGAGCAGGGCTTCGTCGTCACCTGCCAGAGCTTCCCGATCAGCGACGAGGTCACCGTCGACTTCGACGCCTGAGCACCACCCGATTTCAAAGGAGCAATGTATGCCGGAGGCCTTCGTCCTCGACGCCATTCGCACCCCCATCGGCCGGTATGGCGGAGCGTTGGCCGCACACCGGCCCGACGACCTGGCCGCGCTCGTCGTCGGCGAGGTCGTCCGCCGGTCGGGGATCGACCCTGAACGCATCGACGAGGTGATCTTCGGCGCCGCGAACCAGGCGGGTGAGGACAACCGCAACGTCGCCCGTATGGCGGTGCTCCTCGCCGGATTGCCCCAGAACGTGCCGGGATTCACCGTCAACCGGCTGTGCGCGTCCGGGCTGACCGCGATCACGACGGCCCGCCAGATGATCGCCGCGGGCGATGCGGACATCGTGGTCGCCGGCGGTGTCGAGTCGATGACCCGGGCGCCGTGGGTGCAGGCGAAGCCGTCGCGACCCTGGGCGAAGCCGGGTCCCAGTTTCGACACCGCGATCGGCTGGCGGTTCACCAACCCGCAGTACGACGCGGACACGACCCTGTCGATGCCGCAGACGGCCGAGCGGGTCGCCGAGCAGTGGCAGCTGAACCGCGAGGAGCTGGATACCTTTGCGCTGCAGTCACATCAGCGTGCGGTGGCGGCTCGCGATGCGGGCCGCTTCGACGACGAGATCATCGCGGTCGGCGACGTCACGCGCGACGAGGGTCCGCGCCCGGACACAACGGCGGAGAAGCTGGCGAAGTTGCGGCCGGTCAACAAGCCCGATGGCGTGATCACCGCCGGCAACGCGTCGTCGCTCAATGACGGAGCGGCCGCCGTCGTCGTGGTGTCCGAGAAGTTCCTGACCGAGAGCGGTCTGCAACCGAAGGCTCGCATCGTCGCCGGCGCGAGTGCCGGTGTGGCACCGGAGATCATGGGCATCGGCCCGGTCCCGGCCACCCAGAAGGCGCTGGATCGCGTGGGCTGGCAGGTGGATTCGCTCGACGCGGTCGAGCTCAACGAAGCCTTCGCGTCGCAGTCGATCGCGTGCATGCGGGACCTGAAGCTGGACGCCGATATCGTCAACGCCGACGGCGGAGCCATCGCGCTGGGTCACCCGCTCGGGTGCTCCGGCACGCGCCTGGTCGTGACGCTGCTGCGTCGCATGCGCGACACCGGTGGCAAGCGCGGCCTGGCCACGATGTGCGTGGGTGTGGGTCAGGGATCCGCCCTTCTCCTGGAACGGGCATGACCATGAGCGCCGTCGAGCTGGAACCCAGCGAGGACCGGATCGTCATACGCCTGAACCGGCCGGAGGTGCGCAACGCCATCGACGCCGACACCGTCGCCGCGTTGCACGAGGCCTGTTCGCTGTTGGAGCGCCAGCCCCGCATCGGGCTGATCACCGGCAGCGGAGGCGTTTTCGCCGCCGGTGCCGACATCGGCCAGTTGCGTGAGCGGCGACGTGACGATGCGCTGCAGGGCATCAACTCCGGCATTTTCGACCGGATCCGCAAGCTGCCGATGCCGGTGATCGCCCTGATCGACGGTTACGCGCTCGGTGGTGGCGCGGAGCTGGCCTACGCGTGCGACTTCCGGATCGGCACGCCGAGGGTGAAGATCGGCAACCCGGAGCCCGGCCTCGGCATCCTCGCTGCCGCGGGCGCGTCCTGGCGTCTGGCGGAGCTGGTCGGTGAGCCGCTCGCCAAGGAGATCCTGCTGGCCGGTCGGGTGCTGACCGCGGAGGAGGCGCTCGGCTGCCGCCTGCTCAACGACATCGTGGAGCAAGACGAGCTGGAGGCGGCCGGTATGGCGCTCGCCGACCGGATCGCCCGGCAGGCGCCGCAGGCCGTGCGGCTGACCAAGTCGGTCTTCCACGCGCCGCGCGAGGCGCACCCGTTGATCGACGACATCGCGCAGGCGGTGCTCTTCGAGACGGAGGAGAAGTACGACCGGATGACGGCATTCCTGGAGCGGAAGGAGCGGAAGAAGTGACGAAAAATGTTCTGCCCGAACGGATCGGCGTGATCGGTGCCGGCCGGATGGGTGCCGGCATCGCCCACGCGTTCCTGCTCCGTGGCGCCGACGTCGTGGTCGTCGAGAGTTCGGACGAAGCGTCCGCCGCGGGCCGGGAGCGGATCGAGCGCAGCCTCGCCAAGTCGGCCGAGCGTGGGCAGACCGACCACGGCACAGTCACGTTCGCGACCGACCGGCAGGAGCTGGCCGGCTGCGGTCTGATCGTCGAGGCGGTGCCCGAGGACGCCGACCTGAAGGCGGCAGTGCTGACCGAGGTCGCCGGCATCGTGCCGGACGCGAAGCTCGGCACCAACACCAGCTCGCTGTCGGTGACCGACCTGGCGAAGCGACTGCCGAACCCGGGGCAGGTCATCGGGTTGCACTTCTTCAACCCGGTCCCGAGCAGCTCCCTGGTCGAGATCGTGGTGGCCGAGACGACTGCGGACGAGCTGACGACGGCTGCGCAGGGCTGGGTCGCTGCGATCGGCAAAACCGCTGTCACCGTGAAGGATTCGCCCGGATTCGCCAGCAGCCGCCTCGGCGTCGCCATCGCGCTGGAGGCCATGCGAATGGTCGACGAGGGCGTCGCCAGCGCCCAGGACATCGACACCGCGATGGAGCTGGGCTACCGGCACCCCGTCGGACCACTCAAGACCACCGACCTGGTCGGACTCGACGTACGCCTCGCGATCGCCGAGCACCTCGAGCGCGAGCTCGGTCCACGCTTCACCCCGCCGCAGGTGCTCCGGGACAAGGTCGCGGCCGGTCACCTCGGCCGGAAGACCGGTCAGGGGTTCTACGACTGGACCGCGGACAAATAGGCCGCAACCCGGGTCTGGTTATGCCGAGAGTGCGCCATACCGCACTCTCGGCATAACCAAAGAGCAAGTCACCTAGAACAGGTCCTCCGCCAGCGGCGTCGGCGAACCGAAGCGATGCGCGGTGACGGCGACCGCCTGCTCGTGCAGGAAGGGCAGCAGCTCGATGCGGCCTGCCTCGAGGACCGGCTGGGTGTAGAGCGCAATGTCGGCTCGGCCCTCACTGGCAGTGGCGAAGCCTTCGCGGGTGCCACCGACCAGTCGGACCCGGTGCGGCGCGTCGTCACCGCGGAGTCGGGTCGCCCACGCGGCGTCATCCTCCTCGGCGACGCTCGCGCCGGCGGCCTTGAGAGCGCTGACGACAGCGGCATCGAGCGAAACCCCGAGAGAGACCGTCACCGGAGCGCCCGCCACCAGTCCGGCAGCGACGATCCGGACGAGCTGCACCGGCTCGTCGGCCTCGACGCGAACCGTGACCGGCACCGGCCGGTAGCGGAAGACGTTCTTCTCCGCCAGCAGACCGGAAACGTCCTTGGCGCAACCGAATTCGTCGCGCCACGCCAGCGCGTCGGAGCCGGTGGCGCGGCGCAGGAAGTCCGCTGCGTCGCCGGTCAAGCCCGAGGCGTCGAGCAGCCGCTGCACCTTCGTGTCGACCGGGGCGGACTGAGTCGCCACCTGCGTCGTCCAATCGATCAGCCCGACAAGGTAATTCGGGCCACCGGCCTTCGTGCCGGCGCCGACGGCCGACTTCTTCCAACCACCGAAGGGCTGCCGCCGTACGATCGCACCGACCGTCGTCCGGTTGATGTAGGCGTTGCCCGCCTCGACCTTCTCGATCCACGTCTCCAGCTCGGTGCGCTCCAGCGAGTGCAGGCCGGCGGTGAGGCCGTAGTCGGTCTGGTTCTGTATGGCGATCGCCTCGTCCAGGTCCGCGGCTGCGATGAGCCCGAGCACGGGGCCGAAGTATTCGGTCAGGTGGTACTCCGAGCCGCGCTTGACGCCGGTCTTGACCCCGGGTGACCAGAGACGACCCTCGTCGTCGAGCTGCTCGGGCTTCACCAGCCACGACTCGCCCGGGTCCAGTGTGGTGAGAGCCTTCTTCAGCTTTCCGGCCGCCGGCTCGATGACCGGGCCCATCTGCGTGGTCGGGTCGCTGGGGAAGCCCACCTTGAGCGAGGTGACGGCGTCGATCAGCTGGTTCCGGAAACGATCGGACTCGGCAACGGAGCCGACGAGGATCGCCAATGACGCGGCCGAGCACTTCTGCCCGGCGTGACCGAACGCTGACGCGACGAGGTCCTTCACCGCCAGGTCGAGGTCGGCATTCGGGGTGACGATCATCGAGTTCTTGCCCGACGTCTCCGCGAGCAGCGGCAGGTCGGGTCGGAACGTGCGGAACAGCGCAGCCGTGTCGAACGCGCCGGTGAGGATGAGCCGGTCGACCTTCGGGGAGGAGACCAGCGCCTTGCCGACCTCGTTCTCCGGGACGTGGACCAGACGCAGCACGTCCTTGGGAACGCCTGCAGCCCAAAGGGTTTCAACGAGGACCGAGCCGCACCGCGCCGCCTGCGGTGCGGGCTTGACGATCACCGCGGAGCCGGCGGCAAGCGCGGCCGCCATACCACCGGTCGGTATGGCGAGCGGGAAGTTCCACGGCGGCACGACCAGCGTGAGCCGGACCGGCTGCGGTGCAGCGCCGTCGACCTGCTCCAGGCTCTCGGCCAGATCGGCGTAGTAGTTGAGGAAGTCGATCGCCTCGGAGACCTCCGGATCACCCTGATCCAGCGTCTTGCCGCACTCGGACCCGGCGACTTCGAGCAGCTGACCGCGGCGCTTCTCGAACTCGACCGCAGCCGCGCGCAGGATGCCGGCGCGCTCGGCCGCCGGCCGCGCACCCCACGATGCGCCGGCGGCCTGCGTGTCGTCGATGATCGACGCCACGGCGTCGGCGTCGTCGACGGAGTGCTCGGCCACCAGGTCAACGCCCAGTGTCGACGTCGCGATCCGGCCGATGATCTGCGCGCCCCACTCGCGGTTGCCGGGCAGCGAGGGGTCGGTGTCCGGGGTGTTCGCGAAGTGGGTCATCGGTGCTGCGTCGACCGGCTGCCGCCGGTCCTGGACCCGGTGTGACGGCGGCACGGTGTCGGTCAGCGCGGCCAGCGACGCGACGAAGCGGTCCTTCTCCCGCTGGTAGAGCGCCGCGCTGTCGTGCAGCTCGAACACCGCCGACATGAAGTTGTCCTGGCTCGCGCCCTCCTCGAGCCGGCGCACCAGGTAGGAGATCGCCACGTCGAAGTCCTTCGGGTGGACCACCGGCACGTAGAGCAGCAGGTCGCCGACGGTCTCGCGGACGGCCGCGGCTTGGCCCTCCGCCATACCGAGAAGCATCTCGAACTCGATGCCGTCGCGAACTCCGTTGCGGCCGGCCAGGATCCACGCGTAGGCGATGTTGAAGAGGTTGTGACCAGCCACGCCGACGCGGACGTTCTTGATCCGCTCGGGCTGCAGCGCGTAGTTCAGGACGCTCAGGTATGACGTGTCGGTCTCCTGCTTGCTACCCCACGTCGCCAGCGGCCAGCCGAAGAGGGACGCCTGCGCCCGCTCCATGGGCAGGTTGGCACCCTTGACGAGGCGCACCTTGATCGGCGCGCCGCCGCGAGCCCGCCGGGCCGCCGACCACTCCTGCAGTTTGATCATCTCGGACAGCGCGTCGGGCAGGTAGGCCTGCAGCACGATGCCGGCCTCGAGACCGAGCAGCTCGGGGCGGTCCAGCAGCTGGGTGAAGACATCGACCGTGATGGCCAGGTCGTGGAACTCCTCCATGTCCAGATTGATGAACTTCGGTGAGCCACTTGCACTTTGGGTCGCTGCGTACTGGTAGAGCGGCAACAGCCGATCGACGACGTGCGCGACGGCCTCGTCGTGCGACCACGGCGCGTGCGGCGCGACGGGCGAGGAAGCCTTGATGGAGACGTAGTCGACGTCGGGACGCGCCAGCAGCTGCTGGGTGCCCTCATAGCGACGGTTCGCCTCTGCCTCGCCGAGGACGGCCTCGCCCAGCAGGTTGATGTTCAGGTGTATGCCGGGCTTCTTGATCCGGCTGATCTGACCGCCGAGCTTGGATTCAGTAGCGTCGATCAGAAGGTGACCGACCATGCGGCGCAACACTTTTCGCGCGATCGGGATGACGACCCCGGGTGCGACGTTGGAGACGGAACCGCCCGTGCGCAGCGCCGCCCGCTGATACCACGGCAGGAAGCCCGGCGTGGTGTCGACCAGCTCGCGCAGCGCCTGCGCGGCGACCCCGAGGTCCTCGGGGCGGATCACCCGGTCCACGAACCCGACGGTGAACTCCAGGCCACGGGGGTCCTTCAGGACCTCGGCGAGGCGCTTGGCCGAGGGATCGACCGGTTTGGCCGCGGCGGCATCGAGCCAGGCCTTGACCTGGGCCTCGACTTCGGCGACGAGTTCGGTGTCGACGTCGGCAGTGCTCACTGGATCACCTCGGGGTTCTGTCAGGGGTTTGCACTCTTGAGTATCGGACGAGTGTCACTTCGGGTAAAGCGATGTTTTCCGATGCATTTCATTCGGATAATCTGAAGCATGCTCGAAGTCCGGAGACTGCGCCTGCTGCGTGAGCTCAGCGGTCGCGGCACCATCGCCGAAGTTGCCGAAGTGCTGCACCTGAGCCCGTCGTCCGTCTCCCAGCAGCTGAGCCAACTGGAGCGCGAAGTCGGCATACCGCTGCTGCGCAAGGCGGGCCGGCGGCTCGAGCTCACGCCCGCGGCAGAGGTGCTGGTGGAGCACACCGAGCGGATCCTCAGCCAGCTGGAGGAGGCCGAGAGTGCCGCCATTGGCGTCTCCGGTGAAGCGTCCGGGACGTTGCGGATCGCGGTCTTCCAGTCGGCCGCGGTCGCCTTCATGCCGCGGCTGCTCGCCGAGCTGGCCACCCGGCATCCGCGCCTGCGGGTCACCATGTCGCAGCGCGAGCCCGAGGAGGGTCTGCGGGAGACGGCTGCGCACGAGTTCGAC
This sequence comes from Flexivirga sp., assembly GCF_035551235.1. Lineage (GTDB taxonomy): Bacteria > Actinomycetota > Actinomycetes > Actinomycetales > Dermatophilaceae > Flexivirga. Next base: position 22,956 of record NZ_DASZNO010000024.1, on the reverse strand, counting down.
CTGGTGATCGCCGAGCAGTACCCCCACCACGCGGCACCGCGCTATCCGGCGCTCGACCGGGTTCCGCTCACCACGGACGCCCTGCGGCTGGTGGTGCCTCCCGGCGAGGAGTGGGCCGAGGTCACGTCGGTCGAGGACGTCAGTTCCATGCCCTGGGTGATGGAGCCGTATGGCGCCGCATCGCGCCACTGGGCCGAACAGCTGTGTCGGCAGGCGGGATTCGAGCCTGACGTCCGCTTCGAGACCGACGACCTCGAGGCGCACATCGCGCTGATCGAGTCGGGCAGCGCGGTCGCGGTGATCCCGGAACTCATGTTGGTCCGGCGGCGGCCGGACGCGCGCCTGATCCAGCTGCCGGAGGCGCCGCGCCGCTCGGTCTTCACCTCGGTCCGGCGGTCCAGTGTGGCCACCCCCGCGATCGATGCCTGCCGCTCGGTCCTGGCCGAGGTCTTCCCGAAGACGGTCGAGCTGGCCTGAGCGTCAGTGCTCGAGCAGGCCCTCGAAGGCGATGGCGGTGAGCGCGTCGGCGATCGTGTCGGGGCTGATCCGGCCGCTCGGGCGCACCCACTCGGTGAGCGAGTTGACCATGCCGAAGAGCAGGCGACTGATCAGATCGGGCGGTATGTCGGTGCGGATGCCGCCCTCCGCTGCTGCGTCGGCGACCAGTTGTGCCAGCTCGCCATCCAGCTCGCGCCGCCGTTTGAGCGCGGCCAGCTCCGCAGGGCTGTTGCCGCGGACCCTGAGCAAGAGGGTCACCGCCGGCAGGTGCCCGATCAGCACGTCGACACTGCCGCGGACCGCGCGACGCAGCCGCTCCAGCGCCGACACGGACTTGTCCGCACTGGCGGCGGCGACGGCCTCGGCCAGGTTGTCGAGTGCCTCGTCCAGGGCCTGTTGCAGCAGGTGTTCCTTGCTCGGAACATGGTGGTAGAGAGCAGATTTGGTGAATCCGAGGCGACTGGCAAGATCACCCATGCTCGTGGCGTCATACCCCTGCAGGTTGAAGAGCTCGATGGCTTCACGCAGCACGGTCGCCTGGTCCTTGCCAGGTCGCCCCCGGCGGCGCGGCGCCGGCTCCTCGGCTGCTGTCATGCCCCGAGACTTTCACACATTGCGTGTCCGGCGCCGGTCGCACGCCGCTGGGTCGCGGCGTGCGAGGCCGTGGCCACGCACGCCGCTCGGGTGACCCTTCACTGGGAGGCGGGCTAGGAGCCCGCTTGTGCGTCCACCTCATAGCTGGTGTTGATCGACTCGAAGAAGTTGACCAGCTCGAGAGTGTCGTTCGCGGTCGCCATCCACTTGGCCGGATTGCTGACGCCCCAGTGCGGTCCGAAGCCGAGCTCCTCCAGCCGGCGATCGGCCAGGTAGCGCACGTAGGTGTTGATGTAGTCGGCGTTCAGGCCGAGGATGCCGCGGGGGAGCAGGTCGCGGTTGTACTGCTCCTCCATCTCGACCGCGTCGAAGATCATCTGCTGGATCTCGTCGGCGAACTCCTGCGTCTGCAGGTCCGGGTTCTCCTCCAGCACCGTGAGGATCAGGTTCATCCCGAACTTCAGGTGCAATGACTCGTCCCGCACGATCCAGTCGATCAGCGAGCCGAAGTTGCGCAGCAGGTTCCGCTGCCGGAAGCTCAGCGCCACCATGAAGCCGCTGTAGAACCAAATGCCTTCCAGCACAACGTTGTAGGCCACCAGGTTGCGCACGAAGTCACGCTTGCCCTCGGTCGTCGAGATGTCGAGCGTCTGCTCGGCCATCCGCCGGATGTAGCGGACCTCGAACTCCTCCTTGGCCGCCATCGACGGTATGTCGACGTGCGCGGCATACGCCTCGTCACGATCGATGGGGAAGGTCTCCAGGACGTACTCGAACGCCATGCAGTGGTTGGCCTCCTCCCACATCTGCTTGGCGAGGTAGAGGTGTGCCTCGGCCGCGCCGACATACGGGTAGACGCCGAAGGCGAGGGCCTTGTTGACGAGCAGCTCGTTGGGGTTGAAGTAGCTCATCAGGAAGGTGACTGCATGCCGCTCCTCGTCGGTCATCCGCTCGAAGTCGCCGAGGTCCTCACCGAGCTGGATCTCGTGCGGGAACCACGTGTTGGCAACGGCCTGGTTGTAGAGGTCGTACGCCCACTGGTAGCGGATCGGCTTCAGCAGCAGTGCGTCCTCGATGCCGGTGCCGAGGATCGACCGCGTCTCGTGTGTGGATGTCATTGGCAAGCCTCGCAGTTCAGAAGTTCCTGGGGATCGGTCGGGCAGGTGGAGCCATCGGCGAAGACGACCTCGGGTGCATCGGTCGGAGCATCCTTCAGAGGTGCCTGAGGAGCGGGGGAGCGCAGCGGAGGAGCGTCTCGAAGGCCACCGTCCTCAACGGTCGCCTGTGCTGCAGCAGGTGCAGCGGAACGCCGGGCGAAGCCGAATCCGCTTCCTGTGTGGCCACTTTCGACGGCTTTGTTGACCTTGACGGTCGACTGCTCGGCACGGTGCCGCGGCTTCATGTGCAGGTAGTAAGTCGTCTTGACACCCTTGCGCCAGGCGTCGACATACAGTTCGCTCATGCCGCCGATGTCCCGCGACTCGAGGTAGATGTTGCGACTGATCGCCTGGTCGATCCACTTCTGCGCCCGGGAGGCGACCTGCAGGTATGCCGTCGCCGGCAACTGGAACGACGTCTGGAACACCTCGAGCAGGTCCCCCGGCACGCCGGAGACCGCCGACAGGTCACCGCGAGACCGCAGCAGGTCCTCGCGGATCGTGTCCCACAGGCCGCGCTCCTCGAGCGCGGCGACCAGGTTGCGGTTGACCTCCAGGAACTTCCCGGACGACGTCGTGCGTGAGAACAGCTGGGAGAACTGCGGATCCAGCCCTGGTGTCGTCCCGGCGACCAGGCCGATGGATGCCGTCGGAGCGATGGCCATCAGGGTCGCATTGCGGATGCCGTCCTTGACGCGGTCGCGCAGTGCGTCCCAGTCCATCCGGGTGGTGCGGGGCGCGTCGACCTCGACGCCCCGGCGCTGCTGCAGGCTCTCGAGAGTGTCGATCGGCACCAGGCCGCGGGACCAGCCCGACCCGGCGAAGTTCGGGTAGGCGCCGCGTTCTTGGGCAAGGTCGCACGATGCGTCGATCGCGTGCCAGCTGATGAACTCCGTCAGTTGATCGATCAGATCGGCGGCTTCCTCCGACGCGTAGGAGAGGCCGAGCTTCTCGACGACATCGGTGAATCCCATGAACCCCAGGCCGATTGCGCGGTTCTGGTCATTGGAGTGCTCCGACTCCGGCACCGACGAGCGGGTGATGTCGATCAGGTTGTCGAGCTGACGCACCGCTGTCCGGGCGGAGTCGGCGAGCCGGTCCCAGTCCCACTCGCCATCGACGAGGTGGCGTGAGAGGTTGATCGAGGCGAGGTTGCAGACCGACACGTTGTCGCGGTCCTGCGGGAGAGTGATCTCGGTGCACAGGTTCGACAGGTGGATGGTGCCGGTGTTGTCGTTGAGCGCGCGCTGGTTGATCGTGTCCTTCCAGGTCAGCCACGGGTGCGAGGTCGTCTGCAACGAGATGAGGATCGACTTCCACTGTGCGCGCGCTCGAATCTTCTTGAACGAGCGCAGTTTTCCGGTCTCGGCGAGGGCGACATACTCCTTGTAGCGGCGGGAGAAGTCGTCACCGACCAGCTCGACCAGGTCCGGGGTCTCGAGCGGGTCGAAGAGATACCAGTCGTCGTCCGCGACGACGCGCTTCATGAACTCGTCGGACAACCACACGGCGGTGTTGGCGGTACGGGTGCGGCGATAGGGGTCGCCGGAGTTCTGCCGCAGGTCGATGAACTGAGGGAAGTCCAGGTGCCAGTTCTCCATGTAGAAGCACAGCGCGCCGAACTTCTTGCCGCCGCGGGAGACGGCGCGCAGGATCGAGTCGATGGTGTGCATGAACGGGATCGGGCCGGTCGACGAGGTGTTGTTGCTCCGGATCGGGCTGCCCTCGGAGCGCAGCTTCGAGACCGAAAGCCCAATGCCACCAGTGCCTTTGGTGAGCCACATGACGTCGCGCATGGACTTGGCGATGTGCTCGATGTCGTCGTCCATCTGCATCACGAAGCAGTTGGACAGTTGCGGGGTGTTGGTGCCGGCGTTGACGAGGGTCGAGCCGGCGGCGAGGTAGTCGAGGGATGCCATCTTGCGGTAGAAGCCGATCGCGGCCTGGGTCGGATCCTTCTCGTTGACCGACATACCCATGGCCACCCTCATCCAGAAGTATGCCGGAACCTCCAGCGGTCGATTCCTGGAATCCGTTGCCATGTAACGGTTCTTGAGCGTGACGATCCCGATGTAGCGAAGTCCGTCGTCCTGGTGGTGATCGAGCGCCGCGGCCAGTTGCTCCAGGTTGAACGCCGAGGCGAGGCGTGCGTCGAAGAGGCCGTCCTCGACCGACATACGGATGTAACCGGGGAAACGGGCCTGGTGCAGCAGTGCGAGCTCGGACTGGGTCTCGAAATCGCCGAGAACCTTCTTGTAGATCGTCTTCAGCAGCAGGCGCGAGGCGATCACGTCGAAGTCGGGATCGTCCTTGACGTTCTGCACCGCGACCGAGATGGCGGCCTCGTCGAGCTGCTCGGTGGTGATGCCGTCGAAGAGTGTGATCGCCAGCTCCGAGGCGATCTGCATGGTCATCGACATGGCGTTGGGTAGGCCGTCTGCGGCCCGCTCGATCGCCCGGTTGATGCGGTCCGCGTCATATGGCTCGCGTGAACCGTCGCGCTTGGTGACATGAATGGTCACGTGCGTGTTCTCCCGTCTTCCCTCGCTGTGGCTCGGCGGGGAGGACGGCGAGCGGGCAGCGCGCGCACATGGCTCGCCGCCGCTCGTTCGTCAGCCCTTCCCGCGCGGGCTGCGGTCGGTCCCGCCCGCGGGTGCGCGGACGGGGCAGTGGCAGGTCTTCGGACTCGTGACTCCGTGCGGGATGCGCACACCTACTGGTCGTCGCTTCCCGGGCTCTCACCCAGTGCTGATGACGACGGTCGTCCTCACTCACCGCTGCGGGGGCAGTGCCGGATTTTCACCGGCTTCCCTCTTTCCTCGGGCACCCTCGATCGCCGCGTGAGCGGTGAGTTTGGGGTGCTCGAACCAGCTGCGAGATACACATTATCTAGTGGTGGATGCTTTTCCAAGCCCCAACATGATGTAGTTGCACGTGTGTAGTTCCAGCGCCGCCAAATCGGCGGAATGGCGCCGAAATGAGGTGCCAGGGCGAGCAGGAGACGGCGTGTCGACCCAAGCTGCTCGAGTGCCAAGGGGAGCAAGGTGGTCGAGTGCCGGGGAGCGTGGCCAAGCTGCTCGAGCGCCGAGCAGCACCTCAACGATCGACAGGACACGCGATTGCCGACGGGACAGGCGATTCGGGCCCGAAATGGGCCGAATCGGGTGTCCCCTCGATCAACGGCTGTCCTCTCGGTAGAAGAGGGGCGCCGGCCGGGGAAGATGCGTCGAGGCCTTCGTCCCGAAGTGCCGACGGTCGGTCGATTGGGACATGTTTGTCCGGGGCGGGCGTCCCGAAGTGCCGACGGTCGGTCGGGCGGGACACTCAGGACCAGGGAGTTACGACGTGTCGGGCGCGCGGCGTGACGACGCCATGCGCACTGGGGGAATGAGGCGGGAAAACTCCGAAGAGCGAGTGACGAGAATCGAACTCGCGTATTCAGCTTGGGAAGCTGATGTTCTACCATTGAACTACACTCGCGCGCCCCGGGCGGCGGCCGAAAAGGCTCTCGCTCGGACCGGCAGGAGTCTAACCCACAGAGTCCGGCACCGCCGCAAGCGGCCGCCCGGTACCGTGACCATCGTGCTGCTCTCCGACCGCGACATCCGCGCCCAGATCGACGCCGGCCGCGTGCGCCTCGACCCGTATGACGAGACGATGATCCAGCCGTCGAGCATCGACATACGGATGGACCGCTTCTTCCGGCTCTTCGACAACCACAAGTACCCGTTCATCGACCCCGCCGCCGAGCAGGACGAGCTGACCCGGCTGATCGAGACCGAGGAAGGGGAGCCCTTCGTGCTGCACCCGGGGGAGTTCGTCCTCGGGTCGACCTACGAGCAGGTGACGCTGCCCGACGATGTCGCCGCGCGGGTGGAGGGCAAGTCGAGCCTGGGCCGACTCGGCCTACTGACTCACGCGACCGCCGGCTTCGTCGACCCCGGCTTCTCCGGGCACGTGACGCTGGAGCTGTCCAACGTCGCGACCCTGCCCATCAAGCTGTGGCCGGGGATGAAGATCGGCCAGCTGTGTTTCTTCCAGCTCAGCAGCCCTGCCGAAAACCCTTACGGCAGCGCAAAATACGGCTCCCACTATCAGGGTCAGCGCGGCCCGACCGCGAGCCGGTCCTACGCCAACTTCCACCGCACCGAGGTCTGATGGGCCGCTTCGAGGTCGGTCCGCGGCACGACGACGTACACCCGGAGGCGCACCCGTTCCTCACCCTGCCCGACGGTCGTCGCCGTCCCGCGGCGATTGCACTGCTGCTGCACGGAGGCGCCGAGGACAGCTTCCATCGCACCTACAAGCAGAGCCCGCCGGTGCTGCGGATGGTCGCGGTCGCCCGCAGCATCGAGCGCGGGGCACAGGGCCGCATCGCGACCGCAGTGCTGCGCGACGCGGTGCGCGGCTACAACGGTGACGCCCGCTCGCCGGTGCATGACGCGCAGTGGGCGCTGGCGCGGTTGCGCCGGCTCTACCCCGACACCCCGCTCGCACTGGTCGGGCACTCGATGGGCGGCCGGGTCGCTCTCGAACTCGCCGGCGCCGAAGGCGTCGTCAGCGTTGTCGGTATGGCGCCCTGGATCCCGCACCTGTATGACGTGGCGCCCTTCCTGGACCGGCATACGCTCCTGCTGCACGGTCGCAAGGACGTCATCACCGATCCGCGGAAGAGCGCCCGGCTCGCGGAGCTCATCGCGCAGGCCGGGGGCGATGCCCGCAGCGTGCAGTTGCCGGACGCGCACGCCATGCTGCTGAAGGCGCGCGCGTGGCACCGCCATACGACGGAGTTCCTCAGGGAAACCTTGCTTCCCTGAAAATCACCCCTCGGCACGAGCGCTTGTCGGTGCCCTGCACTACGTTTGTTGACCATGATCCGCTTCGAGCAGGTGGTCAAGCAGTATGCCGGGGGCACGACAGCCGTCGACAACCTTTCCTTCGAGGCCCCGACCGGCCAGATCACCGTCCTGGTGGGTCCGTCCGGGTGTGGCAAGACGACGTCCCTGCGGATGATCAACCGGATGATCGAGCCGACCGGCGGGCACATCTACATCGACGACGAGGACGTCCAGACGTTCAACGCGGCCAAGCTGCGGCGCGGCATCGGCTACGTCATCCAGCACGCCGGCCTGTTCCCCAACAAGCGGGTCGTCGACAACGTCGCCACCGTGCCGCAACTGCTCGGCACGCCCAAGGCACGGGCGCGTGAGAGGGCGCGCGAAGTGCTCGAGCTCGTCGGGTTGCCGGGTGACTTCGCGGACCGGTGGCCGTCCCAGCTGTCCGGGGGCCAACAGCAGCGCGTCGGTGTCGCGAGGGCGCTCGCGGCGGACCCGCCGGTGATGCTGATGGACGAGCCGTTCAGTGCCGTCGATCCCGTGGTCCGCGAGCAGCTGCAGGACGAATTCCTCCGCCTGCAACGCGATCTGGGCAAGACGATCGTCTTCGTCACGCACGACATCGACGAGGCGCTGAAGCTCGGCGACCAGATCGCGGTGATGCGGGTGGGCGGGAAGCTCGCGCAGCTGGCCGATCCGGCATACCTGCTCGCCCACCCGATAGACGACTTCGTCGCCGACTTCATCGGCCGTGATCGCGGATACCGCGCGCTGACGTTCGCCGAGACGCCGCCGTTGCCCCTGGCGAGCGAGCCGACCGTGCCGCTGGGCACGACGCCGGAGCAGGCCCGCGCCGCGACGCAGGACGAGTGGCTGCTGGTCGTGGGCGACGACCGGCCGCTCGGCTGGGTCCAGCCGCGGGTTATCACCGCCCCGATCGAGCCGGCGATGTTGCACCGGGGCGGCACCGTCGCCAGGGCATCCGGCCCGCTGCGCTCGGCGCTCGACGCGGCGTTGTCCTCGCCGAGTCGCCGTGGAGTCATCGCCGCGGATGACGGCACGCTGCTGGGCACCGTCCGCGCGCACCAGGTGCTGCAGGCCATCGAAGCCACCGAGCGACCCGAGGTCGACGAGGCCGACATCGCACCGCAGCGGGCCGACCTGTCGCTGGACAAGTAGCACCTCGTGATCTCCTTCATCCAGGACCACTGGTCGGACATCCTCAGCCGGGGCGTCGAGCACGCCTGGCTCGCCGGTTTGCCGCTGCTGATCGGCCTGTTCCTCTCGCTGCCGCTCGGCTGGCTGGCGCGCCGGGCGTCGTGGCTTCGGGTGGTCCTTGTCGGCGGCTCGAGCCTGCTCTACACGATCCCGTCGCTCGCGCTGTTCGTGCTGATGCCGCTCATCGTCAAGACCAACATCGTCGACCCGATCAACGTCATCATCGCGATGACCATCTACACCCTGGCCCTGCTGGTGCGCACTGTCGCCGACGCGCTCGGCGCCGTGTCGGAGGAGACCACCCAAGCGGCAATTGCCATGGGATACACGCCGATTCGACGCTTCTTCGGGGTCGAGCTGCCGCTCGCCGTGCCGGTGATCTCGGCCGGTCTGCGGGTCGCGGCGGTGAGCAACGTCGCGATCGTCAGTGTCGCCGCGCTGCTCGGCATCCGCCAGCTGGGCTTCTACCTGACCGACGGCTACCAGACCACCTACTGGGCGGAGGTCTGGACCGGCGTCGTCGCCTGCCTGGTGCTGGCGCTGATCTTCGACCTCGTGATCCAGCTGATCACTCGGCTGCTGACGCCATGGCAGAGGGCGGTGTCCTGATGATCGGATCCGTATGGCGCTGGTTGACCAACGGCGCCAACTGGCAGGGCGAGACCGGCATCATCCACCGGCTGCTGGAGCACCTGCAGTATTCCGGCGAGAGTCTCCTCATCGCCGCGCTGATCGCGCTGCCGATCGGCGCGCTCATCGGTCACACCGGCAAGGGCAAGTGGATCATCGCTGTTGCCAACGCATTTCGAGCGATCCCGAGCCTCGGCCTGCTCTTCGTGGTTGCCATGTGGTTCGTGTCCCGGCTCACCGGCGACTCGGCATACCTCGTGCCCACGATCATCGTGCTGGTCATCCTCGCCATACCTCCGCTGTTGGCCGGTGCCTACAGCGGTGTCAGCGAGGTCGATCCTGCCGCGCGCGATGCGGCATACGGCATGGGCATGTCCGGCGGCCAGGTGCTGACCCGCGTCGAGGTGCCGTGCGCACTCCCACTGATCTTCTCCGGCGTCCGCAGCGCTGCGCTGCAGATCATCGCCACGGCCACGATCGCTGCGGCGATCAGCGTCGGTGGCCTCGGGCGCTATCTGATCGACGGGTTGGCGGGCAGCGACTACGCCCAGATGGCGGGCGGCGCGATTCTGGTGACCGTGCTCGCCCTCGTCGTCGACGGTGCGCTCGCCGTCATCCAGCAACTCAGCGTTCCCGGCGGGCTGCGCACGACGGACCTGTCCCGTCGCAAGCAGCGCGCCGCAACCGCGGCGGCCGAATCCGCGCATGCCGCATGAACTTCCGAAACCACAACCGAGATGAGGAACCCACCATGAAGCGCACACTCCCAGTGACCGCTCTCGGCGTCGCCGCGACGCTCGCGCTCGCTGCCTGCGGGGGAGGCAGCAGCAACCCGCTCAGCACGGGTTCCGGCTCGGCGGCCAGCGTGCCGAGCGGCAGTGCCAAGGCCGGCACCATCCACGTCGGCGCCGCGAACTTCCCCGAGTCACAGCTCATCGCCGAGATCTATGCCGCGGCTCTCAACGCCAAGGGCCTCAAGGCCACGACCGGCGACCCGATCGGCGCCCGCGAGGTCTATCTCAAGGCGTTGCAACAGGGTTCGATCGATCTCGTCCCCGAATACGCCTACTCGCTGCTCACCTTCTATGACCCGTCGGCCTCGCAGACGGCGCCCGACGCGGTGCGGGCTGCGTTGACCAAGAAGCTGCCCAAGGGCGACATCGTGCTCGACTCGGCGGCGGCCGAGGACTCCAACACGGTCACGGTCACCAAGAAGACCGCGGACAAGTGGGGCCTGAAGACGATCGCCGACCTGGCCAAGCACTCCGGCGAGGTGACGTTCGCGGCGCCCGCCGAGTTCCAGAAGCGGGAGCAGGGGCTGAAGGGCTTGAAGGAGAAGTACAACCTGGTGCCCAAGAGCTTCCGGGCGCTGCAGGGCACGGCGATCGTGCAAGCGCTGAAGAACAACCAGGCGCAGGCCGCGAACATCTTCACCACCGACCCGTCGATCAAGGCCGACGGCTTCGTGGTGCTGAAGGACCCCAAGCACGTCTTCGGAAGCGACAACGTCGTGCCGTTGATCAGCAAGGCGAAGGCGTCCTCGAAGGTGCAGACGGTCCTCAATGCCGTGCAGGCCAAGCTCACCACCGACAAGCTGGCGGCCATGGACAAGCAGGTGCAGGTTGACCACAAGGACGCGTCGAGCGTTGCCAAGCAGTTCGTCTCGAGCAACGGCCTCGGCTGAACGTTCCTGATCCGGTCGGCGCCGGTCGTTCCCCCGGGGAGCGGCCGGCGCTGTCATGTGTGGAACAAATGACTGAGTGAGCACTCACTCAGTGTGTTATCGTGCCGTCTCATGGGTGTTTCGAAGGTCACGAAGGGCAGCGGGCGTGCCGCGCCGCTGCCGCCGCAGGAACGCCGAGAAGCCCTGATCCAGGCGGCGATCGAGGTCATCCGCGAGCGTCATACCTTGCCGACCACGCGGCAGATCGCGGAGGCGGCAGGGGTCGCCGAGGGCACCATCTTCCGGGTCTTCGCCAACAAGGACGAGTTCTTCGACGCCGTCATCGACCGCACCTTCGACTCCCGTTCGCTGCATGCCGAGCTCGACAAAATCGATGGCGACACCGGGTTGGAAACCGTGATGATCGATCTCGTGCGTCTGCTGCAGGCACGGTTCCAGGAGATCTTCGACATCATGGGCGCCTTCAGTCTGGTCGGGCCGCCCGAGCGTTTCCGGGACCCGGTGCGGCAGCGGCGCCAGGAAGCGGAGGTCGGGTCGTGCGTGCTGCGGCTGCTCGACCCGTATGCCGACCAACTGCGCCTCCCGGTGCCCGAGGTCAGCAGGTTGTTGCGGCTGCTCACTTTCAGCGGCAGCCACAAGCAGATCAACGACGGCAGCGTCATGCCGCCCGAGGAGATCGTGCACGCCGTTCTCTACGGCGTCATCAGACGAGAAGACTTGGAAACACAGCAGATTCGGGGGAAATAGATGCTCTTCAAGCTGATCCGGGATCGGCTCGCGCCATACAGCGGGCTGTTGCTCGGGCTCGTGTTGTTACAGCTGGTCAACGTCGGCGCCAACCTCTACCTGCCGACGCTGAACGCCGACATCATCGACAAGGGCGTGACCAAGGGCGACACGGGTGTCATCTGGAGCACCGGCGGGGTGATGCTCGCGATCTCGCTGGTGCAGGTCGTCGGCTCGATCGGTGCGGCGTTCTTCGGAGCGCGGATCGCGATGTTCTTCGGCCGCGACACCCGCGGTGCCATCTTCCGCTCGGTGGGTCGGTTCTCCGCACGGGAGATGAACCAGTTCGGCGCACCTTCGCTGATCACCCGCAGCACCAACGACGTCCAGCAGGTGCAGACGCTGGTGCTGATGAGCTGCACGCTGATGGTCGGTGCGCCGATCATGATGGTCGGCGGCGTGATCATGGCGCTGCGGCAGGACGCCGGCCTGTCCTGGCTGGTGCTCGTCGCGGTGATCGTGCTCGGTGTGGCAGTGGGTTCCGTGGTGCGCAGGATGGTCCCCGGCTTCCGCTTGGTCCAGAAGCGCATCGACCTTGTCAATCGGGTGATGCGCGAACACCTTTCGGGCGTGCGAGTCATCCGGGCCTTCACCCGTGAACGGTATGAGGAGCGGCGCTTCGACGAAGCGACCGACAGCCTGACCGAGATCTCCACCAAGGTCGGCAGCCTGATGATGATCATGTTCCCGATGGTCATCACGGTGATGAACCTGTCGACCATCGGGGTGTGGTGGTTCGGTGCGCACCAGGTCGCCGATGGTGACGTGCAGATCGGATCGCTGTCGGCCTACATGACCTACCTGATCCAGATCCTGATGTCGGTGATGATGGCGACCTTCATGTTCATGATGATCCCGCGCGCATCCGTTGCCGCCGAGCGGATCACCGAGGTCATCCGGACCGAGCCGTCGGTCGTGCCGCCGCCGAAGCCGGTGACGCCCACGCAGGTGCGGGGAATCGTCGAGCTGGACCGCGCGACCATGCAGTACCCCGGCGCCGACGACCCCGTGCTGCGGGAGGTCAGCCTGCGTGCCGAGCCCGGGCAGACCGTGGCGATCATCGGTTCGACGGGTTCGGGCAAGTCGACCCTGCTGTCGCTCATCGCGCGGCTCTTCGACACCACCTCCGGCACGGTCCGGATCGACGGCGTCGACGTCCGTGACCTCGACCCGCAGCTCCTGTGGGGTCACATCGGCATCGTGCCGCAGAAGGCGTATCTCTTCTCCGGCACCGTGGCCAGCAACCTGCGCTACGGCAACCCCGACGCCACCGACGAGCAGCTGTGGCAGGCACTGGAAGTGGCGCAGGCGCGCGATTTCGTCGAGCGAATGGACGGCGGCCTCGAGGCGGCGGTCACGCAGGGCGGGACGAACGTGTCCGGTGGTCAGCGCCAGCGACTGTGTATCGCCCGTGCGCTGGTGGCACAACCCCGGATCTACCTCTTCGACGACTCCTTCTCGGCGCTCGACCTCGCCACCGACCGGCGATTGCGGGAGGCACTCGCTCCGCACGTGCGTGAGGCGACGGTTTTCATTGTCGCGCAGCGGGTTTCGACGATCCGGGGCGCTGACACGATCCTCGTGCTGGATGACGGCCATGTGGTCGGCGCCGGCGCACATGACGAGTTGTTGATGACCTGCGAGGAGTACCGCGAGATCGTCGCGTCCCAGGGCGGCACCGGAGAGGAGGCCGCGTGATGGCGAAGAAGACTTCCGTGCGGGAAGCGCCTCCGGCGGCTCCGGCCGGGCAGGCGGCCAAGCCGATGCGCCGACAGGGCGGTGGTCCGCACATGGGCCTCGGTATGGCGGAGAAGTCGAAGGACTTCAGTGGTTCCGCCAAGCGGCTGCTGGGGAGGCTGACCCCGCACCGGCCGACGCTGATCCTGATCCTCGTGCTGACCCTGACAGCGGTCGCGCTGAACGTCATCGGCCCGAAGGTGCTCGGCAAGGCGGTCGACACGATCTATTCGGGTGCGGTGGGTTCGCGACTGCCGCACGGGCAGACCAAGCAGCAGGTCGTGCAGGCCCTGCGCGATCGAGGGCAGGACACGTTCGCGGACATGGTGTCCGGCATGGACGTGGTGCCCGGCGTCGGCATCGACTTCGACTCATTGAGCCGGATCCTGCTGGTCGTGCTCTGCCTCTATCTGCTGGCCGGTGCCTTCCAATTCATCCAGGCGCGGCTGCTCAACCGCGTCGTGCAGGACACGATGAACACGCTCCGCAAGGACGTCGAGGCGAAGATCAACAAGGTCCCGCTCAGCTACCTGGACGGGCAGCCGCGTGGTGAGTTGCTGTCGCGTCTCACGAATGACATTGACAACATCGGCCAGTCGATGCAGCAGACGATCAGCCAGTTGCTGGTCAACGGGCTGACGGTGATCGGCGTCATCGTGATGATGTTGACGATCTCCTGGTGGCTGACCCTGGTGGCGATGATCGCCATCCCGATCGTGATGCTCGTGACCGGTCAGGTGATGAAACGCTCGCAGAAGCTCTTCATCGCCCAATGGGGTCATACCGGTGCGCTTAACGCGCAGATCGAGGAGACCTTCAGCGGGCACGAGCTGGTCAAGGTCTTCGGCCGGCAGCACGAGGTCGACGCGTCGTTCGACGGCACCAACGACCAGCTCACCACGGTGAGTTGGAAGGCGCAGTTCGTCAGCGGCCTGGTCATGCCGATCATGATGTTCGTCGGCAACCTGCAGTACGTCGTGGTCTGCGTCCTCGGCGGGCTGCAGGTCGCCAACGGTTCAATGACGCTGGGCAACGTGACGGCGTTCGTGCAGTATTCGCGGCAGTTCACCCAGCCGCTCACCCAGATGGCGTCGATGGTCAACCTCATGCAGTCCGGGGTCGCCAGCGCCGAGCGTGTCTTCGAGGTGCTCGATGCTCCCGAGCAGCGACCCGAGGAGAACGCCCCGATGGCGCCGACCCGCGGCGCGGTGGAGTTCGAGCACGTCGACTTCGGTTACACACCGGAGCAGCCGCTGATCGAGGACCTGTCACTAGCGGTCGAGCCGGGACAAACCGTCGCCATCGTCGGCCCGACCGGGGCCGGCAAGACGACGCTGGTCAACCTCATCATGCGCTTCTACGAGATCGACTCCGGCCGCATCATGATCGACGGGCAGGACATCACGACGATCAGCAGGCAGGACCTGCGCTCGCGGATCGGCATGGTGCTGCAGGACGCCTGGCTCTTCCACGGCACCATCCGGGAGAACATCGCCTACGGCCGGATGGACGCCACCGAGGACCAGATCCACGCCGCGGCGGAGGCGACGTTCGTCGACCGCTTCGTGAAGTCACTGCCGGACGGCTACGACACCGTCATCGATGAGGAGGGCTCCGGCGTGTCGGTCGGGGAGCGACAGCTGATCACCATCGCCCGGGCGTTCCTGGCCGACCCGGCCATGCTGATCCTCGACGAAGCGACCTCATCGGTGGACACGCGCACCGAGGTGTTGCTGCAGGAGGCGATGGCTGCACTGCGATCGGATCGCACGAGTTTCGTGATCGCACACCGCCTCTCGACGATTCGTGACGCCGACACGATCCTGGTCATGGAGGACGGTCACATCGTCGAACAGGGTGACCACGACGCGCTGCTGGCGGCGGAGGGTGCCTACCACCGGCTCTACATGTCGCAGTTCGAGGGCGCGATGACCGAGTCGGATCCCAACGCGCTCGACCCGGCATGACCCGCCGTGTGTTCTCCGCGCCGGGATGTCCTAGCGCGCCCATCAGGGATTGTCCCGGCGCAGTTGGAAGGTGAAGTCGGTGTCCTTGCCGTTGAGGAAGTGGTGGTTGCGGGCGTACCAGTCCGACAGTTGCCCTTCACGTCGGTCCGCACTGAGTTCACCCGCGGATCGGCCGTAGCGCGATGCGTCGTGCGCGTCGAGGATGGTGTGGAGGTGCTCGCCCTTGGGCGTCTCGCACACGACGTTCGTCCGGTTGACGGTGTCGGGATTGGGGACACCGTCGGTCCGCGGCACCGGGTCGTGGATGTTCTCGATGGATAGCACGTTGACGCTCTTGGGTATGTCGACCCTGCCGATCGGGGAGCCGGACGTGACCACCTCCGTGACGTCGAACTTCTGCCGGAAGTGCTGGTCCGCCGCGAGTCGCGCAGCGACGATGCCGCCCTGGCTGTGCCCGGTGAGCATGACCGGTTCACCGCCCGGCGTGACGCCGGCTTCCTTCATCGCTGCACCGACTGCCTTGTCGATCGCTGGGTAGAGCGACGACTTCTCGCCCGCCATGCTTGAGAGGTTGGCGGCGGTCGACGAGGGTCCGTGGTCGCTTTGCGTGGTCCAGTGCGTCGTGCCGGGGATCGACACGACCCACGCCCCCTTGCCGTCCGCGCCGACGACCCGCCGCACGTGCACCACGGAGTGGTCGCCGTTCGACTGGTGCTCGGTGTCTGCCGCTTCGCTGACGATGTCGCCGAGTTTTCGGCGGTGGCCCGCGCCGGACTTCGTGCCGGTCTGCCTGACGCTCAACGGTTTGGAGTCTTTGAACCACCCGAGCTTCCGGCCGCTGGCGAGCAACCACGCGATCTGCCCCTCATAGTCCGTGGGTGACGGTGACGCCCCGAAGACCTCGCGGATCGGGAGCTGCGCGCGGCTTTCGTACGCGACGAAAAGCTGTGTCCACACGACGGTCCCGTCGACCAGACCGGGATCGTCCTCGACGTTCTGCTGAACCTCCTTGAGGAAGTTTCCGCCCAACGCCTTCACGTAACCGGCCAGATCCCCCGCGACGGTCGGGCCCTCCTGCGGCAGTCGCGTCTCGAACAGCGCCTTCTGTGCGGCGGTCGAAACGGCGAGGGCCCAACGTTCGGGGGTCGTGTAGATGTTGATGGCGGCGAACAGCTTGCGCTGGGTCGCATCGGCCAGTTCGTAGGCCGTCGCGCTCCACCGCAGGGTCCGCGCGACGAACTCCATCCGGAGCGCGAGTGAACCGAGGTGCAACGTCAACGACGCGATCTTCGTCGTGACCTGCAGCGCCGAGCCGGGCGACATGATCGCGCTCTTCGCGGGCAGCGACATCCCGATGCCCACGACGCTCGAGCACAGGTGGGTCGCGTCGTCGCCGGAGCTGTCGAGCTTCGTGGCCGTCGTCCGCATGTCGAGGAAGTAGGCCTCGGTCGAGCCCGAGCTACCGGAGACCGTGCATTGCGGAGCAGGGTCAGTCGTCGTCATCCGAGCTCTCCTGGAGTAGGGCGGCGAAGGCGTTGACGCGTGCCTGCACCTCGATGGTGGTCATGGGCCGGAACGTCAGGTCGTCATCGGCATCGGCGCTCAACTGCCCCCAGCCGTCGGTGAACAGGTGCAGCATCGCCGCGAATCCAACGCTGCTGCCGACGAGCTGCAACGTGACGATCGCTTCGGCGCCCCACGCGAATTGCCGTACCCACCAAGGAAGTCCGGTCATCTCCAACTCTTCGAGCGCGGCATCGAGACGTTCGGGGTCGCCCTCGCGGATCACCTCCGCCAGCGCGAGCAATTCACCCGGAGCCAGCGGCGGTGTGTCGACGGCGGGTGGCGGCTCGTCCGGCGGCGTTGTGCCGGTGCTCCGCTCGAGCGTGGTGACCAGGCCGACGAGCTCCCCGCCGAGTCGTTCCGCTGGCCCCGAGATCAGTCGCACGCCGGACTCCGACGGAATGAGCAGTTCGAACGCGCCATTGCGCACCCGGGCCAGGAACGCGAGGTCCCGCGTCCGCAGGCGGGCGGCAATCGTGGCGTGCGGCCCGTCGGTCAACCTCCGGGTGATGTCCTCCAGCTCACCGGGCGCCACGGTGCGTGCGGTGAGCTCGGTGTCCACACCGGTCATCACAGCAGCGCCCCTCCGGGCACGAGGCCCTTCACCACGTCCTTCACGATGTTCTTCGCGGTGTTCTCGTGGTCCTCGACGTGTCGCGCGTGGCTGTACAGCAACCGGCTGAGCTCATCCAGGTCGTCGGCTCGAGCCCGGAAGTCAGCGGCGCGGTCGGAAAGCTTCTTGCGGTATCGCTCGGCGCCCTGGCTGTGCCACTCCACGGAACTGTTGCTGCTGACCGCGGCGGCAGCACTGCGTGCCTCGGTCGCCAGGCGCGCAGCCCGGCGGGCTTGGGTGCGGATTTCCTCTGGATCGTCGGACATGCCGATGACAGTAGGTAGTTCGGCACTCGCGCCGCTGCCGGAAGACCGCCTCCTGTGGACAACCGCGGGCGCCCGAGGGGATGTGCACAAAGTCCCCGAGATCTTCGTCCTGCCGTCGCCGCACGGGTCCGCGCTGAATCCCCCGAGTCCTCCAGTGCTCCCACAAGAACAGCTGCGTTTACTGACGTAAATGAGAGGGAAGATGGTTTCCGATCGTCAAGATGTCGTGCGGCGTCATCGACGCCAGACGAGGAGAACCGGCTGATGGAGGACGTCGTCGCTCAGCGGGCGCGTCAGGTGCAGCTGTACGGCGAGCCGCTCGGCGTGATCATCGAGAGCATCGGCACCAGCCTCGGCCTGACGCAGGGCGGGATCGCCAAGGTGCTCGGGCTGTCGGCGCCGATGCTGTCCCACCTGGTCAGTGGTCGACGGGTCAAGATCGGCAATCCGATGGCCCACACGCGGCTGCTCCAGTTGCGTGCGCTCGCCGCGGACGTGTCGGCCGGTCGCCTCACCGCCGCGCAGGCGGGGACAGTGCTGCCGCAGATCGCGGCGAGCAATGACAGCTGGACGGCCTCGCACTCGCTGTCCGGTAGCGGGGGCACGGCCGGCCCCATCTCGACCGAACCCGCGGCCGGCAACGAGACGACCACAGACCCGACCGCCGTGGTCCGGGCGATCCAGGAGCTCTTCCGGCACGTCGCGGACGCCGGTGACTGGCTCGCCGCAGCGACCGCGATCGAAGCGGAGCACCCAACCATCGCCGAGGTCCTGCGCACCTACGGTGCGTCACGCACGTCGACCGCCCAGGCGCATTGGCATCGCGTGCTCGGTGGCGGGCGGTAGCGTCAGCCCGTGGTCGAGGGAACGCCCGGTCGGATCCGAGCGGCGGTCAGTGGGCTGTCGCCGGGATACTTCGCCCTGGTGATGGCCACCGGCATCGTGTCGTCCGGCCTGCGCCTGGACGGTGCGACCTGGCTCGCCGACATCCTGCTGGTGATCGCCGGCGCTGCCTTCGTGGTGCTGCTCGTGCTCAACGTATGGCGGCTGGTGGCGTTCACCTCTCGGGCTTCGGCCGACTTCTTCGACCCGCAACGTGCCTTCGGCTACTTCACGTCGGTGGCCGCGGCCGGTGTGCTCGCCGGCGGGGTCTCGGCGCACGGGCTGATCACCGTGGCGCTGGTGCTCTTCATCCTCGGTTTCACCGCCTGGCTGCTGCTCGGGTATGCCGTGCCGTGGGCGACCATGCTCGACCGCTCACACCACCCGACGGTGCGCGGCGCGAACGGTTCGTGGTTCCTGTGGGTCGTCTCGAGCCAGTCGGTGGCGACGATGGCCGCCATACTCGAGCGGCACCTGCACGCGGCGGAGCATCTCTTCGCGATGCTGGCCGTGGTCGCCTGGTCGGTCGGCGTCTTCCTGTATGGCGCCGAGAGCATGCTGATCGCCCTGCGCGAGATGCTCTACGACGCCGACTTCGCCCCGTCCTATTGGGTCTGCATGGGCGCCGCGTCGATCACCGTCCTGGCGGGCGCCGAAATCCTGGCCTCGCCCGGCTCGACGGTCGTGACCAACGTGGAGCCGATTCTGGACGCCGCGACGGTGATGTTCTGGTCCTTCGCCTCGTGGCTGCTGCCGATGCTGATCCTCGCCTTCTGCTGGCGGCACTTCGTGCGCCGGGTGTCGCTCGCGTATGACGTCAGCCTGTGGAGCATGGTCTTCCCGCTCGGCATGTATGCCGTGGCGTCGGTGCATCTCGGGCAGGTCGAGCGGTTGCCATGGGTGGAGCACATCGGCCGCGGCGAGTTGTGGTTGTCGTTCGCGATCTGGTGCGTCGTGTTCATCGGGTTCGTTCGGCACGTCTGCCGGATGCTGAACAGACACGCAGCGCAGGATGCGAGGTCGGCGCCGGAGCACATCACGTAATGGGAACTCTTGCGCAGAATCCCGGCAGGGACGCCGACTCGGCAATAGTGTTGCGCCACAGGATCGCGGCATCCTCCCTGGACCCCGCCGCGGTCGTTGCACCTGCCGGAAGGAATTCCACGTCATGGCATTCACACGTACCCTCAGCATCACGGGCGCTATCGCCCTTGCAGCCTCGCTCGCCGCCTGCGGCTCGAGCTCGAGCGGAGGCGGCTCATCGGCCGGTTCCGGCGGTGGCGGTAAATACGGCAACTGCAAGATCACCAGCAAGGCCAACTCGATCAAGATCAAGCCGGCCGTCAAGGACACGCTGACCGTCGAGACGACGCTTCCGGCGCAGGGCTGGTGGAACGGCACGACCGCCGACTCCATCAAGGACGGCTACGAATACTGCATGGCCGCCGAGCTCGCCAACATGGCCGGCCTGAAGCACCTGAAGATCAAGGCCGTGTCGTTCGATCAACTGGTGGCCGGCCACACGGCCAGCTTCGACATCGCGCTCGCGGAGATCTCGATCACTCCGGAGCGCGCCAAGGTCGTCGACTTCTCCAAGCCCTACTTCGACTCCAACATCGGGGTGCTGACCAAGAAGGGCGCCGGCATCACCGCCGACAACATCAAGAGCAAGCGCTGCGCGGCATACTCCGGCACGACGTCGGTCGAGTTCCTGAAGACCAAGCTGAAGTGCAAGTCGCAGAAGGTCTATCCGGACAGTCAGACCCTCTACCAGGGTGTCCTGTCGGGGCAGACCGACGTTGCGTTGCTGGACACCGCGATCGTGCTGGCCGAGGCGAAGCAGACCGGAAACAAGCTGGAGGTCCCGGGCCAGTTCAAGACCGGTGAGAAGTACGGCGCGATCTACCCGAAGGGTTCGGCCAACGAGAAGGCGCTGGACAAGGGCATCACCACACTCCTGAATGACGGCACGCTCAAGACGCTGTCCAAGGACTACCTCGGACCGGCCTTCGGTGGCGACCCGTCGTCCGTGCCGGTCTGGACCGTCAAGTGACCATGCCTGACCGAAGCTGGAAGGTGCCGTAATGAGCGCACACCAACTGGTGAGGGACGACGTTCAAAAGGCGCCCGAGCCGAGCGCGCCGTCCAAGGTCACTGGTGTAGCTGTCGCTGCCCTCGTCGTCGATCTCATCGGTATCGCCCTGATGTTGTATGCCGTGAAGTTGTTGCGGGACTACAACCACGACAACGCGGCCGCCACCGTGGTCGGTGTGATTCTTGTGTTGATCTCGCTCTACCCGCTGTGGCCGACCATTCAGGGTTTCCTGGGAGCGGGCAAGCGCGCCAAGCTACTTGCCGACAAGCAACTCGTCGCCGCCCGGCGAACTGCCGCCCGTGGTCGCGAGGACGCGGCGATAGGCGTCGGCTACGGAGCCGCGGTGATCATCGTCGGCGGCGTGCTGTGGCTGGCGATGACCAGCGAGGGTGCGGTCGCCGACACCTTCCTACGAGTCGATGCCTGGCGACAGTCCTTCGATGAGTTGATCCACGCCTTCTGGATCAATATCTGGGTTGCCGTGGTCTCGTTCATCCTGGTGCTGATTTTCGGGCTGATCCTGGCGATCATGCGGATGCTGCCCGGCCGTGCCGGGGCACCACTGCGGCTCATCGCCACGGTGTACTGCGATGTTTTCCGCGCCATTCCGGCGATCGTCACAGTCCTGCTGGTCGCTTTCGGTGCGACCTTGGCCTTCAGCTTCACCCAGAACTGGAACATCGCGTGGTTGGGGGTGGTCGCGCTGACCATGACGTATTCCGCATATGTGGCGGAGGTCTACCGGGCCGGCCTGGCCTCGATTCACCCCAGCCAGGGCGCGGCCGCTCGGTCGCTCGGTCTCAGCTATTCGCAAACCCTGCGAGCGGTGCTGGTGCCGCAGGCCGTGCGCCGGATGGTGCCGCCGCTGATGAACGACTTCATCAGCCTGCAGAAGGACACCGCGTTGCTTTCGATCGCGGCCATACCGGAAGTGCTGCAGGTCGCAAAGCTCTGGGAGTCCAAGCTTTACACGCTCGCTCCGGTGACCTTGGCAGCACTCTTCTTCATCATCATCACCATCCCGCAGGCGCGTTTCGTCGATTACCTGATCAACCGGGATGCAGCGAAGCGGGCGGGTGGCTGAGGCAATGGCATTCCTGGAGATCAACGACGTCCACAAGTCATATGGTCACAACGAGGTGCTGAAAGGTGTCTCGCTCACCGTCGAGCGGCACGAGGTGGTCTGCCTGATCGGCGCCTCGGGATCCGGTAAGTCGACGTTGTTGCGTTGTGTCAACCAGCTGGAGCAGATCAACGGCGGTGAGATCCTCATCGAGGGTGACACCGTCACCGGCGCAGGCGTCGACCTCAACCGGTTGCGCCGCGATGTCGGCATCGTCTTCCAGAGCTACAACCTGTTCCCGCATATGTCGGTGCTGAAGAACATCATGCTGGCGCCGACGATGGTGGCCGGTGTGAAGGACAAGGATGCCAAGGCGAAGGCGATGACGCTGCTGGAATCGGTCGGTATGGCGGAGAAGGCGAACGCCTACCCGGACATGCTGTCGGGTGGTCAGCAGCAGCGCGTCGCGATCGTGCGTGCGCTCGCCATGGAGCCACGCATCATGCTGCTGGACGAGATCACCGCGGCGCTCGACCCCGAGCTCGTCGGTGACGTCCTGGAGATCGTGCGTGAGCTCGCGAACGACGGTCTCACCATGATGCTGGCGACCCACGAGATGGGCTTCGCCAAGGAGGTCGCCAGCAAGGTGTGCTTCCTCGAGCAGGGCTCCATCCTCGAGATGGGACCGCCGCAGCAGATCTTCGAGAATCCGCAGGAGGAGCGGACCCAGCAGTTCCTCAGCCGCGTCGTGAAGTCGGGACGCCTGTAGACCGCGCTTTACTCAACGTGCCACTCCGATTGAGCGGCAGACCAAAACATTGAGCGGCGTACGAAAAACACTGTTTTTCGTACGCCGCTCAATGCGGATGTATGCCGGTCAATCAGAGGGTGGCGGGCTACTCGGCCGCGACGGGCTCCTGCTCCTTGCCGCGGTGGACGGCTGCGAGCAGCATGTTCGCGACGTCCACGACCTCGACCTCTTCGCGGGCCTTGCCCTCGGACTGCTCTGCGGTGAGGCCGTCGGTCATCATGACCCGGCAGAACGGGCAGCCGATGGCGATCCGGTCGGCGCCGGTGGCGACGGCCTCCTGGGTTCGGTTGAGGTTGATCCGCGAACCGAGCTTCTCCTCCATCCACATGCGGGCGCCGCCGGCGCCGCAGCAGAACGACTTCTCCTTGGTGCGCTCCATCTCCGTGAGCTCGACCCCTGGCAGGGCGCCGATGAGCTCGCGGGGTGGGGAGTAGACGCCGTTGTGGCGGCCGAGGTAGCACGGGTCGTGGTAGGTCACGGTGCGGGCGGTCGAGGCGACGTCCTTGGTGGTGGACTTGCCGGGAGCCTGTGCGGGGCGGGACACCGGGACGAGCTTC
>NZ_DASZNO010000023.1:0-2120 GCF_035551235.1 Flexivirga sp. | reverse complement strand
GCAGCGGCCAGCCCCAGATCCGGCAGGCCCGCGGTCGCTGCCCACGACCCGATCTGGGTCGTCTCAGCCAGCAAAGCCACCACCAGCGAGGTCGACCCGCGCATCGCGACCGTACTGCCTCGCCGCAACCCGCCACCCGGCAACAGGTCGGCCAGCGCGAGCGGCTAAGCGCGTGCTGTCAGTCAGGCGGTCGGGAATGCTTCCGTCACGGGAACGCCCTTCTTGAGCGTCCGGCTGACGGTGCACAAGCGGTCGATCGCGCGGTCCACCGCCGTGGCGAGGGCTTCGCGCTGATCGGCGTCGAGAGAAGACACGTCGACGTCGAAGGCAACGTGCACGCCGTCCAGTTCGGAAGCGCCTTCGCAGCGGTCGGCGGTCACGGAGACTGTGAACTTCGAGTCGTCACCGATGCGGCGGGTGATGAGGTGTTCCGCTGTGACCGCGGAGCACCCGGCGGCCGCGATCTGCAGCAGCTCTGCCGGGGAGAAGGCACCCTCGGCGCCCTTGTGGCCGATGCGTACCTCGGCGCCTCGCTCGTTGCGGCCGACGAAGTCGTGCTCGCCTTCACGTTGTACTTCCAGGGTCATCGCCCGCTCCTTCTGATGTTGCCACTCTCGAAAACCATCTGCGCCCGCACCGTCATCGTGCCTGTCGACCTCGGTGAAGCCGGCGTCGCTGACGACGATCACGCGGTCGTCGCACCATCCGGCCTCGGTCACCCGGCAGGCGACAGCCTGACGTCCACGCTGGGGAGTCGGCGCTGGCGCGCGCGTCGCGCTGGATGGTGCCGGTGCGCTGTGGCCGGTACTCGACCACACGCGTCGATCACGCCGCTGGGACACAACTTCTCGGATGTCGTCGGTAGTGACGATCCGCACCGTGGTCGCGCCAACATGAGTCTCGGTGACCTGCAAGGACCAAGCCCCCAGCCCACGCACCGATTCGCGCCAAACCACTGGCCTTCGATGAGATCCTCCGCCGCCACAGTCGACTCCTGAACGTCCACATCTGACAGCGTCGCAGCGGCCATCGACCTTACCGGTCAGCCGTGCTCGCGCTGAGTGATTCCCCGTAGAACTGCTAGATCAACTTCCCCAGGCATGCGTCCGTTCCGGCATGGCATCCGCTCACCGGCTTGCGGCAGGGGTTCATGTGTGCGCCACCGTGAACCGTCACTGGAGGCCGGATGCTGTCCTGAAAGGAAGACGTGCAGGCGCACGCGCTGCATCAGCGGGTTGATCAATCTCGGCGATCGACTACCACCTGCAGGTGGACCGCAAGACGCTCGGTGCCTATCTGTCTGGCGGACGCTTGCCGGGTAAGCGGCGCCGATCGCAGCCGACACTGTTCGATCCATCCCCCGAGTCCTGTCTGCTGCGGCTGGCCGACGACCCCGCACTTGTGGGCCTCGACTTTGTTCGACGAGCTGCTCGGGCACCGATTCACCGGCTCGTATCCAGCGTTGACCGCAGCGGTCAGGGCTCACCAGCTGCGCCCGCGCTGCGGCCCTGCCATGTCACCCGCGGCCGGGACGTCGCGATCACCATTCACCTGCCTGGCGAGGAGGCTCCATGGGACTGTGGAGCTATCCGACCCGCGGTCCTGCCCATAGCGGCGGCGCCGACGAGGTCGAGGTGAAATATGCCAATCACCCCGCAGCGACACACGCTGCGAGTGGAGCCCGTCGGCGGACGCGCGCACGCTCACGATCCGCGTGGCCGGCGACGGGTTCCGCGTCGAGGTCGACGAGCAGAGCGTGCTGCTGTCCGAGCCCCGGGACTACGTCCTGTTCGGCCCGGACACCGGCACCGGTGGCACGAGCTGAACGCGGTCACCATGCTCGCCGTTCGCTGTCCGTCCGCCCCTCGTCGATCGACGATGACGCTGTGGCCGGTCCCGTGAAGGGAAACCCAGTCTGATCCGACTGTGCGGGCGCGTCGGGAGAGATCCACGACACGAGCCACGAACCCACGCGGCTGTGATGCGCCCCGGGTTCTGTGCAGGCTCTGATCCCAGGGAGGATGCAGAGCATGCCGGCACCGAAGAAGTACAGCGACGAGCTGCGTGAGCGGGCGACGCGGATGGCGTTGGACGCGATCGCGGCCGAGGGGCAGCGGATG
>NZ_DASZNO010000022.1:0-1640 GCF_035551235.1 Flexivirga sp. | reverse complement strand
TGACCGAGTTCAGTTCACCCCCGACGTACTGGATCGGCTTCTGCACGCTCGGCAGCAACGCCTCCAGGCGCGGGAACAGCGATTCGACAGTCATAAACACTTCCAGTCAGCGGTCCAGAGCGCCTACCAGCCTAACGCCGCCCGCCTGACAGACCGGAATCGTAGGTCGTGCGGATCCACTCCCGGTACTCGCCGAGGCACTCGATCAACGTGGCCTCCAACTGCTCGTCGGTGGTGATGCCACGCTCGTGCAAGGCCAACTCGTCCCGCATCCGGCGGCTCAACGCGACCGGCGCGTCGACGGCGCGCAGACGGTCCTCGAACGCCACCGCACGATCACGCGTCTGCGCCTGTCGCCGGGTGAGAGCCTTGCGATCGTCACGCCTCAGCAGCCGGGCGTCGACGGACTTCTTGATTCCGAGCGCAATACAGGCGGCGCTGATTCCGACGTATCCGGGCGAGAGGAAGCCGATCACGTTCAGGCCGGCGTCGAGCACGAACCCGAGCGGTCCGACGATCAGGACGACAGCAAGATCCGACGGCGACGAGACGCGATCGAGCAGCTTGGTCAGGTCGTCGATCACCAGAGGTCCCGCCGCGCCCGCAGGATGCTCCGGAGGTAGGTGACCTGTTCCGTGGTCGCGTGCTCGGCGACCTCGATGAAGTGCTCGAGCTCGAACGTCAGCGGAAGAAAGCGACCGACTTCCCGGAGCCGTCGGAGCGGAGGATCGCGCCGCTCCCACCGGTCGAGGTCGACGAAGTCCCAAAGGCCGTCCTCGATCAGACGCAGCCCTTCGTAGTCCAGCCGGCCGGCCGCAGCCAGCAGTTCGTCGGCCGCGCGGACGAACTCGCCACGCGTCGGCGGGAACACCGGGCCGTCAAGCGCCGTCGCCCTCGGCGGGCGCCGCTGGTCCCGATCGTCGAGCGCTGTCAGGGCGACCCGGGCCGGACGCCGCAACCGGGTCACCAGCAGGGCCACCGCCAGCAGCATCGCGAACGCAACCACGATGATGCCGAACGCCAGGAAGAACGCCGCCACCGCATTGAACGCGCCGGGCAATGAATCGGCGAGGAAGAACGTGAACAGAGCGATCACCGTCGCCAGCCCGAAGAGGCTGCCGCGCCTGCGTCGGTCCGGATCGACCGGCTGCAGCACCGAATGGGTCATCCGTCCTCCCTTTGCGGCCATTCTCCCCGGTCAGCTCCGCCCTGCGCTACCCGAGATGTGCGAGCAGTAACGGGTTGATGGCGTGGGGGTGGGAGTAGGTGACGAGGTGGGCGGCGTTTTCGAGGATTTCGAGGTGGGCGCCGGGGATCTGGGTGGCCAGGGGGACGACGGTTTCCGGGGGGACCGAGGTGTCGCCGTCGGTGGTGACGAGGAGGACGGGGGCGGTGATGTCGGGGAGGGACGGGAGCAGGTTGGTGGTGCTGAGGGCCTCGCAGCAGGCCGCATAGCCCTCGGCGGGGCAGTCGAGGAGCATCTGGCGGATGGGGTCGATGTCCTTGAAGTCGGGGAGGAACCAGCGGCCGAGCGTCGCGTCGACGATCGACTGGGTGCCTTCGGCGCGGACCTGGGCGGCGCGGGCGGTCCACGTGTCCGGTGTGGCGGCGGGGTTCGACGGTGGGCAGATCGCGACCAG
>NZ_DASZNO010000021.1:0-410152 GCF_035551235.1 Flexivirga sp. | reverse complement strand
TGTTTCACAGGGTTACGGCGGTTATAGCGAAGTGGGAAACGCCCGGTAACATCCCGAACCCGGAAGCTAAGCCCTTCAGCGCCGATGGTACTGCACTCGGTAGGGTGTGGGAGAGTAGGACACCGCCGAACAATCATTAATACAGAGGGTCGGTCACGAGCACTTTCAAGTGTTTGTGACCGGCCCTTTGTCACGTTCGAGGTCCGTCGCGTTCCCGTCTCGGGTCGGGCGGCGTACGGTGAGTTTGCGCGGTGGCGAGGTCGACGACATACGGCGCGCTCGGAATCCTGGAGAGTTGGTGCGTTGCGGTGACGAATGACGATGAGGCTGTGCCGGAGAAGGATGGCGGCAGCCACCGCTCCGGTCGATGGTCGCGAGCCGGCGGCAATTCCGAGCGGGGTCGTACGGAGCGCACACCGGATCGCCCTGAACCCGCGTCGGATTCGCCTGCCGGCGGCCGGGAGGAGCGCCGCGGTCCCCGAGAGAGCGCTCGCAACGACGAACGTCGTCGTGACGGCAGCTCGCAACGCGCCGGTGAACGACGTCCTGCAGAGCGCCGATCCGGTGGTGACCGCCGCGGGGGCAGCGATCGTAATGCCGGCCCTCGTCGTGAGGACCGCGGTGAGCGCTCGTTCGACCGGGGTGGGCGCGATGGTGGAGTAGGAGGCCGCAGCGGTGGACGCAGGGAGGACCGTCCGACCTATGGTCGTGGTCCTCGCGAGGATCGCGGCCGTGACGGGCGTTCCGGTGGATCGTTCGCGGACCGCGGACGCGGAGCCGGTCGTCCGGGCGACGCCCGTGGACGGGTTCGGGACGATCGTGGTGCCGACCGACGTAACGGCCCCGGCGACAGGCGGGATGACCGCGCGAGCGGGCAGGACCGCGAACAGCGCGGCCCGCGGTCGTGGGACCGGACGTCGCCATCGCAGCGGTCGACACGTGACACCCGGGTCGAACCACCGCTGCCCGAGGAGATCACCGGCAAGGAACTCGATCGTTCCGTGTGGCGGGAGATGCGCACGCTGACCAAGGAGAACGCGCAAGGAGTGGCGAAGCACCTGGTGGCTGCCGCGACCCTGCTCGAGGAGGACTCGGACCTGGCCCTGGCCCACGCGGAGCACGCTGCCCGCCGTGCCGGTCGCGTTGCCGCGGTGCGTGAAGCTCTGGGACTGGTGCACTACCGGCGAGGCGAATTCAACGACGCCATCCGCGAATTTCGTACTGCCAAGAGGCTTTCCGGCTCGAACCACCTGCTTCCGTACCTGGTGGATTGTGAGCGCGGCCTGGGCCGTTACGAACGAGCGCTGGACCTGGCGGCGTCGCCGGAGGCGCAGTCCCTGGGTGAGGCCGACAACATCGAACTGGCGATCGTCGTGTCCGGTGTTCGACGCGACCTGAACCAGCCGGAGGCCGCGCAGATGGTGCTCCGGATACCGGCACTGCAGCGTGCCTCGAAACAACCCTGGGCCGCGCGACTCTTCTATGCGTATGCCGAGGCCTTGCTCGCGGCCGGTGCCGAGGGCGAGGCTCGTGACTGGTTCGCGAAGGCGATCGACGCGGACGTCGACGGACAGACCGACGCGGCCGAGCGGGTCGACGATCTGGACGGCCTCGTGTTGATCGACGCACTCGACGATGACGAGATGGCCGACGAGACCGGCAACGAGACCGGCGATGAGGCGGGGAACGAATCGGTTGCCCCCGACGCGGAATCGGTCACGACGAGTGACGGCCCGGGGCTCTCGACGACCGGCGTGCCCTCTGCACCGGTCGAACAGAGCGGCGCCGTCGACGGCGGCGCAGTCGAGAGTTCCGTGGCACCGGAGTTCGTCGATGGCACCGAGAGCGACAAGGCCTGACGCGGATATCCACATCCCCCTCGGGCGACCTTTTCGGTCCACAACTGAGGGGGCGGTGACTGGGCCGCAGGGTTGATGCATCGCAGTCTGGATGGGAACACACGTTCGCATTCATGAGGAGAAGCGATGACCGCTCAGGCCAAAACGTCACAGCCTTCCCGATCCGCCGGTAGTTCCGAGCGCACCAGGACGACGGCACCCGCCGTCAACGAGGTGCATCTCGTCGGTCGGCTCAGCGCACCGCCGGTGCTCAAGCATCTGCCGAGCGGAGCGGAAGTCGTGCAACTTCGAATCGTCGTCGACCGGCCGGCCGGAACGCGCGCGAAGTCGCCGGGCGGTGACTCCCGATCACCAACGGTGGACACCATCGACATCGCCTGCTGGTCGGCAGACGCTCGCCGTCGAGCGTTGTCGTGCGCAGGTTCCGAGGTCGTCGATGTCTCCGGGGCCCTGCGCCGCAGGTTCTGGCGCGGGCCCGCAGGAGTCGCGAGCCGCTACGAGGTGGAGGCCAGCAAGCTGCGAGTGGTCAAGCGAGCGGCCTGAACGTCCCACTGGCCCATGGCAGCGGCGGCACGGGCAAGATGGACCCGTGCCACAGACGACTGAAACGCAGGGGCCCCTGGGCCATGGGCAGAGCGACCGGACGGCGGACCGGTCAGGGGCGAGCCGCGTCGGACGCACGCTGGCAGCCGCCTATCCCGGTCTGGTGTGCGATCTTGACGGTGTCGTCTATCGCGGCGCGCAGCCGGTCCCGCACGCAGTGGACGAGCTCACCAAGGCACAGCACAACGGCTCGCGGGTGGTCTATGCAACGAACAATGCGTCGCGTCCGCCCGCCATCGTCGCGGAATCGTTGCGCGGCTTCGGTGTGCGGCTCGACGATGCCGATGTGCTGACGAGTTCGATGGCCGGCGCCGGTCATCTTGCGCATCAGCTGCCGGCCGGTGCCGCAGTGTTGGCGATCGGTGGCCCGGGCGTGACCGAGGCGCTGGAAGCGGCGGGGCTGCGCCCGGTCGCGGCCGCCGATGCCGCGAAGACCCCCGTGGAAGCGGTGCTGCAGGGGTACGGCGCCGGGGTGACCGCCGCGGAGCTGGGTGAGGCTGCATACGCGATCCAGGGCGGAGCGCGCTGGGTGGCGACCAACAACGACCTGACGCTGCCGACCGATCGCGGAGTGGCACCCGGGAACGGCTCGTTGGTCGCTGCGGTGCAGCTCGCTGTCGGCATCGAGCCCACGGTGGTCGGCAAGCCCGGCCCGATGCTCTACGAGCTGGCGGCCGAAGCGCTGGGCACGGGCCCGGACTCGACGCTGGGCATCGGCGACCGCTTGGAGACCGATACAGCGGGCGCGCACGCCGCAGGGATGGACGCGTTGCACGTACTCACGGGAGTGCATGGCCCGGCCGATCTGGTCCGTGCACCGCGGGGCATGCGGCCTCGATTCATCGGGGTGGACCTGCGTGTGTTGGACGAGGCGTACGCCGAGCCGGCACCTGCGGGGAACGGCCGTTGGATGGCGGCGGGATGGGCCGGAACCCTGGTCGGGCAAGGGAACTCGGCACGGGTGTCGTTCGAGGCCGGCGGGGCTGCGGACGCCGATCTTGCGTGGGTCGCGAAGCTCCGCCTCGCACTGCCCGTTCTGTGGCAGGCCTTGGATCAAGGACTCATCACCGATGCCGAAGCCGTAGCCGCGCTGCCTGAGCCGCAGTAGCCTGCCCGAAGACGTGACGATCACGTCGGGCCACCGCTGCGGTGGTTGAGCGACCCGATTTCCCGAGGAGACGGCGACATGGCGATCAACAGCGTCCGAACAGCCCTGCAGTTGCTGACCGGTGCCGGCGAGGTGACTCGCGCGAAGGCACTCGAGGCAGCGGGAACACTGCTGGAGCTACCCGGGGTCGGCGAGACGTCCGCGCGCGCCGGCCAGCTCGCTGAGGAATTGATCGAGGCGGCAACGGCGAATCAGGCCATGGTCACCGAGCTGGTCCGCACCGAACTGGATCGCCGATTGGTCGTCCTCGGGTTGGCGCGGGGGAGCGACCTGGAGAGCGCGCAGCGCAAGATCGAGACGCTGGAAGCCGAAGTGGCGGCGCTGCGTGCCGGGATGGCCAAGGCCCCATCGGCGGCCGGCGATGCATCTGCCCCGCGCGCTGACAGCGGTGCGTCCAGAACGACGCAGGCGACTGCCGCCAAGGCGACCAGGAAGACAGCCAAGAAGGCAGCTGCCGCGAGTGCGAAGAAAACGGCCGCGAAGAAGGCCGCCACCAGGACAACCACCGCGAAGAAGACTGCCGCCAAGAAGACCGCTACCAAGAAGGCCGCAGCGCGCACGCAATAATGGCGGACGTGAGTGACGACGCGGAGCAGAACCCGACGGCCCCCACCCCGACCCCGGCGGCGCCGTCTCCGCAGATGTTCGCGCGGCCGGCGGCTCCTGCCCAAGCCGCTCCAGCCCAGGACAGCGCCGCAGCGGGC
This sequence comes from Flexivirga sp., assembly GCF_035551235.1. Classification (GTDB taxonomy): domain Bacteria; phylum Actinomycetota; class Actinomycetes; order Actinomycetales; family Dermatophilaceae; genus Flexivirga. Next base: position 405,818 of record NZ_DASZNO010000021.1, on the reverse strand, counting down.
GGCACCCCACCGGGCGCCGCTGAATCGGACGCTGACGCCGGCGCAACGTCCCGCTTCGCCGGTACCGGTGATCCGCAGGTCGATCGTGCGCTCGCACAACTGCCAGATCCCAGCGAGCACCACCGGCAGGCCGGTCATGACGAGCACGCTGATGATCACGCTGACGATTACGCTGACGAAGGCCCGGACAGTGTCTCGGCCACCGGCATCGACCTACCCGACCCGGGTGCGCTGGATGCACATCTTGCCGACGTGACGGCGGTGCATCGCCAACTGCAGCAACGTCTTTCGGACCTGTCGGGCTGACTGCGTGCGAGCCGACGCAGCCCTTGTCGAGCGCGGTCTGGCTCGATCACGCGCGGTTGCGCGCGAGCTGATCGAGGCCGGCCAGGTGACGGTGGCCGGTCGACCGGTGACCAAGCCCGCCGCACCGGTCGATCCGGCCGAGTTGGCCGTTGTGGGCGAGGTGCAGCCGTGGGTGGGCCGGGCGGCATACAAATTGATCGGTGCGCTCGAACACTTCCCGGTATCGGTGGATGGGGCGCGCTGCATCGACGTGGGCGCCTCGACCGGTGGCTTCACCCAGGTGCTGCTGCACCACGGCGCGCGCGAGGTCGTCGCGCTCGACGTCGGTCATGGCCAGCTCGCGGAGCCCGTCCGCAGCGATGCGCGCGTCGTCGAGCGCTCGGGCGTCAACGTGCGCGACATACAGCCCGACGATCTCGGTGGACCGGCCGACATCGTCGTCGCCGACCTCAGCTTCATCTCCCTGCGCCTGGTCCTCGACCGGCTGGCGGCACTCACCGCTGCCGGCGGCGACCTGATCACCCTGGTCAAGCCACAGTTCGAGGTCGGCCGGGAGCGACTGGCCCGGACCGGTGTCGTGTCGTCACCCCACGAACGCCACCGCGTACTGCGCGATGTGCTGGCGCTGGTGCCGCAGGTCGGGCTGCACCCGCACGGCCTGACGGCGAGCCCGATCGCCGGCGGCACCGGCAATCGCGAGTACCTGCTGTGGGCGCGGCATACGCCGGGAGGCAGGATGACTGACGTGGACGTGCAGACGGTGCTGGAGCAACTGCGGAGCGACGAGCTGAAGGACACGCAGGTATGACGCGTCGTGTCCTGCTGGTCGGGCACCCCGGCCGCCCGGAAGCACTCGACGTCGCGGCGGAGCTCGTGCACGGGCTCACCGCGAACGACATCGAGGTCATCGGCCAGACCGACGAACTGCGAGCCTTCGGCGTCCTGGGCGAGCCGGGCGTGACCGGCTACCACGAGCCGCAGCAGGACGGCGCCGAGGTCGCGGTGGTCCTCGGCGGCGACGGCACCATCCTGCGCGGCGCCGAGATCGTCCGGGAGAGCGGTGTGCCGCTGCTCGGGATCAATCTCGGGCATGTCGGGTTCCTGGCCGAGGCCGAGCGGGACGACATCCAGCACACGGTGCACAAGATCGTCCACCGCGACTGGACCGTCGAGGAACGCGAGACGCTGGAGGTCGAGGCGTCGCTGGCCGGCGAGTCGCTGTGGACCAACTGGGCCCTCAACGAGGCATCCGTCGAGAAGGCGGCCCGGGAACGCATGCTCGAGGTGACACTCGCGATCGACGGGCGCCCGTTGTCCACGTGGGGTTGCGACGGCGTGGTGATGGCGACACCGACGGGTTCGACGGCATACGCCTTCTCGGCGGGCGGTCCGATCGTCTGGCCCGGCGTCCCCGCCACCCTGGTGGTGCCGATCTCGGCGCACGCACTCTTCGCCCGGCCGCTGGTCCTCAGTCACGACGTACACATCGCGATCGACCTGCGCGACACCACCGATGCCCAGGCGGTGCTGTGGTGTGACGGGCGGCGTTCGTTCGACGTGCCGCAGGGCGCACGCATCGAGGTCCGGCGCAGCGACCGGCCCGTGCGCCTCGCGCGGCTCGGCACCGGCCCGTTCACCGACCGGCTGGTTGCCAAGTTCGACCTCTCGGTCTCCGGCTGGCGCGGCACCGGCGGGCGAAACCGGCACTGAACGGGACCGGTCGTCGGGTGCGGCGTCGTTGCTGGCAGTTAGGCTCGCTGACGTGCTGCGCGAACTGCGGATCCAGGGCCTCGGCGTCATCGACGACGCCCGGCTAGACCTGTCGCCGGGGCTGAACGTCGTCACGGGCGAAACCGGCGCCGGCAAGACGATGGTCGTCCAGGGGCTCGGCCTCCTGCTCGGCGGGCGCAGCGACGCCGGTCTGGTGCGTGGTGGAGCCGACAAGGCATTCGTCGAAGGCATCGTCGAGCTCGACAGTGGACACCCCGCGGTTGCGCGCGCCGAGGAGGCCGGGGCGGAGGTCGACGGAGAGCTGATCCTCGCGCGAACCGTTTCCGGACAAGGACGTTCGCGGGCCCACATCGGCGGCCGGAGTGCACCGGTCGGAGTGCTCGGCGAGCTGGGGGAGTTGCTGGTCGCCGTGCACGGTCAGGCCGATCAGTGGCGGCTGCAACGTCCCGAGCAGCACCGCGTCATGCTGGACGACTTCGGCGGCAAGCCGATCGCGACGGCGCTCGCGGCATACCGGGCACTGCACCAGGACTGGCAGGACACCCGCGCCGAGCTCACCGAACTCACCGACCGTGCCCGTGAGCGCGCACAGCGGCTGGATCTGCTCACCTCGGCGCTGGAGGACATCGAGCGTGTCGAGCCGGTGCCGGGCGAGGACGTGGACCTGGCGGCGGAGTCGGAGAAGTTGAGCCACGCCGACGGTCTGCGCGAGGGCGCCGGCGCCGCTCACGACCTGCTGGCCGGCGACGAGGCCAACGACGATGCGCCGCACGTCATCGAACTCGTCGCCCGCGCCCGGCAGGCGCTCGGCGGCCTGATCGCGCACGACGGCGACCTGGCCGCGCTGGAGGGCCGGATGCAGGAGCTCGGGGTGCTGGCCGCCGACATCGCGGCCGACCTCGCGTCATACCTGGCCGACCTCGAGATCGACCCGGCCCGGATGGAGCAGGTGCAGCAGCGGCGGGCCGAGCTGACCGCCCTGCTGCGCAAGTATGGCGAGAGCATCGACGACGTCCTGGTGTGGAGCAAGGGCGCAGCGGCCGAAGCCGCGGAGCTGGCCGGTTCCGACGACCGGATCGAGGCGTTGCGCGGGCACCTCGAGGAGCTCGAGCCGAAACTCGACGCCGCCGCGCGCAAGCTCAGCAAGGCACGCGACGCGGCCGCCAAGAAGCTGCAGAAGGCCGTCACCGGGGAACTGGCCCACCTCGCGATGGGGTCGGCGAAGCTGACCGTCGAGGTGACCAGCGACCCGGCGCATCGGGGACCGCACGGCGTGGACGAGGTCGAGATCCTGCTCGCCGCGAACGCCGGGGCGGCGCCGCGCAGCGTCGCCAAGGCTGCGTCCGGTGGTGAGCTGTCCCGCGTGATGCTCGCGCTCGAGGTGGTGACTGCCACCGGCAGTGTGCCGACGTTCGTCTTCGACGAGGTGGACGCCGGGGTGGGCGGATCCGCGGCGCTCGACATCGGGGCCCGGCTGGCCAAGCTCGCCCAGCATGCGCAGGTCATCGTGGTCACGCACCTGGCGCAGGTGGCGGCATACGCCGATCGGCAGCTGGTGGTGCACAAGTCCAGCGACGGGCACATCACCGCCAGCGGAGTGACCGCCGTCGAGGGCGACGAGAGGCTGGCCGAGCTGGCCCGCATGCTCGGCGGGGTGAGCGACAGTGCCGCGGCCCGGCAGCATGCACAGGAGTTGCTCGACGGTGCGCGCCAGGATCGGTGACGAACTCCCGGCATACGGCGCAACACGCCGTACGCCGACTGGCCAATCGCCGAAAGCCCTTGGTTGCACAGCACATTCGCTGTCCTGTGAGAGCCTCGTGGCGGACTCGGGCCCGGGTGGTCCGGCCGGCCGAATCCGTAACGTAGACTGAGAGCCCGTGGTGGAGCAGACGAAACATATCTTCGTGACCGGAGGCGTTGCCTCTTCGCTCGGCAAGGGGCTCACCGCCTCAAGCCTCGGACATCTACTCCGTGCTCGCGGTCTGCGGGTGACGATGCAGAAGCTGGATCCCTACATCAACGTCGATCCGGGCACCATGAACCCGTTCCAGCACGGCGAGGTGTTCGTGACCGAGGACGGCGCCGAGACCGACCTGGACATCGGCCACTACGAGCGCTTCCTGGACGTCAACCTCGCCGGTGACGCCAACGTGACGACCGGCAAGGTCTACAGCGAGGTCATCGCCAAGGAGCGGCGCGGCGAATACCTCGGCGACACCGTGCAGGTCATCCCGCACATCACCAACGAGATCAAGGCGCAGATGCGCGCCCAGGCGGCGCCCGACGTCGACATGATCATCACCGAGATCGGTGGCACGGTCGGTGACATCGAGTCGCTGCCGTTCCTCGAGGCCGCCCGGCAGGTGCGCCAGGACGTCGGCCGCGACAACGTCTTCTTCCTGCACGTCTCGCTCGTGCCCTACCTGGCGCCGAGTGGCGAGCTGAAGACCAAGCCCACCCAGCACTCGGTCGCCGCACTACGACAGGTCGGCATCCAGCCGGATGCGCTCGTGCTGCGGGCCGACCGCGACCTGCCGGACGGGATCAAGGACAAGATCGCGCGGATGTGCGACGTCGACCAGGAAGCAGTCGCTGCCTGCGTGGACGCCCCGAGCATCTATGACATTCCCAAGGTCCTGCATGCCGAAGGCATCGATGCGTATGTCGTCCGCCGGCTCGGCCTGCCGTTCCGCGATGTCGACTGGCACGAGTGGGACCGGCTGCTGGAGCGGGTTCACGAGCCCGAGCACAAGGTCGAGGTCGCACTGGTCGGCAAGTACATCGACCTGCCGGACGCCTACCTTTCGGTCACCGAGGCGATGCGCTCCGGCGGTTTCCACCACGACGCCAAGGTCGTCATCCGGTGGGTGCCGAGCGACGACTGCACCACACCTGCGGGCGCTGCCAAGGCTCTGGGCGGTGTCGACGCGATCCTCGTCCCGGGCGGCTTCGGCGTGCGCGGGATCGAGGGCAAGCTCGGTGCGCTGCGCTGGGCACGTGAGCAGCAGATTCCCACTCTCGGGATCTGCCTCGGACTGCAGTGCATGGTGATCGAATACGCGCGCAACGTCGCCGGCATCGAGGGCGCGTCCTCCAGTGAGTTCGACCCGCAGACACCTGCCCCGGTCATCGCGACCATGGAGGAGCAGAAGGTGTATGTCGAGGGCGCCGGCGACCTGGGCGGCACGATGCGGCTGGGCGCCTACCCGGCGAAGCTGACCGCGGGCAGTGTCATCGCCGAGGCGTATGGCGCCACCGAGGTGTCCGAGCGGCACCGCCACCGCTACGAGGTCAACAACGCCTACCGCGCCCAGCTGGAGAAGGCCGGCCTGTCCTTCAGCGGACTGTCGCCGGACGGACAGCTCGTCGAGTTCGTGGAGCTGCCACGCGAGACGCATCCCTACTACGTGTCCACGCAGGCGCACCCGGAGTTCCTGTCCCGGCCGAACCGCGCGCACCCGCTCTTCGCGGGTCTCGTCGGCGCGGCCATCGACCAGCAGCGCGCGAGTCGGCTGGTCGAGGTCGAACGGCCGAAGGTCACCGATTCCGCTGTGGCACAGTGAATCTGGCGAAGGGGACGCCGATGAGCGCAACACATGACCGCCTCGCGACCCCCATCGCGGACCGGCTCGATCCGCAACCGGTGACCTCATCGACCGTCGTCTACAAGGGGCGGGTCTGGGACGTCCTCACCGAGGACGTCCAGCTCGGTGCGGGTGGTCATGTGACGCGGGACTTCGTGCGTCATACCGGAGCCGTTGCGGTGGTGCCGATGCGCGGTGAGGCAGGTGCCGAGGAGGTGCTGCTGATCCAGCAGTACCGCCACCCGGTCGGGACGTTCGACTGGGAGGTGCCGGCCGGGCTGCTCGACAAGCCGGGGGAGGACCCGCGGGACGCCGCCTCGCGCGAGTTGCGCGAGGAAGCGGATCTCGACGCCGGCACCTGGCACGTGCTGGTCGACATCTTCACCTCTCCCGGCGCGCTGTCGGAGAACCTCCGGGTCTTCCTCGCCCGTGATGTGCACCCGGCCGTCGCCGAAGGCTTCGTCCGTGAGGGCGAGGAACACAACATGCCGACCGGTTGGGTCTCGCTCGACGAAGCCGTCGACGCGGTCCTGGCCGGCAGGGTGCACAACGGTGTCGCGGTTTCCGCCATACTCGGTGCATCCGTTGCACGCCAACGGAATTGGGAGACGTTGCGGCCCGCCGACGCGCCGTGGCCGGAGCACCCGGCATACCGATGAGCATCAGGCCGTCGCAGCGCAGCGCAGTCGAGCCCTTCCACGTGATGGATGTGGTCCGGGCCGCTGCGGCGCGTCAGCGCAGTCACCGTGACATGATCCTGCTGTGCGTCGGCCAGCCTTCGACACCTGCGCCGCGAGCTGCACTGGATGCCGTGCACTCGGTGCTGGAGACGGACAGCCTCGGCTACACCGAAGGTGACGGGATCCCGCAGCTTCGCGAGGCGATCGCGGCGCACTATCGCGCTGCGTATGACGTGCACGTCTCGCCCGACGAGGTCCTCGTCAGCACCGGGTCATCGGGTGGGTTCAGCACCGTACTGCTGGCTGCCTTCGACCCCGGTGGGCGCGTCGCGATGGCGCGGCCGGGCTACCCGGCATACCGGAACACATTGCAGGCGCTGGGGATTCAGCCGGTTGAGATCGACTGCGGTCCCAACACGAGGTTCCAGTTGACCGTTGATCATCTGGAAGGCGCGCACGCGGTTGCGCCGCTGGACGGCGTGATCGTGGCGAGTCCGGCCAACCCGACGGGCACGATCATCGAGCCCGAGGAGCTGGCAGCGATCGCGCAGTGGTGCGACGACCACGGTGTGTTGCTGATCTCCGATGAGATCTATCACGGCATCGCCTACGGCAGGCCCGCACAGACCGCACGTCGCTTCAGCAGGGACGCCGTCGTGCTCGGGTCGATGAGTAAATTCTGGTCGATGACGGGCTGGCGCGTGGGCTGGAATCTCCTGCCCGACACGTTGCGTCGCCCCGTCGACGTGCTGCAGACGAACCTGGCGATCTGTGCGCCGGCAGTGTCGCAATACGCTGCGGTTGCTGCGTTCTCGCCCGAAGCCACGGCGGAGCTGCAGCGCCACGTCGAGCGGTATGCCGTCAATCGCGACCTGCTGCTGCGCCGGCTGCCGGAGCTGGGCATCGCGTCGTTCGCACCGCCGGACGGTGCGTTCTACGCCTACTGCGACGTGTCGCACCTGACCGATGACAGCACGCGCTGGTGTGCCGACGTGCTCGACCGTACCGGCGTCGCGATCGCCCCGGGGATCGATTTCGACCCGGTCCGCGGCAACCGCTTCGTGCGGCTCAGCTTCTGCGGCGCGACGGATGCCTTGGATGACGCACTCGATCGTCTCGTCGCGATCGTCTGATTCACCGGCATACAAGCGCATTGACCGGCGCAGCACTCAACCCTCGCCGAGAGGACACCCTCCTATCGAGAGGACAGGCGATTTCGCCTTCAGAACGCGAAATTTGCCTGTCCTGTCGGCGAAAGGGTGTCCTCTCGGCATCGGGTGGCGAGTTCTGGCGTGGTCAGGTGTGCGAGGTCCGGTTTTTCGCGCGGGGGTGAGGGGTGGTCGCGTCAGGCCAGGCCGAGGAACTCCCGTATGGCGGGCAGCTCGCGCTGCGCCTGGTCGTAACCTGCGCGATAGGTCGCCTCGAGGACCGGCAGCCGGCGTTCACCGTTGCTGACCGGCTGGACCTCCGGCGCGAAAATGTATGCCTTGCCTGCCTTTTCGAGCTCGAAGAGCTCTTCACGGGTGCGGTTGTAGCGCTCGTACCGGGTGCGCAGCGCCTCGGCGACTGCGGGGTAGCGGCGATAGTAGGTCTTGAAGAACCAGTCCTTGCCCTCCGGCTCCTTCACATACGACCGCTGCTGGGTGAGCACGACGAAGAACTTCTCGAAACCGTCGGCCTGCGCTGCGTCCAATGCGACGCCACCGGAGGTGCCCAGGGCGCCGTCCACGTAGAGGTGTCCGTCCAGTTTCACCGGCGGCATCAGCACCGGCATCGACGCGGAGGCCTGCACACGCACCAGCATGTCCGGCAGGGTCGGCATGTCCTCGCGGCCCCAGTAGACGGTCTCGCCGGTCGTGGCGTCGAACGCGCCGATCTTCCACTGGTCGGTCGACTCGCTGTAGGTCTTCCAATCGAAGGGCAGCACGTTGTCCGGCAGACCCGACTCCTGGTAGATGAACTGGGAGTTGAAGACACCCTTGCGGCGTACGAAGCTGCGCCACCCGCCGAACTCCGGCTCCTGCGCGAATGTCGTGAAGGAGGCGTGGGCGCGCCATACATCGCGGGTGACGTAGTTGGAAGCATTGGTCGCCCCGGCGGAGATTCCGACCACCCAGCCCAGCCGGATGCCGGCCTCGATCAGCGCGACGACGAGGCCGGCGGAGTGGCTGCTCCGCATGGCACCACCCTCGATGACGAGGGCGGTGTCGGCGACGACGGGATCAGTCGACACCGAAGTCGATCGCGGCGCGATCCAGTGCGTCGTCCTCGTCGGACTCGACGGAGGGATTGGCCGAAATCGCAGCAGCACCACCGGGTTTCAGCTCACCGACGAGGTCGGAGTCACGCTGCGGGAGTGCGCCGAGCCCGGCATACAGCTCGAGCTTGGAGCGGGTGTCGGCGATGTCGAGGTTGCGCATCGTGAGCTGGCCGATGCGGTCGGTCGGACCGAACGCCGCGTCCTCGGTGCGCTCCATCGACAGCTTGTCGGGGTGGTAGCTGAACGCCTCGCCGCGGGTGTCGATGATCGAGTAGTCCTCACCGCGACGCAGCCGCAGCACAACCTCGCCGGTGACTGCGGAGGCGACCCAGCGCAGCAGGCCCTCGCGGATCATCAGCGACTGCGGGTCGAACCAACGGCCTTCGTAGAGAAGGCGACCCAGCCGACGACCCTCGTTGTGGTACTGCGCGACGGTGTCCTCGTTGTGTATGGCGTTGACCAGTCGCTCGTATGCCGCGAAGAGCAACGCCAGACCCGGCGCCTCGTAGATGCCGCGTGACTTGGCCTCGATGATGCGGTTCTCGATCTGGTCCGACATGCCGAGGCCGTGCCGGCCGCCGACCTCGTTGGCGAGCTTGAAGAGGTCGACCACGTCGTCGAAGGTCTGCCCGTTGATCGACACCGGCCGGCCACGCTCGAAACGCACTGTCACGTCTTCGGTTTCGATCTTCACCTCGGGGTCCCAGAAGCGGACACCCATGATGGGCTCGACGATCTCCATCGACGTGTCGAGGTGCTCGAGCTTCTTGGCCTCGTGGGTGGCGCCGAGGATGTTGGCGTCGGTGGAGTAGGCCTTCTCGGTGGAGTCGCGGTAGGGGAGCTCCTTGGCCTTCAGCCACTCGGACATCTCGTGGCGGCCGCCGAGCTCATCGACGAACTGCGCGTCCAGCCATGGCTTGTAGATGCGCAGGTCGGGGTTGGCCAGCAGGCCGTAGCGGTAGAACCGCTCGATGTCGTTGCCCTTGTAGGTGGATCCGTCGCCCCAGATCGAGACGTTGTCCTCCTGCATGGCGCGGACCAGCAGCGTGCCGGTCACCGCACGGCCGAGCGGGGTGGTGTTGAAGTAGACGCGGCCGCCGGATCGGATGTGGAAGGCACCGCACGCGATCGCGGCCAGGCCCTCCTCGACCAGCTGGCGCTTGCAGTCGACCAGGCGGGACAGCTCCGCGCCGTACTGGCCGGCGCGGCCGGGGACCGAGTCGATGTCCGGCTCGTCATACTGGCCCAGATCCGCGGTGTAGGTGCACGGGACGGCGCCCTTGTCGCGCATCCAGGCCACTGCGACCGAGGTGTCCAGGCCACCGGAGAAGGCAATGCCGACGCGCTCGCCGACGGGAATGGAGTTCAACACTTTCGACACGGCTCACCAGCCTAGGGGTAACGCCCCGCCGATCGTGCGTCGGTCTACGGTGTGGAACGTGAGCACCGACGACCCCTGCCCGTGCGGTTCCGGGAAGGCGTATGACGACTGCTGCGGCCCGCTCCTCGCAACCGAGCGACTGGCCGCAACGGCGGAGGAGCTGATGCGCTCCCGCTACACCGCCTACTTCTACGGACATCGGGAACACCTCTGGCGCACCTGGCACCCGAGGACCCGTCCGGCGGAGGTCACGCTCGACTCGTCGATGACGTGGACTGGCCTGCGAATCCTCGATGTTCGCGATGGTGGAGCCGGCGATGACACCGGGGTGGTGGAGTTCGTTGCGTCATACGACGGAGGAGAATTGCGGGAACGCAGCCGCTTCACCAAACGCGGCGGCCGGTGGTTCTACCTGGACGAGGAGCCCTCGTGACGGACGCTTTCGGCATACCGAAGAACCCTGCCGACCGTGGCTTCGGCGACATCGAGCACCGCAAGCATGCCGCGCTGCAGGACCAGAGTCTCGCCATGCACGAGGCGGCGAGGAACCTCCTGCACAAGGCCGTCGCCGCGCTCGAAGTGGCCGACACCGACAAGGCGTTGACGTATGTCCGCAAGGCGGAGCGGCTGCCGTATGACGACTACGGCGGCGCCTCGCCGCTGTCACTGGCCGCGCACATGTATGCGCTGGAGTCAGTGCTGGACGTCTTCGAGGCGGGCGACGAGGTGTGGCTGGACGCCGCCGAGGTTCTCCATGACGAGACGAAGACCCGGACGCCGCTCGCGCTGGCCGACTTCCGGCATGTGCTGACAGTGGTGCAGCACGACTACGAGACGTCGCCCGGCGAGGACCGACAGCTGCGTTCGCTCATCGCCGGACAGCAGGTCGCCACCATTCGCGAGATGCAGGAACTCGCGGGGGAGGAGTTGTGCGCAGTGGTGATGGACCTCCTCGACATCGTCATCGACTACAACGATGAGGCTGAAGTGATCTTCGAAGAGCATCGGATGGACGACGACTACTGAGGCGGCTGGTCGGCCAGATAGCGCACCAGTCCTGCTGCGTTGTCCAGCTGTGCCGCCTCGGCGGGCGGCATGAAGTCGACCCGATCACGTCGGAAGGCCACCGCCTCGTCAAGATGCGTGAGCGGTTCGGCAGCCCGTAGGAACACGTCGAGCAAATCCGTCGCGTCGAGCGCGTCGTCCTCGGTGCGGTACGCCAGCGCGTAACACGCGAGGATCACCGCGGTCACTGCGACGTCGAGCCCGGGCGGTCCCCAGCACGCGTTCTCCCAGTCGATGAGCACCGGCGCGCCGGGCGCCATCAGGACGTTGTTCGGGTGCAGATCGAGGTGGATGAGGCGGTCGCCGCCATCGCGCTCGGGCAGCAGTGAGGCGTCGTCGGGCCGGCGCACCGCGTGCGTCATGCGGTGCAGGTCGGCAAGCAGCCGCATCGCGTCGTCCATCGACAGCCGACCAGCACTCATCTCGGCGAGCATCGTCGGACCATCCACCCGTTCGAGCACCAGGTCCGGACCGTGCGCGGCCAGGACACGAGGCGTCGGAATGCCTGCAGCCCAGGCGATTTCGGTCGCGTTCGCAGCGCGGTCGACCGGCCGCCGTCGGTCCCGGTAGCGGCGCAGCACCCGCCGATCGTCGAGTTCATAGACCAGCGCTGTCGCTCCCGTCGCCAGCAGGACGCCGGGATGGTCGCAGGTGGACATGTGGCCAGCTTAGGTGCGGGGCGCCGGCTCGACGTAGCCGTTTGCCAGTGCATGGCTGCAGCAGTAGTCGATTTCGGGGCGCGGCGTCCGGCGCCGTAAGATGGCTGCTGCCCGCGGTGGTGGAGTGACGACCCACCAGGTGCTGGATGTGTATGGCGCTGGCCGCCATACACCGGACACCGGCCGGGGGACGCGCGTTCGGCGATACCGACGAGAGGCCGAGGTCTCCTCGGCGAAGGTGTGGTGGCACCGCGATCTGGCCCCCGCCCACACCTCCAGGGCTGCCTTTTCGTCAAGGTGGCCGACCTCGCGACCTTGACGGGAACCAACCCCGAAAGGATTCGCAATCATGCTTCGAACTCATGACGCCGGCACCCTGCGCGCCGCCGACGCCGGACAGACCGTGACCCTCGCCGGCTGGGTGGCCCGACGCCGCGACCACGGTGGCGTGGCCTTCCTCGACCTGCGCGACGCCAGCGGCGTGGTCCAGGTCGTCGCACGCGATGAGGTGCTGACCGGCGCCGCCCACGGCCTGCGCAACGAATACTGCATCGCGGTGACCGGCACGGTCACGCCGCGCGACGCCAAGGACGTCAACCCCGAGCTGCCGACCGGCGAGATCGACGTCGTCGCGGACGAGATCGAGGTGCTCAGCGAGTCGGCGCCGCTGCCGTTCCAGATCGACGAGCGCATCAACGTCGGCGAGGAAGCCCGCCTCAAGCACCGCTACCTCGACCTGCGCCGCCCGGCGCAGGGCGCCGCAATCCGCTTGCGTTCCAAGGTGAATGCTGCCGCGCGCACGGTCCTGGCGGAGCGTGACTTCGTCGAGATCGAGACGCCCACGCTGACTCGGTCCACGCCCGAGGGCGCCCGCGACTTCCTGGTCCCGGCGCGCCTGCAGCCGGGCAGTTGGTACGCCCTGCCGCAGAGCCCGCAGTTGTTCAAGCAGCTGCTGATGGTCGCCGGCATGGAGCGCTACTACCAGATCGCGCGCTGCTACCGCGATGAGGACTTCCGCGCGGACCGGCAGCCGGAGTTCACCCAGCTCGACATCGAGATGAGCTTCGTCGAGCAGGACGACATCATCGAGCTCGGTGAAGCGATCGCGAAGTCACTGTGGCAGGTCATCGACGTCGACATTCCGACACCGTTCCCGCGGATGACGTATGCCGACGCGATGCAGCGCTACGGATCGGACAAGCCGGACCTGCGCTTCGACCTCGAAATCGTCGAATGCGCAGACCTTTTCAAGGACACGACGTTCCGCGTCTTCCAGGCCGAGTATGTCGGCGCGGTGGTGATGCCCGGCGGTGCGTCGCAGCCGCGTCGCCAGCTCGACGCCTGGCAGGAGTGGGCCAAGCAGCGCGGCGCGAAGGGTCTTGCCTACATCCTGGTGCAGGAGGACGGCACGCTCACCGGTCCGGTCGCCAAGAACCTCACCGAAGCCGAGATCGCAGCGCTGCCGGGCCATGTCGGCGCCAAGCCGGGTGACTGCATCTTCTTCGCCGCGGGCGACGCCAAGTCCTCGCGCGCCCTGCTCGGTGCTGCCCGGCTGGAGATCGGCCGCCGCTGCGAGCTGATCGACGAGTCGAAGTGGTCGTTCCTGTGGGTGCTCGACGCGCCGCTGTTCGAGCCGGCCGCAGACGCGGTGGCCTCCGGTGACGTCGCCGTCGGTGCGGGCGCCTGGACCGCGGTGCACCACGCGTTCACCATGCCGAAGAAGGAGTATGTCGACACATTCGACACCGACCCCGGCTCGGCACTCGCCTACGCCTACGACATGGTCTGCAACGGCAATGAGATCGGCGGCGGCTCGATCCGTATCCACCGCAAGGACATTCAGGAGCGTGTCTTCAAGGTGATGGGCCTGTCCGAGGAGGAGGCGCAGGAGAAGTTCGGCTTCCTGCTCGACGCCTTCGCCTTCGGCGCGCCGCCGCACGGCGGCATCGCGTTCGGCTGGGACCGGATCTGTGCGCTGCTCGCACACACGGACTCGATCCGTGAGGTCATCGCGTTCCCGAAGTCCGGTGGCGGCTACGACCCGCTGACCGCTGCGCCCGCGCCGATCACGCCGGCGCAGCGCAAGGAGGCCGGCGTCGACGCGAAGCCGGAGAAGAAGGGCGAGAAATCCGAGGCCGCGCTCGCTGAGTGACGCACCCGACGCCGAGTGACGCAGGTGCGTCACTCGGCGTCACTTCTGTCAGTTGGGTCAGTCGGCGTCCGGGGCGGGGAACCGCGCGGAGGCCAACTGGCGAGAGTGCGCGACGAGGCGGCCGGTGGAGTCCCACACCTCGCAGTCCTCGTTGAGGAGACCGCCGGCGACGTGCGTGGTGTGCAGTCTCAGCTGCAACCAGCCCGGTGCGGGTACGCCGCGCACGTAGCCGGTGAATTCCACCGTCGGCACCCAGCCGGTCGATCCGAGATCGAACGCCACGGGCGGGAACGCGTCCAGCACGAGCAAGAGACCGATGGCGTCGATCGGGGCTCCGTCAGCGAGCCGTAGCCAGCCGCGCATCTCGCCCTCGCCGCTGGGATCGCCGACGGCCCAGCCGATCGTCGCCGGATCCATCCGCGCGTCGAAGCGCTTCAGGAAGCCGGACTTGGTCAGCGTCGACGGTGGCGCATCGCTCGCGGCGACACATTTGTCGGGCGGTGGAATGTCAGGCGCTGCAGCGGTTTTCAGCACGGGCTCGGCATACCGGATCAGGTCGCCGAGCGTCACGAGCGCTCGCGATCGCTCGACGGACTTACCGTCGACGTCCTGCGACACCGTGACCTGCGCGGTGGTCATCGAGCGTCCGGATCGCAGGATCTGCGGCTCGATCAGCACCGGACCCGCGGTGCCGGGGGAAAGGAACACACCGGAGAAGCTCAGCGGATCGCCGTGCCCGCCCGCTGCCGCACTGGCCCGCGCGGTCGCCGTCGTTGCGAGCGACATCAGCAGGCCGCCATTGACCGCTTCACCGATCGCCCAGTCGTCGCTGAGCTCGCCGGCCCAGCCGTTGCCGGATTGTTCGAGGCGCAGTGCGTCGCCGAGTTCGCTCATGCGGTCATCATTGCCGAGCGCCGTCGGCCGGGAGCAGGCGGCGGCTGGCCCATGCCCTGGCCACCGCGAAGCCGAGTCCCTCGTACATCGCGCGGGCGCGGTCGTTGTCGGCATACATGCCGAGCGTGCAGACGCCGTAGTCGGCGATCGCCCGTCGGGTCAACCCTGCGGTGACCGCGACACCGAGGCCACGCCCGCGCAACCGCGGGTGCACGACGATGCCCGCCAGGTGCGGTGCGCCGCCGGGTGTCCGGTGCATCGCACCGGCCGCCACCAGTTCGTCGGCTCGGCGCACGCCGAGCCACAGCCGGGTGCGACCGGTGCCGGGTTCCGATTCGGCGGACGGGTTGCCGACCGCGTTGAGGGCGATGATGTCGGCGGCGTCCGCGAGGTCGTCCAGTTCGACCAGCAAGTCCTCGGCGGCGATGTGCGGTGGCGGCTGCTCGGTCCACATCCAGTCCCAGTCGCCTCCGGCGCCCAGCCGTGTGCCGAGCCGGTCCTGCAGCACGGGAAGGAAGCGCCGCTCCAAGGCCAGACCGTTGATCTCGGGCGGCAGGTCCGCCAGCACGGCATCGAGCAGCTGCGGGACGTTGTCACGGCCGATCAACGAGAGACCGTGGATGTGCCGGGAGTGCGAATGTCGTTGGAAACCAACGGAATCGCCATACACCCAGATGTCCGAGAGATGGGGGCGGGCGAGGTCCCAGCGCAGGAACGGGTCATCGGGGAACAGCTCGTGCAGCGCGCTGCCCGGGAGGCAGCGAAGGATCGTGTCCGACACGCGGGCTAGCGTTGCACGCGTGTCCGATGATCTCTTCAGTGCCACCGACGATCGTGAGCCCGGCGACGCGACGACGGCACCACTGGCGGTCCGGATGCGTCCTCGCTCCGTGGACGAGGTCCGTGGCCAGCGCGACGCGCTGAAGCAGGGAAGTCCGCTCCGACGGCTGATCGAGGGGGCCAAGGGTGCTGCCGGACCGATCTCCGCGATCCTGTGGGGACCGCCCGGCACGGGCAAGACGACGCTGGCACACCTCGTCGCGACCGCGGAGGACCGGCGCTTCGTGGAGTTGTCGGCGATCAATGCCGGCGTGAAGGACGTCCGCGCCGTCATGGAGCAGGCGACCCGGGAACGATCCCTCTACGGCCGCCAGACGGTGCTGTTCCTGGACGAGATCCACCGCTTCAGCAAGGCACAGCAGGACGCACTGTTGCCCGGGGTCGAGAATCGCCTGGTGGTGCTCGTCGCGGCGACCACCGAGAACCCGAGCTTCAGCGTGATCGCACCGTTGCTGTCGCGGTCCATGCTGGTCCGCCTGGAGTCGCTCGACGACGACGAGGTGGCCGCGCTGCTTGATGACGCGGTGACCGAATCACGCGGTTTGGCAGGGGATTTCACGCTCGCCGATGACGCGCGCGCGCATCTGGTCCGTATGGCGGGGGGCGACGCCCGGCGATCGTTGACAGCGCTCGAGGCCGCTGCCGGTGTCGCGCAGGACGCGGCCCCGCCCGGAACGCACCCCGTCTCGATCGAGTTGCCGCACGTGGAGCAGGCGATGGCCACCGCGGCGGTGCGCTACGACCGCGCGGGTGACCAGCACTACGACGTGGCCAGTGCGCTCATCAAGTCGATGCGGGGCAGCGACGTCGACGCCGCGTTGCATTATCTGGCGAGGATGCTCGAGGCGGGGGAGGACCCGCGCTTCATCGCGCGCCGGATCGTCATCAGTGCGAGCGAGGACGTCGGTATGGCGGACCCCACGGCCCTGCAGACGGCGGTCGCAGCCATGCATGCGGTCGCCCAGATCGGTATGCCGGAAGCGCGCATCATCCTGGGGCAGGCCGTCGTCCACAACGCGCTCGCGCCGAAGTCGAACGCGGCATACAAGGGGATCAATGCGGCGATCGAGGACGTCCGCGCCGGGCACGGGGGAGCGGTGCCACCGCACCTGCGCGGCTCGGGGTATGCCGGCGCCGCGGCGCTGGGCCACGGGGACGGCTACCGCTACACGCATGACGAGCCCGCCGGGGTCGGCCCGCAACAGTTCCTCCCCGACGATCTGCTGGACGCCGACTACTACCAGCCGACCGACCGCGGCTGGGAGCAGAACCTCGGGCCCCGCTGGCAGTCCCTGCGTTCCGTGGTCCGCGGTACGGACGATCGCCGCGATTGAACCCGCGCGCCCGAGCGTGATGGTAAACAAGTAACGATCTCGTCTCAGGGGTTGTAAATGCCGCACGCCGGAACCGATCTCGTGACAGCGTGCGGAGATTGTCCCGTCGCTTCACCGAATCGGAGTAAACACAATGATGCGTAGGTCGAGCAAGATCGCCGCTGCCGTGGTGATGATCGCCATGCCGCTGGCCGCTTGCAGTAGCAGTGGGCCGAGCAGCTCGAACACCTCGTCCAAGGGTTCGTCGACGCCGAGGGCCAAGGTGAAGTCCTCGGCCATGGATGCGTCGGTCAAGGGACCGGCGCCCGACATCGCAGGCGCCAAGAAGGGCGGGACGCTGACCATCACGGATGCCGGAGCACCGCCGACGTTCGACCCGGCCGGCGCGTACTACGAGTTCTCGATGACCATCCTGTCGGAGTTGGTGACCCGTGGGCTGACCGGCTACCAGATCGACCAGGACGGTAAGTCCACCCTCGTGCCCGACATGGCGCAAGGGTTGGGCAAGGAGTCGGCGGACGGCAAGACCTGGACCTTCAAGCTCAAGCCGGGGATGAAATACAGCAACGGCCAACCGGTGAAGGCCGCGGACTTCGTCTACGCGATCAAGCGATCGTTCGACGAGAACCTCGGTGGCCAGGGTCCGGTCCCCTACCTGAAGACCACCCTGGTCGGTGGCGACACCTACAAGGGCCCCTTCACGGACAAGGGCAAGGACTTCAAGGGCGTCACCTCCAAGGGCGACGACACGGTGATCTTCCACCTGACCCGGAAGTGGCCGACGCTGCCCTATTACCTGGCGTTCCCGGCTGCGAGCCCGGTGCCGCAGTCCGCCGAGAAGAAGTCCACCTACGAGAAGAGCCCGCTGGCCACCGGCCCCTACAAGTTCAAGACGTTCAACAAGGGCACGCGCATCGTGCTGGAGAAGAACACGCAGTGGGACGCCAAGTCCGACCCGATCCGACACCAGTACCCGGACACCATCGACGTGAAGCTGGGCGTCACCGCACTCACCGAGCAGCAGCGGATCTTCGCCAACTCGGGCCCGGGCGCCACGACGCTGGACATCTCCGGTCTCGACGCGGGCCTGGAGTCGAAGGCCAAGTCGCAGACGAAGCAGGTCGTCTTCGGGCCGTCGCCGTGTGAGTCGTACCTGCCGCTGAACTCCAAGGAGATCCCGCTGGAGGTCCGCAAGGCGATCGCCGTCGCCTACCCCTACGACCAGACGCGCAAGGCCGGTGGCGAGAGCAAGCTGACCTTCGACCCGGCCACGACCTACGCACCGCCGCAGGTGCCGGGCATCAAGCAGTACCCCGCGGTCAACGGGCTGATCGGCAAGGGTTCGGGTGACCCGGCCAAGGCCAAGGCGATGCTGAAGAAGGCGGGCAAGTCCAACTTCGAGCTGTCCTGGTACTACGTCAGCGGCAAGGGTCAGGACGAGGCGGCCAACGACGCGCTGAAGTCTGCGATGCAGAAGGCCGGCTTCAAGGTGAAGGACGTACCCGTCAGCCAGGCGGAGATCTCGGAGAAGATCAACGACCCGAACGCTCCCGAGAATGTCGGTCAGGGCATCAGCTCCTGGTGCTACGACTGGCCGTCCGGAGACTCGATCTACCCGCAGCTGTTCAGCACGACGACCGCCAAGGACGGTCGTTCGGTCGCGAACCTGCAGGACACGGCGATCGACAAGGAACTCGACCGGATCAGCGCCCTCGACCCGACGCAGGCAGCGCCGGAGTGGCTCGCCTTCGACAAGAAGATGACCAAGCAGGTCATGGGCATCCCGTTGTCCTACTCGAAGGCGAGTTCGGTCTTGGGCAACAAGGTGCACAACGTCGTGCCCGACCCCAACCACGGACTGCCCGATTTCGCACAGGTGTGGGTTGGCTGAGACGTCGGGCTGAGACGTCGGGCTGAGACGTAACTCACTCAATGTAACGATTGGGTGACCTTCGGGCCGTCTCGACTGATGGACCCGTCCGCTGTGGCATCGTTAATGCGTCACGGCGGGCGGGGGCACGGCGAGTGACCATTGAAAGCGTCGGGAGGGATCACGCCTGCCGACACCCAAATCTCGTATGGAGGATCGATGACCGCTGGGCCAGGCGGCGTCAATGAGACGCTGACGGAGGTCGGTCAAGTTCACGGGACCGACGGCGCCACCGCAGTCCTGGGCAAGACGGATCATGGCGGTGGGGGGCAGCAGAGCAAGTCCCCGGCGCAGATCGCGTTGGCCCGCCTACGCAAGGACCGCATCGCCGTCACCTGCGCGGTCGTCATCGTGCTCTTCCTGCTGATGGGCATCTTCGCGCCGCTGATCACCGGTATCGAGGGCCAGTCGCCGACACAAGCCAATTACAACCTCATCGGCGACGACAACCTGCCGACGTTCTACACGAACAGCTCGCACTGGCTCGGCCTCACCTCGAACTCCGGGTATGACGTCTTCGCTCGTTTCGTCTACGGCATCCGGCCGTCGTTCCTGATCGCACTGGTCGTCACCATCACGACCACGATCATCGGTGTCGTCCTCGGTCTGGTGGCCGGCTTCTTCGGCGGTTGGGTCGACCGGATCATCGGCTGGTTCGTGGACCTCGTGCTGTCGCTGCCATTCCTGCTCTTCGCCATCGCGCTGGTCCCGATCATGACCGCGTACCTGGTGCCCGGCGGGCAGCCGACCTCCGGTGAAGCGCAGAAGATCCGCATCATCGCCGTCTTCGTCGCGCTGACGTTCTTCGGCTGGGCGGGCCTGTGCCGCCTGATCCGCGGTGAGGTGCTCGCACTGCGCGAGCGCGAGTTCGTGCAGGCCGCTCGCTCACTCGGGGCGCCGACCAAGCGCATCCTGTTCAAGGAGATGCTGCCCAACTTGACCAGCGTGATCCTGGTGGCTTTCACCACGGCGCTGCCGGCATGGATCGGTGCCGAAGCCGGACTTTCCTATCTGGGCGTCGGCATCAGCTTGCCGACAGCGGACTGGGGCCTGGACATCGCCTTGGGGCAGCAGCAGATGCAGGCCTTCCCGTTGCCCATGCTGGTCCCGCTGATCGGCCTGCTCGTCGTCGTGCTCTGTCTGAGCCTGCTGGGCGATGCGGTCTCGGACGCCTTCAACCCCAACACCCGGCGCTGAAGCGCGACCAACGCACGACAAAGCACGACAACACATCAAAGACTCTTCCCGGGCTGTGCCGGGAAGTAACGAAAAAGGGAGAATGACAAATGCGCTGGACGAAACTGGCTGCGCTGAGCGCCGCAGGCGTCACCGCGGTCTCGTTGGCTGCGTGCAGTAGCGGCGGGCCGTCGGGCAACGGTAGCGGTTCGGGCAACGGCGACAACACCGCGGCCGCAGAACAGACCAAGGCTGCGGTCGCTGCGACGAACCCGAACCTGAAGGGCCCGGCGCCGGAGGTCACGGGCGCCAAGAAGGGTGGCACCCTCTTCATCGACGACTCGTCGAACCCGCCCACGATGGATCCGGCCGGCATCTACTACGTCGACTCGAACGCCTTCGCCACCCAGTACATGTACCGCGCGCTGACGCAGTACAAGATCGTCAAGGGCAAGCCGGTCCTGGTGCCCGACCTGGCCGAGGGCGTCGGCACCCCGTCCGCCGACGGCCTGACCTGGACCTTCAAGATCCGCAAGGGCCTGAAGTACTCCGACGGTTCGCCGGTCAAGATCGAGGACTTCGTCTACGGTATGGAGCGCTCCTTCGCCAAGGAGAGCGTTGCCCTGAACGGCACCGACTATCAGCGCCAGTACCTCGTGGGCGGCAAGGACTACAAGGGCCCCTACAAGCAGCCGAACGCCAACTTCAAGGGCGTGACCACCAAGGGTGACGACACCCTGGTCTTCCACCTCGTCACGAAGGTCCCCTCGTTCAACTACTTCGCCTCGTTCCCGGAGTTCACCCCGGTCCCGAAGGCCAAGGACACCAAGACCGACTACCAGAAGCACCCGCTGACGACCGGCCCCTACAAGGTCGACTCCTACAACATCGGCTCCAAGCTGGTGCTGTCGCGCAACAAGTACTGGGACCCCAAATCGGACCCGGTACGTCACGCGTATCCGGACAAGGTGCAGATCAACCTGGCGGTCGTGGACCTGGCCTCGCAGCAGCGGATCCTGGCCAACAGCGGCACCGGCGCCAACACGGTCAACATCGGTGCTCTCGATTCCTCACTCGAGGCGAAGGTCACCGGCGCGCAGAAGAACCAGTTCGCGCTCGGCCCGTCGTCGTGTGAGTACTACGTCAACATGAACGTCAACAAGATCCCGCTGAACATCCGCAAGGCGATCGGTTACGCGTACCCGTGGGACCAGATCCGCAAGGCGAGCGGCACCTCGAAGATCAACCTGCAGCCGGCGACCACGTATGCCGCCCCCAGCCTGCAGGGATACAAGAAGTACACCCCGCTGCCCTATGCCACCGGCCAGGGCAATGGCGACCCGGCCAAGGCGAAGGCCATGCTGAAGAAGGCCGGCAAGCTGGGCTTCCAGCTGTCCTACTACTACACCGGCGACAACCCGCAGTCGGTCGCGGCCAATGCCGCCCGCAAGGCCGCGCTGCAGAAGGCCGGCTTCAAGGTCAAGGACATCCCGATCCCGAAGGCCGAGCGCACCAAGAAGATCGCGGACCCCAAGGCCCCGGTCAACATGATGCAGGGCACGCCCGGCTGGTGCTACGACTGGCCGACCGGTGACTCGGTCTACCCGGTGCTCTTCAGTGGTGAGGGCATTCCGGACGGCACCACGGTCGGTCAGTTCAAGAACGCCGCGGTCAACGCCAAGATGGACAAGATCGGCAAGATGGATCCGGCCAAGGCTGCGCCCGAGTGGGCGAAGCTGGACCAGGAGATCATGGCGAAGTACGTGCCGGGCCTGCCGGACTACTACTCGATGAACACCGCGACGTTCGGCAAGAACGTCGGCAACGTCGAGTTGAACCCGATCATCAGCATGCCCAGTCTGTCCCAGCTCTGGGTCAAGAGCTGACGCCAGGTTGTCATATTCGCCGGTGACCGGGGCGGGGAGCAGCGTCTTCTCCGCTCCGGTCACCGGCGGGTCACCATCTTTCTAGGAGCCACCACGTGATCGTCTACATCGCCCGACGGTTGCTGCTCGCAATCTCGGTGCTGTTCGCGGCAATCGTGCTGACCTTCGGCCTGTTCTTCACCGGGCCGGCCAAGGACGGCGTCGCGTACCAGATCTGCGGCACCAAGTGCACCAACCAGAAGGTGCACGACATCAACCACAGCCTCGGTCTGGACAAGCCCGTCGTCCAGCAGTTCGGGACCTACGTCAAGGGTCTCGTCGCGGGCCGTGACATTACCAATGACGGTCAGGTCACCGGGCACTGTGACGCCCCGTGCCTGGGCTGGTCCTACGTGCAGAGCCAGTCGGTGACCGACCAGGTCAAACAGGTCATGCCGGTCACCTTCGCCATTGTGTTCGGTGGCATGTTGATTTTCGTTCCGCTCGGACTCCTGCTCGGCGTCGTCTGTGGGCGCAATCGTGGCTCACCACTCGATCGATTCCTGGTGGGCGCCTCGCAGGTGATCAGTTCCATGCCGTACTACGCCGTCGCGCTGATCCTCAACCTGTACCTGATCTTCACCTGGAAGGTCCTGCCCGCCACCGGCTACACGCCGCTGACCCAGGACCCGGGGACGTGGTTCACGGGCTTCATCGCGATCTGGATCATCTTCGGCCTCTTCAACGCAATGCTCTATGTGCGATATGTGCGGGCCTTCATGATCAACACGTTGTCCAGCGATTTCGTGCGCACCGCGCGGTCGAAGGGCATCCCGGAGCGGACGGTGGTGTGGCGACATGCGCTGCGCGCGACATTGGCGCCATACCTGACGCTGATCGGTGTCGACGTGGCACTGCAGTTGTCCGGCTCGATCTTCACCGAGCAGGTCTTCAACGTTCGCGGGATCGGCCGGCTGGGGCTCGACGCCATCAGTACCAACGACCTGCCGGTGATCGCCGGCACAGTGCTCGTCGGCGCGACGTTCATCGTGCTCGGAAACCTGCTCATCGATCTCCTCTACGTTGCCGTCGACCCGACAGTGAAGCTGACATGACCCAGACAACAACCTCCCCGGCCGGTGAGCCGGGCACTCACCGTCGCCCGCCACTCGACCCGAACGCTCCGGTCATCCTCACCGTCGAGGACCTGAAGGTCCAGTTCCCGACCGAAGAGGGCCTGATCAGTGCGGTCAACGGCGTCTCCTACCAGGTGAAGGCCGGTCAGACGCTGGCCATCGTCGGCGAATCCGGCTCGGGCAAGAGTGTCTCGTCCATGGCGATCATGGGACTCCACAACCCCAAGAGCAGCCGGATCAGCGGCTCCATCAAGCTGGACGGCCAGGAACTCGTCGGCGCTTCACAGGCGGAGTTCCGCAAGCTGCGCAGCCAAACGGTCGCCATGATCTTCCAGGACCCGCAGTCCTCGCTGCATCCGTTCAAGAAGGTCGGCGCCCAGATCGCCGAGGCCTACCTGGCGCACCACAAGGTGTCCAAGTCGGTGGCCGCGAAGCGTGCCGTCGAGATGCTGGACCGCGTCGGTGTGCCCAACCCGGACCGACGGGCCAAGCAGTACCCGTTCGAGTTCTCCGGTGGTATGCGTCAGCGAGCCATGATCGCCCTGGGTTTGGTCAACGACCCGAAGCTGCTCATCGCGGACGAGCCGACCACGGCACTCGACGTCACGGTGCAGGCGCAGATCCTGGACCTGATGAACGACCTGCAGCGTGAGTTCGGGTCGGCCATCATCATGATCACCCACGACCTGGCCGTCGTGGCCGAGATCGCCGATCACGTGCTGGTGATGTATGCCGGCCGTAGTGTCGAGAAGGGCACGGCGCACCAGATCCTGGCCGACCCACGGATGCCCTACACGTGGGGCCTGCTCAGCTCGGTTCCGTCGCTGACGGCCGACGTGGGATCGGACCTGAAGCCGATCCCGGGCAACCCGCCGAGCCTGCTGAACCTGCCCGACGGCTGCTCCTTCCGGCCGCGCTGTGCGTACTCGGACCGCGTGCCGGACAACCGGTGCGCCACCGAGTTGCCGGCGTTCGACGAGGTACCGGGCGAGCCGGGACGACTCAGCCGCTGCCACCTGGCAGACCCTGCCGCGATCTTCGCCGACGAAGTCGCCCCCAACCTGGAGTGATCGATGACTGACAACACCACTGACTCCGTCGAGGATGCAGGCACCATCGACTTCAGCAAGCGGACCGAAGAGTCCGTCGTGCACGAGTCGCAGCGTGACCGCGAGATCCTGCTGACCGTCAAAGACCTGGCCAAGCACTTCCCGGTGAAGGAATACAGCGGTCTCTTCCCCAAGACCCTGCAGACGCGGGCGGTCGACGGAGTGAGCTTCGATCTGGCCAAGGGCGAGACCCTCGGCCTGGTCGGTGAGTCCGGCTGTGGCAAGACGACCACTGGTCGACTGGTCACGCGGTTGCTGGAACCGACGGCGGGCTCGATCGAGTTCGAGGGTCGCGAGATCGCGCACCTGAAGGAGAAGGCGCTGCGGCCGATGCGGCGGGACATCCAGATGATCTTCCAGGATCCCTACGGGTCCCTCAACCCGCGGTTCACCGTGTCGAAGATCATCGGTGCACCCCTGGAGATCCACGGACTGGTCCCCAAGGACAAGATCAAGGCCCGCGTGCAGGAACTGCTGGAGATCGTCGGTCTGAACCCCGAGCACGTCAACCGTTACCCGAACGAATTCTCCGGCGGTCAGCGCCAGCGCATCGGGATCGCCCGCGCGCTGGCGGTGGAGCCGAAGGTCGTGGTGGCTGACGAGCCGGTCTCCGCGTTGGACGTGTCGATCCAGGCACAGGTCATGAACCTCATGAGCCAGCTGCGGCGGGACCTCGGCATCGCCTTCGTGTTCATCGCCCACGACCTGGGCATCGTCCGGCACTTCTGTGACCGGATCGCGGTGATGTACCTCGGCAAGATCATGGAGGTCGGCGACCGCGAGGACATCTACGAGAAGCCACAGCATCCCTACACCCAGGCGCTGCTGTCCGCGGCGCCCGACCTGAACATCGTGCGTGGTGCGGTGCCGAACGAGCGGATCCGGTTGATCGGCGACGTGCCGAGCCCGATCGACCCGCCGAGTGGTTGCCGCTTCCGGACGCGCTGCTGGAAGGCGCAGGAGATCTGCGCCGCCGAGGAGCCGCCGCTGGATCCCGCCGACGACAAGGCGAGCCACACGATCGCGTGCCACTTCCCGGAGGTGAAGTCGAACCTCGTCGCCGAGGTCGACGCTTCCTGATCGGGTCGCACCGTGATCGCCGGGCCCATGACACCGTGAGGTGCCATGGGCCCGGCGTCGTCATACCGCCCGTTTCGCTAGGCTGGGCGGCAACCATGGAACGAGATCAATCATGAGTGTGTCCCTCGGGGACCTGGCCGGGATGATCGCCGCGTTGGCGTTCGTCGTCCTCGTGCTGCGCATGGGCTCCGTCGTGGGCAAGGCCGGCAAGGTGCTCGACGAGACCCGGGCGGGCGTGCGGGAGATCACCGATGAGACGGTGCCGCTGCTGCGTGAGGTCACCGACACCGTGGCCGCGACAAGCCAGCAACTGGCCCGGCTCGACACGATCTCGTCGAACGTCGCGACGATGACGACCAATGTGAGTGCCTTGACGTCGGTGGCGACCGCGACCGTCGGGAGGCCGCTGATCAAGATCGCCGCGTTCTCGTACGGCGTGCGCTCGGCCGTCGACTCGCGGCGGGCCAAGCCACTGAACAAGGTCGGTGACCGGTCGTGAAGTGGCTGGTGCCGATGGCCGTTGCGGCGGCCGGTGTCGCCCTCGCGAGCAGGCACGGCACACGTGAGCAGGCGGCGCGGTTCCGTGACGACGTGCGACAGGGCATGGGCGCGCGCGAGGCGCAACTGCGCGAGGTCCTGGCGATGGACACGCACCTGACGCTGCCCGGTGAGCGGGTCGATGGCACGCGAGCTATCGAGGGCCGGTAAGGCCCCGCATCCGACCTCCTTGCTGCCCATGGACCAATGCTGCGCGAGTACCGCAGTAGAGCGGACGGACGTATCGACCAACTCCTGGTTTCGATGCGGGATCGTCCCTCGCCCTACTCAACCAGCGCGCTACGTAAAGGAATTGATTGATGGAAACCGCAGAGATCCGGCGACGTTGGCTGGATTACTTCGAGCGGAACAAGCACACCGTCGTGCCGTCCGCGCCGCTGATCTACGACGACCCGAACCTGCTGTTCGTGAACGCCGGCATGGTGCCGTTCAAGCCCTACTTCCTGGGGCAGCAGACGCCGCCGTGGGACCGGGCGACCAGCGTGCAGAAGTGCGTGCGGACCGGTGACATCGAGGAGGTCGGCAAGACCTCCCGGCACGGCACGTTTTTCCAGATGAACGGCAACTTCAGTTTCGGTGATTACTTCAAGGAGGGCGCGATCGGGCTCGCCTGGGGCCTGATCACCTCCTCGGTCGACGAGGGCGGCTACGGGCTGGACCCGGAGCGGATCTGGCCGACGGTCTATACCGACGACGACGAGGCGTTCGCGATCTGGCACGAGCAGATCGGCATACCCGTGGAGCGCATCACGCGCCGCGACGCCAACGACAACTACTGGCACATGGGCGTCCCCGGCCCCGGCGGCCCGTGCTCGGAGCTGTTCTACGACCGCGGCGCCGAGTTCGGCGCGGACGGTGGCCCGGCGGTCGACGAGGACCGCTTCATGGAGTTCTGGAACCTCGTCTTCATGCAGGAGGAGTTGTCCGCGGTTCGCAGCAAGCCGGACTTCGACGTGTCCGGTCCGCTGCCCAAGCGCAACATCGACACCGGCATGGGCCTGGAACGTATGGCGACCCTGCTGCAGGGCAAGGACAACCTCTACGAGATCGACGAGGTCTACCCGGTGCTCGCGCAGGCCGCGCAGATGACCGGCAAGGTCTACGGCGCGCACTCCGGGCATGCCGCGACGTCGAGCCACCCGGACGACGTGCACCTGCGCGTCGTCGCGGATCACGTGCGCTCCTCGCTGATGCTGATCGGTGACGGTGTCACACCCGGCAACGAGGGCCGCGGCTACGTGTTGCGCCGGATGCTGCGACGCGCGGTCCGTGCCATGCGACTGCTCGGGTACCGGGACAAGGTGCTGCCGCAGTTGCTGCCGATCAGCCTGGACCGGATGAAGGCGTCATACCCGGAGCTGGAGGCCGACTTCGGCCGGATCAGCCAGATCGCGTATGGCGAGGAGGATGCCTTCCGCCGCACGCTCGACCAGGGCACGACGATCCTGGACACCGCGGTCACCAAGGCCAAGCAGTCCTCGGCTGCGCTCGGTGGCAGCAGCACTCCGACGCTGCCCGGTTCGGAGGCCTTCGCACTGCACGACACCTACGGCTTCCCGATCGACCTGACGCTGGAGATGGCGGCGGAGCAGGGCGTCGAGGTGGATCGTGACGGCTTCCGCCGGCTGATGACGCAGCAGCGCGAGCGCGCGAAGGCCGACGCGAAGTCCAAGAAGACCGGTCACGCGCACACCGAGATCTGGAAGGAACTCCGCGCGCTCGGCGCAACCGATTGGCAGGCGTACCAAGCGCTTTCGACCGAGGGCACCGTCGTCGGGCTGGTCTCGGACGGCCAGCGCGTCGAGGGTCTCGAGCAGGGTGCGACCGGGCAGGTCGTGCTCGACCGCACCACGTTCTACGCCGAGTCCGGTGGACAGATCGCGGACGAGGGTGTCATCAGCACGCCGAACGGACAGCTGCGCGTGCTCGACGTGCAGCGCCCGGTCAAGGGCCTCGTGGTGCACACCGTCGAGGTCGCGTCCGGTGAGGTCAAGGTCGGCGAGCAGGTCGAGGCGCAGGTCGACCCCGACTGGCGTATCTCCGCCTGCCAGGCGCACTCCGGCACGCACGTCGTGCACGCGGCGTTGCGGCAGGTGCTCGGCCCGTCGGCGCTGCAGAGCGGCTCCTACAACAAGCCCGGTTACCTGCGACTCGACTTCGCCTGGAACAGCGCACTGTCCGCGGAGACGCGTTCGGAGATCGAGGAGGTCGCCAACCTGGCGGTCCGCCAGGACCTGCCGGTCTCCTCGCAGTACATGACCCTGCCCGAGGCACGCGAATGGGGCGCTCTGGCGCTCTTCGGCGAGACGTATGACGAGCAGGTACGCGTCATCGAGATCGGCGGCCCCTGGTCGCGCGAACTCTGCGGTGGCACGCACGTCGCGCACTCGTCCCAGGTGGGCGCCCTGACCCTGACCGGTGAGTCGTCGGTGGGTTCGGGCGTGCGCCGCGTCGAGGCGTTCGTCGGCATGGATGCCTTGCGGTACCTCGCCAAGGAGCGTGCGATCGTCGCGGAGCTCGGCCGGCTGGTCAAGGCACAGCCCGGTGAACTGCGCGAGCGCGTCGAGGAACTGCTCACCCGGGTCAAGAGCGCAGAGCGGGAGATCGCCACGTTGCGCCAGCAGCAGTTGCAGGCGCAGGCCGGCGAGTTGCTGGCCGGTGCGACCGACATCGGGGGAGTGCGCGTGCTCACCCACGACGGTGGTGACCTCGGCGCCGACGAGGTGCGCTCCCTCGTGACCGGCCTGCGCGGCCGGCTCGGGGATGAGTCGCCGACCGTGGTGGCCGTGACGGGGTCGGCCAAGGGCCGGCCGCTGATCGTGGTCGCGACCAACGCCCGCGCACGGGACCGCGGGATCAAGGCGGGCGACCTGGTGCGCACCGCGGCGGGCGTGCTCGGCGGCGGCGGTGGCGGCAAGCCGGATCTCGCGCAGGGCGGCGGCACCGATGCATCGGCGGTCGGCGCGGCTCTCGAAGCGGTCGAGAGCCAGTTGCACACGCTCACCGGGGTCCAGTGAGACGAGGGGTACGGATCGGCGTCGACGTGGGCAGTGTCCGCGTCGGCGTCGCCGTGAGCGACCCGGACGGCGTCCTCGCGACGCCGCTGCGGACGGCGCGGCGTGCGAGTGACGAATCCGACATCCAGGAGGTGGCCGAGTTGGCCGCCGAGCGTGATGCGATCGAGGTGATCGTCGGGCTGCCATTGTCCCTGGACGGCGCGGAGCGCGCGGCGGCCGAGGCCGCCCGCGGCTGGGCAAAAGCGCTGCGCCGACGGGCTCCGAGCCTCGCCGTACGCCTGGTCGATGAGCGTATGACGACGGTCGACGCGCACCGGGCGATGCGTGCCAGCGGACTGCGGGAACGGCAGCGGCGTGAGGTGGTCGATCAACAAGCAGCTGTGCTGATCCTGCAAGCCGCGCTTGACGCCGAGCGTGTTTCCGGCCAATCTGCCGGAGAACTCGTCGGCGGACGCAAACCACGCCACTCGGCCAGACCCGACTCCGAAAGGCGACAGTGAGCACTCCTCAGGATGGGAAGTCGGTGGGCGACTCCGCTCCGCGCTCGCGCCGCGAGGCACGTGAGCGCGCGCGTCGGGCGGCCGCCGCAGCTTCCCCGGAAGGACGTTCGACCGGCGCCGGACGCGAGCGCCGGGCAACGCCTCCGGGGCCTCCGGGGACCCCGAGGTCCCAGCGACCCCCGCAGCCCCGTCCGGACCTGACGCACGAGGACGAGACGACCGAGTTCGTCGCGGTTTCGGCGAGCCGGGCGCAGCGGCGTCCGGCCGGCGATTGGGAGGAGCACGAGCGCAGCGAGACGTCGTCGGCGAACGGTGAGTGGACCGGCTTCCACGACTGGGCCAGCGAGGACGACCACGACGAGCACGGAAGCCACACGTCATACGAGGAGATCCAGCGCCAACGCCGGCGCAAGGCCGGCCGGTCGTGCCTGCTGCTGGTCCTGGTGATGCTGCTGGCGGTCGGCGGCGCCGGTTACGCCGCCAGCCGGGTCGGGCGGATCAGCCTGCCGGGCATGAGCGAGACCAGCCCCGACTACGCGGGCAAGGGCAGCGGTTCGGTGACGATCGTGGTGAAGGAGGGTGACACCGGCACCGCGATAGCCCAGACCCTGCTGAAGGCCGGTGTCGTCAAGTCGACCGGTGCCTTCGTCACGGCCGCCGGTGCCAGCCGCAACTTCGGTTCGATCCAGCCGGGCCGCTACACGTTGCGGCAGAAGATGAGCGCACAGGCGGCACTGGACCTGATGCTGGACCCCAAGAGCTACGCGAGCACCGGCACGACGATCCCCGAAGGACTGTGGGCCGGCCAGATCTTCACCCTGCTGTCCAAGGCGACCGGTGTGCCGGTTGCGGACTACCAGAAGGTCAGCCCGACCTCGATCGGGCTGCCCCCGGCGGCGAAGGGTCACCTGGAGGGCTACCTCTTCCCGTCGACCTACAACTTCGGCAAGGACGCGACCGCCGAGCAGCAGTTGCGCACCATGGTCACCGAATGGCGCAAGAAGGTCGCGCCGTTGCAGATCCCGGACAGCCGACTGCACGAGGTGATGGTCGAGGCATCCCTGGTCGAAGCCGAGTCCCGGTTGTCCGAGGACGGCCCGAAGGTGGCGCGCGTCATCGACAACCGCGTGAACCAGGGCATGCCACTGCAACTGGATTCGACCATCCACTACGCCGAGAAGAAGCGCGGCACGATCACGACGACCGACGAGCAGCGCGCCAAGAAGGGGCCGTACAACTCCTATCTCAACACCGGGTTGCCGCCCACACCGATCAACAACCCGGGCCTGGCCGCCATCAAGGCGGCCCTGCACCCGGCGAGCGGCGGCTGGCTCTACTTCGTCACGGTGGATCCGCAGACCGGTAAGACGCTCTTCGCCGACACCTACCCGGAGCAGCAGAAGAACGAGCAGGTGTTCCACTCATGGTGCAAGCATCATCCCGGCAAGTGCTGACCCGGCACCGCGCAGCGGTGCTCGGCAAGCCGATCGCCCACTCCATGTCGCCCGTGTTGCACCGGGCGGCATACGAGGCGCGCGGTATGGCGGACTGGTCCTACGACGTCCGCGAGTGCGACGCGGCCTCGCTGCGGGACCTGATCGCGGGGCTCGGTCCGACCTGGCGCGGCCTGTCGCTGACGATGCCGCTGAAGGAGGAGGCGCTGCTCATCGCCGACACGGCCAGCGACGTCGCACTGCGGACCGGCGCCGTCAACACGCTGATCCGGACGGGTCGCGGCTGGCACGGCGAGAACACCGACGTCATCGGCATCCGGGAAGCGTTGCGGGATGCGGGCGTCGCCGCCGGTGCGCTGCCACGGGCAGTCGTCGTCGGGTCGGGTGCGACCGCGCGGTCCGCGCTGGCCGCCCTCGCCGACCTCCGGGTGCCCGAGGTCATCTTCGTGGTGCGCAAGGACGTGCGTGCCTCGACGCTGGCACAAGCACGTGATCACGGTTTCCGGGTCGTTGTCCTCAACGAGACCGAGGGCGCGGCGGCGGTGCTCGAGGCACCGCTGACGATCAGCACGATCCCGGCCGGCGCCGCCGATTCCCTCGCCGGCGCGATGAGCGAGCTGGGAGTCGCGGCGTCGGCGACCTCGCCGACGCAGCGCGTGCTGCTCGACGTCGTGTATGCCGACTGGCCGACCGAGCTGGCGGCGACCGCCGCGGCATACGGGGCCCGGATCGTGCCCGGGATCGAGATGCTGATCCACCAGGGCGCCGCGCAGTTCCAGCTGATGACCGGCAGTCCGGCACCGCTGGAGGTCATGCAGCGGGCCGGTCGCGCCGCCGCCCTGGGCTGACCGCTTCTCGCCATACGGCGGCGGCATACGGACGACCCGGGCCGCATGAAAAGATCAGCGACATGCTTCGTTGGTTGACTGCAGGTGAATCCCACGGGCCCGAGCTCACCGCCGTGATCGACGGCCTCCCCGCTGGAGTCAGCATCAGCGCGGGAGACCTCGCCGACTCACTGGCGCGGCGCCGGCTCGGCTACGGCCGCGGTGCGCGGATGAAGTTCGAGCAGGACAAGGTCTCCTTCACCGGAGGCGTTCGGCACGGCAGCACCCTCGGGTCCCCGGTCGCCATCACCATCGAGAACACCGAGTGGCCCAAGTGGCAGGCCGTGATGAGCCCGGAGCCGATCGACCCCGCGGCGCTCGCGGCGGCCGCCGACGTCGGCGCGTCCGGTGAGATCGCCCGCAACCGCCCGCTGACCCGGCCGCGGCCGGGTCACGCGGACCTGGTGGGCATGCAGAAGTACGGCTTCGACGAGGCGCGCCCGGTGCTCGAGCGGGCGTCGGCACGCGAGACCGCGGCCCGCGTCGCGCTGGGACGGGTGGCAGCCGCCTACCTGGAGCAGGCGCTCGGCATCCGGCTGGTGTCGCACACGGTCGCCATCGGCGGCGAGGAGGTCGCCGACGACGCACCGCTGCCCGGTCCGGACGATGTGGCGGCGCTGGACGCGGACCCGGTGCGCAGCCTGGACGCGGACGGCTCGGCGCGGATGGTCGCCGTGATCGACGCGGCCAAGAAGGACGGCGACACCCTCGGCGGGGTCGTCGAGGTGCTGGCGTATGGCGTGCCACCGGGCCTCGGCTCGCACGTGCACGGCGACCGGCGGCTCGACGCCCAGCTGGCCGGTGCGCTGATGGGCATCCAGGCGATCAAGGGTGTCGAGGTCGGCGACGGCTTCCGCACCGCCGCTCGGCGCGGATCGGCGGCGCACGACGAGATCGTCCGTGCGGACGACCGGATCCGGCGCGAGACCAATCGCGCCGGCGGCACCGAGGGCGGTATGTCGACCGGCGAGGTGCTGCGGGTGCGCGCCGCGATGAAGCCGATCTCGACGGTGCCGCGCGCCCTGCGGACCGTCGACGTCGCCACCGGCGAGGAGGCCACCGCCATACACCAGCGATCGGATGTGTGCGCCGTCCCTGCTGCGGGCGTCGTCGCGGAGGCGATGGTCGCGCTGGTTCTCGCGCAGGTCGCGTCGGAGAAGTTCGGTGGCGACAGTGTGGCCGAGGTCGCGCGCAACCACCGGGCCTACCTCGCAGCGATCCCGGAGCTGCTTCGATGAGCGCCGACCGAGCCGAGGATCGCAGCGAGGTACGAGCGAGGACCGGAGGCGAGGGAAGAGGCGCGACAGAGGGAGTGGCCGCCCCCGCCGTCGTCCTGATCGGCCCGCCCGGAGCAGGCAAGACCACCGTCGGGCGACTGGTCGCGCAGCAACTCGACCTGGCGTTCACCGACACCGACGAACTCATCGAGACCGAGCAGCAGATCTCGATCTCGGACATCTTCGTCGAGCACGGCGAGGCGCGCTTTCGCGAGCTGGAGACCGACGCGGTGGCACACGCAGTGACCGGTGGCGGCGTGGTCGCGGTGGGCGGCGGCGCGCCGATGACTCCGGCGACCGCGCAGTTGCTCGAGACGCTGCCGGTGGCGTTCCTGAGTGTTGCGATCGCGGACGCGGCCGGGCGGATCGGCCTGACCGGTGCGCGCCCGCTCCTCGCGGTCAACCCGCGCGCGACCTGGACCCGGCTGATGGGGGAGCGGCGCCCGACCTACGAGCGGCTCGCGTCCTGGGTCGTCGAGACCGGTGGGCGCAGCGCCGAGGACGTGGCGGCGGAGGTTGTTGCGAAGGTGCGTGGATTGTGAGCGCCGACCGAGCCGAGGATCGCAGCGCAGCGAGGACCGGAGGCGAGGGTGGAGGCGCGACCGAGAGCGTGAGTGATACCAAGGTGATTCGGGTCGGCGACGACTACGACGTGGTCATCGGGCGGGGCGTGCTGGACGAGGTCGTGTCGCGCGTGCCCGACGGTGCGCAGCGGGTGCTGATCGTGCATGCGCCGGTGATGGCCGACGCTGCGGCCCGCCTTGCGGAGCAGGCCGGCGCACGTGGTCTGCAGCCCACCAGCGCGGAACTGCCGGATGCCGAGGCCGCCAAGACGGCCGACGTCGCGGCGCGGCTGTGGTCGGTGCTGGCAGAGGCAGGGTTCACCCGCACCGACGCGGTGATCGCGCTCGGCGGGGGAGCGACGACCGACCTGGGCGGCTTCGTGGCGGCGACCTGGCTGCGTGGTGTGCCGGTCGTGCAGGTGCCGTCGACGGTGCTGGGCATGGTCGACGCCGCGGTCGGGGGCAAGACCGGGATCAACATCGCCGAGGGCAAGAACCTCGTCGGTTCCTTCCACCCGCCGGCGGCCGTCGTCTGCGACCTGGATCTACTGCGGACGCTGCCGCGGGCGGACCTGATCGCGGGGCTGGCCGAAGTGGTGAAGTGCGGCTTCATCTCCGACCCGGAGATTCTCCGGCTGGCGGCCGACCCGGCTGCGGTGACCGACGTCGACGGTGCTGTGCTGCCGGAACTCATCGCCCGGGCGGTCCAGGTCAAGGCCGACGTCGTCGCCTCCGACCTGCGCGAGGCTGGGCTGCGGGAGATCCTCAACTACGGGCACACCTTCGCGCACGCGGTCGAGCAGGTCTCCGGCTTCAGCTGGCGGCACGGCGACGCCGTCGCCGTCGGGATGATGTATGTCGCAGAGCTCGCCCGACGTTCCGGTCTGATCGACGATGCACTGGTCGCCCAGCACCGAGAAGCGTTGCAGGCGTTGGGATTACCCACGTCATACAGCGTTGACGGTGACGTGGACCAGCGATGGAAGGACTTGCGCGCGGCGATGGGACGGGACAAGAAGACCCGTGGCTCGACGCTGCGCTTCGTGGCGTTGACCGCGGTCGGTGCGCCCACCCGCCTCGCCGGCCCCGACGAGGGTCTCCTGCGGGAGACGTTCGACGCCGTGCGTCAGGGTTCCTGAGCCGCACCGCCGGTCGGGCCCATCCGAGCGCACGCGCGGCGTAGCGTGAGGAGGGTGCAGCTGACAGCGGTCCGCGCCGACATCACCACCCTGACGGTGGATGCCGTTGTGAATGCTGCCAATTCGTCGCTCATGGGCGGCGGGGGAGTCGACGGCGCGATCCACCGTGCGGGTGGGCCGGACATCCTGCGCGAGTGCCGGGAGTTGCGTGACTCGCACTATCCGGACGGGCTACCGACCGGACAGGCGGTGGCGACGACCGCGGGCGAGCTGCCGGCGCGATGGGTCATCCACACGGTCGGGCCGGTGTTCTCACGACGGGAGGATCGCTCGGCGCTGCTCGCCGACTGTTATCGCAATTCATTGCGGGTCGCGGGCGAGATCGGTGCCCGAACGGTCGCTTTTCCGGCGGTCTCCGCGGGCATCTATGGCTGGCCCATGGACGACGCGGCGCGGATCGCCGTACGGACGGTGCGCGGCAGTTCGACGGCGCTGGACGAGGTCACCTTCGCACTCTTCTCCGCGGACGCACTGGCGGCTTTCGAGGCTGCGCTGGCGGACGTGTGAACGAACCCGGCCCGGTGAGCCGCTAGACTTGTGACCTCCCGCCGCTTTGCGCGGCTGCCCCACGCCCTGACGCAGGCAGCTCGTGTCGCGGCGCGTCATACGTCCTGAGCGCCGACGGGCGTCCGTCGATCCGAAAGAGAAGAGCGAAACGTGGCATCCACCAACGACCTGAAGAACGGCCTGGTGCTGAAGATCGACAACCAGCTGTGGTCCGTGGTCGAGTTCCAGCACGTCAAGCCCGGCAAGGGCCCGGCGTTCGTGCGCACCAAGCTGAAGAACGTGCTGTCCGGCAAGACCGTCGACAAGACGTTCAACGCGGGCGTCAAGGTGGAGACGGCCAGCGTCGACCGCTCGGACATGCAGTACCTCTACAACGACGGCACCGACTACATCTTCATGGACACCAAGACCTACGACCAGCTGCCGATCTCGGCCGCCGTCGTGGGCAAAGCCGCCGACTACCTGCTGGAGAACCAGGAAGCCATCGTCGCGCAGCACGACGGCTCGGTGCTGTATGTCGAACTGCCCGCGTCCG
This sequence comes from Flexivirga sp., assembly GCF_035551235.1. GTDB lineage: Bacteria > Actinomycetota > Actinomycetes > Actinomycetales > Dermatophilaceae > Flexivirga. The sequence goes on along the minus strand of NZ_DASZNO010000021.1, from coordinate 370,136 downwards.
TCGTGCTGGAGATCAGCCACACCGAGCCGGGCCTGCAGGGCGACCGTTCGTCCGGTGGCACCAAGCCGGCGACCCTGGAGACCGGTGCCGAGATCCAGGTGCCGTTGTTCCTGGAGCAGGGCACCAAGGTCAAGGTCGACACCCGCGACGGTTCCTACCTGGGCCGCGTCAGCTGACGATGCCGCAGATGCCGGAGACATCCCGCGACGCGACTGCTCGCCGCGGCTCGCGCAGCAAGGCTCGCAAGAAGGCGCTCGACCTGCTCTTCGAGGCCGAGCAGCGCGGTGTCAACGCCCGTGAGCTGGTCGACCAGCGGGTCGACGTGCCCACCACGCAGACGCCGCTGCCGGACTACACCGTGCAGATCGTGCGCGGCGTCGTCGACCACTGGGGTGCGATCAACGACGCCCTGCAGACCTACAGCACGAGCGACTGGCCGCCGGAGCGGATGCCCGCGGTCGACCGCTCGTTGCTGCGCGCCGCGACCTGGGAGCTGGTGTGGGCCGACGGCGTCGACGCTCCGGTCGTGATCTCCGAGGCCGTGAAGCTGGCCCAGGAGCTGTCGACCGACAGCTCGCCGAAGTTCGTCAACGGCCTGCTCGACAAGATCGCCGCAGTCAAGCAGTCGCTCGTCTGACGGAGCCGATCCGGTGACCGGAGGGTCGTAGCGGGTATGACGGCCGAACTCCAGCGCACCCGTGAGTCGGTCGTGCCTGCCGCGCACAGCCCGCGGTGGGCGGTCGTCGACCTGGTGCGCGGCATCGCGATCGTGGCGGTCGTCGCTTTCCACCTGACCTGGGACCTCGGTGACCTCGGTCTGATCTCGTGGCGGATCAGCGCCGATCCGGCCGGCAAGGTCATTGCGCACGCGATCGCCGGCTCGTTCCTGTTCCTGGTCGGCGTCTCGCTGGTGCTGGCCCATCGGCGCGGGATCCGGTGGCGTTCCTTCTGGCGGCGCGAGGCGCAACTCGTGCTGCTGGCGCTGGCCATCACTGCGTTCAGTGCGGTCCACCAACCGCGCGAGATCGTCACCTTCGGCATCCTGCACGCCATCGCGCTGGTCTCGGTGCTGGCGCTGCCCGCGGTGCGGGCGCCGCGCCGGGTTGCGTGGCTGCTCGCCGCGATCGCCGTCGCGCTCCCGTGGCTGGTCCACCTGCCGGGTCGCTCGCCCTGGATCTCCTGGACCGGCCTGGCCGACGGCACCGAACCGGCGCTGGACTGGCAGCCGGTGCTGCCCTGGATCGCACTGACCTTCGTGGGGATCGGTGTGATGCGCTCGCTCGTGTTGCGGGCCGACACGGCGGCGGTGCCGCGGCTGCAGGGGTGGCGGCCGGCGCCCGGACCACGGTCCTGGTTGGGCGTGCTCGGGCGCCATACGCTCGCGATCTATGTGCTCCACCAACCGATCCTGTATGGCGCGCTCTCGCTCGTCGCCTGACCGGCAGGTGGACGTGGTGCAGGCCACACCCTGCGCAGCGCTATCCTTGCCGCGTTCGACATCCTTTAACGATTCCGTCCTGTGAGGCGGCGAAGGAGGTCTACGACGCATGGAGCGTCCAGACTCTGCTGCACCCGCGCCCGACGAGGCATCCGCCCCGGGCCGCATAGTTCTCAATTCCTCCGACATCTCCCGTGCCCTGCGACGCATCGCGCACGAGATCGTCGAGCACAACAAGGGCGTGCAGGACCTCGTCGTCCTCGGCATCCCGACGCGAGGGCAGGCCCTCGCACACCGGATCGTCGCGCTGTTGCGTGAGATCGAGGGTGCCGACGTGCCGGTCGGTTCGCTCGACACGACGATGTACCGCGACGACCTGCGCAGCCAGCCGACGCGTGCGGTCGGCGCCACCACGATCCCCGACGGCGGCATCGACGGGAAGATCGTCGTGCTCGTCGACGACGTGCTCTACTCCGGTCGCACCGTGCGTGCCGCACTCGACGCCCTGGGCGACCTCGGCCGCCCGCAGGCCGTCCGGCTGGCCGTCCTGGTCGACCGTGGACACCGCGAGCTGCCGATCCGCGCAGACCACGTCGGCAAGAACCTCCCGACCGCCCGGGCCGAACGGGTCAGCGTGCGCCTGGCCGACCCGGACGGCGTCGAGGAAGTCCGCATCGCGGAAGGACTCTCATGAAGCATCTGTTGTCGGCGGCGGACCTCAGCCGTGACGACGCCCGCCAGATCCTGGAGACCGCCGCGCAGATGCACGACGTGCAGCAGCGCGAGGTCAAGAAGCTGCCGGTGCTGCGCGGCCGCACCGTCGTGAACCTCTTCTTCGAGGACTCCACTCGCACGCGCTCCTCGTTCGAGATCGCCGGTAAGTGGCTGTCCGCCGACGTCATCAACGTGTCGGCGAAGGGCTCGTCGGTGAGCAAGGGTGAGTCGCTGCGGGACACGGCCATGACGGTCGCCGCGATGGGGGTCGACGCCCTCGTCATACGCCACCATGCCAGCGGTGCGCCCCTGCAGGTGACCGACTGGGTGGACGCCGCGATCATCAATGCCGGCGACGGCACCCACGAGCACCCCACGCAGGCGCTGCTGGACGCCTACACGATGCAGGCCCGGCTCGGCGATCTCGCCGGCAAGCGGATCGGCATCATCGGCGACCTCACCCACTCGCGGGTCGTGCGCAGCAACCTGATCCTGCTGCGCACGCTCGGCGCCGACGTCACCCTGGTCGCTCCGCCCACGCTGATGCCCAGCGGCATCGCGGATTGGGCTGCTGCTGAAGGGTTCTCGTACAACTACGACTTCGACGAAGTTCTCCCGAAGCTGGACGCGGCCATGATGCTGCGCGTCCAGAAGGAACGTATGACGGGAGGCTTCTTCCCGACACCACGCGAATACACCGTCGGCTACGGCCTCACCCGTGACCGGTTGCGCGCACTGCCCGAGCACGCCGTGATCTGCCACCCCGGTCCGATGAACCGCGGTCTGGAGATCACCGCCGACGCCGCGGACGAAGCCCGATCACTCATCCTCGACCAGGTGTCGGCCGGTGTCGCGGTGCGGATGAGTGTCCTCTACCACTTGCTCGGAGGGGCGGAACAACAAGCATGAGTGACAACCACTACCTCATCAAGGGCGCCGACCTGCTCGGCGCCGGCCGGCAGGACCTGCTGGTCAGGGACGGTGTGATCGCCGAGGTCGGCACCGTGACCGCCGGCGACGCCACCGTGATCGACGCGGACGGCCTCATCGCGCTGCCCGGCCTGGTCGACCTGCACACCCACCTGCGGGAGCCCGGTCGCGAGGACGCCGAGACGGTCGCCACCGGATCCGCGGCCGCTGCCGCCGGCGGTTACACCGCGGTCCTCGCGATGGCCAACACCAACCCGGTGACCGACACGGCCGAGGCCGCCGAGCGGGTGCTCGATCTCGGCCGCGCGTGCGGGCTGGTCGACGTGCAGCCGGTCGGGGCGGTCTCCAAGGACCTCGCCGGCGCGGAGCTCGCCGAGCTCGGCCTGATGGCACGCAGCCGCGCCGCGGTGCGCGTCTTCTCCGACGACGGCAAGTGCGTGCACGACGCGCGGCTGATGCGCCGCGCACTGGAATACGTGAAGACCTTCGGTGGTGTCGTGTCCCAGCACGCCCAGGAACCCCGGCTCGCGGACAGCAACGCCTGCTGCCACGAGGGCGAGTTGTCCGGCCGGCTCGGCCTGCCCGGGTGGCCGGGTGTGGCAGAGGAGGTCATCGTCGCGCGCGACGTGATGCTGGCTCGCCATACCGGCTCGCGGGTGCACATCGCGCACGTGTCCACGGCAGGCTCGGTCGAGGTGTTGCGCTGGGCGAAGGCGCAGGGCATCGCGGTGACCGCCGAGGTCACTCCCCATCACCTGATGCTCGACACGACCCGGCTCACCGACTACGACCCGACCTTCAAGGTCAACCCGCCGCTGCGCCCGGCCGAGGACATCGCCGAGCTGCGGAAAGCCCTGGCGGACGGAACGATCGACGCAGTCGCGACCGATCACGCACCGCACGCCCGGCACGACAAGGAGCACGCCTTCGCCGAGGCGGCCTTCGGGATGCTCGGCCTCGAGCAGGCGGTCCAGGTCGTCAACACCGTCATGGTGCAGCCCGGCCTGATGAGCTGGGCACAGGTGGCTGCAGCGATGTCGACGACGCCGGCGCGCATCGCCGGACTGACCGGGCACGGACGCGCGCTCGCCGCCGGCGAACCCGCCAACATCACCCTCATCGACCCGGCCGCAACGGTCGAGGTCGACCGCGCCGACTCGCGCTCGCTGTCGCGGAACAACCCATGGCACGCCATGACACTCACCGGCCGGGTGCAGTCCACGCTGCTGCGTGGCCGGCCCACGCTGCTCGACCAGGAGGTCCCCGTATGACGACCCACATCGATCCGCTGACCGGCCGCGGCCGCGCGACGCTGGTGCTCGAGGACGGCACCGTCTTCGACGGCCAGGCGTATGGCGCCATCGGCGAGACCTTCGGCGAGGCCGTCTTCTCCACCGGGATGACCGGGTACCAGGAGACGCTGACCGACCCCAGCTATCACCGCCAGGTGGTGGTGATGACGGCGCCGCACATCGGCAACACCGGTGTGAACGATGAGGATTCGGAGTCGCGGCGCATCTGGGTGAGTGGCTACGTCGTGCGTGACCCCTCGCCGCGACCGTCCAACTGGCGCTCGCAGCGCACGCTCGAGGACGAGCTCGCCGAGCAGGGCGTCGTCGGGATCTGCGGCATCGACACCCGGGCGCTGACGCGGCACCTGCGGGAGTCCGGTGCCATGCGCGTCGGCATCTTCTCCCGCACCGGGGACTCCGCCAAGGCACTGACCCAGCGGGTGCGTGAGCAGCCGCAGATGGCCGGCGCCGAGCTCGCCTCCGAGGTCAGCACCGATGAGACCTATGTCGTGCCGGCCCAGGGGGAGCGGCGCTTCACGGTCGCAGCCCTCGACCTCGGCATCAAGGCGATGACACCGCAGCGGCTGGCCGAGCGCGGCATCGAGGTGCACGTGCTGCCGGCGGACAGCACCTTCGAGCAGATCCGGGCGGTGCAGCCGGACGGCGTCTTCTTCTCCAACGGCCCGGGTGACCCCTCGACCGCTCCGCAGGTCGAGGTGCTGCAGCAGGTGCTCGAGGCCGGGATCCCGTTCTTCGGCATCTGCTTCGGCAACCAACTGCTCGGCCGCGCACTCGGCTTCGGCACCTACAAGCTGAAGTACGGCCACCGCGGGATCAATCAGCCCGTGCTCGACCGCACGACCGACAAGGTCGAGGTCACCGCACACAATCACGGCTTCGCGGTCGATGCACCACGCGACGGTGAGCCGGTGCAGGCACCCGCGGGCGAGTCGTTCGGCAGGGTGCGTGTCTCGCACATCTGCCTCAATGATGACGTGGTCGAAGGGCTGGAATGCCTTGACATTCCGGCGTTCTCGGTCCAGTACCACCCCGAGGCCGCCGCTGGTCCACACGATGCGGCATACCTCTTCGACCGGTTCGTGGGACTTCTGGAGTCCAAGAAGGAGAACAAGTAATGCCGAAGCGGGACGACATCAAGAGTGTCCTGGTGATCGGCTCCGGCCCGATCGTCATCGGGCAGGCGTGCGAGTTCGACTACTCCGGCACCCAGGCGTGCCGGGTGCTGCGCGAAGAGGGCCTGCGCGTGGTGCTGGTCAACTCCAACCCGGCGACGATCATGACCGACCCGGAGTTCGCCGACGCGACCTACGTCGAGCCGATCACCCCGGAGGTCGTCGAGTCGATCATCGCCAAGGAGCGCCCCGACGCCGTCCTGGCGACCCTGGGCGGGCAGACCGCACTCAACACCGCCATCGCGCTGCACGAGGCCGGGGTGCTGGACAAGTACGACTGCCCGCTGATCGGCGCGAGCGTCGAAGCGATCCAGCTGGGTGAGGACCGTGAGCGGTTCAAGGGCGTCGTCGAGCGCTGCGGCGCCGAGTCCGCGAAGTCGATCATCTGCCACACCATGGACGAATGCATCGCTGCCGCAGGTGAACTCGGCTACCCGATGGTGGTGCGCCCGTCATTCACCATGGGTGGTCTCGGCTCCGGTTTCGCGTATGACGAGACGGACCTGCGCCGCATCGCGGGCGCCGGCCTGCACGCCAGCCCGACCACGGAGGTGCTCCTGGAGGAGTCGATCCTGGGCTGGAAGGAGTACGAGCTCGAGGTCATGCGGGATCACGCCGACAACGTCGTGGTCGTCTGCTCCATCGAGAACGTCGACCCGGTCGGAGTGCACACCGGTGACTCGATCACGGTCGCACCGGCGCTGACCCTGACCGACCGCGAATACCAGCAGATGCGCGACATCGGCATCGCGGTCATCCGCGAGGTCGGGGTGGAGACCGGCGGCTGCAACATCCAGTTCGCGATCGACCCGGAGAACGGCCGGATCATCGTCATCGAGATGAACCCGCGCGTGTCCCGCTCCTCGGCATTGGCTTCCAAGGCAACGGGATTCCCGATCGCGAAGATCGCCGCTAAGATGGCGATCGGTTACACGCTGGACGAGGTGCCCAACGACATCACCTGGGAGACCCCGGCCAGCTTCGAGCCGACGCTCGACTACGTCGTGGTCAAGGTGCCGCGCTTCGCGTTCGAGAAGTTCCCGGCGGCCGACCCGACGCTCACCACGACGATGAAGTCGGTCGGTGAGGCGATGGCGATCGGCCGCAACTTCACCGAGGCCCTGCAGAAGGCGCTACGGTCGCTCGAGCGCAGCGGCGCGACGTTCCACTGGGACCCGGACAACGCGCCGAGCCGCGAGATGGGACAGGCGCTGCTGGAGCAGGCCGGCACCCCGACCGATGGCCGAATCGTGTTGGTGCAGCAGGCTCTTCGCGCAGGCTTGACGGTCGAGGAAGTCTTCGACGGCACCAAGATCGACCCGTGGTTCCTCGACCAGATCCAGCTGATCAACAAGATGGCCGGCATCATCGCAGACGCCGACCAGCTCACCCCCGAGTTGCTGCGACTGGCCAAGCGGCACGGTTTCTCCGACCAGCAGATCGCCCAGCTGGCCGACATGCCCGAGGCCGTCGTACGCGGCCTGCGCTACGCCCTCGGCGTGCGACCGGTCTACAAGACCGTCGACACCTGCGCGGCGGAGTTCGCGGCGCAGACGCCGTACTACTACTCCAGCTATGACCAGGAGTCCGAGGTGCTGCCGCGGGAACGGCCCGCAGTGCTCATCCTGGGTTCCGGGCCGAACCGCATCGGTCAGGGTGTCGAGTTCGACTACTCCTGTGTGCACGCGTCATTCGCCTTGCAGGACAAGGGTTTTGACACGGTCATGGTCAACTGCAACCCCGAGACCGTGTCGACCGACTACGACACCTCCAGCCGTCTCTACTTCGAGCCGCTGACGCTGGAGGACGTGCTCGAGGTCGTGCACGCGGAGCAGCAGGCGGGTCCGGTCGCCGGTGTCATCGTGCAGCTCGGCGGTCAGACACCACTCGGTCTCGCGCAGGCGCTCAAGGACGCCGGTGTGCCGATCGTCGGCACCACACCCGAGGCGATCGACCTCGCCGAGGATCGCGGAGCCTTCGGCCGGGTGCTCGCCGAGGCCGATCTGCCGTCGCCGAAGCACGGCACGGCATACAGCGTCGACGAGGCACTCGCCGTCGCCCACGAGATCGGCTATCCGGTGCTGGTCCGCCCGTCATACGTGCTGGGCGGCCGTGGCATGGAGATCGTCTATGACGACGCCACGCTGAACGACTACGTCACCCGGGCGACGCACGCATCCAGTGAGCACCCGGTGCTGGTCGACCGCTTCCTGGACGACGCCATCGAGATCGACGTCGACGCAGTGTTCGACGGCACCGACATGTACCTCGGCGGCATCATGGAGCACATCGAGGAGGCCGGTATCCACTCCGGTGACTCGGCCTGCACCCTGCCGCCGGTCACGTTGGGAGCCGAGGAGATCGAGCGGGTGCGCACCTCCACCCGCGCGCTCGCGGAGGGCGTCGGGGTGCGCGGCCTGATCAACGTGCAGTACGCCCTGGCGCACGACACCCTGTACGTCCTGGAGGCCAACCCGCGGGCGAGCCGCACCGTGCCGTTCGTCGCCAAGGCGACCGGTGTGCCGCTGGCGAAGGCGGCAGCCCGCGTGATGCTGGGTGAGTCGATCCAGCAGCTGCGCGACGACGGCCTCCTGCCGCCGGTCGGTGACGGCGGCATGCTGCCGGCCGAATCGTCCATCGCGGTCAAGGAAGCGGTGCTGCCGTTCAAACGGTTCCGGACCCACGACGGCGATGTAGTCGACAGCCTGCTCGGCCCGGAGATGCGCTCGACCGGTGAGGTCATGGGCTTCGACGACGATTTCGGCGCGGCCTTCGCCAAGAGCCAGTTGGGTTCGATCACGGGTCTGCCGCGTGAGGGCTCGGTCTTCGTCTCGGTCGCCAACCGCGACAAGCGGGCGGTCATCTTCCCGGTGAAGCGACTTGCCGATCTCGGCTTCAGCATCCTGGCCACGGCGGGTACCGCAGGTGTGTTGCGACGCAACGGGATCCAGGCGACCGTGGTGCGCAAGCACAGCGACGGGCCGGGTGCGAACGGCGAGCCCACGATCGTCGACCGGATCCAGACCGGGGACGTCGCGATGGTCGTCAACACCCCCTCCGGGCAGGGCGCTCGCGCCGACGGCTACGCCATCCGGGCTGCCACCACGAGCATGGACCGGCCGATCATCACGACGGTGCAGCAGCTCGCCGCAGCGGTGCAGGGCATCGAGGCGCAGCTGGCCGGACCGTTCCGGGTGAAGCCGTTGCAGGCGCACGCGCGCGATCTGGACCTCTACGGTCGCGGCCGCGGCTGAGCGGGAAGGAGACGATGGTGGGAGAGCAGCAGGAACGAAAAGCCTTGGAACCTTTCGGTATCCGACTCGGCGAAGCGGTCGACGAGCATGGTCCGGTCTGCGTCGGCATCGACCCGCATGAGTCGTTGCTGGAGGAGTGGGGCCTGCCGCGCTCGGTGAAGGGCCTTCGGCAGTTCGCCGAGATCGCGGTGGAGGCGTTCGGCGGTGCTGCTGCGATCGTGAAGCCGCAGAGCGCGTTCTTCGAGCGTTTCGGAGCATGCGGTGTCGAGGTCCTGGAAGACGTGCTCGCGGGTTTGCGCGAGATGGGCACCCTGAGCCTGCTGGACGTGAAGCGGGGTGACATCGGGTCGACCATGGCGGCCTATGCGCAGGCCTACCTGGGCGATGACTCGCCGTTGCGTGCGGACGCGATCACTGTGAGTCCGTTCCTCGGATTCGGTTCTCTCGCACCGGCTTTCGACCTGGCCAAGCGCACCGGCCGCGGCGTTTTCGTACTCGCGATGACGTCCAACCCGGAGGGCGCCGGTGTGCAGCACGCAGTCTGGGAGCAGGAGACCGTCAGCGGCGCGATCATCGACGATGTCGCCGACGCCAACGCGCTTGCCCCCGCAGGCACGTTCGGTGACGTCGGTATGGTCGTCGGCGCCACCGTCGGCAAGGACATCGCCGAGCTCGGTCTCGCGCAGCGGCTCGCCCAGTCGCGCGCACCCCTGCTGGCTCCGGGGCTCGGCGCGCAGGGTGCCACGATCGGCGACATCGGTCGCGGCTTCGGCGCCGCGTCGTCGCTCGTCCTGCCGGCCACGTCGCGCGCGATCCTGAGCGCCGGACCGGACGTCGGCGAGCTGCGTGCGGCGCTGCGGAGCGTGCAGGAGGAAGCATCGAATCTCCGGCCGCAGGGAGTTCCCGGAAGCTGACTCCTTACTACGACGAGTAGTAGAATGGCGACGTTCGGATGACTGGGCATCGGCGCCCAGCGCATCGGGCTGAACGCGAAGGAGCCCCAGCTGATGATCGTTGTCGGATACGACGGTTCGAAGCAATCCGGTGCCGCGGTGCGATGGGCCGCACGGGCCGCGCAGCGCCGCCGGGAAGACCTGCAGGTGCTGACCGCGGTGCCGACGCCGGTGTTGCACACGGGTGAGTTCCTCCCGCCCGTGACCGCCGACGAATTCGCCGCCGAGGCAGCCAAGATCGCCGCAGCGGGGGTCGCCGTTGCCGAGGCGGAGGGTGCGCCCGACGTCGTAGGGCGCGGTGTCACCGCGAATCCGGCGCAGGCACTGGTCGAGGCATCGGCGGGCGCCTCGCTGGTCGTGGTCGGCAACCGCGGCCACCACGAGCTGATCGAGACCATGCTGGGGTCCGTTGGCCACGCCGTCTCGGCGCACGCCGAATGCCCGGCAGTCATCGTCCGGGGTCCCGATGCCGGTTGCCTGGTCCGGGTGGTGCTCGCGTATGACGGATCCGAGCCCGCCGAGCGGGCCGCTGTCTTCGCCGCCGACACCGCGCACAGCGCCGGCGCGTCGTTGCACATCGTCGGAGCGTGGAGCGACCCGGCGATGACCTACGGCCTGCCCGTCGTCGGCGACGCCAAGGAGATCGCCGAGGACGTCCACAAGGAGTTGCAGGCCATCCGGGAGAGCGTGCTGGCACGTCACCCGGACCTGACGGTGACCACCGAGGTGACTCGGGGTGAGGCCCCGGTGCAGATCGCCCGGATCGCCACCGGTGCGGGCCTGCTCGTCGTGGGCAGCCGTGGCCGCGGCGGCTTCCGCTCGCTCCTGCTCGGCTCGGTCAGTCGCCGGCTGCTCGCGAGCGCGCCGTGCCCCGTCGCGGTGGTCCGCTGACCCAGCGCTGACCAACCGCTGGCCGGCTGCTGCTGTCAGCGGCGGCCGAACAGGAAGTATGCCGCGGGCAGCACGCCGACGGAGTTCACCACCGGAAGTGCACTGGCCCACAACCATTTCGGGCCGCGCACCGCGTCCGCCGGGCGTCGCGACAGGTCGACGAGTGCCACGGTTTTGGCAGCGGTGTCGATGGCGGACGCGGCGACGAGCAGCTTGCGCTGCATCGGCGTGAGGGCGTGCCACTTCTGCTTGAGCCTGCCGGAGGGACGCGTGTCGATCGTCTCGGTGCTCACTGCCGATCCCCTCGTTCCTCGGGTGTCGGCATTCGCCCTGAGCCCGTTGGTCGCTCGCTGCGCTCGCTCATGCCGATCCCCTCGTTCCTCGGGTATCGGCATTCGCCCTGAGCCCGTTGGTCGCTCGCTGCGCTCGCTCATCGCCCCAGCCTATTGCCGGAAGCGGTGTCGCCGTACGGCCTCGGGCATCCAACCTCGGAGGCGACCCCTCGTTGCCGAACCGCGCCGGGAGTCGCTAGGTTCGCTGGGTGCGGGTAGATCAGGGAGGCTCGTTCCGCACCTCGCAGAGACCTCTTCACAACTGAGACACGCCAGGAGTAAGACACGTGGCCCTACCGCAATTGACGCCGGAGCAGCGCGCTGAGGCACTCGCCAAGGCTGCGGCCGCACGGCGAGAACGCGCGGAGGTGAAGAACCGCCTGAAGTACGCGCAAGGCTCTCTTCGCGAGGTCATCGAGGCGGGCAAGGACAACGAGGTCATCGGCAAGATGAAGGTGTCCGCGCTCCTGGAGTCGCTGCCCGGTGTCGGGCGGGTGCGCGCCCGGCAGATCATGACCGAGATCGGGATCGCCGAGACCCGGCGGGTTCGCGGGCTGGGCGCCAACCAGGTGCACCGGCTGCTGGAGCATTTCGAACAGACGGGTGCCTCGTGACGGAGGCGGCCGCCAAGAATTGCGCTCCGCTGGTCGTGCTGGCGGGGCCGACCGCTGTGGGCAAGGGCACCGTCTCGGCATACATCCGGGAGCACTATCCCGAGGTGTGGCTGTCGGTGTCGGCGACCACACGTCCGGCCCGGCCGGGGGAGATCGACGGCAAGCACTACCACTTCATCAGCCAGGAGCGTTTCGACGCGATGGTCGCCGACGGCGAGTTCCTCGAGCATGCGGTCGTCCACGGCAGGGCCAGCTACGGTACGCCGCGCGGGCCGGTCAGCAAGGCCGCGCAGGAGGGGAAGCTGCCGCTGCTGGAGATCGACCTGCAGGGCGCGCGCCAGGTGCGCGAGCAACTGCCCGAGGCCTACTTCGTCTTCCTGGAGCCGCCGAGCTGGGACGAACTCGTGCGCCGGCTGGTCGGCAGAGGCACCGAGAGCGAGGCCGAACGCGAGGTGCGGCTGGCGACCGCGCGGCGTGAACTCGCCGCGAAACCGGAGTTCGACACCACCATCGTGAACGACGATGTGCAGCGAGCAGCAGAAGAACTCGTACACTTGATGCAGCAGCACATCTGCGCCACCTCCTGACGGCGCGTGCGCGACCCGAGTAACACCTCAGCAACACCTCAGTAACACCCACCAACAAGAAGTGAGATTTTCTTCGTGTCTGGCACCAAGGCTGCCCCCGAGGGCATCACCAACCCGCCGATCGATGACCTGCTGAAGGTCGCCGACTCCAAGTACGCCCTGGTCATCTACTCGGCCAAGCGGGCCCGGCAGATCAACGCCTACTACTCGCAGCTGTCCGAGGGCCTGCTGGAGTATGTCGGGCCGCTCGTCGAGAGCCAGGTCAACGACAAGCCGCTGTCGGTGTCGCTGCGCGAGATCAACGAGGGCCTGCTGTCCATCGAAACGGTCGAGGCCTAAGAGCCACCCTTCATGCGCATCGTTCTCGGCGTCAGCGGGGGCATCGCCGCTTACAAGGCATGCCTGCTGCTGCGCCGGTTCACCGAAGCGGGTCACGACGTCACCGTGATCCCGACGGCGGCCGCGCTGCGGTTCGTCGGCGCCCCGACCTGGGCCGCCCTGTCCGGTAAGCCGGTCGCCGATGACGTCTGGACCGACGTCGAGCACGTCCCGCACGTCCGGATCGGCAAGGCCGCGGACCTCGTCGTCGTCGCGCCCGCGACGACCGACCTGATCGCGAAGGCCGCCCACGGGCTGGCCGATGACCTGCTGACCAACACCCTGCTGACCGCGCGCTGCCCGATCGTCTTCGCTCCGGCGATGCACACCGAGATGTGGCAGCACCCCGCGACCGTCGCCAATGTCGCGACGCTGCGTGAGCGCGGGGTGCACGTGATGGATCCCGACTCGGGACGGCTGACCGGCGTCGACACCGGTCCGGGCCGGTTGCGCGAGCCGGAGGAGATCGCGTCATACGCCCTCGGCCTGGTGCAGGGCGACGAAGCCTCGACGCCGGGTCCGCTGGCCGGACGTCATGTCGTGGTCTCCGCCGGTGGCACCCACGAGCCGATCGATCCGGTCCGGTTCATCGGCAACCGCTCCAGCGGTAAGCAGGGCTACGCCCTCGCCTCGGTCGCTGCCGAGCGCGGTGCCCGCGTCACGCTGGTCAGCGCGAACGCTTCGCTGTCGGCGCCTGCGGGCGTCGACATCGTGCCGGTCGAGACGACGCTCGAGCTGCAGCAGGCCGTGATGAAGGCCGGCGTGGACGCCGACGCGATCGTGATGGCTGCCGCGCCCGCTGACTACCGGTCCGCGGCATACACCGACCACAAGATCAAGAAGACCGACGGCGGGGACGACCTGACCCTGCGACTGGTCGAGAACCCCGACATCGTCAAGGGGCTGGTCGCCGAGCGCGGCGCCTCGACACGTCCGGTCATCGTCAGCTTCGCGGCGGAGACCGGTGACGCGGGCGGCTCCGTCATGGACCACGCCCGTGCGAAATTCGCTCGCAAGGGCAGCGACATCCAGGTGGTCAACGAGGTCGGGCCGGGCGTGACGTTCGGCCAGGACCGGGCCGCCATACACATCCTCACGCGTGCCGGCGGTCCCGTTCCGGAAGACACCCAGGTCGGCCCGGCCGACAAGGTCACGCTCGCACACGCCGTGTGGGATGCCGTCCAGCAGCACCTCGACAACGTTTAGACTCCGGGTGGCCCGCCGAGTGGTCGGGCCAGCCAGCAGCCGCTGCACACCAAGAAGGAGCAACCTGTGGCCCGTCTCTTCACCTCGGAATCGGTTACCGAGGGACACCCCGACAAGATCTGCGACCAGATCAGTGACTCGATCCTGGACGCCATGCTCGCCGACGACCCGAAATCCCGCGTCGCCGTCGAGACGATGGTGACCACCGGTCTGGTGCACGTTGCCGGCGAGGTGACGACCGACAGCTACGTTCCGATCGCCAAGCTGGTCCGCGACACGATCAAGGAGATCGGCTACGACTCGTCGCTCAAGGGCTTCGACGGCAACTCCTGCGGTGTGTCCATCTCGATCGGCGAGCAGTCCCAGGACATCGCCCAGGGTGTCGACACCGCGCACGAGCACCGCGCCGAGGGCGGCACCGACGCCAAGGACAGCCAGGGTGCCGGCGACCAGGGCCTGATGTTCGGCTACGCGTGCTCCGACACCGCCGAGCTGATGCCGCTGCCGATCTTCCTGGCGCACCGCCTCTCCGAGCGGCTGACCAGCGTGCGCAAGAGCGGCGAGCTGGCCTACCTGCGCCCGGACGGCAAGACCCAGGTCACCATCGCGTATGACGGCGAGAAGGCCGTCAGCCTCGACACCGTCGTGCTCTCGACGCAGCACGCCGACAACATCTCGCTGGAGGGCATGCTCGAGCCCGACATCGACACCCACGTCATCAAGCCGGTGCTCGAGGAGCTCGCCGCCTCCGGCAACCCCCTGGACACCTCGAACTACCGCAAGCTGATCAACCCGACCGGCAAGTTCGTCATCGGTGGCCCGATGGGCGACGCCGGCCTGACCGGCCGCAAGATCATCGTCGACACCTACGGCGGCATGGCCCGCCACGGCGGCGGCGCGTTCTCCGGCAAGGACCCGTCGAAGGTGGACCGCTCGGCGGCATACGCCATGCGCTGGGTCGCCAAGAACGTCGTCGCGGCCGGGCTCGCCGACCGTTGCGAGGTGCAGGTTGCCTACGCCATCGGCAAGGCGCAGCCGGTCGGTCTGTATGTCGAGACCTTCGGCACCGAGAAGAAGCCGCTGGAGAAGATCCAGAACGCCATCACCACGGTCTTCGACCTGCGGCCCGCCGCGATCGTCGAGGAGCTGGACCTGCTGCGGCCGATCTACAAGCCGACCGCCGCCTACGGTCACTTCGGCCGCACCAAGGCCGACGGTGTCGAGAACGCCTTCACCTGGGAGCGCACCGACAAGGTCGAGGACCTGCGCCGGAGCATTTGATCGCTCCGACTCATCCCACAACAACAGGAACGCCCGCCGAACTCTTTCGGCGGGCGTTCCTGTGGTTGCGTCCTTAAGTGCCGACGGTCGGTATGTCGGGACGGGTGTTGCGCTGGATCGTGTCCTTAAGTGGCAACGGTTGCGGGTTGGGGACGAGTGTTGCGCTGGATCGTGTCCTTAAGTGGCAACGGTTGCGGGTTGGGGACGAGTGTGCGCGGGTATGGCGATCGCGCTGTCCGGGGCATCGCGTATAAACAGGGCATGCGTTCGTCCGACCGGCCCACTGATCCGTCGGCGGACGCATCCGGCACGACACACCACGGGAACGACCACACCAACGACCACACCAACGATGACCCGCCCCGTCCCGCGACGCCGGAGCAGCTGCACCTCTTGCACGCCGCAGCGCCCAGGGTCACCAGGGAGCGGGTCCAGGCGGAGCCGGTCACGTCCACGGTCCCGTTACCGGTGGCGCGGGTGGTGCTCGACGTCGGGCTGGCACACCTGGACCGCGAGTTCGAATACGCGGTCCCCGAGAAGCTCGCCGACGCGGCCCGACCCGGTGTGCGGATCAAGGCGCGCTTCGCTGGCAAGGACGTCTCGGGCTACATCGTCGCGCGGGTGGCCGAGCCGGAGCACACCGGCAGGCTGACACCGCTGCGCAGGGTGGTCAGTCCTGAGCCGGTGCTGACGCCATACGTGCTCGACGCCTGCCGCGCGGTCGCCGATCACTACGCCGGGCCGCTCGCCGACGTGCTGCGGCTCGCGGTGCCGCCACGGCATGCCGCCGCCGAGAAGGCACTGGACGCCAAGCCGGTGCCCGCCTTCGAGCGCCCGGGCGCTCCGCAGGGCACTGTCTGGCAGCGCTATCCCGCCGGAGACGCGTTCCTGCGTCGGTTGTCCGGTGGCGACGACCCCGCAGCGTCCTGGCTGGCAGCACCGACCGTCGACCCGGACAACGACTGGCCGGCCGCGCTCGCACAGGCCGCGCACGCCACGTTGCACGGCGGTCGCGGCGCGCTGCTCGTCGTGCCGGACCATCGGGACCTCGACCGCCTCGATGCCGCACTCACCGCGGAGCTGGGCGAGGGGCGGCACGTCCGGCTCACCGCCGAGCAGGGCCCGCAGGCGCGCTACACCGCATGGCTGAAGGTGCTGCGCGGACACGTCCGCTGTGTCATCGGCACCCGCGCCGCCGCCTGGGCGCCCGTGCGTGACCTCGGGCTGCTCGCGAGCTGGGACGACGGGGACGACCTGCTGGCCGAGCCGCGCTCGCCATACCCGCAGACGCGGGAGGTGCTGCGCCTGCGCGCGGCACGCGAGCAGGCCGCGCTGTTGCTCGGCGGGTTCGTCCGGTCGGTGCCCGTCCAGCGCTGGCTCGAGGACGGCGTGGTCCGACCGGTGCAGACACGCACCGCCCCCGGATCGGTGCCGCGGGTGATCGTCGCCGGTGACGAGCGCGAGGTCGAGCGCGCCGGCGCCGCCGCCCACGCGCACCTGCCGCCGGTCGCCTGGTCGACGGCGCGCGCGGCGCTGGAGCAGGGGCCGGTGCTGGTGCAGGTCCCGCGTCGCGGCTACCTGCCGACACTGCGCTGTGGGCAGTGCCGTGAGGTCGCCCGCTGCGAGCACTGTCATGGGCCGATGGGCCTGCCGGCTCCCACCTCGCCGCCGGTATGCCGGTGGTGTGGCCGCGCCGCCGAGCCGTGGCGCTGCCCGGAGTGTTACAGCACCCGGTTGCACGCCGCCGTCGTCGGCGCACGGCGCACCGCGGAGGAGTTGGGGCGCGCGTTCCCCGGCGCCCCTGTCCTGCGCTCGGGCGCCGGCGAGATCGTCGCGTCGGTCAGCTCGACCCCGCAGCTGGTCATTGCCACCCCCGGGGCCGAGCCGATCGCCGAATTCGGTTATGCCGCAACGCTGTTGCTCGACGGCTGGGCGCTGCTGGATCGCGCCGCCCTGGACGCGGGGGAGGAGACCTACCGTCGCTGGACGGCGGCCGCAGCGTTGACCCGACCCGCGTCACACGGTGGCGCAGTGGTCGTCTGCGGTGTCTCGTCGGGGGTGACACTGCCCCCTGTGGAAGCGCTGGTGCGCTGGGCGCCGGACACCTTCGCCGAACGCGAACTGGCCGCCCGGCGCGAGCTGGACCTGCCGCCGTCGTCGTGGATTGTGCTCCTGACCGGGGACGCCGCAGACCTGGACGCGTTCAGCACCGCCGCCCGCCAGGCGCTGGACGACTCGGTGCCCCTGGAGCGCATCGGTCCGATGCCGAACCCCGGTGGCGAGGGCACGAGCATGCTGCTGCGTGCCCCGCGCGCCCACGCGCCGGCGGTGACCAGGGCCATCGCGGCGGCACGCGGCATCCGCAGCGCCCGCAAGCTGCCGGGCACCGTGACCGTTCGCGTCGATCCCAGCGGCGCTCTGCTTTGATTCACCCCACGGATCGTCGCGCGCCTCGGCGCCGTTAGTCTCTGCGTGGTGAGCCAGCAGCAGACAACGACCTCCGACGAGGCCACCGACGAGCCCGATCTGAACCCGTCTCCCGTCGACGCTGTCGTCTTCGACCTGGGCAATGTGCTGATCGAGTGGGACCCCGAGCCGGCGATCGCCGCGGGCGTGGGCGAGGAACGCGCGCAGAAGTTCCTCACCAGCGGCGAGTTCGATTTCGGTGCCTGGAACCACGCACAGGATGCGGGTCGCACCTTCGCCGAGGCCGAGCAGGAAGCCACCGCGGCATACCCGCACCTCGCCGACGAAATCCGTTCGTACCGCGAGAATTTCGCCAAGTCGATGCGCGGACCCATCGAGGGGACGGTGGCGATCCTCAAGCAGCTGCACGCGGCTGAGATCCCGCTGATCGCGTTGACCAACTGGTCCGCGGAGACTTTCCCTGCTGCGGTCGAGACCTTCGACTTCCTCGAGCTCTTCGAGGACATCATCGTGTCCGGCGAGGAGGGCGTGGCCAAGCCCGATCCCGAGATCTTCGAGGAGCTGGAGGACCGGATCCGCCACCTGGGCAGTCTCGACGACTGCATTTTCATCGACGACAAGCTCGCCAACGTCCAGGCGGCCACCGCAGCCGGCATGGACGCGATCGCGTTCACCACCCCCGAGGAACTGCGCGCCGATCTGCTGGTGCGTGGCCTGCCGGTGGAGCAGTAGGCCGGCGCCATGTCGATCACCCCCATCCGCCTGTATGGCGACCCCGTCCTGCGCACTCCCGCAGCGCGGGTCACGACCTTCGACAAGGAACTGCGCACGCTGGTCCAGGACCTGACCGACACCATGATGGATGCGCCGGGCGCCGGCCTGGCCGCACCGCAGCTGGGCGTCGGACTGCGCGTCTTCACCTATTACGTGGACGGTCAGCTCGGTCACCTGGTCAACCCCGATCTCGACCTCTCCGGTGAGATCGAGGTCGACGAGGAGGGCTGCCTGTCGATCCCGGCCTTCTCCTGGCCGACGCCGCGCTCACTGTCGGTGGTGGCCCGCGGGTTCGACATGTATGGCGAACCGGTCACGGTCGAGGGCAGTCACCTGCTGGCCCGGTGCATCCAGCACGAGACAGATCACCTGGACGGGATCCTCTTCATCGACCGGCTCGACAAGGAGCAGCGCATGCTGGCGCTGAAGGAGATCCGCAGCGCCGAGTGGGCCGGGCTGCCCGGCCCGATAGTCCGCGACAGCCCGCACGCCAACCCGACCTACGGAGCCTGAGATGCGCGTCGTCTTCGCCGGCACACCGGAAGTCGCGTTGCCGAGTCTGCGCGCGATCGCCGCATCCGAGCACGAGATCGTCGGCGTCGTCACCCGTCCCGATGCACCCGCTGGCCGCGGCCGGTCGCTCAAGGCGTCGCCGGTCGGCCTACTGGGGGAGGAACTCGGTGTGCCGGTGCTGAAACCGCGCTCGGCCAAACAGCCCGGATTCGCCGACGAACTGGCCGCATTGGCGCCCGACGTGTGCCCGGTCGTCGCCTATGGCTCGCTCGTGCCACGACCGGTGCTCGACGTCCCGCATCATGGCTGGGTCAACCTGCACTTCTCACTCCTGCCCGCTTGGCGCGGAGCCGCCCCCGTGCAGCACGCGATCCTGCACGGCGACGAGGTCACCGGTGCCACGGCGTTCCTGCTCGAGGAGGGCATGGACACCGGGCCGGTCCTCGGCACGATGACCGAGACGATCCGCCGGAGCGACACCAGCGGCGACCTGCTCGGCCGCCTGGCCGAAGCCGGCGCCGGATTGCTCGTGGCCGCACTCGACGGCCTCGCCGACGGCTCGATCACGCCGGTGCCACAGCCCGCGGAGGGCGTGTCGCTGGCGCCGAAGATCACCGTCGAAGATGCCCAAATCCGTTGGCAGGAGCCAGCATTCGCCATCGACCGGCGACAGCGGGCCTGCACGCCGGCGCCCGGAGCCTGGACGACCTTCCGCGACACGCGCCTGAAGGTGCTGAAGCTGGACCAGGACGTGCCCGGCGACATACGACCTGCCGCTGGTGCACTGCTGGCGACCAAACGCGCCGTGTACGTCGGCACCGGCACCACCCCCGTGCGGCTGGACACCGTGCAGCCCCATGGCAAGAAGGCCATGGCGGCGGCAGACTGGGCTCGCGGCGTCCGCGTCGCAGAAGGAGAAAATCTATCGTGAGCGACGGCGACCGAACCCGCGGCGGATACCGCGACGATCGTGGACGGCAACGTCCCGAGTCCCGGCGGGCCGGCGGCAAGAACCGCACGGCGACCCGTCCGGCGGATCGGCGACGTGGCGGCGACCCGGTGCGCAAGGTGGCCTGGGAGGTCAGCCGCGCGGTCGCCGACGGTGCCTACGCCAACCTCGAGCTGCCGAAGGCACTGCGCTCGGCGGACCTGCACGGCCGTGACGCGGCATTCGCCACCGAGCTGACGTATGGCGCCATCCGCATGCGCGGCCTCTACGACGCGATCATCGAGTTCGCCGCAGGACGACCCGCCCGACATATCGACCCGCCCGTGCTGGACACACTGCGCCTGGGCGCGCATCAGATCCTGGGCATGCGGGTGCCCTCGCATGCAGCCGCCTCCGAGACGGTCGCGCTGGCCCGGGAGGTCAACGGGACCGGCGCCTCCGGCTTCGTGAACGCCGTGCTGCGCCGGATCACCGAACGCACCCGCGAGGAGTGGATCCGTGAGGTGACGGCCGGGCGCCCCCGCGAGGACGCCCTGGCGGTGGAGCACTCCCACCCGGAGTGGATCGTGCGGGCGCTGCGTGGCGCGCTGCGCTCGGACGGGATCACCGACGAGACCGAGCTGGACGCGGCCCTGGAGGCTTTGCTGGAGGCCGACAACGCAGCGCCCACGGTGTCGCTGGTGGCCCGCCCGGGGCTCGCGACCGTGCAGGAACTCGTCGACGCGGGCGCCGAGCCGTCGACGTTGTCACCGGTCGGCGCCACTCTGCCCAGCGGGGATCCGGCCGACATACCGGCCGTGCGGGAGACACGTGCGGCGGTGCAGGACGAGGGGTCCCAACTGGTCGCGCTGGCGCTCGCAGCAGCGCCGGGAAGCGTCGAGGGGCCGCGCGACTGGCTCGACCTGTGCGCCGGGC
Organism: Flexivirga sp.; assembly: GCF_035551235.1. GTDB lineage: Bacteria > Actinomycetota > Actinomycetes > Actinomycetales > Dermatophilaceae > Flexivirga. The sequence continues at coordinate 349,495 of NZ_DASZNO010000021.1, read as the reverse complement.
CGGGCGGGAAAGCCGCTCTGCTGGCTGCACTTTCGGCACAACAGCCGGACGTCACACTGTTCGTCAACGAGATCAGTGAGCACCGCACGGACCTGGTGCGCCGGACACTGCGCGCGGCGCTGGATGCGGGCGTCGAGGTGATGATCGGCACCGGTGACGGGCGTGAGCTGGGTGCCGAGGAGCCGGAGGCCTACGAGCGCGTGCTGGTGGACGCACCATGCACCGGCCTCGGCGCGCTGCGCCGCCGGCCAGAGGCACGGTGGCGTCGCACTCCCGGTGACGTGACCGACCTGACCGCCATACAGGCCGAGCTGCTCAACTCCGCCCTCGACGCAACCGTCACCGGCGGGGTCGTCGCCTATGTCACCTGCAGCCCGCACGTGGCGGAGACGACCGCGGTCGTGCACGCGGTGACCAGCGGCCGCGACGACGTGACGGTGGAGGACGCACGGCCACTGTTCCGCGATGCGGCCGGTGAGCAGATCCGGCAGCTCAGCGACCGGCCGACGGTGCAGCTGTGGCCGCACGTCCACGGCACCGACGCCATGTTCCTCGCGCTGCTGCGAAAGACACCAAAAGCCGAAAACTGAACAACCTCAATGAATCTCGCTCACCAAGACCTTGGAGGAAGCGTGCAGATCGCACCGAGCATCCTGTCGGCCGACTTCGCCAACCTCGAGCGCGACCTGCAGCGCATCGCCACCGCCGACTCGGCGCATGTCGATGTCATGGACTACCACTTCGTGCCCAACCTGACCCTGGGCCTACCGGTCGTCGAGGCGTTGCAACGGGTCACGCCGATCCCGCTGGACTGCCACCTGATGATCGACGACCCGGACCGCTGGGCGCCCGCCTACGCCGAAGCCGGTGCGGACAGCGTCACGTTCCACATCGAGGCCGCTGGTGACCCGCGGGCGCTGGTCAAGGATCTGCATGCCGCCGGCGCCCGAGCCTGTATGGCGCTGAAGCCCGGCACGAAGTTCGCGCCGTACGAGGAGTTGCTCGAGGTCGTCGACATGGTGCTGGTGATGACGGTCGAGCCCGGCTTCGGCGGGCAGAGCTTCATGGCCGACCAGCTGCCGAAGGTCCGCGAGGTGCGGGAGGCGATCACGCGTCGTGGGGGAGAGATCCGCATTCAGGTCGACGGTGGCGTCTCGGCGTCGACCATCGAGCAGTGCGCCGAAGCCGGGGCGGACGTATTCGTAGCAGGCTCAGCGGTTTACGGCGCTGATGACGCCGCAGCGGCGATCGGGCAGCTGCGCGAACTCGCGACGGCCTGCGCCGGTCATTGAGGGAGCGAGAGCACCTTTCGCGACGTTCGTTCGTCCCCCTTCGAGCCGCCCGCTCGTTCCTCACGGGCTCCTCAGGGCACAGCTCACGAACTCCTCGAGGAGCTTGACCGGCGTTTGAATGCTTGACCGGCCGTGTCATAATCGTCTCGAACGTGCTCCGGGGTCGGTGAAATTCCGAGCCGGCGGTGATAGTCCGCGACCCGACTGCCAGTGGCAGCCGGTTGACCTGGTGGAACTCCAGGACCGACGGTTAAAGTCCGGATGGGAGGCAGCACGGGGGGTGTGCCGTTGGCACACCTCCGCGGCGACGTATTCGCCCGCATCAGCGGACGCTTCGCGCGATCGCCCGTCACCCCCGGAGCCGGTGAGACCGGACCGGGAAGGAGTGACGAAGTCGTGCAAAGACCGGACTTCGAGCAGCCGATGCGTGCTGCCCTCGACCTGGCCGCACGCGGTCCCGTCGTGGACCCCAACCCCCGCGTCGGCTGCGTGCTGGTGCGTGACGGCGAGATCGTCGGTCGCGGCTGGCACGCCGGAGCCGGCACACCGCACGCCGAGGTCGGCGCACTCACCGAAGCCGGTGAGAGGGCCCGTGGCGCAACGGCCTACGTCACCCTCGAACCCTGCGCACACACCGGCCGCACCGGACCATGCGCCGACGCGTTGACCGACGCCGGCGTGAGCCGGGTCGTCTACGGCCAGAGCGACCCGAACCCCGTCGCGCGCGGCGGTGGCGAGGTGCTGCGCGGCCGTGGCATCGAGGTCCACGGTGGCGTCCTCGCCGACGAGGCGGCTGCGCTCAACGAGCGCTGGACGTATGCCGTCACCCACGAGAAGCCTTGGGTGACCTGGAAATTCGCCATGACCGTCGATGGCCGGTCGGCCGCCGCCGATGGCACCAGTCAGTGGATCAGCAATGAGCAGTCACGCGCCGACGTGCACGAGCTGCGTCGACACGTCGGTGCGATCGTCGTCGGCACCGGCACGGCGCTCGCCGACGACCCGCAACTGACGGCACGCGCCGCGGACGGTGCGGCCACCGGTCCCCAACCGCTGCGAGTCGTGGTCGGTGACCGTGACCTGCCGGCCGGCGCGCGGCTGTTGGACGACGCGGCGGACACGCTGCACCTGCGCACCCATGACCTGGCAGCCGTCACCAAGGAGCTGCACGCCCGTGACATCCGGACGGTGCTGCTGGAGGGTGGCCCCACCCTCGGAGCCGCGTTCTGCGCCGCCGGACTGGTCGACGAGATCGTCGCCTACGTCGCACCCCTGTTACTCGGTGCCGGCAGCCCCGCCGTCGGCCCGCTCGGTGTCGGGACGTTGTCCGACGCCACCGCCTGGACCCTGTATGACGTCACGCGCCTCGCGGACGACGTTCGACTCAGCTATCGGAGGAAGTGACGTGTTCACCGGCATCATCGAGGAGCTCGGCCACGCGCAAGAGCTTGTCCGCCAAGGCGATTCGGCGACACTGTCGATCGCCGCGCAGGCCGTCGTGAAGGACGCGCAGCACGGTGCGTCGATCGCCGTCAACGGCGTGTGCCTCACCGTCGTCGAGCACTCCCCGGACGGGTTCACCGTCGATGTGATGGCAGAGACCCTGGATCGCAGCAGCCTCGGCGCGTTGCAGCCGGGGAGTCCCGTCAACCTGGAACGTGCCGTTCGGGCCGACGGCCGGCTGGACGGGCACATCGTCCAGGGACACGTCGATGGCGTCATACAGCTGCTGCGCCGGGCGGAGCACGAGCACTGGACCGAGCTGACCTTCTCACTGCCCGAGCAGCTCGCCCCCTACGTCGCGGAGAAGGGATCGGCCGCGCTGGACGGAGTGTCCCTGACGGTGGCATCGGTGGGCGATGACGAGTTCTCGGTGTGCCTCATCCCGACGACGCTCGCGCTCACCACCCTCGGGTCCCGTCAGGTAGGGGAAACGGTCAACCTCGAGGTGGACGTGCTGGCCAAGTATGTCGAGCGCATGGTCGCCGTGCGCTCCACCGGAGGGGAGGGCGGCAGGTGAACTTCTTCGAGCGTCTCTACGACGCCTCGATCACCATCGGCGGGCATGGCATCACCTGGCGCGAGATCATCGGCAATCTCTTCGGATTGGCGTCCGCCATCGGTGGGATGCGCCGTCAGGTGTGGGCCTGGCCGGTCGGCATCATCGGCAACGCGTTGCTCTTCACGGTCTTCTTCGCCCTCGGCTTCACCGCGCACGGCGGACAGGTGATGTTCGGTCAGGCGGGCCGGCAGGTGTTCTTCATCCTCACCTCGCTCTACGGCTGGTGGGTGTGGCAGCGCAACCGTTCCGGGAAGCGTGCCGGGGCACCGGCCGTGCGGCCGCGCTGGGCGACCAGCACCGAACGTCTCGCGTTGCTGGGATTCTGGCTGGTGGCAGTGGTTCTCGTGCAGTGGATCAGCCGCATGATCGGTGTCGGCTGGACCCCGCCGAGCTGGTACTTCTGGGCGGACGCCTGGATCTTCGTCGGCTCGATCATCGCCACCTTCGCCATGGCCCGCGGCCTGAACGAGTTCTGGCTGGCGTGGATCGCCGTGGACCTGGTCGGCGTTCCCGAGCTGATCCATTTCGAGTACTACCCGTCGGCCGCGCTCTACGCGATCTATGCGGCCTTCGTGATCTGGGGATTCACCGTCTGGCTCCGGGTGAGTCGCACGTCCGATCGGGGAGCCGATCTCAACGAGGAGTTGGTGTCATCATGATCAGCACCATTGATGCGGCGCTGTCCGAAATCGCCGCCGGCCGACCGGTGCTCGTCGCAGACGACGCCAACCGGGAGAACGAGGTTGACCTGGTGATGGCCGCCCAGCATGCCGATGAGCGCTGGGTCGGCTGGGCCATCCGGCACGGCTCGGGCGTCATCTGCACGCCGATGCCCGACTCCGTCGCGGATCGGCTCGGGCTGCCGCCGATGGTGTTGCACAACCAGGACCCGAAGGGCACGGCATACACCGTGTCCGTGGACGCGACCGGCCTGACGACCGGCATCAGCGCGGCCGAACGCGCACGGACGATCTCCCTGCTGGCGGACCCGTCGGCGACGTCGGAGACGTTCACCCGCCCGGGCCACGTCTTCCCGCTGCGGGCACGTGAGCGCGGTGTCCTGGAGCGTCCCGGACACACCGAGGCAGCGGTCGACCTGGCCCGCCTGGCCGGCTGCGCACCGGTCGGCGCGATTGTCGAGATCGTGCACGACGACGGTTCGATGATGCGCCTGGAGGACGCCGAAGCGTTCGCGTTGCGCGAGGGGCTGATCGTCGTGACGATCGCCGACCTGATCGCGTGGCGCCGGCTGCATGACCGGGTCGAGCAGCGTGCGCACACGACGCTGCCCACCGCCACCGGCACGTTCGAAACGATCGGGTATGCCGATCTGCTCACCGGCGCCGACCACGTCGCCCTGGTGTCGCCGCTCGGCATACCGGCCGAATCCCCGCTGGTGCGAGTGCATTCCGAGTGCCTCACCGGTGACACCTTCGGCTCCACACGATGCGACTGCGGGCCACAGCTGGCCGAGTCGATGCGCCGGGTCGCAGCCGAAGGCGGCGTCGTGGTCTACCTGCGCGGTCACGAGGGCCGCGGCGTGGGCCTGCTGGACAAGTTGCGTGCCTACTCGCTGCAGGACCAGGGCCTGGACACCGTCGACGCACAAACGGCCCTCGGGCTGCCGGTCGACGACCGCGAGTTCGGCGCCGCCGGCGCGATCCTGCGCGATCTGGGGATCGAGTCGCTACGCCTGCTGACCAACAACCCCGAGAAGGAGACGCAGTTGCGCGAGACGGGCCTGACCATCGAGACGGTGCCGCTGATCACCGATCGCACGGTCAACAACAGCCGCTACCTCGAGACCAAGCGGGTGCGCCTCGGCCACCGCCTGGAGTCGGCATGAGTGAGCGGAGCGAACGACCAGATGGCTCAGTCGAATGCTGGGACCCGACGAAGGAGGGGACGAGCATGAGGAACGCAGCGAACGACCAGATGGCTCAGCCGAATGCTGGGACCCGACGAAGGAGGGGACAAGGATGAGTGGGCATGGAGCGCCGGACAGTGTGGTCGTCGACGGGGCCGGGCTGCGGGTGGCGGTCATCGCGGCGTCGTGGCATCAGCAGGTGATGGACGGCCTGCTCGACGGTGCGCAACGTGGGCTGCAGGACTGCGGTGTGACCGATGTGACGGTCGTGCGTGTCCCGGGGACGTTCGAGCTGACGGTCGCGTGCGCCCGGCTCGCGCCGTCATATGACGCAGTGGTCGCCCTGGGTGTCGTGATCCGCGGTGGGACGCCACATTTCGACTACGTCTGCTCGTCCGCGACGTCCGGCATCACGGACGTGACCGTGCGCACCAGTGTTCCGGTCGGCTTCGGCGTCCTCACCTGTGACGACGAGAAGCAGGCGCTGGATCGTGCCGGGCTGCCGGACTCGGCCGAGGACAAGGGACACGAGGCCGCCACGGCAGCCGTCGCGACCGCTGTCACCCTCGCCCGGCTGACCGACGCCTCCGGACAGCCCAGGGAAGGGAAATAGTCTCCGCGCATGATCCGGGGCGAACCCAGCCGGACCGCGTGGTCGGCGGCAAAGCATCGTGCAGCTCACCAGATCGTCGATGGCGCAAGCGTTTTCGACGATCCGATGGCGATCCCGATGACCGGGTGGAGCGAGCAGCGGATTGCCGACGACGTCGCAGAGCATCCCGAACGTCGAGGGATGCGCTTCTTCATCGCGGCGCGGCACCAGTTCGCGCGCGAGGTCCTGCGGGCGGCTTCGGGACGGAACGATGGCCCGGTGCAGGTCGTGATTCTCGGCGCCGGACTGGACACCACGGCATATCGCGATGGCATCGAATCAACGCAGGTGGCAAAGGTTTTCGAGGTCGATCACCCGGACACCGGCGCCTGGAAGCGCGATCATCTACGTCGTGAGGGCATCGCAGCGACGGCCCCGGTCGCGTATGTCGGTGTCGATTTCGAGACAGAGTCCTCTCGAGGGTCCTCTCGAGGCGCATTGCACGCCGCCGGCCTCGACCCGGAATCTCCCGTCGTGGTGGTGTGGCTCGGCGTACTCGTCTACCTGACCCGTCGCGCGATCGAGCGGACCGTGGCAGATCTTGCGGGGCTCGCGACCGCAGGGGTCGACCTGGTCTTCGACTATCCGGAGCCGACCGACGGGCTGTCGGGACCGGCCGCCCGGTCGCGAGCCCGGAGTGCCGCACGCGTCGCGGCGATCGGTGAGCCGTGGCTGTCGTCATACCGGCCCGAGGAGATGGCGGCGATGCTGGCGGAGGGTGGCTTCGGCGTCGTCGAGGACCTGACGACTGCGGGCTGGGTCGAGCGGTTCCTCGGTGTCCCGGCACCCGCCGCAGGTTCGGGCGCGCACCTGCTGCACGCCACGACGCGGGGAGCGCACTGAGCCTCCTCGTCGCTGCGAGCGGCATACGATCGCGGAGTGGACGACCAGCCGAAGCCCTCGTTGACTGATCTCGTCTGGCACTACACGGATGCGGCCGGTCTGCTGTCGATCCTGCGCACCGACACGGTGTGGGCAACGTCGTCGGAGTTCCTGAACGACCGGGGCGAGGTGCAGCTCGGTCGCCAGTTGGCCGAGGAACGGATGCGGGAGCGCGCTCGACTGGAGCCGGACAGCATCTACGGCCGGCTCGGCGGCCTGCTCCGGGCGAACGACGAACGCAACTCGCCGCCCGAGCAGGACGGGGCCGGCGCCATCTTCTTCGTGCTCAGTGCGTCGAGCTCCCCGGATTCCCTGGCGATGTGGCGCAACTACGGTGGCGCCGGCGAGTCCTACGCGGTGGGCCTCGACCCGGCGCGGCCGCTGCGCGTGCTCGGCGAACTCGCGGGCGAGGAGCACGAGGGCGGCCACGGGATGCTGGGCGGGGGAGTCCGGTTGCGGCGCAAGCCGTGGCGCGCCGTGCACTACGACCGTCCGTCCCAGTTGAGCCTGATCGACCACGTGCTGGACGACCGGGCCGGCACCGCCGAGAAGCTGCGGCAGGCGGCGGCCGACCTCGCCGGCGTGGGCGACGCGGAGGACCTGCGCCGCCTGCTGTCGCCGGCGCGACGCGACGATCTGGAGCGCATGCTCGGGGACCTGGAGGACGTCCTGCTGCTGATCAAACATCCGGGGTTCATCGACGAGGACGAGGTTCGTGCGTCCTACGTGCTGTGGTTGCAAGGTGATCGGGGAACGACGATGCACGCCCTGCGCGACGTGATCCAGTACCGCGCCAGCAGGTACGGACTCGCGCCGTACTTGCGGCTGACCGGCCCGGGAGACGACCCGGAGGCACCGCTCAGTGCTCGTCCCTGCCCGCTGCCGATCCGCGCCGTGACCGTGTCGCCGTCGGCGCACGGTGCGGCGGCCGAACAGTCCGTGCGCGACCTCCTGGCAGCGGGTGGACGAGCGGATGTGCCGGTCACCAGATCCGGCATACCGTTCAGAGAGTGATCCGGGTGCGCGCTGCGTGGCCGCGTGCAATTAGCCTTGGCCGCTGTGAAGACGTTCGATCAGCTGCATGCTGAGCTGACTGCCAAAGCCAAGGACCGGCCGGCCGACTCCGGCACCGTGCGCGAGCTCGATGCCGGCGTGCATTTCATCGGCAAGAAGATCGTCGAGGAAGCCTCCGAGGTCTGGATGGCCGCCGAGCACGAAGGAGTGCAGCGGACCGCCGAGGAGATCAGCCAGCTGCTCTATCACCTGCAGGTGCTGATGATCGCTCAGGACATTTCGCTGGAGGACGTCTATGCCCACCTCTGAGACGCTGCGCGTCGCGATGCCCAACAAGGGCGCGCTCGCCGAGGAGAGCGCCCGCCTCATGCGTGAAGCCGGTTACCGGGTGCGCCGTGAGTCCAAGGAACTCGTCGTCATCGACGCCGAGCAGCACATCGAGCTGTTCTACCTGCGGCCGCGGGACATCGCCGTGTATGTCGGGCGTGGCCACCTCGAGGTCGGCATCACCGGCCGTGACCTGTTGCTCGACTCCGAGGCTCCGGCCGTGGAAGTCATGCAGCTCGGTTTCGGCGCCTCGACCTTCCGCTACGCGGCACGTCCCGGCCAGGCGTCCTCGGTGACCGACCTGCAGGGCACGCGGATCGCGACGAGCTTCCCCGGGCTTGTGCGAAAGAACCTCGCGGACAACGGGATCGACGCGTCCGTGGTGCGGCTGGACGGCGCCGTCGAGACCGCGGTGACGCTTGGCGTGGCCGACGTGATCGCCGATGTGGTGGAGACCGGCACAACATTGCGCAACGCCGGGCTCGAGGTCTTCGGCGACCCGATCCTGCAGAGCGAGGCCGTGCTGATCCGCCCGCAGGACCGCACCGGGAGCAACCCGTCGGTGGACGTGCTGCTGCGGCGGTTGCAGGGCGTCCTGACGGCGAGCCGGTACGTGATGATGGATTACGACATCCGGGTCGAGTTGGTGGAGCAGGCGTGCGCGCTCACGCCCGGCCTGGAGTCGCCGACGGTCTCGCCGCTGCACCGCGAGGGGTATGTCGCAGTCCGTTCGATGGTGCCGCGTACCGCGACCAACGCGGTCATGGACGGGCTCTACGAGATCGGTGCGCGTGCCATCCTCGTCACCGAGATCGCAGCCTGCCGGTTGTGACCACGCAGATGACCGAGCACTCCGCTGCCGCGGCCTACGCAACGTTCCGCCCGCGTAGGTCACGAATCGTCAGCGTTGTCATGGCGATTGCCGTGGTCGTCGTGTTCACGATCGTGGCCTTCACCATCCCGCGCGGTGGTGTGACCGGATGGAACACACCCGACTCGGCGGCGATGATCGTCTTCGGGGTGGCCGTCGCAGCGTTCCTGTTGCGCTACGCGCTGGTGCGCGCGACGCCGAGCCCTCAAGGCCTGCACATCCAGAACCTCATCGTGTCCCGCGACGTGGAGTGGGCCGAGATCGTCAACGTGCAGTTCGGCGGCGGAACGCCGTGGCTGGTCCTGGAACTCAGTGACACCGAGACGATGGCGGTGATGGCGGTGCAGCGCTCGGACGGAGCCTTCGCCACCGCCGAGGCCCGGCGGCTGGCCGCCCTGGTCGAGGCCAACAACAGCCGGGGTGCCACCGACTAGTCGTCCGTGCGCAGCACGAGGTGCGCATGCTCGCGGGTGTGGTCGGCGCCGAAGACGGCGTCCTCCTGGTCGGCCCAGCGCTGCCAGTGCGGCGCATAGGCATCGCCGTCGCGGGCCAGTCCACGCTGCTTCCGTATGGCGGGATCGGCTTCGAGCCACACGCGCACGTCGCCATACCGGCGCGCCATACCGACGCTGCTGCCGGCACCCTCGACGATGAGGAAACGAACTCGCGGCACTGGCACCAGGTCGGCGAAGGTGCCTCGTACCCAATCGAATCGGCGGAATGCGGCACCTTCGCCGCGACGCGTCGCCTCCAGCACCTGCGCGACGAGCAGCGGGGGAGTCGCGGCCAGGCCGTCCCAGCCCGGGTACATGTCGTCCAGGTGGACGACCGTCGCGTCCTGCAGTTCAGCGGCAACCGCTCCGGCCAGGGTCGTCTTGCCGGACCCGCTGCGGCCATCGATCGCGACGATGGCCGCAGCGTGGTCCACCGCACGCGCGAGCACAGCGACCTGCTGCGCCTGCGTCGCGGAGACCGGGTCATTCACATGGGCAACCTAATGCAGGGGTGTGAAGTCCCGGGCGGCGATGTGCGCCGGGCGGGGCGCCGATGCTGCGAACGGTTCCACGGGCGTGTTCTCGACACTGTTGAAGACGAGGAAGACGTTCGAGCGCGGGTACGGCGTGATGTTGTTCGACGACGCGTGCATGATGTTCGAGTCGAACCACAGCGCCGAACCGGCCGGACCGGTGAACTGGTCCACGCCGCAGCGCCGCGCCAGATCGGCGATCGCCTCCTCACTCGGCACACCCACCGTCTGCTCCTTGAGCGATGCCGCGTGGTTATTCTCCGGCGTCTCGCCCACGCCGGGCACGAACGTCTGGTGTGACCCCGGCATGACCATCAGGCCGCCGTTGAAGGGGTAGTTCCGGGTCAGCGCGATCGAACAACTCACCGCACGCGGTGCCGGCAGGCCGTCCTCGGCGTGCCAGGTCTCGAAGTCCGAATGCCAGTAGAAGCCGGTGCCCTTGAACCCCGGCATGTAATTGACGCGCGTCTGGTGCAGGTAGACGTCGGACCCGAGCAACTGGCGAGCCCTGTCGAGCACTCGTGGGTCGCGGGTCAGTGCATCGATCGGATCGCTCAGCTTCTCGACCTGGAAGACCGAACGCACCTCCCCGGACGCCTTCTCGGTCACGACGCGCTCGTCGCCCTGCAGGGTCGGATCGGAAGCCAGCCTGTTCAGCTCGCCGGTGAAGGTCTCCACCTCGGCAGGAGTGATGAAGTCCTCCAGGATGGTGAAGCCGTGGCGTTCGTGCTCATCGAGTGCGGCCTCGTCGAACGGACCGTCGGCAGCGGTGCCCCAAACCGTTGGATGCTTGCGTGGTTTCGACTCCTCTGAGCGATGCCGCGTCGGATAGTCGTCCGTCGTGTGAGTTGCCGTCGTCATACTTTTCTCCTCTCGGTCGGAAACGATCGACACCCCCACGCGAGGTCGCGTAGGGGTGTCGGGGGGTCTCGGGTCAGGCGTCCTCGAGCACCAGCGGGTAGACGCCGTTCTCGTCGTGCACCTCGCGGCCGGTGACCGGTGGGTTGAAGACGCAGACGGTTCGCATCTCGGTGCGCGGGAGCACCTGGTGCTTGTCGTGGTCGTTGAGCAGGTAGAGCGAGCCGGGGCGCAACTCGTGGCGCTCACCGGTCGCCTTGTTCACGACTTCGCCCTCACCCTCGACGATGAAGACTGCCTCGATGTGGTTGGCGTACCAGAAGTCGTTCACCGTCCCGGCATACAGCGTCGTCTCGTGCACGGAGAAGCCGACGCCCTCGCGGGCGAGGATGATGCGCTTGCTGCGCCAGTTCTCGGTCTTGATGTCGTGTTCGGTGTCGGTGACGTCGTCGAGTGATCGGACGAGCATGAAGTGATTCCTTTCGAAAGTCTTTGGGGGAGTGCGGGACTCGCGGTCAGTCGTCGAGTGCGGCCGTCGTGGCGTTGCGCAGCAGCGTGAGGCCGTTGGTGAGCTCGTCCTCGCTGATGGTCAGCGGCGGGAGCAGCTTGATGACCTCGTCGCGCGGTCCGGACGTCTCGACCAGCAGGCCCGCCTCGAAGGCGTTCCGGCAGGTCTCGGCTGCCTTCTCCGGGTCGGCGAACTCCAGCCCGCGGATGAGGCCGCGACCCTTGGCGGTCAGCTCGCCCTCCGGGCGCTTGGCGACGATGCTGTTGAGGGTGGCCTCGACGAACGCACCCTTGGTGATCGTCGACTGCTCCAGCGTGTCGTCCGACCAGTAGGTGCGGATGGTCTCGGCCGCGGTCACGAATGCCGGGGCGAAGCCGCGGAAGGTGCCGTTGTGCTCGCCGGGCTCCCACACGTCCAGCTCGGGGCGGATCAGGGTCACTGCCAACGGCAGGCCGTAGCCGCTGATCGCCTTGGACAGGCAGATGATGTCGGGCACGATGCCGGCCTCTTCGAAGCTGAAGAAGCCACCGGTGCGGCCGCAGCCGACCTGGATGTCGTCGACGATCAGCAGGATCTCGTACTTCTTGCACACATCGGCCAGCTGGCGCAGCCACTCCAGGCGCGCGGCGTTGACGCCGCCCTCGCCCTGCACGGTCTCCACGATGACGGCCGCCGGCTTGTTCAGGCCGGAGCCGCTGTCGGCGAGCATCCGCTCGAAGTAGACGAAGTCGGGGACGTCGCCGTCGAAGTAGTCGTCGTACGGCATCGGCGTGGCGTGGACCAGCGGGATGCCGGCGCCGCCGCGCTTCATCGAGTTGCCGGTGACGGCGAGGGCGCCGAGCGTCATACCGTGGAAAGCGTTGGTGAAGTTGACGATCGACTCACGACCGGTGATCTTGCGGGCCAGCTTCAAGGCAGCTTCCACCGCGTTCGCTCCACCGGGTCCGGGGAACATCACGGTGTGGTCGAGTCCACGCGGTCGCAGGATCTTCTCGGTGAACGTGGTGAGGAAGTCCTCGCGTGCCGTGGTCAGCATGTCCAGCGAGTGAACGATGTTGTCCTCGGTGAGGTAGCGCAGCAGCGCGTCCTTCAGGATCGGGTTGTTGTGCCCGTAGCTCATGACCCCGGCACCGGTGAAGAAGTCGAGGTACTGCTCGTCGTCCGGTGTGTAGAGGAAGCTGCCCTTGGCACGCTGGAAGGTCGCCGGCCAGGTGCGCGAGTAGCTCCGGACACCGGACTCAAGGCTGGTTGTGTCGGCTGTCACGGTCATGGTGAGTCCTTCGGTCGAATCGGGGACGTGCACAGGCGATTACCTCGCACGGTGCCGCGATGTCGTCGTCGCGGCGATACAGCGTTGGTGCGCTGGAGCTCAGCGCAGCGGCTGGATCTGCAGCATCGGCTCCCCGGCGTGGCCGTCGGGGAAGTGCTCCGCGGGGATGCCCTGGGACCAGGTCAGTTCGGCGTCGTGCTTGCGCGCGATGCTGGCGAACAGTGCGCGGGACGCACCGTTGGTCTCCTCGACAGTGGCCTCGAGGGCGTCGATCTCACTGGTTGCGATCAGGTGCTCGATCATGTGGGCCGCGACGCCTCGCCCGCGCTGGTCGTCGCGCACGGCGACCTGCCAGACGAACAGGTGGGTGGGCCGTTCCGGCGGGCAATAGCCGAGGACGTAGCCCACAACCTCGTTGTCGCTCAACGCGACTCGGCACGTGGTCGAGAAGTCGCGAGCCATCATCAGGTAGGCGTATGACGAGTTCAGGTCGAGCTCACCGCCGTCCTTGGCGACGGTCCACATGTGCGCACCATCGGACGGGCGCGGCTCCCGGATCACCAGCGTGTGTGTCTCGCTGGGGCGTGGAGCATGCGCTCGGGAGGAGTGCGGAGCATGCTGCTTGGCGGACAGGGGTCGGGTCGGTACTTCGATTGGTATCGGCATGACTGGCGTCGACGTTATGCGCTCGCAGAGCCAAGTCAAGGCAAGTTCTGATCGGCAGTGCAGGATCGAATCACGTTGGGGGAGCGCATTTTCCGCGATCTGGCGTGGACAGCTGAAAATCCCCGGATGTCAAATCGGAGGCCCGAAAATGGGTCTCAACATCTGAGATGAGTTGCAATGGTGTGATTCAGGACCAGGTCCATCGGCCAGGCCGCGCCCGCTCGGAAGACCGGCCCGGTCGGCGGTTTCGGCACCGCTACCCTTGCTTGTCATGACGGTTGCCGTGCGAGTCATCCCCTGCTTGGACGTCGACGCCGGGCGGGTGGTCAAGGGCGTCAATTTCGAGAACCTCCGCGACGCCGGCGACCCGGTCGAACTGGCCGAGCGGTATGACGGCCAGGGTGCCGACGAGCTGACCTTCCTCGACGTGACCGCGAGTTCTGCGGGCCGCGACACGACATACGACGTGGTGGGCCGGACCGCGGAGGAGGTCTTCATCCCGCTCACCGTCGGAGGCGGTGTGCGGACGGTGGACGATGTCGACCGTCTGCTGCGGGCGGGCGCGGACAAGGTGGGGATCAACACCGGCGCGATCGCGCGACCGGCGGTCATCGCCGAGATCGCCGAGCGCTTCGGCTCGCAGGTGCTCGTCCTGTCGGCGGACGTACGGCGCTCGCAACACGGAAACTTCGAGGTGACGACCCACGGCGGGCTGAAGTCCACGGAACTGGATGCGCTCGAATGGTGTTCTCGTGCAGCGACTTTGGGCGTCGGTGAGATCCTGCTCAACTCGATGGATGCCGACGGCACCAAGGACGGCTTCGACCTGGAGCTGATCCGTGCAGTGCGCGCCGAGGTCGACGTGCCGATCATCGCCAGCGGGGGAGCAGGACGGGTCGAGCACTTCGTGCAGGCGGTCGAGGCCGGCGCCGATGCGGTGCTCGCGGCGTCGGTCTTCCACTTCGGAGAGCTGACGATCGGACAGGTCAAGGACGCCCTGCGGGACGCCGGTCACGAGGTTCGCTGATGACCGCGGATGTCGGTCGCCGTGCCAAACGTGCCCCATAGAGCTCGTTCGGCACGGCGTAGAGGTGTGGGACCTCGATCAGAAGCCGAGTGACGATTCGCGGAACGCGGCGACGTCGGCGTCGGAGCCGTCGAGCTCGATGTCGGTGACTGCGACGCGACCGAAGATGTGCAGCAGCACCTCACCGGGCGCGCCGTGCAGCACGACGTTCCCGTGGTCGTCCCGGGGGCTGCGCAGGCTGCGGCGGCCGTGACCGGGGCAGTCCGCGACGACGCCGACGCGGGTGCTGCGCAACGTCATACGGCCGATGCGCGGCAGGATCTTCCACAGCTCGGCCTGTTCCTCGGCGGGCACCTCACGCCGCGCGTCCGGGTGGTCGCCCGCACGCAGCACGTCCTCATGATGGATGAAGAACTCCGAGAGATTCGCCTTCGCGTCCACGCCCGGGAAACCGAACGGTCCGAGCCGTGGTGGGCCGGAGCGCACCTTCTCGACCAGCTCGTCCCACGGTGTCTCCGCGACCTTGCGCTGAATGGATTCAAGGCGCCCGGCCAGCAGCGGGATGAACATTCCGGCCGCGGCGTCCGGCCGGCTCTCGCGGACCACCAGGTGGGCGGCGAGGTCACGGGTGGTCCAGTCGCCGCACAGGGTGGGGGCGTCGGGTCCGACGTCGACGAACGCGTCACACAAGCCGGCGCGTTCGGACTGGGCGAAATTCGGCATACAGGGATCATGGCGCACAACGAGCGGGCACAGGGCATCCGGGCGCGCCCGTCACGACCGCCGGGATGCGGCCGTGCCGAGACCGGAAAGTCGGTGCGGCAGAATGCAACTGTGAGTTCCTCAGCTCTCGACCCCGACATCGCAGCCCTCCTGAAGCACGACCCGGCAGGGCTGGTTCCCGCTGTGATCCAGCAGCACGACACCGGCGAAGTGCTGATGGTCGGCTGGATGGACGACGAGGCGTTGCATCGCACCCTCACCTCCGGTCGGGTGACCTTCTGGTCACGCAGCCGCGGCGAATACTGGCGCAAGGGCGACACCTCCGGTCACGAGCAGCACGTGAAGTCGGTGGCACTCGACTGTGACGGCGACACCCTGCTGGTGCGCGTCGACCAGATCGGCCCCGCATGCCACACCGGTGAGCGGTCCTGCTTCTTCACCGACCTCAAGGCGGTCGAGGTATGAGCGCGAGCACCACAGAGACCGTGCATGCCGAACTCGAGTGGGGTGTGACCTGGCCGAGCCTGCCGCAGTTCCTGCAGCTCGCCGCCGACGGCCGGCGCGTCATACCCGTCGTACGCCGACTGCTCGCCGACGGCGAGACGCCCCTCGGCATCTATCGCAAGCTCGCCGCAGACCGCCCGGGCACGTTCCTCCTCGAGTCGGCCGAGCACGGGGGAGTGTGGTCGCGCTACTCGATCATCGGCGCCGACAGCCGCGCCACGCTCACCGAGCAGGACGGCCACGCAGTCTGGCTCGGGACACCGCCGGTGGGCGTGCCGACCGACGGCACACCGACCGACGTGCTGCGCGACACCCTGCAGGTGCTCGCGACACCCCGGATCCCGGGCCTGCCGCCGCTCACCGGCGGCCTCGTCGGCGCCGTCACGTATGACGCAGTCCGGCACTGGGAGAAGCTGGCCGACTCCGGAGCCGACGATCTGCACACGCCCGAGATCGGGATGGTCCTCGCGACCGATCTGGCGGTGCTCGACCACTCCGACGGCAGCGTGCTGCTGATCGCCAACGCGATCAACCACGACAACACCGACGCGCGCGCCGAGCAGGCATGGGCCGGCGCCGTCGACCGGCTCGACGCCATGCAGGAGGCTCTCGCGGTCGATGCGCCGAGCACCGTCTCGGTGCCCGAGCCGGTGGAGCTGGAGCCGGTCAGCACGCACACGCGCGAGCAGTACCACGACATGGTCGAGCAGGCGAAGGAAGACATCCGCTCCGGCGAAGCCTTCCAAATCGTTGTGTCACAACGCTTTTCGGTGCCCTGCGGTGCCGACGCGCTGGATGTCTACCGCGCATTGCGGGTCGGCAATCCGAGCCCCTACATGTACCTCCTGCGGCTGCCGCACCCGAGCGGTTCGACCTACGACGTCGTCGGATCCAGCCCGGAAGCCCTGGTCAAGGTGACCGGTGATCACGTCATCACCCGCCCGATCGCCGGGTCCCGGCCGCGGGGCAAGAGTCCCGAACAGGACGAGGACCTGGCGGACGAACTGCTCGCCGATCCCAAGGAACGCGCCGAGCACCTGATGCTGGTCGACCTGTCCCGCAACGACCTGCAGAAGGTCTGCGACGCGGGGACGGTCGACACCATCGAGTTCATGCAGATCCGGCGCTACAGCCACATCATGCATCTGGAGTCCACGGTCGTCGGTGCGTTGAGCAGCGGCCGTTCGGCATACGACGCGCTCGTGGCGACCTTCCCGGCCGGCACGCTCAGCGGCGCGCCGAAGCCCCGTGCGATGCAGATCATCGAGCGTCTCGAGGGCATCCGGCGAGGTGTGTATGGCGGGGTCGTGGGCTACTTCGACTTCGCGGGCGACCTGGACATGGCCATTGCGATCCGCACCGCGGTGCTGCAGGACAACGTCGCCTACGTGCAGGCCGGCGCGGGCATCGTGGCCGACTCGGTGCCGGAGTCCGAATACCAGGAGACCCGCACCAAGGCGGCCGCAGCATTGCGCGCGGTCGCCGTGGCCTCGGGGATGCGGGCGATCGGATGATGATCGGGAAACGGTCGATCCTGCTCGTCGGCGCAGTCGCCGTGCTACTGCTGGTCGCGGCCAACACACGCACGTGGGTGAGCGGGTCGGTGACCGACGCGGTCCTGCAAGGTGCGCACACCACCGCGTCGGGCAGCAAGTCGGCGCCGGCCCTGCTCGCCGCGGCACTGGTCGGGGCGGCGGCGGTCCTCGCGACCCTGACGGCCGGGCGCATCGCGCGCTGGATCGCGGCGGTGCTGACGCTGGTCGCCGGGATCGTCGCGATCGTGGCCGTGATCGTGGTCGTGCGCGAGCCGGTCAAGATCCTCGGCGATGTCGCGACGACCATGACCGGGCACACGGGTGACCGGAAGGTCGTCGCGGACCTGACGATCTGGCCGTGGGTGGCACTGCTCGGCGGTGTTCTGCTGGCGCTGACCGGTGTCCTGGCGATCCTCGGCGTCCGCAGCTGGTCGGGTCTGTCCAGTCGGTATGACGCCCCGACGACGCCCAAGGAGACCAGGCGCTCGGACTGGGACATGCTGACCGACGGTGAGGACCCGACGGACCGCCCAGCAGGGTCTGACACAATCAAGGAGCGGCGGACGTCGGACTGATCGGCGCCCGCAGACACCTCATGACGACCAAGAGACCGCCCACGAAGGAGCAACGCCAGATGGCCGAAGAAATCCACGAGGACCACGGACACAGCGTCGCCGCGTGGACCACCGTGTGCTTCCTGCTGCTCGCGTCGATCTCCGTGTCGATCGGCGTCGCCTGGGGTCTGCACCCGTTCTATTACATCGGTGGCGCGCTGGCCGTCGTCGGCGTCCTGGTCGGCAAGGTGCTCGCCAAGATGGGCTTCGGCAACCACCACAAGCTGGATGCCCCGCCGCTCACGGCGGAGGAGCGCTCCCAGCTCGAGTCGCAGCGGGCGTCCTAGGTGGCCACCGTCCTCGACGACATCATCCTCGGGGTTCGCGAGGACCTCGAGGACCGGAAGCGCCACACCTCGGCGGGGGAGATCGCCGACCGGGCAGCGGCCGCCGCACCGGCGATCGACGCGCTGGCCGCGTTCCGTGCCGACGGCCCGGTCAAGATCATCTCCGAGGTCAAGCGCCGCAGCCCGAGCAAGGGTGATCTCGCCGAGATCCCCGATCCGGCGGAGCTCGCCGCGGCATACGAGCAGGGCGGTGCGACCGCCATCTCGGTGCTCACCGAGCAACGCCGCTTCGGCGGCTCGCTCGCCGACCTGGACGCCGTGCGTGCCGCGGTGCGAATCCCGGTGCTGCGCAAGGACTTCATGGTCGATCACTACCAGGTCGACGAAGCGCGGGCGCATGGTGCGGACATCATCCTGCTGATCGTGGCGGCCCTCGATGACGCCGCGTTGCGTGACCTCTTCCAGCATGCGACCGAGCTCGGTATGACCGCGCTGGTCGAGACGCACGACGAGGCCGAGATCGATCGCGCGCTCGCAGCAGACGCCCAGCTGATCGGTGTCAACGCCCGCAACCTCAAGACACTCGACGTCGACCGCGGGGTTTTCGCCCAGCTCGCACCGCGGGTGCCCACCGACCGCGTCCGGGTCGCCGAGTCCGGCATCCGCGGACCGCAGGACGTCGCCGAATACGTCGCGGCCGGTGCCGACGCCGTGCTCGTCGGCGAGGCACTGGTCACCGGTGGCGACCCGCGCTCCGCCATACGCACGATGATCGAAGGATCGCGATGACTCAGACGAACCCACCGCTCGGACGTTTCGGGGCGTATGGCGGCCGCTATGTGCCCGAGGCACTGGTCGCGGCCCTGGAGGAGCTCGACGAGCACCGCCGCAAGGCGATGGCCGACCCGGCGTTCCTCGGTCAGCTCACCGAGTTGCAGCGCAGCTACACCGGCCGGCCGAGCATCATCACGCCCGCGCGCCGGTTCGGTGACGAATACTGCGGCGGTGCACAGGTGGTGCTCAAGCGGGAGGACCTCAACCACACCGGCTCGCACAAGATCAACAACGTGCTCGGCCAGGCACTGCTCACCAAGCAGATGGGTAAGACCCGGGTGATCGCCGAGACCGGGGCGGGCCAGCACGGCGTCGCGACCGCGACGGCCGCCGCCCTGATGGGACTCGAGTGCACCGTCTACATGGGGCGCGTCGACACCGAGCGACAGGCGCTCAACGTCGCCCGGATGGAACTCCTCGGCGCCGAGGTCGTCCCGGTCGACCACGGCTCGCGCACCCTGAAGGACGCCGTCAACGAGGCGTTCCGTGACTGGGTCGCCAATGTCGCCCATACCCACTACGTGCTCGGCACGGTGACCGGCCCCTATCCCTTCCCGGAGATGGTCCGTGACTTCCACCGCGTCATCGGCGTCGAGGCCCGCGGCCAGATGCTCGACGCATACGGTCGGCTCCCGGACGCGGTGCTCGCGTGCGTCGGCGGCGGCTCCAACGCGATGGGCATCTTCCACCGGTTCATCGATGACGAGGGCGTCCGCCTGATCGGCCTCGAGGGCGGCGGCGACGGGCCCGATTCGGGCCGGCACGCGTCACGCTTCAGCGGGCAGGCGACCCCCGGTGTGCTGCACGGCGCGTTCACCTACGTGTTGCAGGACGACGAGGGCCAGACCATCGAATCCCATTCCGTGTCAGCGGGTTTGGACTACCCGAGCGTCGGTCCGGAGCATGCTTACCTGCGTGACTCAGGGCGTGCCGAATACCTCCCGATCACCGACACCGAGGCGATGGACGCCTTCAAGGCCCTCTCGCGGTCCGAGGGCATCCTGCCCGCGATCGAGAGTGCTCACGCGGTCGCGGGGGCGATGAAGCTGGGTCCCGAGCTCGGCAAGGACGCGCTGTTGCTGGTCAACCTGTCCGGTCGCGGTGACAAGGACGTGCACACCGCCGCGCAATGGTTCGGCCTGCTCGACGAGAAGGACACCCAAGTATGACGACCACGCAGCACACCAGCCGGGTGTCCGCCGTGCTCGCGACCGCCAAGGCCGAGGGCCGCTCGGCGTTCGTCGGCTACCTGCCGGTCGGATACCCCGACGTCGACACCTCCATCGAGGCGATGGTGACGATGGTGCGTTCCGGTGTCGACATCGTCGAGATCGGACTGCCCTACACCGACCCGCTGATGGACGGGCCGGTCATCCAGACGGCAGCGACGGGTGCGCTCGCCGCCGGGGTCCACGTGCGTGACGTGTTCCGCGCCGCCGAGGCGATCACGGCCGCCGGTGGAGCGTGTGTGGTCATGACCTACTGGAACCCCGTCCTGCGGTACGGCGTGGACGCGTTCGCCCGGGACCTCGCGGCGTCCGGGGCCTCCGGGCTCATCACGCCCGACCTCGTGCCCGACGAGGCCGGCGAGTGGATCACCGCCAGCGAAGCCCACGACCTCGACCGCATCTTCCTGGTCGCGCCGAGTTCGACGCCGGAGCGACTGGCCATGACGACGGCTGCCTCGCGTGGTTTCGTCTACGCAGCGGCCCTGATGGGTGTCACCGGGGCCCGGTCGGCGGTGAGCGGCGAAGCAGCCGTGCTGGTCGAGCGGGTCCGCGAGATCAGCGACATCCCGGTGTGCGTCGGTCTCGGGGTCTCCACCGCGGAGCAGGCTCGTGAGGTCGCCGGGTTCGCCGACGGCGTGATCGTCGGATCCGCGCTGGTGAGCACCCTGGTCGAGGCGGACAATGCGAAGGACGGGCTCGCACAGCTCGCCCGCACCGCGACCGCGCTCGCCGACGGAGTGCGAGGGCGAGCAAGCAACCGATCGAGCGCAGGGTGAATCGCGAAACCCGACGAAGGAGGGATTCGCTGTGACCGCCGGGGCGTCATACTTCCCGAGCCCGACGGTCGGGGTCTTCTGGCTGGGCCCGTTCCCGATCCGGATGTACGCGCTGTGCATCCTGGCCGGCATCGTCCTGGCCGTATGGGTCGCCGGCCGGCGGATGGAGGACCGCGGCTATCAGCGCGAGGATGCACTGACCGTCGCCTGGTGGGCGGTGCCGTTCGGCATCGTCGGCGGGCGGATCTACAACGTCATCACCTCGCCGCAGCCCTACTTCGGCGAGCACGGCAACCCCTGGGACGCGTTCGCCATCTGGCACGGCGGGCTGGGCATCTGGGGCGCGATCGCGCTCGGTGCCCTCGGTGCCTACATCGGCTGTCGCCGCAACGGCATCCGGTTCCTCGACTTCGCCGATGCGGCTGCTCCGGGTGTGGTGCTCGCGCAGGCGATCGGCCGCTGGGGCAATTACTTCAACAACGAGCTGCACGGCCGCACCACCGACCTGCCGTGGCGACTGAAGATCTACCAGTGGGACGAGAGCGCGGGACATGCCGTCAAGGACGCGGCCGGTCACCCGATCGTCGCCGGCTACTTCCAGCCGACCTTCCTCTACGAATCGCTCTTCCTGCTCGTCCTCGCCCTCTTCATCGTGTGGCTGGACCGGCGCTACCTGCTGGGCCGCGGCAAGTCGTTCTGGCTCTACGTGATGCTCTACCCGGTCGGCCGCATCTGGATGGAATGGATGCGGGACGACCCGGCCAACCACATCCTCGGCCAGCGGGTCAACGTCTGGGTCTGCATCCTGGTCTTCCTCGGCGGGCTGGCCGGCCTGATCATCTGTTCCCGGCGCCATCCCAACGGCCCCCGCGAGCCGATCCCCGGCGCCGAGGCCGAAAGCGCCGACCCCAGCGAGCCGAAGGCGGACGCGGCGCCCCAGTGACATAGGATCGCTGCGGCAGCGCGGGATGAACGCACCCGGTTCACCGGGTGAAGCGAAGGAGTATGACGATCGAACTCGCCGTCGAGCCGGCTCAGCCGGACGCCGACACCCCTTCCTTCGCGGTCGTGGTGCTGACGCAGGGCACTCGCCCCCCGGAGCTCCGTCGTGGCCTCGATTCGCTGCTGCGACAGACCGGAGTCCGGCTCGACATCGTCGTGGTCGGCAATGGCTGGGAGCCGGTCGACCTCCCGGACCGGGTGAAGTCACTCCGGCTCCCGGAGAACGTCGGCATACCCGCCGGACGCAACGCCGGCGTCGACCAGGTGACCGGCGACCTGCTCTTCTTCCTCGACGACGACGCCTGGCTGCTCGATGACGACTTCCTGGCCAAGTGCGCCGCGGAGTTCCGGGCCGACCCGACGATCGGCATGATCCAGCCGCGCATCGAGGACCCCTCGGTGGGGGACCTGCCGACCCGCTGGATCCCACGACTGCGCAAGGGCAGCCCCTACCGCTCGTCCAACGTCTTCTCCGTCGTCGAGATGGCGGTCGCCATCCGCCGGGAGGTCTTCGAGCAGACCCTCGGCTGGCCGGCGCCGTTCTTCTACGCGCATGAGGGCATCGAGTTGGCCTGGCGGGTGTGGGCGGCGGGCAGCCGCACCGTCTACCTCGGTCACCTGCGCGCCGGACACCCGGTCATCGACCCGCGCCGGCACGACGACTACTTCACCAAGAACGCCCGCAACCGGGTCTGGCTGGCGCGGCGCAACCTGCCCTGGCCGGTCAGCTGGGGGTATGTCGGCTCGTGGACCGCGGTGCAGCTGGTCCGCTCCCGCCACGTGCGCGAGAGCCTGCGCCCCTGGTTCGCCGGCTGGCGCGAGGGCTGGACGACCGAGCCCTGGGGTCCGGGTGAGCCGCATCGCAAGCTGCCCTGGTCCGCCGTATGGCGGATGGCCCGCAACGGCAGATGGCCGGTGATCTGAGATGACGATTCGTTCCTCATCGCCATCTCAATCACCTGGTGTCTTTTGTGAACCCGGATCTGAGATGACGATTCGTTCCTCCTGCGAGTCAGGTATCTGATGGGCACGAACAAACCAACGATCGAAGAGCTGCGGGAGCGCTCGCAGCCGGCGTCGGTCCGGGGCCGGAAGAACGCCGAGCACTGGTCGGGGGAGTACCTCCGGCACTACTCGCTCCACCTGACCCGGCAACTCGTGCCGACCCGTATGACGCCGAACGGTGTCACCGGCCTGATGATCCTGTCCGGCTGGTGCATCGGCCTGTCGCTACTGCTGCCCGGCATCGGTGGAGCGGTGCTGGCGGTCCTGTTCGCCCAGCTGCAGATGTACCTCGACTGTGTCGACGGGGAACTCGCCCGGTGGCGACAGCGCTTCAGCCCGGCCGGCGTCTTCCTGGACCGGGTCGCGCACTACACGACGGAGAGCTTCGTCGGGCTGGCGTTCGGGCTGCGCGCCGCCGGCGTCTTCGGCGGTCAGACGGGGGACACCGACACCTGGAAATACGCGTTCCTCGGTGCCCTCCTGATGACCGGCATCATGCTCAACAAGGCGCTCAACGACCTCGTGCACGTCGCCCGCGCGTTCAGCGGGATCGAGCGACTGCCGGACACCGCGGAGGCGAAGGCGGTGACCCGCCGCGGGCTGGTCGGCATCCTGCGGGCAGGGGCGCGCTTCCTGCCGTTCCACCGCATCTTCCACTCCGTCGAGCTCAGCCTGGTCGCGCTCCTGCTGGCCGTGCTCGGACTCCTCACCGGTGACGGCGTCGAGGTCTTCCGGATCGCGATGTGGGTCCTCGCCCCCGTCGTCTGGATCGTCGTGCTCGGACACTTCGTCGCGATCATGGCCTCCCCACGCGTGAAGGCGGCGCGTTGACGACCGTGCGCCGTCTCGGTCAGTCGTTGCTGGCCGTCGTCGGCCTGACCCTGCTCACCGCGCTCCTACTGGTCACCAGCGCGCTGGAGTTGTCAGACCCGATCGTCGCGGTGCTGGCGTTGCTGCTCACCGTGGGCCTGGTTGTGGTGGGCCGCCTGCGCCCGGGCCCGGCCCTGCGGCTGATGGCGCTCGTCGGGTTGATCGCGACCTTCGTCCCGTCCGTTCGGGAGGACAACACACCGTGGCTCGCCGCCGGCGCCGTGTTGATGGTGTGCGCGGGGCTGATCGGTGAACCGCTGGACAACAGGCTGGTCCCCAGGGTCCGTGTCGCGCAGTTGCCCGGTTTGCCGGACGACCGCCGGCCGCAGACGCTCGGCCCGATGGGTTCGGTGGTGCAGATCGGCATCGTGCTGTTCGCGTGTCTGCTGCTGGTCACGTCGTTCGTCGACCTACCCGACTGGACCGACTCGATCGTCCTGCTGATCGTGCTGGGCGTGCTCACCCGCAGTGGGCTGCAACTGCGCACGGCAGTCCTCGCCCGGCGGTCGAAGACCGTGAACAGGTCGGTCACCGACGCGCTGGTCGACTACGCGCCGGCCTTCTACATCTACTTCAGCGGACCGGTCGACGGCGACTACCAGGTGCGGATGTGGTTGCCCTACCTCGAGCAGCTGAACCTGCCGTATGCCGTGCTCGCGCGGGACCCGAAGATGCTCGCGCGCGCTGCGGCACTCACCGATCGGCCGGTGGTCGCATGTCAGCGACTCGGCAGCATGGACGACGTGATGGTGCCGAGCGTGCGGGCGCTGTTCTACGTCAACACCCACGCCCAGTGCGTCGACGGGGTGCGCTACCTGGACCGGACCCACGTGCACCTCAACCACGGTGACTCCGACAAGCCGTCGAGCTATCACCCGATGATCGGGATGTTCGACCAGATCTTCGTCGCCGGACAGGCGGGCGTCGATCGGTTCCGCCGCCACGGCGTGATCGTTCCCGAGGAGAAGTTCCGGCTGATCGGCCGTCCCCAGGTCGCCGACGTGCTGGACCACAACATCGATCCGTGCCCGGACCGCCGCACCGTTCTCTACGCGCCGACGTGGCGGGGCGGAGTGCAGGACATGTCGTTCAGTTCACTGGCGTATGGCGAGACGATCGTCCGCCACCTGCTGGATCTCGGTGTGCGGGTGATGTTCCGGCCGCACCCGCTGTCGTTGAAGGAGAAGGAGTCGGCCGCGACGATCGCCCGGATCGACGAGTTGCTGTCCACCGCCGCATCGGCAGCAGTGCCACACGTGACCAGCCAACGAATGCTGCACGGTTCGATCGCGGATTCCTTCAACGCCTCGGACGCGCTGGTGACCGACGTCTCGAGCGTCGCATCCGACTACCTGCACTCCGGCAAACCCTTCGCCGTCGTCGACGTCGGTGCGACGGGCTCGGGGCAGTCGGTGGATCAGGAGGCATACCCGGTGTTGCAGGCGGCATACGTCATCGACGTGGAGGGCGACATGAGCGCGCCGCTGCGCACGATGCTCGAGGAGGACCCGCTCGCTGCGACACGTTCGGAACTGCGGACCTATTACCTGGGCGACCACCCCGATGAGGTGAGCGCCTTCGTCGACGCCGCGGCCGCCGCCATACGGGGCACGTCCCCCACGACTCCATGAACGCACGAGTAACCCACGAGTAACCCAAGACTGGACGAAAGGTTAAGGTGCACTGCATGTATACCCTCGCTCTGCTGAACGGCGGTGTAGGCACACGAGTTGCTGCGGGTCAGCCCAAGCAGCTCATCCGGGTCAACCACATCCCGGCGATGATCTACCCCCTGGTCGCGGTCGATGACATCCCCGACATCGACCAGATCATCCTCAACTTCCCCCCGGGCTGGGAGGACACCATGCGCAAGCTGGTCGCCGACTACGCCATCAAGACGCCGATCACGTATGTCGAGGCGGGCGACACACGGCACGCATCCGTCGCCGCGATGCTGGAGCACTGCACCAACGAACACGTGATCCTGCACGAGACCGCCCGTCCGCTGGCGACCAAGGCCGAGTTCGAGGCGCTCATCGCAGCCGAGAAGGACAACGTCAGCTTCATGCTGGAGATCCCCTTCACCGTCGCGCCGGTCGACCCCGACACACAGCAGGTCACCGGGTCCCTGGAGCGCGCTCGGCTGCGCAACGTGCAGTTGCCGCAGAAGTTCCGCAAGACCACCCTCGAGGAGGGCCACGCCTACGCGCTGAAGGAGAAGGTCGTCTTCACCGAGGACGCCACCCTGTGCGCCGTCGCGGGCGCCGAGGTCTACTACATCCCCGGCAGCGACCGGAACTTCAAGATCACGACCAAGACGGACGTGAAGCTGGCAGGCTACTTGCTGGCGGGTGATGACGAAGATGAGTAAGACGATCCTGATCAGCGGTGCCTCCAAGGGCATCGGCCTGGCCACCGCCGAGCGGTTCTTCCGCGAGGACAACGACGTCACCGACTACGTGCTGCTCGCGCGCAAGTCGGACGACTTCGCGGAGGCCGAGAGGGAGCTGCTGGAGGACAACCCGTTCGGCAAGAAGGTCTTCTGCTACGAGATCGATCTGGGCGACCGCGACGCGATCGCGGCGCTGATGCCCAAGATCATCGAGAAGCACGGCAACATCGAGTTCCTGATCAACAACGCCGGTTACACCGCGCCCGACCCGATCCACGAGATCGATTTCGCCGACTTCGAGCGCACCATCGGCGTGAACCTCTACGCGCCCTTCCTGATCGTGCAGCACCTGCTGCACCTCGGCAACACCTTCGAGTACATCGTCAACGTCGCCTCGACCGCCGGCATCACCGGCCGGTCCGGCTGGCTGACCTACTCCAGCTCGAAGGCGGCGCTCATCGCCATGAGCCAGGTGCTCAAGGAGGAGCTGGCGATCTACGGCACCCGGGTCATCACCATCTCCCCGGGGCGATGCGCGACGGCACTGCGGCGCAAGCTCGCACCGGACGAGGACCCCACGACGATCATGCAGCCGGAGGACGTCGCCGACGCCATCCGGATGCTCACCAGCCCGGTGGGCCGCTACGTCGACAGCGAGAACCTCGTCGTCCGTCTCTGACGGCGTCGTCATTCCGAAAACGCCCGTCCGCAGTCACCAAACCGCGGGCGGGCGTGCGTGTGTGAGCCCTCGCACTTGCGCGACCTCCAGCGCGAACGCCGGATGAGCGGTGGGCGACCGCCTCGGTAACATTCGGATCGACTTTCCGCGCCCCGGGCGATCCCCGGCGGCACCACCCTCGAATCGGAGTGCTCCTTGCTCAAGCGTGAAGCCCGCACCCTGGCGGCCGTCCTCGTGGCGCTCGCCGGAACCCTCGTGCTGCTGTCCGGCGCGAAGGACGCCGGCGTGGTCATCTGGCTGGTGGGATACGTCGGCTGCACCTGGCTGTGCCGCAAGATGTGGAGTGGCCGCGGTCTCGGAGCGCACCTGATCGCGCGAGTGCTGCTCGCACTCGCGCCCGCCGGCCTGATCATCGACCACACCGTGGGTGTCGTGTGGGCGGCATGGACGGCGATCGCCATACACGTCGTGCTCGTGCGCAGTGAGCCACTGGTCCGGCGCGCGTTCGGCTACACCGGTGTGCGGGCGTCCGGGTTCGACCGCCTCGAACTTCGGGAGAAGAAGCCGCAGCTGGTTCGTGCCTACGGCCGGATCATGTTCGTGATGCCGCTCGTGCTGATCTGCGCGGGGTACTTCCACCTCAACGGCCTGTGGTGGTTGCTCGCGTCATGCATCGCCGGACTGTCCGCCGTCGCGGTCGTCGCCGACGCCTACGTCCGGCGCACAGCGTCCCGGCGCGCGCAGGATCTGCTGCCGTCGGTGCTCGACGAACTGAGCCCGGCCTTCGTCCTCTACTGGGACGCACCGCGCAACTCGCAGCAACAGCTGGCGATGTGGGTGCCGCACCTGCAGCACGTCGGCGTGCCGTTCTTCGTGATGATCCGGGACCGGCGCAGCTACCCGCAGGCGGTAGCCGCCTGCGGCGACGTACCGGTCCTGCACTGCCCGACGATGGCCTCGGTGGAGCGCGCACGCACCGACAGCCTGCGAGCCGCGTTCTACGTCAACAACGCTGCGCGCAACTCGCACTTCGTCCGCTACAGCGAGCTGACCCACATCCAGCTGTTGCACGGCGACAGCGACAAGGCGCCGAGCTACAGCCCGGTCACGGCGATGTTCGACAAGATCTTCGTCGCCGGCCAGGCGGGTATCGACCGGTATGCCGCGCACGACGTGCTCATCCCGGACGAGAAGTTCGAGATCGTCGGGCGCCCACAGGTCGTCGGTATCGATCGCCGGCAGAGCGACACGCTCGACCTGACCGACGCCACGGTGCTCTACGCGCCGACCTGGAAGGGCTTCCACGAGGACACGGCATACAGCTCGATCCCGCGTGCGCTGGACATCCTCGGCGAGGCGCTCGATCTCGGCTGCCGGGTGATCTTCCGGGCGCACCCCTACAACGATCGGGACCCGGAGTTCGCCCGCATCGCCGCGCAGGCCTGTGAGCTGCTCGCGGCGGACGCCGCGTCGACGGGCCGGGCCCACGTCTTCGGCCCGGCCGCGGCGCAGGACATGTCCATGGAGGACTGCTTCAACGCCTCGGATGCCATGATCGCCGACGTGTCGAGCGTGGTGGCCGATTATCTCTACTCCGAGAAGCCGATCCTGCTGGTGAATCCCGGTCAGGAGTCCGCGGATTTCGCCGAGGAGTTCCCACTGGCATCCGCGACGTATGTCGTGGACGGGTCGCGCGAGCAGGTCCGTGCCGCGCTGACGGCTGCGGCCACCGACGACCCGCTCGGGACGGTCCGCCGGGAGAAGCGCACCTACTACCTGGGTGATTTCCCCGAAGAGACCTACGAGGAGGGCTTCCTCAAGGCCGCTGCCAAGGTGTCGCACGCGCCGTGGCCGCCGGTGCGACCGGCCGACGACCACAACACCGAACTCGCTACTCCGCCTGCTTGAGCCGCTCGATCCGGGTGCGGGCGCGCTCGGCGTTCAGCGGGGCGATGACGAGTGAGCGGTAGCCCTTCCTGCTGATCACCACCTCGTCATACGTGACGGGCACGCGGGAGATCTCACCGGCGCGCTCGCGTTCGGTGATCTGCTCGATCGCCTTCTCGATGTCGTCGAAGTCGACACCGGGCAGGTCGGCCACGTCGAACTCCCACCACTTCAGCTCGAGCAGGCGCTCGATGATCTCGTCGCTGAAGCGCTTGCCGATCACCTTCGCCGGGAGACCGCCGACGATGGTGTAGGGCTCGACGTCCTTGTTGACGAAGGCGCCCGCAGCGACGATCGCACCGTCGCCGATGGTGACCCCGCGTCGGATCAGCGCATTGGCGCCGATCCAGACGTCGTTGCCGATGGTGGCGTTCTGCATCGTCTTCGGGTCGATGTTGCCCTCGTGCCGTTTGATCGTGCGCGGCTTCGAGTCGGCTTCCGGCGGGTAGTAACGGAACCGCTTCGCGTCGTGCACGGCGGGGGAACTCGTGAGCCAGGTGACCGGGTGCTCGCCCTCGCCGATCGTCACGTCCGGACCGATGCTCGTGTAGCGGCCGATCGTGTCGATGTAGCGGATGCGTCCACTGCGCAGGAAGCTGTAGCGACCGATCGCGATGTCCCGATAGACGTGCATGGTCGTGTTGTTCAGCTGTGCCGGTGGCTCGAAACGAACCTTGATGTGCCCGGGGCCCGCACCGAAGAAGCCGAGTCCGGGCTGGATCCGCAGCCCGTGCTTGCGCAGTCCGATCCAGGGATTGTTCGTCGGTTTACTGCCCTTGGCGCCGCCTGCTGGCAAGGGCGGCGTACCGCCCGTGGCGGCGGGCGGCGCCGCGGGCGCCGGGACCTCTCCGAGCACGCGCCACCCCATGGTCCGCACGGGTGCCACCACCCGTGTGCGTATGCCGTCACGGACGCTCGACCGGAAATTGCTCATTGCTGCGGTGCACACCTCATTGATCGTCGGACAAGGTCCGCAGAGCCTACAGCGCCGGCCGTTCTGGTCCGGCAACCCGCCGGGCGGTGCGGCGTCCTCAGCAGGCCGGTTCCGTCGAATGCACATGCTGCGTACATGGAAGGGTTCTAGGCTGTCCCGACCGGCTCGGGGAGAGTCGGTGGGAGGAGGAGATTTCGTGGTGAAGGTGTCGGTCGTCGTAGCGGTCTACAACCCGGGGCAGGAGATTGACAAGCTGTTGGAGAGCTTGGACGCGCAATCCATGCCGCGCGATGAGTTCGAGGTGATTTTCGCCGACGACGACTCGACGGACGGTACGCGCGAACGGCTACGCGACTGGGCTCGGGAGCGGCCGAACGTCCGGGTTCTGCACAACACGCCGAATTCCGGTTGGCCCGGGCGGCCGCGCAACCTCGGCATCGACGCCGCGAAGGGCGAGTTCGTCTTCTTCGCCGACAACGACGACAAGTTCACTCCGAAGGCGTTGGAGTGGATGTACGACTACGCGCACGCGAACCAATCGGACGTCGTGGTGACGAAGGAAGTCGGAGTCGGCGCCGATCGCGGTGTGATGGGCCCGATTTTCCGGAAGAACATCCCGGACGCGAAGCTCGGAACGGACCCCATCCTGGGCGTTCTCACACCGCACAAGCTGATCCGTACTTCGTTGCTGCGCGAGCACGGCATCCGCTTCCCGGAGGGGCGCGTCCGTCTCGAAGATCACTACGTCGTGATCGCTTCGTATTTCGCAGCGAAGCGGATCTCCGTGCTGGCCGACAGGCTCTGTTACTACTGGATGCGGCGCGAGTCCAGCGGCGAGAATGCGCAGTTCAGTAGCGCAACGCCGGCTGTCTACTACGCAGGAGTGGCCAGGGCGCTCGAAGTGGTCGAGGCGAACACCACCCCTGGGGACTTCCGAAACGAGCTCTACAGCCACTGGTACATCACCAAGATGCTCGCTCGGCTGGGGGGCGGGTTCTTGACGCGCTCGCCGGCGAGTCGGGAACGGCTGGTCGAGGCGTTGCGCGAAGTGAGCACCCGATTCGGGATGGACGAGCGCATGTTGCCGTACCTCGGCGCCGGCACCCGTGCGCGAGCGCAGTTGCTGCACCACGGGACCGTCGACGATCTGTGCGACCTCGCGAAGGTGAACCGGGTGACGTCTCGTGTCAGCGTGGACGAGTTCACCTGGACCGACGACGGGAGACTGTCGTTGTCGGTCCGTGCGGAGTTTGTGTACGAGGACAGCAAGAAACCGGTTGAGCTGCTGACGCGAGACGGCCGCGTCTACTGGGAAGTCCCGGCGATGGGTGGGCGCCTGGATCCGATCGATGTGAGCGACTGTGTCGGGAAGGTCATGGTCGATGTGCTGGCGACCGACCGGACGACCCACGAGATGCGCTACCTGGTGTCTCGCAGCAGACCGGTCCTCTCCACCGATCGCATCGCCGCCATCACGGAAGTCGTCATCGATCCAGCCGAAATCTTCCGGGAGAAGCCGGTCGGCACCGTCATCGATCTGCGGACTCGGTTGACCGGCTTCGGCTGGACCTCGATCGCCCGCATACCGGTCCCGAAGTTCGCTGGGCTCCCCGCTGAGAGATCCGCCCCGGAATATGGGCGTGTTCAGGCCTACGGCACCAAGGGTTACGGGAAGCTGAGCCTGAAACTGGTCGATGCTGACGGCCGCCCGCGCCTGCCGAAGGAGGCCGTGAGCAGCAGCCGCGAGGCCGGTGACGACGTCCCCGGCTGGGGTGAACTGGCCGTCCTCCTCACCCACGCAGCGACTCGGAAGCTGCGGCGTACGGCCGGTAAGGCACGGCGCGTGGCGACCACGGCACGGCGCTGAACGCCCGTCTCGCATCGCGAGACGCTGAGTCCACTTTGTGAGCACCCCCCGAAGGGTGGTAGTCTGGGCGGGCCTTGGAGGCCAGCGTCGTCCTCACAAGGTTCGGTTATCCCATTGAACGACGCGCGTTCGGCGTCGTTCACGACGACTGGACGGTGAGTTTTGACGGCGCAGAGTAGTTTTTCCGCGGTTCCGGCAGCGCAGGGCCTCTATGACCCGGCGCGAGAGCACGACGCGTGCGGTGTGGCCATGGTGGCCACCATGCGCGGCACGGCCGGACACGACATCGTCGATCACGCGCTGACCGCGTTGCGCAATCTGGAGCACCGCGGCGCGACGGGCGCGGACCCGGCGGTCGGCGACGGCGCCGGCATACTCACGCAGATCCCGGACGACTTCTTCCGTGCGGTCTGTGACTTCGACCTGCCGGCCAAGGGCACGTATGCCGTGGGCATCGCGTTCCTGCCGACCGATCCCGAGCAGCAGTGGTACATCGGTGAGCGCTTCGCGCAGATCGCGGCCGAGGAGGGCCTGCGCGTGCTCGGCTGGCGCGACGTGCCGACCGACCCGGAGCTGGTCGGTCAGGCAGCACAGGCCGTGATGCCGGTCTTCCGGCAGGCGTTCGTGGCGGCCGCCGAGGGCGAGCTCGCGGGCGTCGAGCTGGATCGCAAGGCCTACGCACTGCGCAAGCGCATCGAGGCCGAGCGGGACGTCTACTTCCCGTCGCTGTCCGGCCGGACGATCGTCTACAAGGGCATGCTGACCACCGGTCAGCTGGAGCCCTTCTACCCGGACCTGTCGGACCGGCGGTTCACGACCGAGCTGGCGCTGGTCCACTCGCGCTTCTCGACCAACACCTTCCCGTCGTGGCCGCTGTCACACCCCTACCGGATGATCGCCCACAACGGCGAGATCAACACCGTGCGCGGCAACCGCAACTGGATGCGTGCCCGCGAATCCACTTTGCACAGTGACGCTTTCGGTGGCGACATCGAGCGACTCTTCCCGATCTGCACCGACTCGAGCTCCGACTCGGCCAGCTTCGACGAGGTGCTCGAACTGCTGCACCTGGGCGGCCGCAGCCTGCCGCACGCAGTGCTGATGATGATCCCCGAGGCGTGGGAGAACCACGAGACGATGGACCCCGCCCGCCGGGCGTTCTACGAGTACCACTCGGCGATCATGGAGCCCTGGGACGGGCCTGCCTGTGTCGCCTTCACCGACGGCACCCTGGTCGGTGCGGTCCTGGACCGCAACGGGCTGCGCCCGGGCCGGTATGCCGTGACCGACGACGGACTCGTCGTCCTGGCCTCCGAGGCCGGCGTGCTCGACCTGGACCCCGCGCACGTGGTGCGCAAGGGCCGGCTGCAGCCGGGCCGGATGTTCCTGGTCGACACCGCACAGGGCCGGCTGATCAGCGACGACGAGATCAAGCGTGACCTCGCCGCCGAGCACCCCTACGAGGACTGGCTGCACGCCGGCATCATCAAGCTGTCCAAGCGCCCCGAGCGTGAGCACGTGTGGCACACCCCGGCGTCGGTCGTGCGCCGCCAGCAGACCTTCGGCTACACTCACGAGGAACTACGGATCCTGCTGACGCCGATGGCGCAATCTGCCGCCGAGGCGCTGGGTTCGATGGGCACGGACACCCCGGTCGCGGTGTTGTCGGACCGCCCGCGGCTGCTCTTCGACTACTTCAGCCAGTTGTTCGCTCAGGTCACCAACCCGCCGCTGGACGCGATCCGCGAGGTGCTGGTCACCTCCCTCGGCACCCTGATGGGTCCCGAGCACAACGCGCTCGAGGTCGGCCCGCAGCACGCCCGGCAGGTCGAGCTGGACTTCCCGGTCATCGACAACGACGAGCTGGCCAAGCTGGTCAACCTCAACAACGAGGGCGATTTCCCCGGCTACCAGACGTACGTCATTCGCGGCACCTACCGCGTCGCCGGTGGCCCGAGCGCGCTGCGCGCGCGGCTGAAGGGCATCTGCGCCGAGGTGTCGCAGGCGATCGAGGACGGCCACCGCTTCGTGGTGCTGTCCGACCGGGAGAGCACCGCCGCGTTCGCGCCGATCCCGTCGCTGCTGCTCACCGCCGCCGTGCACCACCACCTGGTCCGCGAGAAGACCCGCACCCAGGTCGGCCTGCTGGTCGAGGCCGGCGACGTGCGCGAGGTGCATCACGTCGCGCTGCTGATCGGGTATGGCGCGGCCGCCGTGAACCCTTACCTGGCAATGGAATCCGTAGAGGACCTGGTCCGGCGCGGTGCCATCACCGGCGTCACTCCGGAGCAGGCCGTCAAGAACCTGATCTATGCGCTCGGCAAGGGCGTGCTGAAGGTCATGTCCAAGATGGGCATCTCGACCGTGGCGTCATACCGCGGCGCGCAGGTGTTCGAGGCACTCGGCCTCTCCCAGGATCTGATCGACGAATACTTCACCGGCACGGTGTCGCGGATCGGCGGCATCGGGCTGGAGGAGATCGCCGAGGAGATCGCGCAGCGGCACCAGACGGCATACCCGAAGAACGGCCTGCACCAGTCGCACCGCACGCTGGACACCGGCGGCGAGTACCAGTGGCGTCGTGAGGGTGAGCCGCACCTCTTCGACCCGGAGACCGTCTTCCGGCTGCAGCACTCCACCCGGTCACGTCGCTACGACATCTTCAAGCAGTACACCCAGCGGGTCGACGACCAGTCGGAGCGGCTGATGACGCTGCGAGGACTGTTCTCCTTCAAGGGAACTCGGCCGAGCATCCCGATCGAGGAGGTCGAGCCGGTCAGCGCGATCGTCAAGCGTTTCTCGACCGGTGCGATGAGCTACGGCTCGATCAGCAAGGAAGCGCACGAGACGCTCGCGATTGCCATGAACCGACTCGGCGCGCGCTCCAACACCGGTGAGGGCGGTGAGGATCTCGACCGCCTGCTGGACCCCGAGCGGCGTTCGTCGATCAAGCAGGTCGCGTCCGGACGTTTCGGTGTCACGTCGGTCTACCTGACCGAGGCGGACGACATCCAGATCAAGATGGCGCAGGGTGCCAAGCCGGGGGAGGGCGGTCAGCTGCCCGGTCACAAGGTCTACCCGTGGGTGGCCTCGACGCGGCACTCGACGCCCGGTGTCGGCCTGATCTCCCCGCCGCCGCACCACGACATCTACTCGATCGAGGACCTGGCGCAGCTGATCCACGACCTGAAGAACGCCAACCCGCAGGCGCGGATCCACGTCAAGCTCGTCTCCGAGGTCGGCGTCGGCACCGTTGCGGCGGGCGTGTCCAAGGCGCACGCGGACGTCGTGCTCGTGTCGGGTCATGACGGTGGCACCGGCGCCGCACCGCTGACCTCGCTGAAGCACGCGGGCGGTCCCTGGGAGCTCGGCCTCGCCGAGACCCAGCAGACGCTGCTGCTCAACGGGTTGCGCGACCGGATCGTCGTGCAGACCGACGGCCAGCTCAAGACCGGTCGTGACGTGATGATCGCCGCACTGCTCGGTGCCGAGGAGTACTGCTTCGCCAGCGCGCCGCTGGTGGTCAGCGGCTGCATCATGATGCGGGTCTGTCACCTCGACACCTGCCCCGTCGGCATCGCGACCCAGAACCCCGAGCTGCGTTCGCGCTACACCGGCAAGCCGGAGTTCGTGGAGACCTTCTTCGAGTACATCGCCGAAGAGGTTCGAGAGTTGTTGGCGGAGTTGGGTTTCCGCAGCCTGGACGAAGCGATCGGACAGGTCGGCCTGCTCGACACCGAGCGCGCGGTCAACCACTGGAAGGCCGCCGGTCTCGATCTGGCGCCGATCCTCGCCGACGTCGAGCTGCCCGAGGGCACGCCGCGCCGGCACGTCATACCGCAGGACCACGGGTTGGCGAAGGCGCTCGACCAGCAGCTGATCACGATGAGTCACGACGCGCTGGAGGACAGGGTCCCCGTCCGTCTCGACCTGCCGGTCGCCAACGTCAACCGGACGGTCGGCACGATGCTGGGCCACGAGGTCACCAAGCGCTACCCGGAGGGCCTGCCGGACCAGACGATCGACGTGACGCTGACCGGTGCGGCCGGGCAATCACTCGGTGCGTTCCTGCCCGCAGGTGTCACCCTGCGTCTCTTCGGTGAGGCGAATGACTATGTCGGCAAGGGACTTTCGGGTGGACGCGTCGTTGTTCGACCACTGCGCGACGCGTCGCTGGTCGCCGAGCAGAACGTGGTCGCCGGCAACGTCATCGGGTATGGCGCGACGTCCGGGGAGATCTTCCTGCGCGGTGTCGTGGGCGAGCGGTTCTGCGTGCGCAACTCGGGCGCGACCGCCGTCGTCGAGGGCGTCGGTGACCACGGGCTGGAGTACATGACCGGCGGTACCGTGCTGATCCTCGGACCGACCGGACGCAATCTCGGAGCCGGTATGTCGGGCGGGGTCGGCTACGTGCTGGACCTCGACGAGCAACTGGTCAACCGCGAGCTGGTCGACGTGAGCCCGCTGCGCGAGCAGGATCTGGCCGCAGTGCACGAACTCCTCGAGAAGCACGTGGAGTGGACCGAATCCGCTGTCGCCACAAAGCTTCTGGCGCAGTGGCCGGTCAGTGCCGAGCGCTTCTCGCTGGTGCTGCCTCGCGCATACCAGCAGGTGCTCGACGTGCGAGCGAAGGCGACCGAGGAAGGTCTCGATCCGGACGGCGATGTCGTCTGGGAACGAATCATGGAGGTGTCCCGTGGCTGACCCACGCGGCTTTCTGAAGGTGCGGGAGCGCAGCCTCCCGGAGCGTCGTCCGGTCCCGGTGCGGATCAAGGACTGGAAAGAGGTCTACGAGGAGCAACAGCGCAGCGACCTGCAGCAGCAGGCCGGCCGGTGCATGGACTGCGGCATACCGTTCTGCCACCAGGGATGCCCGCTGGGCAACCTGATCCCGGAGTGGAACACCCTTGCCTGGCGCGGCGATTGGCCGGATGCGATCGACCGGTTGCACGCGACCAACAACTTCCCGGAGTTCACCGGCCGGCTGTGCCCGGCCCCGTGCGAGACGGCCTGTGTGCTCGGCATCAGCGAGCCCGCGGTCACCATCAAGCAGATCGAGGTGACCACGATCGAGGAGGCCTTCGCCGAGGGCACCGTCGAGCCGCAGCCGCCGGAGCGGCTGACCGGTCGGACCGTGGCCGTCGTCGGTTCCGGTCCGGCGGGTCTGGCGGCCGCGCAGCAGCTGACGCGCGCGGGACACACCGTTGCTGTCTTCGAAAAGGCGGACAAGCCAGGCGGATTGCTGCGCTACGGGATCCCCGAGTTCAAGATGGAGAAGTCCGTCGTGGACCGGCGCATCGACCAGATGACCGCCGAGGGCACCCGTTTCCGCTGCAACACCGAGGTCGGCAAGGACATCACCTGGGCGCAGTTGCGCAGTCGGTATGACGCGGTCGTCGTCTCGATCGGGGCGACCGTCCCGCGTGACCTGCCCGTCCAGGGCCGGGAGCTCGACGGCTTCGTGCAGGCGATGGACTTCCTGCCCCCGGCCAACCGGGTCGCGCTCGGCGAGCGCGTCGAGGGCCAGGTCACGGCCGAGGGCAAGCACGTGGTCGTGATCGGCGGCGGTGACACCGGCGCGGACTGCATCGGCACCTCGCTGCGGCAGGGCGCGAAATCGGTGACTTCGCTGGAGATCATGCCGCGCCCCGGCGACGAGCGTTCCGCGGCGCACCCCTGGCCGACATACCCGATGATCTTCCGTGTCGCCAGCGCGCACGAAGAGGGTGGCGAGCGGGTCTACTCGATCAGCACCAAGGAAGCGATCGACGACGGCACCGGCAAGCTGCGGGCGTTGCGGGTCGTCGAAGTTCGTTCTGGTTCAAACGGATTCGAAGAGGTCGAAGGAACCGAGCGGGAGCTCGAGGCAGACCTGGTGCTGCTTGCGATGGGCTTCCTCGGACCGTTGACCGAGAGTCTGGTCGGCGACCTGGGAGTCGAGCTCGACGAGCGTTCCAACGTGCGTCGCGACGGCAACTTCATGTCGTCGGTGCCCGGTGTCTTCGTCGCCGGGGACGCCGGCCGCGGCCAGTCGCTGATCGTCTGGGCGATCGCCGAGGGACGTGCCGCCGCGCACGGCGTCGACGCGTTCCTGTCCGGTGGTCACTCCGACCTGCCGGCGCCGATCGCTCCGACGGACCGCCCGCTGACCGTGTAATTGCGGGTCGAGGGGCGCGAGGTACGACGCCGTACCGCGACCCCGCTCGAAGTTACTCACTCGTATGCCGGACGGTGGACCCGACCAAGTGTTGGGCTGCCGTCCGGCTCACTAGGGTTGAGGCATGCGTCGAGCCAAAATTGTCTGCACCCTTGGACCTGCCACTGCAGCACCGGAGAAAGTACGAGAGCTCGTCGATGCCGGGATGGACGTCGCGAGACTGAATCTCTCGCACGGCGCCTACGCCGATCACGAGCAGGTCTACCGGGCGATCCGCGCGGCGTCGAACGACGCCGGCCGGGCCGTCTGCGTGATGTGCGACCTGCAGGGCCCGAAGATCCGCACCGGCACGTTCGCCGACGGACCGATCACCCTCGAGAACGGCGACCGGTTCACGATCACGATCGATGACATCGAGGGTGACCAGAGCCGAGTTTCCACTACTTACAAGGGATTGCCGGGCGATGTACGGGCCGGCGACCTGCTGCTGATAGACGACGGCAAGGTCTGCCTGCGAGCCCGCGAGGTGACCGAGACGGATGTGCATGCCGAGGTGGTCGAGGGCGGTCCGGTCTCCAACCACAAGGGCATCAACCTGCCCGGCGTCGCCGTCAGCGTGCCGGCATTGTCGGAGAAGGACGAGGCCGACCTGCGCTGGGCCCTGAAGCTGGGCGCCGACGTCATCGCACTGTCCTTCGTGCGCGATGCGAGCGACATCCGCCGTGCGCACGAGATCATGGACGAGGAGGGCCGTCGGGTGCCGGTCATCGCGAAGGTCGAGAAGCCCCAAGCCGTGGACAATCTCGCCGCGATCATCGATGCGTTCGACGGTGTGATGGTCGCCCGCGGCGACCTCGGCGTGGAGTTGCCACTCGAAGAGGTGCCGCTGGTCCAGAAGCGCGCGATCGAGATCTGTCGTCGCAATGCCAAGCCGGTGATCGTCGCGACGCAGGTGCTCGAGTCGATGATCGAGAACTCGCGGCCGACCCGGGCCGAGGCGAGCGACTGTGCCAACGCCGTGCTCGACGGTGCCGACGCGATCATGCTGTCGGGCGAGACGAGTGTCGGTGCCTGGCCGATCGAGGCGGTGCAGACGATGGCGCGGATCATCGACAGCACCGAGGAGCACGGGCTGGACCGGGTGCCGCCGCTGGGCACCCGGCCGCACACGAAGGGCGGCGCCGTGACCGCAGCCGCCGCGGAGGTCGGCGACCTGCTCGACGTGCGTTACCTGGTGACGTTCACCGAGTCGGGCGACTCGGCGAAGCGGATGTCGCGCATCCGCAGCGCCCGCCCGATGCTGGCCTTCACCCCCGAGCAGTCCACCCGCTCGCAGCTGGCGATGGTCTGGGGCGTCGAGACCTATCTGGTGCCGCAGGTGAAGCACACCGACCAGATGGCGATGCAGGTCGACGAGTTGCTGCTCAGCTCCGGTCGGGCCGAGGAGGGCGATCTCGTGATCATCGTCGCCGGCTCGCCTCCCGGCATACCCGGCTCGACCAACGCCCTGCGTGTGCACCGCATGGGTGACGCCAAGAACAAGACCGCGCCCGCCTACCAC
The DNA here is from genome assembly GCF_035551235.1 of Flexivirga sp. Classification (GTDB taxonomy): domain Bacteria; phylum Actinomycetota; class Actinomycetes; order Actinomycetales; family Dermatophilaceae; genus Flexivirga. Next base: position 310,256 of record NZ_DASZNO010000021.1, on the reverse strand, counting down.
TGACCCGCCACCTCATTGAGCGGCATACCAACGCATTGACCGGCGTACGAAGACGGGCCGATTTCGTACGCCGCTCAGTGCGGAGGTATGCCGCTCAATGAATAGGGGCAGCCGAGCGCCCTTCCGCGAGTGACCGATTGGAGTCACGGGCAGCGGCTCCCGTATGCTGTCCCAGCACTCCCGCCGGAGTGGTGGAACGGCAGACACGGAGCACTCAAAATGCTTTGCTCGAAAGGGCGTGCGGGTTCAAATCCCGCCTCCGGCACCAGCTGATCGATGCGTTCATTGAACGAACCCCGCGGAACCGGCGCACACTGAAGGTGGCCCGGCCGGACCGGGCCGCTGAGGGGGTTGGACATGACATACCACGTCTCGCTGGCCATGGCGTTGCCACTGATCATTCTCGGCGCGCTGCTGATCGGCTACTGCCTCGTCGACATCGTGCGCACCCAGGAGCCGCTGCTACTGCGCAAGTGGCAGTGGGCGCTGGCCGTCCTCGTCCTCGTGCCGATCGGCGCGATCTGCTACGTGCTCATCCAGAAACTGCATCTGGTGCAGACGGCGGGCGCGACGCCCGAGGAACTCAGCACCAGCGTGGGAACACACCTGCACCTGCCCGAGCACTGACTCGCGCGTCGTCCAGCGGCGCCTCCTTGGCGACGCCTGGCGGCGGTGTTGTTTGATGGTCCGCATGGCACTTTTCGGCAAGCGGCGCGACACGACCGGCGACGCGATCGAGGCGTTCTGGACATGGTGGTCCGAAGGCGGCTCCGGCCAGGTTGCGATGGCCGACCCGGAGACGGGGACCGCGCCGCTGCTCGACCCCCGGGTGCACGCCATCAACAGCGGACTCGCATGGGAGATCGCACCCGGCACGGAGTCGGCGCAACTGCTCGTGGTGACCGCGGACGGCGACCCGGAGCTGCGGTCGGTCGCACGTCGCTGGCTGGCAGCCGCACCCCCGGCCGAGTTCGTGTGGTCGTATGCCGACAGCCGGCAGCCCGCCACGACCATCGCGGGACGCGTGCTGAAGTTCGAGGGTCACGAGTTCGACCTCGGCGCCGTACAGGTCGGGGTACGCCGCACCGGCAGCCGCGTCGACGTGACGGTCTATCACCCACAACTCGCCGAGGTGTCCGAGGACCAGCGACTCGGCGTGTGTTTCATCGCGCTCGACACCGCACTCGGCGAGGAGATGACCGAAACGTGGATCGGCGAGCTCCAGCCGATCACCACGCCTCCGCTCGACGGCTTCGGCCTCACCGGCCTGCGTGCCGTGGTGCGTGACCTGCGCGAGGAGTTCACCGACGACAACGGACACCCGCAGTGGATCTCGTTGCAGGGCACGGGTCCTCGCGGTCCGGTCACTGCCGGGGCGCAGGTCCCGCTCGCCGCCGCGTCGGCGCCGCAGCTCGACCAGCACATCGTGGTCGCGGTGCCCTACAGCGAGCGGGAGGACGACGGTCTGCCGAGCGCCGCGACGATCGCGGAGCTGGAGCGCCTGAAGAGCCACGTCACCGAACGGCTCGAGGAGCAGGGCAGGGTGGTCGCGCATGAGTGCAGCGGCGGCCTCTGCCTGGTCCATGTGTATGCCGATGGCGCCACACCCGCGGCGGAGCAGATCAAGGCCGCGGTGACCGGCTGGCCCGACGGGACCGTCAAGGTGAGCGTCGAAGCCGATCCCGGCTGGTCCGGCGTGGCCCACCTGCGCGGCTGACCGTGTTCGACCACCGATGCTCGAGTACCAGCGAGTAACGCTCCGGTCGCCGCGCGTGATTAGCTAATGCGCGTGACGAACCAACGAAGCGGCGTGCAGGTGCTCGTCGCCGAGGACGAAGCGATCATCCGACTCGATCTCGCCGAGATGCTGCGCGAAGCCGGGTATGACGTAGTCGCCGAGGTCGGCGACGGCCGCCAGGCCGTCGACCGGACCCGCGAGCTGTCACCCGACCTGGTGGTGATGGACGTCAAGATGCCGGTGCTGGACGGCATCAGCGCGGCGGACGAGATCGGCCGGGACGGCATCGCACCGGTCGTGATGCTGACCGCGTTCTCCGACAAGGAACTGGTGGAACGCGCATCCGACGCCGGCGTGATGGCCTACGTGCTGAAGCCGTTCACGATCGACGACCTGGAGCCGGCGATCACCGTCGCCCGTTCCCGGTGGGCCGAGCGCAAGGCGCTGGAGGGCGAGGTGGCCGACCTCGGAGACCGACTCGAGACGCGCAAGCGGATGGACCGGGCCAAGGGCATCCTGATGACCCGGCTCGGGCTGGACGAAGCGGCTGCGTTCCGCTGGATCCAGAAGACCGCGATGGATCGCCGGCTGGGCATGCGTGAGGTCGCCGACGCGGTCATCTCCGGTGCCGCAACGGAGGACTGAGTGGTGCTCCCGGCCGATTTCGTTGCCCAGTCAACGAGACCGAACCGGCAGGGCGTAACGTGCGGTGTTGCACATGGCTCGGGGTCATTGGCGGAGGTTCGGCACATGGAAGAAAATTCCGGACAAGCACATTCGATAGGCACTGCGTCGACGCGACGACAGTCTGCTTCGACCCCTGCCTGCGCGGCATGAGCCTCAAGACGAGGTCGGCTGTGCAGGTCACCCGGGTCGAGTCGGGGGACCAGGAGGATTTCGTCGCCCTGTGGCGGCAGTCCAAGGACGCCGAGGGCCATAGCGGTGAGCAGATCGACCGTGCGCTGCGCGATGGTCGGCTGACGCGTTCCTGCGCCCGCTCGGACGTGCGGATCTACCTCGCATGCATCGACAGCGAGCCGGTCGGCTACTCGATCGTCATGTCGGGCCCGGTCTCGGCCCTGCACGACACGCTCGCGGTCTGGCTGGACGTGCTGTGGGTCAAGCCGGGCAAGCGCCAGCGAGGGATCGCCGCCGCGCTGCTCAACACCGTTGCGGCATACGCCGAGCACATCGGTGCACCCGAGGTGGTGTCGTGTGTGCCGGCCAGCAGTCGCGACGCCAACCGGTTCTTCGCCCGGCTGGGCTTCACCGCGGTCGTCACGGAGCGCAGCACCACACCGGCCGCGCTGCGGCGACGCCTCGCCGGCCCCGAGTTCTCCGCCGTCAGCGACGCGGTTCGCCGTCGCCGGTCCCTGCGGGCCCGTGCGCGCGAGTCGGCGCTGGTGAAGTAGCCGGCACCCTCACGTCGCCTGCGGCGCGGAGTCGCGCAGCAGGCAGGTGATGCGGCTGGTGCACAGCCGGTTGCCCTGGTCGTCGGTGATGACGACCTCGTATGACGCAAGCGTGCGACCCAGCGACAGCGGTGTCGCCGTGCCGGTGACCAGACCCGAGCGCGCTCCGCGGTGGTGCGTGGCGTTGATGTCCAGGCCCACGGCGATGCGCCCCTCGCCCGCGTGCAGGGCCGCGCCGACCGACCCGAGCGTCTCGGCGAGCACGACGCTCGCGCCACCGTGCAACAGGCCGTACGGCTGGTGGTTGCCCTCGACGGGCATGGTCGCGACGATGCGCTGCGGGCTCGCCTCCACGAACTCGATGCCCATCTTCTCGCCGAGAGTTCCGGCGGTCATGTCATGGAAGAGCTTGATCAGGTCGGCGTCCGCGGCGGTGGTGGGGGACTGCGTCGTCTTGTCGGTCATGCCCCTTAGGCTGCCACGTGTGAAACGCCTCCTGCTCCTCGACGGTCACTCGCTCGCCTACCGCGCGTTCTACGCGCTGCCCGTCGAGAACTTCTCGACGTCCACCGGGCAGCCCACCAATGGCGTCTACGGCTTCACCTCCATGCTGATCAACGTGCTGCGGGACGAGGAGCCCACGCACGTCGGCGTCTGCTTCGACGTCTCCCGGCAGACCTTCCGCGCGGAGGAATACGCCGAATACAAGGCCGGGCGCGCCAAGACTCCGGACGAGTTCAAGGGGCAGGTGTCGCTCGTCCACGAGATTCTCGACGCGCTGAGGATCCGCTACATCGAGTTGGCCGGCTGGGAGGCCGACGACCTCATCGCGACCCTGTCGACGCAGGCGGAGGCGCAGGGGTTCGACGAGGTGCTGATCGTGTCCGGCGACCGTGACGCCATGCAGCTGGTCACCGACAAGGTCACCGTGCTCTATCCCGCCAAGGGTGTCTCCGACCTGTGGCGGATGACGCCGGCCAAGGTCGAGGAGCGCTACCTGGTGTCCCCGGAGCGTTATCCCGACCTGGCCGCGCTGGTGGGGGAGAAGTCCGACAACCTGCCGGGCGTGCCCGGCGTCGGCGCGAAGACCGCGGCCAAGTGGCTCGGGCTGTATGGCGACCTGCCCGGCATCGTCGATCACGTCGGCGAGATCAAGGGCAAGGTCGGCGACTCGCTGCGGGAGCACCTCGACGGGGTGCTGCGCAACCGCCGCCTCAACCAGCTGGTCCGCGACGTGGCGATCGACGTCACCGTCGACGACCTGGAGCGCCAGGTGTGGGACCGCGACCAGGTGCACCAGGTCTTCGACGGCCTGGAGTTCCGGGTGCTGCGCGAGCGGCTGTTCGCGACGCTCGAGGCGGCCGGTGATGAGGCTGAGGGTGCAGTCGAGGTCGAGGGTTCGGTGCTGGCACCCGAGGAGGTTGCCGGCTGGGTCGCCGACAACCTCAGCACGACCGAACGCGCCGGCCTGCACGTCGTGGGCGACTGGTCGCGGGGCACCGGCGATGTGCGTGCGCTCGCCGTCGCGGTCGGCGAGGAGGACTCGGCACGGGCGGCATACTTCGACGTCACCGAGCTGACACCGGCCGCCGAGAAGGCCGTGCGCGACTGGTTGGCAGACCCGGCGCGACCGAAGGTCGTCCACGACGCCAAGGGCCCACTTCAGGCGCTGTATGCCGCGGGCCTGCCGCTGACCGGGCTGGTCAGCGACACCGCACTGGCGGCATACCTCGTGCGACCCGACCAGCGGGCCTACGACCTGGCCGACCTGGTGCTGCGCTTCCTGCGCCGCGAGCTGCGGCCCGAGCAGGACAACCCGGCCCAGGGCATGCTCGACCTGGACGGGCACGACCACCAGGGCGAGGAGGCGATGGTCCAGGCGCGCGCCGTGCTCGACCTGTCGACCGCCCTCGACGAGCAGGTCGCCGAGACCGGCGGCACCGAGCTGCTGGCGAAGATGGAGCTGCCGCTGGTCGACCTGCTCGCGCAGATGGAGCGCGTGGGCATCCACGTCGACCCGGAGCTGCTGGACCGGCTGGAGAGCGACTACGCCGACGCCCTGGACCGCGCGGCCGAGGACGCCTACGAGGCGGCCGCGGGCGAGCGGATCAACCTCGGCTCCCCGAAACAATTGCAGGTGCTGCTCTTCGACAAGCTCGGCATGCCCAAGACGAAGAAGACCAAGACCGGCTACACCACGGACGCCGACGCGCTGACCGACCTCTACGCCAAGACCGAGCACCCGTTCCTGGAAGCCCTGCTGCGACACCGCGATTCGGCGCGCCTGCGGGTGACGGTCGAGGGGCTGACCAAGTCGATCGCCGACGACGGGCGCATCCACACCACCTACCAGCAGACGATCGCCGCGACCGGCCGGCTCTCGTCGACCGACCCCAACCTGCAGAACATCCCGATCCGCACCGAGGAGGGCCGCCGGATCCGTGAGGCGTTCGTCGTCGGTGCGGGTTACGAGTCGCTGATGTCGGCCGACTACAGCCAGATCGAGATGCGGATCATGGCGCACCTGTCCGGCGATGAGGGACTCATCGAGGCCTTCCGCAGCGGTGAGGACCTGCACCGGTTCGTCGGGTCCCGGGTGTTCGCCGTCGAGCCGGCCGACGTCACGGCCGAGATGCGCGCCAAGGTCAAGGCGATGTCCTACGGCCTCGCCTACGGCCTGTCGGCATACGGCCTGTCCAAGCAGCTGGCGATCAGCGCCGGTGAGGCGACGACGCTGATGGAGGAGTACTTCACCCGGTTCGGGGGAGTGCGCGACTACCTGCGGGAGATCGTCGACGTGGCCCGCAAGACCGGCTACACCGAGACGATGCTCGGCCGCCGCCGCTACCTGCCCGACCTCACCTCGGACAACCGGCAGCGGCGCCAGGCCGCCGAGCGGATGGCGCTCAACGCGCCCATCCAGGGTTCTGCCGCCGACGTGATGAAACTGGCCATGCTGCACGTGCGCGACGCCCTCGCGGCAGCCGACGTGAAGTCACGGATGCTGCTGCAGGTGCACGACGAGCTCGTGATCGAGATCGCGCCCGGCGAGCAGGCTCAGGTCGAGGAGATCGTGCGCCGTGAGATGGGCAACGCCATCGAACTCGACGTGCCGCTGGACGTCAGCATCGGCGTCGGCAACTCCTGGCACGCAGCGGCACACTGAACCAGAGGGGTCGGCACCGGCGGCCGGTCACTTGCCGGTGCGCACGATCCGCTGGACCTGGGGTGCGAGCCAATCCCACACGATGGCGCCGGACGCCGACGTGTAGTGCAGGTCGTCCTTGTAGAGCGGCTTTCCGTTGATGGTGTCGTTGTAGCCACCGGTGCACAGCAGCTTGTCGAAGTCGACCACGGGCGTGTCGGTCCTGGCAGCCCACCGGCGGGCGACCGTATTGATGGTCTGCACCCGCTCGTCATTGCTGATATCGCGCGCGTCCTGTGTGGTCCCCGGCATCCGGTGGCAGCTGAGGGTGCCGATCGCGAATCGTTCGGCCCCGTGCGCGAGCGCCTGCTTGCGGATCGTGGAGAGCATGCCGGTCAGCCACTTCCGGTAGCCGGAGCTGCCGAAGTGCAGCACCTTGCCGTTGACCCGCATGTCACTGGTGATGCTCTGCGGCACGGTGAAGATCGCGACGTCCGGCGAGATGGCGCGCAGCCGGTGCTGCCACGCCTTCCGGAAGCCCGGGCAGGAGGCACCGACCGGTTGCGTCTTCCCGCCGACCACCTTCTGGCCCTCGAAGGGATCACAACCGAAGCTGACATCGGCGGTCACGGACAGGTCGGGGAACGTGCCCGGCGGAAACGCCGTCTGCAGGCTCGCCGGGATCGAGTTGCCGATGAGCGTGACCGTGTGCCTCGCCCTCATCGGCTGGTATGACGGAATGTCGACCCGGATGCCGCCGCCGTGCGCCCGAGCGGCTCCGAAACTGGAACGGGGCAGTGCGACCAGCGCAACGGTGAGGGCGGCCACGACGGCGACCGCGACGGCCCGCCCCCAGTGGGGGCGACGCGGAATCAGGGCGCGGAGACCACCGGCACGGACGGGCTGTTCGACATACCGATAGGTCAGGTAGGCGAGGCCGACCGAGACGACGACCTCGAGGATGCCGCGGGGGATCGCGGCCAGCCGGATCCGCCCGTCGCCGAGGAAGACGATGACCGGCCAGTGCCAGACATAGAGCGCGTAGCTGATCAGCCCCACCTGACGCAGCGGCTCGGCGGCGAGCAGTCGCTGCACCTTCGAGTCGGTACGCGAGGCGGCCGCCACGATCGGTGCGACGGTCAGCACGCAGAGGATGGCGAGGCCACCGCGGAAGGGGATCGCGGACGCGTCGTTGAGGATCACGAAGCCGATGGCGAGCACGACCAGGGCCGGGGCCGCGAGCCACCGCGCGGCGCGGTCGATCCCGGTCGCGATCAGGTCGCGTTCGCGGGCCCGGTCGCCGAAGGCGCGGCCGCGCAGCAACGCGGCGAAGACCGCCCCGATGAGCAACTCGAATGCCCGGGTGTCGGTGCCGTAGTAGACCCGGCTCGGGTCGGCGCCGGGCACATAGAGAGCGCCCATCCGCCATACCGACAGGATCGCCAGGACGGCCAAGGCGCCGGCGACGATCCGATGCCGCTGTCTCGAGCGCGCCGCGAGCGCGAGCAGCACGATCAGCAGCAGCGGGAAGATGAGGTAGAACTGCTCCTCGATGGCCAGTGACCAGGTGTGTACGACGGGCGACGGCATCGACAGGGAGCTGAAGTACTGATCGTCGGACAGCAGCAGCCGCCAGTTGGCGACGTAGAAGAACGCGCTGACGATGTCCCAGGCATCGGCGCTGCGCCGCGAGGCGGGCGCCCAGAACGCTGCCGTCACCGACGCGGCGAGCAACATGAGGACCAGCGTCGGCAATAGCCGTCTCGCGCGGGCCAGCCAGAAGGCGGGCAGGTCGATCCGGCCCCAGGCGTGCCGTTCGTGCAGTAGGAGCGAGGTGATCAGGAAGCCGGAGAGGACGAAGAACACGTCGACGCCGAGCCAGCCGCCGTTCAGCCAGGGGATCCCGAGGTGGTAACCCAGGACGGCGAGGACGGCCACACCACGGAGGCCGTCCAGCGCCGGCCGGTAGGACAGGCCGTGCTGAGGGCGCCGGCGGTCAGCGGTGCTCAGCGCTCGTCCGGTGCGCTGTGCCGAGTGCTGCCCGTCGTCCCCTCGTCGTCCCTGTCGTCGTAACGGTGGTCGCGTCGTCGGCTGGATCGCTCGTCATCCCTGTCGTAGTGCTGGTCGTCGTGCGCGTCGTAGTCGTAGCGCCGACTCTGTCGTTCGGTGTTCTCATCGCGTCCCCGGCCACGGCCTGCGTCGTCGGCGGCGAACCGCTCGCGACGGGTCCGCGGGGCGTCGGCCCAGTCCGGGTCGCGACGGCGGTCGTCCTCGTCGGCGTCCAGGTGGTGATCGCGCGGGATCTGTCGCTGCTCCTCACGCCGGTCGAAGCCGAACATGAGCGCGCCGACGATGATCGTCACCAGGCCGATCGCGAGCGTCAGGAACGCGCGGTAGCGGTTGGCATCCGCCACGCGCCCGCAGACGCCGTTGGCGAAGCTGCCGTGTGCGGGGTCCAAGGCCGTGCCGCAGCCGAAGACGGAGCCGCTGGTGGTGCGGACGCTGGTGACCGGTACGACGAAGAAGTAGACCGCGAGTGCGATGAAGGCCAGGCCGACCAAGACGCAGATCTTGGTCCCGGTGCGCAGACTCAGCACCGTGCGGGTTTCGACGTCATCCATGGCGCGTATGTTACTCAAGAGTTGCCTTCTGTTGTGGGGGAGATCCGGAGCAGGTCGATGGCGGGCGGTGCGGTTGCCATCACAACCGGTCGCCAGGGGGTATGTCGATCCACAGGCGCAACCCGGGCGCACTGTCGGCCGGCAGCGGTATGGCGACGGCGCCGGGTTTCGGATGGGCTTGATCGGTCGAGCCCTCGTCGGCGAGGGTGACCACGACGGAGCCGGCGGGCGCTGTGGTGCTGTACCACGAGGACGTCTCCTCCGGGTACGGCCAACTCGGCAGGTAGTGCGCCGGATGGTCGTGCCGGAACAATTGCACGCCGAGCGCCGGAGCCAGGCTGATCCAGGACTGGAGTCCGTACGAATCCACCCGGACCGTGGTCCCCGGCCTGCTGTGCGCGTGCAGGTAGGTCAGGACGACGTCGGACACCGCCTTGGCGCGGTCGGAGTTGTCGGCACTCGGCGGTTTCGCGCCCGCCGTCGCGAGGACCACGACGAGCGCCGCCAGCACGGCAGTGGCGCGGGGAACCAGGCGATGGGGGAACCGCCGGGCGTCCAGTCGCTCCAGGTTCAGCGTCCGCACCACCTCGACGAAGCGCAGGACGAGGACGGCGTAGGCCAAGGGCGGAATGACCAGCACCGGCAGCACCCAGAAGGTGCCAGGGCCCGAGTCCGGCTTGGCGGAGAGCGCGAATGACTCGGCGACGACCGCGATCAACACGATCCAGCACCCGCGGGACGCCGCGGTGTGCGGCAGCCGGGGACCTGCGGCGAGGGCGACGACGAGCAGGACGAGCACGCACATGCCGATCGCGACGGCGGTGCCGGTGGGCAGCGTGGTGATCGTCGTGTCGAACCGGCCGAACTGTGTCGGGGACAGGTTGCCGACGACGTACGCGAAGCCTTCGGAGACCCCTGCCGAGGCGGTTCCCCCGCCGTGGCGGGGACCGCTGGCGTAGCGGAACACGAGCTGCAGGTTGTTGGGATGGAGCACGAAGAGTTCGATGATCGACGGTAGCCACGCGAGCACGATGAGCACGGCGGTCAGCACGGTGCGGCGGCGCGGCGCGGTCATCCCTGCGATGCCGCCGAAACGCGACCGGCGGGCCCATGTGCGGCACGCGACGACGATCAGGGCGGTGCCGCATGCGGCGACGACCAAGGGGCAGAAGGCGAGCTCGGTCTGCGCGGCGTAGGACCCGGCGAGGAGGGTGACCCACAAGCCCTGGGGATCACGATCGAGCACGGACCACGTCGCGACCAGCATCAGCAGGAGGGGGAGCGTCCCGGCGCACGGGTTGAGCGGCCGCGCGAGCACATCGGGGCCGAGCGCCCACTGGGACAACAGCAGCGCACCCACCACCGGTATGGCGGTGCGCAGTCCGCGCATGCGGTGGGCGAGCACCACTGTGCCGACGACGCACGCGATGTTGACGACGGCGACGGCGATCACGATGCCTGCACCGCTGTATCCGAGGGCTGCGGAAATGGGGGCGTCGAGATAGAACTCGAGCGGGCCCGGATGATGATTGCTCATCGTCACGTCGAAGAAGTTGCTGGTCGACCGCATCCCGAGGAGCGGTGGGTTGCCGCTGAAGACGTCGTGGATGCGCGTGACGACGATCGCATCGTCGCCCTCGGGTATCCACCCGATCCACGTCTGGCGCAGCGCTGCCACGACGACCGGAAGTGCCGCGATGACCGAGAGGCCCGTGACCCGGTTGCGCAGGAGCCGCCGGAGACGATCACTCCGGGGCGACCACGCGACGGGCGCGCCGGTGCGTCGCTGCTGCACGCTGCGCATGCCGGTGTGAGAAGCCATGGGGGATCAGTTCGTGAAAGGGAAGCGGTCGGTGCAGACTAACCGAGCGGCACGTCATCCATAATGCCAACGTGAATGTCGGGGCGATCGTGCTTGCGGGCGGCGTGGGCAGCCGGATGCGCCCATTGACCGACGAGTGCCCGAAACCATTGCTACCGCTGGGTGCCGAGCCCCTCATCGGCTACCAACTGCGCCGGCTCGCGGCCGTCGGCGTGCGCCGTGTCGTCGTGTCGACCGGCTATCTGGCCGAGCACTTCGAGCAGGTGCTGGGCGATGGCTCGGCCCGGGGACTCGAGTTGCGGTACTGCGTCGAGGACGAGCCGCTGGGCACCGGTGGCGCGTTGCGCGCGGCGATCGACCAGCTGCCCGACAGCGAAACCGTGATCGCGCTCAACGGCGATCTGCTGTCCAGTCATGACCTGGCCGGGCAACTGTCCGCAGCCGGGCCGGCCCAAGTGTGTGTGCACGTGCGGCCGGTGCCGGATGTCGCGGCATACGGGCGTGTGGTGTGCGATCGTGACGGGCGGGTCACGACGTTCGCGGAGAAGTCCGGGACGGGGCCCGGGCTGGCCAACGCCGGGACCTATGTGGTCGACGCCGGCCTGCTGCGGGCGCTTCCCGCCGGGCGATCGTCCTGGGAGCGGGACGTGCTGCCGGCGCTGCTCGATCGCGGCGTGCTTGTGGTCGCCCGGGAGGCGGACGGCTACTTCCGTGACGTGGGCAGTCCCGCGGCATACCGCCTGGCGAGCGTGGACGCCGTGACCGGTGCGCTGCCCGGCACCCGGGGCAGCACCTCGTATGTCGCACCCGGCGCGACCGTCGGCGCGGGCGCGCAGCTGTCCGGCGGGAGCGCGGCCCACGACGCGGTGGTCGTCGAACGGGACGCCCTCGTGGACGCGAGCGTGCTGCTGGCCGGTGCCCGGATCGGGCGGGGCGCACGCGTCACGCGGTGTGTGGTGGCGCCGGGGGCCGAGGTGCCCGCGGGGGACGTCCGGGTGGACGAGATCGTGACCGGCGTACTTACTCGCCAGTAAGCCCCGGGTGTGACGCACGTCTCCGGCAAGTATGCTGACGGCGCCCTGACCCCGAGCACCCACGGATGCGATGAGCCCTCGACCGACCGGCGGTGGATACCGCCCGGCGCTGGACGGACTGCGCGCGATTTCGGTCCTCACGATCCTGGCGTACCACGTGCCGCTGTCCTGGGCGAAGGGCGGCTACTGGGGCGTCAACACCTTCTTCGTGGTGTCCGGCTACCTGATCACCGGACTGCTCCTGCGCGAGTACGACAACTGGCGCTCGATCGACCTGGTGGCGTTCTACGTACGGCGCGCCCGCCGACTGCTGCCCGCGCTGCTGCTGATGTCGGTGTCGGTGTCGCTCGTCGTGCCGCGGGTGCTGGGCGACCAGACTCCGTCGACCATCCGGGGCGACGGTCTCGCCTCGTTGTTCTACGTCGCCAACTGGCGTTACATCGCCACCGGACAGTCCTACTTCGCGCAGTTCGGAGAGGCTGCGACATCACCGTTCAAGCACACCTGGTCGCTCGCCATCGAGGAGCAGTACTACCTGCTGTTCCCGTTGCTGCTGCTCGGGTTGCTCCGGCTCTTCGGGCGCCGGGCGAAGTCGCGCGCGCTCGTGGTCGTCATGCTGCTCGCGGTCGCATCCGCCACGTTGATGGCGCTGCTCAGCAACCCGGGCGGTGACCCGTCCCGGGCCTACTACGGGACCGACACCCGGATGCAGGACGTGTTCGTCGGCGCCGCGCTCGCGATCGCGGTGTCCGCGGTCCCCGCTCAGCGGGTCCGCCGATGGGCGGCACGCAACCGCTCGGTGCTGATCGGGCTCGGCTGGGTGTGCCTGGGCGTGGTCCTCGTGTGGTGCGGCACTGTCCCGGTGTCCGGCTGGGTCTTCTACGGCGGCTACCTCGCCTTCGACATCGTGGCCGCCGGGCTGGTGCTCGCGGTGGAGCTGGTGCCGTCGGGCTCGGTCGCCAGGGTGCTCGGCTGGAAGCCGCTGGCCTGGGCCGGAATGATCTCCTACGGGCTCTACCTGTGGCACTACCCGATCTTCGTCGTGCTCACCGAGCAGCGGACGCACCTGCCCGCCATACCGTTGCAGCTGTTGCGGTTCGGGCTGACCTTCGGGATCGCGGCCCTGTCCTACTACCTGATCGAGAACCCGATCCGGAACGGCGCACTGCGCCGGCTCGGGCGGCCGGCGGCCAGGGTGGCACCGGTGGCCGCCGTGACCGCAGCCGCGGTGATCATCGCGGTCTCCGTCAACGGGATGCGGCTGGCGCCGACCGCGCAGGCCGGCTCCAGCACGGTGCTCACCGGCGCCGGGAGCGGGAAGTACCGTCTGCTGATCGTCGGCGACTCCGTCGGGTTCTCCCTCGGCTACAACTTCCCCGCGAAGGCGTTCCCGACGGTGAAGCCGACCGCGAACGTCAACTTCGGCTGCGGAACGGCCGAGCAGCACATCGTCGTGGACGGACAGGCACAGCCCGAGCAGCAGGGCTGCGGCGACATCTTCACCGAATGGTCCGACGGTGTCACCAGCACCAAGCCGAACGTCATCGTGTGGAGTCTGGGTGCCTGGGAGGTTTACGACCATGAAATCGGCGGCAAGACGTTGAAGGTCGGCAGCGCCGCGTATGCGTCATACCTCAGGGGAAGGTTGGAGGACGGCTTGACCGCGATGAACCGCGCGGGCGCGCACGGCCCCATCGTCATACCCGAGGTGCCGTGCCTGGGTCAGCCGAAGTATGTCGTCGACGGCGTCAACATGGCGACCGACCGCAACGACCCGAAGCGCGCCGCGGCCGTCAACCAGATCCTGAAGGGGTTCGCAGCCGCGCACCGCAAGACGGTACACCTCGTGAACACGAACGAATTGGTCTGTCCCACAGGGAAATTCACCGAGAAGGTCCATGGCGTGCAGTTGCGTCACGACGGGGTGCACTACACGAAGGCGGGCGCGAGCGCGTTCTGGAGATGGATCATGCCGCAGGTCGCCGGATGGGTGCCGGGCACACCGAAGGCGAAGCCGTGAGAGGCGGCTCCCCGGTGATCCGGCGACTGGCCGCGCTGGACGGCATCCGCGGTGTGCTGGTGATCTTCCTGCTCTGCTACCACTTCGGCTTCTCGCAGCTGCAGGGTGCGTGGCTGACCCTCAACGTCTTCTTCGTGCTGTCCGGCTTCCTGATCGTCCGGCTGCTGGTGCAGCAGCGGGCCCGCACCGGCCGGATCGACTTCCTCGGCTTCTACGCCCGCCGGGCGCGCCGCCTCTTCCCGGCGCTGGCCCTGCTGCTGGCCACGATGGTGATCTACGGGTTCGTCTTCGCTCCGGCGCAGGTCCGTGGACCACTGCGCTGGGACGTGCTGGGAGCCATGGGCTACTTCATGAACTGGCGGCTGATCGCCCAGAGCAACCAGTACTTCGTCGAGTTCGCCGAGCCGTCCATGCTGCAGCACACCTGGTCGCTGTCGGTCGAGGAGCAGTTCTACCTGGTCATCCCCGCCCTGATCCTGCTGCTGATGACGGTGTTGCGCACCCGGCGTGCGCTGATGATCTCGCTGATCGTCCTGGCTGCGGTGTCGGCCGGGTGGATGGCGTATGTCGGTGTCGGAAGCGCCTTCGCCCGCTCGCACCTCTACTACGGCACCGATACGCGTGCCCAGTCGCTGCTGCTGGGCGCGGCACTCGGCGTCTGGACCGCCCGTCTCGGCTCTGCCGAGCGACGAAACCCGTTCTCGGTCAAGCATGTTCAGGCCATCGGCTGGGCGGCGCTCGCGGTCACGATCGCCGGGTTCGTGCTCGCCGTCCCGCAGACGCCGCTCATGGGCGACGGTGGCATGTTCGTCCTGTCCGTGGTCGCGGTCGCCTGGGTCTGGGCCGCCGCCGACGACCGGATCGGTCCGCTCCAGCGCGTGTTGTCAATGCCGCCACTCGCCGCCCTCGGCCGGATCTCGTACGGCGCGTATCTGTGGCACTGGCCGATCGGCCTGTGGCTCGCGCAGCTGATGCCGGACGGACCCACCGTCCTGCGGGTGGTGCTCGGTTTCGGGCTGACCATCGGTGTGGCCACCGTCTCCTACCAGCGCATCGAGCGACCGATCCACGATCGGGGCTGGCGCGCGGTCGTCGGTGGCGCGTTCCGGGCGCGCTCGATCGCCGTCGGAACGGTGGCGGCACTCTTCCTCGGCGCCGTCGGTGTCGGCGTCGGCGCGCCCGCTGTCGCCGGACCGGCCCAGCCCGCTGGCAAGGCCAGGATCGTGCCCCTGGTCCCCGGACAGCCGAGGTTCCACCGGCCCGCCAAGCCCTACACGATTGCTGTGTATGGCGATTCGGTGCCATACCTGTTGGCGAAGAACTTCCCGAAGCACGATTTCCCCGGAGTCACCGCGAAGGCGATAGCGATACCCGGTTGCGACCTGCTCGATCAGCCGCTCGTGGATCCGGTGCACAACGACCTCAACGTGAACTCGAAGGAGTGCACGGCGCTCAAGGCCAACCTCACCACCGAGCTCAAGGACGTCGACAGTCAGCTGCTGGTGATCGTCCCCAGCCTGATGCTCGGATTCCCGCACAGCTTCGACGGTACCGATCGCTGGTGGGGCGACCCGGCATACTCGGCGGCGGTTGCCGCGAAGCTGCAGACGATCGTCGATGCCGCAAAGGCGAACGGAGCACAACCCGCGATCGTCACGCAGACCTGCCGCGACGACAAGCAGGTGAACCTGGGTCAATTCGTGGAGACCGTGCGACAGAAGGAACCTGCCGCACTCCGCGAGCTCGACTCTGCGGCCAAGGTGAATGCGTTCATCCGGCGTTGGGCAGCGGCCAACCACGTCCCGGTCGCCGATCTGCACGGCGCGATCTGCCCGGACGGCAAGCCACGGACCGTCCCGGGGATGTCGGTCTTCAGCGACGGCATGCACTTCTCGGCGCAGTTCTCACCCAGCGTGTGGGCGTTCCTGATCGCCGAGCTCGGCAAGCACCGGACCGGCATCCGATGATGGCTCACGCAACGACGCGTTCGACGCCGTCCCGGCATTACCTTCCGGCGATCGACGGGGTGCGTGGCATCGGCGTTCTCATCGTGCTGCTCTACCACGCCGGCTGGACGATATTGGGTGGGGCGTTCCTCGCCATCGACATGTTCTTCGCGCTCAGCGGCTTCCTCATCACGGCGTTGTTGCTGCGCCAGTACGACCGGTGGGGGACGGTGCCGCTCCTGCAGTTCTGGTCGGCCCGCGCGCGCCGGTTGCTGCCGGCGATGACCGGGGTGGTGCTGCTCGCCGGGGTCTACGCGAAGTTCTTCGCGGACCCGACGGTGCTCGGCCGGTTCCGGATGGACATGGTGTCGGCGATGACCTTCTGGTCCAACTGGCACTTCATCCATGACCGGCAGTCGTACTTCGAGACGGGCACGACGGTTTCGCCGTTGCTGCACACCTGGTCGCTGGGCATCGAGGAGCAGTTCTACCTCGTCTGGCCGGTGCTGCTGCTGGGCTGGATGGTTGTCCGTCGCGGCCGATTGCGTGGCCTGCCAACGGTTCTGGCCGCTCTTGCCGTGGGATCGGCCGTCCTCATGGCCGTGATGTACCAGCCCTACTCCGACCCGTCCAACGTCTACTACAGCACCTTCACACGGGCGCAGGCGCTGTTGTGCGGTTGCCTGCTCGCCGTGCTGCTGGAGCAGCAGAACAGGCGACGGGCGGTCCGTCGCCGGCGGAGTATGCCGGTGCTCTTCGGCGTGCCGATCCGTACGTCATCCCTTTCAGCGGTCGCCGCCTGCATCGGCATCGGCTGGCTCGTCCTCGCACCGTTGTTCGTCGACGACGAGAGTCAGTGGGTCTTCCGAGGCGGCTTCCTGGTCTCAGGCGTGACGTCGATCGGCATCGGCTGGCACCTGGTGACCTGCCGCAACGGTCGCATCTCCGCGATCCTGGGCTGGCGTCCGCTGGCAGAGATCGGTAAGCGGGTCTACGGGCTCTACATCTGGCACTGGCCGATCTTCCTGATGCTCGACCACGAGCGGACCCACCTCGACGGCATCGTCCTGCTGGCGGTGCGGCTGATCGTGGTCTTCGTCGTGGCGTTCGCGTTCGACTGGTTCGTGGAGCGACCGGTCCGGCGCGGCGCGCTGCGGAAGCTGGTGCCGCACGGTGGTGTGATCGCGACGGCGGTGGCTCTGGCGCTCGGCCTGTCCTGCGCGTTCGTGTCGACCGCCGACGCCAAGGACCCGATCTTCGGCACTGCGTTGCCGGGCAGCATCTCGACGGTGACGGGACCGATGCGGCCGGGGCAGAGCCGGGTCGACATCTTCGGGGACTCGGTCGGCTTCACCCTGTGGAAGTACTTCCCGACGGCGCAGCTACGCGACCTCAGCGTCGGCTCGAGCACCCAACTGGGTTGCGGCCTGGCGATGCCGCAGGAACTTCAGGTCGGCTCGTTCCGGACCGCGCCCGAGCCCCAGTGTGAACATTGGGAGCAGCGCTGGAGTGCCCTGGTCAAGGAGACCAGGCCGCGGCTGTCGATCATCGTGTCCGGGTCCGCCGAGCTCTACGACCGGTGGGTCAAGGGCAAGCTGCTCCGGGTCGGATCGCCGCAGTGGCGCACCTACCTGGCCGCGGCATACGGGCGTGCTGTGGACGTCGCGGGGCAGCACGGCCGCTATCCCGTCACGATCGCCAACATCCCCTGCTACAACCGCGAGGTCACGACCGGGGCGGACGCGCTCCCGGGCGCGAACCCGGACGAGAGTGCCGCCGCGTCGAAGGCGCAGAACAGCACGGCCCGGCAGCAGGCGGTCAACGCGGTGCTCGAGCAGGTCGCCGGCACCCACCCGAGGACCACGCTGCTCGACATACGCAGCTACCTCTGCCCGGACGGGAAGTACCAGGCTCAGATCGACGGTGTCACCATGCGGCCGGACGGCATCCACTTCGCCAAGGAGGGGACCGCAGCGTGGTGGAAGCACTTCGCGCCCGAGTTGCGCAAGCGCTTCGGGCCCCAGGTGCCGTCGAACCAGATCTCGCAGTGACCGGCCGCGCCGTTGGTCAGGCGTTCCTCAGGCAGTCACTTACGCAGAGGGCGTGAAGGTCGCGCTGACCGTGTTGCCGCCGCCGGAGGTGAGCTGCGTGACCAGACTGGTGAGCAGGCCGCAATTCTTGAAGGACGGCAGGCTGTAGGAACCCTTCAGCGTGAAGGGATCGAAGAGGCCGGTCATCCTGCCGGTCAGGTGCATCGACGCGGGCGTCGAGGTCATGCACGTCTTCGGCACCAGGCTGATGATGCCGATGTTGAGCGGTGACAGCTTGGTGATGCGCACGTTGAACCGCTGCGTGACGTCGACCTTGCCGCTGTCGAAGTTGCCGGTGGCGTTGCCCACCGGCTCGATCTGCATCGTCGCCGTGGCCACGCTGGGGACGCTGAGCTTGCCCGGAATGATCGGCAGGTCGACCTTCATGGTGCCGGGCTTGAGGTCGAGCGCGGCCGACACGTTGTTCTTGTAGGCGCCGAGGTCGACCTTCGTGGTCTGCAGGCCGGTGAAGGTGACCGTCTTGCCCGGCTTGGCGACATACGTGGAGATCCTGGCGGAATGATGCAGCGTCCACACCGGCTCGGCACTTGCACCGGACGCGGTGGCTACCGCGATCGCCGTTGCTGTGCCGACAGCGGCACTGGCGAGTCCGAGCTGGCGAACTGTGCGAGACACGATGGAGACCTCCCTGTTTCTGATGCTGGGCCACCACGGAATCGTGATCGGCGCCACTTTGCTACTTCAGCGTAACTTGGCGCTCGTGGCACTCGGCACCGACACAGTCGGCCGATCGGCTGACCGGGCCGTCGATGAGTGAGAACCTGCCCGGGTGAAGGAACTGACGACTCTCGAGCGACGTGTGCTCGACCTGGTGGACGACGACGCGATCCTGACCGATCTGGCGACCCTGGTCGCCATACCCTCCGTCGGTGGTGGCGACGGCGAGGTCGCGGCGCAACAGTGGTGCGTCGAGCGGCTGAACGCGTCGGGGTTCGACGTCGACGGCTGGGAGATCGACGTGGCGGAGTTGAGCGCCGACCCCGACTTCCCCGGCGCCGAGGTCGAACGCGAGCGGGCGCTCGGTGTCGTCGGCGTGCTGCCGGCATCCGCGGGAGACAGTTCGGGTCCACCGGCGCTCGCCTTCTGCGGGCACACCGATGTGGTGCCTCCGGGTGACGTGGCGGGGTGGAGCGGAGATCCCTACGTGCTGCGGGTTCGCGACGGCCGTGGCTACGGCCGCGGGGTGTGCGACATGAAGGCGGGTGTCGTCGCGATGATCGCCGCCGTCGATGCGGTGCGCCGGTCGGATGCGCGTCGTGCCCGGCCTCTCGCGATCCACTGTGTCAGCGGCGAGGAGGACGGCGGCCTGGGAGCGTTCGCCACGCTGCGGCGCGGGCACCGTGCGGCGGCGTGCGTCATCACCGAGCCGACGGCGGGAGCCGCCATACCGACCAATGCCGGGTCGCTGACTTTCCGGATCGAGGTGCCGGGTCTGGCGACGCACGGCTCCCAGCGGTGGCAGGGCGTCAGTGCGGTGGACAAGCTGGACGTCGTACAGCAGGCGCTGCGCCAACTCGAACGGGACCGAAACGTCGACGTACCAAGCGAATTCGCGCACCTCGAGGTTCCGTGGCCGTTGTCGATCGGGATGGTCCACGCCGGCGACTGGGCCAGCACCGTGCCCGACCTGCTGGTGGCCGAGGGCCGGTATGGCGTGCGGCCGGGTGAGTCGGTGGCGGACGCCAGGGAGGCATTCGAGCAGGCGGTCGCCGCGCACGCCGGCCAGGATCCGTGGCTGCGTGAGCACCCGGTGCGGATCAGCTGGCCCGGCGGCGTCTTCGCCTCCGGGCGCCTCGCGGCCGGTCACCCGTTGCTCGCTCAGGTCACGGACGCGGTCACGCAGGTGCGGGGGAGAGCACCGGAGGTGAGGGGTGCGCCATACGGCTCGGATCTTCGCCTGTATGCCGCCGCGGGCGTGCCGACCCTGCAGTACGGCCCGGGGCGGGTCGAGCAGGCACACGCCGTCGACGAGTCCGTCGAGATCAGCGACGTGCTGGCCTGCGCCCGGGTCTATGCGCTGCTCGCGCTGCGCGCCGCCGTCGCGGCGACCTGACGGACCGGTGCTGCACGTGTCCGACCTACGACATGTCCGGTGGCGGCACCCTGCAAGGGGTCCCCAGCACGGCTGAGCGTTGCTTGAATCCTCACAACCGCAGGCGAATCCGCGCCTGATGATGATGAGGAGTCACAGCTGATGAAACGCCCCCTCGCGACCGCCCTGGCCTTTGCTTCCATTGCAGCCGTGTCCGTGACCGGCTTCGGCATGCCCACGGCACACGCGTCCACCCCGGCGACGGGAGTCAGTGCTGCCGCGGCGGCCTCGACGACCACCGATGTGTCGGCCATGCGGCAGAAGTTCAACGCGTATGTCGCGGGCATGGATCTCGATGCAGCCACCCGTACGAAGCTCGAGGCCGCCGGTGCCTCGGACGCGGCATTCACCGCGGCCGGCAAGGTTGCGGTGGCCACGCTGCAGGCCGGCCTGACCAACGCAGGTGTGGACCGCGACGCCAACCCGGCCCTCAACCCCGGCGACTACGAGTGCGGCCCCACGGCGATGAACGCCTGGGTCAAGGACCAGGTGGCACAGATCGACCCCACGTCCTGGTCGTGGTACACCAACGGGATCCTCGGTCTGTCACCCGACCTGCTGGTCCAGTACTGGACCCTGATGAAGACTCCGTCGGCGCCGCGTGACACGTCGTTCGGCCCGAGCGGCTCGGCCACCAACGAGATGGCGCGGACCTTCGGTGCGCTGCAGAACTTCTGGGACATCGACGGCAGCGGAATCGCCCTGGTGTCGTATGACGCCAAGCTGCTGGCAGACACGCCGGAAGCTGCGGCCGACCGCGCCGTCGTCTACGACGGCATTTCGAAGATCAGCGGGTTCGCCAGCATTCTGCTGAGACTGAGTGTCGAGTCGGGCATCCTGAGCGGCACGCTCGCCGGATTCCCCGGCGGTGTCGACAACCCGATGTTCTCGGTCAACTCCTTCGCCATCGACCCGACGCACGCAACCGGGGACGACAAGGCCACGCTCGACATGCTCGGTGTGACTCGCCGGATCGCGATGGGCCAGGGCCTCATCCGGATGTGGGACGACCTCGGCCTCGGCAGGGTCGGCGATCGCGCGGTTCTCGCGCACGAATACAGCCACCAGGTGCAGTACGACGACAATCTCTTCGTCACCGACATCACCGATGAGGCCGAGGCGACCGCCCGGACGGAGCTGATGGCGGACGCCTTCGGCACCTATTTCACCGTGAGCAAGCATGGTGAGTCGCTGAACAAGGCGCAGACCTTGCAGGACCTGCAGACGTTCTACAACGTCGGCGACTGCGGGTTCAGCAATCCGGGTCACCACGGCACGCCCAACCAGCGGTACCGCGCCGCGGAGTGGGGCGCCGATCTGGCCAAGAGCCAGTCCGACCAGGGCCACGTGCTGCCCAGCCTCGCGGTCGACGCGGCGTTCGAGAAGGCGTTGCCGCAGATCACCGCACCTGACGCGAACTGACGCCTGATCGGTCGCCGGGTCACACCCAGCCGCGTATGGCGAGCTGCAGGCCCAACTGGAAGCGGGTGTCCGCGCCCAGGTGCTCCTGCAACCGGGTGACCCGGCGACCGATGGTGCGTTCCGACACGTCCAGCTCGCGAGCGATCGCGCGATCGGTGAGTCCGAGACTCAGCAGCCGGACCAGCTGCCGGAAGTCGTCGTCCGGTCCATCAGCCAGCATGGTGTGCTGGTCCAGCGGCATCGCAAGCTGCCAGAAGGACTGAAAGATCGCCCTCCACGAGTCGACCACCCGCCGGTTGCGCGTGTACGCGACGTGAATCGGTTCATCGCTGTTGTAGGAAACGTTCATCGTCGCGAAGTCGTCCATGATCGTCAGGTTGACCGGAACGCCCGGCAGAACGCGCGCCTCCTCGCCCGCCGCCATGCAGGCCTCGGTGACCGCGATCGCCGACTCCGACTCGAACACTCGGCTGTTGTAGACGACGCGCACCGCTACTCCCCGGCCCAGGGCATCGATCACGCCGGGCGCCGGCTCGATGGTCTTGCCCGCGCGCGGACCGATCGCCAGTGCCAGAATCTCTCGCTCGCTGGCGGCCAGACCGTCGCGGTATACGCGGTCGGCGGCGGCGCCGGACACCACTTCGACGCCGACCTCGCTGGACCGAGCGGTTCGCCACACCATCGTCAGGTCGTCGATTGCCTGCCGTGCCGCGACGGCTCGTTGGGTGTGGAGCTCGGAGAGGGCGAGCAACGGACCGGTAGGAGGCACGGCATCCGCGCGGTCCCCGCTGATGATCACAAGGCCGGTCGCGACGAGTGCCTGCAGCGCCGAGCGCTCGAGGTCGCCGACCGGAAGCGGACCCTCTGCTGCCAGTCGGGTGTAGAGCGAGCGAGTCTCGAAACCCAGCTCCAGCTCGGCATAGGCCGACGGGACCTCGAGCCTGGTGATTGCCCGCTTGGCGCGCGCATCACCGGGCAGGGTCTGCGTGTTCGTCGCCCGGTCTCTGGAACCTCCCATGATGATCGCAGCCTACTGGCGGGCGGCGTGCCTGCACCGCCGAAGAAGTGACCGGTGAGTAGGTCTCGATACGCAGCGTCCTCCGCTTCGCTCCCCCCGCTGCTACTCGACCCGCTTCAGGTCCGGCTAGTCTCTGCGCCCATGCAGACATCCCGTGTGTTCGACGCGATCACCGACGCCTTCGCGGGCGATCCGCAGACGAGTGACCCGCTCGACCCGCGGTGGCAGGCGATGACCGACGAGGTCGCCGGCTACACCGGCGCCAACGAGCTCGCGGTGCTCAACCTCGCGGCCGCGGCGCTGCCCGAGGACGAGGCCTACCTGGAGGTCGGCACCTTCAAGGGGCGCTCGTTGGTCGCCGCAGTGCAGGGCAACGAGGGCAAGACGTTCTACGCCATGGAGAACTTCCTGGAATTCGGTATGGCGGGGCAGGAGGCCCGCACCGAGCTCGAGGGCAACCTGCGGCGGTTCGGCGGGACGGCCGACATCCGGCTGCTCGAGGGCGACGCGTTCACCCTCATGGCGCAGGAGGGCGTGGTCGACCGGCCGGTCGGCGTCTATTTCTACGACGGCGAGCACACCCTGCTGTCGCACTACCTCGCGCTGGCCGTGGTCGAGCCGTTGCTCGCCGACGAGGCGCTCGTCCTGATCGACGACGCCACCTGGCCGGTGGTGCAGCGGGCACACAAGCTCTTCCTGAAGCGCCACCCGGGCTGGATCATCACCGCCACCTGGGACGCGCAGCACGCCGACGACCCGCGCTGGTCCAACGGCCTGCACGCGCTGGTCTTCCGTCGGGTCCCCGGTCGGCGCCGCGGGTTGTCGCGGACCGACGAGGGGCTGCGCCGCTACCAGACCACGGTGCAGGACCGGGTCAACAAGGTGGCCTGGGGTGCGGCCGATCGTTTCCCGGGACCGGTCAAGCGGCTGGCCGGACTGGTGCTCTCACGCTCGCGGGCTATCGGCGGCGACGATCACTGATTCGTCCGCGATCGCGGTGGCCTGATGCCGCAGTACGACGCGTAGCAAACCGGAGAGGGCGACGACGAACGCGCCCGCCATACAGACCCACACGACCTGGGTGGGCGAGTCGTGCCAGACCAGGGCGATCGCCAGGATCTCGACGACGATGACCGCCCAGGTCAGCGCGCCGAGCACACCGGTGTCGCTGCCCATCTCCGAGAAGAGCCACA
The DNA here is from genome assembly GCF_035551235.1 of Flexivirga sp. Classification (GTDB taxonomy): domain Bacteria; phylum Actinomycetota; class Actinomycetes; order Actinomycetales; family Dermatophilaceae; genus Flexivirga. Next base: position 286,682 of record NZ_DASZNO010000021.1, on the reverse strand, counting down.
CCTGCGCGAGCGCCCACGCGACGCCGAGCACCACGCACAGCAGCGCCAGGTGGCCGAACTGCTCGTAGTCGGGTCCGCCCGCGACGGTGATCCAGGTCTGCGGTGAGATCGCGACGATCCCGAAGCCGACCACCCCGATCGCGGCGACGACCCCGCTGGCGCGCAACAACGTGCGGGTCGGTCGCGAGCCCTGCATCCGCGGCACGATGATCAGCGCCACGAACTGGGTGCCCCAGCACATCGCGCGGGCGAAGGTCGAGGCCAGCGCGTAGCCGCCGGACTCGTGCGGGGTCAGGAAGTGCCGGGCCAGCAGCATGTCGACATTGGTCAGGGCGACGTATGCCGCCAGCGTGCTGTTGGAACGGATCAGTTCCCCGGCCAGCCGGGCCGTGCGGGGCAGGGCGGCCAGGTCGACGCGGCACAACCAGGCGCCATACCCGGCCGTGACGGCGCCGGCGACCAGCATCGCGGCGAAGACGCCGGTGACGTCGGCGGACAGGAACGCACAGACCGAGGCCGCGACGACCCGGGTGAGCGCGTTGGCCAGATAGAGCAGCGACAACGTCCGCAACCGGCCGCGGCCGAGCAGGATCCCCTGGAAGCAGCCGGTGACCATCATCGGCACGAGCATTCCGCCGAGCAGCACCGCCGCCCAGAACGACGGCAGGTGGAACCAGTGCGCCAGGGCGGGGGAGAGGGCAGCCGTCACCGCGAAACAGCCCAGCCCGATCAGCAGCGCCGGCCGGATGGCGCTGGTGGGGCCCTCGGGGTCATCGCCGGACAGTCGCCGCGCGACCACGACCTGGAACACCCCGGCCGGTATGGCGAGCAGCACGCCATACGTGGAAAGCGCTGTGTAGCCACCGAATTCGCCGGGTCCGAGCGGGCGCGAGAGCAGCATGACGACCAGATAGCCGAGCGCGTTCGCCATACCCATGGCGACCCCGAGCAACGCACCCATCGCCGTCCTCGACGAGGGGGTGCGAAGTGCGCTACGTGTGGCCACGAGCACAGAGGTTACCCGCGAGTTATATTTGGGTGCTCGCAAACGCAAAGACCGCGACGACAGCCGACCTCAACCCTGGGAGCCGACCACGTGCGCCGACAGCTGACGGGCCACCGGCTCACTGTTTTCGGACTGACCCTGCTGCTGGCGCTCATCGTGGCGCTGAACGGTCTCGGGCACTTCTACACCGACATCAAGCCGGAGGTCTATCTCGCGCCGCGGCGGATGATCGAGCAGTACCTCTCCGCCTGGACCGACACGCCATACCTCGGCTCGGCCAACTTCAATGTCGGCCTGGTGCCGGTCCTGTTGGTCACCGGTGCGTTGCGCGGCATCGGCCTGTCGCCGGAGTGGACCTTCAAGGTCGTGCATTTCGTCCTCTGGCTGGCGACTGCCTGGGGCACTGCCCGGCTGACCCGCCGCCTCATCCATATCCATCACGAGGACGCCGATACTCGGGGCTCGGGGTCCCCGCGAAGTATCGGAGCGACGCAGGAGCGGAGAACTTCGTGGGGTGAGCAGTGGGCGGGGCTTGCTGCAGGTGTGCTGATCCTGGCCAACCCCTACACGATCCAGGCCGGCAGCACGCTGGCGATCGCGTTGCCGATGGCGTTGCTGCCGTGGTCGTTGCTCGCCTTCATCCGGGCGCTGTGGACGCCGGGGGATCGCTGGTTCTCGCCGCGTGGCTGGGCCTGGCCGGCGGTCTTCGGGCTGCTCTTCTTCGCCATGAGCGGCATGAACGTGGCGATCGTGCCGATCTTCCAGCTGCTCGCCCTGCTGCCGATCCTCTGGGTCGCACGTCGGGTATGGCGGCTGCGGTGGCCGGTCGTGCTCGGCGCGCTGGGCAAGTGCACGGCGTTCGTGGTCGGTGTCTCGATCTACTGGCTGGTGCCGGGCTTCGGTGCCATGGCGACCGGCAACCAGATCATCGACGAGTCGGAATCCCTGACCGGCATCGCGAAGGTCGCCTCCTTCCCCGAGGTGCTGCGCGGCATGGGGCTGTGGTCGCTTTACGGCCAGGACAACCACGGCGCATGGGTGCCACAGGACGCGGTGTTCCTGACCAGTCCCACGGTCATGGCGCTCACCATGCTGTGGCCGGCGCTCGCGCTGCTGGCGATGCGCTGGCTGCACGGTGCCGCGCGGGTGATCGTCGGCGGCACGGTGGCGATCTCCGCCGTGCTGATGGTCGGCATGTTCCCGGCCGCTGGGCATCCGTCCTCGCCGTTCGGGGTGGTCTTCCACTGGTTCGTCGACCTGCCCGGTATGGCGGCCTTCCGCACCACCAACAAGGTCGGCGCACTGCTCGCGCTCGCCTTCGCGATCGCCCTCGGCGTCGCCGCCGCGAAGGTGCTTCCCAGGCTGCTCAGCCGTGACGGTCTCGCGCCACTGGCCGCCGTCTCCGTCCTCCTGCTGCTGGTGTCGTGGACGCTGCCGGCCCTGACCAACCGGCTCTACACCTCGCCGATGGACATCCCGTCCTACTGGAAGCAGGCCGCGAAGGCGATCGACAAGGGCGATCCGGGTTCGGCGGTGCTCTTCCTGCCGGGGCAGACGCGCCCGGCATACCGCTGGACGGTGGACCGGCCCGACGACGTGGCCAATTCGCTCTTCAACCGGCAGGTCATCCTGCCCGAGACCAGCCCGAACGCCTCCGCTCCCGGCGGCAACTTCCTCGCCTCGCTGGACTCCACCCTGCAGAACGCCCTCCTGCCGGACGGGACGGTGTCGACCTACGCGCGTTATCTGGGCGCGGACACCGTGCTGATGCGGCACGACACCAACTGGGAGGACGCCGGCGGCGTGCGCCCCGGCGTGGTGTCCTCGATCGCCGCGGGCGACAAGGGCCTGCGCGGAGTGGCCAATTACGGACTGCCCGGCGAGTTCGTGCGGTCGCCGGACAGCTCCGGGGACGAGAGCCAGCTACCGCCGCTGCAGCGCTATGCGGTGAAGGGCGCCGGCAGCAGCGTGCGGGTCGAGCGGACGAGCAACTCGCTGGTCGTCGCCGGCGACGGATGGTCGGTGCCGGCGATGGTCGGCGCCGACCTCCTGGGCGGCAGCCCGAGCTTCCGCTATGCGCAGGACCTGTCACCCCGGCAGCTGGCCGGCAGCCTGGGCGGCGACCACGCACTGGTGCTGACCGACACCAACGAGCGCCGAAACGCCGTCCCCAACCGCCTGGCGAGCAACCAGGGCCCGCTCCTCGCCGCCGACCAGAAGCTGCGGGTGAGCCGGACGCTCGGCGACAACCCCCAGGACCAGACCGTCCTGGAGCGCTCGGGTCCGCGGGTGACCGCGACCTCGCAGGGCGGCGCCTTCTTCGACCTGCCGTATGCCGTGCCCGAGAACGCCGTCGACGGGGATCCCTCGACCGCCTGGCTGTTCGGTGACTTCAACCGCGCGCCCGGGAACCGCCTCACGATCACCGAGCCCACGACGGAGAAGCTCGGCACCATCCGGATCGCCCAGGCCCGGGTCGGGAAGGTGAAGATCGACAAGGTGACCGTCCGCGCCGGCGGCAAGACCGTCACTCGCCGGGTCCCCTCGACCGGGTATGCCGACTTCCCGATGGGCAACGCGTCCGGCCGTCGCGTCACCGTCACGATCGACTCGACCCGAGGGCACGGCTACAACCTGGTCGGCCTCTCCGACATACAGCTGCCCGGACCAGCTGCCGTGCGCGCGGCGCGTACGCCGCTGACGTTCGACAACCTCTACCAGCGCCTGAACGCGAGCGAGCGTGCGCGCTTCGACAGGACGCCATTGAACGTGCTGCTGACCCGGCAGCAGGGGACCGCGGACACGGACGACGACGCCCAGACGCAGCTGCGCCGCGTCATCAGCCTGCCCGACGCCCGGACGTTCGCCGGGACGGCGGCAGTCCGCGTCGCGGGGGACTTCGAACCCATCTACGACCGGGTCGCCGGCCTCTCGCCCTCGGTCAGCGCGACGTCGTCCGATTTCTACTTCCGCGTCGCGGGCACACGCGCCTCGCTGGCCGCGGACGGCAAGACATCGACCGCATGGCAACCCGGCGGGCAGTTGGACGGCGCGTGGTGGCAGCTGGACGGGCCCGAGCGGGACATCACGTCGGTGTCGGTCACCCAGCGACCGGCGGACGGCGACGAGTCGAACCCGCGCAACGCCTACGCCAAGCGCGTCACCTTCACCGTGGACGGGAAGAAGGTCGCCACCGCCGCCCTCACGAGGGATGGCACGACGCGGATCGCCATACCGCAGATGAACGGTCAGGCCGTGCGCGGCAAGAAGATCCGGATGACGATCGACTCGATCACCGGGAGCAAGAGCGGTACGCCGCCGAGGTTCACCACGATCGACACCGGCCTGCAGGTGAAGCATCGCGACCTCGGACCGATCGAGGACGCGGGTGCATCCGACCCCCGGTGCATCCAGGTCGCGACGGTGGACGGCTGGCCCGTGCAGATGCGCCCGACGACCAAAGCACTGCAGGGCACCGCCGACCAGGGCGGGAAATGGACCATGTGCGGCACGCTGGACCTCGGCAAGGGCACGCATCGCATCGAGCCGGTCAACGGCTTCACCCTGGACAACCTGTATCTCAAGGACACCCGACGCGCGGCGGCCGAGGCGACCCACCCGCAGCAATCGGCACGGGTCACCGACGACTCCAGCACGCACAAGACCCTGCAGGTCAGGACGACCGGTCCGTCAGCCGTCGTGCTGGGCCAGAGCATCGCCGACGGCTGGCACGCCACCGCCAACGGCAAGGACCTCGGTGCGCCGCAGACCTTCGACGGTTACTCGGCCGGCTGGGCACTGCCGAAGGCGGGCAAGTACACCGTTCACATCACCTACAGCCCGCAGGTCCGTGCCAACATCGCGCTGGGCGTCAGCATCGTGGTCATCCTGCTGGCCGTCGCGCTCGTCGTGGTCGCGTTCGTGGGCAAGGTACGACGTCCCGGGCGGCGTGAGGATCAGGATGGGGATTCGGACGACGGTGAGGCCGACGAGGGCACACCGTCCGAGGAGGCCGCCGCCGCTGCGGAGGGTTCGGCGGAGCACACCAGCGGCATGACGGACACCTGGGAACGCCGGCCGCGGCCGAAACGGTCTGCGGCTGGCGCGGGCCCACGCCGGCTGACTACGCGCATCGCACCGCTGCACGTCCCGCGGATGGCGCTCGAGATCGGCCTGGTGCTGGTGGCCGGGTTCTTCGTGGGCTGGGCCGGACTGGTGGCGGGTGCCGCGGTCGTCGCGGCATTGCGGTGGCGACGCGCGCTCCCGACCTGGTGGTTCCAGCTGGCCGGCGCGGCACTGCTGCTGATCGCCATGGGCGTCTACCTGCTGGTGCTCGGCGACACCCGGGGCACGCTCAGCGCCGACGGTGTCGCACGCAGCATGTGGCCGCACTGGCTGGCCGGTGCCGGACTCGTCATCGGACTGGTGGGAGTGCTGCGGGGCGGCGGCCATGACGAAGGGATGACCGACGGTGACTGACGACCCGCTCGTGTCCGTGGTCGTGCCGACCCGCAACAACGCGCGCACCATCCGCGCGTGCCTGCAATCGGTGCTCGACCAGACCTATCCACGCGTCGAGCTGATCGTCGTCGACAATCACAGTGACGACGAAACGCTCGAAATCGCAACCGAACTCGCCAATGTCGCGGTGACCGGTGGCCCGGAACGCTCCGCGCAACGCAACCTCGGCATCGCGCACGCGGAGGGTCAATGGGTGCTATGGCTGGACAGCGACATGGTGCTGCCCCCGCGCAGTATCGAGCTGGCGGTGCGGACCGCCACGAGCAGCGGCGCCACCGGGGTCGCCCTGCCCGAACGCACCATCGGCGACGGCTTCTGGACCGCCTGCCGGGCGCTGGAACGCGAGTGCTACCTCAATCAGCCGTGGCTGCACAATCCGCGGCTGGTGCAGCGCGACTACCTGCTGGGTGAGGGCGGCTTCCACCTGGAGATGTCCGGCCCGGAGGACGCGGACCTGCGGCTGCGGATGCGTGCCGAGGGTCGTGGCATCGAGCTCGCGCCCATCGTGGTCGACCACGACGAGGGCCGGCTGACCGTGGCAGATGTGTTGCGCAAGCGGTACTACTACGGACGCAGCATCCCCACCTTCGCCGGCCAGCACGACGGGGCGGTCGGCGCGCAGGGCCGCGCGGTCCTGAAGTCGTACGCCGCGAACTGGCGGCTGCTGACCCGTGACCCGATGCACGCCGCCGGCATGGTGGTGCTGCGCAGCCTGGAGGTCGTCGGGTATGCCGCGGGCGCGCGCCGCGGCCGACGGGACCGTGCGAGGACAGCAGCCCCGTGAACGAGGAGCGGGGTCCCCGCGAAGTATCGGAGGAGCGCAGCGGGGGAGAACTTCGTGGGGTGAGGCGCATGCTGTGGGTGTCGCTGCCGGACCAGCGACCGCGGCGCGAGCTTTACTGGATGAGCCGGATGCCGGACACCGACGTGACCGCGCTCGCCGCGCAGGAGCCGGTGGGTGACATCACCTGGGTGCCGAGCACCTACCGGCGGCCGGTCAAGCGCTTCGTCGAGGCGGGCGCGCTCGCCTGGGTCAACGGGCTGCAGCGGCAGGACCCTGCGTCATACGACTGGGTGACGACGCTCGAGCTGTGCTCGCTGGTGACCGGTCAGGCGAGCAGGTGGCGACGCGGCAGCAAGGTGCTGCAGGCCGTGATCACCTGGGAGAACCTGCCGAACCAGCCGCTCTACAAGGTGCCGCCCTACAAGCAGGCGCTGGACTCGGCACGCAACGCCGACCTCTACCTCTGCACCATCGACGCGGCGCGAAATCACATGCTGGACAACGGTTTCGAGGACCACAAGATCCGCGTGGTGAAGCCCGGAGTCGACACCGCGGTGTTCGCGCCCGCCGCCGAGCCGACCCACGAACCGGTCGTCGTCTTCTGCTCCCCGCTGGCCCCGAACAAGGGGATCGACCGGGTGCTCGACGCGATGCGCCTCGTGCGCGCCTCGGTGCCCGAGGCGCGCCTGGTGGTGGCCGGCAACGGGCCGCTGCGCGGGCTGGTGGAGCGCGCGGCCGCCGACCCGGCCGCCGGCGTGCAGCTGGCCGGACAACTGGACGCACACGGCGTGGCCGACCTGCTGGCGAACGCCGCGGTCTTCTGCACCGCGCCACGACCGACCTGGAAGTGGACCGAGCAGCTGGGCCTGGCCTATCTGGAGGCGCAGGCCTGCGGCATACCGGTGGTGACGACGCGATGCGGCACCAACGACGAGGCGGTGCTGCCACCCAACGACCTGGTCGACGACGATGTGGAGGCGATCGCGGCCGCCCTGGTGGGGCAGTTGACCGACCGCGACCGGCGGGTGCGTATCGGCGCCGCCAATCGTGAGCGGATGGTTGCCGAGCACGATCTGGTCACCCAATGCGCCCGAATGGGAGCGGCATTCGCCGACATCGAGACCCAGGCACGCTGATGATCGGGCGATCCGGTCGGGTCGGGGGCCGCAGCGTGGGCGCCATCGTCGGCCTGCTGTGCGGTCTCGTCGCTCTCGGGCCGTCGCTGGCGCCGGGCTACCTGCTGCACTACGACCTGGTCTTCGTGCCTCGGCTGGCGCTGAGTGACCGGACGATGGGAGTCGACGGTTCGGTGCCGCGTGCGGTGCCGAACGATTTCGTCGTGGCGCTGCTGTCGCACCTGGCACCGGGCTGGGTGGTCGAAAAAGCTTTGCTGCTGGCGGTTTTCGTGCTGGTCGGCGCCGGTGTCGGAGCGCTCATGCGCAGCCGGCTCGGCGCCGCGTCGGCAGCGCTGGTGGCCGCGTGGAACCCGTATGTCGCCGAACGACTCGCGATCGGGCACTGGGGCTACCTGCTCGGTTACGCGTGCGTGCCCTTCCTGGTGGCGGGAGCTGCCGCGGTGCGCCGGGACGAGCCGCGGGCACGGACCCGGCTCGCGTGCTGGCTGCTGCTCAGCGCCGCGACCGGTTCCACCGGCGCGGTCCTCGGGCTGATCGTGGTTCTCTCAGTCCTCGCCATGCGCTCAGGAAACCAGACGTCGACGCGCCGTCGGGTCGGCGAATTCGGTTGGGCACTGGGCATTTTCGTGCTCGCCAGCGCCACGTGGTGGTTCGCCTACCTGTTCCTCGCGCCTTCCCAGGGCACCTCCCGGGTCGGGGTCGAGGCGTTCATGGCGAAGGCCGACACGCCATGGGGCGTGCTGGGGTCGCTCGTGACCGGCGGAGGTATCTGGAACGAGGGTGTCTGGTTCTCCGAGCGTCAGTCGCTGGTCGTCTCCGGCCTGGCTCTGCTGGTCGTCGTGGCTGCCGTGGCCCTCGCCGTGCGGGAGCGGGTATGGCGCGCAGGAGCCGGCCTGTCGGGTCTGACCGTCGCGGGCGTCGTCGGGCTCGTCCTCGCCGCGGCCAGTGCCGTGCCCGGGGGACGGCAACTGATGACCGTCGTGGTGACCGACCTCCCTGGTGGTGGGCTGCTGCGGGACGCGCAGAAGTTCGTCGGCCTCTGGGTGTTGCTGGTCGCGGTCCTCGCGGGGCGCCTGGTGGAGCGCGTGCACGCGGCCGGAGTCGCCTCCGGTGCCCAGCGCGTGGCCGCACTCACGATCGCCGGCGTGGTCGCATGCTGGCCGGTGGTGACCCTGACCGGGCTGGCCTGGGGTGCCGGCGGTCAGTGGCGGGCAGTCGACTACCCCGCGTCATACACCGGTATGGCGGAACGCATCGACGCGTCGCCGGCGGGAGGCGTCGCGGTGTTCCCGTGGGCGCTCTATCGGCAGTACTCCTTCGACCACGACGTCGTCGTGCTCGACCCCTGGCAACGACTGCTCGATCGCGAGGTCCTGGTCAACGACGACCTACCCCTGCTCGGCGGCACCGTGGTCCCGGGGGAGAGCCCCGACGCACACCGCATCACCACCGCCCTCCACTCGGGCTCGGGCCTGGTGTCCGCCCTGCGCGACGGAGGAGTGCGTTACGTCCTGGTGCAGACCGACCAGCCGATGACCGGCGACATACGGCAGGTCACCAGCAGATCACCGGTCGCGTCCGCCGCGGACCTGCGGCTCTACGATCTGGGCACAGCCGGGGTTCGTGCCCCGGCCAGCAGCGGGCCGGGTCGCTACACCGGCTGGGTGCTCGCCGGGTTCGCCGTCGTCGTCGTCGCCGCGAATTCCGCAAGGGATCGGAAGCGCGGCATCGAAGGTGATATCGAAGGTGATGCTGAACAAGCACCGTGAGCTCGAGCTTGCGGCGGCATCGCGGCCGCTTGCTGACACTCTTGCCGACACGGCACGCGCCGTATTGCACACAGGCGCTGACTCATGGGTAACATAGGCGCTGACCGCGTTCAATCGAGAGGTAAGCATGACCGACACGAACAAGAAGCTGCTCTACAACGTGGGTGGAGTCGTCGCCGGTGCCGTTCTCGCAACTGTGGCGATCTTCGGCCTGATCGCCCAGCAGGGCTCCGTCACGCAGCCGCAGAAGTTCTCCTCGACGATCAGCTACAACCAGTAGACCTCTCGTCGACAAACCGACCACGAACGCCGAACGGGGCGGTCATCCTCAGTTGAGGATGACCGCCCCGTTCCCGTGCGTATGGCGCGGCTCAGAAGTTGGCGGCTCAGAAGTTGGCGGCGACGGGCGCCTCGTCGACCCGGCCGGCGTCCGCTGCGTCGGTATGACGCCGGGCGGCGAGGATCTCGTGCACCGACCGCAGCCGTGGTGCGCGTGCGGTGGGCTGCTCTGGGCGCGGCGCACGTCCCAGGACCGATTTCAGGGTCAGTTCCAGCGCCTTGCCGCTGCTGCTCCAGTCGAAGCTCAGCGCGTGCCGCCGAGCGGCCCGGCCGAAGGCGGTGCGCAGCTCGTCGTCGCGCAACAGCACCGCGACCTGCTCGCGCATCTCGTCCGGTGTGTGCGCCAGCAGCCCGGTCTCCCCGTGCAGGATCGACTCGGTCGGTCCACCGGCGTGCGCGAACGCCAGGGCCGGTGTCTCGTGCAGCCCGGCTTCGACGATGGTCAGCCCCCAGCCCTCCTTGTGTGAGGGCATCAACATCAGCCAGGACCGTCCCAGCAGCCGGTGCTTGGTGGCGTCGTCGACGAAACCGTGGAAGTCCACCCGGTCGAGCACACCGCGCCGGGTGGCGTACCGCACCAGCTCCTCGTGCCAGTAGCCGGCACCGATGATGTCCAGGCGCAGCTCGGGGTGCAGGTCCTGCAGGTCGGCGAGGATGTCGATCGCGGTCTCGACTTGCTTGTGCGGGACGAGCCGGCCGAGCACGGTCAGGACCGGGGTGTTGCTGTGCGGGTGCATGATCCCGTGCTCCAGCTGGGCCGGTCGGTCGTTGCCGGAGTAGACGACGTCGATGCGGTCACGGTCGATACCCAGCTCCACCAGGTCGTCCCGGCTGGCCTGCGAGACCGTCACATAACGGCTCTTGCGGTAGACGCGCGGTGCGACCTGCGACTCCAGGAACCAGCCGAACCGAGCAAGTTTCGGGCCGAAGATCACGTGCCATTGGTCGCGGTGCACGTGGTGCATCACATTGACGACCGGCCGGCGAGCCAGCAGCGGTGCCCAGAACGGCACGCCGTTCTGGACGTCGATGACGATGTCGAAGTCGTCGCGGTGGCGGGCGGCATACAGCAGGCCCGCGATGTAACAGCTGAAGCGGCCACCCTGCCGGACGACGCCGACCTTGCCGTGCTGCGTGGTGCGCTCGGCGCCGGGGAAGCGGCTGGTGAAGATGGTGACCTCGTGCCCGAGCTCGGTGAGCACCTCGGCGGTGCGCTCGGTGAAGGTCTCCGCGCCACCCGCCTCCGGGTTGTCCCGATCCCGCCACGAAAGATAGAGCACCCGCATCGGCGGGCCTGCCTCGTCGGAACGAGAGCGCACATGGACTCCAGTCGGTCGGGGTGTGTGGCACCGGCCACATCCGGACCGGCACGGGTAGAGTAGCGCGGAATGCTACCCGTTGGTAACTGGAGGTTTGGTGTGTCCGGCGAGGTGGCCCGTGCGATCTGTGAAATCTGTCGGAACCCCACCCGGGCGCTGCCGCTGCGCGGCGGGGGCACCCTGCAACGCTGCGACGACTGCGGTCACCTGACCCGTGATCTGGCTGCTGCGCCTGCCGATCACCGCGATCGTGCGTATGGCGGCGAGCCGACCCTGGACGCGTGGCGGCTCGCGCTGACCCACCGACTGCTGACCCGCGACGGCGCGCCCCGCTCGGTGTTCGAGGTCGGCTACGGATCGGGCGCCCTGCTGCGGCGGTTCCTGGATGCCGGCGCGACCGTCGCCGGCACCGACCCGGACCAACTCGAGGTGGCCGTCGACCCGCTGGTCCGTGAGCGCGGGCACCTGCACACGGCCGCGATCGAGGAACTTGCCCCTGCCGAGGACCGGGTGGAGCTGGTCTACGGCATCCACGTGCTCGAGCACGTGCGCGATCCGATGCGCACCCTGCAGCATGCCGCCGAGCTGGTGGCCCCCGGTGGCGCCGTGCAGTTCCTGACCCCCGCGGGGGACAGTGACGGGCTGCGGGCCTACGGCCGTGCGTGGTGGATGCTCGAGGACCCGACCCATGTGCGGTTCTTCAGCGCCGAAAGCCTGCGTCGGGCGGCGACCTCCGTAGGGTTGACCGATGTGCGCGTGACTCGACCTGCCCTGGACAGCCTGGTCACCGACGTCGCCAGCATGACCCGCTTGGCCCGGCCCCGCCCCCGGCCGCACGGCGTGCTCGCCCAACGCTCGGTGCTGGCCGCCGGACTTGCCACGGCACCACTGGTGCTCGCCGCACGCGCGGCGCGGCCGACGCTGCGGCCGACCCTGCACCTGACCGCACGGAAGGCGTCCTGATGGACCGCGGCATCGGCAGGTCGGCACGCCTCTTCCGTGCGTTCCTGGTGGAGCAGACCGAGCCGGAGGTCTTCTACGGCACGCTCGCGCGCGACTCGCGCGAGATGCTCGCCGAGATCACCGACCTGGAGGGCGCGCGCGTGCTGGATGTCGGCGCGGGGCCCGCGGAGTTCGCGCACGAATTCCGCGCGGCGGGGGCGACATACGTGCCCATCGACCATGACGCGACGGTGTCCTCGGTGCGCGACGGCGGTGTGGTTGCGTCCGCCGAGGCGCTGCCATTCGCCGACGCGAGCGTCGACGTGGTGTTCAGCAGCAACCTGTGGGAGCACGTGCGTGCGCCGGAGAAGGCGGCCGACGAGATGGTGCGTGTCGTGCGACCGGGCGGGCTGGTCTATCTCTCCTACACCAACTGGCTGTCCCCATGGGGCGGCCACGAGACGTCACCGTGGCACTGGCTCGGCGGCGAGCGCGCGGTCCGTCGCTACACCCGCAAGCACGGGCACGCGCCCAAGAACACCATCGACCGGACCCTGTTCCGCGTCAGCGTGAAGCAGGGCCTGCAGTGGGCCGAGAGCAATCCCGACGTGGAGGTGCTCGCGGCCCGACCGCGCTACCTGCCGGATGCGGCCCGGGTCGTGCTGCGGGTGCCGGGGGTGCGCGAGATCGTCACCTGGAACCTGTTGCTGATCCTGCGTCGCCGATGACCGAGCCGGACACGGTGGGCCGGCAGTCCACCGGGGCGCAGGCGCTGTTCGGTCGAGGTGCGATCGAGCGCCTGCAGCTGCTGTTGCTGCTGGCGGTCCTGGCGGTGCTGCCCTGGCTGGTCTCGCCCGGGCGTACCCAGCCGGACACCAAGATCGACCTCACGCTGACCCCCTGGCGCTATCTCGGGCGCTCGCTGGACGCCTGGAACAACCATGCCGGCCTCGGCGAACTGCAGAACCAGGCCTACGGCTACCTCTTCCCGATGGGTCCGGTCTTCGGCGTATGCCGCTCGCTGGCCGTGCCGCAGTGGGCGACCCAACGGGTCTGGTGGACGGTGCTGCTGGTCGTGTCGTTCCTCGGCATGCAGCAGTTGCTGCGCCGGCTCGGGGTGGCCGGATCGGTGCCGGCGCTGGTGGGTGGTGCGGCATACGCCCTCGCGCCCCGCATGCTCACCGTGCTGCCGGTGATCTCGATCGAGGCGTGGCCGATGGCGCTCGCGCCGTGGCTGGTGATCGCGGTCCTGCCGCTGGTCCGGCGTGACCTGCCTCGTGCCGAACTCGTGCGCGTCCTCGCGCTCGCGGGCACCCTGACGGCCGCTCTCGGCGGGGTGAACGCCACCGCGTCCGGGATCGTGCTCGCGCTGCCGTTCGCGTTCCTGCTGACGCATCCGGTCGGGCGGCGGCGGTTGGTGCCGTGGCTCGCCGCGGTGGTGCTCGGTGCGTTGTGGTGGTTGCTGCCGCTGCTGGTGATGGGGCGCTACGCCTACCCGTTCCTGGACTACATCGAGACGGCGTCGATCACGACGGCCGTCACGTCGGTGCCCAATGTGTTGCGCGGCGCCGACGACTGGATCGCCTACATCCTGGACAGCGCGAGTCACCCTGTCTGGCAAGGCGGCTGGGTGCTCGCCCAGTCCGTGACGGCGATCCTGGCGACCGGTGTCGTGGCGGCCGTCGGCTGCTGGGGACTGCTGCGGCAGCGGGGACATCTCGCGCGCTGGACCCTGCTGTGTGCGGTCGGTGCGACGCTCTTCATGGTGCTCGGGCACGGCGGCACGGTCGGAAGCCCGATCAGCGAGCAGGTGCGGGGGCTCCTCGACGGTTCGCTGGCGCCACTGCGCAACATCCACAAGGCCGACCCCATCCTGCGCGTGCCGCTGGTGATCGGCTTCACCGCGGTGCTGCAGCGCGTGAGTGTGTCCCGGCTGGCGCGGGACCGCTTCGTGCCCGCGGTCCTGGCCCTCGCCGTTGCCGTCGCCGCGACACCTATCTGGCAGGGACGGCTCGGGGCCTCGGACGCGTATGGCGCCATACCGACGCAGTGGACGCAGGTCGCGCACGAGATCGACCGGGCCGCACAGGAATCCGGCGGCTCCACGATGCTGCTGCCCAACTCGCGCACCTCGACCTACACCTGGGGGAGCACGACCGACGAGCCGCTCTCGGCGCTCGCGAAGTCACCCGTGGTGACCCGCGCGGCAGCGCCCCTCGGCATACCGGGCTCGACGCGGATCCTCGACGTGGCCGACGAGCTCGCGGCGTCGGGGGAGCCGCAACCCGGTCTCGCGGCCGGGCTCGTGCGGCTCGGCATCGACCGGGTCGTGCTGCGGCGCAATCTGGCGACCTCGGTCAGAGCCCAGCCGTGGCAGCAGGTGCAGCGGACGCTGGCGCACTCACCGGGATTCCGGGTGGCCGCGACCTACGGCACGGGGCGCTCCGCGCTCACCGTGTATGACGTGACGGCCGCGGGTGCAGGAGACGCGAAGACCTCGGGTGCGACCGTCTACGGCGCAACACCGCTGACCGTCGCCGGGGGACCGGAGGCGATGTTCGCGCTCTACGCGACCGGGCTCCTGTCGGCGCAGCAGTGGTCTCGGTTGGACGGCGCGATCTCTGGGCACGCCGACGTGGTCACCGACACCATGCCGTGGCGGTCCTACAACAACGGCGTGCCGACCGCTCTGGCCTACAGCCCGGTGCTGACCAGGGATGACCGGACGCCGACGCGCATCGGCGCGAAAGACCTTCTACCCGCTGACGATCCGGCACGACAGCCGGCGCGCGAGTGGATCGGGTGGAGTCGCGTGGACGTCTCGTCCTCGGCTGCCGACCCGTTCGCCAAGAACCATCTCGATGTTCGCGACGGACCCGCCGCTGCGTTCGACGACGACGCATCGACCGCGTGGTTGACCGGTGATCACGAGCGCACGGCGTGGCTGCGCGGCCGGCTGCCGGGCCGCACGGTCCGGCAGATCCGGCTGCAGCTCGCCGGGCCTGCGCAGCACGCGACGTTGCCCGACCGCGTGCAGGTGCGCGTGGGCGACAAGCAGGTCTCGGTGGCAGTGCACGGTCGCAGCGAGCTCACCGTGCCGATCCCGGCGACCCGGGCCGGCACGGTCGAGGTGCGGCTCCGGGCACCCGGCGACGCGATCGACCCGGTGCTCGGCATCGTCGGTATGACGATCCCGGGCACGACCCTCGGTTCGGTGATCGACGTGCCGCAGCATGTCGACCTCAGCTCGCAGGCTCTGTTGCTCCACCGGCTGCCCGAGGACGGCGCGCGCATCGCCCGGCAGATCCACCTGACCGGGGGCGGGTCGCTGTCGGGAACGGTCTGGCTGCGCTCCGCCGGAGACTCCGTGTCCACCGGATGTGGCGCAGCCGGGACCGTGACGGTTCGCTCCGGTGACGGCAGGGCAACTCGAATCCCGTTGCGAATCAACGATTCCGGTCGCGCAACGAAGGGTGCCCTCGTCGAAGCCACCACCTGCGGCTCAAGCGGGTTGAGTAGGGCGAGGAACGAGCCCGTATCGAAACCGCGGGGGTCAACCATCTCCGTTGCCGGAAAGCCAGGTCTGACACCGCAATTCGCGACGTTCGGCAAGGCCTCGTCACCGGCGAGCACAAGCCGCGAGGTCACCTCCGTCACCGGCGACTCCGGCAAGCGGGTGGTCCGTGTCAGTGCCGGTGCACCCGGAGTCTTCTCGCTGAGCGAAGGCTTCAATGCGGGCTGGCACGCGACAGATCGCGACGGGCACGCGCTGCAGGCGGTCGAGGTCGACGGCTGGCGGCAGGGCTTCCGGGTCACCGGCACCGGTGCCGACACGATCACCATGAGCTTCGAACCGACGACGCCGCAGCGGCTCGGGCTGCTCGGTGGTGGCCTCGTCGCACTCGCTCTGCTGCTGACCTTCCTGGTCACGGCGTACGTATGTCGCCGCCACAAAGCGGGTCGAGTAGGGGTTGGAGGAGCGAAGCGGGGGAAACCGCGTATCGAGACCCTGGCTACTTGCGGTTTCGATACGGGCTCCTCCGCTTCGCTCCTCCGCCCTACTCAACCCGCGAGGGGCGGCGCTCAACCCGCATGGGGAGTCATCGGAGCGGTCGCAGCGGTGCTGGTCGGGTTCCTGGCCGCCGGGCCGGCGGGGCTGCTGGCCGGACTCGTCGCCGCGGCGGTGCCCGTGCGCTGGTTGCGACACCTAGCGGGCGGTGCGCTGCTCGCGGCCGCGGTGGCTCTCGCGTTCTTCGGCGTCGTCGACGCCCAGTCCTTCGGCGCCGTCGCCGGTCAGCTGCTCGGCACCGTCACGCTGAGCGCGCTGGCACGCGCGGGGTGCGTGTTCGCCGGTGCACCCACCGCAGCACCGGCTGCTCCACCAGCGACCTCGACGCCGCCGCGGCCATCACGCTGAAGACCAGCACCGCGAAGAGCACGGCGCTGAACGGCCCGGTGAACAGCGCCCAACCGGACGCCAGATAGATCACCTGCAGCACGAGCACGTGCCAGAGGAAGACGCCGTACGAGATGTCCCCGAGCCGGCGATTGATCGAGGACTGCGCGATCGCCGTCCATCGCGCATCCGACGGCCCGCGGACCGCCGCGAGGAGCAGCAGCGCGGCGAGCAGTGTGTAGAGGAACTCCTTGCACATCGCCTCGGCGACGGTCGGCGCGTGCAGGTCGCGTGGCCCGGCGAGCCCGCTCGACGCGATCACGTAGACCAGCGCCGCTGAGCCCAGCCAGGTCCCGACACCGATCTCGCGGAGCCGCTCGAGGTCACCGCTCTGGACTGCCACCGCAACCGCCGCGCCCGCCGCGAACCATGCCGCGTGTCCGAGCACGCTCGTGCCCAGCACACCGGCGTGCGTCGTCGGGCTGTGCTCGGTCCACGCCCCCACCGCTCCTTGTATGGCGACACCGGCCACTCCGACGGCGCCCAGCACGCCATACAGCGTCCGCGCCGACCGCCGGTGCAGCAGCCGCCCGAGCCAGGTGCCGATAACCGGCACCAGCAGGTAGAACGTCGCCTCGGTCGTGAGGCTCCAGGTCTGGCTGAACGACTGGTAGGAGGTGTCGACATACCCCTGCACCAGCAGCAGATGCGCGAGGACCTTGCCGACGCCACCGACACCATCGGAACTGCCCACCGCACCCGCAGCCCCCGCGACCAGCAGGACCGCGACGAGCGCGATCAGATAGGCCGGCACGATTCGGGCGGCGCGGCGCACGGCATACACACCGACCGCCTGGGGAGCGGCGACACCGGAACCCGCCGCGATCCACGGCCGCAGCAGCAGGAATCCACTGATCGCGAAGAAGACGGCGACCCCGCTGTCGCCGCGTGCGAGCAGTCCGCCGGACACGTCGAGGCCGTCCGCTCCGGTCCAGAAACCGACGTGCGAGAGCAGTACCAGGAGGGCGGCCAGCCCGCGCAGGCCGTCGATCAGCCGGTAGCGCCCCATCGTTTCTCCCTCTGCGAGTCGTCGGTAGCTACTCTGCAGTAGATTTCACCAGCACGCACCTTCCGACGGGCCCGAGGATTCCATGACCGCACGCGATGATCTGTTGCTGCCGGCCGACACGGCGATCGACCACAGCCGGCCGGTGCTGCGTGCCCGCGCACCGCTGCGGATCTCGTTCGCGGGTGGCGGCACCGATGTCACGCCGTTCCCGGAGCGGGAGGGCGGCGCCGTCCTGTCCGCGACGATCTCGTCGTTCGCGTTCAGCACGCTGCGCCCGCGCACCGACGGACAGGTCACCGTGCGATCGCTCGACTACGGCACCTCGATCGGCTTCAACATCGACGAGCCGGTCGAGTATGACGGCAATCTCGACCTGCCCAAGGCGGCCATCGACCGCATCCGCGGCATCGAGGGCGCCCGCCCGTCCGGAGGTTTCGACCTCTTCCTGCACACCCAGGCACCCCCGGGTTCGGGACTGGGCTCGTCCAGTGCGGTGATGGTCTCGGTGATCGGGCTGGTCGCGCAGCACTGCGGTCTCGACCTCACGCCATACGACGTGGCCGAACTGGCCTACCGCCTCGAACGTGACGACCTGGGCATCCCCGGCGGCTCGCAGGACCAGTACGCCGCGGCGTTCGGTGGCTTCAACTACATCGAGTTCCGCGCCGACGAGGTCATCGTCAATCCGCTGCGGGTGCGCGATGACACGGTGCACGAGCTGGAGCACAACATGCTGCTCGCGTTCACCGGCAACACGCGGGTGAGCGACCACATCATCGAGGACCAGCGCTCGCGCTACGAGACCGGCAACGCCGAGGCGTTGGAGGGCCTGCGCGCGCAGAAGGCACTCGCCGAGCGGATGAAGGTCGCGCTGGTGCGCGGCGAGGTCGACCGGTTCGGCCGCCTGCTCGGCGAGGCGTGGTCGCAGAAACGCAAGATGTCCGACCGCATCTCGACACCGTTGATCGACCAGGCCGTCACGACGGCGCTCAACGCCGGAGCTCTCGGCGGCAAGGTCACCGGTGCGGGCGGCGGCGGACACCTCGTCTTCGTCTGCGAATTCGAACGGCGACACATCGTCGCGCAGGAACTTCTCGCACTGGGGCTGACGATCTCCGAGATCACCTTCAGCCAGCAGGGCGTCACCACCTGGAGAGGACAGCACTGATGCCGACCGGACATGCGCTGCACGAAGTAGCGCCGGAACGCCGCGGGCCGGCCGTGAGCGATCGCCAGCAGCAGGGCCTGGCGGCCTGGGCGGCGCTGTCGCGTTCGCTCGCCGAGCCCGAGCTCGTCGCACAGGTCGATGCCGCGGGCACCGCCCTGCTCGACGCGCTCGTCGAGGGGGGCACGCTGCTGGTCGCCGGCAACGGCGGCAGCGCGGCGATCGCCAGTCACGTCGCCGCGGAGTTCATCGGCAAGTGCATCCTGGACCGCGCACCGCTGCCCGCGGTCAACCTCGCCGAGTCGCTCAGCTCGATCACCGCCGTCGCGAACGACTACGCGTATGACGAGACGTTCGCGCGTGGCATCGCCGCCCTCGGGCGCCCGGGCGACGTGCTGCTGGCGATGAGCACCAGCGGTGCGAGCAAGAACATCCTGCGGGCCCTGGACGTCGCCCGCGAGCAGAAGATGCTGACCATCGTGCTGACCGGTGAGCAGGGACGCGGGCTGGCCGGCCGGGCCGATCACGTCCTGGCGGTGCCGTCCGAGGAGACCCCGCGGATCCAGGAGGCGCACATGCTCTGGACGCACGTGTGGTGCGAGGCGGTCGACGTCGTGTGTCAGTGACTCTCAGCGACGCCGAGCTGCTCGGCGAGTGCCGCGCGCCGATCCCTCGCCCGGCCGGCTCGACCGGGGCGCCGTACGACCTGGTGCTGCTGGACCGGGACGGCACGCTCAACGTGCACCGCCCCGGTTATGTCAGCGATCCTGCCGACCTGGTGCTGCTGCCGGGGGCGGCGCAGGCCGTGGCCGCGCTACAGCACGCCGGCTGCGCCGTCGTGCTGATCACCAACCAGCGCGGTATGGCGACGGGGGAGCTGAGTCGTGCGGAGCTGCTGGACGTCCATCGTGCGCTGCTGGCCGGGCTGGCCATCGGTGGGGCGCGCGTGGACGCCATACAGGTGTGCCCGCACGAGAAGGACACGTGCGGCTGCCGGAAACCGCGTGGCGGTCTGGTCCGTGAGGCGCTGCGCCGTGCTCCGTGGGCGGCACCGGACCGCTGTGTGCTGCTGGGCGATCAGCTCACCGACCTGGAGGCGGCGGCGTCGGCGGGGCTTAGCGCACAGAAGGTCGACGGTGCAGGGTCGTCTCTGCAGGTGGTCGTCGAGAAATTGATTCGAGACCACGCATCCCGCGTGTGACACAACTCGCACGGATGCTGCTACTGTCCGGTAGGTTCCAGCTCACAACCGGAGGTCAGACCAGTGCGGAAATCCGCGATCGTCATCGGATTTGGCGCGTTCTTCGTGACCATGGCTCTCCTGCTGAAGTTCTACGCGTTTGACAAGTTGGCTGTCATTCCGATCGATCAGAACACCAAGCAGGTCGCTGTCGACAAGAACGCCTATCTCTTCGATGCCGGCACCTTGAAGTTTCAGCACACCACGCTGACGACGACCATCGGCGCTGTCGCCCAGAAGGACGAGAGCAAGAAGTTCGGTCACAACGCCGTCATCTTCAGCAAGTGGCAGTACTCCAAGATCCCCGAGACCAAGGTTGCACAGCAGGGCTTCACCGAGAAGTTCGCCGTCGACCGGCACACCGGCAAGGTTGTGAAGTGGAGCGGTGACTCGGAGAACGAAAAGGCCGTCGAGCACAAGGGCTACACCGTCAAGTTCCCGTTCGGTGCGAAGAAGACCACCTACCCCTACTGGGATGGCCCCACCGAGAAGACGATGAACATGAAGTACGCCGGCACCGACAAGATCGACGGCCTCGAGGTCTACCGCTACGAGGGCACCGTGCCGCGGCAGAGCATGACCAACGAACCCACCATGGACAGCCCCGGTTTCCTCTTCGGTGGCGCCAAGAGCAGTCCCGGGGTGCACGCCAAGTTCTCCTACTCCAACGACCGCATCATCTGGGTCGAGCCGCAGACCGGCGCGTTCATCAAGGTGAGCGAGGGCCAGAAGCAGTGGCTGACCAACCCCAAGAACAACAAGTCGGTGCAGGTGCTGCGGACCACCTCGGTCTTCGACGACGCGACGGTCAAGTCCAACGTCGACGAATACAAGGGCAAGGCCTCGCAGCTGAAGGCCCTGAAGATCGCGCCGTGGGCGCTGGGCATCCTCGGCATCCTGCTACTCATCGGTGGTGCACTGATGGCAGTGCTGATGGGTCGCCGCAACAACGACGCCGACTACGACGACGACTACGAGTACGACGACGACACCCGGGGCGGTGTCTCGGGGCTGCTCGACGACAACGCGGATGACGACGCGACGTCGGCCGACGTACTGCGGCGCCACGGCAGGGACTGACCGGCGACACGGCCGCAAGGCCCACGACTGACGGCTTCCTCGCCGAGTGACAGTGCTTTCGCGCCGTCACTCGGCGAGGAAGCCGTCTTTCGGTGCCGGCGCACCGACGATCGCGGTGTCCGGGTTCGGCCGACGGCTCCGCGGGTGGCCTCCTACGATCGTGCTGACCGGCGAGAGGAGGTGGGATGGTGAAACGAATTTCGCTCGCGGACGTCGCCCGCGCTGCGGGGGTCGGCAAGGCAACCGCCTCCCGTGCCCTGTCCGGACAGGACGAGGTGGGAGCAGCCACCCGGGAGCGCATCCTGGATGTCGCGTCCTCGATGGGTTACCAGCCGAACCGGTCGGCGCGTGCGCTACGCACCGGGCGGTATGACGTCGTGGCGCTCTTCGTCCCGCTCGAGCTCCCCGCGATCGGTGAGGTGCTCCGCGTCGCCGCACAATGCGCGGCTGATGCCGGTTACCAATTACTGGTCGGTTCGCGTGCCTCCCTCGATCGCAGTGACGCGAGTGCGCAACTGGGCGGGATGTCCATCGATGGCGCGTGCTTGGTCGAGAGTGCCGAAAGTGCCGACGGCACAACGGAATTGGATGCCGACATACCGCTGGTTCACACCACTGCCGACGCGCAGGCGACCCGGCTGGCGATGACCCGGTTGCTCGAACAGCTGGGCGAGCGGAGCACGGCACGACCGGGCTGACCGGGGCCGATTGACGGGCTATGTGATCGTCGCCATACTGTTCCGGAATCGATTCCGGAACCGCGATCGGTTGCCCTCGTCCCCTCAGGAGTCCCTGTGTCGTTGCACAGTTGGTATCTGCTCGCCCTGCTCGTGGTAGCGATCGCGCTTCTCATCGCGCTGATCAACTCCCGGGTCAAATTGCATCCGTTCGTCGCATTGCTGGTGGTGTCCGTCCTCGTCGGTGTGGCGGCCGGCGAGGGCCCGGACAAGATCGCGTCGTCATTGGAGGACGGAGCGGGCGGCATCCTCGGCGACGTGGGCATGACCCTGGCGCTCGGCACGATGCTGGGCCGGCTGATGGCCGATTCGGGTGCGACCGATCGCATCGCGCGCTCGATCGTCAGCAGATCCAGTGTGCGCATGCTGCCGTTCGCCATGGCGGCTGCCGCATTCGTGATCGGCATCCCGATGTTCTTCGAGGTCGGGCTGATCGTGCTGCTCCCGCTGGTGTTCAGCGTGGCGCAGCAGATCAAGGAGCAGCGGCCGGAGGTCTCGTCGCCATACACCTTGCTGATGATCCCCACGGTTGCGGCACTTGCCACGCTGCACGGCATGGTTCCGCCGCACCCGGGACCGCTGGTCGCCGTCGACGGCCTGCACGCGGACCTGGGCAAGACCATCCTGATCGGATTCATCTGCGCCGTTCCGACAGTGCTGATCTCCGGTCCGCTGTTCGCACGATTCATGGCACACCGCGTCGTGATCGAGCCGGACGCCGCCCTGGTCGAGCAGTTCACACGCGCCGAGACGACGGGAAAGCTGTCCGGTGCCGGAGTGCCCGCGGGCTCGGTGGGTGGTTCCGGCCGGGACCGGAAGGTGCGGACCGCGCCGGCGATCGTGGCCATCCTGGTGCCGGTCGCACTCATGCTGTTCCGTACTTTTGCGGAGATCTGGCTGCCGGAGGGCTCCGGAGTGCTCAAGGCCGCAACACTGGTCGGCACTCCCGTCGTTGCCATGCTGATCGGTTTCCTCTACGCACTGGTGGCGCTCGGCTTCCTCGCCGGGCGGGACGGTGAGGACCTGCGACGCTCGGTCTCGCAGAGCCTGCAAGCGGTCGTCGGGATCCTGCTGATCATCGGCGGAGGAGGTGCGTTCAACGGCGTCCTGAAGAGCTCCGGGATCGGTGATGCCATCGCATCGGCGACCAGCACGATGAATGTCAGCGTGGTCGTGCTCGGGTGGCTGCTGGCTCTGCTGCTGTCGGTGTCGACGGGCTCGGCGACCGTCGGGATCGTCTCCGCCACCGGCATCGTCGCGCCGCTGCTCACGCATTCCGGATCGTGGGAGGCGTCGCTGGTCGTCGTCGCGATCGGTGCCGGCTCCGTCGGGCTGAACTACGTCAACCATGCCGGCTTCTGGCTGGTCAAGGAGTCCTTCGGTATGTCGATGGGGGACGCGACGAAGACGCACACGGCCGTGCAGACGCTGGTCAGTGTGGTCGCGTTCTGCTGCGTGCTCGTGCTGTCCATCTTCGTCTGACCCCGGACGGTCCGAGAAGCAACCCGGCTCCGACGCCGAGGATCAGATCTCAGTCGTGAACGGGCTTGTCGGCGACGAAGATCGCCGTCCCCGGCAGGACCCGGCCACGGGTGGGGGACCAGCCGCCCCACACCTGCTGGTTGCGATCGGGCCACTCCGGCTCGACGAGGTCGACGAGGGTGAGCCCGGCCGCCGCGAGTTCGCGGATCCGGTCGCCGAGGGTGCGATGGTGCTCGACGTAGGTCGCCGTACCGTCGTCGCCCTCCTCGACATACGGGGTGCGGTCGAAGTACGACCGGTCCGCCACCAGCCCCTCGGGCCCAGGTGCGTCCGGGAACGCCCACCGGACCGGATGTGTGGTGGAGAAGACGAAACGGCCACCGGGGCGCAGCACGCGCGCCGCCTCGCGCATGATCGCCGCGCTGTCGGCGACGAACGGCACGGCACCGTATGCCGTGAAGACGACGTCGAAGGATGTCGATGCGAAGGGGAGTGCGGTGGCGTCGCACTGGGCGAGGGGGAGTAGCGCATCGGCGCGGGTGTCGATGGCCGTCGCCTGGCGCAGCATCCCGGCGGACAGGTCCGTCGACACCACCCGGGCGCCCTGACGGGCCGCGAACCGGCCACCCTGGGCCGCGCCGCCGCCGATCTCCAGGACGTCGCGCCCGGCGAGCGGCCCGAGCAGGCCGAGCTCTGCCTCGGTGAGGCCCTCCGGGCCCCAGACGAGTTCGTCATCTTGCAGGAACTCACCATGCTCGGCGTAGTATGCGACCGCCTCGTCGTCCCACCAGGCGCGGTTCGCGGCCTGCGTCTCGGCGTTGACTGCGGCTCGCCGCCCGACTCCGAAAACGTCCATCCGGTCCGCTCCACTCCTTCGGCTCGACCCCTTTTGACCCAGCTGTGGACGGGCCGATAGGATCAACACGCGCACGCATGTGCGTGTCAGGGGTTCTCTTCTCGGCACCGTCGGTGACGACGAGGTCCCTCCGGCGTTTGCCGCGATGTTTCCGGCTTCGGCCAGTGACTCGACGTCATTCCAACACACTGTCCATATCTAATGTCCACCGAAGGTTTCCTACTACATGACTGCCACCACCACCTCCCAGGTCGCGATCAACGACATCGGATCCGAGGAGGAGCTGCTCGCCGCCATCGACGCGACGATCAAGCACTTCAATGACGGCGACATCGTTGACGGTGTCATCGTCAAGGTCGACCGGGACGAAGTCCTCCTCGACATCGGCTACAAGACCGAGGGCGTCATCCCCTCGCGTGAGCTGTCCATCAAGCATGACGTCGACCCCAATGAGGTCGTGGCGGTCGGCGATGAGGTCGAAGCCCTCGTTCTCCAGAAGGAGGACAAGGAAGGCCGCCTCATCCTGTCCAAGAAGCGCGCCCAGTACGAGCGCGCCTGGGGGACCATCGAGCAGATCAAGGAAGACGACGGCGTCGTCACCGGCACCGTCATCGAGGTCGTCAAGGGCGGCCTGATCCTGGACATCGGCCTGCGCGGCTTCCTGCCGGCATCCCTGGTCGAGATGCGCCGGGTCCGCGACCTCCAGCCGTACGTCGGCAAGGAGATCGAGGCCAAGATCATCGAGCTCGACAAGAACCGCAACAACGTGGTCCTGTCGCGTCGCGCCTGGCTCGAGCAGACCCAGTCGGAGGTCCGCACGACCTTCCTCAAGGAGCTGCAGAAGGGCCAGGTCCGTTCCGGTGTGGTCAGCAGCATCGTCAACTTCGGTGCGTTCGTCGACCTCGGTGGCGTCGACGGTCTGGTTCACGTCTCCGAGCTGTCCTGGAAGCACATCGACCACCCGTCCGAGGTCGTCGAGGTCGGCGACGAGGTCACGGTCGAGGTGCTGGACGTCGACATGGACCGCGAGCGTGTCTCGCTGTCCCTGAAGGCGACCCAGGAAGACCCGTGGCAGCACTTCGCCCGCACCCACGCCATCGGCCAGGTCGTGCCGGGCAAGGTCACCAAGCTGGTGCCGTTCGGTGCGTTCGTCCGCGTCGAGGACGGCATCGAGGGTCTGGTCCACATCTCCGAGCTGGCCGAGCGCCACGTGGAGTTGCCGGAGCAGGTCGTCCAGGTCGGCCAGGAGATCTTCGTCAAGGTCATCGACATCGACCTCGAGCGTCGCCGCATCTCGCTGAGCCTGAAGCAGGCCAACGACGAGGCCGCTGCCGCGACCGAGTTCGACCCGACGCTCTACGGCATGGCCGCGGAGTACGACGAGCAGGGCAACTACAAGTACCCCGAGGGCTTCGACCCGGAGTCGGGCGAGTGGCTCGAGGGCTACGAGACCCAGCGCGAGAAGTGGGAGAAGCAGTACGCCGAGGCGCACGCCCGCTACGAGGCGCACCAGGAGCAGATCGAGCGCGCCCGCAAGGAGGACGCGGAGGCCGCT
The DNA here is from genome assembly GCF_035551235.1 of Flexivirga sp. Classification (GTDB taxonomy): domain Bacteria; phylum Actinomycetota; class Actinomycetes; order Actinomycetales; family Dermatophilaceae; genus Flexivirga. The sequence goes on along the minus strand of NZ_DASZNO010000021.1, from coordinate 261,286 downwards.
GCCACCGCTGCCACCGCGGGTTCGACCTCCTACTCCTCGGAGTCGAGCGCGTCCGAGAGCGCCGCACCGGCGGCGTCCGCGTCCCCGGCCGCCGCTCCGGCAGAGGGCACGCTGGCCTCCGACGAGGCGCTGGCTGCACTGCGCGAGAAGCTCACCGGCAACTGAGCGGGTGACGCTCGGTAGCTGAAACAACCGAAAGCCCCTGGAACCACTCGGTTCCGGGGGCTTTCGTCATACCTGCCGGTGTTCCGCGGTGGTCCGCCGATTTCGCCCGGCGGCGCCGCACTAGGCTCTCGCCCGTGCTCTATCTGGGACTCAGCGGCGGGATCGGCTCCGGGAAGTCGACGGTGTCGGCGCGGCTCGCCGAGTTGGGTGCGGTGGTCATCGACGCGGATGCGCTGGCGCGGGCGGTGGTCGATCGTGGCAGCGACGGATTGGCAGAGGTCGCAGCACGATTCGGCGACGGCGTGCTGCTGCCGGATGGTTCGTTGAATCGCCCGGCGCTGGGCGCGATCGTCTTCGCCGACGAAGCGGCCCGCCGCGACCTCGAGGCGATCACGCACCCGCGGATCCGGGAGTTGACCGCACAGCAGCACGCGCAGGCGCCGCTCGACGCCATCGTGGTGCACGACATGCCGTTGCTGGTCGAGGGCGGCCTGGCGGCCGACTACCACCTGACACTCATCGTCGATGCTGCTGAGGATGTGCGCATCGAGCGGATCATGCGCGACCGCGGTATGTCGCACGCCGACGCGCAGGCACGGGTGTCCGCGCAGGCCACCGACGAGCAGCGGTATGCCGCCGCAGACGTCGTCCTGGACAACAACGGCACCCGCGAGCAGCTGCTCGATCAGGTGGAAACCCTGTGGCGGGAACGCCTTTCGCCATACAACGAGAACCTGCTGGCGGACCGGCCCGCTCTCGACGATCCAACCGGTGCCGAGGGCGATCGCATGGACGTCAGTATCCGAAGAGCGAGCGAGCGGCTCAGGCGTCAGTTCGCCATCGCGGGGCTCAGCGAGCATGTGCGAGTGAGGGCACGTCCGGCATCGTCCGCCGGCGAGCCCGTCGGGCTGGTGCTGAGCACGGACCACGATCCCGCGCGGTCGGCCGTGCGACCTGCGCTGCGCGCAGCAGGTTTCGTCCCGCTGCCGAAGTCGACGGGCACGAACCGCCTGGCATTCGCCTCCTGCGATCCAGAGGCTCCGGTGCTGCTACAGCTTCGGCACGTAACGAAGTAACAGTTCGGTGGACGCACGGGAAAGTTTCCCCCGTGTCGGCTGTGCGCACACTAGTGTTCAGCCGTGTTGTCCATCGTCGATGAAGCTGTGCGGTCGTGACCGCACCACCCGACACCGCTGCCGCGGCGCCGCGATCGGGTCCGCCGGCTCCTGTCGGCCCGCCGCCACGTCGCAGTGGCCGGCCGTATGGCGAGTGGCTGCTCGCAGCTGCGCTGTTGCTGCCGAACCTCGTCCTGCTGGTGATCTTCACCTACCGGCCGTTGCTCGACAACTTCCGGCTGTCGTTCACCGACTGGAACATCGCCGCGCCCGTCGCGCATTACATCGGTTTCGACAACTACAAGACCTGGTGGCACGACTCGAATTCGCATGAGGTGCTGCGCAACACGCTGATCTTCACGGTGTGCGCGGTCGGCATCTCGATGGCGCTCGGTCTGGCACTGGCGATCCTGCTGGACCAGAAGCTGCGTGGGCGGAACCTGGTGCGGTCGGCGATCTTCGCGCCGTTCGTCATCTCCGGAGCCGCGGTCGGCATCGCCTTCCAGTTCGTGTTCGACCCGAACTTCGGCATGCTGCGCGACCTGTTCCATCGGGTCGGGATCCAGGTGCCGGACTTCTACCAGCGGCCCGGCTGGGCCCTGGTCATGGTCACCACGACCTATGTGTGGAAGAACCTCGGCTACACCTTCGTCATCTATCTCGCCGCGCTCCAGGGGCGACGCGCCGATCTCGACGAGGCCGCCGAGATCGACGGCGCGTCGGCGTGGCGACGGTTCTACAAGGTGCTGTTGCCGCAGCTGCGGCCGACGACGTTCTTCCTGTCGATCACGGTGCTGCTCAACTCGGTCCAGGTCTTCGACATCATCAACGTGGAGACCAGGGGAGGCCCGCAGGGTTACGGCACGACGACGTTGGTCTACCAGGTCTATCGGGAGACCTTCGTCAACAGCAAGGCCGGGTATGGCGCGACGATCGCGACCATCATGTTCGTGATCCTGTTGATCATCACGGTGATCCAGGTCCGAGTCATGGATCGGGGGATGCACCGTGACTGACACCACCGCGCTGACCGGGGTCGACACCGACGAGAAGCCGACCGGCGCACACAACGCGGAGGCGGCCGGCTTCGGCGGCCTCGGCATGAAGGTCGGTGGCTACATCGGCATCGTGCTGGTCTTCCTGCTGGTCGCCGCACCGCTCTTCTGGATCGTGGTCACGTCGTTCAAGCAGCGACCGGACATCTACACCCAGCCGGCGCAGTGGTGGCCGGCGCATCCGACGTCGGACGGCTACCACTCGGCCACGACCTCGATCCCGTTCTGGGACTACTTCCGCAACTCGGTGATCATCACTGCGATCCTGTCGATCGCGAAGATCGTGCTCGGCGTGCTCAGCGCGTATGCGTTGTCGCTGTTGCGTTTCCCGGGGCGCAACCTGCTGTTCGTGATCATCATCGCGGCGCTGATGGTGCCCAACCAGATCACCGTGATCTCCAACTACGCACTGGTCAGCCAGCTCGGCTGGCGCAACACCTACCAGGGCATCATCATCCCGCTCGCGGGCGTCGCCTTCGGCACGTTCCTGATGCGCAACCAGTTCCTGTCGGTGCCCGGCGAGATCATCGAGGCGGCCCGACTCGACGGTGCCGGGCCGCTGAAGCTGCTCTGGCGGGTCGTCCTGCCGATGTCCTGGCCGACGCTGATCGCCTTCTCGATCATCACCGTGGTCAACGAGTGGAACGAATACCTCTGGCCGTTCCTGATGTCCGACGACAGCCGCAGCGGCACGCTCCCCATCGGACTGACCCACCTGCAGAACAACGACGGCATCACCCAGTGGGGGCCGGTGATGGCGGCCACCGTGCTGGCCATGCTGCCGGTGCTCATCGTCTTCCTCGCGTTGCAACGTCACATGATCAAGGGCCTCACCGCGGGTGCGGTTAAGGGCTGAAACTTCACACGAAGGAGCATCACATGTCTGGTTTGACTCGCCGCGGATTTTTCGGTGCAGCAGGTGGCGCCGTAGCCGCCACCGGCCTGGCAGCCTGTGCCGGGACCGGCTCGGAGTCCTCCGGGAAGAGCGGCAAGGGCGGCGGCGGAGACTCCAACACGATCGACTTCTGGAGCAATCACCCGGGGACCTCGACCGACACCGAGAAGAAGATCATCGCGGAGTTCGAGAAGGCCAACCCCAAGCTCAAGGTCAAGCTGACCGACGCCGGCAAGGACTATGAGGAGGTCGGGCAGAAGTTCAACGCCGCACTCGCCGGTGGCAACCTGCCGGACGTGATCGTGGCCTCCGACGTCACCTGGTTCAACTTCGCGATCAACAACCGCTTCACCGACATCGACGCGCTCTTCAAGAAGGAGGGCCTGTCGACCGACGACTACGTCGAGGGTCTGTATGGCGACTACAAGTACCTCGGCAAGCACTACGCGATTCCCTATGCGCGCTCGACGGTGCTCTTCTACTACAACAAGGACGCCTTCAAGAAGGCCGGCCTGCCGGACCGTTCGCCGAGGTCCTGGGACGAGTTCACCCAGTGGGCGCCGAAGCTGCAGGCGGCGCTGGGCGGCGGCAAGCATGCGCTGATCCTCGACGACGGCGCGGACTACCTGGACTGGACCTTCCAGTCCATCGCCTGGTCGTACGGCGGGGGCTACTCCAAGGGCTGGAAGACCACCTTCAGCGACCCGAAGACGCTCAAGGCCGCGACCGTGCTGTCCGACTGGGGCAAGAAGGGCTGGGTGAAGACGTCGGCCGACTCCGCGAGCGACTTCGGCGCCGGCCTCGGCGGCGTGCTGTTGGAATCCACCGGTGACCTCGGCGGCTTCAAGGACCTGCCCTTCGAGCTGGGCGTGGGCTTCGTCCCGGCTCCGGGCGGGGTCAAATGCTGCCCGACGGGCGGCGCCGGCCTGGCGATCCCGGAGGGCATCTCCGCGGCGCGCAAGGCGAACGCGGCGAAGTTCCTGGAGTTCCTGACCAACGCCAAGAGCACCGTGACCTTCACCCAGGCGACCGGCTACATGCCGGTGCGCAAGTCGGCGCTGAAGCTGCCCGAGGAGGTGGCCTACCTGAAGAAGAACCCGAACTTCAAGGTCGCCGTCGACCAGTTGCCCAGAACCCGGCCGCAGGACAACGCCCGCGTGTTCGTGCCGAACGGCGGTGCGACGATCGGCGCGGCGCTGGACAAGATCATCGCGGGTTCGGACGTCAAGACGACCATGGCGGGTCTGGACAAGACCATCACCAAGGCGTACGAGACGCAGGTGAAGCCGAAGCTCAAGGCCTGAGAGATGGCTTCGGTATATTTCGACGCCGCGACCCGGCGTCACAAGGGCAACACGCAGCCCTCGGTGGACGGCGTCACGCTGGACATCGACGACGGCGAATTCCTGGTGCTCGTCGGGCCGTCCGGCTGTGGGAAATCGACGACCCTGCGGATGCTCGCCGGCCTCGAGCCGGTCGACGGCGGCCGGATCCTCATCGACGGTCACGACCAGAAGGGCGTCCGTCCTCGGGACCGGGACGTCGCGATGGTCTTCCAGAGCTACGCGCTCTACCCGAACATGTCGGCGGAGGAGAACATGGCGTTCGCCCTGCGCAACGCCGGCGTGAGCAAGGCCGATGCGCATGCACGCGTGCTGGAAGCCGCCCAGATCCTCGAGCTGGAGAAGTTGCTGGACCGCAAGCCGGGTCAACTGTCCGGCGGCCAGCGGCAGCGGGTGGCGATGGGTCGGGCGATCGTGCGGAACCCGAAGGTCTTCTGCATGGACGAGCCACTGTCCAACCTCGACGCCAAACTGCGTGTCTCGACCCGCGCGCAGATCGCCGCGTTGCAGCGGCGACTCGGAGTCACGACGGTCTACGTCACGCACGACCAGACCGAAGCCATGACGATGGGCCACCGGGTGGCGGTGCTGCGCGACGGAGTGCTGCAGCAGGTGGACACGCCGGAGGCGCTCTACGACCATCCGGTCAACACCTTCGTCGCCGGCTTCATCGGGTCACCGGCGATCAATCTGATCGACGCGACGGTGCGCGATGGGCGAGCCGAATTCCATGGTGCGACAGTGCCGTTGGAGCGCGACCGCGGGGGTTCGGCGAAGCGCGTCACCGTCGGCATACGTCCGGAGTCGTGGACGATCGGGGACGCGCTGGGCAAGGACGGCATACCGCTGAAGGTGGAGCTGGTGGAGTCGCTCGGTGCCGAGGTCTTCGTCTACGGCAGGCCGGAGGGCGTCGATGCCGGCGGCCTCCGACTCACCGTGCGCACCGACAAGAAGCACCGGCCGGCCGAGGGTGACGTCGTGCGCGTGACGCCGGCCGTGGAGGAGGTCCACGTCTTCGACGCGGAATCCGGCGAGCGGCTCTGACTCTCCGCACCGACACCCGAAAATTAGTTGTGCAATGACAACCATTGTATGTTTACAATAGTTGTATGACGACAACGAAAACGACACCAGTGGCAGTGTGGCTCAACCTGCACGCCCTGGTGATGGACCACAAGTGGTTGTCCCGGGACCTCCTGCACGACCGCACCGACGGCATGCCGTGGAGTGGCTACCGCGTGCTGCGACGTGTCGAGGACGGGCCGCGGTCGCAGGGTGAGATCGCCGAGCTGATGGGCATCGACGCACCGGCGGTGTCCGGCCTCGTCGGTGACCTGGTCGCGCGCAAGTACGTCGACCGCACCGCCGATCCCACCGATGGCCGGCGCAAGCTGGTCGGCATCACCGACAGCGGCCGCGCGGTGCTGGAGGGCTTGCGCTCGGTGACCGACGTGGTGCCGCCTCCGGTTGCGTCGCTGACGGCCGCGGAGCTGCGGGAGCTGACCCGGCTGATCGACAAGATGCGGGCGTCGAGCGACCGTGGCGGAGCGTCCCGTCATGAGTGACGCCGTCCTGAGCCTCGGGCGCCGGCGCGCCGTGCTGGCGATCTGCTGCATGAGCCTGTTCATCGTGGCGATCGACTCCACCGCGGTCAATCTCGCCCTGCCCTCGATCAACCGTGAGCTGGGCGCCAGCGGGTCGCAACTGCAGTGGGTGGTCGACGCCTACACCCTGATCCTCGCCAGCCTGCTGATGCTCTCGGGTTCGATGGGCGACCGGCTGGGTCGTCGCCGCGTCTTCCGGACCGGGCTCCTCCTGTTCGGCCTGGGGTCGATCTGCTGCTCGCTCGCACCCGATCCCGGCTTCCTGATCGGCGCGCGCAGCCTGCAGGCGATCGGCGGCTCGATGCTGAATCCGGTCGCAATGTCCATCATCACCAACACTTTTCGTGATCCGCGCGAACGCGCACAGGCCATCGGCATGTGGGGCGGCGTGATCGGACTGAGTATGGCGCTGGGTCCGGTCATCGGCGGCGCCCTCGTCGAGGGTGTCGGGTGGCGAGCCATCTTCTGGTTGAACGTCCCCGTGGTGCTGGCGGCCGTCATACTCGCAGGGCGCTATGTGCCCGAGTCGCGGGCCGAGCAGGTGCGCCGGCTCGACCCGGTTGCGCAACTGCTCGTCGTCGTGATGCTGGTGAGCGTGACGTTCGCGATCATCGAGGGCGAGTCCCTCGGCTGGACGTCGGTCGCGGTGCTCGGCTGCTTCGCCGTGTCGGTGGTGGCGACGGCCGCGCTCGTCGGCTGGGAGCTGCGCCGGGACGAGCCACTGCTCGACCCGCGCTTCTTCCGCAGCATCCCGTTCAGCGGTGCCGTGCTCGCGGCAGTGGTCGGATTCTGCGCGATGGCAGGCTTCCTCTTCCTGAATACCCTGTACTTGCAGGAGGTTCGGGGGTTGTCCGCGCTGCAGGCCGGATTGATGACTTTGCCGATGGCCGTGCCTGTCGCGCTGTTCGGGCCGGTCTCCGGTCGGATCGTCGGCGACCACGGAGCACGCGTGCCGATGGCCGTCGCCGGCCTCGGTATCGGGCTGAGTGCGATCCTGCTGCTGTCGCTGGGCAACGACACCAGCCTGGTCTACCTCGGCGTCGCCTACATGTTCTTCGGCATCGGCTTCGGGATGCTCAACGCACCGATCACCAATGCGGCCATGTCCGGTATGCCGCGTGCTCAGGCGGGCGTGGCCGCGGCCATCGCGTCGACCAGTCGGCAGGTCGGGGGTTCGCTCGGTGTCGCGGTCCTGCCCGCGATCGCTTACGGGCGGCTGAACGGCTCGATGGCGCACGGCTTCGCCGGGGCGACCCATCCGTCGTGGGCGGTGATGGCCGGCTGCGCCGCGCTGCTCGTGGTGCTCGCCTTCGTGGTCACCGGGGGAGTCGCGCTGCGATCGGGCGACCGCGTCGCGGCCGAGCTGGGCGGTTCCTGACCGCGTTCTAGTGTGGAGACATGCGCGGTGAATACAAGGTCCCTGGCGGCAAGCTCGTGGCGGTCGACGTCGAAGTCGAATCTGGCCGGTTGGCAAAGGTTTCCGTCTCCGGCGACTTCTTCCTCGAGCCGGACGATGCACTGGAGGACATCGACGCCGCACTGACGGGTATGCCGGCTGAGGCCTCCGTCGACCAGCTGGCCGGAGCGATCAACGGCGCCCTGGATCCGCAGGTGAGCCTCATCGGGTTCAACGCCGACGCGGTCGGTGTGGCCGTTCGCCGGGCGTTGGGCAAGGCGACCGGGTGGGATGACCACACGTTCGACGTCATACCTGCGACGGTGCTGCCGCCGGTCGAGCACGTCGCCCTCGACGAGGTCATCGCGCACGAGGTCGCGGCCGGCACTCGGCCGCCCACCCTGCGCTTCTGGGACTGGGACTCACCGCTGGTGGTGATCGGGTCGTTCCAGAGCTACCGCAACGAGATCGACGCCGACGGCGCGACGAGGCACGGCATCGACGTCGTACGCCGCATCTCCGGCGGCGGCGCGATGTTCATGGAGCCGGGCAACTGCATCACCTACTCGCTCGTGGTCCCGACGTCCATGGTCGAGGGCCTGAGCTTCGAGCGGTCGTACGCCTTCCTGGACGAGTGGGTGATGGGTGCGCTGGCCGAGGTCGGCATCAACGCGCACTACGTGCCGCTGAACGACATCGCCTCCGACAAGGGCAAGATCGCCGGTGCCGCCCAGAAGCGCTTCGCCGACGGAGCCGTGCTGCACCACGTCACGATGGCCTATGACATCGACGCCGACAAGATGCTCGAGGTGTTGCGCATCGGCCGGGAGAAGATGTCCGACAAGGGCACCAAGAGCGCGAACAAGCGTGTCGATCCGATGCGTTCGCAGACCGGCCTGCCGCGGCAGCAGATCCTGGACACGTTCACGAAGTCGTTCCTGGCCCGCTACCGCAGCAGCCTGTCGTCATACACCGATGCCGAGCTGGTCGAAGCACGTCGCCTGGTGGACGAGAAGTTCGGCACCCCGGAGTGGACCCACCGGGTGCCGTGACGGCGCGCACGGGCCGCAGCCGTGATGCGCGCCGCCACCGGGTCACCGGAGGGCGGGTCGGTCGGCAACCGCTGCCGGCTCCACATAGACCGACGAGCCCAGTTCGACGAAGGTGCGGGACATCTCGTCCATGCCGGCCTTCGCCGCCTCCCGGTCGCGGATGTCCTGGCTGATCCGCATCGAGCAGAACTTCGGCCCGCACATCGAGCAGAAGTGCGAGGTCTTCGCGGCGTCGGCCGGGAGCGACTCGTCGTGGAACGCGCGAGCCGTGTCCGGGTCGAGGGACAGGTTGAACTGATCCACCCAGCGGAACTCGAAGCGTGCCTTGGACAACGCGTCGTCCCAGTCCCGCGCGTTCGGGTGACCCTTGGCGATGTCGGCGGCGTGTGCGGCGAGCTTGTAGGTGATGACCCCCGTCTTCACGTCATCACGATTCGGCAGCCCGAGATGCTCCTTCGGCGTGACGTAGCAGAGCATGGCGGTGCCGTGGGCGCCGATGGTCGCCGCGCCGATCGCCGACGTGATGTGGTCGTAGCCCGGCGCGATGTCCGTGGTGAGCGGGCCGAGCGTGTAGAACGGCGCACCGTGGCACCAATCCTGTTGCAACCGCACGTTTTCGGCGACCAAGTGCAGCGGGACGTGGCCGGGGCCCTCGACCATCACCTGCACGTCGTGCTCCCACGCGCGCTCGGTCAGTTCGGCGAGGGTACGCAACTCGCTGAGCTGCGCCTCGTCGTTGGCGTCGGCGGTGCAGCCCGGCCGGAGCCCGTCGCCCAGGCTGAAGGCCACGTCGTACTGCGCGAAGATCTCGCAGAGGTCGTCGAAGTGCTCGTAGAGGAAGTTCTCCCGGTGCCCGGCCAGGCACCAGCCAGCCATGATCGAGCCGCCGCGGGAGACGATGCCGGTGATGCGCTCGGCGGTGAGCGGGACGTAGCGCAGCAGCACACCGGCGTGGATGGTCATGTAGTCGACGCCCTGCTCGCACTGCTCGATCACGGTGTCGCGGAAGATCTCCCAGGTGAGCGCTTCCGCGCGGCCGTCGACCTTCTCCAGCGCCTGATAGATCGGGACGGTGCCGATCGGCACCGGCGAGTTGCGCATGATCCACTCGCGGGTGGTGTGTATGTCGTCGCCGGTCGACAGGTCCATCACCGTGTCGGCGCCCCACTTGGTCGCCCAGGTGAGCTTCTCGACCTCCTCGGCGATGGAACTGGTCACGGCGGAGTTGCCGATGTTGGCGTTCACCTTGACCAGGAAGCTGCGGCCGATGATCATCGGCTCGCTCTCCGGGTGGTTCACGTTCGCCGGGATGATCGCGCGTCCCGCGGCGATCTCGCTGCGCACCAACTCGACGTCGCAGCCCTCCCGCGCGGCGACGAAGCGCATCTCGGCGGTGACCTGACCCGCTCGTGCGTAGTGCAGCTGGGTCACCGTCCGCCCGGAGGTCGCACGCCGCGGCTCGCGACGTGCGCCCAGCCACTCCTGCGAGGACTCGCCACGTCGGAGTGCTGCGCGTCCGTCGTCCGCAAGTGACCGGGCCCGGGCCTGGTACGTGGTCGTGTCGCCGCGATCGTCGATCCATCCGGCGCGTAGCGGGGGCAGCCCGTGCTGCGGATCGCTGCCCGGGCCGGAGGTGTCGTAGAGCCGGAACGGCGGGTTCGGCTCGCCCGTGCTGGGAGTGGGGCTGAGGGTGACTTCGGTGAAGGGGACGCGGATGTCGGATCCGATCTCCTGATGGACCTTGCGACGTCCTGGTTCCTGGGTCATTGTTCCTCCTTGAGGTTGGTTGAGGTCATGAATGTGCTTGCGGCGGAAAGGTATTCGCGTGCCAGCGAGTGCGGGTTCGGCGCGCGCATCAGGGCGCCCATGACAGCTGCACCGAAGGCTCCGGCCGTGGCCAGCAGGTCGAGGTCGGCCGGCCGGACCCCGCCGACCGCGAGCAGCGGGAGTCCGCCGGCGTGCACTGCCAGAGCACGAACCCCGTCCGTGCCGAGCGCCGGGCCGTATCCGGGTTTGGAGGCCGTGGGTGCGTAGGGGCCGACGATCGCGAAGGCGGCTCCTTCGGCCCGGGCCCGGCGGACGGCGCCCGCATCGTGCACGGATCGGCCGGTCAGCGCGCCGGGCCGAGCGGGCCACGGTGTGTCCTGCGCGAGGTGGCAGCCGACACTGTCCGGTCGCGGGGTGCGGGTGAGGATGACGGTGTCGTCGTCGACATTTGCGCGCAGACGGTCGAGCAGGTCGTCATACGCTGCCGGTGACAGGTCGCGCTCACGCAACAGCACGTGCGAGATGCCGGCCGAGACACACGCCGCGACGACGTCCTCGAGCGGCCGGCCACCGGTCTGCGTCCGATCGGTGATCAGCAGCAGCCGGGGCACCGGAGGCGGCGCGATCAGCGCAGTCATTGCCCGACCATGCCGACGGACGGTGAGGACGCCCGCGCCAGAGTGCTTTTCGGGATCCGGCCGGCGCACCGTGCGGCGTATCCGGCGGCCACCGCATCACGCATCGCCGCAGCCATGAGGGCGGGTTGCTCGGCTCTGGTCACCGCCGTCGCCAGCAGGACGGCCGAGCAGCCGAGCTCCATGGCGAGTGCCGCATCGGACGCCGTGCCGATGCCAGCATCGAGCAGGACGGGTACGCCGATCTCGTCGCAGATGAGTTCGATCGCGTGCGGGTTGCGGATGCCGAGACCGGAGCCGATCGGTGATCCCAGTGGCATCACTGCCGCGCAGCCGAGATCGGCCAGCCGACGGGCGACGACGAGATCGTCCGAGGTGTAGGGCAGAACCCGGAAGCCGTCGCGAACGAGCTGCGCCGCCGCATCGAGGAGCTCGACACAGTCGGGCAGCAGCGTCCGGTCGTCCGCGATCACCTCGAGCTTGACCCAGTCGGTCTGCAGGGCCTCACGGGCGAGCTGGGCCGTCAGCACCGCTTCGCGCGCGGTGCGGCATCCGGCGGTGTTGGGCAGCACGTGCACCCCGGATGCCTGGATGGTCGGCAACAGTCCGCTGACGACCGCAGCTCCGGACCGCCTCATCGAAACGGTGACGATCTGCGTGCCCGTGGCTTCGATGCAGTCGGCGAAGGTACGTGCCGTCGAGATGCCACCAGACCCCAGCAGCAGGCGACTGGTCAGCTCACGACCGGCGAGTTCCCATGTGGTGCTTGGCATTTCAGCCTCCCTGACAGGGTTGGATGATGTCGAGTTCGCCGTTGAGCGGGATCTCCGTCCCGGCCCACTGCGAGGCAGGCACCACTGCGCCGTTGAGGGCGACCGCGAACCAGGTGCCCTCGAGTCCCGCGGCGGTGACCGCCTGCCGGACCGTGATCTCGGGTTGCCAGGACCGGGTGTCGCCGTTCAATCGATATGTCTGTGTCATGACAGTTCTCCTTGAGAGAGGGCGTGGACCACGTTGTCGCCGACGATCTCGGCGGTGAGGGGAGCCAGTAGGAAGCCGTGCCGGTAGTGCCCGGTGGCGACGGTGAGTCCGGGCAGGGGTGAGTCGCCCAGTAGGGGGCGGTTGTCGGCCAGTGCCGGGCGCAGGCCGACCCGGTGGGCGACGATCGCAGCATCGCGCAACTCGGGGACGACCGTGGTCGCCGCAACGAGCAGATCGTGCGCTGCGCGCACGGTCGCGGTGGTGTCCGCGCCCACCTCCTCGGAGGTGGCGCCCACTGTCAGGTGATGGTCGTCGTGGGGCACGAGATAGACCGGAACCCGATCGACACGAGTGCGGATCGTGGCGCTGATCGCAGGCACGGCGACCTCGAGATCGAGCAGTTCGCCCTTCACCGGTCGGACGCCGTCCGGGCCGCTCAGGGTGTCAGGAAGCACTCCCGGACCGGCGGCTGCAGTTCGCCAGCCGGCGCTGAGCACGGTGTGATCCGCCGAGATCGCCCTGCCCGGAACGTCGATGCCGGCGACACGTCCGTCGACGTGTTGCAGCCGCCCGACAGCCTGCACGATCTCGACACCCGCTCGTGCCGCCGCGGTGCGCAATGCACCCAGGACACGGTTGCGTTCGACACAGAAGTCGTTCGGTAGCCACGCGGCGCTGTGGACGGTGGTTGCGAGCGCGGGCTCGCGGCGCCGCAGCTCGGCGCGATCGAGGAGTTCCGCGGCCACTCCGGCGTCGGCCAGCAGGCTCAGCCGGCGGTCCAGTCGGGCTTCCTCGTCGTGGTCCATGGCCACGAGGAGGGTCCCGGTCCGACGCAGGTGCACGGGTGCACCGCTGCAACGCTCCAGTTCGGCGGCGAATTCGGGCCACCGGCCCTGCGACCGGGAGGTCAGCTCCCAGAGGTCGGGCTCGCCGTGGTCGAGTTCGGCCGCAGCCGAGATCATCCCGGCCGCGACCGTCGAGCTGCGGCCGGGTAACTCGGTGTCGACGAGAACGACGTGCAGGCCGCGCCGGGCCAGGGACCAGGCAACGCCGAGACCCACGATGCCGCCACCGAGGACGGCGACCCGGGTCACGGAAGGGTGTATCGAGTCCGAAGGGACAACGGGGGAAATGCGACCATGGCTTCTCCTTGCGCCGGCATGATCCGGATCAAGTCTGGTGACGGTCGGGGCGGTGTCAGCCCCCTCTCAGCCCGGTACCCCGGACTCCCGCGAAGGACGGTGGAGACCGTAGCACGATCTCCCGATCGCACAACCCCTGCACGCTCCCCTCCGGGATGCATCCGGGTGTCGCGGCTGAGCGACCGGCACCCGCTACACGGATCCGTAGACGAACTTGCGCAACAGGCGCTCAGCCGGGCCCGCATAGCGACGTCGTTGCATGATCGCGGCGGCAGCGACCGAGACCAGCCACACGGTCAACGCGACCAGCACCGCGTGTGCGTCCGAGTGTCCCCAGTCGAGGGCGAACGGAGCGAAAACCGCCATCCAGCAGACTGATTGGAAGAGGTAGCCGGACAGTGATCGCTGTCCGAGCGCCGCGATCGCACCGGTCACCGGCTGCGACCGGCGCAGCCGGATCGCGAGTAGCCCGAAGAGTGCGACATACCCGGGACCGGCATACTCGCCGGCGATGTTCGTCAGGGCGGCGAACCGGTCGATGGTGTCGGGTGAGGCGTGCAGGACGCCGGCGCCGGCGAGCGCGTAGGGCAGACCCGCCGCGACCGCGATCCCGAGACCACCGGCGGCGGTCAGGCGCAGCAGTTTCCGGTGCCGTTCGGGGTGCTCGAGGATGCCCTTGCTGGCGGCCCACATGCCGAGCCAGACGATGACGATGAACGGCAGGACCTGGAGCGTGTGGGCGGGCCATTCCGCGAGCCGGTGCATCAGGGACGAGCCGTATGACGACGCGGCCAGGGAGTCCGTGGGGGAGTTCACGAAGCCCGCCGAGCCACCGTTTCCGGTCACGGCACGGAACGCGAACCAGGCAACGCTGACAAGTTGGATTCCCCACAGCACCAACACGATCCGATGGAACCGCTCGGACCGACGGACCAACAGGAAGGTGGCGACGAGACCGACGATGCCGTAGGCACCGAGGAAGTCGCCGAAGTAGAGCAACGTCCCGTGGACGGCGCCGAGCACGACCAGAGCGGCATTGCGGCGGACGAGGATCCGGCGTGGGTCGGCGCCCCGGCCGCGTTGGCGGTGGGCGAGCTGGACCAGGCCATAGCCGAACATCAGCGCGAAGACGGGGTAGGCGCGGGCATCGATCAGCAGAAGGTCGACGAAATTCCAGACCTTCGCGAACCATCCCGTGGGATCCGGATCAAGTCCGGGACTTCCGGCGAACGCCCAATTGCCAGCATTCGCAAGGGCGATGAACAGCAACATGAAACCCCGGGCGAGATCCGGGGCCAGGCTGCGCTCGGAGCGAGCGACGGGGGCGGCCGTTCGAGTGGTGGAGGTGACGGTTGATGAGTTCATGCCTCCAGGCTCGGGCCGGCCGGTCGAGTCCCCAATGGTGCCAACCCGACTGGTGGGGTGGAGGTAACTCCACCCCCGCGGCGGTCACCCGCGACCGAGCAACGTTCCACCGTTGACCTGGAGGATCTGACCCGTCGTCCAGCCGGCTTCCGGTGACGCGAGGTAGGCAACGGCTTCGGCGATCTCGTCCGGTGTGCCGGGACGACCGGCCGGTATGACGGACGTGCGGCTCGCCGCGAGCTCCGGGTTCGCGGCGAGACGCTCGGCCCAGAACTCGGTGTCCGGGACAAATCCAGGTGCGACGGTGTTGACGGTGATGCCTTCTGCTGCAACGGAATTCGCCAGGTCCAGCATCCACGCGTTGACGGCGGCCTTGGCTGCGCCATACGAACCGGAGCCCCGGAGGGCGGCGATCGAACTCATGGCGACGATGCGACCGCCGGGGCGGGAGAGATGCGGCAGGAGCGCGTGGGCGAGCAGGACCGTGGACAGCACGTTCCCGTCGAAGTCCGCGCGCCACGATCGCGCGACGTCCTCGAGGTCGTCGCCACCGCCGACTCCGTAGTTGCCGCCCGCGTTGGCCACCAGCACGTCGAGGCTGCCGCCCGCGGCGATCTCGTCGGCGAGGGATCGGACCGCCTCGACGTCGGTGAGATCGCAACTGTGCGTCGTGACGTTCGCCAGCTCGTCCACCTCGCGCAGTTCGTCGGCGGCGGCCGTGAGGACCTGAGTGCGACGACCGACCAGGATCAGCTCCGGATCCTCGACGAGCATGCGGTGCGCGATGGCCTTGCCGATGCCGGTGCCGCCACCGGTGATGAGGATGCGTCGTGTCATGTGACCCACGCTAATGCCCCGATGATCAGAGCCGGTCGACGTCGGTGAGTTCGATCGGCTCGATGTCCGGTGCTTCTTCCGGGTCCAGGAACCGGTCGATGGCGCGGCCGGCGGCGCTGCCGATCAGGGTGCCGGCGGCGACCGCGACGACCGACCCGATGGCGACGGTCACCGCGTCGAGTCCGCCGTGTCCGGTGGCGATCTCGGTCGTGCTGAGCAGCCCGAGACTGCCAGGCACGAGCAGCCAGAATGCGGGTAGGAAGACCACCAACCGCAGCGGCCGGCCGGACAGCCGGTGGACGACGGCCGCGGCGAGGCCGGCGACGGTCGCACCGGCGAGCGCGCCGAGGACCAGCCCGGACAGCGCCTGCACCGCGGACTGCGTCGCGAAGGTCAGCGCGAGCACCAGCAGGATCCACGGTATGGCGGCACGGGATGCCGCGACATTGATGACGATGCCGCACCCGATCACCAGCACGCCGATGTATGGCGCAAGGGGCCCCAGGTCCTGCGCACGCACATTGGTCAGTGCGTCCAACTGCAGTCCGGTGACCGACACGGCCGAGAAGAGCCCGACCGCGAAGAGGACGAGTTGCATCATTCCGGAGACGAGTCGCGAGCTGCCGGCCACCGCAGCCCCCGAGGCGATCTCCGACATACCCGTGACGATCACCGACCCGGGCAGCAGCACCGCGAAGGACGCGACCATGGTGCGCAACGTTCCCTCCAACGGCCAGTGCTGCGCGACCAGCAGCACCAGCACCGCGACCGCGAACGACGCGAGCAGCGGCAGCAGCGTCCGGACCAGCGCGAACCGCCGACTGACGATCATCAGGACCATCACCACGAGCGAGCTCGCGGCCGCGGTCACCAGATCCCGCCAAGTCGGTTGCAGGATCGCGCAGATACCGGTGCCGATCGGCACGAGTGCCAGATCGCTCAGCCAGACCGGCCGCGAGGATGGCATCCGCTCGATGTCGTCGAGCTCGCGCACCGCCGCATCGGGACCTACCGCACCGCCCATCAGCTGCTCGTAGACGGCCTGCACGCGGGTCACCTGCTCCAGGCGGAGGGAACCGGTGACCGGCTCGAAACCCACCGCGTCGTCGACACCGAGACCGGCGAAGATCCCGGTCGGCGTCGCGGCAACGCGTACGCCGGGCGCGCCCAACCGCCGCGCGAGGAGTGTCACCTGCCACTCGACGTCCGGCACCGGAGCGCCACCGGCGAGCAGTGCGCTGCCCATCCGCAGCAGCACCTCACGTGTCGTGGCTGCACTCATGGGACCCATGATGCCCGGCCGCCTGTCGGTGGTCCCGATACGCTCCACTGCCGCGCATCCATCACCGAACCGTAATTTGTAAAGACATTTGATTGACAGTCGGAACGTGACTGGCTTGAATGGGCACACGTGAGACGACGGATGAGGAGCACAGCATGGCAAGCCCCGGCGAGACGGTGCGCCTGACGGTCGGGCAGGCGCTCGTGCGCTTCCTGGCCGCGCAGTACAGCGAGCGCGACGGCGTACGACGTCGCCTGATCCCAGGAGCATTCGGCATCTTCGGCCACGGCAACGTAGCCGGCATCGGTCAGGCGCTCCTGCAGGCGCAGGTCGAGGCGGAGGAGACGGGTGCGCCGTTGGGCGCCTCGCACACCGAGCCCGCGCCGGGGGAGATGCCCTATTACATGGCCCGCAACGAGCAGGGCGCGGTGAACGCGGCGGCGGCCTTCGCCAAGACGGCGAACCGACTGCAGGCGCTGGCAATCACCGCCTCCATCGGGCCCGGCTCGACCAACATGATCACCGGCGCCGCATTGGCGACCACCAACCGGCTGCCGGTCCTGCTGCTGCCGTCGGACATCTTCGCGACGCGCCGGCCGGATCCGGTGCTCCAGCAGCTGGAGGACCCGCGCAGCCTCGATGTCTCGGTGAACGACGCGTTCAAGCCGGTGGCGCGGTTCTGGGACCGCATCAACCGTCCCGAGCAGCTCATCCCGAGTGCCCTCGCGGCGATGCGGGTGCTCACCGATCCGGCGGAGACCGGTGCGGTCGTGCTCTGCCTGCCGCAGGACGTGCAGGCGGAGGCCCACGACTGGCCGGTGGAGTTCTTCGCCGAGCGCACCTGGCATGTCGCGCGTCCGGTGCCGGAGCCCGCAGCGCTGGAGCGCGCGGTCGCCGCCATACGGGCAGCGCGACGTCCGCTCGTCGTCGCCGGTGGCGGTGTCATCTACTCGGGAGCCTCCGAGGTGCTACGCGAATTCGCCTCCGCGACAGGCATTCCCGTCGCCGACACGCAAGCAGGGAAGGGCGCGATCAACTGGGACCACGAGTGTGCCGTCGGTGGTGTCGGTTCGACCGGCAGCGGCGCGGCCAACGAACTCGCCCGGCGCGCCGACCTGATCATCGGTGTCGGCACCCGCTACAGCGACTTCACCACTGCGAGCCACACGATCTTCGCCGATCCGCAGGTCCGGTTCGTCAACGTCAACGTGCTCGGCTTCGACGCGGCCAAGAACTCGGCGGAGCTGGTGGTCGCCGACGCCCGCGAGGCACTCACCGCACTGGGATCGGCGCTGTCCGGGTATGCCGTCGATGCCGCCTATCGTGATGAGGTCGGCCGCCGGGACGCCGAGTGGCAGAAGGTCGTCGACCACTGCTACCACCTCGGCCATGGGCCACTGCCTGCGCAGACCGAGGTGTTCGGTGCGCTCAACGAACTGCTGGCGCCGACCGACGTCGTCATCAATGCGGCCGGCTCGATGCCCGGCGACCTGCAGTGCCTCTGGCGGGCCGCCACGCCCGAGCAGTATCACCTCGAATATGCCTTCTCCTGCATGGGATACGAGATCCCCGCCGCGATGGGTGTGCGTATGGCGAAGGGCGACCAGGGACAGGTGGTGGCGATCGTCGGCGACGGCACGTACCAGATGCTGCCGATGGAGTTGGCGACCATCGTCGCGGAACGACTCAAGGTCATCATCGTGCTGTTGCAGAACCACGGGTACGCCTCGATCGGCGCGCTGAGTGAGTCGCGGGGGAGCCAGCGGTTCGGCACCCGTTACCGGATGCGCAACGCTGCCAGCGGGCGTCTGGACGGGGAAGAAGTGCCGTTCGACCTTGCCGCGAACGCCGCCAGTTGGGGTGCGAATGTATTGCGGTGCAACGGGATCGACGAATTTCGTACCAACTACGAGAAGGCGACCGAGCTCGACGGTCCGACGGTGCTCTACATCGAAACCGACCTCTACGGCCCGAACCCACCCGGGACCGCCTGGTGGGACGTGCCGGTCGCCGAGGTGAGCTCACTCGAGAGCACGCAAACCGCACGCTCGGAGTACGTGACCGAGAAGACGGGCCAGCGGTACCACCTGTGACCGGGCCGCGATGAGCGCCGCCGAACTTCTCGCCCTGGTGCTCGGCGCAGCGATCGTCGGCTTCTCCAAGACGGCCGTGTCCGGTGTGTCGACCCTTGCGGTCGTGCTGTACGCCGTGGTGCTTCCGGTCCGTGAGTCCATCGGTGTGCTGCTCGTGCTGCTCATGGCCGGCGATGTGCTCGCCGTGTGCATCTACCGGCGGCACGCGGACTGGGCCACGCTGCGCGGCCTGCTGCTGCCGGTCACGGTCGGCATCGGCGCTGGGGCAGCCTTCCTGGCGCTCGCGCCCACCGACTGGCTCCGCCCGCTGATCGGTCTGGTCGTCGTCGCGATGACGCTCCTGCAGGTGCGTCGGCGTTTCGCTCCGGGCAGCGGGGACGCCGTGAACGGCGGTCGCCCGGCCGCCGTCGGCTTCGGTTCGCTCGCCGGATTCACCACGATGGTGGCCAACGCGGGCGGTCCGGTGATGTCGCTGTACCTGCTGCGGTCCCGCCTCGAGGTCGCGCGGTTCGTCGGCACCACCGCGTGGTTCTTCGCCTGTGTCAACGCCACGAAGCTGCCGATCAGCATTGGCCTCGGGCTGCTTCGGCCGCAGCGAATCCTCCTGTGTCTCATGCTGATTCCAGCGGTCGTCGTCGGTGCGTTGGTCGGCCGGTGGACGCTGTCCCGGATCTCGCAGGCGCTCTTCGAGAGTGTGGTTCTCGTCGTCGCCGGCCTGTCCGGGGCGTACCTGCTGTTCGCATGATGGGCATATGTATGAATGTGCGGACAATTGCTTGACGTCGACCAGCCGCGCGGGAAGACTTGTCGGCACGCCATACGAAAGGGACATCCCGATGAAGATCGCGCTCGACCCGACGCCGTTCCATCACGACGCCGGGCTGCTGGACTTTCCCCGCATCGTCGCCGAATGCGGCTACGAGCACATCCAGCTGACCCCACACCCCGACCTGATCCCGTTCTTCCGGCACCCCAAGGCCGACGACGCGCTCATCCGACAGCTGCGCAAGGCGTGCGATGACGCGGGGGTCGGCATCGCGTCGGTGCTTCCGGTGCAGCGCTGGTCATGGCCGGACGAGCCGCAGCGCGAGGCTGCGGTGCGCAACTGGAAGCGCATCATCCAGGTGACCGTCGATCTCGGCTGCCAGGTGATCAATACGGAGTTCTCCGGGCGGCCGGAGCGGGCGGAGGAGAGCGAGGCTGCCTTCTACCGCTCGATGGAGGAGCTGTTGCCGATCATCGAGCGCGAGGGACTGGATGTCCGCATCGATCCGCATCCGGACGACTTCGTCGAGGACGGCCTGGAAGCGCTGCGGGTGATTCGCGGGCTGAACAGCGACCGCATCGGGATGGTGTATGTCGCCTGCCACACCTTCCACATGGGCGGCAACCTCCGGGAGATCATGCGTGCGGCCGGCGACCGCCTCCGGCTCGTGCACGTGGCCGACTCGATGGATCACCGCCGCAGCCACGGCCTGCGCTACATCACGAACCCGCCGGGTAGCCCCGCCCGGGTGCATCAGCATCTGAAGATCGGCGACGGGGATGTCGACTGGGACGACTTCTTCGACGGTCTGCGGGAGATCGGTTTCTACGACCGCGACGACACGGTCATGGTGAGCAGCGTGTTCGCCGAGGACGAGGACAACCGCGCCGTGAGCAAGTACCAGCTCGCGACCATGCAGGAGCGCATCGCGCGCCGCTGACTCCTGGGGGTCGGTGGTGTCAGTGCCGCTCGTGCACGGTGATGTCAAAGGCGTAACTGTCGGCGCGGTAGCAGTGGTCGCCGTACTCCACCGGCTTGCCGTCCGCGTCATACGCGCGGCGCGTCATGGTCAGCACGGGCAACGTCTTGGGTATGCCGAGCAAGCGGCGCTCCGTGGCCCGGGCGCTGCGCGCGCCGATGGTCTGCTGCGCCACGGCCGGGCGCACCCCGCGATGCCGCAGGATCTCGTAGAGGCCGTCGCTCTTCAGCTGATCCTCGGTGAGGTCGGCGAACGCGGGCTGCAGCCAGTTGTGCAGCACCGCGAGCGGCTCGTTGCCGGCATACCGCAGCCGCTCGATGAAGACCAGTGGCGTCTCGGCGTCCAGGCCCAGGATCTGGGCCACTTCCTCGTCGTGTGCGGCGGTGTCGAGCGTCAGCACGTCGGTGCGGGGATCGCGGCCGGCACGCTGCAGATCGTCGTGCAGGCTGGTCAGCTCATCGCGCCGATGCACGATCGGGCTGGCCACCGTGGTGCCGATGCCGCGCCGGCGAGCGAGTTGCCCGCGCTCGACGAGCTCGGCGATGGCGCGGCGCACCGTCGGGCGTGACAGGTTGAGACGCTCCGCGAGGGAGAGTTCGTTCTCGAGGGCGTCACCGGGCTTGAGCACCTGCGAGTCGATCGCCGCGGTCAGCTGTTCGGCCAGTTGGTAATAGAGCGGCACGGGACTGCTGCGGTCGATCTGGATCGACAGTTGAGCTGACATATGCGCAGCCTACTGGACGATTCATCGATAATTCGAACGTAAGAATGTCAGGACAAATACTTGACGTGATGCATGCCGGCGCGGTTGGATCGATGCGAACGTCCACACGTTCCCCGGATCGGTTCCCGACCACGTCCTCAACCGCTTTCAGAGAAGGGTCACAACGTATGTCCGCGAGCGAAACCCCCGATGTGTTGACCATCGGACGCGTGGGCGTCGACATCTACCCACACCAGGTGGGCGTCGGCCTCGAGGACGTCGAGACCTTCGGCAAGTTCCTCGGTGGCAGCGCGACCAACGTCGCCGTCGCGGCATCGCGACTGGGATGGCGTTCGGCCGTGATCACCCGAACCGGCGACGATCCGTTCGGCCGGTTCGTGCACCGGAGCCTGCAGGGCTTCGGCGTCGACGACTCCTATGTCACTGCGGTGCCGGGGTTGCCAACGCCGGTCACGTTCTGCGAGATGTTCCCGCCGGACGAGTTTCCGCTCTACTTCTACCGATTCCCGGTCGCACCCGATCTGTGCATCGAAGCGGACGAGATTCCCGTGGACGCCGTCCGTGATGCGCGCATCTACTGGTCCACCCTCACCGGCCTGTCGACGCAGCCCAGCAGGGACGCACATCTGCGGGCCTGGGAAGTGCGTGGACGGGCCGACCACACCGTCATCGATCTCGACTACCGCGCGATGTTCTGGGACTCACCGACGACCGCACGGAAGGCGGCCGAGGAGGCCCTGGCGCAGTGCACCATCGCGATCGGCAACCGGGAGGAGTGCGAGGTCGCCGTCGGAGAGACCGAGCCGGAGCGCGCCGCACGCGCACTGCTCGAGCGCGGTATCCGCGTCGCGGTCGTCAAGCAGGGTCCGAAGGGCGTGCTCGTGGCGACGGCCGACGAATCCCACGTGATCCCACCGACGCCCGTCGACGTCGTCAACGGGCTGGGCGCCGGCGACGCGTTCGGTGGTGCCTTCTGTGCCGGCCTGCTCGAAGGCCGCCCGCTCGCCGAAACCGTCAGTCGCGCGAATGCCGCGGGCGCCATCGTCGCCGCTCGGCTGGAGTGCAGCTCGGCGATGCCGACCCCCAATGAACTCAACGACTTCCTCGTCACCAGGAGTGCCTCATGATGATCGACACTGCACATCTCGCCGACGTGCGGCGCCGTGACCCCTCGGCGGTCGCAGCCGCCTGGGCGACGCGCCGACGGCGGCCCCTGCTGGACGGTGACGACAAGATTCTCATCGTCGCGGCGGACCACATGGCTCGTGGCGCGCTCGGCGTGCGGGACGAGCCGACTGCGATGTCATCGCGTCCCGACGTGCTCGAACGTCTCGCCATCGCCTTGGCCCGTCCGGGGGTCGACGGTGTGCTCGGGACTCCCGACGTCCTGGAGGATCTGCTGCTCGCCGGCCTCCTCGAGGAGAAGCTGGTCATCGGCTCGATGAACCGCGGCGGCCTCCAGGGTGCGACGTTCGAGCTCGACGACCGCCTGACGGCATACACGGCGCAGGACATCGCCGATCGCGGACTGGACGGCGGCAAGATGCTCACCCGCATCTGCCTGGACGACCCGGGCACGGTCGCCACCCTCGAACAGTGCGCCCGCAACGTCACCGAGCTCGCCGCGCACGAGACGATGGCGATGGTGGAGCCGTTCTGGTCCGTCGGTGTCGACGGCCGGGTGCGTAACCAGCTGGACCCCGACTCGGTGATCCGGTCGATGCAGGTGGCCTCCGGGCTCGGCGCGACCTCGGCATACACCTGGCTGAAGGTGCCCGTCGTCGACGACATGGACCGCGTGCTCGAATCGACGACGCTGCCGGTGCTGCTGCTCGGCGGAGACCCCACGGGCAACCCGCAGGACGTCTATGCGACTTGGGGGCGTGCGCTCAAGGCACCGACCGCGGCCGGGTTGGTCATCGGACGAGCGTTGCTCTACCCGCCGGACGGCGATGTGGCGGGGGCCGTGGATGTTGCGGCCGAGCTGGTGCATGGAGGAATCCGCTCATGACGGCTTCCGACGACGCCGACTGGGTCCGGCCGGCCGGGACCGCCACCGACAACGAATACGATGTCGCGATCCGTCCGGACGGCGACAGGTGGCGACACACCGGGCTCCTCGTCGCAGAACTCGCCGCGGGCGAATCCCGCACTGTCGACACGGGATCGGACGAGTACATCGTGCTGCCGCTGTCCGGGGGCGGGTCGGTCGAGGTGACCGCAGGCAACGACGCCGGGACACTCACCGGCCGGGCCTCGGTCTTCGCCGGTGCGGCGGACTGCGCCTACGTGCCGCGCAACACCACGCTCACCGTGCGTGCCACCGGTACGGTGCGGGTCGCGCTGTGCTTCGCGCCGGCAACGGCGGACGTCCCGTTCTCCGTCGTCCGGGCGGCCGACGTGCCGGTCGAACTGCGCGGAGCCGGGCAGTGCTCACGCCAGGTGCAGAACTTCGGCACACCGGACGCGTTGCAGGCGAGCTCGATCATCGCCTGCGAAGTCATCACGCCGGCGGGCAACTGGAGCTCGTACCCTCCGCACAAGCACGACGAGCACCGGCCCGGTGTCGAGTCGGAGCTGGAGGAGATCTACTACTTCGAACTGGAGCCCGTGCCCGGTGCGCCCGAGGGCGCCGACGCGATGGGCTACTGCTGCATCTCCGGCACCGACGCACGCCCGATCGACGTGCGCGCCCAGGTGCGCAGTGGGGACGTCGTGCTGGTGCCACACGGCTGGCACGGCCCGGCGATGGCACCGCCCGGGTACCACCTCTACTACCTCAATGTCATGGCCGGCCCCGGCGCCGAACGGGTCTGGCTCATCTGCGACGACCCGGCGCACGGCTGGGTGCGCCATACCTGGGAGAACGAGCCGCTGGACCCACGGCTGCCGTTCCCCTCCGAAGACCATCAGACCATCGACCACCACGAAGGAACCCCACGGACATGACCACACGCATCACCCACCTGATCGGGAACAAGCCCTGGGACGGTGTCGCCGACCGCACCTCCGAGATCTACAACCCGGCCACCGGCGAGGTCACGGGCGCCCTCGACCTGGCCGACAAGCAGCTGGTCGACGAAGTCGTCGAGACCGCCGCCACCGCAGCGAAGGAGTGGGGCCGCCTCTCCATCGCCAAGCGCACCAAGATCCTCTTCCGCTTCCGCGAGCTGCTCGACGCGCACAAGGAGGACATCGCGCGCACCATCGTCGCCGAGCACGGCAAGACCTTCGCGGACGCCGTCGGCGAGATCAACCGCGGTCTCGAAGTCGTCGAATTCGCTTGCGGCATCGGCAGTATCACCCAGGGCGGCTTCAACGAGAACGTCTCCACCGAGGTCGACGCGTACTCCTTGCGCCAGCCATTGGGTGTCGCCGCGGTCATCAGTCCGTTCAACTTCCCGGCCATGGTGCCGCTGTGGTTCGTGCCGGTCGCCATCGCCACCGGCAACGCCGTCGTCATCAAGCCCAGCGAGAAGGACCCCACCGCCGTCAACCAGATCGCCGAGCTGTGGTCCGAGGCCGGCCTGCCGGACGGCGTCATCAACGTCGTCCATGGCGACAAGGAAGCAGTTGACGCCCTGCTCGACAACCCCAAGGTCGCCTCGGTGTCGTTCGTCGGCTCGACGCCCATCGCGCGGTACGTCTACGAGCGCGGCGTGCAGGCCGGCAAGCGGGTGCAGGCACTGGGTGGCGCGAAGAACCACATGCTCGTCCTTCCCGACGCGGACCTCGACCTCGCGGCGGACGCCGCCGTGAACGCCGGTTTCGGCGCCGCCGGCGAACGCTGTATGGCGATCTCGGCCGTGCTGGCGGTGGATGCGATCGCCGACGAACTGGTGGGCAAGATCACCGAGCGGATGGCGCGGCTCACCACCGGTGAGGGCAATCAGGACGGCGTCGACATGGGCCCGCTGGTCACCAAGGACCACCTCGACAAGGTCACCGGGTATGTCGCGGCGGGGGAGGCGGCCGGTGCCGAACTCGTCGTGGACGGCCGAAACGGTGAGTGGGTCGGCGGCAGCAGCGACGGATTCTTCCTGTTGCCAACCCTTTTCGACAAGGTCACACCTGAGATGTCGATCTACCGGGACGAGATCTTCGGGCCGGTGCTCTCGGTGCTGCGAGTGCCGGGCTTCGACGCCGCGCTGCAGCTGATCAACGACAACCCGTTCGGCAACGGCACGACGATCTTCACCAACGACGGGGGAGCGGCTCGCCGCTTCCAGAGCGAGGTGCAGGTCGGCATGGTCGGCATCAACGTACCCATCCCGACGCCGATGGCCTACCACTCCTTCGGGGGCTGGAAGAGCAGCCTGTTCGGCGACACCCATGCGCACGGCATGCACGGCGTCCACTTCTTCACCAAGACCAAGGCCGTGACCGCCCGTTGGCTCGACCCCAGCCACGGCGGGCTCAACCTCGGCTTCCCCCAGAACGACTGACCTCGAAGGACCACACTCATGACCACTTCTCCCTCCGCGACCGACAAGTCCGTGAACCCGGACCCGCGCTACCGCAAGCTGACCGTCGGTGTCTGCCCCGACCAGTGGGGCGTCTGGTTCCCGGACGACCCGAAGCAGATCCCGTGGCAGACGGCGCTGGACGAGATGGCCGAGGCCGGTTTCTCGGTCCTCGAGACCGGGCCGTTCGGTTACTTCCCGACCGACCCGAAGCAACTGCGGGCCGAGATGGATGCGCGCGGAATGCGCGTGGTCGCCGGCACCGGGTGGGGCATCCTGCACAAGCAGGACGCCTGGGCCGACACCGAGCGCACGTTCCGCGCGATCGGCGAGACCCACGCGGCAGTCGGTGCGGAGTACGTCGTCCACCTGCCGCCGATGTTCCGTGACGAGCACACCGGCGAATTCACCGACGAGCGGACGCTGACCGGCGCGGCGTGGGATCTCTACATCGCCAACGCCAACCGGCTCGGCCGGATCATGAAAGAGGACTACGGGCTGCAGATGGTGTTGCACCCGCACGGCGACTCCCACATCGAGACGCGCGAGGACATCGACCGGATCTTCCGGGCGACCGACCCGGCATACGTCGGCTTCTGCCTGGACACCGGGCACATCGTCTACGGCGGTGGGGACAACGTCGACCTGATCCGCACGTACCCGGACCGGATCTCGTACGTCCACATCAAGGCGATGGATCCGGCGATCGTGCGCGCGGCACACGAAGAGGACTGGAGCTTCGGCGAGGCGGTGGGCAAGAAGGCGTCGGTGGCGCCTCCGGCAGGTGAACCGGACATGCCGACGGTGATCGGGGCGCTCGCGGATCTCGACAAGCCGCTCTACTGCATCTGCGAGGAGGACATGTACCCCTGTGACCCGTCCTACCCGCTGCCCAACGCGATCCGCACCCGCGAGTTCCTCGCCCAGCACGGCCTCGGACAACTCTGAATCCCGAACGGAGACAATGGAAATGACTGTTCGTATCGGCATGATCGGCCCCGGCGGCATGGGCCGGGCGCACATCGAACGGATTCGCACGGTGATCGCCAGCGGCGAGGTGGTCGCGGTGAGCGACATCGACCCGGGCAACGCGCAGCGTGTGGCCGAGGGAATCGGCGCGAAGGTCTTCGCGTCCTCGGCCGAACTGATTGCGTCGGACGCGGTCGACGCCGTGATGATCTGCAGCTACGGCCCCGCACACCGGGACGACGTGCTCGCCGCGATCCGGGCCGGTAAGCCGGTCTTCTGCGAAAAGCCGCTGGCCCCGACGGCGTCGGAGTGCCTGGAGATCCTGCAGGCGGAGCAGGAGGCCGGTCGCCGGCTGGTGACGGTGGGCTTCATGCGCCGGTTCGATCCGTCATACCGGCAGCTGAAGGCGATCGTCGACTCCGGTGAGATCGGCGAGCCCCTCATCATGCACAGCCGGCACCGCAACCCGACGGTGCCCGAGCGCTACACCTGGGACATGGCGATCAACGACACCGGCATCCATGACATCGACACGATGCGTTGGCTGCTCGGCGAGGAGATCGCCTCCGTGCGGGTGGACAAGCCGAAGCGGACCCGCCACCGCTTCCCGCACCTGCAGGACCCGCTGGTGCTGATCCTCAGCAGTGCGTCCGGCGTCTGGATCGACGTCGAGATCTTCGTCAACAACCAGCACGCGTACGACATCCAGTGCGAGGTCGTGTCCGAGAGCGGCACGGTACGGCTGTCGGATCAACAGCTGGTCGAGCGGACCGGCGCGATCGGTCGTTCGCACCTGCTCACGATGGATCACAACGAGCGATTCGGCGCGGCGTTCGTCACCGAGGTCCAGGAGTGGATCTCGGCGGTGGCACGGGGCGAGCACACCGGGTCGACCAGTTGGGACGGCTATGCGGCCGCCTGCGTGTGCGACGCGGCGGTCCGCGCCCTGACCGACGACGGCCCGATCGCCGTCGACCTGATCGAGCAGCCGGCGTTCTACAGCTGAGAGGAGCACACATGCGGATCGGTGTTGCCGGCAGCGGCCGGATCGGTGCCTTCCACGCCGCCACCCTCGCCGGGCTGGATGCGGTCGACGAGGTCGTGCTCGCCGACGCGCACCCGGACACGGCACGGCAGGTGGCGGCCGAACTCGACGTGCGCGCAGTCGATTCGGTGGATGAGCTGATCGCGTCCGGAATCGACGGGCTGGTCATCACGGCTGCGACCTCGGCCCACGCGACGCTGCTGCGCGCGGCGCTCCGGGCCGATCTGCCGACCTTCTGCGAGAAGCCGGTCGCCGGCACGCTGGAGGAGTCGATCGACCTGGTGCGCCTCGAGCGGGCGGTCGACGCGCCCGCTCAGATCGGCTTCCAGCGCAGGTTCGACGCCGGTTACCGGGAGGCGAAGCGAGCGGTCGACGCGGGCGAGCTCGGCTTCGTCCATACCGTGCGCGTCAACACCCACGACCAGTCGCCCCCGCCGGCTGCCTACCTGCCGACCTCGGGTGGCCTGTTCCGCGACTGCTCGGTGCACGACTTCGACATCTTGCGATTCGTCACCGGTGGCGAGGTGACGCGGGTGTATGGCGTCGGCGCCAACAAGGGTGCCGACTTCTTCACCGATGCCGACGACGTCGACACCGCCGCGGCGGTGCTGACCCTCGACGACGACACGCTCGTGGTCGCGTCGGCGACCCGTTACAACGGCGGCGGGCATGACGTCCGGATGGAGGTCATGGGTAGCGCGGGCACGGTCGGTGTCGGCGTCGACGACAGCCTGGCGATGCGTTCGGCGGAAGCGGGCGTCGCCTGGCCGGCCGGACCGCAGAAATGGTCCTTCATGGAACGTTTCCTGCCGGCATACCGCGCGGAGCTGACGAGGTTCGTGGACGTGGCGCGCGGTCGGGCGGAGTCGCCGTGCACCATCGCGGATGCACTGCAGGCAGCGCGGATCGCGGAAGCCTGCGACATCTCGCGTCGCGAGCGGCGTCCTGTCGATCTTGTGGAGATCGCCAACGTCGGCTGAGAACTGTTGCGCCCCAACCTGTTTCATCAGACGGGTTGGGGCGCTTCGTCATGCCCCGAACGCCGTTGAAGTTATGTACGAACATTCGGACAACCTATTGACATGGTGGTGAGCCATGCGGTTGTGTGGGCTGCATCACGCCGGCGGCGGCGCCGGCATCTGCAGTGAGGAGCGCTGATGACAGTCATGGTTGCCGTCCCCGACAGTGAAGAGGGAGCGCGTGCGTTCGACGCCGCGGTCCGCGAGGCGGCCGAGCGGAAGACCGGCCTCGTCGTCGTCAACCTGACCCTCGGTGCGGTCGACCTGGGCGTCGTCCCGGAGGGCATGAGCTGCGAAGTCGTCGGGCGCAAGGGTCGCGGTGATCGCGATCCGGCGGACACGGTGCTGCAGGCACTTCGAGCGCGTCCCGACGTCGATCGGCTGGTCATCGGCGTAGCGCGTCGCAGCCCGGTCGGCAAATTCATCCTCGGCAGCACCAGTCAGCGCCTCATTCTCGAGGCCGAGGTGCCCGTGCTCGCCGTCAAACGACCCAACGCCTGAACCCGTGAAGGACCGCACGATGACCAATAGACCCGCCCAACTGCCGACCGCGCCGGAGCTGCCCGCCTTGCGCCCCGGGCCCCACCAGCGCCGACTCGATCTGATCGCCATCGTCGCAACCTTCGGTGGGCTGCTCTTCGGGTACGACACCGGCGTCATCAACGGCGCGCTGGATCCGATGAAGAAGGACCTCGGACTGACCTCGGTCACCGAAGGGCTGGTGACGGCATCGCTGCTGATCGGAGCCGCCCTCGGAGCGATGCTCGGCGGCCGGCTGAACGACCGCCAGGGTCGCAAGCGGACGCTCACCATGGTCGCGGTGGTGTTCTTCGTCGGCACCCTGGGCTGCGTGTTGGCGCCGGGTCTTGCGGTGCTGCTGACGTCGCGGTTCGTGCTCGGCCTGGCGGTCGGCGCTGCGTCGGTGACCGTGCCGGTCTACCTGTCCGAGCTGGCGCCGACCGAGCGGCGCGGCACGCTCAGTGGACGCAACGAGCTCGCGATCGTCGTCGGTCAGTTGCTCGCGTTCGTGGTCAACGCGATCATCGCGAACCTCTGGGGCGAGCACCACGGTGTATGGCGGTACATGCTGCTCGTCTGCGCCATACCCGCCGTCTGCCTTTTCGTCGGGATGCTCCGTATGCCGGAGTCGCCCCGGTGGCTGATCTCGAAGGGGCGGACCGATGACGCACTGGCCGTGCTCATGCAGGTGCGCACCGAGGACCGGGCCGCAGCGGAGATGCGGGAGGTGGAGATCCTCGCGGAGGAGGAGGAGGCCGCCCAGACAGGTGGCTGGAGCGACCTCGGGGTTCCCTGGATCCGACGCATCGTCCTGGTCGGATGCGGGCTGGCCGCCGCGCAGCAGCTGACCGGCATCAACTCGGTCATGTACTACGGCACGCAATTGCTGCAGGACGCAGGCTTCTCGTCGCGGGCTGCGATCATCGCCAACATAGCCAATGGCGTGCTCGCGGTGGTCGGCTCGGCGTTGTGCCTGTTCGTGGTCATCGACCGGGTGCCGCGCCGCAAGCTGATCATCTTCGGCTTCGTGGCGACCACGACCGTGCACGGTCTGATCACGATCGCGGCGACCGTGCTGCCGCACGGCACCGCCAAGGCCTACGTGATCCTGGTCCTCTGCGTGACGTTCGTCTTCTTCATGCAGACCGCACTCAACGTACCCGTCTGGGTGTGCCTGTCCGAGCTGTTCCCGCTCGCCATACGTGGTTTCGGGATGGGTGTCAGCGTGCTCGTGCTGTGGATCGTGAACGCGATCATCACGTTCCTCTTCCCGGTCATCGTGAGCGCCGCCGGCATACAGGGCATGTTCCTCATCTTCTTCGCGCTCGGCCTTGTCGCGATCGCCTTCCTGCGCAAGTTCCTGCCCAACACCAGCGATCGCTCGTTGGAGTCACTCGAGGAGGCGTTCTCGGCCGGCGACTTCCGCTGACCGCACAGCGCGCCGTCATCGTGCGGCGTCATTGTGCGCGGAGGCGCTTCGTGCAGCATCCTGAAGACATGACTGCGCGAGCCGTCGACGTCACCATCAGTGGGCGCGTTCAAGGCGTCTTCTTCCGGGCCTCCTGCGTGCAGGAGGCCCGGCGCCTTTCGGTGGCCGGCTGGGTGCGCAACGCCCCGGACGGGAAGGTCATCGGTCACTTCGAAGGTGACGCCGATGCCGTCGTCGCACTGATCGACTGGTGCCACGAGGGCCCTCGGCATGCCCGCGTCGATGACGTCGATGTGCGCGAGGGCGCCATACAGCACTGCGAGGGTTTCGATGTCCGTTGACGTCGGAACGTACTGATTCTGGAATTGCCGGACATTCGATCGACAAGACATTAATGCAACTCAGTGCTGCCGGCGGATGACATCTGAGATCAGGGTGGCCGTCTGGTGATGATCGCCGACAACCGTGACGCTCTGATCCAACCCCACGACATACAAGGAGAACTTCGTGAAGCTCGGTCTCTACAACGCCATCCTGCACGACCGGCCGCTGGCCGACGCCATCGGCGTGATCGCCGATCTCGGACTGACCGGCATCGAGCTCAACACCGGCGGATTCCTCCCACCCGTACATGTACCGGACATCGACCAGATCCTCGTCAGTGATGCCGCGCGCGACGACTTCCTGGGCGTGTTCGAGGGCACGGGCGTCCAGATCGCCGGTCTCAACTGCAACGGCAACCCACTCCACCCGAACCCGGTCATCGGTCTCAAGCATGCCGAGGACGTCCGGCGCTCGATCCGGCTCGCCGAACGCCTGGGCCAGGACCGGGTCGTCGCGATGTCCGGCAATCCCGGCGACTCCGCGAGCTCGATGACGCCGAACTGGATCGTCAACGCGTGGAATTCGGCCGCGTTGGACGTCCTCGACCACCAGTGGCAGATCGTTGCCGACTTCTGGCGGGAGACCGACCGTCTGGCTCGTGCCCACGGCGTCAAGGTCGCCCTGGAGCTGCATCCGCAGAACGTCGTCTTCAACTGCGCCAGTGTCCACCAGCTGATCGAGCTGACGCACGCGACGAACGTGGGTGTGGAGCTCGACGCGTCCCACCTCTTCTGGCAGCAGATGGACCCCGTGCAGGTCGTGCGGGAGCTCGGCGAGCTCGTCTTCCATGCGGCGGCCAAGGACGTCCGGATCAACCCGGACACCGTCGCGCTGAACGGCGTCCTGGACAACAGCTTCCGTCGGCTCTCGCCGGACGAGCCACGGACCAACCTCGGCGGCGACGAATGGGCGAACGAGTGGCCGAAGCCGTCGGCCTGGGACTTCGTGGCGCTGGGCAAGGGTCACGATGTCGGCTACTGGACCGGGTTCCTGCGTGCCCTGTATGACGTCGACCCGGACATGTGGGTGAACATCGAGCACGAGGACACCGAACTCGACCGGGTCGAGGGCGTCGCCGTCGCCGCCGAAGTACTCAAGGCCGCCGACGCGGCACTGCAACCGTCCCTTCGCTGACTCGGGCCTGATCGGCCACGGGAACAACCGCTGTCGGTGGTGGCGTTTACCGTTGACGTATGCGTCCGACAACTGACCTGCAGCGCCGTGTCGCGCCGTTCGAGGTCGTTTCCGAGTACTCCCCGAGCGGTGACCAGCCCACGGCCATCGCCGATCTGGCGCGCCGGGTGAAGGCGGGGGACAAGGACACCGTGCTGCTCGGTGCGACCGGCACCGGCAAGTCCGCGACGACCGCATGGCTGATCGAGCAGGTGCAGCGCCCCACGCTGGTGATGGCGCCCAACAAGACGCTGGCGGCGCAGCTGGCCAACGAGTTCCGGGAGCTGCTGCCCAACAACGCGGTCGAGTACTTCGTCTCCTACTACGACTACTACCAGCCCGAGGCCTACATCCCGCAGACCGACACCTACATCGAGAAGGACTCGTCGATCAACGACGAGGTCGAGCGGCTGCGGCACAGTGCGACCAACTCGCTGCTGACCCGCCGCGACGTCATCGTGGTCGCCTCGGTGTCGTGCATCTACGGCCTTGGCACGCCCCAGGAGTACGTCGACCGCATGCAGGCGCTCAAGGTCGGTGCGCAGATCGATCGGGACGACCTGCTGCGCAAGTTCGTGCAGATGCAATACACCCGCAACGACCTGGCCTTCACTCGCGGCACCTTCCGCGTGCGCGGCGACACCGTCGAGATCATCCCGGTCTACGAGGAGCTGGCGATCCGCATCGAGTTCTTCGGTGACGAGATCGAGCGCATCTACACCCTCCATCCGCTGACCGGCGAGATCGTGCGCGAGGAGCAGGAGATGTACGTCTTCCCCGCCTCGCACTACGTGGCCGGACCCGAGCGGATGGAGCGGGCGATCAACTCGATCGAGGCCGAGCTCGAAGACCGACTCGGCACGTTGGAGAAGCAGGGCAAGCTGCTGGAGGCCCAGCGGCTGCGGATGCGCACGACCTACGACATCGAGATGATGCGCCAGGTGGGCGCCTGCTCCGGCATCGAGAACTACTCGCGGCACATCGACGGCCGCGGCCCGGGCACGGCCCCCAACTGCCTGCTCGACTACTTCCCCGAGGACTTCCTGCTCGTCATCGACGAGTCGCACCAGACGGTGCCGCAGATCGGTGCGATGTACGAAGGCGACATGTCCCGCAAGCGGATGCTGGTCGACCACGGCTTCCGGCTGCCCAGTGCCATGGACAACCGGCCGCTGAAGTGGGAGGAGTTCCTCGAGCGCATCGGCCAGACGGTCTACCTGTCGGCGACCCCGGGTGACTACGAGCTGGCCAAGTCCGACGGTTTCGTCGAGCAGGTGATCCGACCGACCGGCCTGGTCGACCCGGAGATCGTGCTGAAGCCGACCAAGGGTCAGATCGACGACCTGCTGCACGAGATCAACCAGCGCACCGAGCGCGACGAGCGGGTCCTCGTCACCACGCTCACCAAGAAGATGGCCGAGGACCTCACCGACTACCTGCTGGAGAAGGGCGTTCGCGTCCGTTACCTGCATTCGGAGGTCGACACCCTGCGCCGCGTCGAGCTGCTGCGTGAGTTGCGACTCGGCGAGTTCGATGTGCTCGTTGGCATCAACCTGCTGCGTGAGGGCCTCGACCTACCCGAGGTGTCGCTCGTCAGCATCCTGGACGCCGACAAGGAGGGCTTCCTGCGGTCGGCGCGGTCGCTCATCCAGACCATCGGTCGCGCGGCACGCAACGTGTCCGGCCAGGTGCACATGTATGCCGACAAGATCACGCCCTCCATGCAGGAGGCGATCGACGAGACCGGGCGTCGCCGGGAGAAGCAGATCGCCTACAACAAGGAAGCGGGAGTCGACCCGACACCGCTGCGCAAGAAGATCGCCGACATCACCGACATGCTGCAGCGCGAGGATGCCGACACCGACGCATTGATGGGCAGCGGTCGGGCGCAGTCCCGCGGTAAGTCCGACGGTCGTGGCAAGCGCGGCCTGCGCGGTGCGGTCGCAGGCGATGCCGAGGTCGCCGGCGCCGCCCGGATCTCCGGTCTGCCCGCGTCCGACCTGGCGGGGCTGATCCAGGAGCTGACCGAGCAGATGCACCAGGCGGCTGCCGACCTGCACTTCGAGCTGGCGGCGCGGCTGCGCGACGAGCTGGGCGACCTCAAGAAGGAGCTACGGCAGATGCAGGCCGCGACGAAGTGACAACTCCCGCGGCCCACTGATGCGGTGATCGGCCGGGTCTACTACGTCACGTAGCATGTGCGCCATGGTCACCACTCTCGACGAGAACGCCGCCGCCGCGAGCGTCACCACCAGCAAGCCCGCCCTGGCCTTCAAGATCACCGCATTCGCCGAAGCCGTGTCCTGGATCGGCCTGCTGATCGGCATGTTCTTCAAGTGGATCCTGCAGACCGGCGACCTCGGCGTGCGTATCTTCGGGCCCATCCACGGCACGATCTTCATCCTGTATGTCGTCAGCCTCATCGCCGTGTCGGTGAGCCACAAGTGGTCCGCGAAGGAATCACTGCTCGGTCTGTTCAGCAGCATCCCGCCGCTCATGACCGTGTGGTTCGAGCGCCGGGCCGAACGTCGCGGTGCACTCGTGCGCCAGGGCTGAACTCGGGCTGCTCCGCCGTCCACACTTCCCGGTCGAGGAATGTTCGGACGGGTGACTGAAACGTGATGTGAATCGCGAGCAAAATGTCGAACGACTGACATCTTTGCCGCCATACTCGCCTTTCCATCACTCAAAGGAGTCGTCATGGTTGTCCTTGGAATTGTGCTGATCATCTTGGGCCTGCTCGTCTCCAGCCTCAAGATCTTGCTATGGATCGGCGTCGTTCTTCTCGTCGTCGGCCTGGTGCTCAACCTCGTCCCGATCGGGGGATCCCGACGACGTATCTACTGAGCGCGAATGTGCGGCCCGCCGTGATCGGAACCGGTCACGGCGGGCCGCAACTCTGTCGTCAGGTCCGCGCATATCGAGTGCGCGCGAGTGCGAACACCCCGTACGCCGCAATCCCCGCGGCGACCGCGCTCAGCAGCCAGGCGCCGGCCGGTGCGTCGCGCAGCGTCCGAAGGCCGCCGTCCAGTCCGGTTGCCTTCGACGGAGCGTTGCGGACGGCGGCGACAAGGAAAAGTATTCCTACGAGGAACAACGCCACGCCTTTGCCGACATATCCCACCCGGGCCACCTGGACGAGTGTATTGCCCGGATGTTCTTGGAGGTCTTCAAGGAATCGCTTCCGCCATCCCTTGTAGACGTGATAGCCACCGACGACGATCACTGCCAGCCCGATCGCCGCCACGGCGAGCCGACCGCCGGGATGGTGTATCAGCGACGCGGTGAAGTCCTTCGTCCGGCCGTCGCTCGACGTGGGCGAACCGATCGCGAATTTGAAGGCCGTCCAGCCGAGGGCGAGGAAGACGACGGTCTGGCCGGCTGCTTGCAGACGGTCCTGCAGTGAGCCGGTCCGAACGACCTGGGCGAGTTGCCAGATGGCGAGCAGCGCGAAGCCGGCAAATACGACCCACAGCAGGAGTGGACCGCCCGGGCTGTGCGCCAGGGTGGCCAGCGCGCCGGACTGGCTGGCGCTGCCGCGGCTGGACGACCACGCGACCTTGAATGCGATCCAGGCGATGAGCAGGTGCAGCACGCCGCTCACCACGAAGCCGAGCCGTGCTCCCCACTCGACGGGTGCGGAATCGCCCGCCTGATCGGCGGTCTCCTTGATGTCGCGGGTGTCCACGACCGAGAGTCCCACACTCCGCTGGTCGTAGGTGTGGAGCTCAGGAATTTCCGGGGTCCACGGTGTTCCCGGTGACAAGCGCCGCCACCCGCTTGCCGCGCCAGCGAGCCGCTGTCGCACGAAGGTACGCCACGGCCGCGGCCGCCGCGCCCTCCACCACAAGACCGTCCTGAGTCGCCAGCACGTCGAGTGCGTCCTGCAGCTGCTGCTCGCTGACCGAGCTGATCTCGTCGACGACCCGGCCCGCCGCGCGGAACGTGTAGCGATTGTCCGCACCCAGGTCACCGAGCAACGAGGTGGCGAGCGTGTCGACCTCGGGGACCGGCACCGGGTGACCGGCGTCGAGTGACCGCAGCATCGCGTCGGCCCGCTCCGCGCAGACGCCGATCACCAGCGTCTCGGGCCGGATCGCCTTGATCGCCAACCCGATTCCGCTGATCAGCCCGCCGCCGGACACCGGCACCACCACCGCATCGAGGTCGGCGAGATCGGCACACAGCTCGAGACCGATCGTGCCCTGGCCGCTGATGACGTCGGGGTGATCGAACGGTGGCACGAACGCGTAGCCGCGCTCGGTCGCCTGCTCTCGGGCAGCGGCGATGGCCTCACCCTGATCGCGGCTGTTCCGGTCGACGGTGGCACCGAGTTCCTCCAGAGCCCGAGCCCGGTATGCCGGCACCGACTCGGCGAGGAACGCGCTCACCGGCAGCCCGAAGCGGCCGCCCATGTATGCGACGGCGCGCGCATGATTGCCGGTCGACGCGGTCGTCACCCCGGGCAGGTGGCCCCGCTCGGTGGCGGACAGGATCGCATTGCACGCACCGCGCACCTTGAAGCTTCCGGTGGGTTGTTCGATCTCCAGCTTCAGGTGGACCTCACCGCCGGTCATCGCGCTGAGGTGGTCGCTGCGAGGGGTGCTCGTATGGCGGATGTGCGGTCCGATGCGCACGGCGGCGGCGCGGATCTCGTCGATGCCGGGCAGTGGTGCGTCGGCCATCGGCTCAGCTCCCGGCGCTGCGGACGAAGCCCAGCTGCTTGTCGACGGGATGCGGCAGCGGCTCGCCGTCCAGCCAGAGCTGCGCCAGGTCGACGAACTGCCCGGCCAGGGTGTCGAGCCACCCGGCCGAGTCGCCGGACAGGTGCGGCGAGATCGCCAGCCGCGGTTCGTCCCACAGTGGCGAATCAGCGGGCAGTGGCTCGGTCTCGAACACATCGAGTGCTGCCCCGGCCAGCTCTCCGGCACGGAGCGCGTCCAGTAGATCGTCCTCGACGACGCTCGCGCCACGCCCCACGTTGACGAAGTATGCCGAGGGCTTCATCGCGGCAAAAACCTTGCGGTCGAACAGGTTTCGAGTCGCATCGGTCAACGGCGTCACGTTGATGACGAAATCGAACGCACCCACCTCAGCCGGCAGGTCCGAGCTGGCGATGACGGTGCCGAAGTCCGGATCCCCGGTCCGTGCCGACCGACCCGCCCCGGTCACCTCCACGTCGACCGCGCGCAGGAGACGCCCGATCTCCCGGCCGATGTTGCCGGCCCCGACGACCAGAGCGCTGCGACCCCGCAACGGCAGGGTCTCCCGGTGCCGCCATACGTGTTCGCGCTGCAGTTCCTGCCCTTCCCGCATCAACTTCAGGTGCGCCAGCACCGACGCGAGCACGAACTCGGCGATCGGCCGGTCGAACGTCCCACGGGCGTTGGTCACGACCACGTCGGACGCGCGCAGCTCCGGGAACAGCAGCTTGTCGACGCCGGCCGCTGCGACGTGGATCCACTGCAGCGTGTCGCACCGTCGCCATACACCTTCGACGGCGGAGGAGAAGAAGTCCCAGAGCAGGAGCGCGTCGGCGCCCTGCACGGCGTCGCCGAGCCCGGCCGCGTCCGTGTAACGCAACGTCGCCCGGGGCTCGAGGACCTCCAATCCGGTCGGGCGTGGGCCGGTGTCCGAGACGAGGACGGTGATGACGGGGGGAGAAGTGCTCACCCCGCCACTAAAAAGGTGGCCGTGTCCGATTGTCAACAATCGTTTCTGGATGCACCATGATCACGTGACCCAGATTGCCTCCGACGCCACTCTCAGTGGCCTTCGCTCCCGGCCGTTCCCGGAGCAGGAATACCTGACGCGACTCGTCGCCGTTCAGCAGCGTATGGCGGAGCGTTCGATCAGTTCGCTGATCGTCGCGGACCCCGCGAACATCTACTACCTGACGGGCTACAACGCGTGGTCCTTCTACATGCCGCAGTGCCTGATCGTCCCGGTGGAGGGTGATTGCCACCTGTTCACCCGGACGATGGATGCTGCCGGGGCGCACTACACCGCGTTCCTGCCGGTCGACCGCATCCACGGCTACCCCGACTACCTGGTCAACCGGCCGGATGCACATCCCTTCGACTGGGTCGTGGAGCGCGCGATGGAGATCGGGGTGCTCGTGGACGAGGTCGGTGCGTATGTCGCCGCCGAACTCGACGCGCATTTCTTCTCGGTGCGCAGCTATCTGGCCATCCAGTCCGGACTGAAGTGCTCGGCACTGGTCGACAGCAACGAGCTGGTCAACTGGGTGCGAGTGACCAAGTCGCCGCTGGAACGCGAGAAGCTGCACACCGCGGGCAAGATCGCGCAACGGGTGATGGAGACCGCGCTGCGCGAGCTCGAACCGGGCCGGCGGCAGTGCGACGTCGTCGCCGAGATCCAGCACGCACAGGCACTCGGCGCGCACAAGCTGGGCGGTGACTACCCGGCGATCGTGCCGATGCTCCCGACCGGTGAGACGGCGGGGACGCCGCACCTGACGTGGAGTGATCTGCCGCTGCAGAAGGGCGAGGCGACGACCATCGAGCTCGCCGGCGTCTTCCATCGCTATCACGCACCGCTGGCCCGCACGGTCGTGCTCGGCAAGGCGCCGCGGAAGCTGGTCGAGTGTGCCGACGCGACCAACGAGGGTATGGCGGCACTGCTGGAGAAGATGCGTCCCGGCAACCGGACCTGCGACGTGCACCGCGAATTCGCCCAAACGATCGGCAAGTACGGCCTGACCAAGGAGTCGCGCATCGGCTACTCGATCGGCATCGGCTACCCGCCCGACTGGGGCGAGCGCACCATGAGCGTGCGACCCGAGGACGAGACCGTCATCGAGGAGAACATGGCGTTCCACGTCATCCTCGGCATGTGGATGGACGGCTGGGGCTACGAGACCTCGGAATCGATGCTGATCGGGCCGTACGGTCCGGACCTGTTGACCGATGTTCCCCGTGGACTGACAGCGAAGGAGTGAGTATGACGCAGCAGACCCGGCTACCCCTGGCCTCCCGCACCACCGACCTGGTGGGCTCGGTGATCGACTCGAGCACGTCGCTGCTCGCGAAGCAGCAACACGACATCGTGCGCTTCGCGATGGGCAGCCCCGCTGCGGAAGCGGTGCCGTCCCAGGTGCTGGGCGAGCTCGCGAAGTCCGAGCTCGGTCGCCCGGACGCCTACGACTACGGCGCGAGCGAGGGTGATCCGCGGTTGCGCGAAGCGCTGCTCGCGGAGCTCGACGGCACGACCGACCGGACCACGCCGGAGCGGCTGCTGATCACCGCCGGAGGGATGCAGGGTCTCGACCTGGCCTTCAAGCTCTTCGTCGATCCGGGCGACCTGGTCGTCGTCGAGTCACCGACCTACACCAACGGTTCGGCGACGGCGATGTCCTACCAGGCGCAACTGCTCGAGGTCCCGGTGGACGACGACGGCATGCAGGTGGATCGGCTCGAGCAGATGGTCGAGCAGGCGGGCCGGGCGCCGAAGGCGATCTACGCCATACCCACCTTCCAGAACCCGTCCGGCGCCTCGATGTCGATCGAGCGACGGCACCGGCTGATCGAGCTCACCCAGCGGTGGGGGAGCCTGCTCATCGACGACGACCCCTACGGTCGACTGCGTTTCGCGGGCGACGACGTGGCCTCACTGCACGAGCTCGCGGACGGCGACCCGCTGGTGCTGTCGGTGCGAACCTTCTCCAAGATCATGGCGCCCGGCCTGCGGGTCGGCTGGGTCGACGCCGACCCGTCGCTGCAACAGCTGTTGATCAATGCCAAGCAGGCGATGGACACCTGCACCAACCTGCCGTTGCAGCGCCTGATCGCCGCCTTCCTCGAGGGCGGGCACCTGCGCGAGCACCTGACCACCCAGCAGGCGGCATACCGCGAGCGGAAGATCGCGATGCAGGAGGCGCTGGCGAAGCACCTCGGGGACTGGGCGCGCTGGACGGATCCGGAAGGTGGCTTCTTCCTGTGGGTCACGTTCGACCAGACGGTCGACACGGAGGCGCTCTTCGAGACCGCGCTCGCCGAGGGGGTCGCGTTCATCCCGGGCAACGCCTTCTCGCCGAGCAAGTTCTTCCCGAACGCGCTGCGCCTGTGCTTCGCCTCGTCCACTCCGGACCGGATCCGTGAGGGAGTCGCGCGGCTGGCACGGGCGGTCGATCGGGCTGGATCGTCATCGTGACCGATTCCATGACCGATTCCGTGACAACACAACAGGTTTCGCGACTGGAGGCAGCCGCACTCAAGCTGATCATGGAGGCCGACCTGGTCGCGTTGACGCAGGAGTTCGTGCGCTGCCCCGGCGAGAACCCGCCGGGTGAAGAGGCCGCGCGGGTCAGCGCGCTCGTCGCGGCCTGCCGCGCTCGCGACCTCACCGTGCGCACGACGAGCGCGGCCGACGGGCGCGACAACGTCAGTGCCACGACGACCGGTGGCGGCGGTCCACGGTTGCTGCTGCTCGGGCACACCGACGTGGTTCCGGTGGGGGACGGCTGGACGGGCGAGCCGTTCGGCGGGCTCGTGCGCGACGGCCGGATCTTCGGCCGCGGGACCAGCGACATGCTCGGGGGGCTGGCCGCGAGCGTGGTGGCGATGGATGCCGTGCAGCGTGCGGCGGCCGCGACCGGCACAGCGCTCTCCGGCCGGATCGAGCTGGCCGCCGTGGTCGACGAGGAGGAGGGCGGCCTCGGCATACGTCGCTTCATGCAGGACGAGCCGCCGGCATACGTCGGCTGCATCACGGCCGAGCCGACCGACCTGCAGACGATCGTCGCCGCGCGCGGCGACTGCTACCTCGACATCACCGTGCACGGGCAGGCGGCCCACGCCGGCCGCCCGTCGGACGGACGCAACGCGATCTACGGCGCCGCGCGGGTGATCGAGTCATTGCGTTCCTGGAACGACGAGCACGCCAAGAAGCCGCACCCGCTCGTCGGGCCGGCCACCTGGAGCGTCGGCATCGTGACCGGCGGGCAGGGGACCGCGATCGTGCCGGCGACCTGCCGGGTCCAGGCTGACCGGAGGCTGTTGCCCGGTGAGGATCCCGATGCCGTTCTCGCGGCGGTGATCGCACGGATCGACGCACTAGGCCTGGACCGGGACGACCTGCACGCCGACGTCAGGATGCCGATGAGTATGCCGGGCTTCGAGACGCCGGCAGGCGACGGTTTCGCAGCGGCCGTCGACCTCGCACTCGCCGAGTCCGGCGGTCCGGGGTTGCCGCCGGGCGGCTGGACCGCCGCCTGCGACGGCGGTTTCGTCAGCCGCGACTTCGGTGTGCCGACAGTGGTGCTGGGTCCCGGTTCGGTCAATGACCAGGCACATCGGCCCGACGAATCGGTGTCGATCGCCGAGCTGGTCACGGCGGCGCAGACCTACGTGCGTGTGGCCGCGCGGCTGCTCGCGGCGCAGGCAGCGCCGGTGTGACGGGCGGGCGCCATACCAGCGAGTAGTCTGCGGATCGGCCAGGCAAGGAGACGAACACGATGACGAGCGCCGGGACGGAACGCCGCCCCCTCAAACCGGTGATGCGGAAGTCCACCGCGGCGATGATCGCCGACAGTGTCCGCGGTGCGCTCGAGCGTGGGGATCTCCCGCCCGGCGCACAGCTGGGCGAAGCGGAACTCGCCCGACAACTCGGCGTCAGTCGCGGTCCGCTGCGTGAGGGATTGCAGCGGCTCACGCAGGAAGGCTTGCTGCTGTCCATCCGCAACCGAGGGCTCTTCGTCATCGAGATGACGCCGGACCGGGTGCGCGACATGTATGTCGCCCGGTCCGCCGTCGAACGCGCCGCCGCCGAGCAGATCCACCTCGGCACACCGGAGGAGGCCGGCGCCGAGCTGCTGAAGATCACCGACGCGATGAGTGCCACCGCCGAGGTCGACGATCGAAGCGGTGTCGGAGAGGCCGACATCGCCTTCCACGATGTGCTGGTCGGGTTCGCCGGCAGCCCGCGCCTGTCCCGGATGCACCGCACCCTGCTGACCGAGACCCGCATGGGCATCCACGCGCTCGACCCGACCTACGACGGCGATGACACCCGCGTCGCCGAGCACCGGGCCATTGCACGGTCGTTCATCGAGCGCGACCCGGCCGAGACCGACAGGTTGTTGCAGTTGCACATGGCCGACGCGGTCCGGCGGCTGATCCACGAGGAGGAGGAGCAGCCGCCGGCGAGCTGAGGGAGCCGGCGTCAGACGCTGATCCCGATGTACTTCACCTCGAGGAACTCGTCGATGCCGGTGCTGCCGCCCTCACGACCCAGCCCGGACTCCTTG
The DNA here is from genome assembly GCF_035551235.1 of Flexivirga sp. Classification (GTDB taxonomy): domain Bacteria; phylum Actinomycetota; class Actinomycetes; order Actinomycetales; family Dermatophilaceae; genus Flexivirga. The sequence continues at coordinate 218,822 of NZ_DASZNO010000021.1, read as the reverse complement.
ATGCCGCCGAACGGCGCCGCCGGGTTCGACACGACACCCTGGTTGAGCCCGACCATGCCGGACTCGATCTTCTCGGCCACCCGCAGCGCTCGACGCAGGTCGTTGGTGAAGACGTAGGAGACCAGTCCGTATGGCGTGTCGTTGGCGGCCGCGATCACTTCCTCCTCCTCGTCGAACGGGATGATCGACGCCACCGGGCCGAAGATCTCCTCCCTCGCCATCCGCGCATCGCCGGGGACGTCGAGCAGAACCGTTGGGGGATAGAAGAATCCGGCTCCCTCGGGTGCTTCGCCGCCGGTCAGGACCCGGGCGCCGCGCTCCGTCGCGTCGGCGACCAGCTCGACGACCTTCGATCGTCCGGCGTCGTCGATCAAGGGGCCGACCTGCGTGCCGTCCGCGACGCCGGGACCGACCTGCAGGGCGCCCATGGCCGCTGCGAGCCGCTCGGCGAAGTCCTCCGCGACACTGCGGTGGACGTAGATGCGGTTGGCCGCGGTGCACGCCTCGCCCATGTTGCGCATCTTCGCCGCCATCGCACCGGTGACGGCCTCGTCGAGGTCGGCGTCCTCGAAGACCAGGAACGGCGCGTTGCCGCCCAGCTCCATCGAGGTGCGCATCACGTTGTCGGCGCACTGCGCGAGCAGGACCTTGCCGACCGCTGTCGAGCCGGTGAAGGACAGCTTGCGTGCCTTGCCGGACCTGATCAGCGGCTCCATCACGTCGCCGGCGCGGGTGCAGGTGACGATGTTGACGACGCCGGCGGGCACGCCCGCCTCCAGCAGGATCTGGCCGAGCGCCAGCATCGACAGCGGAGTCTGGGCAGCGGGCTTCACGACGCTCGTGCACCCGGCGGCGATCGCCGGACCGATCTTGCGCGTACCCATGGCCATCGGGAAGTTCCACGGTGTGATCAGCAGGCAGGGGCCGACGGGCTGCTTGGTCACCAGGAAGCGCGCGCCACCGGCCGGGGCGGTCTGGTAGCCGCCGTCGATGCGCAACGCCTCGCCGGCGAAGTGCCGGAAGAACTCCGCGGCATACGTGATCTCACCGCGTGACTCGGCCAGCGGCTTGCCCATCTCGAGCGTCATCAGCAGGGCGAGGTCGTCAATGCGCTCGGTCAGCAGGTCGAACGCCTTCATCAGCATGTCGTAGCGCTCGCGCGGCGAGGTCTCGGCGAACTCGCGTTGGGCGGCCACCGCGGCGTCGAGTGCCCGCCGGCCGTCCTCCGGCGTCGCGTCGGCGACCTGCGCCAGCTCTTCGCCGGTGGCCGGGTCGGACACCGAGAACGTCGCGTCCCCCGTCGCGGGGACCCATTTCCCGTCGATCAACAGCTCGGTCGGGACCGCGCCCAGGACGTGTGCGGCGTCGGTGGATCCGGTGGTCGATGCGGCGTTCGAATTGCTCATATCTGCTCTCCCAGCGAGTTAGTCTGATTGTCGACAATCTATCAAGAGCAACCCGTCCAGAGGAGGCCTCATGGCTCAGCTTTCCGGAGCACTCAAGCAGGCAACACCCGTCATCGCCACACACGGCGAGGGCCTGAATCTGTATGACGAGTCGGGCCGGCGATACCTCGACTTCACCGCCGGGATCGGCGTGACCAGCACCGGGCACTGCCACCCCAAGGTGGTCGCGGCCGCGCAGGAGCAGGTCGGCAAGCTGATCCACGCGCAGTACACGACGGTCATGCACCAGCCGCTGCTGACCCTGACCGAGCGACTCGGCGAGGTGCTGCCGACCGGCCTGGACCGGCTCTTCTTCGCCAACTCCGGCTCGGAGGCGGTCGAAGCAGCGCTGCGGCTGGCCCGGCAGGCGACCGGACGCCCGAACATCGTGGTGTTCCACGGCGGTTTCCACGGACGGACCGTGGCGACCGCATCGCTGACGACCTCCCACACCCGGTACAGCGCCGGATTCGCGCCCCTCATGGCCGGCGTGCACGTGTCGCCGTTCCCGAACCCGACCTACTACGGCTGGAGCGTGGAGCAGGCGACCGAGTTCGCGCTCAAGGAGCTCGATCACACCTTGCAGACGCTCAGCCAGCCCAACGAGACCGCGGCGTTCCTCGTCGAGCCGGTCCTCGGTGAGGGCGGCTACGTCCCGGGCAACACCGAGTTCTTCGCCGGACTGCGCGAGCGGGCCGACAAGCACGGCATCCTGCTGATCCTGGACGAGGTGCAGACCGGGTGGGGTCGGACCGGCAAGTTCTGGGCGCAGGAGCATTTCGGGGTGACGCCGGACATCCTGGTCACCGCCAAGGGCATCGGCTCCGGCTTCCCGCTGTCCGGCATCGCCGCCCCGGCCGCGCTGATGGAGAAGGTGTGGCCCGGCTCGCAAGGGGGTACGTATGGCGCGAACGCTGTCGCATGCGCTGCGGCCATCGCGACGCTTGACGTCATACAGGAGGAGAACCTGGTCGAGAATGCGGCGCAGCGTGGTGGGCAACTCATCGATGCACTGCGCGCGACCGCCGAGAAGTATGACGCGGTCCATGACGTGCGTGGTCTGGGCCTGATGATCGGCACCGAGTTCCGCGATGCGGACGGGAATCCGGACGGTGCGACGGCGGCTGCGGTCCAGCAGGAGGCCGCCCGGCGAGGGTTGCTACTGCTCAATTGTGGCCCGTGGGGCGAGGTCGTCCGGCTGATCCCGGCGCTGGTCGTGAGCGCGTCGGAAATTGACGAAGCAGCGACGTTGTGGGCAGAGTCGGTCGGTTCCGTTTTGCAGGGCTGAGCACGTTGACGCCCTGCCGGCGCCCCGGAAACGGGCGTCGTAGCACCTGACAAGAAGTGCAACATCCCTCAAGGAGGAGCACGCATGCCAGTGGATACGACCAAGCACGCCGAGTCGGGTGGTTCCGACCAAGAGGTTGACGAAAAGACGCTGAGACGCGCAGTCGGTGCGTCGATGATCGGTAACGCGACGGAGTGGTACGACTACGGCGTTTACGCCTACCTGACCGCCGAGATCACGCACAACTTCTTCCCGAACGCGGGCAACGCGGCCACGCTGCTGGTCTACGCGGTGTCCTTCGTGCTTCGTCCACTGGGCGGCATCGTCTGGGGGCCGATCGGGGACCGGCTCGGTCGCAACAAGGTGATGGCGATGACCATCATCCTGATGTCGGTCGGCACGGCTCTGGTGGGCTTCATCCCCAGTTATCAGTCGATCGGGGTCTGGGCGCCGATCTTCCTGGTGCTGCTGCGCATCGTGCAGGGCTTCTCCACCGGTGGTGAGTACGGCGGTGCCGCGACCTTCATGGCCGAGTACTCGCCGGACAAGAAGCGCGGCTTCTGGGGCTCGTTCCTCGAGTGCGGCACGTTGCTGGGCTTCAGCGGCGGTCTGGCCGTCGTGCTCATCCTGCGCGCGTCGCTCAGCGACGACGCGATGACCTCGTGGGGCTGGCGCATCCCGTTCCTGATCGGACTGCCGTTGGGTCTGGTCGGGCTCTACCTGCGCAGCAGGATGGAGGACACGCCGGTCTTCCGTGAGTTGCAGGACAACGAGGAGGCGGAACAAGCGGCCACCAGTGCGCTCAAGGACTTGTTCACGAATTACTGGCAGCCGATCGTGCGGCTGTTCCTGATGGTGGTTGCCCTCAACATCGCCAACTACACGCTGTTGACGTACATGCCGACCTACATGAGCGATTCACTCGGCATCTCGGCGACCCAGTCCGACATCGTCCTGCTCATCGGACAACTGATCATGGTGGCGCTGATCTGGATCGCGGGGAGCGCTTCGGACCGGGTCGGCCGCAAGCCGATGTGGTGGTTCTCGCTGACTGCGATGTTCGTGCTGGCGATCCCGTGCTTCTGGCTGATGGGCCACGGCATGGGCTGGGCCATCGTCGGCTTCACGGTTCTCGGTCTGGTCTACCTGCCGCAGCTCGGCACGATCTCGGCGACCTTCCCGGCGATGTTCCCAGCACACGTCCGTTACGCGGGTATGGCGATCAGCTACAACATCTCCACCGCGGCGTTCGGCGGCACCTCGGCACTGGTCAACGACTGGATGGTCGGCTGGGGCGGCCGTTACATGCCGGCCTACTACATGATGCTGGCGATGGTCATCGGTGCGATCGGGCTGGTGAAGGTGCCCGAGACTGCAGGTCGTTCGATCCGCGGCCGTGGGATCCCGGGTGAGGATCCGGCGGAGGAGGAGCGCCGCGAGCGCAGCGGCATCCACAACGTGTCCGGAATCCGTGACGTCTCAAGGGAGTTCGGGACTCGCGGGCGCCGCCCACGGCGCGAGCAGTGACGGACGCGCGTCAGAGGATGGGTCGCCCACCCGTGACGGCGACTCGTGCGCCGGAGACGTAACTGGTGTCCTCGGCGTCGGCGTCCTCACTGAGATGGGAGATGAGCACGTCGGCGCCCTCTCGGGCGTAGGCGATGGCGACGGCCTTGCCGATGCCGCGTCCCGGTGCTGCCGAGGACGCGACGGGTCAGCGCAGCCGGGCCAGGACCGCCTCGGTGAATTCGGTCGTCGACGCGGTGCCGCCGAGGTCGCGGGTGCGGGTGCCCTCGGCCAGCACTGCGCCGAACGCCGCCTCCAACGTGTCGGCCGCCTCCGGTTGACCGAGATGGCGCAACATCATGCCGCCCGCCCAGATGGCGGCGACCGGGTTCGCCATACCCTTGCCGGCGATGTCCGGTGCACTGCCGTGGACCGGTTCGAAGAGCGAGGGGTGCTCGCGCTCGGGGTTCAGGTTGGCGCTGGGCGCGACGCCGAGCGAACCCGCAACGGCCGCAGCCAGATCCGAGAGGATGTCACCGAACAGGTTGGACGCGACGATCACGTCGAGGCTCTCCGGCGCGAGCACCACGCGCGCAGCGAGCGCGTCGACCAGCACCTTCTCCAGGGTGACGCCCGGGAACTCCTCGACGGTCTCGCGCGCGACCTCGTCCCAGAAGGGCATCGTGTGGATGATGCCGTTGGACTTGGTCGCCGACACCAGCCGGCCGCTTCGCTCCGTCGCCAGCTCGGCGGCGAAGCGGGTGACCCGGGAGACCCCCTTGCGAGTGAATATCGCTTCCTGCAAAGCCAATTCGTCCGGCTGCCCACGGCGGAACCGGCCACCGATCTCGGAGTATTCCCCCTCGACGTTCTCGCGTACGACGACGACGTCGAGCTTCTTGTCACCGGCCAGCGGTGACGGCACGCCCGGCAGGGTGCGGCTGGGTCGCAGGTTGATGTACTGGTCGAACTCACGCCGGATCGGGATCAGCAGGCCCCACAGCGTGACGTCGTCCGGGATGTCGACATCACCCACTGCGCCAAGGAGTATGGCGTCCGCGTCGGCCATCTGCTCCAGCCCGTCCACCGGCAGCATCCGGCCATTGGCGCGATAGAAGTCCGAACCCCAATCCCGTTCGCGCCATTGGAGTTCGAAGCCGAAACGCTCGGCCAGCACGTCGACGCAGGCCGTCGCTGCCGGGATGACCTCCTGACCGATTCCGTCGCCGGGAATGACATCGATCGTGTAGCTCGCTCCCATGCCGTCCGATGCTAGTCATAGATCCTGCGGGGGAGGCTCGGCGGTGTCGTCGCGTCGCGCGCCGAGGATGAGCGCGCTCGCGCTCACCACGAGAACCATGCCGAGCAGCTTCACCGGGGGCAGTTGCTGGCCGAGCACGACCAGTCCGGCCAGGGCTGCGACGGCCGGTTCGAGGGAGAGCAGGATCCCGAAGATGTTCGGCGGCAGGCGTCGCAGCGCCACCATCTCCAGCGAGTAGGGCAGTGCCGAGGAGAGCACCGCGATGCCCAACCCCTTGAGCAGGGCCTCACCACCGATCAGGTCCCGGCCGGCCTCGAGCACGCCGAAGGGCAGCACCACCACGGCGGCCAGCGCCATCGCGATGGCCAGCCCGTCGACGCCCGCGAAGTGCTGTCCCGTCCGCCGTGACGTGATGATGTATGCCGCCCAGCAGGCACCGGCGGCCAGCGCCAGCAGGATGCCGATGCCGTCGAGTTCGTGCAGTGGAGTGCCGAGGGCGCCGGACACCAGCGCGACACCGGCAGCGGCGAGGAGGACCGCGGCGCCGTCGCGCGCGTGCCGGGACAGAGCCGCCGAGAGGATCAGCGGACCGATGAATTCGATGGTGACCGCGACCCCGATCGGCAGCCGTTGCAGCGACCCGTAGAAGCACAGATTCATCGCGCCCAGCGCCATCGCGTATGACGCGACGGCCGTCCAATCGGCACGACTGCGGCCGCGAAGGGAGGGCCTGGTCCAGGCGAGCACGATGATCGCAGCGATCAGCAACCGCAGCGCGACGGACCCGGGTACGCCGACCATGGGCAGCAGGGTGGCGGCGAGTGCTCCGCCCACTTGCACGGAGAGGATGGCACCGAGCACGAGGAACGGCGCGGGGACGGGCCCCGCGCCGTATCGGCTTTCGAGCACACGTGGTCTCATGTGTCGCGCGGCCGAGGCGTCATTGCAGCTGGCGGATGCGGCCGACCTGGGTCAGCGTCTCGAGGCGCTTCGCGGGCATGTCCTCCTCGACGACGTCCTCGCCGGTGGAGGGGGAGTGCAGGATGCGACCCGGCCCGGTGACGATGCCGACGTGGTGGATCGGCTTGCCCGGCTGCGCGAAGAAGTAGAGGTCGCCGGGTCGGGCCTGCTCGATCGGAGTGTCCTCGCAGGCGCGGTACTGGTCGCCGGCGTCCCGCGGGAAGACGAGGCCGAGCCGGCGCAGGCTGTAGTGGACCAGGCCAGAGCAGTCCAGGCCGCTCGGGGAGATGCCGCCCCACAGGTAGGACAGGCCGATGTGGGTGCGTGCCTCCTCGAGGAACGCGTCGATCGACGCCGCGGTGCTACCACCGGGCAGCTCCTCCGGCGAGGTGCCCTCGACCGGCCGCAGGTGCGCGGTGCGCACGTAGCCGGGGTAACCGGTGTCGCTGCCGTCATACGGCTGCCACGGTGACGTGACCCTCGTCCAGCCGCCGGTGTCGCCGGACGTGACGATGACCGGCTCGCCGTGCAGCAGCTCGGAGTCGAAGCGGTCGTAGAGGCCGAGGCGGCCCTCCTCGAGGGTCGGCGTGCCATCCATGTCGGCCAGCCAGCGGCTGTGGTCGGGCCGGTCGGCGATCAGCGGCGCATCGATCGGGCGCGGGGAATCCGGTGTGTTCCACAAGCCGGTGATGTCCACGTTGACAATTGCCGTCCGGGTCGAATCCGTGTCATTCGTCACCATGCCATCAAACACGGTGCGACCGGCTCGTGCACTCACCACCCCCGCTCCCGCCATTCGGCCAGATGGGGGCGTTCGGCCGCGAGCGTGGTGTCGTCGCCGTGTCCGGGGTAGACCCAGGTGTTGTCGTCATACCGACCGAAGATGCGCTCCTCGACATCATCGATCAGCTGTGGGAACGACTGGTAATCATAGCGATTCGTCGCACCGACGCCGCCGGGGAAGAGCGAGTCGCCGGTGAAGAGATGCGTGCCGCCGTCCGTGCCGCGCACGGAGAGCGCGATCGAGCCGGGCGTGTGGCCGCGCAGTACGACGACGTCGAAGCGCAGGTCGCCGACCTGCACGGTGTCGCCGTCATGCAGGCCGCGGTCGACGGGCACCGGGAGATGCTCGGCGTCGTCCGTGCCGGCCAGCAGTTGCGCACCGGTCTCGCGCGCTGCCTCGGGCAGGGCACCGACGTGGTCGAAGTGCCGGTGGGTGGTGGCCAGGTGGGTCACCCGGCCACCGTCGGCCTCGATCATCGCGCGGATGGCGGGCCACTCGTTCGCGGCGTCGATCAGCAGCGCGTCACCTGTCGCGGCATCGGTGATCAGGTAGACGTTGTTGTGCATGTCGGAGACGCTGATCTTGCTGATCCGGGCGATGCCGATGTCACGTGTGGCGGGCGGGTCACCTGGTGTCACTGTGCCGTCGTAGGTCATCGAATTCTCCTGTCGGTCGTCCGCGGATTCCGGGTTGTCGGTGGTGCGACCTAGCATGGTCGTCGTGCCTTTGTCGACGTCTCTCACCGTGCCATCCAGTCGGGGTCACGACCACCTTCGGGTGCGTGGTGCCCGTGAGCACAATCTTCGCAACATCTCCATCGACATCCCGCGCGACGCGCTCGTCGTCTTCACCGGGCTGTCCGGATCGGGCAAGTCGTCGCTGGCTTTCGACACCATCTTCGCCGAGGGGCAGCGTCGGTATGTCGAGTCCCTCTCGGCATACGCCCGGCAGTTCCTGGGCCAGATGGACAAACCGGACGTCGACTTCATCGAGGGCCTGTCGCCCGCGGTCTCGATCGACCAGAAGTCGACCAACCGCAACCCGCGGTCGACCGTCGGCACCATCACCGAGGTCTACGACTACCTGCGCCTGCTGTTCGCGAGGGCGGGACGCCCGCACTGCCCCGTCTGCGGCGAGCCGGTCGGCCGCCAGACGCCGCAGCAGATCGTCGACCAGCTGCTGACCCTGCCCGACCGCACCCGCTACCAGGTGCTGGCACCGGTCGTCCGCTCCCGCAAGGGTGAATACCTGGAGCTGTTCGCCGAGCTGCAGTCCAAGGGTTACTCCCGTGCTCGCGTCGACGGTGAGGTCGTCACCCTGACCGAGCCACCGAAGCTGGCCAAGCAGAAGAAGCACACCATCGAGGTGGTCGTCGATCGTCTCGTGGCCAAGGAGGGCGACACCTCCGGCAAGCAGCGCCTCACCGACTCGGTCGAGACGGCGCTCGGCTTGGCCGGTGGCGTGCTGCTGGTCGACATGGTCGACCTCGACGCCGACGACCCGAAGCGAGAGCGCCGCTTCTCCGAGAAGATGGCCTGCCCCAACGAGCACCCGCTGTCGATGGACGAGATCGAGCCGCGGTCGTTCTCCTTCAACAGCCCGTTCGGCGCGTGCCCGGCGTGCACCGGCATCGGCACCGAGCTGGAGGTCGATGTCGACCTGCTGATCCCCGACCAGGACAAGTCGATCCGTGAGGGCGCGATCCTGCCGTGGGCACAGGGTGCGCAGTCGTCCGACTACTTCCTGCGGGTGATCGGTGCGCTGGCCGAGGAGCTGAAGTTCGGGCTCGACACGCCCTGGCACGCATTGCCGGAGCGCGCCAAGGAAGCTCTGCTGCACGGCAAGAACCACCAGGTCCACGTCAAGTACCGCAACCGTTACGGCCGGGAGCGCAGCTACTCGACCGGGTTCGAGGGCGTGGTCCCGTTCGTCAAGCGGCGGCACCAGGAGACCGAGTCCGACTGGAGCCGCGACCGCTACGAGGGCTACATGCGCGAGGTTCCATGCCCGGTCTGTCACGGGGCACGACTCAAGCCCGAGTCGCTGGCCGTCACCATCGGCGGCCGCTCGATCGCCGAGGTCTGTGCGTTGCCGATCTCGGAGTCCGCCGGATTCCTCGGGACCGTCGACTTCACACCCCGCGAGCGGCAGATCGCCGAGCGGGTGATCCGCGAGGTCGACGCGCGGCTGGGGTTCCTGCTCGACGTCGGACTCGACTACCTGTCACTGGACCGCCCGGCCGCCACCCTGTCCGGCGGCGAGGCGCAGCGCATCCGGCTGGCGACGCAGATCGGTTCCGGTCTGGTCGGGGTGCTCTACGTCCTGGACGAGCCGTCCATCGGGCTGCACCAGCGGGACAACCACCGGCTGATCGACACGCTGACCCGCCTGCGGGATCTCGGCAACACGCTGATCGTCGTCGAGCACGACGAGGACACCATCGCCACGGCCGACTGGGTCGTCGACATCGGGCCCGGGGCGGGGGAGCACGGCGGCAACGTCGTCTACTCCGGCCCGGTCAAGGGCCTGCTGGAGCAGGACGGCTCGATCACCGGGGCCTACCTGTCGGGGCAGCGCGAGATCCTCACTCCCGCCATCCGACGGCCGCAGGACGGCCGGGAGATCGTCGTGCGCGGTGCGCGTGAGCACAACCTGCAGAACGTCGACGTCGCCATACCGCTCGGCAATCTCGTTGCAGTTACTGGTGTTTCGGGTTCGGGCAAGTCGACGCTCGTCAACTCGATCCTCTACAGCGTGCTGGCCAACCAGCTCAACGGTGCTCGGCACGTGCCCGGGCGGCACCGCACCGTCGAGGGCCTGGAGCAGCTCGACAAGGTGGTCCACGTCGACCAGAGCCCGATCGGCCGGACCCCGCGGAGCAACCCGGCGACATACACCGGTGTGTTCGACAACGTCCGCAAGCTCTTCGCCGAGACCACCGAGGCGAAGGTGCGCGGCTACCAGCCGGGCCGCTTCTCGTTCAACGTCAAGGGCGGTCGCTGCGAGGCGTGCAGCGGTGACGGCACGCTCAAGATCGAGATGAACTTCCTGCCGGACGTCTATGTCCCGTGCGAGGTCTGCCACGGCGCGCGCTACAACCGCGAGACGCTCGAAGTCCACTTCAAGGGCAAGACGATCGCCGACGTGCTCGACATGCCCATCGAGGAGGCCAAGGACTTCTTCGCGGCGGTGCCGGCGATCGCGCGGCACATGAACACCCTGGTCGACGTCGGCCTCGGCTACGTCCGGCTCGGGCAACCCGCGCCGACGCTGTCCGGTGGTGAGGCGCAGCGTGTCAAGCTCGCGGCCGAGCTGCAGAAGCGTTCGACCGGTCGCACGATCTACGTGCTCGACGAGCCGACGACCGGTCTGCACTTCGAGGACATCCGCAAGCTGCTCGGGGTCCTGCAGGGGCTGGTCGACAAGGGCAACACCGTGATCGTGATCGAGCACAACCTGGACGTGATCAAGTCCGCCGACTGGATCGTCGACATGGGCCCGGAGGGCGGTCACCGCGGTGGGACCGTCGTGGCCACGGGCACTCCCGAGGATGTCGCCGAGGTGGCCGAGAGCTACACCGGCCAGTACCTCGGTGCGTTGCTGGCCAAGTCGACGAGAGCCGAGCGTCCCTCGCAGAGCGCCGCGGCCGCGAAGCGCAGTGCAGCCACGAAGGCGACCACGAAGAAGACCGCAACCGGGAAGAAGACCGCGGCGAAGAAGCCCGCCGCCAAGAAGGCGACCAGCCGGACCCGGACGGCGGCCGCCGTCGAGAAGTCGGCGACCCCGGCCGCCACGGCGAAGGCGACCGTGAGCAAGCCGGTGAAGCGGGCGGCCAAGAAATGAGCAGGAAGTAGTCCCGGCACACAGGAGTTCCATAGCCCCAGGTCACCAATTGATCATTCAATGACTGCATGCTGGGGTGCATGACTACTTCGGACAGCAACGAAGCATCGAACACTTCCCATGGCACGCAGCGACGGGTCGTATTGCGCTCCGCCGGGCTGGCGGGTGGCGCTGTGGCGGCGTCCGCGGCTCTCGCGGCGTGTGGCGGCTCATCGGGATCATCGGGATCATCGGCCGGCGCGGCGTCGGCTGCCCCGTCGTCCGCGGACGCAGGGTCGGCCGGCGCGAGTGGCGGTGCCGGCGCGGCCGGCAGTGGAAAGGGCATCGCGAAGTCCAAGGTGCCGGTGGGCAGCGGCGTCATCGACAACGACCTGAAGGCCGTCGTCACGCAACCCGCGTCGGGTGAGTTCAAGGCCTTCAGCTACGTCTGCACCCATCAGGGCTGCCCCGTCAGCCAGATCAGCGGTGACACGATCACCTGTCCCTGTCACGGCAGCGAATTCAGCACCAAGGACGGCTCGGTCAAGAACGGCCCCGCCACCAAACCACTCACCCCGATGAAGGCCACGGTGCAGGGTTCCCAGGTCATCGTCAGCTGACACCCCCCTCATGCCGAATGACGGCTCTCTCGCCGAGTGACGGTCAGATCTCGCCGTCACTCGCCGAAGAAGCCGTCATTCGGCATGGTGTTCGTGGGTGTCCGACGGACTCCATAGAGTGGAGTCGTGGCTGATCCGTCGACCTACCGCCCGAAGCCGGGGGAGATCCCGGTCGATCCCGGTGTCTACAAGTTCCGCGACAAGGACCGCCGGGTCATCTATGTCGGCAAGGCCAAGTCGTTGCGCAGCCGGTTGTCGTCATACTTCCAGGACATCGCGGCGCTGCACCCCCGGACACGGACGATGGTCACGACCGGCGCGAGCGTCGAGTGGACCGTCGTGCGCAACGAGGTCGAGGCACTGCAACTCGAATACTCCTGGATCAAGGAGTTCGACCCGCGGTTCAACGTCAAGTATCGCGACGACAAGTCCTACCCCTACCTCGCGGTGACCATGGGCGAGGAGTTCCCGCGCGCCCAGGTGATGCGTGGTTCCAAGCGCAAGGGCACGCGCTACTTCGGGCCCTACGCGCACGCCTGGGCGATCCGCGAGACGCTCGACCAGTTGCTGCGTGTGTTCCCGGTGCGCACCTGCAGCAGTGGCGTCTTCAAGCGGGCGGGACAGGTCGGGCGGCCGTGCCTGCTCGGCTACATCGACAAGTGCTCGGCGCCGTGCGTCGGTCGGGTGACCGCCGACGAGCACCGCGCGATAGCCGAGGAGTTCTGCGACTTCATGGCCGGCAACACCGGCCGCTTCGTCAAGCGTCTGCAACGCGAAATGCGTGCTGCCAGTGCGGATCTCGACTTCGAGACCGCCGCGCGCCGACGGGACGACATCGCCGCGCTGGAGAAGGCCCTGGAGCGCTCGGCCGTCGTTCTGCCCGACGCCACGGATGCCGACGTCTTCGGCATCGAGGACGACGAGCTCGAGGCAGCGGTGCAGGTCTTCCACGTCCGTGGCGGCCGCATCCGCGGTCAGCGCGGCTGGGTGGTCGACAAGCAGAGCGAGGGCGACCTCGGGCTCGCCGACGTCGTCGAGCGACTGCTCGGCCAGGTCTACGGCGGCGAGTCACCCGAGGGTGTGCCCCGGGAGGTGCTCGTGCCGGCCCTGCCGCCGGAGCCGGAGGCGATGGCCGAGCTGCTGACCGAGATCCGCGGCTCCCGCGTCGAGCTGCGTATGCCGCAACGCGGTGACAAGCGGACCCTGATGGAGACCGTCAACCGGAACGCGAAACAGTCGCTGGCGCGGCACAAGGTGGCGCGGGCGGGCGACCTCACCGCGCGCAGCCAGGCACTGCAGGACCTGCAGGACGCGCTCGAGCTGCAGCAGGCGCCGCTGCGGATCGAGTGCTTCGACGTCAGTCACGTCCAGGGCACCAACGTCGTCGCCTCCATGGTGGTCTTCGAGGACGGCCTGCCCCGTAAGGGGGAATACCGCCGGTTCATCGTCCGCGGCACACCGCAGCCGGACGGATCCGTGCGACTCGACGACACCGCGGCGATGGACGAGATCCTCACCCGGAGGTTCCGGCACTACCTGCAGGACCGTGACAACGCCGGGGACATCGAGCTGGACGAGGCCGGTGACGAGCCCGGACCGGGCAGCGGCCCGATCGACGAAACCACCGGCAAACCCAAGCGATTCGCCTACCCGCCGCAGCTCGTGGTCGTCGACGGCGGCAAGCCCCAGGTCGATGCAGCGTCCCACGCGCTGGAGATGCTGGGCATCGACGATGTCGCGGTCGTCGGGTTGGCGAAGCGGCTGGAGGAGGTCTGGCTGCCCGGCGACGACTTCCCGGTGATCCTGCCCCGGACCAGCGACGGGCTCTACCTGTTGCAGCGCGTCCGCGACGAGGCGCACCGGTTCGCGATCACCTTCCACCGGCAGCGCCGGTCCAAGGCGATGACGCGGTCCGCGCTGGACGACATACCCGGCCTGGGCGCCGTCCGGCGCAAGGCGTTGCTGCGCGAATTCGGCTCGGTCAAGCGGTTGCGCGCGGCGTCGATCGAGCAGATCGAGGCGGTCTCGGGCATCGGCCCGGCGCTCGCCGCTACGGTGCATTCACACCTGCGAGAGGATGACGCCACAACACCTGCGGTCAACCTCACCACAGGTGAAGTTCTCGACGACAATCTCGACAACGAGCCCGACAATGAGCCCGACGACGCGCCGAACGACGCGCCGAACGACGCGCCGAATGAGAAGGAGACCACCCGATGACGGACGTGGACGAGTCCCCGGAGCTGGCGCCGGAGCTCATCGTTGTCACCGGCATGAGCGGTGCCGGCCGCACCACCGCGGCCAACGTGCTGGAGGACCGGGGCTGGTACGTCATCGACAACCTGCCGCCCCAGCTGCTGGTGGCGATGGCCGACCTGCTGGCCAAGCAGGGCATCGAGAACCGCGAGTCGGTGCCCAAGCTCGCGGCCGTGGTCGACGTCCGGTCCCGGGAATTCTTCACCGACTTCCGCGAAGGCCTGGACCACCTGCGCGACGAGGGCTGGCGGCCCACCGTCATCTTCATGGACGCCACCGACGAGGCCCTGGTACGGCGCTTCGAGTCCGTGCGCCGGCCGCACCCGCTGCAGGACGAGGGGCGGCTGCTGGACGGCATACAACGGGAGCGCGAAGCGCTGCGCGACCTGCGCGCGACCGCCGACATCCTGATCGACACCAGTGGCCTGAACGTCCACCAGCTCAGCAGCAAGGTGCGCGAGTTCGTCGGCGGAGACGACGGGCCCGCGTTGCGGATCGCGGTCATGTCGTTCGGCTTCAAGTACGGCATCCCGCTGGACGCCGACCTCGTCTTCGACATGCGGTTCCTGCCCAATCCGTTCTGGAATCCGCAGCTCCGACCGCACACCGGGCAGGAGTCGATCGTCGCCGACTACGTGCTGGCCCAGCCCGGCGCGAAGGAATTCCTCGACCGCACGCTGAGCCTGCTGGAGCCGATGACCGCGGGTTACCTGCGCGAGGGTCGCAGCTACGTCACGCTCGCCGTGGGTTGCACCGGCGGCAAGCACCGGTCGGTGGCGATGGCCGAGGCGCTGGCCGACCGGCTCAACTCGCGTGAGGTGAAGTCTCTCGTCGTACACCGCGATCTGGGGCGCGAGTGAAGCGCCGCACGGGACACCGGTCGTGACCCGGCGTCCGGCGGTGGCCGCCCTCGGTGGCGGTCACGGGCTCTTCGCGTCGTTGCAGGCCCTGCAACTGGTCACCGACAAGATCACCGCGATCGTGACGGTCGCCGACGACGGCGGCTCGAGCGGGCGGTTGCGTGAGGAGTTCGACATCCTCCCGCCCGGCGACCTGCGGATGGCGCTGGCCGCGCTCTGCGACAACTCCGAGTGGGGCCTGCAGTGGGCCGACGCGTTGCAGCACCGCTTCGCGGGCGAGGGCCCGCTCGGTGGTCATTCGCTCGGCAACCTCATCATCGCGTCGCTGTGGGATCTGCTCGGCGAACCCATCGCCGGACTCGACCTGGTCGGCCGGCTGCTGGGTGCCCGCGGCCGCGTGCTGCCGATGGCCGCCGAGCCGCTGCGCATCGAGGCCAGCGTGCTGGGCGCCGACCCGGAGCAACCGGACGAGGTGACCGAGATCCTCGGCCAGGTCGAGGTCGCCACGACCCCGGGTCGGGTCCTCGGTGTGCGTCTCAACCCGGATCCGCCACTGGCGTGCCAGGAGGCCGTCGACGCCGTGTATGACGCGGACTGGGTGATCCTCGGACCGGGATCGTGGTTCACCTCGGTGATGCCGCACCTGCTGGTGCCCGACCTGCGCGAGGCGCTGGTGCACACGACGGCCAAGCGGATGCTCACCCTCAACATGGTCATGAACACCGGTGAGACAACCGGATTCAGTGCCTCCGATCACCTCGAGGTGCTGGCCGCACACGCGCCCGAGTTGCATCTCGATGTGGTGCTGGCCGACCCTACTGTGGTGTTCGACGGCGGCGAGCAGTTGCGCTCCACTGCCCAATCGCTAGGCGCTGAAGTAGTTTTCGCGGACGTGGCAGACTCGGATCGACCGGGCGCGCACGACACCCTGCGTCTGGCAGCGGCCTATCGTGATGTGGTGGAGTGACTGTTTCGCGTCGCCACGACACGTAGCATGAGCACACCTCTCCAGAGCAATACCAAGGAACTGAAACGACATGTCGATGACCGCAGCCGTCAAGGACGAACTCAGCAGACATGTCGTCACGAAAACGTGCTGCCGCAAGGCGGAGATCTCGGCGATGCTGCGGTTCGCGGGTGGCCTGCACATCATCGGCGGCCGGATCGTCATCGAGGCGGAGCTGGACACCGCGGCTGCCGCTCGTCGGCTGCGGCAGGCGATCGCCGATCTCTACAGCCAGACACCACAGGTGCTGGTGATGAGCGGCGGCGGGCTGCGACGCGGCAGTCGCTACATCGTGCGGGTCGCACACGACGGTGAGGCGCTCGCCCGGCAGACCGGACTGATCGACCATCGTGGCCGGCCGGTTCGTGGCCTGCCTCCTCGGGTCGTCAATGGTTCGATCTGCGACTCCGAGGCTGCCTGGCGTGGCGCCTTCCTCGCGCACGGCTCGCTCACCGAACCGGGACGCTCCTCGTCGATGGAGATCACCTGCCCGGGCCAGGAGGCGGCGCTCGCCCTGGTCGGTGCGGCACGACGGCTCGGTGTGCAGTCCAAGGCCCGTGACGTGCGAGGTGTCGACCGTGTCGTCATACGCGACGGTGATGCCATCGGCGTGATGCTGACCCGGCTGGGTGCGACCGATGCCTTCATGGCCTGGGAGGAGCGGCGGATGCGCCGCGAGGTGCGTGCCACGGCCAACCGCCTGGCCAACTTCGACGACGCCAACCTCCGTCGCTCCGTCGAGGCAGCGGTCCAGGCCGGCAGCCGGGTGGAGCGGGCGCTGGAGATCCTGGCCGACGAGGTGCCCGACCACCTGGCCGAGGCCGGCCGCCTGCGGCTGACCCACAAGGAGGCCAGCCTCGAGGAGCTCGGTCAGAAGGCCGATCCGCCGATGACCAAGGACGCGGTCGCCGGTCGCATCCGACGCCTGCTGGCGATGGCCGACAAGCGCGCGGCCGACCTCGGCATACCCAACACCGAGGCGGCGCTGACGGCGGACATGCTCGATCAGTAGGACGCATTCGAGCGGATGGCCGCGATCAAATAGGCTCGATGCTGTCGATACGGCGGTGCCGGCCTCGACACCGCCTCAGATGCACATCACCTGACCAACAGAAAGGGATGAGTCGCCTGTGACCGTCCGTGTGGGAATCAATGGCTTCGGCCGCATCGGCCGCAACTTCTTCCGGGCGGTCGTCGCGTCCGGCGCCGACATCGAGATCGTCGGTGTCAACGACCTGACCGACAACGCCTCCCTGGCGCACCTGCTGAAGTACGACTCCATCCTGGGCCGTTTCCCCGGTGACGTTTCCTCGACGGACACCGACATCACCGCCGGTGACAAGACGTTCAAGGCGTTCGCCGAACGCGACCCGGCCAAGCTGCCGTGGGGTGACCTCGGCGCCGACGTCGTCATCGAGTCGACCGGCATCTTCACCGACGCCGAGAAGGCCAAGGTGCACATCGACGGTGGCGCCAAGAAGGTCATCATCTCCGCGCCCGCCAAGAACGAGGACATCACGATCGTGATGGGTGTCAACGATGACGCCTACGACGCGGCCAAGCACACGATCATCTCCAACGCGTCCTGCACCACCAACTGCCTCGGCCCGATGGCCAAGGCCCTCAACGACGAGTTCGGCATCGTCAAGGGCCTGATGACCACCATCCACGCCTACACCCAGGACCAGAACCTGCAGGACGGGCCGCACAAGGACGCGCGCCGTGCACGCGCCGCCGCGATCAACATCGTGCCGACCTCCACTGGCGCAGCCAAGGCGATCGGCCTGGTGCTGCCGGAGCTGAAGGGCAAGCTCGACGGCTACGCGCTGCGTGTCCCGACGCCGACCGGCTCGGCCACGGACCTGACCTTCGAGGCGAGCCGTGAGACGACGGTCGAGGAGGTCAACGCCGCGGTGAAGAAGGCCGCCGACGGCAAGTTCCTGCGCTACACCGAGGACCCCATCGTCTCCTCGGACATCGTCACCGACCCGGCCTCCTGCATCTTCGACTCGGGCCTGACCAAGGTCATCGGCAACCAGGTGAAGGTCGTCGGCTGGTACGACAACGAGTGGGGCTACTCCAACCGGCTGGCCGACCTCGTCGAGCTCGTCGGCAAGAGCCTCTGAGTCCACGCCCTCACCTCCGGGAGGAACGGAATCCCCATGCGAACGTATGACGACCTGGGCAACCTGGCCGGCAAGACCGTGCTGGTCCGCAGTGACCTCAATGTGCCGTTGAACGACGCCGGTGAGATCACCGACGACGGACGCGTCCGTGCGTCGGTGCCGACCATCAGGCGGCTGGCCGATGCAGGCGCCCGGGTCGTCGTGTGCGCGCACCTGGGCCGGCCCAAGGGCGCGCCCGACCCGAAGTTCTCCTTGCGTCCCGTCGCAGACCGACTGTCCGAATTGCTTGGTTTCCCAGTGCTTTTCGCCACCGACACGGTGGGGGAGTCAGCCAACGAGACCGTCGACAAGCTGCACAAGGGCGAGGTGGCCCTGCTGGAGAACCTCCGCTTCAACCCGGGTGAGACCAGCAAGGACGATGCCGAGCGCGGCGCGTTCGCCGACCAGCTGAGCCACCTCGCCGACGCCTTCGTCTCCGACGGCTTCGGCGTCGTGCACCGCAAGCAGGCGAGCGTCTACGACATCGCCGAGCGGCTGCCGCAGGCGGCCGGTGGCCTGGTCGAGACCGAGGTCGGCGTGCTGCGCCGGCTGACCACGTCACCGCAGCGCCCGTATGCCGTGGTGCTCGGCGGCGCGAAGGTCAGCGACAAGCTGGGAGTCATCGAGAACCTGTTGGGCAAGGCCGACATGCTGCTCATCGGAGGCGGCATGGTCTTCACGTTCCTGGCGGCCCAGGGTCACGAGGTCGGCAAGAGCCTGCTCGAGCAGGACCAGGTCTCCCGGGTCAAGGGTTACCTCGCCGACGCCGAGAACCGCGGAGTCAAGATCGTCCTGCCGACGGACGTCGTGGCCGCCACCGAATTCTCGGCCGACGCCGATCACGAGGTGGTGGCGGTCGACGCCATACCCGCGGACCGGATGGGCCTGGACATCGGCCCGGAGTCGGCGAAGGCGTTCGGCGATGCGATCAGCACCGCCAGGACGGTCTTCTGGAACGGCCCGATGGGTGCCTTCGAGATGGCGCCGTACGCCGAGGGCACCAAGGTGCTCGCGCAGGCGCTGGTCGACGTGACCAAGGACGGCGCCCTGACCGTTGTCGGCGGTGGCGACTCGGCCGCCGCGGTCCGGCAGCTCGGCTTCGCGGACGACGACTTCGGGCACATCTCGACCGGCGGCGGCGCGAGCCTGGAATTCCTGGAGGGCAAGACGTTGCCCGGCCTGAGCGTGTTGGAGGACTGAACAGTGGCGGACAGCAAGGAAACCCCGGCGGGACGCATCCCGCTCATCGCCGGCAACTGGAAGATGAACCTGGACCACCAGCGGGCGACCGTCGTGGTGCAGAAGCTCGACTGGACGCTGAAGGACAAGCGGCACGACCACGACGAGACCGAGGTCGCGGTCATCCCGCCGTTCACCGACATCCGGTCGGTGCAGACCCTCATCGACGGTGACCGGCTGAAGCTGCAGCTCGGCGCGCAGGACCTGTCGCCATACGACTCGGGCGCCTACACCGGCGACATCTCCGGTGAGTTCCTGGCCAAGCTGGGCTGCTCCTACGTCATCGTCGGACACAGCGAGCGACGGACCATCCATCAGGAGACCGACGAGATCGTCAATGCGAAGGTCAAGGCGGCGCTGCGCCACGAGCTGACGCCGATCCTGTGTGTGGGCGAGCCGCTCGAGGTCCGCAAGGAAGGCGGCCAGGTCGCTCACATCGTGGCGCAGCTGACCGCGGCGCTCGACGGCATCGCGGCGAGTGACGTCGCGTCCCTCGTCGTCGCCTACGAGCCGATCTGGGCGATCGGCACCGGCGAGGTGGCGACGCCCGATGACGCGCAGGAGGCATGTGCCGCGCTGCGCAACACGGTCGCCGAGTTGCACTCCGCCGACATCGCCGACCAGGTGCGCGTCCTGTATGGCGGGTCGGTCAAGTCCGGCAACGTCGCGTCGATCATGGCGCGCGATGACGTCGACGGTGCACTCGTCGGTGGTGCGTCCCTGGACCCCGCGGAGTTCGCCGCGATCTGCCGGTTCAAGGCGCACCAGGGCGCGGTGCTCTGACCGGACGGTCCGTTGGCACGGTCGGCGCGGCTTTCGGCCGCCCGGCCGTGTAACGTTGTCCGAGGTGCCCGTATGGCGCCGATACAGTTCTTCTCGACGTGAAGGTGAGTCTCCAGCGTGGACGGCATGCGCATCGCGCTCCAGGCGGTTGTGGTCATCAGCAGCCTCTTCCTGGTGCTGCTGATTCTGATGCACAAGGGCAAGGGTGGCGGCCTCTCCGACATGTTCGGTGGCGGTGTCAGCAGCAGCCTCGGCGGGTCCTCGATCGCGGAGCGGAACCTCAACCGCCTGACGATCATCGCCAGCATCATCTGGGTTCTGGCCATTGTCGGCCTGGGCCTCGTCGCACGCTTCCAGTAGTCGTAATCTCTTCTACATCCCCGTTTCAAACCTGACGCTGTCAAGGAGCAATCGTGGCCGGTGGCAATGCAATTCGAGGTAGTCGTGTCGGAGCCGGGCCGATGGGCGAGGCCGAGCGCGGCGATGCAGCTCCTCGAGTGATCGTCTCCTACTGGTGCGCCAACGGTCACGAGACCCGGCCGAGCTTCGCCCAGGAGCCGGGCCTCGCGGTGCCGGAGACCTGGGACTGCCCGCGCTGCGGCCTGCCCGCCGGCCAGGACGAGGCCAACCCGCCGGCTGCGCCGCGGGCCGAGCCGTACAAGACTCACCTCGCCTACGTGAAGGAGCGTCGCTCCGACGAGGAGGGCGCGGTCATCCTCGACGAGGCGCTCGACACCCTGCGCCAGCGCGGCCTCATCCAGTAACTCCCAGGCGTCACTCTCGGGCGTCGGTCGCGGCCTGCAGGTCGGCGATGACGATCTTCTGCATGCCCATCAGCGCCTGTATGGCGGCCGGGCCGGTCATCAACTCATCCAGGTTCGCCGGCAGGATCTGCCAGCTGACGCCGTACTTGTCCTTGCACCAGCCGCACTGCTCCGACTCCGGAACAGCCGAGAGCGCCTGCCAGTAGCGGTCGATCTCCGCCTGGTCCGCGCACGCGACCGTGAACGACACCGCCTCGTTGAAGGTGAAGGCCGGGCCGCCGTCGAGGCAGCTGAACTGCACGCCGTTCAGGGTGAACCGGCCATTGATGACCTTTCCGGCCATGCCCTGGAAATGTTCGTCCAGCGACTCGTCGGGGTAGCGCTCGATCCCGTCGATGTGTGAGTCCGGGAACACGTCGACGTAGAACTTCATCGCCTCCTCCGCGTTGTCGTGGAACCACAAGCACGGGCGGATCGCGTTCAGCTCGCTCATCACAGCGCCCCTTCGGTCAACAGGGCGTCCAGCTTCGCGTAACCGTCGTTGATGCCGACCTCCATGCCGCTGGCGAGCCAGCCGTCGCGGGCCTCGAACGACTCGACGAGGGACTGTGCGTGCAGCCGGGTGTGACCGTCGCCGAGGTCCTCGAAGGTGAGTGTCTCGAGGGAGACGCCCTCGGGCATCGCCTCCCACGTGAAGGTCTGCACGATGCGTGAGTCGGTGACCTCGTGGAAGCAGCCGCGGAAGGCGTACTCCTCGCCGTCGTGCGTGTTCAGGAACCGCCAGCTGCCGCCGGTGCGGGCGTCCCAGTAGTCGATCTCGGTGGTGATGCCGTGCGGTCCGACCCATCGCGCGTAGAGCTCGGGGTCGGTGTGCGCCTTGACCAGCTGCGCCGGAGTTGCATTGAAATCACGGGTCGTTCGGATGATCGGGAGCTTCTCGTCCGCCTCGATCACTGCTTCGCGGGTATCGGTGGTGTTCATGATGCGTGGCCCTTCTGTGCCGGAGTGCTGCTGCGGTCGTTGAGTTCGTCGAGCACCGCGTCCAACCGCTGGTAACGCTGCTCCGCCTGGCGCTGGTAGCGCTCGATCCATTTGTTCATCAGGTCGAAGACCTCTGCTTCCAGATGGACCGGACGCCGCTGCGCCTCCTTGCCGCGCGAAACCAGCCCGGCACCCTCCAGCACCTTCAGGTGCTTGGACACGGCCTGGATGCTGACGTCATACGGCGCGGCCAGCTCGCTGACCGTGGCGTCCGCGGTGGTCAGCCGAGCGACGATGTCGCGCCGCGTCGGGTCGGCCAATGCCGCGAACACCTGGGAGAGCTGATCCATCATCGTCCTGTCTCGTAGGTAGTCAACCAATTGGTTGAATAATGAGAATCTAGGCGGCTGCGTCGCGTCTTGTCAACCATTTGGTTGAGTAAAAATCGTTGGCGGCTGCCGGCCGTCCGGGTCTATCGTTCCGGTCATGGCATACCCGCGGCGATTTCGTTGCCCTCGACCGGTGTTCGGTCGTGGGCTCGGCGCCGTGCGCAGCTGAGGTCCGCCGCGCCGGTCGAGGGAGTGAGCTTCCCGACCCGACCGAGCAGAGGATCCTTCATGACCACCAACCAGACCGACCACCTGAGTGACGACGAACTGCGCGCTGCCCTCGAACTGCGCGATCTGACCGACCCGGATGCGGGACCGCACGCCATGCAGCAGCTCGACGACGAGATCGTCCGTGCGGTGGCCCGGCTGAGCGGCAGCGAAGTCCGCCGCGTCCGGCACAGTCCCCTCGTGTCGGTGGCAGCGAACTACGACGCGCTCGGTTATGGCGCCGCGGATGTGACTCGTAATGGGAGGTATTCGCGCTACGTGAGCCCGACCGTCATGCTGCGCAGCCATACCAGCGCGATGATGCCGGTCGCACTCGCGAGTCACGATGGCGTGGACAACGTGCTGTATGCCGCCGCCGGACTCGCCTACCGGCGCGATGCGATCGACCGCACGCACACGGGGGAGCCGCATCAGCTCGACCTGTGGCGGGTGGGCCGCACCACGTCGTGGACCGCTGACGACCTGGTCGCTCAACTGGGGGCGATCGCCGACGCCGTGCTGCCCGGATGCCGCTGGCGGGTGACGTCGTCGCTACACAGCTACACGGTCGGTGGGCTGCAACTCGACGTGTGGGACGACGCCTCGGGCGAATGGCTCGAGCTGGCCGAGGGTGGCCTGGTCGCACCGTGGCTGCTCGATGCCGCCGGACTACCGTCCGAGCGGTGGACCGGGGTGGCTGCCGGTCTTGGACTCGATCGCGCTCTGATGCTACGCAAGCACGTGCCGGACATCCGGTTGCTCCGCTCCGGCGACCCCCGGGTAGCGCGGCAGATGTTGGATCTGTCGTCGTATCAACCAATTTCGATGATGCCTCCGGTGCGGCGGGACCTGTCAGTTGTCCTGCGCTGGGGCACCGACGAGGAGGTGCTCGGCGATCGCATCCGCTCGGCGCTCGGTGACCGCGCCGAGGATCTGGAAGCGGTCGAGCTGGTGGGAGTCACGTCATACGACGACCTGCCGGAGGGTGCTCGCCGGCGGTTGGGCCTACGTGCCGGACAGGTGAACGCGCTGGTGCGGATGACTCTGCGGGCCATCGACCACACGCTGACCGCGGACGAGGCGAACCGGTTGCGCGACGCCGTCTACCTCGCGATCCACGAGGGGCCGGTCCGAGAACTGATCGGGTGAGGAACCCGACCCGGTCGCCATACACGACACGGCTGGTGGTGGAGTTCGCGGCTCGCCGGGAATTGGCGGAAGGCTGACCAAGAAATCATCGTAAGATGACGTGTCTTGTCGAGCGCGTCCGTCGCGGCGCGTGGGGTCCGGGGGGTCCATCCGTATGAACGTGCCACTGCGCGTCCGTCGTCGGGCGAAGGCGAGCGGTGCGGTGACACCGCGGCGCCGACGCCCGGCGCGACGCCTGCTGGGCAGTGCCACTGCCGTGCTGGTGGTGCTGGCACTCCTGGTGGTCGGCTACTCGCAGCACCGTGCTTCGCCGAGCGTCGATGCGTTCTACGACCCGCCGAATTCGGTGGCACAGAGCCGGACCGCGCAGGCCGCTGCGCTGGACCGACCGGGGCGCCTGCTCCGCGCCGAGCCGTTCACGCGCGGCATACCGCAGACGGCGCGCGCGTGGCGCATCCTCTACACCACGACGCGTGCCGACAACAGCCCCGCCGTGGCCAGCGCGATCGTGCTGCTCGGCAAACACGCTCCGGCCGGTCGGCACCCGGTGCTCGCCTGGGCACACGGCACCTCGGGGTATGCCGAGGCGTGCGCACCCAGCCTGTTCACGCAGCCGTTCGGGTCCGGCATCCGGCAGGAGCTCGGGGAGGTGATCCGGCGGCACTGGGTGCTCGTCGCCACCGACTACACCGGCATGGGCACCAAGGGTCCGCAGCCCTACCTGATCGGGCAGAGCGAGGGCCGGGCGATGTTGGACGCCGTTCGCGCGACCCGGCAGTTGCGGCAGGTCTCGGCGTCGAACAGGACTGTCGTCTGGGGACTTTCGCAGGGCGGCGGTGCGGCGCTGTGGACCGGCCAGATCCAACGGGCCTACGCACCGGACGTGCCACTCGTGGGCGTCGCCGCCATCGCACCGACGAGCGACATGCCGGCGATCGCAGCGCACATGAACGCCGTGCGCGGCGGCATGGTGTTCATGGCGTACATCATGACCGCGTACACCGCGGCATACCCCGACGTGCACATGGACGACTACGTGTCACCGGCACACCGGAAGCTGGTCCGTGCCGCGTCCGAGCGGTGCCTGACGGCCGCGAACCTCGTCGTCCGGAACGCCGCATCGACGAGAACGGGTCCGCTGCTGAAGCGTTCGCCGCTCACCGGCCCACTGGGTCAGCGGCTGCGGGAGAACACCCCGACCGGTGTCGGCACCACGCCG
Source organism: Flexivirga sp. (assembly GCF_035551235.1). GTDB lineage: Bacteria > Actinomycetota > Actinomycetes > Actinomycetales > Dermatophilaceae > Flexivirga. The sequence goes on along the minus strand of NZ_DASZNO010000021.1, from coordinate 194,118 downwards.
CTGCTCGTAGCCCAGGGCGGTAGCGACTCGCTGATCCTGCCGGCGGTGCAGCGGGGGTTCGTGAAGGGCCTGTGCGACAACGGCCAGCGCCTGGACTACCGCGAGTATCCCGGCCGCAACCACGGTGGCGTCGCCAGGGGCAACTCGCCGTTCCTGCCGCAACTGATTACCTGGACCGAACACCGCTGGGCGGGCGACGCGACGCCGGACAACTGCCCGAGGCTGACGCACGCGAGGCCGACGCACGGGAAACCGACCCGGACGGCGGACCTCCGCAAGAGCTGACTCGTTAGTCGGGGAGCTTGCCCGCGGCCGCGGAGTCGAGCCACCAGACGGTGTCGTCCCGGCCGTGCACACCGGCCGCGGGTACGTCCCAGCGATCGGCGCCGGCGGCGTGGGCGGCCGCGACGGCGTCGGCCTTCTCGGCGCCGGCGACCAGGAGCCACACCTGGCGACTGCGGTTCAGGCATTCGAAGGTCAGCGACACCCGGTCCGGTGGTGGCTTGGGGGAGTCGTGGACGGCGATCGCGATGGCGTTCTCGGCGCGCTGCGCGGGGTGGTGCGGGAAGAGCGACGCGACGTGCCCGTCCGGACCCATGCCGAGCATGACGATGTCGAACATCCCGTCGCCGGGCTTCGGTGCCCGGATCGCTGCCGAGTATGCCGCGGCAGCCGCCTCGGCATCGGTGACCTCGTCCGGCCCGGCGACCCGATGGACGTTCTCAGCCGGCACCGGCAGCGCGGTCAGCGCAGCCTGGTCGGCCTCCACGTCGTTGCGATCGCCGTCACCGGCCGGCACGAAACGCTCGTCCCCCCACCAGAAGTGCACGCCGGACCAGTCGACGCCGGTGGCGCCGGGCAACGACCGCAGCGACAGCCCGCCCATCGAGCCACCGGTGAGCACGATATGCGCGACGCCCCGATCCCGCTGTGCAGCAACGATTTCGGTGACGAGACGATCCGAGATCGCCGCACCCAGCTCATCCTTCGTGTCGCGCTTCTCGATGGTCATGCGGGGTCCCTGCGAAGTATTCGGCGGAGCGGAGCGGGGGAGAAACTTCGTGGGGTGCTCATGCGGTCACCTCTTCGGATCGCGTCTTGCGGCCGGCGGGAACGTCGGTGACTCGCGGGAGGCCCTTGACCAGAGCCTCCTTGTAGACGACGTCCTCACCGAGCCTGTTGAGCTCCTCCGCCAGTGACTCGGCGGTGCCCGGCCGGGTCAGGTCGAGCCGTCGTTCCGGCTGGCCGGGCTGGGTGAGTGTGCCGGTCTCGCGGTCCGGCCGCACGAGTTCGATCGGCCCGGACTTCCGCTCCATACGCACATTGACCAGCCCTCGGCCGGGCTCGCACTGCGCGCGCTGCACCGGGCATTTCAGCCGCACGGCGAGCCAGCCGGCCAGCAGATCGGTGCTGGCCGAGTCCGAGGAGCCGGTGACCGTCACTTCGGTCACCGGTTCGTATGGCGGCAGGTCGAGCGCCGTTGCCAGCAGGCCGCGCCACCTGGTGGTGCGCGACCACGCCATGTCGGTGTCGCCACCGGCGTAGTCGTCACGCCTGCGCTGCAACGCCTTTCGCGGGTTCTTGGTGAGCGACGCGTCAGTGATGCGGCGGCTGGCGAGGCGACCGATGGGGGAGGAGGCGACGTCCTGGGCGGCGTTCGGCCACCACGCCACCACGGGGGTGTCCGCAGCCAGCAACGGCGTCACGACACTCGCCCCGTGCTTGGTGAGCTCGCCGAACAGGCGCAGCACGACGATCTCGCTACCGCCCGCGTCGTTGCCGAGCCGCACCTGTGCGTCGAGGCGGCCGGCGCCACGGGCACTGCCCGAGACCAGCGCGATGATCCGGCTCGGATGCTGGCGCGTCGCGTGGATCGCGCACTCGAGCGCATCGTCGGCGTCGGCTTCGTCGACCACGATGATCAACGTCATCACGCGACCGAGCGTCATCGTGCCGGTCTCGCCACGCAGGCGCACGAGCTGCTTGCTGACGTCTTTGGTTGTGGTGTCAGGCAATTCGGTGATCACGGCAGTCTCCACTCACGTCCGTCGCGGGCGAGCAACTCGTCCGCGCTGCGCGGCCCCCAGGTGCCGGCTTCGTAGCCCTCGGGCTGGCCCTTGCGCGCCCAGAACCGCTCGACGGGGTCGAGGATATGCCACGACAACTCGACTTCCTCGTGTCGCGGGAAGAGCGGCGGCTCGCCCAACAGGACGTCCAGGATCAGGCGCTCGTAGGCCTCGGGACTGGACTCGGTGAAGGCACTGCCGTAACCGAAGTCCATTGTCACGTCACGGACCTCCATCGAACCGGCCCCCGGCACCTTCGAGCCGAACCGGATCGTGGTGCCCTCATCCGGCTGCACCCGGATGACGATGGCGTTCTGCCCCAGCTCCTCGGTCGCCGTGTCGGTGAACGGCAGGTGCGGGGCGCGCTTGAAGATGACCGCGATCTCGGTCACCCGCTTGCCCAGTCGCTTGCCGGTCCGCAGGTAGAACGGGACACCGGCGAAGCGTCGCGTGTGCACGTTGAGCTTCACCGCGGCATACGTCTCGGTCGTCGACTTCGGGTCGATGCCGTCCTCGGAGAGGTAACCGATGACCTTCTCGCTGCCCTGCCAGCCGGCGGTGTACTGCCCACGCGCGGTCGCGGTGGCCAGGTCGTCGGGCAACCGGACCGCCGCGAGCACCTTCTCCTTCTCGGCGCGCAACTGGTCGGCGCCGAACGAATTGGGTTGCTCCATGGCGGTCAGCGCGAGCAGCTGCAGCAGATGGTTCTGTATGACGTCGCGCGCTGCCCCGATGCCGTCGTAGTAGCCGGCGCGGCCCGCGATGCCGATGTCCTCGGCCATCGAGATCTGCACGTGATCGACGTAGTGCGCGTTCCAGACCGGCTCGAAGAGCTGGTTCGCGAACCGCAGCGCCAGCAGGTTCTGGACGGTCTCCTTGCCGAGGTAGTGGTCGATCCGGAAGATCGCGTCGGCAGGGAAGACCCGCTCCAGGGTGGCGTTCAGGTCCCGTGCGCTCGCCAGGTCATGACCGAACGGCTTCTCGATGACCACCCGACTCCACGAGCCGTTCTTCGGCCGGGCCAGGCCCGAGCGGTCCAGCTGGGAGCAGACCGTCTCGAACGCCCCGGGCGGGATCGACAGGTAGAACGCGGTGTTGCCGTCCGTGCCCCGCTCGTCGTCGAGCTGGTGCAGCGTCTCGGCGAGTTCGTCGAACGCGGCATCGTCATCGAAACTGCCGTGCACGAAGCGCAGGCCGTCCTCGAGGTTGCGCCATACCTCCTCCCGGAAGGGGGTCCTGGCTCCGGCCTTCACCGCATCCTTGACGATGCGCGCGAAGTCCTGGTCCTCCCAGTCCCGGCGGGCGAACCCGACGAGCGAGAAGCCCGGCGGCAGCAGGCCGCGGTTGATCAGGTCATAGATCGCCGGGAGCAGCTTCTTGCGGGCCAGATCACCGGTGACGCCGAACATCACGAGGGCACAGGGCCCGGCGATCTGGGGCAGTCGACGGTCGTCGGCCTGCCGCAAGGGGTTTGCTCCCGGCGCGACACGCGCCGGACTCATGCTTTGGACGCTCCTCTTTCCCGCGCTCCGGGCCTCACTTCGTTCGTGTCCTCGCTCGGGTCGGAGCTCATGAACCAGTGACCTCCGCGATCGCGTGCTGCACCTGGGCGAGACCGGCCTCATGGTCGGTCAGGTGCAATTGCAGGACAGGACGCCCGTGCTCGGCGAGCACCTTGGCATCGCCGCCCGATTGTGAGTCGATGAAGTTGCCCAGGGTGAAGTCTCGTCCCGGGATCGGCAGGTCCTCGGTCGGCACCGTGGTGATCTGCAGGAAGACACCGTCGGCCGGGCCGCCCTTGTGGTACTGGCCGGTGGAGTGCAGGAAACGCGGGCCGAAGCCGAACGTCACCGGACGGGCGAGCTTGCGAGCCAACGGGATTCGCACATCGGCCAGGGAGCGGTCGGCGATCCGGTCGACGTACGCCATCACCGCGAGGTAACCGTTGTCCGGCACCTGACCGAACAGCGCACGCAGGGCATCGGCGACGGTCGACGCGTCACCCAGGAAGTCGGGGCCGGCACTGCGCACCTCGACCGCGCCGTCGGTGTATGCCGCAGCGTCGGCGGAGCCGGTGCCCGCACCGAGCAGGTCCCGCGCCGCTGCCTTGGCGCTCTCGACGTCGGGCTGGTCGAACGGGTTGATCCCGATCAGCCGACCCGCGACGGCGACCGCGGCCTCCCACAGCAGCATGGCGCCGCCGAGCGAACCACCGACATTGACGACCGCGTCGCCGGACGGCTGCGCCTCGTCATCGGCGGCGACGAGGCGCACGTAGAGCTCGTCGCCGAGCTGGTCGCCGACGGGGGAGTCACCGACGACGACGGGCAACAGCCCCTTGCCGTTCTTGCCGGTGCTCTCGGCGATCAGCTGCTCGGCCCAGTCACCGAAACCGACGGCCGGGCTGCCGGCGTCGATCAGCACGGTCTTGTCGCGCAGCGGGCTGGTGCCGCCCAGGGCAGCGCCCAGCCGCAGCGCGGGGTTGGCGTCGTCGTCCGAAGCCAGCGCCGGCGTCACGGCCTCGGCCTCGTCGAGCAGGCGGCCGATGTCGGCGCCCGCCAGCCCGCTCGGCACCAGACCGAACGCGGTCAGGGCGGAGTAGCGCCCGCCGACGCCGGGATCGGCGTTGAAGACGGCGTAACCGGCCTCGCGGGACTGCTTGTCGAGCGGGCTTCCGGGATCGGTGACCACGACGATGCGCTCCGCCGGGTCGATGCCGGCGTCCTGGAAAGCCTTCTCGTAGACGCGACGCTGCGAGTCGGTCTCGACGGTCGAGCCCGACTTCGACGACACCACGACGACCGTCTGCTCCAGGCGGTCCTCCACAGCGGCCCGGACCATGTCCGGCTGCGAGGAGTCCAGCACCGTCAGCGAGACATGGTCGGACTCACAGATGACCTCGGGCGCGAGCGAGGAGCCGCCCATGCCACAGAGCACGACGTGGTCGAGACCCTTGTCCGTGAATTTGGTTCGCAATGCGGCGATTTCGCCGACCAACGGCCGCGAGGACGACGCCAGGCCGACCCAGGACAGTCGCTTGCTCGCCTCGGACTCGGCATCCGGACCCCACAGGGTCGCGTCCTGTGCGAAGAGCTTGCCGGCGAAACCGTCGGCGACCAGTTGCGGGACGTGGGCCGTGATCGCATCCGCGGCCCCACCTACCGCAGTCACCGTGAGGTCGGCGCTCAAAGTGTCGCCCCTGCCTTCTCCAGCTCACCCTTCACCGAGCCGAGCAGCTCGTCCCAGGACTTGTCGAACTTCTGCAGACCCTCGGTCTCCAGCACCTCGACGACGTCGGCGTAGGACACACCGAGCTTGTCGAGGGCGTCCAGCACTCCGGCGGCGTCCGCGTAGTTGCCGGTCACCTGGTCGCCGGAGAGCGCACCGTGGTCGGCGAGCGCGTCGAGGGTCTTGGGCGGCATGGTGTTGACCGTGTCCTTGACCGCGAGGTCCACGACATACATCGTGTCCGGGTATGCCGGGTCCTTGACACCGGTGGAGGCCCACAGCGGGCGCTGCGTGTGCGCACCCTCGTCGGCGAGGGTCTTCCAGCGCGGGGTGCTGAAGACCTCCTCGAACGCCTGGTAGGCGAGGCGCGCGTTGGCGACCCCGGCCTTGCCCTTGAGCGCCTTGGCCTCGTCGGAGCCGATGGCGTCCAGCCGCTTGTCGACCTCACTGTCGACGCGCGACACGAAGAACGACGCGACCGAGCGGATCTTGGACAGGTCCTTGCCGGCCTGCTTGGCCTGCTCCAGACCGGCGAGGAACGCGTTCATCACACCGCGGTAGCGCTCCAGCGAGAAGATCAACGTCACGTTGATGCTGATGCCCTCGGCGAGTGCGGCGGTGATAGCCGGCAGGCCCTCTTCGGTGGCCGGGATCTTGATCATGACGTTGGGCTGGTCGACCTTGGCCCACAGTCGCTTGGCCATCTCGACGGTGCCGTCGGTGTCGCGAGCCAGGCGCGGGTCCACCTCGATGGACACCCGGCCGTCGAGGCCGTCCGTCGCGTCATACACCGGACGGAGCACGTCGCACGCGTTGTGGACGTCACGGGTGGTGATCTCGAAGACGGCGTCGTCGACGCTCGTGCCGGCCTTGGCCAGCTCGGCGACCTGATCGTTGTATGCCGAGCCGTCCGACAGCGCCGTGGCGAAGATCGTCGGGTTGGTCGTCACACCGACGACGTTCTTGTCCGAGACCAGCTTCTCCAGGTCACCGCCACCGATCAGCGAGCGGCTGAGGTCGTCCAGCCAGATCGAGACGCCGAGGTCGCTCAGTGCCTGCGTGTTTTCGTTTGCCATCTTCAGTTGCCTCCTACGGCTGCAATGGACTCCTGCGCGGCGGACACCACAGCGTCCACCGTGAAGCCGAACTTCTCCATCAGCACGGTGCCTGCGGCGCTGGCGCCGAAGTGGTCGATGCCGATGGTGCGTCCCGCGTCTCCGACGATGTCGTGCCAGCCGAAGGTCGCGGCGGCTTCGACGCTGACCCGAGCCCGCACCGACGGCGGAAGGACGTCGTTCCGGTAGGTCTCGTCCTGCTCCATGAACCACTCACGGCTCGGCATGGACACCACACGAGCTGCAACGTTCTTCTCGGCCAAAGCCTTCCGCGCGTCGAGCGCGAGGCCGACCTCGGAGCCGGTCGCCACGAGGATCACGTCGGGTGTGCCGTCGGTGTCGGCCAGCACGTAGGCGCCGCGCGCGACACCCTCGGCGGAGGCGAATTCCGTGCGGTCCACCGTCGGCAGCGCCTGACGGGACAGGATCAGGCCGGCCGGGCGGTCGGTGTGCTCCAGGATCGTGCGCCACGCGACGGCGGTCTCGTTGGCGTCGGCCGGACGGACGACATCCAGGCCGGGGATCGCGCGCAGTGACGCCAGGTGCTCGATCGGCTGGTGGGTCGGGCCGTCCTCGCCGAGCCCGATCGAGTCGTGCGTCCACACGAACGTCACCGGCAGCTTCTGGATCGCGGCCAGGCGCACCGCCGGGCGCATGTAGTCGGAGAAGACGAGGAAGGTGCCGCCGTAGGGGCGGGTCAGGCCTTCCAGGGCGATGCCGTTGAGCGCCATACCCATGGCGTTCTCGCGGATGCCGAAGTGCAGCGTGCGCCCGTAGGGGCCGCCCTGCCAGGCCTCGGTCTGCCAGTTCTCCGGGACGAAGCTGGGTTCGCCCTCCATGGTGGTGTTGTTGGACTCGGCGAGGTCGGCCGAGCCGCCCCACAGCTCGGGCAGCACCGGCGCGAGCGCGGTGAGGATCTTGCCGGACGCCGCGCGGGTGGCGATGCCCTTGGCGTCGGGCTCGAAGACCGGGAACGCGTCGGCGAAGTTGTCGGGGAGCTTGCGGTCCTGCAACCGGGCCAGCAGCTTCGCGCCCTCGGGGTTGGCGTCGCGCCAGGCGGCGAACGACTTGTCCCACTCGGCGTGTGCCTGCTGCCCGCGGTCCTTGACCTTGCGGACGTGCTGGATGACCTCGTCGTCGACCTGGAAGGTCTGCTCGGGGTCGAAGCCGAGCAGCTTCTTGGTGCCGGCGACCTCGTCGTCACCCAGCGCACTGCCGTGCGCCTTGCCGGTGCCCTGCTTCGTCGGCGCCGGCCACGCGAGGATGGTGCGCAGGCAGATGAGCGACGGCTTGTCGGTGACCGACTTCGCCTGCTCGATGGCATCGATCAGGTCGTCGACGTTCTCGGTGTAGCTGTCGCGGTCGCTGTCCGGCTTGGCACCGGGACGCCAGTCGACCGTCTGCACGTGCCAGCCGTATGCCGCATAGCGGCCCGCGACGTCCTCGGTGAACGACACGTCGGTGTCGTCCTCGATGGAGATCTGGTTCTGGTCGTAGAACGCGATGAGGTTGCCCAGCTCCTGGTGCCCGGCAAGCGAACCCGCCTCTGCCGAAACGCCTTCCATCAGGTCACCGTCGGATGCGATGGCCCACACGTGGTGGTCGAACGGGCTCTCGCCGGGTGCTGCGTCGGGGTCGAGCAGACCGCGCTGGCGGCGCTGCGCCATCGCCATACCGACGGCCGAGGCGATGCCGGAGCCGAGCGGCCCGGTCGTGATGTCGACACCGTCGGTGTGGCCGTACTCCGGGTGGCCAGGGGTCAGCGAGTCCCAGGTGCGCAGCGACTCCAGGTCCTTCAGCTCCAGGCCGTAGCCGGAGAAGTAGAGCTGGATGTACTGGGTCAGGCTCGAGTGGCCGCAGGAGAGCACGAACCGGTCGCGCCCGATCCAGTGCGGGTCGCTCGGGTCGATGCGCATGACGTTCTGGTAGAGCAGGTAGGCCAGCGGCGCCAGGCTCATGGCGGTGCCCGGATGGCCGTTGCCCGTCTTCTGTACGGCGTCGGCGGCGAGCACCCGCACGGTGTCGACCGCGCGAACGTCGACCGGCGTCCAGCCGGCCTTGGTGGCGACGGGCTCAGCGAGTGCTGGGTCCCGCGGTCCGGTGGTGGCTGAGGTGTCCTGGCTCACGGCAGATTGCTCCCACGAATAGTCGACCGGTCTGGTTCTTTCCCACCCGAGCCTAGCCCTGCCACCCAGGCGGGAAGCAACGTCCTGCAGCGGGATAGACTGCGGGCAGTTCAGGTGGTGAGATGCCCACCTCTTACGCAATCCCCGAGCAACGGAAGTGACGAGAGTGACTGCGATCGAGCCGCGCTCGGCCGAAGGCCGTGCCACCGCCGACCGCACTCTCGAAACCCCGCCCCGTAAGCCGTTCGGCGCCGTGGTGCGCGACTACGTCGCCCTGACCAAGCCGCGCATCATCGAGTTGCTGCTGGTCACGACGTTCCCGGTCATGTTCCTCGCGGACAGGGGCGTCCCGTCGGTCTGGCTGATCCTGGCGACGCTGATCGGTGGATCGTTGTCGGCCGGCTCGGCCAACTCGCTCAACTGCTATCTCGACCGCGACATCGACCGGCTGATGCACCGCACCGAGGGACGCCCACTGGCGACCGGCGCGATCAGTCCGCGCGCGGGCCTGATCTTCGGTGTCGTGCTGGGTGCGATCTCGGTCCTCTGGCTCGGCCTGCTGGTCAACTGGCTGTCGGCCGCGCTGTCCTTCGGCGCCATCGTGCTCTACGTCGGCTTCTACACGCTGCTGCTCAAGCGCCGCACGTCCCAGAACATCGTCTGGGGCGGCATCGCCGGCTGTATGCCGACCCTCATCGGCTGGTCCGCGGTGACCAACTCGGTCAGCTGGTCGGCGATCGTGCTCTTCCTGGTCGTGTTCTTCTGGACGCCGCCGCACTACTGGCCGCTGTCGATGCGCTTCCGTGACGACTACGCCAACGCGGGTGTGCCGATGCTGCCGGTCGTCGCCGAGGACATCGCCGTTGCGCGGCAGATCGTGATCTACACCTGGGTGACCGTCGCCACCACGCTGGCCCTGGTGCCGGTGGCCGACATGGGCGTGATCTACACGGTCATCGCGCTGGTCTCCGGCGCGGTGTTCCTGCGCGAAGCGCACCTGCTGCTGCGCCGTGCGCGCGCCGGTGCGTCATACAAGGTGCTGAAGCCGATGCGGCTGTTCCACTACTCGATCAGCTACCTCACCCTGGTCTTCGTGGCGGTCGCCATCGACCCGCTACTGCACATCGCGTTGCACTGATACGTCGTCGGACGCCGCCTGCGTAGGGTGGCTGCATGACCGCTGCGGCAGGGCCGGCCGAAACGCTGCCCCTGCCATTCCGACGGTTGTGGCTGGGGGAGACGGTCTCCTCGTTCGGCACCTACGTCACCCTGATCGGCCTGCAGTTCCTGGTGCTGCGAACTCTGCACGGCGGCCCACAGGATGTCGGCTGGCTGAACTCCGCGCGCTGGTTGCCCTACCTGGTCCTCGGACTCTTCGCAGGCGTGATCGTCGACCGGTGCCGTCGCCGGCCGATGATGGTCGGCACCGACCTGGCCTGCGGGCTGCTCGTCGCGGCGATCCCCGCCGCGTGGGCGCTGGACGTCCTGTCGATACCGGTGCTGATCACGATCGTCCTGCTGTATGGCGCAGCGGCCCTCTTCAACGACGCGGCGTCGATGGCGTACCTGCCTGCCCTGGTCCCGCGACACCAACTGCAGCGCTCGCACGCACGGCTCGACGGCTCGTCCGCCGTGGCCCAGACCGCCGGGCCGACCCTCGCGGGCGGTCTCATCAAGCTGTTCGGTGCGCCGTGGGCGATCCTCGTGGACGCCCTGAGCTACCTGTTCTCGGCGGCGATGATGGCCGGCCTGCCGGCACGGGAGTCGGGCCGTGCTGCGGCGGCCCGCTCGAGCGTTCGCCGGGACATCCGCGAGGGCGTCCGATGGGTCTATCGCCCGGGCGCCCAGCGGTGGCTGGCGATCGGCACCCACCTGTGGTTCGCAGCCAACTCGCTGCTGGGCGTCGCCATACCGACGTTCGCACTTCACACGCTCGACCTGTCCGCGCTCCAGTTCGGCGTTGCGACCGCACTGGCGGGTGTGGGTGCGATCGTGGGCGCCGCCATCAGTACGCGGGTCGGCAACCGGCTCGGCACCGGCGGTGCGGTGATCGCCGCGCACGGGATCAGTGCCGTGGGTGTCGGCGTGATGGCGCTGGCCGGCCCGGGCAGGGGCAGTTGGGTCGCGACGGCGGTGCTGGCCGCGGGGCAGTGCGGCCACGGGCTCGCGATGGGCATGAGCAACTCGCACGAGATGAGCTACCGGCAGGCGACGACGGCAGATCACCTGCAGGCGCGGGTCAACATCACCATGCGCGCGGCGAACCGCACCGTCATCGTCGTGGTCGCGCCGCTCGCCGGAGTGTGCGTCGCAGCCATCGGAACGCGTATGGCGGTCGTGGTCGCCGCCGTCGCGTTCGTCGCTGTGACCGTGGTGCTCCTCGCGTCACCGTTCCGCAGTGAGCGGATCGTGAGCCGGTGACGTGGCGACCTCAGCGCGGGTCGCGCAACTCCTGCCAGAGCTCGGTGTAGTCGGCAGCGCTCGCGCCGCCGTCCCGCAGGGCACGCACCTTGGCCCAGACCGGTGAGGACATGACCGCCTTCGGGTCGTAGGCGTGGGTGCGGCGCACCCAGTCGGTGTCCACCTTCTGCGGGTCCGGCGCACTGAGCTCGGGGAGCACTTGCTCGTAGACCTCGTCGAGCACTGTGGACGTGGGGTCGAGTCCGACGATCAGGTAGCTGCCGGTCGGATCGGTGTTGATCGGCAGCAGCGTGAGGTCCGGTCGGTGCCGGCGGAGTACCTCGTGCACCTTGTAGACATCGCCCGCCCACGACACGGTGCGGCGAATCCGCTGTGCTTCCAGGGAGTTTCGCGGCAGCATGTCGTCCAGGATGACGACGCCGCCGGGGGACATGTGCTTCTCGATGTTCATGAAATCGCGGAAGACGAACTCCGCGAGATGCATCCCGTCGATGAACGCCAGATCGACCGGGACGCCGTGGAAATGATCGAAATTGCCTGCGGTGGCGAAGAAGTCGTCGCTTGTCTGGAGAAAGGTCCGGACGTCGCACTGGATCGACCGGGTGATGCGGTAGGCCGGATCCACCGCGATGGTGCGGGCGCTCGACAGCGTCAGGCTCTGGCCCTGGTCGACACCGATCTCGAAATAGGTGCGGGGTTCCAGCAGGTCGTGCATGGTGGCCAGCAGCGTGTGCTTGTGGGTGCCGCTGCTGGTGTGCTCGAAGGGGTCCGGCGACGCCCACTTCAGGCCGTTCGGCGGCTTCGAGCCGGCCCCCAGTCCCTCGGTTCCGGCACGTCCCAGGGCATCGATCGTCTCCTGGCGGGTCAGCTTGCCCGAGGCGCCCGGGCCGGCCTTCGAAGTGGCCTTCGAAGCGGCGCCGGCGGACTTGGACGGAGCTGCCTGCGGTGTCAGCCGACGAGCGAGATTCGCGCGTACGGCGACCTCACGACGCCGGAGGTTGTCGGTTCGAGGACCGCCGAGCGTGCTGCGCAAGGTGGATCCGACGGCTGACCGAATGGACATGGAAGACCCTTCTGGCTGGGGACAGATCGGACCAGCGTAGGTGATGCACCTTACAAAAGCGGCTCGAGCCGAACAGGCCGTCGTCCGTCAGCGCTTGCGCAGGCTGAGCAACGCCCAGGTGGTCACGACGACGAGGAGGCTGGCGAGGATCATGTGGATCTCCACGAGGCCGGCGGGCACCTCCAGGAAGTACTGGGTGTAGCCCACGATGCCCTGGATCACGATCACACCGGCGACCCAGCCCCACGCCTTCGGTGCGCGAGTATGCCGAGCGATCAACAACGTCGCGACGAGCATCGCGATGACCAGCCCGGTCAGCAGCATGACCGTGTCGGCGTGCAGCCAGGAGACCGTGCGCACGTCGAAGCTCAGGCGAGCAGGGTGCTCGGCGTCGTCCCCGGAATGCGGGCCCGAACCGGTGACCAGCGTGCCCAGCAGCAGCACGACCGCCACGACGACGGCGGTGGCCGCGCCGAGCCAGCGGACCTCCCGGGGGACCAGCGGTTCGGGAGGCCCGTCGGTCTCCCGGGACCGGTAGACCAGCCAGGCGGACGCCGCGACCAGCACCATCGACGCCAGGAAGTGGGTTGCCACGATCGCCGGGTTGAGGCCGGTGCGCACCGAGATGCCACCGACCACGGCCTGGACCGCGATGCCGAACAGGATCCAGGCCACCGGTGGCCACAGACCACGGCGGCCGGAGCCCTTGCGCTGGTCGACGATCAACGCGACGAGCAGCGCGACGGCCACGATGCTGACGACGCTCGTCATCGTGCGGTTGCCGAACTCGATGTATTTGTGCCAGGACTGCTCCTGGTGCTTGACGGGCGTCAGCGATCCGGGCACACACTGCGGCCAGTCCGGACACCCGAGGCCACTGGCCGTGAGACGGACGAGTCCGCCGGTCGCGACGATCAGGATCTCGACGAACAGGTTGAGCCAGAAGAGCCGGTGCAGCCAGGCGGTGATCCCGGTCGCGGGCTGCGTGGGCGGCAGCGGCGACCAGCCGGTGCGACCCTCCGATGTCTCGGTGTCCGGCCTGGCTTCGGTGATCATCGGTCGTCCCATCGGAAGGTGGCGGCGGTCAGGGCGGTGGCGGCGGCGCCCCATACGAGGAGCACCACGACGGGCTCGCCCAGTGAGCCGAAGTGTCCGGTCATGGCGTCCCGCAGCCCGTCGCCGAGGGCTCCGGACGGAAGCAGTCGGACGATGACTCCGACGGCGTCGGGCAGTTCGCCCGAGGGGTAGAGCAGGCCGCCGACCGCGGCGAACATCACCCAGAGCAGGTTGGCCACGGCCAGCACCGCCTCGGCGCGCAGCACGCCGGAGATCAACAGCGCCAACGCGACCCAGGTCCACGTGCCGATCAGCATGAGGACCAGTCCGACGACGACGCCGAGCGGGTCGGGATGCCAGCCGAAGCACGCACCCAGCACCGCCAGCAGCACCGATTGCAGTGCGACGATCAGCAGGACCGCCAGCGCCTTCCCGGCCAGCAGGCCGGACCGGCCGAGCGGCGTGACGCCCAGCAGGCGCAGCACGCCATACCGACGATCGAAGCCGGTGGCGATGGCCTGCCCGGTGAACGCGGTTGACACGACCGCCAGCGCGAGCACGCTCGGCACGACGATGTCGATACGGCGTCCGGGGCCGAGACTGGGACTGGTGGCGACCGCGAGGCCGACCAGGGCGAGTGCCGGCAGCAGCAGCGAGACCAGCAGTTGTTCGCCGTTACTCAGCAGGGTGCGTGCCTCGAACGCTGCCTGGCTGCGCGCGCGCAGCACCGGGGTGGTCAAGCCGATCCCCTCGTTCCTCGGGTGTCGGCATTCGCCCTGAGCTTGTCTGGTCGCTCGCTGCGCTCGCTCATGCTCCTGTCACCCCTCTGTGGTCGTGTCGGGTCAACGCGAAGTAGGTGTGCTCGAGGCCGCTGGAACCGCTGACGTCGGCGATGGTGCCCTGCGCGGCGACCGAACCGGCGGCGACGATGATGACCTGGTCGGCCAGTCGATCGGCCTCGTCGAAGGAGTGGGTCGTGACGACGACGCACGAGCCCCGGTCGCGGGTCTGCCGGATCAGGTCCCAGACGTCCAGTCGGGCATGGGGGTCGAGCCCGGCGCTCGGTTCGTCCAGGAAGACGACGTCGGGCCTGCCGATCAGCGCTGCCGCCATGGCGACGCGCTGGCGCTGTCCGCCGGACAACCGTCGTACGGACGTATGGCGGAAGTCGTTGATGCCGAGTTGTTCCACCAGCGCCGGGAACTCGTCCTTCGCGTCATACAGCGTGGCGAAGTGCTCGAGGAGACGCAGCGGCTTGACCGAGGCGGGCAGCCCGCCGTCCTGCAACATGACGCCGACACGGCGGCGATGGGCGGCGCCGGCGCCCCAGGGATCGGTGCCGAGCACGCGGACCGTGCCGGTCTCCGGGCGACGTAGACCCTCGGCCATCTCCATGATCGTGGTCTTGCCGGCGCCGTTGGGGCCGAGCACGCAGGTGATCGCACCCTGCGGGGCGCTCCAACTCATGTTGTCGAGTGCGAGCTTGCTGCCGTAGTGGTGTGTCACCCCGTTGACGACGACCGGCGGAACGGGAGCACTCACGACCGTCAAGTGTATGTCGTGGGGTTGGCACCACGCGCCCTGGCCCGACTTAGGTAAGCCTGGCTGGAACGTTCCCAGGTAATTACGTCACACTGATGTTGTGTTTATCCCCGGTGGCGAGACCGGCACGCGCGAGCGTGTGCTGCGAACGATCTCCGAGCGCGGCCCCATCACGGCGGCCGAGCTCGCGGATTCGCTCGGTCTGACGCCTGCCGCCGTGCGCCGGCACCTGGACTGCCTGGCACATGATGACCTGGTCGAGGAGCACGGGTCCACCGGGGCCACCGAGCGCAAGCGCGGCCGTCCGGCACGTGCCTTCGTGGTCTCGCCCGCCGGGCATGCGGCGCTGCGTGGCGATTACGAACCCCTCGCCGGGTCCGTGCTGCGCTTCCTGCGGGACAACTCCGGCGAGGAGGCGGTGACCGAGTTCGCGCGGCAGCGCGCACAGAAGATGGCCGAGCAGGCCACCCCGGTCGTCGAGTCCGCCGGGCGTGACCTGGACAGCCGCACCCAGGCGCTGGCCGCAGCGCTCACCGAGCAGGGTTTCGCCGCCACGACCCGTCCGGTCGGGAATGACACTCCGTTGGCCGGGGTTCAACTGTGTCAGGGCCATTGCCCGGTGCAGCACGTCGCCACGGAGTTCCCGCAGTTCTGCGAGGAAGAAGCCAAGGCGTTCTCGCGGACCCTCGGCGTTCACGTCCAGCGACTGTCGTCGCTCGCCCAGGGCGACCACGTGTGCACCACATTCGTTCCAACTCCCAACTCCCCAGCGACTGAAAGGGATTCACGATGAGCACCATCGAAGAGCTCAACCCAGGACTAGAGGGCATCGGCCGCTACGAATACGGCTGGGCCGACAGTGACGTCGCCGGTTCGAGTGCGCGCCGCGGATTGTCCGACGAGGTCGTCGCCGACATCTCGGGCCGTAAGAACGAGCCCGAGTGGATGCTCAAGAACCGTCTGAAGGCGCTGAAGCTCTTCGACAAGAAGCCGATGCCGTGGTGGGGCTCGGACCTGACCGGGATCGACTTCCAGAACATCAAGTACTTCGTGAAGTCGACCGAGAAGCAGGCCACCACCTGGGACGAGCTCCCCGAGGACATCAAGGCGACCTACGACAAGCTCGGCATCCCGGAGGCGGAGAAGCAGCGCCTGGTCGCCGGTGTCGCAGCGCAGTACGAGTCCGAGGTCGTCTACCACCAGATCCGTGAGGACCTGGAGGCCCAGGGCGTCATCTTCGTCGACACCGACACCGGCCTGCGCGAGCACGAGGACATCTTCAAGGAGTACTTCGGCTCGGTCATCCCGGCCGGCGACAACAAGTTCGCCTCGCTCAACACCGCGGTCTGGTCCGGTGGATCGTTCGTCTACGTCCCCAAGGGCGTGCACGTCGAGATCCCGCTGCAGGCCTACTTCCGGATCAACACCGAGAACATGGGCCAGTTCGAGCGGACGCTGATCATCGCCGACGAGGACTCCTCCGTGCACTATGTCGAGGGCTGCACGGCACCGATCTACAAGTCGGACTCGCTGCACTCGGCCGTCGTGGAGATCGTCGTCAAGAAGGGCGCCCGCGTCCGCTACACGACGATCCAGAACTGGTCGAACAACGTCTACAACCTGGTCACCAAGCGCGCGACCTGCGAGGCCGGCGCGACCATGGAGTGGATCGACGGCAACATCGGCTCCAAGGTGACGATGAAGTACCCCGCCGTCTTCCTGATGGGCGAGCACGCCCGCGGTGAGACCCTGTCGATCGCCTTCGCCGGTGAGGGCCAGCACCAGGACGCCGGATCCAAGATGGTGCACGCGGCGCCCAACACCAGCTCGACCATCGTCAGCAAGTCGGTGGCGCGTGGCGGTGGCCGCACGTCATACCGCGGCCTGGTCCAGATCCTCGAGGGCGCCCACGGCTCGAAGTCGAGCGTCGTGTGTGATGCGCTCCTGGTCGACCAGATCAGCCGCTCGGACACCTACCCGTATGTCGACGTGCGCGAGGACGACGTCCAGATGGGCCACGAGGCAACGGTCTCCAAGGTCAGCGAGGACCAGATGTTCTATCTGATGTCGCGCGGCATGACCGAGGAGGAGGCGATGGCGATGATCGTGCGCGGCTTCGTCGAGCCGATCGCGCGCGAGTTGCCGATGGAGTACGCACTCGAACTCAACCGGCTCATCGAGCTGCAGATGGAGGGCGCGGTCGGATAACGCCTCGATGAGCGGCCGGTGCCCGGTTCCGATACGGCGCTCGCACGCTCACCGCCACTCAACCCGCATGTTGCTCCTGGAAGGACCATTGACCCCACGATGTCCCTGTTGACACCCGATGCGAAGACCCACGTCGACCCTGCCGCCCAGGCGTCGGTGCCCGATAAATCACGTGCCGAGCGCAAGACGTCGTTCGACGTCGCCGACTTCCCGGTGCCGCACGGCCGCGAGGAGGACTGGCGATTCACGCCGGTCGACCGACTGACCGGCCTGTTCGCCGACGAGCCGACCGCCGACGATGCGGTCACGGTCGAGGTTTCCGACCAGTCGGTGCTCGCCGAGCCCCTGGCCGCCGGTGAAGGCGCCCGCGGCACCGCGCTGGTGCCGGGTGACCGTGCCTCGGTGCTGGCGCACGCGGGCAGCCCCAAGGCGCTGCACCTCAAGCTCGCCGCCGACACCGAGTACGACGAGCCGGTGCGTGTGGTGGTGCACGGCAACGCCGGGAAGCGTTCCAACGGTCATGTCGTGATCGAGGCCGGGGTGCACGCCAAGGGTCTGGTGATCCTGGAGCACACCGGTTCCGGCGAGCACACGGCCAACGTCGAGGTCGTCGTCGGTGACGGCGCCCACCTGACCGTGGTCAGCCTGCAGCAGTGGGACGACGATGCCCTGCACCTGGCGCAGCACGAGGCGCTGGTCGGTCGTGACGCGACCTACCGGCACATCGCCGTGACGCTCGGCGGCAAGGTCGTGCGGATCAACTCCAACGTCAAGTACGACGGGCCCGGCGGCGACGCCACCCTGCTGGGTGTCTACTTCGCCGACGCCGGACAGCACCTGGAGCACCGGACGTTCATCGATCACAACGCGGCACGGACCAAGTCGCTGGTCACCTACAAGGGTGCGCTGCAAGGCGATTCGGCTCACTCGGTCTGGGTCGGCGATGTGTTGATCCGCGCCGAGGCCGAGGGCATCGAGACCTACGAACTCAACCGCAACCTGGTGCTCACCGACGGTGCGCGCGCCGACTCGGTGCCGAACCTCGAGATCGAGACCGGCGAGATCGCCGGTGCGGGGCACGCCAGCTCGACCGGCCGGTTCGACGACGAGCAGTTGTTCTACCTGCAGGCCCGCGGCATCCCCGAGCCCGAGGCACGTCGCCTCGTGGTGCGTGGCTTCTTCGCCGATGTCATCAGCAAGATCGGTGTTCCCGCGGTCGTCGACCCGCTCATGGAGGCGATCGACGCGGAGCTCGCCTCCGGAGCCAACGTATGAGTGAAGCCGAGCAGCTGACCGACGAGTTCATCCGAGTGTGTGAACTCGGTGAGCTTTCGGTCAACGAGCCTGCGCTGGCCGAGATCAACGGCGTGCGCGTCGCGCTGGTGCGCGACGGCGAGGACGTCGTACGCGCTGTCAACGACACCTGCAGCCACGCCAACGTCTCGTTGTCCGAGGGCGACGTCGACGGCTGCACCATCGAGTGCTGGCTGCACGGGTCGCGTTTCGACCTCAACACCGGCGAGCCCACCGGCCCGCCCGCCACGGCGCCCATTGCCGTCTACCCCGTACGAATTCAGGACGGCGACGTTTTCGTCTCCGTTCCGTCGAGCTGAAGAAAGAGCTGGAAATACATGTCAACGCTGGAGATTCGCGATCTGCACGTGTCCGTCGACACCGACAAGGGCAGCAAGGAGATCCTCAAGGGCGTCAACCTGACCGTGAACTCGGGGGAGACCCACGCGATCATGGGCCCGAACGGCTCGGGCAAGTCGACCCTCGCCTACAGCATCGCCGGACACCCGAAGTACAACGTCACCAGTGGCACCGTCACCCTCGACGGCGAGGACGTCCTGGCGATGAAGGTGGACGAGCGCGCCCGCGCCGGACTCTTCCTGGCCATGCAGTACCCCGTGGAGGTCCCGGGCGTCACGGTGTCCAACTTCCTGCGCACCGCCAAGACCGCGGTCGACGGTGAGGCGCCGAAGCTGCGCACCTGGGTCAAGGACATCAAGAACTCCATGGCCGCCCTCCGCATGGAGGATGGGTTCGCCGAGCGCGGTGTCAACGAAGGCTTCTCCGGTGGTGAGAAGAAGCGTCACGAGATCCTGCAGCTGGAGCTGCTGAAGCCGAAGATGGCGATCCTCGACGAGACGGACTCCGGCCTGGACGTCGACGCGCTGCGCGTCGTGTCCGAGGGTGTCAACCGGGTGAAGGACAGCACCGACGCCGGCATCCTGCTGATCACCCACTACACGCGGATCCTGCGCTACATCAAGCCCGACCACGTGCACGTGTTCGTCAACGGCCGTGTCGCCGAGGAGGGCGGCCCCGAGCTGGCCGACCGCCTCGAGGCCGAGGGCTACGACCGCTTCCTGACGCCGAGCGCCTGAGTCGGTCTGCACGCCATACACACTCGGAGCTGGTGAGGAGATGACCGGAATGACCGGGTTCGATGTCGAGAAGTTGCGCGGTGACTTCCCGATCCTGCAGCGGACCGTCCGCGACGGGCGTCCGCTGGTCTACCTGGACTCCGGGGCCACGTCGCAGAAGCCGCGTGCCGTGCTCGACGCGGAGCGCGCCTTCTACGAGCAGCACAACGCGGCCGCGCACCGCGGCGCTCACCAGCTGGCCGAGGAGGCGACCGAGGCGTTCGAGGGTGCCCGCGAGACCGTCGCGCGGTTCGTCGGTGCCGAGGTCGGCGAGGTCGTCTTCACCAAGAGCGCGACCGAGTCGATCAACCTGGTGGCCTACGCGTTCAGCAACGCGTCGGCACCAGGAGCCCTGGGCATCTCCGGAGCCGACCCGGCGGTGACCGAGCGTTTCCGGATCGGTCCCGGCGACGAGATCGTCACGACCGTCATGGAGCACCACGCCAATCTCGTGCCCTGGCAGGAGCTGGCACGGCGCACCGGTGCCACCTTGCGCTGGATCGACGTGACCGACGACGGCGAGCTCGACCTCGCACAGGTCGACGACGTCATCGGTGAGCGGACGAAAATCGTTGCGTTCACCCACGTTTCGAATGTTCTCGGCACCATCAACCCGGTGGCCGAGATCGCCCGCAAGGCGCGTGCGGTCGGTGCGCTGACCGTGCTGGATGCGTGCCAGTCGGTGCCGCACCTGCCGGTCGACTTCGCCTCGCTCGGCGTCGACTTCATGGCGTTCAGCGGTCACAAGATGCTCGGCCCGTATGGCGTGGGTGTGCTCGTCGGCCGTCGTGAGCTGCTCGACGCGATGCCGCCGTTCCTCTACGGCGGCTCGATGATCGAGGTGGTGCGGATGGAGGGTTCGACCTACGCAGCCCCGCCGCAGCGTTTCGAGGCCGGCGTGCCCAACGAGTCCCAGGCCGTCGGTCTGGCTGCCGCGTGCGACTACCTGTCCGCACTGGGCATGGACGCCGTTGCGGCACACGACCGCACGATCACCGCTGCCGTGCTCGAGGGCCTGGGGAAGCGGCCGTGGGTGCGTGTCCAAGGGCCGCTCGACGTCGAGAAGCGCACGGGCGCAGTGGCTTTCGTGATCGACGGCGTGCACCCGCACGACGTCGGCCAAGTGCTGGATGACTCCGGAGTCGCCGTACGCACCGGCCACCACTG
Organism: Flexivirga sp.; assembly: GCF_035551235.1. Classification (GTDB taxonomy): domain Bacteria; phylum Actinomycetota; class Actinomycetes; order Actinomycetales; family Dermatophilaceae; genus Flexivirga. Next base: position 173,697 of record NZ_DASZNO010000021.1, on the reverse strand, counting down.
TGCGTGGCCGTTGCACCGGGCGAGCCGGATCACCGCCACCACACGGGCGAGCTTCGGCCCCTACACCACGCTGGACGAGGTTGATGCCTTCCTCGAGGCACTCGACCGCGTCCCCGACATCTTCGGGGTGGCCGTCTGATGGACCTCTACCAGGAGCTGATCCTCGATCACTCCAAGCACCCGACGCACGCCGGCCTGCGCGAGCCGTATGACGCACAGACCCATCACGTCAACACCACCTGCGGTGACGAGGTGACGCTGCGCGTCCACGTGACCGGCTCCGGCGATGACGCGACGGTCCAGGACGTCTCCTACGACTCCCTCGGCTGCTCGATCTCGGTGGCCTCCGCCTCGGTGCTGGCCGAGGAAGTGATCGGTCACCCGGTGCGCGAGACGCTGGAGACCTACGAGGCGATGCGGCACATGCTGACCTCGAAGGGCCAGGATCCCGGCGACGAGGAAATCATCGGAGACGGCGTGGCGTTCTCCGGAGTATCCAAATACCCCGCGCGCGTGAAGTGCGCACTGCTGCCGTGGGCGGCATACACCGACGCGCTGGCCCAGGCCGGCGTGGACATCAGCAAGCTGACAACCGGATCGGAAGTGTGATCATGGCTGACGTAGTCACCCCGCCCAATGTCGCGGACGTCGAGGAAGCGATGCGCGACGTCGTCGACCCCGAGCTCGGCATCAACGTCGTGGACCTCGGTCTGGTCTACGGCATCACCGTCGACGCCGACAACAACGCCGTGATCGACATGACGCTGACCTCGGCGGCCTGCCCGCTGACCGATGTCATCGCCGACCAGACGGCGAGCGCTCTGGAAGGTCTCGTGGAGTCGCACCGCATCAACTGGGTGTGGATGCCGCCGTGGGGCCCGGACAAGATCACTGATGACGGGCGCGAGCAGTTGCGCGCGCTCGGCTTCAACATCTGAGCCGCGTTCTCTGCTTCGACTCCTCGCAAGGCTGAGGGCCGGGTTCACCGAGCAAGCTCGGGAACCCGGCCCTCAGCCTTGGTCGTCGTCTCCGCGGCGTCCGGTTGTCGTGCGGTCGGGTTCTGCGGGCCTGTTGCCTGATACTTCCTCTCCTCGCAGGACTGAGGTCCCGGGTTCACCGAGCAAGCTCGGGAACCCGGCCCTCAGCCTTGGTCGTCGTCTCGCGGCGTCCGGTTGTGGTTCGGCTGGAGAGGATGAGGTCACCACTGGTGGGCGACGTCGATCACCAGGCGCTGGCCCTGTGGGTCCTGCAGTACGAACGCCCGCATGGGCAGCCGGGCGCGCACGCCGAGTCCGAAGGTCGTGTAACCCTCGAACGACGACACGTAGGCCACCTGGCGGAACGTCCGGTAACCGGCGACGTTCGCGACGTGCCGGGGATCAGCGGGTCGGTAGGTCGGACGCCCCTGGGAGTGCGTTGCCGCCGCATTGATGTCGATCTGGAGGCGGGCGCCGCCGCTGAGCGACACCGGAGTGCCGGACGGCCCGGTGACGGTGCTGACGTACCGCACGCGATAGCCGGTGCTGCGACCGTAGCCGCCCAGATCGATGACAAGCCGGTCATAGCACGTGTGCTGACCGGTGCGGGCACCGCGCACGGTGTCCGACGTGAGCGCAGCCGCGACCTTGGCGGTCGAACCCCAGGTGATGCCGCAGTATGGCGCCGCGTGCGCCGTACCGGAGGCGGCCAGGGGTATGACGGTGGCTGCAGTCAGACCGCACACCGCAAGCGCAGCCTTGCTGCGTATGCCCCGAATGATGGTGTGAGACATGACGTTTCCTTCCTTCCTGCACACCACGGAGTGTGGTGTGCAGGAAGGACGCCGTCGTCATACCGAAGGTTGCTCCAGCTCCGGTCAGCTCTGGGTGATGTGCAGCAGGGTCACCGACTCGGGCCGCCGCCGAGGCAGCCACACACCGGTGTCGACCAGTGCGGCACCGGCGATCGGGTGTCCCCGCAACGGTCCGTCCGGGTGCAGGCCCGGTGCGTAGGACAGCTCGGACGCGTCGACGGGCCCGAGCCAGTCGATCCGGTATGCCGCGCCGGGTTGCAGTCCGGGGATGCGGAGGGTGACCCCGCGGTTGGACACCGGTTCGTCCAGCTGGACCAGCGCGGCGATCGCCTCGGTGCCGTCGCCGGCAACGACGCCGTGGCCGTGAACGGTCGGTTCGGTCAGGTCACATCGGAACATCCTGCCGCGGTGCAGCAACTCGCGATGCGTGGCGTAGAGCTTCGTCCACGCGGCGATGCGGTCGAGTTCTTCCTCGGTCGCGGCTGTCAGGTCCCACTCGACACCGAAGGATCCGAACAACGCGGTGCCGGCACGGAAATCCAGTTCGAGCGTTCGGTGCGTCTGATGCGACGTCGGCGACGAGATGTGCGCGCCGAGATATTCCGGGGCTACGAGTTGCGCGGTCCATCGCTGGATCTGCTGACGTGCCAACGCATCGGTCATGTCCGAGGTCCAGAAGCGCTGGACGTGCTCGATCGTGCCGAGGTCGATCCGGCCACCACCGGCGGCGCAGGACTCCCAGACGACGTCCGGGTGACGGCCGCGCAGGTCATCGAGCAGGCGCAGGTATGCCGTGGTCTGTGCGTGGATCGCGGGCGCGCCGTCTCGCGCTGTGGTGCCCGCCTCCAGCAACTCACGGTTGTGGTCCCACTTGACGAAGTCGACCGGCACCGTGGACAACACCGCGTCGATCTGGTCGCGCACAGTGGTCCATGCGCCCTCGTGGGTGAGGTCGAGCACTTGCTGGTTGCGGTGTTCGAGGGGCAGCCTGCCGGCTGGCTGCAGCACCCACTCCGGGTGGTTCCGGAACAGGTCGGAGTCGGGGTTGACCATCTCGGGCTCGAACCACAGGCCGAATTTCATCCCCAGGCCGTGCACGGTGTCCGCAAGGGGAGTCAGCCCTTGCGGCCAGACCTCCGGGTCGACCCACCAGTCGCCCAAGCCGGCGTGGTCGTCGCGGCGCAGGTGGAACCAGCCGTCGTCCAGCACGAATCGCTCCATCCCGGCCCTTGCGGCACGGGTGGCGAGTTCGGTGAGCTTGTCCGTGTCGTGATCGAAGTACACCGCCTCCCACACGTTGAGCGTCGCGGGTTGCGGGCCCGGGTTGCTCGGCAGCTGCCGCTGCCAGGTGTGCAATGCGGCAGCAATGCCGTCGAGGCCGTCGTCCGCTGCGACGACGAAGACCCACGGCGTCGAGTAGCTCTCACCGCGCGCGAGGGTCACCTCTCCCGGCCGCAACAGCTCCCCGCCGATGAGCCGAGCCGGCCCCTGCGCACCGCGGACCACACCCAGCCGCGAATTGCCGCTCCAGGCGACCGCCATACCGATCACCCGGCCGTGCCCGAAACCGAACCCGGGCGTCCCGGTGACCAGGAGGTTCGCGGACTCGCACCCGGGCTTGCCGGTGCGTGACTCCCGCAGCCAGCTGCCGTCGTTGATCGGCTGGCGTTGCGGGGAACGTTCCCGTTCGTGTCGTCCGGTGAAGTCCAGCAGTTCGGCATGATCGTCCGGGAGCGGCACGCTCACGGACAACTCCTCCAACAGATACGGGCCCGCGGCATCGTTCGTCAGCGTATGCCGGATCCGTAGTGGACCGCCCGCGAGCGCTTCGACCTCGGTGACGAGGCCGAGGCCGGCGTCCGCGTCCTTCGCGACGAGCCGCCAGCGGTCGTTCGCCACGGTCGAGTCCACGACCCGGAACAAGGTGGACCAGGACCGGCCGGTGCCCGGATCCGATGGTGTCGGCTCGACCAGCCGGTGTCCCGCCAGGCCCGGCCGCAGGAAGTCACTGCGGGAGTGTTCGGTGAGCAGTGGGCATCCGGGCCGTTCGTCGACCGGCGCCGGCCCGGCATCGGCGTCGGTGGTCGGCGCCACATGCCGGACTTGCGGCAACGCTTCGCCCGCGGTGGGGTCGTCCAGGAAGAGAGTGGTGCCTGGTCTGGAGGGGAACCTCATGGCTGTGCCTGCTCCGTTTCGTCGTCGCTGCAGTGCGGTCATTTCTCGGGTGTGTTGTACGAGATCCGGTAATCGAAGATGCGCTGGGCCGCTCGAAGCCCTTCGGCCGGCGACTGGGTGCCGAGGAACGTCGGCCCGAGTGCGACGGTCAGGTCGTTGAGGGCGTCCTGCATCCCGCTGCTCACCGGGAAGTTCACGGTCCGGCCGTGTGATTCCTCGAGGAACGGCGACATGTCCAATCCCTTGCGGAGCCAATACCGCTCGAAATGAGGGTCGAGCGCGGTGATCGCCGGCCAGACGTAGCCGCCGCTGCCCATGATCTCCTGCGATCGGGCGCCCCCCAGCCACTTGACCAGCGCCCAGGACTCGTCCGGGTGCGCGGTGTTCGCGGCGATCCCGTCGCACAGGCCGTTGAGCACACTGATCCGGCCGCGTGGCCCGGTCGGCATCGGCATCGAACCGATCTTGATCCCGGACAGTTTCGAGACCGACGCGGCCGTCCAGTCGCCGGTCAGCCACATGGCCATCCGCCCCGACGAGAACAAGGTCTGGGTATTGGTGCTGTCGCCGTTCGGGCCGGTCTGGTTGCACGGAACGATGACGTGAGCGGCCCGCAGCATCCGCGTCAGGAAGGTGAGCGTCTCCAGGTTCTGCGGAGTGTCGATCACGCTTCGGGTCGCGTACGGGTGCGGCAGCAGGCTGCCGCCGTTCATCGCGAAGAAGTTGCCGTATGTCGTCTGGAAGTCGTTCGGTGCGGCGGTGGCGTAGACGTCCACCGAGCCGGGGTCGAACTTCGGATCGAGTGCGTTACGGCCCTTCGTGTCCACGGTGAGCTGTTTGAGGAAGTGCAGATAGCTGCCGCCGTCCTTCGGGTTCCAGCTCAGGTCCGTCGGCGCCGTGCGGAAACCACACTTCGCCAAGTGCGCTCGGTTCGTGAAGAACGCGGCCGTGTCCCAGTCCTTGGGCAGCCCGAAGGTGCGCCCTCGGTACTGGTGCAGCTTGAGCAGGCTCTGGTTGTAGATCGACATGTCGAGCTTCTCCGCAGCGAGCCTGTCGCTGATGTCCGCCATCACGCCGCCCACCACCCAGTCACCGATCCACGGGGTGTTGACCCAGAACACGTCGGGGGCGTTCCCGGAGATGTACTGCTGGGTGATCTTCTGCTGATAGTTGGTGTACGAGACCTGTTGGATCGTCACGTGAATGTGCGGATGCAGCTTCATGAAGGCGTCGATCGATTTCTGGTAACCGATCTGCTGCGTCGCGTCCCACAGTGCGTAGGTCAGCTCGACCCTGCCGCCGTCCGCGGCCGGCAGGCCCCAGCCTCGCCGCGAGCACCCGGTCAGTGCACCCGTGCTGAGCGCCGCCGCGCCGCCGACGCCGGACAGCTTGAGGAAGTCTCGACGTTTCATCGGCTGGCTCCCGTCAGATTGACCGAGTTGACGATGTGCTTCTGGAAGATCGCGAACATGATCACCATCGGGATGAGTGCGACCAGCGACGCCGCGAGCACGAGGTTCCACTGTTGGGAGAAGCTCGAATTGAAGTTGGCGATACCGACGGTCAACGGCTGGATCGTTTCGGAGTCGGTGGCGATCAACGGCCACAGGAAGTTGTTCCAGCCGAAGATGACCGCGATGATCGTGGCGGTGACGATCACCGGCCGGGACATCGGCACGATCACCCGTCGCAGGATGGTCATCTCGGAGCAGCCGTCCAGTCGCGCCGCCTCGATCACCTCCCCGGGGATGCTCAACAGGTATTGCCGCATCAGGAAGATCGCGTATGGCGTACCGAAGACGTAGGGCAGGATCATCGCCCAGTAGGTGTCGATCAGCCCCGCCTTGGACATCATCACGTACAGCGGAATGATCGTGACGACGTTGGGGACCATGAGCATGGCCAGATATCCCCAGAACAAGGCGTCACGCCCGGGGAAGTTCAGTCGGGCGAAGGCATACGCGCCCATCAGAGAGAAGGCGACCTGTCCGACAGTGAGGATGACCGTGACGACGGCCGTGTTCAGCAGATAGGTGCCGAACGAGTACTGCGTGAAGATCGTCCGGAAGTTGTCGAGTGTGAAGTGCCTGGGCAGGTCCCACGCGTGGGCGGACTGGATCTCACCCAACGGCTTGAATGCCGCCATCACGGCGAAGACGTACGGGACGAGGAACACGGCTGCGATCAGCAGCAGCGTCAGCACGTAGGTGGTCTTGCGGGCATAACCCTTGCGACGTGCGTCGCTGGACGGAGTTTTCACGATTGGTTGCTCCTTCAGACCATTTCGTACGTGGTGCGCTTGCTGAAGTACCGGGACTGGATCAGGGTCACCGCGAGGATGACCAGGAAGAGGATCACGGACAGCGCCGACGCGGCACCGATCCGGAAGCCGACGAAACCGTTCTTGTAGATCAACTGGTTCATGACCGTGGTAGCGGTGCCGGGGCCGCCGTTCGTCATGACGTAGACCGTGTCGAACACCTGGAACGATCCGATCGCGCCGGTCACCAGTACGAAGAACAGCGTCGGCCGGAGCAGCGGCAGGGTGATGGTGCGGAACTGTTGCCACTTCGACGCACCGTCCAGGGACGCGGCCTCGTAGAGGGTGTGCGGTATACCCTGCAGGCCGGCCAGGAAGAACAGCATGTTGTAGCCGACGTACTGCCAGATGTTGGCGAACACGACGACCGGCAGCGCCCAGGTGGTGGAGTTGAGCCAGGCCGGGCCGGTGATGCCGACGCCGGAGAGCAGGACGTTCACCACGCCGGAGTGCGGGTCGAAAATCCACTGCCAGACCAGCCCCATCGCCACCGGCGTCGCGAGGTACGGCAGGACGCACAGGACCCGGATCACCGCGGTGAAGCGGCCTGGCCGATTCATCAGCCAGGCCATACCCAGCGCGAGGACGGTCTGTACCGGGATGTTCAACAGGACATAGAGGCAGGTCACGAGCAAGGCGTGTCCGGCGCCCTCGTACCGGAAGACGTCGGCATAGTTGCTCAGCCCCACGAACTGTGGCGCACCGAGCATGTTCCATTTGAGGAATGAGAAGGCGAACACCAGGACCACGGGAATGAAGAGGAACGCGCCCACCCCGAAGAGGCTGGGAGCGAGCAGGCCGTATGCCACCCGCCGTTCCCGCTTCTCGTGGTCCTGCTGGGTCTCGCCGTTCGCCTGCAGGCGCCGGTCGCTGGTCAGGAGCGTTGCCGAACTCATCTGGACCATCGCTGTCTCGTCATCTTCGGAGTCCTTCCACGAGGGGCTGGGCGGGGGTTTGGTGGAACGTTCCACCAACGGCGTAGTGGAGGATAGACTTCCGCTGCTGGCACTCGTATGTCAACAGTTCTCAACAAATTCTTTTGTTCGACCATGGGGAGAAAACCATCCAACGCATCACGATCGATGACGTAGCCGCGGCCGCCGGAGTGTCCCGGCAGACCGTGTCCAACGTGATCCACGGCACCGGTCGCGTGGGTGCGTCCACCGCACGGCGCGTCGAGGAACACATCGAACGGCTCGGCTACACGCTCCACCTAGGCGCGAGCAGTATGCGCTCCCAGCGGGTCCATCAGGTCGCGTACCCGACGCACCCCTACGAACTGGCCACCGACAATGCATTGGGCATGGAGTTCCTGCAGCGTCTCGCCCGCGCGACGGGTGAACGCAGACATCACCTGTTGGTCGTGTCCGACCCGACGCCGCACGACCTACGTGAGCTGATCAACTCGCGTCGCGCCGACGGCTTCATCTTCTCCGACATGTCGATCGATGATGAGCGGGCGCGGCTGGCCACCCGGCTGGAGGTGCCGTTCGCGGCCTTCGGCCGGACGACCGCGGACAGCCGCCAGGCCTGGGTCGACGTCAACAATGCGGTGGGTACGCGCGCGATGACCGATCACCTGATCGCGGCCGGGCACCGCACCATCGTGTTCTTCGGGCTCGAGTCACAGGCGTATTGGGATGTCGAACGGCGGCAGGGATACCAGCAACGGATGGATGATGCCGGGCTGCCGGCACGCAGCGTACTCGTGGCCAACGACGAGCGGGAGATCCGTGCGGCGGCCCGCCGGCTGGTCACCGAATCGCCGGCGCCGGCGATCGTCGGTGGATCGGACAAGCTCGCCACCGCGATCTACGCAGCCGCGGCGGAAGCGGGCCGGACGGTCGGCGAAGACGTCTCGGTCACCGGATTCGACGGCGGACTGGTCAGCAGGACGCTGATTCCGCGGCTGACGACGGTCCGCATTCCGTTGGAGCGGATCACCGAGCACGTGCTGCAGCGCTATCTGCACGAACTCGAGGACGGCCCGACTGACGAACCCGGCGAAATTATCGACACCGAGATCATCATCGGCGCCAGCGGCTGACCTGCGGTCTACGCCTCACTCGACGTTGGCCGCGTCGAACGTGTTGCACGCGTTCAGGCTGCCCTTGTCGTAGCCGGTCTTGAACCACTTCTGTCGGGCGGCCGATGACCCGTGGGTCCAGGTCTCGGGGGTGACCCGGCCCTGCGCCTTCTGCTGGATGCGGTCGTCGCCGACGGCGGCAGCCGCCGAGAGCGCCGAGTCGATGTCCTGGGGGCTGATCTTCTTCAGCAACGGGTCGATGGTGACGCCGTTCTGGCCGTTGCGCGAGCCATCGGCATACGACACCCAGATGCCGGCGAAGCAGTCGGCCTGCAGCTCGGTGCGCACGGAGCCGGACTCGGCACCCTGCGGGTCCTGCTGGGCGCGGCCGAGCAGGCCGAGGATGTCTTGGATGTGGTGGCCGTACTCGTGCGCGAGGACGTACTCCTTGGCGAGCTGGCCCCCGTCCGAGCCGTATTGGCTCTGCAGCTCCTGGAAGAAGCCCGCATCGATGTAGACCTGCTTGTCCAGCGGGCAGTAGAACGGGCCCATCTCGGTGGTGGCCGTGCCGCAACCGGACTGCATCTGCCCCGAGTAGACCTTGGTCATCGCGGGGGAGTAGTCCTTGTTCGCGGCCTTCGGCAGGTAGACCTTCCAGAAGCCCTCGACGCTGGCGACCGTGCCCTTGATCAGGCACAGGTCGTTCTTGTTCGCGTCGGCGCCGGTCTTGCACTTGTCGAGCTGCTGCTGGATCGCGTCGCCGCCGGAGTCGATCTGGTTCTGGCCATAGGGGTTGGCCTGGTTGCCGTTGAGCTGCCCGGGGTAGCCGCTGCTGCCGCCGGAGCCGCCGGTCAGGTCACCGCCGAACAGCACCATCAGGATCATCACGATCACGCCGCCGACACCGCCGACCGCCATACCGCCGGGCATCATGCCGCCGAGACCGCCGCCCCCGCCTCCGGAGCTGCCCCCGCTGGAGACGTCCCCTGTGCCGATCCCCGCGTTGTCATTGAACGTCACGGCCGGTTTCCCTTCGCTTCTGCGGCGCCGTAAACGGATTGGGGCGCCAATGACCCTGCACGTACACTAGCGAGTGAACGGCTTCGGGCGCCTGAAGCACGCGCTGGGGACAGCGCAGGCGGCGGGCGCCCCGCCATGTGACCGGCATGTGACCGTCATGTGAGACGCCGGACAGCCACCGAACAACCGCGGGTGATGCCCGTGGGCAGGGAAGGAACGACGTGATCACCGCACAAGGGATCGAGTTGCGTGCGGGATCCCGGATCCTTCTGGAGAACGCGACCTTCCGGGTCGCAGCGGGCGACCGGGTCGGCCTGGTCGGGCGCAACGGTGCCGGCAAGACGACCTTGACCAAGGTTCTCGCGGGCGAGGGGCAGCCCGCTGCGGGCACGGTCACGTCGTCGGGGGAGATCGGCTACCTGCCGCAGGACCCGCGCACCGGTGACCTCGCCATGCTGGCGCGTGACCGGATCCTGTCGGCGCGCGGCCTTGATGTCGTCATACGTGATCTGCGCGCCGCCGAGAAGGCGATGGCGGACGAGAACGACGACAAGCGGGAGCGCGCGATGCGGCGCTATGCCCGGCTGGACGCCGAGTTCCTCGGCAAGGGCGGGTATGCCGCGGAGTCCGAGGCCGCCTCGCTGGCATCGTCGCTCGGGCTGCCGACGCGCATCCTGGACCAACCGCTGGAGACGCTGTCCGGTGGTCAGCGCCGGCGTGTCGAGCTGGCTCGGATCCTGTTCTCCGGTGCGGAGTCGTTGCTGCTGGACGAGCCGACCAACCACCTGGATGCCGACTCGGTCCACTGGTTGCGCGACTACCTGAAGACCTACTCGGGAGGGCTGATCATCATCAGCCACGACGTCGAGATGCTCGACGAGGTCGTCAACCGGGTGTTCCACCTGGACGCCAACCGTGGCGAGATCGACCAGTACAACGTCGGCTGGAAGACCTACCTGAAGCAACGGGAGACCGACGAGCGCCGGCGGCACCGGGAGCGGCAGAACGCCGAGAAGAAGGCGTCCGCGCTGCTGGCGCAGGCCGAGAAGATGCGTTACAAGGCGACCAAGGCGACGGCCGCCCAGAACATGATCCGGCGTGCGGAGCGGATGCTCGACGGTGCGGAGGGCAGCCGACAGCAGGACAAGGTCGCCAAGCTGCGCTTCCCCACCCCGGCGTCGTCGGGTAAAACACCGCTGATGGCCGAGGGTCTGTCCCGGTCGTACGGCTCGTTGGAGATCTTCACCGATGTCGATCTGGCGATCGATCGCGGCTCCAAGGTCGTGGTCCTCGGACTGAACGGCGCCGGCAAGACGACGTTGCTGCGGATCCTCGCGGGTGTCGACCAGCCGGACACCGGTGAGGTGCAGCCGGGGCATGGTCTGAAGCTCGGCTATTACGCGCAGGAGCACGAGAACCTCGACGTCGATCGCAGCGTGCTGGACAACATGAAGTCGGCGGCGCCGGACCTGGACGAGACCGAGACCCGCAAGGTGCTCGGATCGTTCCTCTTCAGCGGCGACGACGTCGAGAAGCCGGCGCGAGTGCTCTCCGGTGGGGAGAAGACGCGGCTTTCCCTTGCGCTGCTTGTGGTTTCGGCCGCGAACGTGCTGCTGCTCGATGAGCCGACCAACAACCTCGACCCTGCGTCACGCGAGGAGATCCTCGGTGCGCTCCGCGCCTTCGAGGGCGCCGTCGTGCTGGTCACGCACGACCCGGGAGCCGTCGAGGCGCTCGAACCCGAGCGGGTGTTGCTGCTCCCGGACGGCGTCGAGGACCTGTGGGGTCCGGACTACCAGGACCTGGTCGAGCTCGCCTGACGGACATGCGTGTTTTGGGGACGACGGTCGTCCGGAACACGCGGGTTTGGGCGGCATACGCGTGCTTTTGGGACGACGGTCGTGCGGAACGCGCGGGTTTGGGCGGCATACGCGTGTTTTGGGGACGACGGTCGTTCTGGTCCTACGCGAAATGGCGCCGCCAGTCGTCGCGCATTTGAATCGTGGGTGCGCCCGCCAGTGCCAGCGCATCGATGATGCGCCTGAGTACGCTGCCCGGATCGGAGTACATCGTCGATGAGGTGACGATCACGAAACGCCAGCCCATCGCCTCGAGCTCCTCCCGACGCAGGATGTCCTCGTTCCACTGACTGATCTGCTCGATGTGGTGGCGGCCGTCGAATTCGACTCCCACCTTGTAGTCCTCGAATGCGAGATCGATTCTGCGCGTGGCGCGTCGGGTGGTGCCGTGCACCACGAGGTTCAGGGCCGGCTCCGGGATGCCGCCGCTCACCATGAGTAGTCGAAGCCGGCTTTCGTTCGGTGACTCGACTCGACTGCGGACCAGCTTGGCCACCGCACGGGCGTGGCTTGCCCCGTGGGCCGATGAGTCCGCGACGAACTCACGTATGTCGGTCGGGCTGCAACTTGTCCTTCGCACCAGAGAGTCGCCGAGTACGAGCAGATCGGCGAATTCAAGCGAGCGGGCGTGGTCAAGGAAGGTCTGGGGAGGTGAGGTGGCCCAAATCCCTTTGACGAGCACCAGTTCCGGCGGATGCGTGTAGAAGCGCAGCTGAATGCCGTCGCGCTTGCACTTGTGCCGGACGGTGGTGCCGAGGTGCAGATTGGACGCGCTGGGGGCAATTCCGCCGTGCAGCCGGGACGCGCTGTGCTCGGTCGCGAAGGTTGCGGTCGGAACCACACGGAGAGCGAACGACACGTAGTCGGCATACGTCGGCCTCGCGCCCGTCTTGACATAGCCACCCCAGAAGACCTGTCGGAACGCGCTGCTGGTCGCCAGGTCGCGCGGCCGGACGCCGGCGGCAAGCGCCTCTTCGGTCGTGAAGAAGTCGGGGAGCCGCGAGTCCGGCCCCAGCAGCGGCGCTGGCGAAGTCATCAGGGAACGGTTCCAGAGAGATCGCGTCGTTCGCAGAAGTTATCCACAGCGGATGCGGCAGTGTGCCCGCTCGGCCTCGTCATTTTGGGACGACGGTCGTCTGGAACGCGCAGGTTTGGGCGGCATACGTGTGTTTTTGGGACGACGGTCGTCCGGAGGGCGCGCGATTTGGCTGAGGCTGCGTGTTTTTGGGACGACGGTCGTGGGGAACGCGCACGTTTGGGAGGCGTACGTGTGTTTTTGGGACGACCGTCGTGCGGAAAGGCGCGGGTATGACGCCCGTTCATCGCGTCCTACTTCTGGCGCGCTCGGTGCGCGGCGGCCTTCATGCGGTTCTGGCACCGCGTCGAGCAGAACTGCCGGGTGCCGTTGCGGGAGCTGTCGACATACACGCGATCGCAGCGGTCGGCGGAGCAGACCCCCAGCCGGCCGATCTCGTCGACACCGAGTGCCATGGTGAGGCCCGCGGCCAGGCCGGCTGCCCATCCGGGGCCGAAGTGGTTGCTCGGCCCGTGGAAGTGCAGGTGCCACGTCCCGTCGGGGTCGGGGTTGAGCTGGGGTCGGGCGCCGGTGCGCCTGAGCAGGTCGTTGGTGAGTTCTGCCGCGCGTGTGGTGTCGCCGTCGTCCGCCGCCTCGAACACCCGCCGTACGTCGGTCACGGCGTCGACCAGCACCCGGGCTCCGGTAGCCGGCACCGAGGGAGTCCTGCCGTCGAACGCCAGGGCCTCGCCGATCACGGTCCTCAGCGCCGTTCCGTTCGGCACGACGACCGGTCGCCCCCCGTCGAGTCCGGGTGTGAGCTGGTTGACGAGTCGGGTGGCGGCGGTCAGTAACCGCTCGATATGACTGTCGAAACGCACTTGACCAGTTACTCCGTTTCGTGGTTGTGTTTCTTGCGTGACTGGTAACAGCATAGACGGCAGGTATGCCGTGGCGCATCCATTGGGCGCGTGGCAGTTGTTGTCCCGCGGCGCCAAGGGGCTGCTCATCGCGCGGATGGTCAATCGGGTGGGCGGCTTCTCGATGGCGTTCCTCGCCGTCCTGCTCACCGAGGAGCTGCACGAGTCCGTGCACACCGCCGGACTCATCGTCGCCGCCTTCGGTATGGCGACCATCCCGTCGCGGCTCGCCGGCGGATGGCTGCTCGATGTCATTGGCCCGCGGGTCACGATCATGCTCGGGCTGATCGGTTGTGCGACAACGCAATTCGTTCTGGCCGCGGCCGGCACGACGGTCGTGGCGCTGATCGGTGCGGTCGGCCTCGGGCTGTCCTACGAGCTCATCGAGCCGCCCACTCAGGCAATGATCGCCGCGGAGAGCGACGACGACACCGGACCGGCGCTCTTCGGCCTGCTCTTCGTGTCGATGGCGATCGCCGCGGTGGGAGCCGGCGGGCTCGCGGCGATCGTCGCCGGGTGGGACCTGCGGATGCTGTTCGTGATCGATGCAGTGAGTTGCCTGCTGTGCGCTGCGGTGATCCGTGCGTTCCTGCCGGCCCGCGAAGCGCGGTATACGATCAGGTCCCCGGCGCAGCCGTGGCGCGACCGGCGGTTCCTCGGCCTGTTCGGTGTGGCGACGATGTTCACCCTCGTCCACATGGTGGTCGTGTTCGGTATGCCGCTCACGGTCGCCGACCGCCGACTCGGTCTGTGGGCCATCGGCGTCAACACGGCGCTGTCGGCAGTCGTCGCCGTCCTCGCGCAACCGTTGTTGCGCGTCGCCGCCCTCAACCGGGGCGGCGGAAGCCTCGCTCTCACAGTCGGATTCGTCGGACTGATGCTCTCGATCAGTTGCATCGCCATGGCGCACTCCGCAGCGCTCATCATGCTGTCCGGGATCGTGGGGGCGGTCGCCGACGTGCTGTTGATGAGCCACCTCTACGCCCAGGTCTCCCGGCTCGCGCCGCAGGGTGCCGCCGGTCGCTACCTGGCGATGTTCGGAATCAGCTGGGGGATCGCCACCACCGTCGCACCACTGGTGATCGGTGCCGCGCTCTCGGTCGGCGACGGCGTGCCGCTGTGGCTCGGGACCGCCGCGGTCGCCCTCGTGCTGACCGGTGCCGCTCCGGCGGTGAGCCGTCGGAGCGACCCGCCACGGCATACTTCTGCCCTTGCCGTTGTTGGCGACTGACGGACCGGCAGTTCGCCGACCTGCTCCGGAGGAGGACGATGAGCAACTGGCAGGTGTTGCACTCGCTGACGCGCGAGTCGACCGAGATGTCGAAGCTGAAGCCCGGCACCACCCGGCGGGTGCTGGGTTATGCCCGGCCCTACCGGCGCCAGATCGCCACCTTCCTCGTCCTCGTCGTGATCGACGCACTGCTGGTGGTCGCAACACCGCTGATCCTCAAGGAGATCGTCGACAAGGGCGTCGGCGACAAGAACACCGCACTCGTCATCTGGCTCGCGGCGGCCGCGGCGCTCGTCGCCGTCGTCGACGCGGTGCTCGGAGTCGTCGAGCGCTGGTTGTCGGCGACCCTGGGGGAGGGCCTGATCTACGACCTGCGGCGGGAGGTCTTCGGCCACGTCCTGCGCCAGCCGATCGCCTTCTTCACCCGCGCGCAGACCGGTGCCCTGGTGACCCGCCTGAACTCCGATGTCATCGGGGCGCAGCAGGCGTTCACCTCCGTCATGTCGAACGTCGTCTCGAATCTCGTCAGTGTGCTCGTCATCGTGGTCGCGATGGCCGCGCTGTCCTGGCAGATCACCCTCGCCGCGTTGCTGCTGGTGCCGTTCTTCCTGATCCCGACACGCATCATCGGACGCCGCGTGGCCGGCCTCACCCGCGGCCAGATGACCGAGAACGCCGACCTCGGCGCCCGGATGACCGAGCGCTTCAACGTCGCCGGCGCGTTGCTCGTCAAGCTCTTCGGTCGCCCTGAGCAGGAGGACGATGAGTATGCCGAGCGGGCCGCGAAGGTTCGCGACTACGGCATCAGCATCGCCGTGCAGCGCGCGATCTTCCTGGTCGGTCTGACATTGCTGGCCACCCTCGCGACGGCGGTGGTCTACGGCATCGGCGGCGTGATGGCCGTGCACGGCGAACTGACCATCGGCACGTTGCTCGCCCTCGCCGCGTTGCTCGGCCGGCTCTATGCCCCGCTGACCCAGCTGTCCAGCGTCCGCGTCGACGTCCTGACCGCCCTCATCTCCTTCGAGCGGGTCTTCGAGGTCCTCGATCTGAAGCCGCTGGTTGCCGAGGACCCGGAACCGGTGGAGCTGCCGGCCGGTCCGCTCGGCGTGCAGTTCGACGATGTGGTCTTCGGCTATCCCACTGCCGAGCAGGTTTCGGTCGAGTCGTTGCAGACGGTCCTCACCAGGGACAAGGGCGACGGATCGACTGTCCTGCAAGGGATTTCGTTCCATGCGAAGCCCGGCCAGATGATCGCGCTCGTCGGCCCGTCGGGCGCCGGCAAGACGACCACCATCGGTCTGGTCTCGCGTCTCTACGACCCGATCAACGGCGCGGTGCGGATCGGTGACCGGGACCTGCGCAAGGTGTCGTCCGAGTCGCTGCGGGACCGGGTGGGCGTCGTCACGCAGGAGGCGCACATGTTCCACGACACCATCCGCGCGAACCTCCTCTATGCCAAGCCCGACGCGACCGATGCCGACCTGGAACGGGTGCTGCGCGAGGCGCAGGTGTGGGGCCTGGTGAGTCGGCTGCCCTACGGTCTCGACACGATGGTCGGCGACCGCGGACACCGGCTCTCCGGCGGCGAGAAGCAGCGACTGGCGATCGCCCGGTTGCTGCTGAAGGCCCCGTCGGTCGTCGTGCTCGACGAGGCGACCGCGCACCTGGACTCCGAGTCCGAGGCCGCCGTCTCGCGGGCGCTGGACTCCGCGCTGGCCGGCCGCACCTCGATCGTGATCGCGCACCGGTTGTCCACGATCAGGGACGCCGATCTCATTCTGGTGATGGACCAGGGACGGATCGTCCAGCAGGGATCCCACGAGGAGCTGTTGGCCGCCGGCGGCACGTATGCCGACCTCTACCACACCCAATTCCGGGACCAGCCGGTGAAATCCCCGGAGCCGGTGACCGACTGAGTCCCGCTACGGTCGGCGGTATGACGACAACGCAGCTGGTCCACCTGCAGTCCGACGCCGGGATCGCCACGATCACCCTGGACAGCCAGCACAACCGCAATGCGCTCAGCCGGCAGCTCGTGACGGAGCTGTCCGATGCGCTGGCGGCGGCGGATCGGGACGAGACCGTCCGGGCGGTGCTGCTGACCGCAGCCGGACCGGTGTTCTGCTCCGGCGCCGACCTGTCCGAGGCCAAGCTGGGCGGGATGGAGCAGGGTGCGCACGACCTGGTCTCCCTCCAGCGGCAGATCGTGGCGGCCGCCAAGCCTGTCGTCATACGGCTGCACGGGCCGGTACGCGCCGGCGGTCTGGGCCTCGTCGGTGCTGCCGACATCGTGATCGCGGCCGACACGGTGACGTTCGCCTTCACCGAGGCACGCCTCGGCCTCGCGCCGGCGTTGATCTCGCTGACGACCCTGCCGCGGATGACGAGCCGGGCAGCGGCACGGACGTTCCTGACGGCCGAAACCTTCGATGCCGCAGCGGCGGCCGACTTCGGCCTGATCACCGAGACGGTGCCGGCCGACGAGCTGGATCAGGCGATTGCCGCCGTCCTCGAGCAGCTGGCGCAGGCCAGCCCGCAAGGGTTGCGCGAGAGCAAGGCGCTGGTCGCGGCTCCATTGCTGGCCAACATCGACGCACACGGCGCTGAGCTGGCAGAGCTGTCCGCGCGTCTGTTCGGTTCGGACGAGGCGAAGGCGGCGATGCAGGCGTTCCTGCAGCGGAAGAAGAAGTGAGGTTTCATTCGTCCTCCTCGTCCCAGATGCGGACCTTCTTGGGCTTCTTCGGTTTCGCCGGTTCGGGGCCGTTGACCGCTTCCTGCTCCTCCTTCCAGCAGCGATAGAGCATCAAGAGGATCCCGCCGATCGCAGCGGCCCACCACTGCAGCGCGTAGCTGAAGTTGATCCCGGCATACGTGCCCGGTGACGGCTTGGGAAGCGGGGCCAGACCGTGCTTGGTCGCGGCGGGGGCCGGCTTCTCCGACCGCGACAGCACGTAGCCGCCGGTCAGCAGATCGTCCTTGGTCAGCGTCGCGATCGTGTCCAGGTTGATCGACGAGACCTGGCCCGGCACCCGCTTGTTGTCGGTCGCCCGCTCGCCCGGCTTCAGCCAGCCGATGACCGTCACGGTCCCACTCGGGGTCGGCGGCACCGAGGTCGGCGCCGCGGCGGTGCGGCCGTTGTCCAGCCAGCCGCGATCGACCAGCACGGTCGGCCCGTCCGTCTGTCGGAACGGTATGACGAGCTCGTACCCGAAGGTGCCGTCGTTCGGCCGGTTGCGCACGAGCAGCTTCTTCGCGGGCTCGTAGCGTCCGACGAGCTTGACCTGCCGCCACGTGTCGTCTGGCGACAACGTCGAGTCCTTGTGGGGCAGGATCGATGTGACCCCAACGGGTTTGGCGTTGTAGTTGTCCGACAGCTGGTGCTGCGACAGCGACTTCGCCTCATAGCGATGCCACTGCCATCGGCCGAGGAAGACACAGGCGACGGCCCACACGATGGCGATCAACAACCAGGTCAACCAGCGTCGGGTAAGTAGCCTGCGGAGCACCCACAGACCGTAACTGGCCTACTCTGGAGTCCTATGAGCAGCCTCGACAAGACCGGCACAGGACTGCCGGACACTTTCGGTCGTGTCGCCACGGATCTTCGCGTGTCGCTGACCGATCGATGCAACCTGCGCTGCACCTACTGCATGCCCGCCGAAGGTCTCGACTGGTTGCCACGTCCGGAGATGCTCACCGACGACGAGCTCGTGCGCATCGTCGACATCTTCACCCAGCTCGGCGTGCGCTCGATCCGGCTCACCGGCGGCGAGCCACTGCTGCGCCGCGGCCTGCCCGATGTGGTTCGTCGATTCGCATCGCTCGAGCACGCGCCGCGAATTGCGATGACCACCAACGGAATCGGCCTGGATCGCCTGGCGCAACCGCTCGCCGAGGCGGGCCTGCAACGGATCAACGTCTCGTTGGACACCGTCAACCCCGAACGCTTCCAGGCGCTGACCCGGCGCGACCGCTTCGCCGACGTCGAGCGCGGCATCAAGGCCGCCCAGGACGCCGGCCTCAAGCCGGTGAAGATCAACGCCGTCGCGATGCACGACCCTGAGGGCAAGGACAACCCGGCCGATCTCCTGCAGTGGTGCCTGGACCGCGGACTCGAGCTGCGCTTCATCGAGCAGATGCCGCTGGACGCCGGACACACCTGGGAGCGGCAGACGATGCTGACCGGCCGCGAGCTGCGCGAGCGGCTGGGGGAGCGCTTCACGCTGACGGAGATGCCGGACGGCACCCGCGGCAGCGCCCCGGCCGAGCTGTTCCTGGTCGACGGTGGCCCCGCCACGGTCGGCCTGATCGCCAGCGTCACGGCCCCGTTCTGTGCGGCGTGTGACCGCGTGCGGCTCACGGCCGACGGTCAGGTCCGCAACTGCCTGTTCGCCCGTGACGAGGGGGACCTGCGCGGTCCGTTGCGGTCGGGCGCCAGTGACGAGGAGCTGGCTGACGTCATACGAGGGACGATGCTGGCCAAGCGTCGCGGCCACGGCATCGGTGAACCCAACTTCCAGCAACCCGATCGGCCCATGTCGTCGATCGGCGGCTGACAGCTTCGGTCAGTCGTTCGGCGACAATTCGTCGATCGGCTTGACCTGCAACGGGAATCCGCGGAAGCTCAGGAACTCCGACAGGGTGGTGCGGTGCTCGTCGCAGGCGAGCCAGGTCTTGCGCCGGTCCTCGTCGTGGATCTTCGGGTTTCGCCATACGAGGGCGTATGACGCATCGCGCCGACACCCCTTCGCGCTGCACTGGGTGGGCTGATCCGGCGCTGCCCCGGGCAGCCTCATCGACGGTGCCCGTGCAGCTGGCGACGCTGGTCGGTCACCACACCGCGGCCACGGACCTGCTGGCGCTTCTGGTTGGCGGCGTTGGCGCCGATCACCGCGACCTCCGGCAGCAGCACCGCGAGGCCCACGCAGATCCAGCGCAACGGCCCGTCGAGGTAATAGGCGAGGACGAAGGCGGCGGTGCGGATCCCCATCGCGATGGCGTAGTTGCGCATCCGGGTATCGAGATCGTGCTTGCCCGGCAGCGGCAGGTCGGTTGCCGACTGCACTGAAGGACGTTCATTCCGGCGCGGCACCACTTCAGTCTAGGCGGGGTCCCCCGCGAAGTATCTCGGGGGAGCGAAGCGGAGGAGAGAACTTCGTGGGGTGCCTTGGCGTCGTGCTCGGACACGCCGTGCGGGCTACCGCCTGGTAGTCCAATAGCCTGTGCACTCGGCCCCGTCCGGGGCCATTCCAGGACTGAACGAGGAGAGCGCCAGATGCCGCAGCACGTGTTGGTCACCGGGGGAAACCGAGGCATCGGCCGGGCGATCGCGGAGGCATTCGTCGCGGCCGGTGACGACGTGGTCGTGACGTCCCGCAGCGGCTCCGACGGCCCCGAGGGTGCGACCACCGTCGCCTGCGATGTCACCGACACGGCTTCGGTCGATGCGGCATTCACCGCCGCGGAGGAGCACTTCGGCGGACCGGTCGAGGTCGTCGTCGCCAACGCCGGCATCACCCACGACACACTCCTGATGCGTATGACGGACGACGACTTCGACAGTGTCCTGGAGACCAACCTGACCGGTGCCTTCCGCTGCGCGCGCCGCGCGACCAAGGGCATGATCCGACGCAAGGGCGGCCGGATCATCTTTGTTTCCAGTGTTGTCGGGCTTCTCGGTGGTCCCGGCCAGGTCAACTATGCGGCGTCCAAGGCCGGCCTGGTCGGTATGGCGCGCTCCATCGCCCGCGAGCTCGGCAAGAAGGCGATCACTGCCAACGTGGTCGCCCCGGGCTTCATCGACACCGACATGACGCGCGCCCTGCCCGAGGCGCAGCGCACCGCCTATGTCGATTCCATCCCGGCGGCCCGGTTCGCGCAGCCCGACGAGGTGGCGCAGGTCGTGCGCTTCCTCGCCAGCGACGCCGCGGCATACATCAACGGCGCCGTGATCCCGGTCGACGGCGGCCTCGGCATGGGCCACTGACCGGCATACCCCTGAAGACACCACACACCGAAGCACCACCGAAGCGAGGGAGTCGACGTGACAGGCATCGTCGAAGGCAAGCGGCTGTTGATCACCGGCATCACGATGGAGTCGTCCATCGCGTTCCACGTGGCGAAGATCGCCCAGGAGCAGGGCGCCGAGGTGGTGATCACATCGTTCGGGCGCGTGAAGCGCATCACCCAGACGATCAGCAAGCGGCTGCCGAAGCAGCCCGAGCTGCTCGAGTTGGACGTCACCAACAACGATGACCTCGACAGCCTCGCCGACCGGTTGAAGGAGGCCGGGTTCGATTCGCTCGATGGCGTGCTGCACTCCATCGGCTTCGCACCGCCGGGAGCGTTCGACTTCATGGGCGGCACCTGGGAGGACGCCTCGGTGGCGTTGCAGGCCTCGGCATACTCGCTGAAATCCCTTGCGGTTGCTGCGCTTCCGTTGATGACGAAGGGTTCGTCCCTTGTCGGCCTGACGTTCGACGCGAAGTTCGCGTGGCCGGTCTATGACTGGATGGGCGTTGCGAAGGCTGCCTTCGAGTCGACGAACCGCTACCTGGCCCGTGACCTCGGGCCGAAGGGCATCCGGTCCAACCTGGTGTCGGCCGGCCCGATCCGGACCACGGCCGCCAAGTCGATCCCCGGATTCGAGCAGTTCGAGCAGGTCTGGGGCGAGCGTGCCCCGATCGGGTGGGACATCACCGACCCGGTCCCGGCCGCGCAGGCGTGTGTCGCGCTGCTGTCCGATTGGTTCCCGGCGACCACCGGTGAGATCGTGCACGTCGACGGCGGCGTGCACGCGATGGGTCAGTAGGTCCGGCACTACGATCCGGGTATGAGTTCGTCGGACGCTGCCCAGGTCGTCGGGGCGCGGATCCTGCGCGGCCCGAACCTCTATTTCACGCGACCGGCGGCCAAGCTCACGTTGCGCGTGCCCGGCTATCTGGGTGCCGAGCCGGCACGGCTGAGGTTGCTCGCGCGCGAGATGGCGGTCCGCGCGAAGGACACCGGGCAACCGGGCACCGCGGCCCGTCGGGGCGTGGTGCTGCGCATCGTGGAGCGGGCCGTGCGACTGCTGATGCGTGAGGCCGGGGTGGTGCGCGTCGGCGTGCGGGTGCGTCCCGGCGAGACCACCGACGAGGTCGTCGTTGCGATCGCGCTGAACAACGCGGGGCGGGCCCAGGCGGTGGCCGACGGCATCGGGCCGTTGCTGAACGACCTGCTCGGTTCCGAGCCGGTCGCGGAGGTCTTCGCGCGAGCCGGCGCCCACGTGCGCGCCCAGCCGCTCGGTGACCGCGTGCGTGCGCTGCGACCGAAGGTCCCGGTGGTGGCCGTCACCGGCACCAACGGCAAGACGACGACGACGCGCCTGATCGCGCACCTGGGTATGACGGCCGGCAAGCGCACCGGTTGGAGTTCGACCGACGGGGTACTCGTGCAGGGGGAAGTCGTCGAGAAGGGCGACTACTCCGGGCCGGGGGGTGCACGCGCCGTGCTGGATGCGCCGGGCGTGCAGTTCGGCGTCCTGGAGACAGCGCGTGGCGGCATGCTCTGGCGCGGCCTGGGCACGGCCCACAATGACGTGAGCGTCGTGACCAACGTGAGTGCGGATCACTTGGGAATGGACGGGATTGACACTCTCGACCAGCTCGCAGAGGTCAAGGCGATCATCACCAAGGTCACCAAGCCCGAGGGTTGGGTGGTGCTGAACGGCGACGATCCCCGGGTGTGGGCCATGCGTGCGACCGCGGGCGGGCGGCCGTGGTGTTTCAGCCTCGACCCCGAGTCGCCGTCGCTGCGCGAAGCACTCGACGCGCGCGGTCGGGGGATCACCGTCCTCGACGGCGACATCGCGGTGCTCCTTCCCGGCGCGTCGCCGGACCGGTTGATCAGCCTGGTGGACGTGCCGATGACGCTGGCCGGGCTGTCCGAGCACAACATCGCGAACGCATTGGCGGGAGCGGCCGCCGGGCTCGGCGCCGGCCTGCCGAGGGAGGCCGTGGTCGAGGGACTCCGTACCTTCACCCCGGACCACCGGCTCAACCCCGGACGGATGAACATCTACTCGGTCTCGCTGCCGCAAGGCGGTATGGCGACCGTCGTGCTCGACATGGCGCACAACGAGGCCGGCCTCGAGGCGTTGCTTCGTGTCGGTCGCGGGCTGGTGCGTCCCGGATCACAACTGCAACTCGGCCTCGGCACGGGCGGCGACCGCACCGACGAGATCCTGGTGCGGATGGGGGAGATGGCCGGCCTGGGCGCCGACCGCGTACAGATCCAGCACAAGGAGCACTATCTGCGCGGCCGGTCGATGGAGGAGCTGGAAAGCTTTCTACGGCAAGGGCTTTCACATGTCGGTGTGTTGCCGACGGCATCGTGGCCGGACGAGTTCAGCGGACTGACCGGACTCCTGACGGCCGCGCATGACGGTGACGTGCTGGCGTTGATGACGCACTCGCACTGGGCGACGTTGCACCAGTGGCTGATGAGGAACGGTGCGACCTCGGACGACGCCTCCGCCATACGACGTAAGGCAGTGGTTGCGCGCGGCGAGCACGAGGCGGAGTCCGACATCGCTGCACTGTGGTCGCTCGAGGACGACGCTGCCAGGATCGACGCGGCTTTCGCACTGCAGCAACGGTTTCCGAAGGACGGGCGGGTGCTCTACGAGCTCGCCGGCGCGCACGACTCCGCAGGTCGTGAGGCGGAGGCGTTGGCCTGGTACGACAAGGCACTGGCGCAGCGCATCGACGAGCCGTATCGGCACCGGGCGCTGATCCAGCAGGCCTCGACGCTGCGGCTCCTCGGCAGGCTGGAGGAGTCCCTCGCCATACTCGACAGGTTGGTCGCGGACCATCCGGACAACAGCGCGGTCGTCCTCTTCCGCGCATTGACCCTGCACGATCTCGGCCGTGACACTGAGGCATTGCGAGCAACCACAATGCAATTGGTGACGATGAGTGCCGAGGCGGACGTGCAGCGCTACCTCAACTCGTTGACGCGCTTCACCGCGGCGATCGACGAGGTATGACGCATCGCGTCGTGCTCAGCCCAGCCTGAGCCCGGCGACCAGCAGCCCCACCAGCCGCCGCGCATCGAAGCCATGGCTTCCGCCGGCCCCGGCGCACAGGTTGCCGACTCCGCGCATGAGTTCGAGCGGTTCGATGTCGGCGCGGATCTCGCCGCGCTCGGCGGCTGCGCCGACCAACTGGGCGCACGCCGGCACGAGGCGTTCCAGGAAGTAGTCGTGCAGGGGATCGAAACAGGGATCGTCGGACTGCATCACCTCGGCCAGTCCGAGTTTCGTGACCAGGAAGTCGACGAATCGGTCGATCCACTGCACCAGCGCGTCGTAGGAGCCGGCCGTTGACTCCAGGAGTGCGGGGGCGGCCTCGGCGAGCGTGTCGACCTGGTGCCGGTAGACGGCGACGATCAGGTCCGCTCGGGCGGGGAAGTGCCGATAGATGGTGGCGGTCCCGACGCCGGCTTCGGCGGCGATCTGTCGGATCGGCGCATTGACGCCGGCGGTGACGAAGATCCGTGCCGCGGCGTCCAGCAGAGCCTGCTCGTTGCGGCGTGCGTCGGCGCGTTTGGGGCGGGACGTCGAGGGGGCGGGACGTGCGCGCGTGGCCACGGTGCCTCCTCTCCCCTCGGGTACCACTTCCTAAGTGGAACAGCGTACCGTATTGTCTAAATGGGACATCGTCCCACTTCGTTCGTTCAAAACCGAGGAGTTCACCGTGTCCAGAGTCGTGATATTCGACCGCACTGGCCAACCCGACGTCCTGCACATCGTCGACGAGCCGGCGAAGGAACCCAGCGCCGGTGAGGTCCGGGTGCGCATCGAGGCGATCGGGGTGAACCGTCTGGACCACATGATGCGCACTGGCGCCTTCCCGAGACCGTTCCGGTTGCCGCACGCGCGCATCGGCTGCGAGGGCACCGGGATCGTGGACGCCTTGGGCTCCGAGGTCGACGGCTTCGCGGAGGGGGACCCGGTGATCATCACCGCAGTCCCTGCGATGGACGTCGATGGCACGTATGCCGACCAGGTCGTCGTTCCTGCCGATCGACTGATTCGCCGGCCCGAGGGCCTGACTGCCGTTGATGGCGCCGCGCTCTGGGTCTCCTACTCCACGGCATACGGCGCCCTGGTGGAGAAGGCCGGGATGCGACCGGGGGACACGGTGTTGATCACCGCCGCGTCGAGTTCGGTCGGTCTGGCTGCACTGCAGGTGGCTCGGCAGATCGGTGCCGTCCCCCTGGCCACGACGCGCACCTCCGCCAAGCGGGAACTGCTGCTCGAGGCGGGCGCCGCGGCGGTGTTCGCCAGTGAGGAAGGGGATGTGGCGGCGGCCGCGCGGGAATTCACCGGCGGCGCGGGCGTCGACATCATCATGGATGCTGTGGCGGGTCCCGGCGTGGCAGCACTTGCCACGGCTGCGAAGCCCGGCGGCTGCGTGGTGCTGGTCGGCTGGATGGACGCGCGGCCGGCCTCGATGCCCACGAACGCGCCGCTGACGATCTACCGCTACATGAGTTTCGAGCACACCCTCGATCCCATCGTGGTGCGCCGTATGGCGGCCTTCCTCGACGCCGGACTGCGTCTCGGCGCGCTGCGGCCGCGTGTCGACAGTGTCTTCGCGCTGGAGGATGTCGTCGCCGCCCATCGCCGTCTCGACGAGGGTGCGCACGTCGGGAAGATCGTGTTGACGACCTGATGGCTGCGGCGGACGCGCCGAAAATTCCGTCGCCGGGAATCTGGCACTCTCGGGTGGAGAGTGCTAATTTTTGAGCCGTAGGAATTCGTGTTGGTTGCCTCCGGGTGACCGGTAGGCGGCCCCTGACGATGAGAGGTTGCTATGCGCTCTGACTCGATTTCTGACTTCGACGCCCTCGCCCGCAATCTGCTGGGCATGCGTGCCGGCTCGGCCCGGTCGCCACAGTTCATGCCGATCGACCTCTACCGGGTCGAGGACCATTACGTGCTGCATGCCGATCTTCCCGGCATGGATCCCGGCAGCATCGACGTGAACATCGATCGCGGCGTCCTGACACTGACCGCGCACCGGACCGCACCGCCGGAGAACGACGTGCAGTGGCTGACCAGCGAACGCTTCGCCGGCGTCTACCGCCGACAGATCACCCTCGGGGACGACATCGACACCGAGCGGATCGAGGCCAGCTACGACAACGGGGTGCTGAACCTGACGATCCCGTTGCACGAGCGAGCCAAGCCACGCCAGATCAAGGTCGCACACGCCAAGGACAGCGAGCAGCAGCACCTGGTGACGTCAACGGCCGAAACATCGGAACGCATGCCGAAGGGAGGCGAGTAGCACCGCGGAAGAAACCGTAACCGTCGATTAGTCGCGGCGGCCGGGCGCGAACCCGCGGCCCTCCCGGGCCTTCATCCTCTCGTGTGTTTCCTGGTTTCGCCCGGCCGCCCGCGTCGTACGACGACGTCGTACGACGCGGTCACAACTGCTCGACGGCGGGCTGGGCCTCGACGACCTCACGCCACTCGGTGTCCTCGACGGCCGACGCCTCCGTGGCCTCGGTCGCCAGTTGTCGCGGGTCCAAATCCGGGTCGCCCGGTTGCTCGTCATCGGTTCGAGCACCCGCATTCGCTTGGTGCGTAAAGCTTTCCAGCTCGGCGAGCACGGCACCGTGCTGGTCGACGCAGAGCATCACCAGGTCACCCGGATTGGCCAGGTGGACCGCGTGACGCGTCGCCTCGAGCTCGTTCAGGACGGTGAGGACCTGACGGCAGCGTGCACCGTCGGCCATCGCCTCCCGCACCCCCTCCTCGACCAGCGCCGCCGACTCGCCCGGCGCCCGACGGCGCAGGTTGTCGTCCTCGCGCAGCACGAGCACGTCGAAATATCGCGCGGCCGCCCTGCCGAGTTCGCGGATGTCGTCGTCGCGCCGGTCCCCGGCCGCGCCGACCATGCCGATGCGCGAGATCCGGTGCTCCGCGGCACCCTGGCGCTGATCGACATACCCCTGCACGAACTCGCCGAGACGATGCATCCCGGGCGGGTTGTGGCAGTAGTCGACGAACACCTCGGCGTGGTTGACCTCCACGCGGTTCAGCCGGCCGGGGGAGAGGTAGTAGGACGTCGTGAACGTCCGCAGTCCCTGTCGTATGTCGTGCAGCGGCGCACCGGCCGCGAACGCGGCACCGGCCGCGGCCAGCGCATTGGCGACATTCATCCGGGCGGTGCCACCGAAGGTGGACGGCAGCAGGTGGGTCCAGGCGAGCGGCATCGAGCGTCGACCCTGCTTGAGGACGATCATCTCGCCGCGGTCCGACGGCTCCAGCACGACGGCGCGCGCACCGCGCCGGCACTTCTCGTCGATGAACTCGCGCACCCGGCTGCCCGGCGGCTCCATCGAGAACCACACGATGGTGCCGGAGCACCGCCGACGCATCGCCCGCACCAGCGGGTCGTCGGCGTTGAGCACGGCATACCCGTCACGCGGAACCGCTTCGACGACAACGGCTTTCACACGGGCGAGTTGTTCGAGGGTGTCGATCCCGTGCATCCCGAGATGATCCGGTGCGATGTTCGTGACGATCGCGATGTCGTTGCGGTCGTAGCCCAGGCCCTCCCGCAGGATCCCGCCCCGCGCGACCTCGAGCACCGCGAAGTCGACCCGCGGATTCTGCAGCACCATCCGGGCCGATCGCGGGCCGGAGGCGTCGGCCTTGATCACGAGCCGCTCATCGATCACGATGCCGTCGGTCGACGTCATACCGACCTTGCGGCCGAGGCTCTTCATGATGTGCGACAGCATCCGCGAGGTCGTTGTCTTGCCGTTGGTGCCGGTGACCGCGACGACCGGAACACGGGACGGGGAGCCGGGCGGGAACAGCAGATCGACGACCGGCTTGGCGATGAACTGTGGCTCGCCGACCGTCGGATGGGTGTGCATCCGGAAGCCGGGTGCTGCATTGACCTCGCAGATCGCGCCACCGGTCTCGCGCACCGGTGCCGTGATGTCGGGGCAGATGAAGTCGATGCCCGCAACGTCGAGACCGATGAGTTGCGCTGCCTCCTCGGCGATCTCGACGTTGTCCGGGTGCGCGTCGAAGGTGCGGTCGATGGAGATCCCGCCGGTCGACATGTTGCCGGTGAGTGCGAGCTTGACCATCTCGTCCTGTGGCGGGACGTCGCTCATGGCGTAGCCCTGCTCACGGACCAACTCGATGGCGGCGTCGTCGACCACGATGCGGGTGAGCACCTTCTCGTGGCCGACCCCACGGCGCGGGTCCGCGTTGGTGACGTCGACAAGTTCCTCGACCGTGCGCTCTCCGTCGCCGACCACATGCGCCGGAACCCGCTCGGCGATCGCCGCCATCCGCCCACCGATGATCAGGCAGCGGTAGTCCTTGCCGGTGATGAACGACTCGACCTGGACCACCCCGCGGCGGCTCTGCTCGGCCGCGAGCGGGAATGCCGTCCGGACCTCCTCGGCGGAGCCGAGGTTGAGGATCACACCGCGGCCGTGGTTGCCGTCCAGCGGCTTGATCACCACCGGGAACCCGATCCTGGTGGCAGCCTCGGCGGCCGCCTCCGCGTCCCGCACGGTGATGGCCTTCGGCACCGGCAACCCGGCGGAGCCGAGCAGGGTGGAGGTGAGGTTCTTGTCGCCGGCGATGTCGACGGCCAGTGCCGACGTGCGTGACGTCATCGTCGCCCGGATGCGCTGGGCGTGCACGCCCTGACCGAGCTGGACGAGGGAGTACTGATTGAGGCGGTGCCACGGTATGTCGCGACTGACCGCCTCATCGATGATGGCAGCGGTCGACGGACCGAACGCCTTCCGGCCGGCCAGCCGCAAGAACCGGTCGAGCTCGTCCTCGAAGTCGAATTCGGTTGTGGGCTCAAGGAGTTCGTTGACCATGCGCACGGCGAGCTCGCCGGCCGAGACACCGACCCGCTCATCGAAATAGCCGAAGATCACGTTGTAGACGCCGGGGCGCCCC
The DNA here is from genome assembly GCF_035551235.1 of Flexivirga sp. Lineage (GTDB taxonomy): Bacteria > Actinomycetota > Actinomycetes > Actinomycetales > Dermatophilaceae > Flexivirga. The sequence continues at coordinate 145,346 of NZ_DASZNO010000021.1, read as the reverse complement.
TTCTCACCGCGGGTCTTGCCGCGGCGCATGTCGTGTCCGGCCTCCTGCTGCAACTGCAGTGCCACGTGCTCGGTGACGTGTCCGAGCCAGGTCCCCTCGCGCAGCCGCTCCACGAAACCACCGCGCCGGCCGCGCGAGCAGGTGTGGTGTTCCAGTCCGGGGAGCCACTCCAGCAGCCGGTCCGTGAAGCCGGGCAGCCTGTCGGTCGGAAACTCCTCCAGCTCACCGAGATCGACCAGCAGGTGCACTGCCTGCTCGTAGGCCCAGATGTTCGGACCCCGGTAGACCCGGGTGCGCAGGACCTGCAGCTGTCCATCGGTCGGCGACCCTTGCATGGTGGCTGCTCCTCTCGTGGGTGGTGTGGGCGAAGACCCGACTGTGACGATCTGCTGGCTCCTATCGGCGTAGTGCGGCGGCGGCGGTGGCTGTGTCGTGGCGGTCCCGGCTGGTGGAGACGGCCAGATCGGCATACTTCTCGGAAAAGTCTGTGAGAGTGGCGGATTCGAGGTCGAACGTTGCGCCGAAGGGCAGCGTGTGGACGACGGCGCCGGTCACCAGGAGCGGAGCGTCGCGCTCGGCCTGGTGCGCGTCGGTGACCGCGGTGCGTGCGTCGACGACGAAGACGGCGCCGGACCCGACGACCGTGAGCTCGGTGCCGCGGGTGATCTCGGCGGCGGTGTCCTCGTCGATGCCCATGCCGAGCAGGCTGGGCGACGAGGCGACCAGCGACAGCAGCCGTCCGTAGCGGGCCCGCTGGTCGAAGTGCTGGTCGATGATGACGCCCGGCAGCAGCCCGAGTCCGGCGGTCAGCTGGCTGGACCGCTGGCGCGGGGTCACGCCCTCGTCGCCCATCGAGATCATGAACTGGCTCATGATCGACGCGCCCGCGGAGGTGCCGGCGATCACCGCGCCGCGCTCGTAGGCGCGCAGGATCGCCGTACCCAGCGGCGTGCCGACGATCAGCTGGCTCAGCTTGAGCTGATTGCCACCCGACAGGAAGATCCCGGTCGCGTCGTCGACCAACTGCTGCAGGTCGGCGTCGCTGCTGTGCGCGCGGTCGCTCGGGTCGACCGAGTCGATCTGGGGCGCGCCGAGTCGCGAGAAGACCGTCGAGTAGACATCGACGACCTCGTCCGGGACCGACGACGCGGTGGGGATGATCACGATCCGGGACTTGCGACCGCCCGCCAGCCGGACGAATCGACGCAGGATCGTCACGCGACCCACCTTGTCCTCGGCGCCGCCGATGATCAGCAGGGAACGCGCAGCTGGATCAGACATGGGGCGATTCTATGGAAGAGCGCGGGTCCGGGTCCGGGACGTCGGACATCCCGGTCAGCCGATCCGCCTCCTCGACGTCCTCCCGGGAGATGCCGAGCATGAACAACACGGCGTCCAGATAGGGGACGTTGACGCTGGTGTCAGCCTGCTCCCGGACGATCGGCTTGGCGTTGAAGGCGATCCCGAGGCCGGCGGTCGCGAGCATGTCGAGGTCGTTCGCGCCGTCGCCCACGGCGACCGTCCGGGACAGCGGCAGTCGTTCGGCCTCGGCAAACCGGCGCAGCGCACGCGCCTTCTCCGCGCGATCGACGACGAGCCCGTCGACACGGCCGGTGAGCTTGCCGTCACGCACCTCCAGCCTGTTGGCGTGCGCGCGGTCGATCCCGAGCTCGGTCGCGAGCGGCTGGACGATCTCGATGAAGCCGCCGGACACGACGGCGACCGAGAACCCGAGCCGCCGGACGGTGCGCACCAGGGTCCGTGCACCGGGCGTGAGGCGTATGGCGTGGCGCACCTCGTCGAACACCGAGACGTCGAGTCCGGCCAGGCAGCGCACCCTTTCGTGCAGGCTCTGCTCGAAGTCCAGCTCGCCGCGCATGGCGCGTTCGGTCACGGCAGCAACCTCTGCGGCGCGTCCGGCGTGGGCGGCCAGCAGCTCGATGACCTCGTCCTGGATGAGCGTGCTGTCGACGTCCATGACCAGCAACCGGCGGCCCCGCCGTGCCAGACCTCCGGGGGAGACCGCTATGTCGACGTCGTGCTCTGCCGCCAGCAGGGCGAGCACACGACGCAGTTGCGGAACGTCCGCGCCGGACAGGTCGAGTTCGAGGGTCGTGACCGGATCGCGTGAGAGTCGGCGGATGCGGTCGATGTTGGCGTCCTGATCACCGATCGCCGCGGTGATCGCCGCCAGCGCGGTCGCGTACAACGGCATACCGAGGACGGCGACCGACGCCCGACCGGTGCGACGGGCCGGGTTGTCACCCTGGCCGGGTTCGGCCGTGATCGCAAGATCGAACTCCGACGCGACCTGCTCGATGCGCGCGGTGAGCTCGGTGACGTCACCGACCGGTTGCAGCAGTGCGGTGAGCAGCAGCCGTCCGCGCACGACGGCCTGCTCGAGGTCCAGGACCAGCGCCCCCGCGTCGGCCGCGGCATGCAACAGGCGCGCTGAAACGGCAGGGCGATCTCGACCGGAGAGGGTCACCAGGAGTGTGTTCATGTGTGGAATCGATGATGGCACAGGCACATTCAGGCCTGTATGACGGTGCCCTTGCCAACCACGGTGATCCCGGACTCGGTCACGGTGAAGCCGCGGTCACGGTCCTCGTCGTGGTGGAGACCGATGCTCGCGTTGTCCGGCACGTAGACGTCCTTGTCGATGATCGCGCGGCGGATCCGGCAGTGCCGGCCGATCTCCACGTTGTCCATCAGGATCGCGTCGTCCACCTGGGCGAACGAGTGCACCTTGACGTTGGTCGACAGCACGGAGTTGCCGATCACCGAGCCGCTGACGATGCACCCGGGGGAGATCATCGAGCCGGTCGCCATACCGCTGCGGTCGGATGCGCCGTGCACGAACTTGGCCGGCGGGTAGCCGACGTCGCTCGTCCGGATCGGCCACGCGTAGTTGTAGAGGTTGAAGATCGGGTGGATCGACACCAGGTCCATGTGCGAGTCGTAGAAGGAATCGATCGTCCCGACGTCGCGCCAGTAGCCGAAGTCGCGGTCGGTGGCACCCGGGATGCAGTTGTCGCGGAAGTCGTAGGCGTGGGCCTCACCCTTGTCGACGAACGCGGGAATGATGTCTCCGCCCATGTCGTGCTTGCTGCTGGGGTTGTCGGCATCGGACGTGACCGCCTCGACCAACGCGTCGGTGTCGAAGACGTAGTTGCCCATCGAGGCCAGGATCTCGTGCGGCGCGTCGGTGAGTCCCACCGGATCCGAGGGCTTTTCGCGGAACGCGCTGATCTTCTGCCCGTCGCCCTCGGCGAGCTCGATCACGCCGAACTGGTCGGCCAGCTCGATCGGCTGCCGGATGGCGGCCACGCTGGCGCGTGCCCCGGACTCGATGTGCCGGTCCACCATCTGGGCGAAATCCATCCGGTAGACGTGGTCGGCGCCCACTACCACGACGATGTCCGGCTTCTCGTCGTGGATCAGGTTGAGGCTCTGGTAGATCGCGTCGGCGGACCCGGAGAACCACTGCTTGCCACGCCGCTGCTGGGCGGGCACGGGAGCGACGTAGTTGCCGAGCATCGTCGACATACGCCACGTCTTGGCGATGTGCCGGTCGAGACTGTGCGATTTGTACTGCGTCAGCACGACCATCTTCAGGAAACCGCTGTTGGCGATGTTCGACAGCGCGAAATCGATCAGCCGATAGATGCCGCCGAACGGCACAGCAGGTTTGGCCCGGTCCGCGGTAAGGGGCATCAGTCGCTTGCCCTCGCCGCCGGCAAGGACGATCGCCAGCACGGATGGTTCGCCTCGTCTCGACATGGTCATAACCTACGGCCCCCGAAGGGACTAGCGTCAGGGGTTGTGAGAGTGGATCTGCTGACCAAGGAATATCCGCCCAACATCTACGGCGGCGCGGGCGTGCATGTTGCCGAGCTGGTGCGCGCCTTGCGCGGACTCGGTGACACCGTCCAGGTTCGGGCCTTCGGAAGTCCGGTGGCTGAGACGGACACCACCGGCTATGCCGACCTGCCCGACCTCGGCGGTGCGAACGCCGCGCTGCGGACCATGGGTGTCGACCTGCTGATGGCGGACGACTGCGCCGGGGCGGACGTGGTGCACTCACACACGTGGTACGCCAACTTCGCCGGACACGTCGCGTCGTTGCTGCACGGCGTCCCGCACGTCGTGACCGCACACAGCCTCGAACCGATGCGGCCGTGGAAGGCCGAGCAACTCGGCGGCGGATACCGGGTCTCCTCATACATCGAGCGCACGGCGTATGACGCAGCCGCTGCCGTGATCGCGGTGAGCCACGGGATGCGCAAGGACGTGCTGGCCAGCTACCCGACCCTCGACCCCGCGAAGGTGCATGTCGTCCACAACGGCATCGACTCGGACCTGTGGCGCCGCGACACCAGCGATGAGGCGACGGCGACGGTCCGCAGGCACGGCGTGGATCCGGAGCGGCCGAGCGTGGCGTTCGTCGGGCGCATCACCCGGCAGAAGGGGCTGCCCTATCTGCTGCGCGCGGTCGCCGAGTTGCCGAAGGACGTCCAGCTCGTGCTCTGTGCAGGGGCACCCGACACCCCGGAGATCCTGCGCGAGGTCGAGGACCTGGTCGCCGGGCTGCGCCAGACGCGGGACGGCGTCGTGTGGATCCCGGACATGCTGCCGCGTGCCGAGGTCATCGCATTGCTTTCCGCCGCAACCGTTTTCGTCTGTCCGTCGGTCTATGAACCCCTCGGCATCGTCAATCTCGAGGCCATGGCGTGCGGCTGTCCGGTGGTGGGCACCGCGACCGGTGGCATCCCCGAGGTGGTGGCCGACGGTGACACCGGCTGGCTCGTCCCGATCGACCAGGTCGCCGACGGCACCGGTACCCCGAAGGACCCGGACCGCTTCGTGGCGGACCTGGCGCGGACGCTGAAGCTTTCGGTGAGCGACGCTGCCGAGGCGCGCCGGCGCGGTGACGCCGGCAGGGAACGGGCCGTGCGGGAGTTCGGCTGGGAGACGATCGCCCGGCGCACCCAGGAGGTCTACGAGACCGTGCGGGTCGAGTAGCGACGCAGGAGCGTATCGAGACCAAGCTGACAGGTCTCGATACGCGGCTCGTACCTCACCGCTACTCGACCCGCGTCAGGCCCGCATGCCGGCCAGGTGCAGCGCGGCGGCGGTGGTGGCCTGCGCCATCGCCTGATCGGTGAACGACTGGAGTTCGCGCAGGGCGCGCTGCCGGCCGACATCCGCTCCGACGTCGATGGCGGGGGAGTGCCCGAGCGCGAAGTCGACCGCGGCACCGACGGTTCCGGCCGTCTGCAGGACGCGAATGGCCCGTCCGGGAAGTCCCGAGGGCAGGCCCCATTCGCGCAGGGTGGCGACCTCGTCGGCCTGTGCGCGCAGGTTCGATCCGGCGAACGGCTGGATGTCCAGCGCCTCCAGGGTGGTCGTCGCGTGCGCGAGCCGGGTCCGCAACTCGCGCTCGATCTGCGACTCGTGCAACTCCTCCAGCCGGTGGGCCGGGGTGGGCGCGCAGTCGAAGGCGGTCAGCCGGACCGCCATACCCTCGTCGCCCTCGGGGCCGAAGATCTCGACCGACGGGACGAGCGCGCCGCCGATGGCCGGGACGTAGACGCACTCACCGGATTCGGTCGCGGCAGCGGTGAGTTCGGGATTGCCTCGCGGCATACCCGAGATGTCGCCGGCCCGCGGCAGCGCGCACGCCAGGACCCGCTCCCCGAAGTCCTGCCAGGTGGCGAGGTGCTGCACATCGCCCGTGACGTGGTCGGCGTCCGGCAAGGCCCGGCGCAGCGCCTCCTCGAGATCGAGATGTCCTGCCCAGGCAGCGGTGACCCACAGGCTGAGGCGGACGGCGGCAGGCAGATCGGACATGGCCGCACCAGCGTATGACGCACGCACAAGACCAACTGCTGACCGGTCGCCGTGGCGGGTATGCCCACGCCGTAAGGTGCCTCACATGTCCGATGTGCTGGCACTTGCCGGAGTGAGCGTGGTCCGCGGCCACAAGCGCCTACTGGACGGCGTCGACTGGGAGGTCGAGGAGGGCGAACGCTGGGTCGTGCTCGGCCCCAACGGCGCCGGGAAGACCACGTTGCTGCAGATCGCCGCCGCCCGGATGCACCCGTCCGCGGGTGTGGCGGGAGTCCTGTCCGAGGTCCTCGGCACCGTCGACGTTTTCGAGCTGCGACCGCGAATCGGCTTGGCATCAGCCACGATTGCCGAACGCATCCCGAACGGCGAGCGTGTCGGCGACGTGGTCGTGACGGCGGCATACGGGATGGTCGGCCGATGGCGCGAGCTGTATGACGAGCTCGATCACGGCCGCGCGAAGGAGCTGCTCGATGCGCTCGGAGCGGGCCACCTGTCCGAGCGGCGCTACGGAACCCTCAGCGAGGGGGAGCGCAAGCGGGTGCAGATCGCGCGCGCTCTGATGACCGACCCGGAGCTGATGCTGCTCGATGAGCCGGCAGCCGGGCTGGACCTTGGCGGGCGTGAGGATCTCGTGACTCGCCTCGGTGAGATCGCGCAGGACATCGAGGCGCCGGCGCAGGTTCTGGTGACCCACCACGTCGAGGAGATCCCGGCCGGTTTCACCGATGTGCTGCTGCTCCGCGACGGCAAGGTCGTCGCCGCCGGTCCGCTCGAGTCGACGCTGACCGCCGAGAACCTCAGCGCGACCTTCGGGCTGAGCCTGACACTCGAACGCGTCGGTGATCGATGGGCGGCACGAGCTGTCCAACCGCCACGTGGACGGCACGCCGCCGGCTGAGCCTGCTGCCGTAATTTGTTCGGATCATGTCCCTGACCGAGATCCTGCTGATCACCCTTGCCGGCGTCGCGGCCGGTTGCATCAACACCATCGTCGGATCCGGCACCCTGATCACGTTCCCGACCCTGCTCGCCTTCGGCTATCCGGCAGTGCCGGCGAACATCTCCAACTCCGTGGGCCTGGTCGCCGGTGGCATCTCCGGGTCGTGGGGCTATCGCGCCGAGGTCTCGCAGGCCCGCGAGCGGCTCAAGCAGTTCATGCCGATGTCACTGCTCGGCGGCATCACCGGCGCGCTGCTGCTGATCTGGCTGCCACCGTCGGCGTTCAAGGCCATCGTGCCGACGCTCATCATCATCGGCATCGTGCTCGTCGTCATCGGACCATGGCTGCAGAAGCGTGCCGCAGCCCGGCACCCCGACTCCGGCCAGGAGATGTCGCGGCCGCGCCGGATCGCGTTGCTGGCGGGCATTTTCGCGGCCGGTGTCTACGGCGGCTATTTCGGTGCGGCACAGGGTGTGCTGCTCATGGGCCTGATGAGTGCGATGCTCGCGGATCCGCTGCAGCGGCTCAACGGCATCAAGAACATCCTCAGCCTGATCGTGAATGCGGTCGCCGCGATCACCTTCATCATCGTGTCGTTCCACAACGTGCGCTGGGCCGTCGCGCTCCTCATCGCGATCGGTGCCTTCATCGGCGGCCTCATCGGGGCGAAGGTCGGTCGCCGGCTGCCACCATGGCTGCTGCGGACCGTCATCGTGATCGTCGGTGTGGTGGCGCTGACGCAGATGTTCTGACCGCACGACCGACCTCCTAGAGTTGGGCATCGTGCCAGTCATCGAGATCACCGACCCGGCCGACGAACGGGTGCGCGACTACTTCCGGCTGACCGACGTGGCGCTGCGACGGCGGCTGGAGCCGGAGAACGGCCTCTATCTCGCCGAGAGCGAGAAGGTCATCCGCCGGGCGCTCGGAGCCGGGCACCGGCCGCGCTCCTACCTGATGGGACGTCGCTGGCTGACCGATCTGGCCGACGTCGTCACGGACGCCGACGCCTCCGGTGTCCCGGTGTACGTCGGCGCGGATGACGTGATCGAGGAGATGACCGGCTTCCACCTGCATCGCGGCGCACTCGCGTCCATGCATCGGCCGGTGTTGCCGCCATACACCGAACTGCTGGGGGACGGGCGTCGAGTCAGTGCGCGGTCGAGGATCGCGATCTTGGAAGACGTGGTGGACCACACGAACGTCGGCGCGTTCTTCCGATCGGCCGCGGCGCTCGGCGTCGATGCCGTGTTCGTGACGCCGCGTTGCGCTGATCCGCTCTACCGTCGCTCGATCCGTGTCTCGATGGGCACCGTCTTCCAAGTGCCATGGACACGCATCGAACCCTGGCCGGACGGCATCGAAATGCTCCAGCAACTCGGCTACGTGGTCGCTGGTATGTCACTGGGGGAGGGATGCATCGCGCTCGATGAACTGGTTGCCCAGGACCACCAGCGACTCGCTCTGGTTTTCGGCACCGAGGGGGTCGGACTTACGGCCGCCGGCGAACGACTGTTGGACGTCCGGGTTACGATCCCGATGGCTGGTGGCGTGGATTCGCTGAACGTCGCAGCGTCATCAGCGGTCGCCTTCTACGCGACACGCTGATGATCTGTCAGCGTAGCTGGGGACACCGCACGCTTTTCGGGCTGTGTCCCACTCGCAGCCATGCGGGCAGGATCGTGATGGCGGAGACGGCACCGGCGGCGATGATGATGATCCAGACGGGCCGGTAGGTGCCGGGGTCATACCCCGAACCCACACACAGGGTCAGCAGGGCCACCCCGAGCGCCGCTCCGATCTGACGAGCGGTGTTGATCATGCCGGTCCCGGCCGCGTAGTCGCCCGCGGGGAGTGCACCGGCTCCGCCGGAAAGGAAGCCGGTCTGGGCGATCCCCGCTGCCACTCCTGTCAAGGCGAAGCCGATCAGGAAGCCCGCGGCCGACGCCTTCGGGCCGGTCAAGGTCAGCGCCCACACCACTCCGGCCACTACGAAGAGCGCGCCCCCGATGGCCGAAAGCACCGCGGGTCCGGTGCTCCGCCGCCCAGCCGCCAGCGCTGAGACGACCGCCAGCCCCGGTCCGAGGATGAAGGCGATCCCTGTTGTCGCGGAGTCCCAGTGCCACACGTTCGTCGCCCACAGAGAACAACCCAGCAACATCATGGAGAAGCCCGTGTAGAACGCCGCCATACCAACTGTCGCCGAGGCGAACGGGAGCACGCGGAACAGGGAGAGATCGATGACTGGCGACGCGTGCCGTCGGCTGCGTTTGATGAAGACCCCGAACGAGAGCACGGCGAGGCATGCGGCGAGCCAGGTCCGAGAATCTGCCGGGGTCCAGTCCGCCCAGTACGTGAGGAGGATGATCAACGCGGCCACGGCAGCGACCAGGGCGAGAGCACCTGCCCAGTCCGGGGCGCGCCCACCGGTCACTGGCGACGGGGGAAGCGCGAAAGTGGCGAGGAGGGTGAGGACCGAGAGCGGCACCATGATGGCGAACACGAGACGCCAGTCGAGGTCGGCCAGCATCCCGCCGAGTACCGGGCCCACGGCTGCTGCGACCGATCCGGTGGCCGTCCACAGAGACACCATCCGCTTGTGCGCGCCCTCGGGGAACGCCTCGAGCAGCAGCGCGAGACTTGTCGGCACGACGACGCTCGCGCCCGCGCCCTGGAGGACACGGCCGAGGATGAGCCACGAGATGTCCGGGGCCAGTGTCGTGAGGACCGACCCGGCGGCGAACAGGACCATGCCGGCGCGGAAGACGGTGCGGCGGCCGTACCGGTCCGCGACGCGGCCGGCCGGGGCCAACAGCGCCGCGAATGCCACCGTGTATCCGTTGAGTACCCACGACACGACCGGGGCCGATGCCAATGGGAACGCCTCTGCCACGCGCGGCAGAGCGAGGTTGACGATGAACAGGTCCAGCGAGACCAGGACACTCGCGCCGAGGGCGGCGATGAGGACGACACCGGAGCGCCGTGATGCTCGTCGGTCGATGATGTTGGTCACACGACGTAGAGTACGGTGAGTAACTACCTTCAAGGAAGTGACCCCTTGGGAGGGCCATCATGCCGCTTCGCTCGACCTGGTCGGACAGGCCCTGTCCTATCGCACGAAGCATGGACTTCCTCGGCGATCCGTGGACCGTCCTGGTCCTGCGCGAGTTGATGTACGGCGTGCACCGGTTCGAGGAACTGAAGAAGAACACGGAGGCGACCGACAAGACGCTGGCCGACCGGTTGGAGAAGATGGTCCGCGATGGTCTCGTGAGGCGCGAGCAGTACTCGGGCACTGCGCGCCCCAGGTACGAGTACCACCTCACTCCGTCGGGGAAAGCGGCCAAGCCGGTCCTGGAAGCGTTGGCAGACTGGGGCGGCGCGCATACCGCCGGCCCCGAACTCGAGCAGCGGTTCCAGCTCCGCTGTGGCGGGTGCGCCGAGGAGGTCAAGGCTGCTGCTGGAACCTGTCCTCACTGCGGTGCTTCGCTGTCCGAGGTGGGCACCAGCTGGCTGAGGCCGAGCACCGCCTGCTCTGGGCGACACGCCTCACTGGCCCCAGCGGTACCGTCGGACCCGAATGACCAGTAGTTTCGAAGGGTCAGCGGCATTTCAGATCGTCCGAAAGGTACGTCATGGATACCAAGACCTGGTGGATCATCATCGCGATCATCGTGGTGATTCTGATCCTGATTCTCATCGCGGCGTGGCAGGGAAAGCGGCGTACCGCGGCCCGGCGTGACAAGGCGCAGGAACTGCGCGGCCGGGCGAGAGAGAACGAAGGGACGGTCGTAGAGTCCCGCCACCGCGCCGAGTCGGCGACCGAGCAGGCGGAGCGGGCTCGAGCAGAAGCGGAGGCCAAGCAGCAGGAAGCAGACCGGCTGGAGGCTGAGGCGCAGCACGAGCAGAAGACGGCGGAGGCCGTTGAGCGCGACCACGCGGAGACGCTGCGCAAGGCAGATCAGCTCGATCCCGACACTCCCACCGACCGGCACGGCAACCGGGTCGAGGGCACGGGTTCCGGTGGCGACCGCGAGGGCGAGAGCCGCGTCGACCCGAACACGGGACAGCCGGTCGAGGAAGCAGCACGACAGCGGGACGTTCGTGCGAACCGCCCTGCGCAGGACGCGGGTGCACCTGCGGTGGACGACGGGCAGCGAGACGTTCGCCCGGAGGGCGGTGCGGTCGGTGGCCGGCACCATGCGGCTGCCGAGCAGCAGCAGGTGGCCCCGGACCAGTCGGGTGCTTACGAGCAGTCGGGTGCTTACGACCAGCAGCGCCAGGTCCGCCCGGAGGGCGACGTGGTCGGCGGCCACCACCAGGCAGCCCCGGACCAGACAGGTGCTTACGAGCAGTCGGGTGCTTACGACCAGCAGCGCCAGGTCCGCCCGGAGGGCGACGTGGTCGGTGGCCACCACCAGGCGGCCTACGACCAGCAGCGCGAGACTCGCCCGGATGGTGGCGTCGCTGGGGCCGACGGTCCGGAAGCCTCCGGCCGGCAGCACGTCGTCCGGCCCGACGGCACGGTTGGTGACGCGCGACCGGCGGCGGGCTACGACCAGGAGCGCGACGTTCGCCCCGAAGGTGACGTCGGCTCACACGCGGTCCCCGGCGACCGGCGTGCCGACGACGACCTGCCGGCGGCCGAGGATGGCGCAGACGAGTCCGACGGGTTCCAGGTCCGCGACAAGGTCAACCGGTTGTTCGGTCGTCACGCTCGTGACAACGGCCCGGACGAGCGGCCGAATCGCTGATCCGACAGGCTATTTCGCCTGGTATGTCGCGGTGATGACGCCACGGGCGAGGAGATTCCCGCCCGTGGTGAACATCGCGACTGCAGCGCTTGCCGAGTCATCGAGCCCGAGGTCGTCACCGACCGCGTGCACCGCGAACATGTAACGGTGCGGGCGGTCGCCGACCGGCGGGGCGGCACCGTCATACGCCTTGTCACCGAAGTCGTTGCGCAGGTGGAATGCGCCCTCGGGAAGACCGGTGCCCGCGCCCGCGCCGGCCGGCAGGGACGTCACGTCGGCCGGGACGCCGAGCAGCAGCCAGTGCCAGAAGCCGGACGGCGTCGGGGCGTCCGGGTCGAAGCAGGTGACGACGTAACCCTTCGTGCCTTCCGGCGCGCCGGACCACGACAGCTGCGGCGACACGTTGCCGCCGCTGAATCCCCAGTCGTTGTAGACCTGTTCGTTCGGCAGAGTGTCTCCGTCGGCGAAGGTCTCACTGGTCACCGTGAGCGATGCGGTCCGCGGCAGCAAGGAGTAGGGGTCGGGGGCTTCGGGGCGTTCGAGATCCATGCTCCCAACGTACTTCCGGTCAGGCACTCGCGCGAGCAGCCTCCATGATGAGTGTGTATGACGCCCGGCGCTCCGCCGGATCGTGGATGTTGCTGGTGATCATCAGCTCGTCCGCGCCACAGTCCTGCGCTCGCGCGACGATGCCCTTGTAGACCTCCTCGCCGGTCCCGGACGTCACGAACCGGCCCAGCTTCTCCACGATGCCGTGCTCGAGCGGGGTCCACTCGTGGGCGGCCGCCTCCTCCGGTGTGGGCAGCGGGCCCGGGTTGTTCTGCCGGAGCCGCACGGTCGACAGGGAGGCCGCGAGGTCGAGTTCGGTGGCGCGCGAAGCGCTTTCGGCTGCGATCGCGGATACGGCGAGCATGCTGTGCGGCTCGGTGAGCCCGTCCGGGCGGCCATTGGGCTGGAACGAGTTGCGGTAGGCGTCGAACGCGTCGGTCGGGTCGACGCTGCCGAAGTGGCCCGCGAACGCGAAGTTGGTGCCGAGCAGGCCGGCGGCCTGTGCGCCATACAGGCTGGAGCCGAGGATCCAGATCGGCGGCAACGGGACATCGGTCGGCTGTGCGCTGATCGGTGCGAACGGGTGGTCGTCGGGGAAGCCGTCGACATACGCGCGCAGCTCGGCATACTGCTGCGGGAAGTCGTCGGCGGCCAGCGCCTCCTTGCTGCGGCGCAGTGCGAACGCGGTGAGCTGGTCGGTGCCCGGGGCTCGGCCGAGCCCGAGATCGATGCGGCCGGGATGCAGTGCCTCCAATACCCGGAACGTCTCGGCCACCTGCAGGGGCGCGTGATTGGGCAGCATGATGCCACCAGCGCCCACCCGGATCCGCTTCGTGGCAGCGGCGACGGTGGCGATCATCACGACCGGCGACGAGCTCGCGACGCTGGGCAGATTGTGGTGTTCGGCGACCCAATACCGTTCGTAGCCAAGCGATTCGGTGTGTTGCGCGAGGGCGATCGTCTCTTGCAGTGCGGCAGAGGCGGTGCGGCCGGCGGCGACGGGGGAGAGGTCCAGCACGGACAGGGGTATGGCGGCATCAGTCACCCATCGTCCAACGCCGCGCGACCCGGCGGGCATTCCACGACTCGGACAGATGGCTTACCGGTCGGTAGGGTTCGGGCATGGAACCGATCTACTCCGGCGTCATCAACTTCGCACGTGGCGTATTCGCCGTGCAGGGGCTGAAATTCGAACGCACCGGGTCCGAGAACATCCCACGCACCGGCGGGGCGGTGATCGCGATGAACCACATCGGTTACTTCGACTTCTCCTACGCCGGCTATTCCGCGCGCGACGTCGGGCGGCTGGTGCGCTTCATGGCCAAGAAGGACGTCTTCGACCACAAGGTGTCCGGCCCGCTGATGCGCGGCATGAAGCACATCCCCGTCGACCGTGCGGCCGGCGCGGGCGCCTACCGGGCGGCGGTCGATGCGTTGCGGGCCGGCGAACTCATCGGCGTCTTCCCCGAGACCACCATCTCCCGGTCCTTCGAGTTGCGTGAGTTCAAGTCCGGCGCGGTCCGTATGGCGCAAGAGGCCGGCGTCCCCGTCATACCGCTGATCATCTGGGGTTCGCAGCGGGTGTGGACCAAGGGCCTGCCGCGGCAGATGCGGCGACCCAAGGTGCCGATCCGGCTGGACGCGGGCGCGCCGATCGACATCGCGCCGGACGCGGACGTCGATGCCGAGACCGCGGCGCTGCGGGCTCGGATGGAGACCATGCTGCACGCGGTGCAGGACAGCTATCAGCCGATGACCGGCGATGACCTGAAGTACCTGCCGGCGCGGCTCGGCGGCACGGCGCCGACCCTCGAAGAGGCGAACGCGCTCGACGAGAAGGAAGCGCAGGAGCGTCGTCGTGAGGAGCCGTGAGGGACGAGCGGCGTCTCGAAGGAAAGGCAGCCAAGCGCGCCGCACAACAGCGCATCGAGTAGGCCGCGAGGCGCCGCATTGAGAAGCCGGTGAGGAACGAGCCGGCGTATCGAAATGAACGAGCGGCCGTATCGAAATGAGCTGAGCCCAGCGGCGGTTGTCGGACCCCGGACACAGACTGTCACCATGACGAGCGTGACTTCACCGACCATCGAGACCATCGCCGACCAGACCCTGGCGGTGCTCGCCGGCGACGGTGCGCGACTACGTGATGGCCAGCTGGAGGCGCTGCAGGCGCTGACGAGGCCCGGCTCCCGCGTGCTGGTGGTGCAGGCGACCGGCTGGGGCAAGTCGGCGGTCTACTGGATCGCCACGTCGTGGCTGCGCGCCCACGGTCGTGGGCCGACCCTGGTCATCTCGCCGCTGCTGTCGCTGATGCGCGATCAGGTGGCTGCGGCCGAGCGTGCCGGGCTGCGGGCGGCGACGCTGAACAGCTCCAATGTCGGTCAGTGGCAGGAGATCGAGAGCGAGCTGGCGGCCGGCTCGATCGATGTGCTGCTGGTGTCGCCCGAGCGGCTGGCCAACCCGACCTTCGGCGCGCGGGTGATGCAGTCGCTCACCGGCGCACTCGGGCTGGTCGTGGTCGACGAGGCGCACTCGGTGTCGGACTGGGGGCACGACTTCCGCCCCGACTACCGCCGGGTCACCGACGTGCTGCGTCGGCTCAACCCGCAGACGCCGGTCCTGGCGACCACGGCGACCGCCAACGCGCGTGTGGTCGAGGACATCGCGGCGCAGTTCGGTGAGGACACTGTCGTGCTGCGCGGCCCGCTGGCCCGGGCGAGTCTGCAGCTGGCGGTGCTTCCGCAGCTCGACCCGTTGCAGAGGTTCGCGTGGGTGGTCGACCACCTGCCGCAGTTGCCCGGATCGGGCATCGTCTACACCCTGACCGTCGCGGATGCCGAGCGGCTGACCGAGGCCATCCGGAACAGGTATGGCGCGGACGCCCCGGTCGCCGCCTACACCGGGCAGCTGGACTCCGACTCGCGCGAGGCGCTGGAGGAGGACCTGCGGGCCAACCGGGTCAAGGCCCTGGTCGCCACCTCCGCGCTCGGGATGGGCTACGACAAGCCGGACCTGGGGTTCGTCATACACGTCGGGGCGCCGCCGTCGCCGGTGTCCTACTACCAGCAGGTCGGCCGTGCCGGCCGTGCTATCGACCACGCGCTGGTGGCGTTGCTGCCGTCCGCGGGGGATGACGGCGTCTGGGACTATTTCGCGACCGCGACGATCCCGAAGGAGCCGCAGGTCCGCCGATTGCTCGACGCACTCGACGGTGCCGGCCAGCCGGTATCGGTGCCGCAGCTCGAGGCCGAGAGCGGGTTGCGTCGCACCAAGGTCGACCTGTTGCTCAAGCAACTCGCGGTCGACGGCATCACCGAGCGCACCGCCGACGGGTGGAGCGCGACCGGCACGGCATGGAGCTACGACCAGGCGCACTACGACGGAGTGCTGGCGGTGCGTCGCCGCGAGGCCGACATCATGCGCAGTTACATCCGCGGTGATCAGTGCCTGATGCAGCTGCTGCAGCAGTCCCTGGATGACCCGGAGGCCGAGCCGTGCGGTCGCTGCTCCGTGTGCCTGGGCCGCTTGCCGGAGCCGCTGCGTCCCGAGGCATCGGGCGACACTGTGGCCGGGGTGCGACAGCTGCTGCGGTCCCAGCAGCAGATCCTGGAGCCGCGGAAGATGTGGCCCGGGGGAGCGTTCGGCCGGCGCGGGCGGATCCCCGCGGCCGAGGCAGCGGAGGAGGGCCGTGTCATCGTGCACGCCGATGCCGCCGAGTGGGGCGACCTGCTTGCCGGTGCGTTGCGTGTCGACGCACCACCGCCCGCCGACCTGCTCGACGCGTGTGTGCGGACGCTGGCGCAATGGACGTGGAGCAGCAGGCCGGAGCTGGTCGTCGCGTTGAGCGCTGCCGGGCACCCGCAGCTGGTCGGCGGTGTCGCGGACGCGCTCGGCTCCGCGGGTCGCCTGCCCGTGCAGCACTGGGCTGTCGACGGCACACCACCGGCCGACGCGACATCGGTCGACGAGGCGACGTTCTGGCGAGATGCGTTGGAGCGCAGCGAGATCCCGGACCTCGCCGGGCAGTCGGTGCTGCTCGTGGTCGACGCCTCGTCGTCGGGGTGGGTCGTCACGATCGCGGCGGCGCGACTGCGTATGGCGGGCGCTCGCGTCATACTCCCGCTGTTGCTGCATCGAACAATCGGCTGACGGCACCCGGCGTTGACCCGGGGTTCACGAGTTCTCCGGGGACGTCCGGTAGCTTCGGGCCCATGCGAGCACTCACGGTCATCCCTGGAAAATCCGGCAGCCTGTCAGTGGAGGACATGCCCGAGCCGGACGAGGCGCTCGGTGACGTCCTGGTCGACGGCCTCGCCGTCGGCGTGTGCGGCACCGACCACGAGCTGGCGGACGGGGACTACGGCTGGGCACCGGAGGGTTCGGACCGACTGATCCTGGGGCACGAGTCGCTCGGCAGGGTGCGCGAAGCACCGAAGGGCAGCGGTTTCGCTGCCGGCGACCTGATCGTCGGTGTTGTGCGGATGCCGGACCCCGAGCCCTGCGGAGCCTGTGCGCACGGCGAATGGGACATGTGCCGCAACGGCGAATACACCGAGCACGGCATCAAGTCGCTGCACGGGTTCGCGGCCCAGCAGTGGCGTGTGCGGGCCGAGCACGCGGTGAAGCTCGACCCCGCACTGGAGTCGGTGGGCATGCTGATGGAGCCGACCACGGTGGTCGCCAAGGCGTGGGAGCAGGTCGACCGGATCGGCGACCGCGGGTGGTTCGAGCCGAAGTCGGTGCTGATCACCGGCGCCGGACCGATCGGCCTGCTGGCCGCGATGATCGGCGCGGCGCGTGGTCTGGACGTACACGTCCTGGACCGGGTGAAGGGTGGCCCGAAGCCGCAACTGGTCGAGGATCTCGGCGGGACCTACCACACCGACCCCGTCGACACGGTGATCGACAAGATCGAACCCGACGTCATCATCGAGGGCACCGGAGCCACGCCGGTCATCAAGGCGGCCCTCGCCAACCCGAAGCCCTACGCCATCACCATCCTGACCGGCATCTCGGATCCCGGCGACGAGGAGACGGTGGACCTCGGCACCATCAACCGGGCCGCAGTGCTCGGCAACGCCGCGATCGCCGGCTCGGTGAATGCCAATCTGCGGCACTATGAGGCAGCGGCGAAGGCGCTCGCCGCCGCGGACCTGAAGTGGCTGGAGCGGCTGGTCACCCGGCGGGTGCCGCTGGAGAAGTTCGCCGACGCGTTCGCGCCGCAGGACGACGACGTGAAGGTGGTCCTGACGCTTTCCTGACCGCGCGTGTTTTTGGGACGACGGTCGTCCGGGAGTTGCGGGGTCTACGTGGTTTCGCGTGCTTTGGGGACGACCGTCGTGCTGCCGGTTGGGCTGTCAGTGCTCTCAGGGACAATCATCGGGTGCGTTCCACGGCCAGCATCATGCATCTGGACCTCGACGCATTCTTCGCAGCCGTCGAGCAGCGCGACAAGCCGTCATTGCGCGGTAAGCCGGTGTGTGTCGGCGGGGTCGGTGCGCGCGGTGTGGTGGCGACCGCGTCCTACGAAGCGCGGCGGTTCGGCGCCCGGTCCGCGATGCCGACCGCAGAAGCCCGGCGCCGATGCCCGTCGGGGACGGCGTTCCTCTACCCACGCGGCGACGCCTACCGCGCGTCCAGTCGCATCGTCATGGACCTGCTGCGTGCGGTGTCGCCGGTCGTCGAGCAGGTCAGCGTCGACGAGGCGTATGTCGACCTCGCAGCAGGTTCTGCCATCGACCTGAGTCCAGCCGGGGTGCGAGCGGCAGCAGAAGGCCTGATTGCCGAGATCCGTGATGCGACAGGGGGATTGACCGCATCGGCGGGTATTGCGAGCTCCAAGATGCTGGCCAAGATCGGTTCCGAGCTGGAGAAACCGGCCGGGCTCGTGGTGGTGCCGCCCGGACGCGAGTTGCAGCTGCTTGCGCCGCTGTCGGTGCGGGTCGTGAGCGGTATCGGCCCGGCCACCGAGGCACGGTTGCGGTCGTTCGGGGTGGAGACCGTCGCCGACCTGCAGCGCATGGAGCGCGCCGACCTCGTGAGCATCTTCGGGTCGGCCCACGGCGGCAGCCTGCACGAACTCGCGCGTGCGCGCGACGACCGTGAGGTGGTGGTCGAACGTGAGGCCAAGAGCGTCTCGGCGGAGGAGACCTTCGAGCACGACGTCGTCGACCGCGACGTGTTGGATGCCGAACTGGTCAGCCTCGCTCGTCGTACCGCGGCACGCCTCGGGAAGTCGGCGGCGTTCGCGCGGACGGTGACCATCAAGGTCCGGCAGCACGACTTCGCCACCTCGACCCGCTCCGAGACGTTGCTGCACCCGACCGGTGATGCCGGCGTGATCCTCGATGTCGCGCGGCGGCTCCTCGCCGGAGTCGATGTCTCGAACGGCCTGCGGTTGTTGGGTGTTGGCGTCTCCGGGCTGAGCGCGCACGCGCAGGAGCAGCTCCGATTCGGCGAGCTCGACGGGGCGCATGAGACTCTGTCGCTCTTCGCCGAGTCCGACGAGACCGCGTCGCAGGAAGCGGCCGCGGAAGCCGATGTGCCCGTGACGCCCGCCGGCGATGTCCGGCGAACGCCGGGCCCGGCGGCATACGCGGATGGGCCACCGACCTGGTGGCCGGGGCAGGACATCGCGCACACCGAGCACGGCGCCGGCTGGGTCTGGGGCAGCGGCCTGGGCCGGGTCACCGTGCGTTTCGAGGGCCCGACCACCGAGCCGGGGCGGGTGCGCACGTTCCGGGCCGACGACCCGGCACTCTGCAAGGCCGATCCGCCCCAGTGGTGACACGCCCACAACCCCATCCCGAGTGACGGCTTCTTCGCCGACTGACGGTCAGATCGCGCCGTCAGTCGGCGAAGAAGCCGTCACCCGCGGGGGAAATGTGGTTGACCCCGGCGGGACCATGGACGGATGCGGACGTATGACGAACTGATCGACGAGGCCCAGAACGTCGATGTGTCCGGTTGGGACTTCTCCTGGCTCGACGGGCGCGCCACCGAGGAGCGTCCGGGCTGGGGGTATGCCGCGCTGCTCGCAGATGCGCTGGCCGAGGTGGACAGCGCGCTGGACCTGCAGACCGGCGGGGGAGAGGTCCTGGACTCCGCACCGGTCCTTCCGGCGATGATGGCGGCGACCGAGGGCTGGCCGCTGAATGTCACGATGGCACGAAACCGGTTGGGGCACAGGGGAGTCGATGTCGTGGCGGCGGGTGAGACCGAGCCGCTGCCGTGGCCCGACCGCTCCTTCGAGCTGGTCTCATCCCGGCACCCGGTGACCACTCCATGGCCGGAGATCGCCCGGGTGTTGCGCCCCGGCGGCCGCTACCTGGGCCAGCACGTCGGTCCGGAGTCCGCGTTCGAACTCATCGAGTGGTTCCTGGGGCCTCTGCCCGCCGAGATCCGCGACGGGCGACACCCGCGGCACGACCGCGCCGGTGCGACGGCCGCGGGCCTGATCGTGGACGAGCTGCGAACCGCCCGTTGCCGGATGGAGTTCCACGACATCGGAGCAGTGGTCTACATCCTGCGCAAGTGCGTCTGGTGGGTGCCGGACTTCACCGTGCAGCGGTATGCCGAGCGGCTGCGTGCCCTGGACGCCCGCATCCGCCGGGACGGGCCGTTCGTCGCGCACTCGACCCGGCTGCTGGTTCGCGCGCACAAGCGGCCTGACCGGCTCAGCGGGGTGACGCGTCCAGGAACCAGCCGCGCACCATGCCGGCCGGGCGGCCACGCTCGATGAAGTACTCGGTGCCGAAGGCCGCGGTGAAGACTTCCGGTGGCATCGACATGAACATGCCGATGTCGGACACCTGGCTGCGATGGGCCTGCATCGCCGCGCGGATACGGTCCATGTGCTCGGAAACGTCGACGGCCCAGTGGAGTTCGGCTTCCGGCATACCCATCGGGTTGCCATCGTCCATCGGGCCGTCCGGGTCGAAGGAGTCACCCATGCCGGCGTCGCGAGCCGCCTGCATCTGGGCGCGCATGACGTCGCGGTTCATCGTCTCCTCGAGCACCCGCGGTGCCCGGACGGCACGGGCCGCTGCGGCATACGTCACCGCATGCACCTTGACGTGATCGGGGTGACCGTAGCTGCCGTGCCAGTCGTAACCGACGAGCACATCGGCCTCCTCCTCGTCGAGGATCGCGGCCAGCCGGGCCGCAGCCTCATCGAGCGGCGCCTGGTGGAAGGACTTCGGGTCGGAATTCTGCTCCCAGCCGGTCATGCCCGAGTCGTGGTAGCCCAGCCAGGCGACCCGCGCGGTGCCGGTGATGCGGGCGGACGCCTCGGCCTCGGCGCGGCGACGGTCCGCGAGCGACTCGCCGGGAGCCAGATCGTCGGGCACCTCACCGTGCTCTCCTCCGGTCGCGTAGACCACGACCACCCGGTGGCCCTCGTCGGACGCACGTGACATGGAGCCGGCGGTCTGCGAGCTCTCGTCATCAGGATGGGCGTGGAAGAAAACGATCGTCGACACCCGACGAATCTTGGCACGGACCACCGACACCCGGTACAAGAGGACGTATGCCCGAGCCGCATCCCGTCACCGGAGAGCCCTTCGAGTCCCCGGTGCAGCCCGGGACCGGTTGGCCGGGCGACCCGGCCACGGGGCAGACCACGGTGGCCAGGACCCCCGCCGGCGTTCGCCGACTGGCGCGTTCTGCCGGGTCGATCGCCGAACTCGATGCCCTGGTGTCCGTATGCCGAGCCTGCCCGCGCCTGGTCGCGTGGCGCGAGGAGGTCGCGACCACCGGTCGACGCAGGTCGTTCGTGGGGGAGCCCTACTGGGGCCGGCCGGCCGCGTCGTTCGGGGATCCGGAGGCGACACGACTGATCGTCGGGCTCGCACCGGCCGCCAACGGCGCGAACCGCACCGGCCGCATGTTCACCGGGGACCGCTCGGGCGACTGGATCTTCGCGGCGCTGCACCGCGGCGGCTTCGCGACACAGGCCTCGTCGGTGGCGGCGGGCGACGGGCTGCAACTGCACGGCATACGGATGACGGCACCCGTGCACTGCGCGCCACCGGCCAACAAGCCCACCACCGGCGAGAAGGCCACCTGCCGGCCGTGGTTGGAGCGTGAGCTCCAGCTCTCGGCCGACAGGCTGCGCGTCATCCTGGTGCTCGGCGGGATCGGTTGGGACGCAACGATTTCCACCGCCCGTGCGATCGGGTGGGAGGTGCCCCGGCCGAAGCCGAGATTCGGGCACGGCGCTCGGGCCACCCTGGTCACACCGGGCGGCCCCGTCGAACTCGTCGGCTGCTACCACGTCAGCCAGCAGAACACCTTCACCGGGCGGCTCACCGAATCGATGCTCGACGACGTGATCGCGACCGTGCGCGTGCTCGGCTGACCTGTCAGCGCCCCGGCGCAGGGGTACGTCGCCCACCACTGCGTGGTTTCGGGGTCGCGGCCCCGACGCAACGCAGCAGATCGTTCCGTCCCGGTCGGTGGCTCGCATTGATGCCCGGTTCCGGTCGCGCACAAATGACCACTGGGTAACGAAACCCGCTAGTAACTCTTGCAATTAATCAATGCAAGCACTACCCGCGGATCTACAGTCACTTACGTAAGCAACCAACTTACGTGACAGTAGGTTGTCAGGGTATCGGGGGGCGTCATCAGAAGTAACAATTTGCGATCCGTGCTGCGCGTGCTCAGGAAGCTCGCCGTGGGCCTCGGGCTTTTCGCGATCGCCGCAGGACTCGTGTGGCACGGGGCCGGGATGGTGGCAGCGCGGATGAACAGGATCGAGCCGTCGCGTCCGGTCAGCTTCGCGGAGTCGGGACGGACCGCTCACGATCTCCTGGCCGCGAATCATGCGGCCGCCACCATGGGCGGCAGCTTCGTCGCCCGTGCAATCATCGGCACATCGAATGTGCAGGGAGTGCCGGTGTGGATGGACCGGGAAACCGTCCGATCCCCCTAATTGAACGTATGGTAAGCGGCGTGAGCAACGAACTTGACGCGCTGCGTCGGACGGCCCGGCGGATGGAGAAGGCACGCACGGAGCGCGATCGCCTGATCGTCGAGGCGCGCGAGCTCGGGATGACCTGGCGATCCATCGCGGAGGCGGCGGGGCTGACCGAGCTGGCCACCAGGCAGGCGGCTTCGCGGACCAACGGCGGAGAGTTGCCGACGCCCGAGTGAACCGCAGGGTGGACCTCGCTACCACCGACCGCGGTGGATGTGGCACGGTGCGATCGTGAACTTGCCACACGATGACATCGACCCGGACGGCCTGCTGGAGTACTCGGTGGTCTTCACCGATCGCTCCCTGAACCACATGTCGAGGCGCTTCGTAGGCGTCATGCAGGACATCATCGACGTCCTGCGCAGCACCTACAGTGCGCACACCGTCGCGATCGTGCCCGGTGGTGGTTCCTACGGCATGGAGGCCGTCGCCCGGCAGCTGGCGACCGGGAAGCGGGCGCTCGTCATACGCAACGGGGCGTTCTCCTACCGCTGGTCGCAGATCTTCGACGCGGGTCACATCACCGACGAGACCACCGTCTGCCCCGCGCGTCCGGTCAGCGATGCGCATCAGGCGGCCTGGCAGCCCGCGCCGATCGACGAGGTCGTCGCCGAGATCCGGGACAAGCGCCCCGACTTGGTGTTCGCGCCCCACGTGGAGACGGCGTCCGGCATCGTCCTGCCGGACGACTACGTGCAGGCGGTCTCGGCCGCGGTGCACGAAGTGGGCGGCCTCTTCGTGCTCGACTGCGTCGCATCCGGTGCTCTCTGGGCGGACATGGGCGATCTCGGTGTCGACGTGCTCGTCACCGCGCCGCAGAAGGGCTGGAGCGGCACGCCCTGCGCCGGTTACGTGATGCTGAACGAAGCCGGACGTGCCGCTGTCGAGGCGAGCACGTCCACCAGCTTCGCCATGGATCTGAAGAAGTGGCTCTTCATCACCGAGTCGTATGTCGAGGGCCAGACGCCATACCACGCGACGATGCCGACCGACGGTCTCGCGCACAACGCGGCGCTGATGGTCGAAGCCCGCGAGATCGGGCTGGACACCTTGCGCGCTGCGCAGGTCGACCTGGGGGCGAAGGTGCGCGCGGTGCTGGCCGAGGCGGGCTTCAACTCCGTCGCGGACGACGAATTCGCTTCTCCCAGTGTGGTTGTCGTCCACACCGACGACCCCGAGCTGAAGAGCGGTGCGAAGTTCAAGCCGGTCGGCCTGCAGGTCGCGGCCGGCGTCCCGCTGCAGTGCGGTGAGCCGGATGACTTCTCGACGTTCCGGATCGGCCTGTTCGGTCTCGACAAGCTGTCCGACGTCGACGGCACCGTCGCGCGCTTCAAGGCGGCCCTGGACAAGCTGGATCACCCCCGCGAGTGACGGCTTCTTCGGCGAGTGACGGCGTGAACCGACCGTCACCCGCTGAGAGAGCCGTCACTCGGCGCAGTCTTCCGTAGCTCAGGCCTGCGGGACGATCAGCCCCGCGGTCTGCGTGCGGGCACGCGCGAAGCGGTCCGCGACGTCCGCCCAGTTGGCGATGTTCCACCATGCGTCGACGTATTCGTTCTTGACGTTGCGGTACTGCAGGTAGAACGCGTGCTCCCACATGTCGAGCATCAGTAGCGGGGTGAGCCCCACCGGCAGATTGCCCTGGTGGTCGTAGAGCTGACAGATGATCAGGCGGGCGCCCAGGCTGTCCCAGGCGAGGATCGACCAGCCGGAGCCCTGTATGCCGAGGGCGTTCGCGGTGAAGTGGGCGCGGAACGCGTCGAAGGATCCGAAGAATTCGTCGATCGCCTGCCCGAGCTCGCCGTCCGGCTTGTCACCGCCGTCCGGGCTCATGTTCGGCCAGAACACCGAGTGGTTGACGTGCCCGGCCAGGTTGAACGCGAGGTTCTTCTC
The DNA here is from genome assembly GCF_035551235.1 of Flexivirga sp. GTDB lineage: Bacteria > Actinomycetota > Actinomycetes > Actinomycetales > Dermatophilaceae > Flexivirga. The sequence continues at coordinate 121,381 of NZ_DASZNO010000021.1, read as the reverse complement.
CAGCAGGTTCACCGGACCGAGCTTGTCGGTGTCACGCGCTTCCGCGAGCTGGTCGAGGGCGGTATTGGCGCCCTTGACGTATGCCGCGTGGTGCTTGTCGTGGTGCAACTCCATGATCGCGCCGGAGATGTGCGGCTCCAGGGCGGAGTAGTCGTAGGGCAGGTCCGGAAGGTCGTAGTCGGACACGTGGATCACCTTTCGCGAGAACGAGTGTGAGCTATATGCGACTGTGTCGCATATAGCTCACACTATCCTCACCGCGGCCGGCGACGCTCAGTCCGCCCCGAGGCTCGCTCGCATCTTCGCCGTGGTGTCCGCGCCCCGGTAGCCCTCGGGCACGCCCTCGACGCTGAGCACGATCGACTCGGCGTGCTCGGTCCGCAGCGGCGCGATCTGCTGGTACGGCTCGGAGGCGAACCATTCGCGGGCTGCTGTCACGGACGGGAAACCGATGACGATGATGTTGCCCGGGAGATTCCCCTCATGGTTGACGTGCGGCATGTTGTGCACGAGCCAGTGACCGCGATACGGCTCGAAGGTTCCCTCGATACGTTCGATGTATTCGATGATCTCCGGCCCGACATCGACGTTCTCCAGGTAGCCGATGACGTATCCGGGTGCCGCGGTGCTCATGTCGTTCTCTCCTCGGCCTGCGCTTTTGTGAACGACACGAGAATGCGACCTGCGAGTGCTGGTCGGCCATGACCTCGGAGGTCATGGAGGCGGTGCCCCGCTCGCTTAGGGTTGCGACCATGAGCGCAGCCGTTGGAGAGATGTTGCGCGAATGGCGGGAGAGCCGTTCGCTCAGCCAGCAGGCCCTGTCGGACGTCTCCACCGTGTCGACACGACACCTGAGCCGGGTGGAGACGGGCCGGGCACAACCGACGCCACAGATGATCCTGCACCTGGCCGAACATCTGGAAATCCCTCTGCGAGAACGCAATCGGATTCTGCTGGCCGGCGGTTACGCACCGCGGTATGCCGACAGTGCGCTCGACGATGCGTCGTTGTCGAGTGTCATGGACGGGCTGCGTGACCTGCTGGACGCGCATCTGCCGTATCCGGCACTGCTGCTCGACGATCACTGGGACGTGGTCGATGCCAATGCTGCCGTCGACGGACTGATGGCCGGCTGCTCGGCAGAGTTGCTCGAGCCGCCGATCAACGTGATCCGGCTGTGCGTGCATCCGGACGGTATGGCGCCGCGGATCCGCAACCTGCCCGTCTGGGCCGCGCACCTGCATCAGCAGCTGCGTCATCGCGCGGCGCAGACGCGCGATGCACGCCACGTCGAACTGGCGGACGAGATCGCGCAGCTGGTGGACATCGAGTCCCTGCCACCTGTCGGCGGGCCGGTCGTGGTGCTCGAGCTGTCATCGGACGACGGCCCGTTGCGCTTCTTCAGCACCGTGGCACGGCTGACGACGGCGACCGATGCCGCACTCGAAGGGCTGCACCTGGAGACGTTCCTGCCGGCCGACGAGCGTACGCGAGCGGCATACAGGGCCTGACCGAGCGACTAGCTCTCGCGGGGCACTCGACCCATCAGGTAGAACTCCTTGTTGGGCATCAGGCCGCTCCAGTGCACCAGCCGGTTGCTCATCGAGAAGAAGGCCGTGATGGCGCCCACATCATAGACGTCATCCTCCGAAAGGCCTTGTGTCCGAAGCAGATCCAAGTCGGCATCGACGATCTCCGACGGGCGGGAGGCAAGCTTCACCGCGACCGAGATGATGGCGTGCTGCCGCTCGTCGAGGTCGGCCTTGCGCCAGTCGGTCGCGAGCTGATCGGAGATGTAGGGGTTCTTGCTGCGAATCCGGGCGATCGCTCCGTGCGCGACCACGCAGTAGAGACAGTCGTTCTCGGCGCTGGTCGCCACCACGATCATCTCGCGGTCCGCCTTGGACAGACCCGGTGTCTCCCGGTCCATCAGCGAGTCGTGGAAGTCGAAGAACGCGCGCATCTCATCGGGTCGCTGGGCGATGCCGACGAAGACGTTGGGAATGAATCCCGACTTCTCCTCGACCGCGATGATGCGCTCCCGCAGATCCTCGGGCAGCTCCTCGATGTCGACCACGGGGAACCGCTTCATGATCTCAGGATCCATCCGTCCGGCCATTGCAGTCTCCTTCTGGGGTTTTCAGGGTGTTTCGTCCAGCCACTCGTCGTAGAAGCCGGGCATGCTGGATGCCCGGCCGGTGAACTCGGCGTCGCGCTTGTCCAGGAAGGCGGCGACGCCCTCCTTGCCGTCGCCGACGCTCGTCCAGAACATCGCGAGCGAGTCCACGCGATGGGCGTCCGCGGGATGTTCGTATGCCGAGTTGCGACGCATCATCTGACGCGTCAGTGCGACCGCGACGGGGGAGCGGCCCCTGGTCCACCGGTCGGCCAGCTGGCGCGCCGCGGGCAACAGCTCATCCGGCTCGTATGACGCTGTGGCCAAACCGTTTTCGACGGTGGCAGCAGCGTCCAGGATGTCCGCGGACAACGCGAGGTCCACAGCGCGCGGCAGCCCCACGATGCGCGGCAGGAACCACGACGACGCTGCTTCCGGCACGATGCCGAGTCGCCCGAAGACCAGGCCGAAACGCGCTTTCGTCGACACGAGCCGCGCATCCATCGCCAGCGTCATCGTCGCCCCGATCCCGACAGCGGGACCGTTGATGGCGGCGATGACCGGCTTCGTGCAGTCGTGGATCGCCAGGGTCACCCGGCCTCCGGTGTCCCGGATCCGCGCCAGCGACGGATCGGACAGGTCGCTCATGTCCGCCAGGGCCGGCTCGCGGGTCTCGTCCAGCCCGAAGACGTTGCCTTCGACGGAGAGCGCCATACCGGCGCAGAAGGCGCGGCCGGCGCCGGTGACGATCACCGCGCGCACGGTGTCGTCGGCGTTGACCTCGCGGAAGGTGCGCTCCAGTTCGTCGGCCATCGTCACGGTGAACGCGTTGAGCTGCTCAGGACGATGGAGAGTGACCGTCAGGACGCCGTCATCGACCGCGTGCTCCAGGGTCTCGAAGGTCATCCGGGTTCCTTCCCGCAGGGCGTATCAGGACGAGACCGACCTTAGACGCTGCCCTGTCGGGTCAGTCCGCCGCGAACTGGATGACCGCTCTGGTGCCTGCGCTGCGCCACCCGTCCGACTCCTGGTCGAGCGACTCGACCACGGCAGGATCCAAGCCGACGATCACGTCCGACTTCAGAGTGCGCAGGGCGACCACCGGCGCCGAGAGCCAGTCCACCGCCTCCCGGAAGGGACGAGTGGGTGACCACCAGTTGTCGCCCACCAGGCGGCGGTAGTTCAGGTCGCCCTTCGTGATGACCATCGACGCCGTCGCAAGACGCCGCACCAGGTCGGCGGGCAACTCCCACAGGTGCAAGGGCGCGCAGAAGTCGGGCTGGCAGTGCAGCGCCACACGTCCCACCTGTACGGCGTCCCACAACCTGCGACCGGCCTCGGTCGCCGGACCGCCGAATCCGATCAAGCGGTCGAGGGCGGCGATGACGTCGCTGGGCATGGCATCGGAGACGAAATACGGGCTGGGCTTGACGTACAGGTCGACCTCGGCGGCCAGGCCGCGGTGCAGCAGGTGATCGATGAGCAACAGGTCGGGCAGGAGTTCCCTGGCCGCGTTGTCCGCGATCAGGGCGATCCGGCCCGGTGCCGTCGAGGTGAGCTGTTGCACCGCAGCCGGAGTGTCATCGACCAGGAGGCCGGCTCCCGGCGGAGCGCCACCCACTCCGGCGGCGCCCAGATTGAAGCAGAGATCGGCGTGATTGGCCTGCAGCGACGCATAGAACAGTGCCTCGGTCTGCGCATCGTCTGCGGCACCGGTGGCCAGCGCATTGAACTCGGTCAGCAACGAATCCGTGGCCTCGGACGCCAGCTCGGCCGACTTGAACGGCCCGAACGGATCGATGCCGTGCATTGCGCCCGGCTCGAAGAAGCCGGTGGCCGCCAGGATCCGCCGGAAGAAGTAGTTCTCCGCCCACAGGAACGGCGTCTCCGACCACGGCTTCCCGGCATACGGCTCGTGCCACCGTGCCCAACTGTCATGGTCATGCCACTGGGGGTCCGGCGGCACGATGGGACCGGCGACGATCTCCTTGCCCAGCTCGTCGAGTCGGTCGCGCACTTCGGGACCGAACGGCGAGGCGTCACGCACCCGCTGGAGCAGCTCCGGATAGCGGACGTGGAAGACACTCCACGGGAAGCTGCCTGGGTCGTTGCACAGGATGGGCGAAGCCACGATCTTTCCTTACCGCAGGGTGCGACCCGCCATACGACCGAATTCGTCGCTGTCACAGGCCGATTCGTTTGCGCTGCGAGCGTATGACGGATTGCGGCGGTGCCGTCCGAGCGTTCCGCACCCTGGACCTGGAGGTGCCGCTGCCCCGGCAAGGTGCGCCGGGGCAGCGACGGCGCGTGCGTTTCAGCGACCCAGCAACTCGAAGTCCTTCGGCGACAACAGGTCGGGGACGGTCCAGCCGTCGAGGTCGTACTCACTCATGAACTGCTCCGCGAGACCGCGCATCGATGCTGCGCCGCCGCGCGCTTCGGCGGCGAAGAGCAACTCGGCCTTGACGTTCTCGTGGTTGCCCGAGTAGTTGCGCTCGTACAGCTCGTGGCGCCCGCCGAACTCCGAACCGATCGAGTCCCACAGTGCCTTCATCACCTTGACCCTGTCGACGGCGGTGATGCCATTGGACCCGCGGACATACTTGTCGAGGTAGGGGCGCACCGCATCGCTCTGGAAGTCCTGCGCGCTGGAGGGCAGGTAGATCAGCCCGGACGCGACGTCCTGCTCGATGATCTCCTTGATCCGCGGGTAGCCCTGGATCATGAACATCCGGTAGGTCAGCCCGTATTCGAGCTTGGGTATGACGGCGTCGCCGATCCACGGCTCGGGGTCGCGAGCCATCGACTCGGTGAGCGACCAGAAGAGGTTCCGCCAGCCGAGCACCTCGCCGACCCGCGTCTGAACGCCGCGGAAGCCTCCTGAGCCGGTGCAGTCGAGCGCCTTCATCAGCAGGCCGGCGATGAAGTCGAGCTTGACCGCGAGGCGGGTGCAACCCTGGAAGGTGAACCGGGGGAGGAATCCCGACTGGGGGAAGAAGCTGTTGATCCGGTCGACGTCGCCATACATGAAGACGTTCTCCCAGGGCACCAGCACCTTGTCGAAGATGAAGATGGTGTCGTTCTCGTCCATCCGGCTCGACAGCGGGTAGTCGAACGGCGTGCCGAGCTTCGCCGCCGCCTCGGTGTATGACGTGCGGCAGATCAGCTTCACGCCGGGCGCGTTCATCGGCACCGTGCAGATGAGCGCGAACTCCTTCTTGCCGATCGGCAGCCCGTAATGCGCGATGAAGTTGTAGTTGGTGATGGCCGAACCGGTGGCGACCACTTTGGCACCGCTGACGATCAGGCCGGCGTCGGTCTCCTTCTCGACCTTCATGTAGACGTCGCCCACCTCGTCCGGCGGCAGTTGGCGGTCCACCGGCGGGTTGATGATCGCGTGGTTCCAGTAGAGGACCTTCTCCTGCGACTCGCGGTACCAACGCTCGGCGTTGGCCTCGAACGGCGAGTACAGGTCCTTGTTGGCGTGCAACGTGCCGAGGAAGCTGGCCTTGTAGTCGGGGGAGCGGCCCATCCAGCCGTAGGTCATCCGTGCCCACGTGGCGATGGCGTCACGTTCCTTGATCAGGTCGGCCGACGACTTCGGGGTCTTGAAGAACGGCATCGTGACGCCGCCGCTGCCGGTGTCGGTCGGTGAGGTCAGCGTGTCGACGTGCTCGCCCGTGTGCAGCGCGTCGTACAGGCGGGCCGTCATACGCACGGGATTCGCGAACGCCGGATGCGTGGTGACGTCCTGCACGCGCTCACCGCGCAGGTAGATCTCACGGTCGTCCCGAAGACTCTCGATGTACTCGTCACCGGTCATCGGACGAGTCGCGTAGGTCTGGGTCTGGTTGGCTGGATGGTCGGCGGCGGGGTTGGTCTCGCCGTCGAAGACGCTTTCGGTCGGTGCGGTCGTCTGGGTCATTGTCGGTCCTCTCAGATGCCCGGCGCGGAGGCGACGGGCTGCGGTGTGATGGCGGTGAAGCTGGTCCCTGCGTCGAACCAGCCGGAGAGTGAGTCGTCCTGGAAACCGGTCCATTTCGTGGCTGCGCGGTCGTCGCCGATGCCGTGGAACGAACCCCGGTAGAACAGCAGCGGATCGACGTCGCGGACGGTGGCGTCGAGGATCTCGCCGGTGAAGACGATGTGGTCGCCACCGTCGTGGTCGGCCCACGGGCCACATGGGATGGCTGCCGCTGAGCCGCGCAGGATCGGTCCTGCGGGGCCCTCGTCCCACTCCGGTTCGCCGTCCATCGGGCGGCCGGCGAAATGCATCGCGAGTTCCAACTGGTCGGCGGCGAGAATGTTGACGGTGAACGCGGCGTTCCGCAGATAGGTGCACGCCTTCGAACTGCGCGTCAGAGCGACCTGCAGCAGCGGCGGCTCCAGTGACAAGGGCATGAACGCGGTGACAGTGGCACCGTGCGGAGTTCCGTCATCACGGGTGCACGTGATGATCGTGACGCCGGTCGCGAACTCACCGAAGACGGTGCGCAGTGCTCGTCCATCCATGAGTGGCCTCCTTCCTGTTCGGGTGATCAGAGACGTTAGGAACGATGTGACCCACGCAACAATCCGGATCGCGCACCGACGATCCGGATAGCGAAACCGGCAGTTGCGGTCCGGGTTCGCAGCGGGCGGGATGCAGTAGCGTTGCCACCTACGCCGGTGATGTGACGAGTCGACGGCACGGACGGAATGACATGCAGCAAGACGGCGGTGGCCCTGCGGCTTCGATCGACTGGAACGAAGCGTCCAGTTCGGTGGCGGCCGCCTATTTCCCCCATGACCTGCGCGTGCTGCGCGCCGACCAGCACGCGCGGATGGCGCTGCGCCACGTCAGCTTCGGCCCGCTGACCGTTGCCAGCATCGGCTGGGGCGCCGACGTCTCCGTCGAGTCCGGTCATCCCGGGGCCTATGCCATCAACGTCCCGCGCAGCGGGTATCTCGAGGCACGCGTCGACGGTCGCGAGATCTCCTCGGTCGACGGGTTCGCCACGGTGTGCCCGCCCGACACCATGACGCGCATGTCGCGGTGGTCCAAGGACTGCACCATCACCGGGGTCAAGATCGACAAGGACCTGCTGACGCGGGATGTCCTCACCCTCGCCGCGCGCAACGACTCCGACATACCTGCTCAGCTCGACCTGCGCACACCCGAAGGACGCAGCTGGATCGAGCTCGTCACGTCGCTGGCGAATCAGGCGCTCGCCGCACCGACGATGTTGCGCAATCGCACGGTCGCCGAGCACCTCGCCCACGCCATCAGCGCTGCTTTCGTCGCTGCTGCCTTCCCGGACCAGGACGCAACGACGACCCCGGCCCGTCCTCGCATCGTCACCCGCGTGATCGACGCGATCGAGGCGGATCCGGCCGCGTCCTGGACCGCCGCGAACCTCGCGCAGGTAGCCGGGGTCGGGGTGCGCCGCCTGCAGCGCGGTTTCCAGGAGTATGTGGGCAAGTCACCGTCGCAGGTGCTCCTGGAGATCCGGCTCGAGCACGCCCATCGCGCGTTGCTGGCCGACCCGCACGCGCCGGTCGCGGACATCGCCTGGTCGGCCGGCTTCACGCATCTCGGGCGCTTCGCAGCGGCATACCGCGAACGTTTCGGGCAGACACCGTCCCGCACGCGTGCACTGATCTGCGGCACGACGCCGCCGGACGGACACAGGTAGCGGTCGCGGCCGGCCGTCCCCGGGCTGGTGTGGCAGCATGCCGAAGCATGGCGCGGATTGAGGACTACGCACTCCTGGGTGACCTGGAGACGGCAGCACTGGTCAGCAACGAGGGCTCGGTGGACTGGCTGTGCCTGCCCCGCTTCGACTCGCCCGCCTGCTTCGCCGCCCTACTGGACGGTCCGGATGCCGGACGCTGGATCCTGGCACCGGCAGCAGGCGGCACCTGCACGCGGCGACGGTATGTCGAGGACTCCCTCGTCCTGGAGACCGAGTGGGAGACCACCGACGGCACGGTGCGGATCATCGACTTCATGCCGCCACGCGGCCAGGCTCCCGACATCGTCCGGATCGTCGAGGGTGTCAGCGGCCGCGTGTCGATGCACGGCGAGCTCACCCTGCGCTTCGACTACGGCAGAGTGCGACCGTGGGTGCACCACGACGGCGACCAGTTGCTCGCCGTCGCCGGTCCCGACGCCGTACGGCTGCGCACGCCCGCGCCCACGAGCGGCCATGAGTGGTCGACCATTTCGGACTTCACCGTCTCGGCGGGCGATCGGGTCCCGTTCGTCCTGACCTGGTCGGCCAGTTATGCGCAGCACCCGAGGCCGGTCGACGCGGAGGAGGCGCTGCAGGACACGCTGACCTACTGGCAGGGATGGTGCGACCGCGGTCATGACCTGACCGGCCCCTACCAGGGTGCGGTCCGACGCTCCCTGCTGACGCTGAAGGCGCTGACCTACGAACCGACCGGTGGGATCCTCGCCGCCGCAACGACATCGTTGCCGGAGCAGCTCGGCGGCCCGCGCAACTGGGACTACCGCTACTGCTGGCTGCGCGACTCGACATACACCTTGCAGGCGTTGATCGCGGGCGGCTACCTCGACGAGGCGAAGGCCTGGCGCGAGTGGCTGCTCCGTGCGGTCGCCGGAGACCCGGCCGACCTGCAGATCATGTACGCCCTGGACGGCACTCGCAGGCTTCCCGAGAGCGAGCTGGACTGGCTTGCGGGATATGAGAATTCGTCGCCGGTTCGGGTCGGGAACGCGGCCGCCGACCAGCTCCAGATCGACGTGTGGGGCGAGACCCTCGACGGTCTGGCGCTGGCTCGCGAGTCCGGCCTCGCGAGCGAGGAGGACGCCTGGGCGCTCCAGGTGGCGCTGATGGAACATCTCGAGGGCACCTGGGACACCCCGGACAACGGGCTGTGGGAAGTCCGTGGACCGCGGCGGCACTTCACACATTCCAAGGTCATGGCCTGGGTGGCCGCCGACCGGATGGCCCGGGCCGTCCGCCGTCACCCGACCCTGCACGGGCCGGCCGACCGATGGGAGGCGTTGCGCGACACCATCCATGCCGACGTCCTCGCCCACGGCTTCGACCACGACCGCAAGACCTTCGTGCAGTCGTATGGCGCCACCGCACTCGACGCGAGCCTGCTGATCCTCCCGAGGGTGGGATTCCTTCCCGGCGACGACCCGCGGGTGCTCGGCACGATCGACGCGATCTCCCGGGAGCTGACCCGGGACGGCCTGGTGCTGCGCTACCAGAACTCCGACTCCGACGACGGGCTACCGGGCGGCGAGGGTCTCTTCCTGGCCTGTTCCTTCTGGATGGTCGACGCGTTGCATCTGGCCGGGCGGCAGCCGGAGGCCGTTGAGCTCTTCGAGCGGCTGCTCGACCTGCGCAACGACGTCGGGCTGCTCAGCGAGGAATGGGACCCGGCAGGGAAGCGCCAACTGGGCAACACGCCGCAGGCGTTCAGTCACTTCGCACTCGTGACCAGTGCCCTGCAATTGCATGCCGGACGTGGCCACGGGAGTCACGAGCCCATCCGTCATCCGGGGGTCCCGACGGCATGATGACCTCAGTCGATCCCGCGCGGTGGACCGGTCCGGCGCAGCACACCGATGAACGCGCCGTGGCACCGGTCCCGCCCGCCGCGGATCCGTTCTGTGTGCCGCCACCCGGGTGGGAGTCGGCGGCGCCCGGCACACCGCTGCGCAGCCGCGACGTCACCATTGCCTTCCTGGGGCGGATTCCGTTGCAGGCCAGAGCAGTTCAGCTGCTCTACCGGACGGCGGACATGCACGGTGAGCCGGCCGTGACCTGCTCGACCGTGCTCGTGGCCTCCGACGCTGCTCCGTCGCTGGCGCGGCCGATCCTCTCCTTCCAATGCGCGATCGACTCGCTGGCGCCCGAGTCGTTCCCGTCATACACCCTGCGGCGTGGTGCCCCGACGACCGGCGAGGTCGTCCAGCTCGAGATCCTGCTGATCGCCAACGCACTCGCGCAGGGCTGGGCGGTGTCCGTGCCCGATCATGAGGGGGCACAGGGCAATTGGGGTGCACCGCGCGAGGCCGGCCACTGTGCGTTGGACGGTGTGCGGGCCACGATGCGGCACGGCGCCTTCGACGTCGGCCGGCGGTCGGCGGTCGGGTTCTGGGGCTACTCCGGTGGCGGCTGGGCGACGTCGTGGGCCACGGAGCTGGCTGCCGACTATGCGCCCGAACTGCACACCGTGGGGGCCGTACTCGGTTCTCCCGTCGCGGATCCCGAGCTCGTCTTCCGGCGCGCCAACGGACATTTCTTCTCCGGTCTCGCGGGCCTGGTCATCGCCGGGCTGATCCGCAGCTATCCGACGATGCGCGCTCTGGTCGACGAGCATGTCGACGAGCCCGGCCGGATGCTCCTCGAGAGGGCGATCACGTGGCCGACCCGGCCGGCGATCACGCGGATGGCGTTCAAGGACTTCGGCAAGCACATGGACGTGTCGCTCGCGGAGTTCCTGGAGCTGCCCGCCATGCAGCAGGTCTTCGCCGACATCCGGCCCGGTCTGGGCAGGCCGGCGATGCCGTTGCTGGTCACGCAGGCGGTCCACGACCAGATCGTGCCGGTGTCGGCGGTCGATCGCATGGTCGACGGGCTGACCGCACGCGGCACCCGGGTGACCTATGTTCGTGACCGGCTCAGCGAGCACTTCCTGCTGCACATCGTGTCGGGGCCGCTCGTGCTGCAGTGGCTGACCGATCGATTCGCCGGGGTGCCGGAGCTCAGCTCGTCGACCACCACGGTCCGTTCGGTGCTCATGCCGATTCGTAGGTTGCGCAACGCAATACGCATGCTGCGCGTATGTGGCCGGGTCCTACGGGGCGCGCCGCTCACGGGCCGGCGCCACAGGTGACGATGATCGTTCGCCGACTTCGGTGAGCTGCAGTCCGGCGCCGGCGCAGGATTCGATGAGCGGCCGTTGGGTAGATCGCGGGCATGCCTCCCACGACCGGTCCGGACACCGACACGGTGCGGCGCGTTCGGCGCGTTCGGCGCGGGACAACTGAACGATCCCCACGACGAGCCGGCGCGAGGTTGTGGTCGGTGATCACGACCACCGACCACAAGATGATCGGCAATCTCTACCTGGCGACGTCCTTCGTGTTCTTCATGGTCGCCGGTGTCCTGGCGCTGATGATCCGTGCCGAATTGTGGGCCCCCGGACTGCAGATCGTCCAGAACACCGGTCAGTTCAACCAGCTCTTCACGATCCACGGCACGATCATGTTGTTGCTGTTCGCAACGCCACTCTTCGCCGGTTTCACCAACGCGATCATGCCCCTTCAGATCGGCGCACCGGATGTCGCCTTCCCCCGGCTGAACGCGCTCTCGTACTGGCTCTACCTACTCGGCGGCATCGAGGTTCTGTCCGGGTTCCTGACGCCCGAGGGTGCGGCCTCCTTCGGCTGGTTCGCCTATACGCCGCTCAGCAGCACGCAGTACTCGCCGGAGGTGGGCGGCAATCTGTGGACGATGGGCCTGGTGATGAGTGGCTTCAGCACCATCTTCGGCGCCGTCAACTTCATCACGACGATCATCTGCATGCGGGCGCCCGGTATGACGATGTTCCGGATGCCGATCTTCACCTGGAACGCGCTCATCACCTCTCTCATGGCGCTGATCGCGTTCCCGGTGCTGGCCTCGGGACTGCTGGGCCTGGCCGCCGATCGCGTTCTCGGGGCGCACGTCTTCGACGCGGCGACCGGGGGAGCGATGCTGTGGCAGCACCTCTTCTGGTTCTTCGGGCATCCCGAGGTCTACATCGTGGCCCTGCCGTTCTTCGGCATCGTCACCGAGATCCTTCCGGTGTTCTCCCGCAAGCCGCTCTTCGGGTATCTCACCCTCGTCTTCGCGACCATCTCGATCGCCGCACTGTCGATGACGGTGTGGGCGCATCACATGTACGCGACCGGCCAGGTGCTCCTGCCGTTCTTCGCGATCATGACGATGCTCATCGCCGTCCCGACGGGGGTGAAGTTCGTCAACTGGGTCGGCACGATGTACGGCGGATCGTTGTCGTTCGAGACGCCGATGGTGTGGTCGATCGGCTTCCTCGTGACGTTCCTGTTCGGCGGGCTGACCGGCATCATTCTCGCCAGCCCGGCACTGGACTTCGACGTGACCGACAGCTACTTCGTCGTCGCGCACTTCCACTACGTACTGTTCGGCACGGTGGTCTTCGCGATGTTCGCCGGGTTCTATTTCTGGTGGCCGAAGCTCACCGGTCGGATGCTCAATGAGCGGCTCGGGCAGATCCACTTCTGGTTGCTGTTCATCGGGTTCCACACGACGTTCCTCATCCAGCACTGGCTCGGTGTGAAGGGGATGCCCCGCCGGTATGCCGACTACCTGCCCTCCGACGACTTCCAGTGGATGAACGACATCTCGTCGGTGGGTGCCTTCATCCTGGGCATCTCGATGTTGCCGTTCTTCCTCAACGTATGGCGCACGTGGCGCCTCGCGCCGAAGGTCGAGATGGACGACCCGTGGGGGTACGGCGGATCGTTGGAGTGGGCGACCTCCTGTCCGCCGCCGCGGCACAACTTCGACAGTCTGCCGCGGATCCGCAGCATCCGTCCCGCCTTCGACCTGCATCACCCCGAGGCCAGCACGGTGCCGCAGGTGCGGGCGGACTGGGAGGATCAGCACGAGGTCGAGCCGCAGGAGGGCCGTCGTGCGACCTGACGCACTGCGGACCGAGACGAAGATCTTCGGGTTCTGGACCCTGTTCTTCGCAGTCGTGGCCGTCATCTACGCATGGTTTACCTACGGTCACGAACTCGCGGGGACAGCGGCGCTGGTCGTGACCGCTCTCATCTCCGGGTCGCTGACGTTCTACCTGTGGTGGACCGGCCGGCGTACCGATGAGCGTCCGGAGGACGATCCGCACGGTGAAATCGCCTCCACCGAGGGCGATTACGGATATTTCGCACCGCACAGCATCTGGCCGCTGCTGGTCGCCATCGCGGCCTCGATCGCGTGTTTCGGGATCGCCCTGGGCTGGTGGCTCGTCATGCTCGATGTGCCGATCGCCTTCTTCGCCATCATCGGGTGGACGTTCGAGCACTTCCGGAACTGATGCCGGCTCGCGGACGCGTCGATCGGCCGGGGAGTGGGTATGCCGTGACGTGACCGTTGCGCCGACGAGAGGCTTCGAGATGGCCCCCGACCGACCTTCCTTAGTTGCTTCCGAGGACACGTGGACTCCGCGGCCACCACGGGACGCCGATCCCGAGGTGCTCGCCGAAACATTCCGCTCGATGATCCTGCACCCCGACTATCCCTGCCTGGGTGCGCGCTCGGTCGTCAACCGGCATCGGGCGACGGTGCTGGCGCTGCCATGGCTCGGGGCACCGGAGACGGCGCCGCGACTGCTCGAGGGGCTGCGGGAGTTCGCGAGGGACACGGACGTCGACGACGGATTCGCATCGTTCGTCGCGATCTTCCGGCAGCCCGAACACTCGGACGAGAAGACCTTCGAGCGTCTCCTGTGGCGTCAGTTGCAGACTGTGGCTGACGCGGACGGGACGCCGTGGAGCACCGAGGTGTCCGACGACCCGGTCGACCCGCACTTCTCCTTCAGCGCGGCAGGCACCGCCTATTTCGTGGTGGGACTGCACCCGGATGCGTCGCGCGTCGCCCGCCGAGCTCCGTGGCCCACGCTGGTCTTCAACCTGCACGAGCAGTTCCAGAACCTGCGCGCCGACGGTGGCTACGAGCGGATGCGCGAGCGGATCCGCATACGGGACAGCAAGGTCCAGGGCTACCCGAATCCGATGGTCGAGGACTTCGGGGCGGCGTCCGAGGCCCGCCAGTACTCCGGTCGGGCCGTCGGCCCGCACTGGAGGCCGGACGCCGACTTCGGTGGTCCGGGGGAAGGGCAATGATGCAGCGCTTGGCGCCACAGACCGGCCTGGGCCTGCGCCTTGCCGCCGGCGACCGGCTCGTCGTGGTCGATCCCACCGGTGAGCAGGTCAGCGACCTGTTCTGTGTCGCCGCGGACGGGACAGGGGACTGGTTGAGCAGCGGGCGGACGATCGACTACGCGAACACGATCTACCTGTCGACCGGTGACACGCTCTACAGCAATCTCAGCCGCCCGATGCTGACGATCGAGGAGGACACGTGCGGCCGGCACGACTTCGTGCTGACACCGTGCAGTCAGTCGACCTTCGACCTGCTCTACCCCGACCTCGGCGGCGCCGCGCACCCGAGCTGCTTCGAGAACCTCTGTATGGCGCTGCAGCCCTTCGGTGTCGATCCGGGCACCATCTCCACGACGTTCAACATCTTCATGAATGTCTGGTTCGAGCCCGGTGGCACCATGCACATCGATCCTCCGGCGTCGCGCGCAGGAGACCGTTTCGTCGTCCGCGCGGAGATGGACCTGCTGGTCGGCGTCACGGCCTGCTCGGCGGAGAAGTCGAACGGCGGTGTCTGCAAGCCGATCGACGTCGACGTTGTGCGGCAGCCGGCGACGACGGCCGCGAAGGGCCGCGACGATGCTCGATGAGGATGCCGGCGCGCTCGACGAGGACATCGACACGCTCGAGGAGGACTTGCGAGCGTTGGTGGACGGTGAGGTCCGGTTCGACGACGGCTCTCGGGCGGCCTACTCCACGGATGCGTCGAACTTCCGGCAGGTGCCGATCGCGGTGGTCATTCCGCGCACCGTGGAGGCCGGGGCCTGCGCGATCGGAGTGTGTGGGCGGCATCGGGCGCCGATCGTGTCCCGTGGTGGAGGGACGAGCCTGGCCGGCCAGGGGACGAACCGCGCGGTGCTGATCGACTGGGCCAAATACTGCGATCGGCTGTGCAGCGTCGACCTCGAATCACGCACGTGTGTGGTGGAGCCGGGCATCGTCCTTGACGATCTCAACCGTGAATTGTCCCAGTATTCCTTGCGATTCGGCCCGGAGCCGGCGACACATCCCAATTGCACGATCGGTGGGATGGTCGGCAACAACTCCTGCGGTGCGACTGCCCAGCGAACCGGCAAGGTCGTGGACAACGTGTCGCGGCTCGAGGTGCTGCTGGCGGACGGAACCCGCTTCTGGTGCGGGCGGACCACCGACGAGACGTATGCCGACATCGAACGGCACGGGGACCGGCGAGCGGCGATCTACCGCTCCCTGCGGCACCTGCGGGATGAGTACGCGGAGGAGATCCGCAGGCGCTATCCGGACATCCCACGACGCGTGTCGGGCTACAACCTCGACTCCTTGCTGCCGGAATACGGGTTCGATGTCGCACGTGCCCTCGTCGGCAGCGAGTCGACGCTGGTCACCGTGCTGCACGCGGAGCTGGAGCTGGTGCCCGTGCTGGCCGAACGCACACTGGTCGTGCTGGGGTACGAGTCGGTCGCGGCGGCCGCCGACGCGGTCCCGGGGATCCTGCCGTCCGAACCGATCGCGCTGGAAGGGTTCGACGGGCGGTTGATCCACGATGAAGGCGTCGAGCACCTGCACGAGGAAGCGCGACGTGACATGCCGGACGGGCATGCCTTCCTGATGGTGCAGTTCGGCGCACACCGCAAGCAGGACGCGGATCGCGCGGCCGACGCCATGCTGCAGGCGGCCGGGCGTTCACCCGACGACGCGGACGTGTCGCTGGTGTCCGACGCGGACCTGGAAGGGGACCTGTGGGCCGTCCGTGAAGCGGGCCTGGCCGCCACTGCGCACGTGCCGGGAGAACCCGATGCGTGGTCGGGCTGGGAGGACTCCGCCGTCGCACCGTCGAAGCTCGGTGACTACCTGCGTGACTTGGAGGACCTCTACCGGCGGTTCGGGTATGCCGACGACGCGGTGCCGAGCATCTACGGCCACTTCGGCCAGGGCTGCATTCACACGCGAATCCCCTTCCGGCTCAACGACGCCGATGGTGTGCGTGACTACCGTCGGTTCATGGAGCAGGCTGCCGACCTGGTGGTCGGATACGGCGGGTCGCTGTCCGGCGAACATGGGGACGGCCAGTCGCGCGGCGAGCTGCTGCCCAAGATGTTCGGCGACCGGATCATGACGGCCTTCGTCGAGCTCAAGGCGATCTTCGACCCCGAGAACCTGATGAATCCCGGGAAGCTGGTCGGAGCGGACCGGCTGGACGACCACCTGCGGATGGGTGCTGCGTGGTCCCCGCACCTCAAGGACACGCCGGCGTTCGATTACCCGACGGAGGGCAGCTTCGTGCGTGCTGCGAATCGGTGCGTGGGGGTCGGGCTCTGCCGCGCGCCGGAGCCGAAGACGGGCGACGACGTGATGTGCCCGTCATACCGGGCGACCCGGGAGGAGCTGCACTCGACCAGAGGTCGGGCACGGCTGCTGTACGAGATGATGGACGGTCACCGGGACGGCACGATCACCGACGGCTGGCGCTCCACTGCGGTCGAGGGAGCACTCGATCTGTGCCTGTCCTGCAAGGGGTGCGCCGCCGACTGCCCGGTCAACGTCGACATGGCGACCTACAAGGCGGAGTTCCTGCACCACCACTACCGGCATCGGCTGCGGCCGCGTGCGCATTACGCGCTCGGGTGGCTGCCCCTGACCGCGCGGACGGTCGCGGTGAGCCGGACAGCACGAATCCTCAACCGGGCCGGCGAGATTCCGCTGCTCCGTACAGCAGGTGCCAAGATCGCCGGTGTCGAGAACCGGCAGCTGCCGAAATTCGCCGAGCGCACCCTGCAGGACTGGTGGCGCGGGCGCGGCCCGCGGGGGAGGGGCGAGCGCGGGCCGGTCCTGGTCTGGCCCGACACCTTCACCAACCACTTCGATCCGCGGATCGGTCGCGCTGCGATCGCGGTGCTCGAGGACGCCGGCTATCGGGTCACGATGCCCCATGAACCGGTCTGTTGTGGCATCACCTGGACCTCGACCGGACAGTTGGACATCGCCCGGCGCGTGTTGCGTCGCACGGTCCGGATCGTCGAACCGGCGTTGCGGTCCGGTTGGCCCGTTGTCGGACTCGAGCCGAGCTGCACGGCGATGTTGCGCTCGGATGCGCCGCGGCTACTGCCGCACGAGCCGGCTGTGCAGCGCCTCGCGGACCTGATCGTCGGCTTCGCCGACCTGCTCCAGGAGCACACCGACGGCTGGTCGCCACCTGCAGTTGCCGTCGATGAGGTGCTGGCGCAGGTGCACTGCCACCAGCACGCGGACACCGGCTGGGAGGCCGACCGTGCCCTGTTGAAGCGCGCCGGTGCCGAAGCGCGGACTGTCGGCGGATGTTGTGGTTTGGCAGGCAATTTCGGCTTCGAGCGCGGTCATTTCGAGGTCAGCCGCGCGTGCGCTGAGGACCGGCTGCTGCCTGCACTGCGAAGTGCTGACGAGACCGTTGCGGTGCTTGCCGACGGTTTCAGCTGCCGTACCCAGATCACGGAGCTGGACGACTCCGGCAGGCATCCGCTGCACCTGGCCGAACTGCTGGCGGACGGTCTGCCCACCGGAGATCCGGCAACCCGCGGGGTGTAGGTCGTCAGCCGTCGTCGCGACCGAGCGCGTTCTTGACGCCCGCCTTCAGCTCGGCCCCGACCGCCTTCACCGAGTCCCGGATCACCGCACCCTCGGCGGGGTCACCCTTGCGCATCGCGGCCAGGAAGCCCTTGGCCTCCTTCAGCGACACGTGCGCGGGCAGCGGGGGGACATTCGGATCGGTGTGCACGTCCAACAGGACCGGGCGGTCCGCGGCGAAGGCGGCGTCCCATGCACCCGGCATGTCCTCCGGCTTCTCGACGGTGATCCCCTGCATCCCGAGCATTTCGGCATACGCGGCGTAGTCGATCCGCTCGACCAGTTGGGAGGTGTCGTAGCGCGGGTCGCCCACCTCACGCATCTCCCACGAAACCTGAGTGAGGTCACCGTTGTTCAGCACGAGAGTGATGAACTGGGGGTTGGACCAGGACTTCCAGTGCCGCTTGACCGTGATCAATTCGTTCATGCCGAGCATCTGGAACGCACCGTCGCCGATCGTGCAGACGACCGGCCGGTCCGGATGCGCGAACTTGGCCGACACGGCATACGGCATGGCCGCCAGCATCGAGGCGAGCATCCCGGAGAGGTTGCCGCTGCCCTCGCGGCCGAGCCGGATGTGATGGCCGTACCAGTCCGCGGTGGATCCGGCGTCCGCAGTGACGATCGCGTTGTCCGGCAGCCGCTTGTTCAGCTCGTGGTAGACGTAGCGCGGGTTGACCGGATCGGCCTCGGTCTCGGCCTCCTCCTGCAGGACCGTGTCCCAGTCCTGCATGCCCTGGATGACCTTCTGCTGCCATGACCGGTCGTCCTGGTGCACCAGCAGCGGCAGCAGAGCAGCCAGGGTCGCCTTCGCATCACCCGCCAGGTTGACCTCCATCGGATACCGCAGGCTCAGGTGCCGGGGGGACAGGTCGATCTGCACGCCGCGGGCCTGGCCGGTCTTGGGCAGGAACTCGGCATACGGGTAGTTGCTGCCGATCATCAGCAACGTGTCGCAGTCCTGCATCATGTCGTAGCTGGGCTTGGAACCGAGCAGGCCCAGCTGTTGCGTGTGGTAGGGCAAATCGCCTGGTACGACGTCCTTTCCGAGCAGTGCCGTGATGATGCCGGCGCCCAGTCGCTCGGCGACCGCGATCACCTCGTCGGTCGCACCCCGCGCGCCCTGACCCACGAGCATGGCTACCTTCTTGCCGGCATTCAGCGCATCGGCCGCCCGCAGCAACTCGCTCTCCGGCGGGGTCGTCACGGTCGAGCTGTGACCGACGCCGGTCCGCGCCACCCAGTGCTCGACGGCGGGCTCCTCCATCGGGAGGTTCTGGACGTCAGCCGGCAGGATCACGACCGTGGGGCAGCGCTGGGCCGCGGCGATGCGCACCGCACGGTCGACCACCAGTTGCGCGTGCATCGGCGTCACGACGGTCTCGACGTATCCCGCGACATCCTGGAAGACCCGCTCGAGGTCCAGTTCCTGCTGTGTGTCGCTGCCGAAGGAGACACGCCCCTGCTGGCCCACGATCGCCACGACGGGCTGGTTGTCCATCCTGGCGTCGTAGAGGCCGTTCAGCAGATGGATCGCGCCCGGTCCCGACGTGGCGATGCAGACGCCGACATCCCCGGTGAACTTCGCGTGCGCACACGCCATCAGCGCCGCGATCTCCTCGTGCGTCGGGCGGATGTAGCGGAACTTCTTCCCGTCGCGTTCACCTCGCTCGAGCGCCCCGTCGAACCCGCCGATCCCGTCGCCCGGGAAGCCGTAGAACTGGTGCAGGTCCCACTCGATGAGTCGGTCGATCACGAAGTCGCTGACTGTGTCGCTCATGCTGAATCTCCTTACTGTGCAGTGCAATCGGGAATGGCGGTGCGGTTGCGTGCCGGCGATCACCCGACCGGTTGCCGAGCGCGCACGGTCCCGGCGCGCTGCTCGGGATCGTCGGACATGGCCGAGCCGTCCGCCATACGCTCGGCGAGGCGGGACGCCAGCGCCATGATCGTCAGCGCCGGATTGGCCGAACCCTGCGTCGGGCACACCGACCCGTCGGCGAGGAAGAGGTTCGGCACCGTCCACGAGCGTTGGTTGGCATCCACCACGCTGGTCTCGGGTGAACTCCCCATCCGTGCGCCGCCGATGAGATGTGCGTAGCGGTGGATGGTCAGCACATCCTGCGCGCCGCCGGCCTTGAGGATGTCGGTGATCACCTTGGTCGAGTAGGCCGAGTTGGCCCTGTCGTTGTCGGTCAGTGAATAGTCGATGCGCGCGACCGGCAGCCCGTAGTCATCGACCTCGTCGGCGAGCGTGATCCGGTTGTCCGGATCGGCGAGCAACTCATTGAGCACGCCCACGGTCGACCAGTGGTTGTAGTCGCGCATGTACTCCCGCATGGCGCGCCCCCAGTGGCCATCGGCGAGGACGTGCTCGGCCCAGCCGCAGGGCAGCGGCGAGACCGTCTGGATCGAGAAGCCGCGGGCGAAACCCCGCGAGGCGTCGGTCTCGTAGTAGTCCTCGCTGGACACCTGCGGCGGCGGCGCCTTGTACATCCGCAGCTCCTCCGGCCAGCGGCCAGCTGTCTGGGTGGCGCCCTGCACCATCACGTAGCGCCCGAGCAGATCGTGGTCGTTGCCGATGCCGTGCGGGTGCCGCGCCGAGGTGGACGCCAGGAGCAGGCGTGGCGTCTCGATCGAATACCCCGCAACAGCAACGAATTTCGCGCGCTGCAGTCGTTCGGGGCCGCCGGGCTCGCTGAAGTAGACCACGCCGCGTGCCCGGCCGGACTCGTCCAGCTCGACGCGGAACGCCATACAGTTCGATCGGATCTCGACACTGTGTGCCAGCGCGTCCGGCAGGTGGGTCACCAGCGGGCTGGCCTTGGCGTTGACCTTGCACCCCTGCAGGCAGTAGCCGCGGTAGATGCAGTGTGGTCGGTTGCCGAAGGTGCCGTTGACGATCCCCACCGGTCCGACCCGCATCCGTATGCCGAGCTTCTCGGCGCCGCGCCATACGACGTTGGCCGCCTCGGAGACCGGGTGTGGGCTGAACGGGTAGCTGTGCGGATGACCCCACGGCCAGTTCTGCCCGGCCACGGGCAGTTCGCGCTCGACCTGCTCGTAGTGCGGCAGCAGGTCCGCGTAGCGGATCGGCCAGTCGGCGCCGACACCGTCGCGCGTGAAGGTCTCCAGATCCGACGGGTGGAAACGTGGGGTGTAACCGGCGTAATGCACCATCGAGCCGCCGACACCGCGGCCGGAATTGTTCTTGCCCAGCTCGATCGGGTCCGAGCCGCCGATGATCCGCGTGCTGGTCCAGTAGAGCCCGTGCGAGCCGACCTCGTCCGACACCCAGTCCCGGTCCGGGTCCCAGAAGGGACCGGCCTCGATCACGACGATCCGCCAGCCGCGGCGGGCCAGCCGCTGCGCGAGCACCGAGCCGCCCGCACCGGCGCCGACGATCACCAGGTCGACCTCGTCGTCGTCGCGGTACTCCTGCATGGTGCGTCGACCCGGCAGGGCGCGCGAATGCACGTCGAGCAGGAAGCGGGAGTCGTTGTCCGCCGGGCCGATCGAACCCTTGGCGATGTTGCGCAGGTGCTTCCTCATGCTCATTCCGGAAACATCTCCGGGTCCGCAGTCACGGCCTCGACCGGATCCTCGCTGTCGGCACCCGGTGTCTCGAACGGTTCGTTGCTGTTCAAGGCTCCGGTGCGCATGAACCCGCGAGGGTAGGCCGGTCCGCCGAAGCCGATCTCGTTCCACGCCCACGGGTGCGAGTAGAAGCCGGCGAGGATGGCGCGCATGCACACCGACCACGCACGCTTGACGTCGAGTTCATCCCACGCGCCGCCGGTCAGCGTGCCGTCGGCGAAATCCGCGACGATCTGCTCCTGCTGGGACAGCTCCAACTGCGCGAACGTCGTCCGAAACCGTTGCTGTGCGGTCTGTTCCAAGCCGGACAAGGACCTGTGCCAAGTATCCCGGTCATCCGGCATGTTGGCGTATCGGTAGCCGTCGAGCCTCCCGTCGGCCAGTTTCGTGTCCACCGCTTCGGCCACCGGCACCCGCGGCTCGGCGTCCTGTCCAGTGGTGACGTCGCAGAACGCGCGCAGGATCGGCTCCTCCTGCGGACCGAAGAACCGCAACGGACCGGGCGGATCGAGCCGCGCCATGACCACTTCACGAGTGACCTCGTCCCAGGTGCCGGCGCTGTCGAGGACATCGAAGTCCGGGTAACGCCCGATCATCTGCGGGGTCGTCCCGCGCCGCTGCCTGGGCAGCCACGACGGGTGCGGTGGCCCTCCGTCCGATCGAAGATGCGGCAGGTGCTGACCCTTGTCCTTGTCGATCCGTTCCCGGGCATTCCCCGTTGCCATCGATTCACTTCTCCCGACGCAGGATCGCGGCGAGCAGGCCCATACCGCCGACGATGCACATCAGCCCCGGCGCGGCGATCGGTGGTCCCATCGGCACGTTGTATGACGCGAGCTTCCAGCCACCCGGCTTGCGGGAGACGCCACGCGCGTGGAAGTACTCCCCGGCCAGGCCGTTCAGGGTGTACGCCGTGGCCGTGATCGGCAATGCGGTCTTGGCCCACTTCTTGCTGAAGACCCCGGCGACCCCCGCCACGACGACGGGAGGGGTGATCAGGATCGGTGACCACATCCACTTGTTGCCGAACCCGGCCTTGTAGTGCTCGATGTAGATCTCGGCCGTGGTGACCACGGCCGCGACCGCGGTCAGGCCGGACAACGAGCGCTCGAAGCGGCCATGCTGGACATTGGCCACCGCCCGGTCGATCAGGTGGATCGCCTCGTGGGATCGGTCAGGACTCAGGTGCAGCAAGGACATGTGGCTTCGCTACCCACCCGTCCCCGGAGCGAACCGTCAGGACGACGGGGAGTCCGTCTGCTGGTCCCGGTCCGGCCCGTCGGAGGCATACGGTGGCTCCATCGCGTTGTCACCCACGGGCCCGCCCGCGAGCACGCGGTCTTCGCTGATGATCGTGACGAGGCCTCCCGCGTTGCGGAAGATCTCCTGCCACTTCTGGACCACGGTGCCGGGGAAGTCGATGCCGAACCGATCGTTGACCTGGCCGATCAGGGTGGCCATCTCACCGGCATCGGCGTCCCGCTGTTGCGCCACGGACCACAGGCCTGCCGCGTAGTCGGTGGCGGAATCGCCGAGCTTCTCGATGAGGTCACCGGAGAGCGGGATCTGAGCGGCCGGGTGGTCCACGTCTCCCGTCGTGTCCCGGGTCATTGCTTCCTCCTTCAGGTCGCTGGTGGTCCTACCCGGCCGGCGTCCCGGCGAATCAGGCTCCGGTGAGCCGAGGCGACAGCCCGTGCACGGCGGCCAGGACCTCCGGCACCGTGATGGCGTCGAGCCGCGGATCGATCAGCGCGCCGTGCGGGTCGCCGACAGCGGATGCCGCAGTGCCGTGCCAGATGCACCGGTGCAGGTGCGGATCGATCGCCGAACCCCACAGGGACGGCGGCACCGGGCCGAACATCGTGACCGACGGGACGCCGTAAGCCGTTGCCAGATGGGCGATCCCGGTGTCCCCGGACACGACCAGATCGCTCGCGGACACGACGTCCGCCAGTTCGGCGATCGACGTCCGGCCCGCGACACACTCGGCGGTCGTTCCTCGCCCCACGTCCGCGCACAGGTCCGCCTCGGCTCCGCCGCCGGTGATCAGCACCTGCGACCGCGCGCTCAGGACATGGACCAGCCGGTTCCATCGAGAGACGGGCCAGCGCCGCGATGCGGAGGCGGCGCCGGGATGGATCACCACCGGCGCCGACGTGCCACGCCCGCCACGTCCGCCGGGTCTGGTGAGACGCAGGTCCGATCGGCCGCATTCACCACCGATCCGGCGCACCAGCGCGCACCACCGGTCGACTTCGTGCGCTCCGTCGTCCCATCGTGGTCCGTTGGGGAATCCGGCTGCGGGACACGCAAATCCGTGCAGCTGTGCTGCCCCTGTCAGACGGAGGATCTCGTGGCTCCGTGGTCCCCGCCCGTGCAGGTTGATGGCCACGTCCGGCACGGGAGCGCCCGTGATCGGCTCCAGCCCGCAGGTCGGCACCACGCCGTCGACCACGCCGAGTTCCGTCAGCCAGCTGCCCAGTTCCGCGCCACAGGCGACGAGCAACCGGTGGTCCGGATACGCCCGCCGGATACCGCGCAGTGCCGGAATGCCGGTCAGTGCGTCGCCGAGCCCGAGCGCGCGCAACACCAGAACGACCCGGTCCGGCGTGCGGGAGGACTGCTCGGACGTCGAACGGATCATCCCGCTCAAGTACCCGCGCACGGCCCGGCGAACCGGTCTCCGCGAGCGTTTGCGCAGCACTTCGCCGGGTATGGGCTCCTGCGAACGGCACTGCCGTTGGAAGGAATCGAGATGGGTGATGTCCGATGAAGGCGCTCACCTGGCAGGGCCGCCAACACGTCGAGGTGACCGACGTACCGGATCCCGTGCTGAAGGAGCCGACCGACGCGATCGTCCGCGTGACGTCGACCGCGATCTGCGGATCCGACCTGCACCTGTACGACGTACTCACGCCCTTCATGCACAAGGGCGACATCCTCGGTCACGAGGTGATCGGCGTGATCGAGGAGGTCGGGTCGGAGGTGGACCGGCTCTCGGCCGGTGATCGGGTCGTCGTGCCGTTCAACATCTCCTGTGGGCATTGCTGGATGTGCAGGCGAGGCTTGCAGTCGCAGTGCGAGACGACGCAGATGCGTCGAACCGGCAAGGGTGCCAGGCTTTTCGGTTACAGCAGCCTGTATGGCGCAGTGCCCGGAGGCCAGGCCGAATTCGTGCGGGTACCCCAGGCGCAGTACGGCCCGATGGTGGTCCCGTCGACGGGAGCGGACGAGCGCTACCTCTATCTGTCCGACGTCCTCCCGACGGCCTGGCAGGCGGTGCAGTATGCCGACGTCCACGAGGACGACTGCGTGGCGGTCGTGGGACTGGGGCCGATCGGTCAACTCTGCTGCCGGATCGCCTCGCACCTCGGTGTCCGGGTGATCGGCATCGATCTGCTCGCCGACCGCCTGCGGACCGCGCGCGAGCACGGTGCGGAGGTGATCGACATACGGTCCGTGGCGAATGTGCCCGAGGCCGTGCGAGACCTGACGGACGGTCGCGGCGCCGACGGCGTCATCGATGCCGTCGGCATGGAAGCGCACGGCGACAAGGTGGCCGGGGCAGCGGTGGGTGTCGCGAGTCGCCTGCCCTCAGTGGTCGGCCGGCCGGTGATGGAACATCTCGGTGTCGACCGGCTGGCGGCGCTGCGGACCGCCCTCGCGGCGGTGCGTCGTGGCGGGACGGTCTCCATCAGCGGTGTGTATGGCGGCAGCCTGGACCCCATCCCGATGATGGACCTGTTCGACAAGGGCATCACGCTGCGCATGGGGCAGGCGAACGTTCGCCGGTGGACCGAGGACGTGGTGCCGCTCGTCCGGGAGCGAGACGTGTTCGATCTGGAGCACTTCGCCACCCATCACGTGCCGCTGTCCGAAGCGGCCGACGCGTACCGGATGTTCCGCGACAAGACCGATGACTGCCTGAAGGTCGTGCTACAGCCGTGACGCTTGCCGCAGGTCCGCGACCAGGCCGTCGCGCAGTTCCTCGCGTCGCTCACCCCCGCGCAGCACCGCGGACGGATGGATGGTCGCCAGCAGGGCAGGACACGGGCCCTGCAGCAGCCGGTCACCCGGCCAGCGGAGCCGGCGACCGCGGCTGGACCCCACACGGAACGACGGACCGAGCAGCGCCTGCCCGGCCGATGCCCCGAGCAACACGACGACCTCCGGCTGGACCATCTCGATCTCGGCGAGCAGCCAGGGCCGACACGCGACGATCTGAGTGCGGTTGGGTGTTTGGTGGATCCGGCGCTTGCCGCGTTCGCGGAAGCGGAAGTGCTTGACCGCATTCGTCATGAACACGTCCTGTGGGTCGATGGCGGCGCGCTCGAGCGCGTCATCCAGGACCTGCCCCGCGGGCCCGACGAACGGCTCACCCTGCTGGTCCTCCTGGGCGCCGGGCTGTTCGCCGACCACAAGGTAGCTCGCGTGCGTGGAACCCGCGCCCATGACCGACTGGGTGGCATGGCGATAGAGGCCGCAGCCCTTGCAGCCGCGCGCCGCTTCGGTCATGGACTCAAGAGTGCGCTCACCGGGTGGGGGCACCCATGGCGTCGCATCCGGGACATCGTTCGTCGTCCGTGCCATCGTTCTGGACTACCCGCGCGGGCCATGGATATGCATTCAGCCCGCCGGCGGGGCGTGTCGGCGGGCCGTGCCGGGGTAGGGGACGGGCATGAGCAATGAACTGCACGGACAGAAGGTCGCGTTCCTCGTTGCTTCCGGGGTGGAGCAGGTCGAGTTGACCGGAGCATGGGACGCGGTCGAGAACGCAGGCGGCACACCGGTCCTGGTGAGTCCGGAGAAGGACAGCGTCCAGGCCTTCAACCACGACGTGGAGCAGGCCGACACCTTTCCGGTCGATGCCCGCCTCGGTGACGCGAGACCCGAGGACTACGACGGGCTCGTGCTGCCCGGAGGGACCACGAACCCCGACAAGCTGCGCACGATCGGCGATGCCGTCGCGTTCGCGGGAGCGTTCCGTCGGGCCGGGAAGCCGGTGGCCGCCATCTGCCACGGCCCGTGGAGCCTGGTGGAGGCCGATGTCGTCCGCGGGAAGCAGCTGACGAGCTGGCCCAGTCTGCAGACCGACATTCGCAACGCGGGCGGGGAGTGGCAGGACAGTGAGGTCGTCGTCTGCGACCGGGACGGCTGGACACTGGTCACCAGCCGCAACCCGGACGACCTGCCGGCATTCACCCGTGAGTTGATCGCGGCCTTCGCCGCGGCGTGAGTCGTTCGTCGCCTGCCGGCGACGGTCCGTCGCGACCCTGCAGGCGTGTTCAGCCACGCACGCCCGCGTCGGCGGCACGTCGGGCCGTGGCGTCCCGCGCCGGCGCCTCGTCGAGCGCCGCACACACCGCGTGCAGCGCCACCAGATGACCTTCCTGGGCGGCTGCCGTCGAGCGTGCGTCGATCGCGACGTATTCGTCGGCACGTTGCGCGAGGGGATTGGGAAACCGGCCGGTCATCGCCCACACCCGCAGCCCGGTCGCGTGGCCGACCGCCGCCGCTCGCAACACGTTCGCGCTGCGCCCGCTGGTCGACAACAGCATGAGAACATCGCCGGGTCGGCCGTGCGCGGCCGCCTGGCGCGCGAACACCTCGTCGGCTCCGTAATCATTGAGAATCGCTGTCACACTGGACGATTCGGCCGACAGGCAGATCGCGGACAGGGGACGCCGCTCCTGGTCGAACCTGCCGACCAGTTCGGCGGTGAGGTGCTGTGCCTCGGCCGCGCTGCCGCCGTTGCCCGCAGCCAGCAGACGGCCGCCACCGCGCAGATGCGACGCCAGCCGAGACCCCCAGCTCCGCAGCAGGCCCTCCTGGCGTTCGAGCGAGGCCAGGGCGGCGCGCAGGTCGTGCAGGTGCTCGGTCATCCACCACGAATCGGTTGTCATGGCCGAAGTGGTACCCGCGTCGGCATCGACTGAACCGAGTGCGCGGCCCTCGAGGTGGGTACACGGGCGGTATGGCGGACCGAGCCGAGGAGCGCGCGTCGAGAGTCGCACGGACCGGGAGGCGAACACATCACCGGTTGGTCGGGCAGACCCTGAAGACCGCGGTGGCGGCGGCTATCGCATGGCAGCTGGGCGTGATGCTGCCCGCATACCTGCCGACCTACGCGTACTACGCACCGTTGGGCGCATTGACGGTCATGTATTCGGCGCTCTACGACTCCGCGGTCGAAGGACTGCGCGCTCTGGCCGCGGTGACCGTCGGCGTGTCGCTGTCCGTGGCACTGCACTTCGCGGCGGGCCCGAATGCCATCACCGTGGCGATAGCGCTCGGCGTCGGCACCGTGCTCGGGAATGCGCGGAATTTCGGTGCCCAGGGTTCCTGGGTGCCGATCGCGGCGCTGTTCGTCTTCACGGCCGGGGGACCGGACACCCTCGAATACGTGGTGGGCTACTTGTCGCAGATGCTGCTGGGAGCGGTCGTCGGCATGGTCATCAACCTCGTCGTCTTCCCGCCCCTCGCGCTACATGAGGTGGAGCGCGCGACACGGGCCGTCCGGCGCGACATCGTGCGGGTCCTCGGTGCCCTGGTCGATCTCATCGACGCGGACGAGGACTCGATCGAGGATCGCGCGGCCGGCGTGAGGGCAGCACTCGAATCGCTGCCGGACACGCGGCAGCGGCTGCGGCAGGCGACCTCCCAGGCCGAGCGGGCACAACAGGGGAACCCCCGGCGCACTCGATGGCAGGATTCGCATTCGGACGTGCTCGCGCTCGCCGGGTCCAGTGAGAGCGCGGCGAGCGTCGTGGAGGATATGGCCCGCGAAATGCTGGAGGACCGCACGGCGTTGCATCGGTCCGACAGCAGCCGGCTGTCGGCGGCGACGGGCGCGCTGCGGGACGTCATCGTGCAGAGCCGCGAGGGTGTGCCGCCCGCCGATCTCGTACGGCGAACCAACGACTTGCTCGACGAAGCGGTGCCGGACGGAGCACCGTTCGTCGTCCCACGGGCGCGACGTGCCCTACGGCGCTGCCTGCGCATCGCGACCGGCTGGACCGAATGACGCAACGGTTTGTGCGCTCCACGCACGGGTATCCCACCCACGACGTGACGAAACTGGAGGACTGACATGCGGATCGGCTACTTCTTGTCCTGCGAGGAATACACGCCGCACGAACTCGTCGACCAGGCATGGGCGGCCGCGGAGGCCGGCTTCGATTGCCTGTGGATCAGCGATCACTACCACCCGTGGAACGACGAACAGGGACAGAGCGCCTTCGTGTGGTCGGTGATCGGTGCGATCTCGCAGGTCTGTGAGCTGCCGGTGACCACAGCCGTCACGTGTCCCACGACGAGGCTGCATCCCGCGGTGATAGCCCAGGCGGCCGCCTCCAGCGCGGTCCTGTTGAACGGGCGTCTGACGCTCGGGGTCGGCACCGGTGAGGCCCTCAACGAACACATCACCGGGCAGCCGTGGCCGCACGAGGACGTGCGCCTCGGCATGCTCGAGGAAGCGGTCGACGTGATCCGCCGGCTGTGGTCCGGCGAGGTCGTGTCGCACGACGGGCGGTATTACACCGTCGACACGGCCCGGATCTACTCCATGCCCGAGGATCCGACGCCGATCTACATCTCGGGCTTCGGCCCCAAGGCGATCGACCTGGCCGGCCGGATCGGCGACGGCTTCATCTCGACGAAACCGGACGCGGACGCGCTGCGGCAGTTCCGATCCATGAAGGGCACCGACGCACCCGCCGAAGCCGGGGTCAAGGTGGCGTATGCGCCGACCGAGGACGAGGGCATCGATCACGCGCACCGGTTGTGGGCCAACGCCGGAGTGCCCGGCGAGTTGGGGCAGGTGCTTCCCTCGCCGCAGCACTTCGAGCAGGCATCCCAACTCGTGACCCGTGACATGACCGCGAAATCGGTTGCGGCCGGGCCGGATCCGGAAGCGCACCTGGCCGCCATCCGCCCGTACCTCGAGGCCGGTTATGACACGGTGGCGGTGGCGAACATGGGACCGCACTACCGCGACATGATCAGGTTCTACGGCTCCGAGATCCTGCCCGAACTGAAATCGGACGACGACTGACGGCGGCTGTGGTGGCTGCCAGAGCGGCTCCCGACACTGCCCCGAGCAGGCCGTGGTGCTGGGAGGCCCACAACTGGGCCGAACGCGTCTTCGCCTTGTCGTCGAAGCGACCGTGAGTCCCGAAGTCGCGGGCGACATCCGCCGGTGCCCACAGGTTCTCCGGTTGGTTCGGCTCACGCGCCTCATCGGTCTGCTGCGAGTCGAACCCTGTCCTGGCGAGGTATCGGTCGAGGAGCCCCGGCGCCACGGCATTCGCCACGAGCGTCATCGCGGTGCTTCCACCCACCCAGTACTCCCTGCGCCGGGGGTGCCTGGCGGCATACACGATCGCGCGTGCCGCGACCTCCGGCTGGAAGATCGGCGGCACCGGCTGCGGGCGACGCGGCAACCGGGACCGCACCCAGGAGAACTGCGGCGTGTTGGCGGCCGGCAGCTGCACCATCGTCACGTGCACCGGGCTCTTCGCGTGCAGCAGTTCGCATCGCAGCGATTCGTGGAAACCCTGTATGGCGTGCTTCGCGCCGCAGTAGACCGACTGCAGGGGTATGCCGCGATAGGCCAGCGCCGAACCCACGTGGACGATGGTGCCGCTGCCGCGCTCCTGCATGCGCGGCAGGACTGCCATGGTGCCGTAGACGTAGCCGAGGTAGGTCACCTCCGTCGCTCGCCGGTACTCATCGGGCTCCAACTGATCGAAGGGTGAGAAGACCGAGGTGAACGCGACGTTCACCCATATGTCGACCGCGCCCCACTCCTGCTCGATCCGCTCCAGGGCACCCCGCACCTGGGCGGCATCCGACACGTCGGTCGGTATGGCGATGGCGTGTCCACCGGCGGCCTCCACCGCATCGGCTGCCTGGCGCAGTCCGGCCGCGCCCCGTGCGAGGAGTGCGACGCATGCCCCCTGGCGACCGAACTCGACCGCGGTGGCCCGACCGACTCCGCCGGAGGCGCCGGTCACCACGACGACATCGGCGCTCACAGCGATGCCTTACCCTCGCTGCCGCTTCGTCCCGTGCACAGGATGCGGACGGCGTCGGCGACCGATTCGGCATCGATGCCGGCGGCGTGCATGAGTTCCTCGGGGGTACCTGACGTCGGCATGACGTCGACGGCCAGCTTGTGCACGGTGGGGCGCAACGCCGACTCCGCCACAGCCTCGAGGACGGCGTCGCCGAGCCCGCCCTCGGGGCGGTGGTCCTCGACGGTGACGAGCGCGGTCGTGTCGGCAGCGGCACGTCGTACGGTGTCCTCGTCCAGCGGCTTCACCGAGTAGCAGTCGATCACCCGCGCTGTAATCCCTTGCGTCGCAAGCAGATCCGCTGCCTGGACGGCCTGGTCGACCGTGACGCCGCACGCGAGGATCGTCACGTCGTCCTGTTCGCTCTGCCGGACGGTGCGACTGCCACCGATGCCTATCGGCTCGTCCGGTGCGGTCCGGACCGTCGTCTTGCCCCGCAGCACCCGCAGGTAGGAGATGCCGGCCCGGTCGGCCATGTCCTCCAGCAGGCACGTGACCTGGTTCGCGTCGGACGGGTGCAACACGACGCTGCCGTGGATCGCGCGCAGTGACGCCATGTCCTCCAGCGCCATCTGCGACGGGCCGTCTGCACCGATCGACACCCCGGCGTGGGAGCCGCACAGCCGCAGGTCGGCACGTGACACCGCGGCCATGCGGACGAAGTCGTAGGCCCGTGCCCAGAACGCGCCGAAGGTGGACGCGAACGCGGTCCAGCCGCGCGTGCCGAGACCGACGGCGGCAGCGGCCATCTGCTGCTCGGCGATGAACATCTCGAAGTAGCGATCCGGTTGCTCGTCGGCGAACGTGTCGGCGTGTGTCGAGTTGGACACCTCACCGTCCAGGGCCACGACGTCCTCGCGGGTCGCGCCGAGCCAGGCGAGGGCCGCGCCATACGCCTCGCGGGTGGAACCCTCGGTCCCGACCTCGTATGCCGGGCGGTCGTGATCCTGCGTCCGGAAGCGGTGCGGCTGCGAGTCGTCGTCGGGTGGTTGTACGTCGACCTCGAAGTCGCGGAAGCCGCCGAGCTCCTGGATCGCGGACGCAGCATCCTCCAAGGGCTTTCCGTGCTTGCCGGGCTCATCCTCGACGGCCTTGACGCCCTTGCCCTTCAACGTGCGCGCGATGATCACGGTGGGCTTGCCGGAGACGCCGGCGGCCTCGTCATACGCCTCGTCGATGGCCTGCACGTCATGCCCGTCCACGATGATCGGATGCCAGCCGAAAGCGGTCGCCCGGTCGGCATACGCCTGGACATCGTGCCCGAGCATCGTCTCGCGGGTCTGGCCGAGTCGATTGACGTCGATGATGGCGGTCAGGTTGTCCAGTCCGCGCCACGCCGCGTACTGGAACGCCTCCCAGACCGACCCCTCGGCCATCTCCGAGTCACCGCACAGGACCCAGACGCGGTAGGGAAGTTGCTCGAGTTCCTTGCCGGACAACGCGATTCCCACTCCGATCGGCAGGCCCTGACCGAGTGATCCGGTGGCGACATCGGTGGGTGGTATGCGGGGCGTCGGGTGCCCCTCCAGCCTGCTGTCCAACTGCCGGTAGGTGCGCAACTCCTGCTCGTCGATGACGCCGGCCGCGTGCAGCATGGCGTAGTAGAGGGGGGAGGCGTGGCCCTTGGAGAAGATCAGGTGGTCGTTGTGCGGGTTGTCCGCCGACTGCAGGTCCCAGTGCAGGTGGCGGCTCATCAGCACCGCGATCAGGTCCGCCGCCGACATGGACGAGGTGGGGTGACCCGACCCGGCGCGATCGCTCATCGCCACCGAATCGACCCGCAGCTGCTGGCCGAGTTCGGCGCAGAAATCCAGGTCCGGCCGGGTGTCGGAAGATGTCGTCATCAGGTGATCTCCTCTCAACGACGTGGGACCAGCCAGCTACCCCTCGTCCCGCGCACGGAAACCCGGTGTCGACCGGACGAATGGGCTCGAGCGCCAAGGGGTAGGTGCGGTGGTATGACGCCTGCAGCTGTAGTTGATCAGCTCGAGGTGCGAGCGCTGTCCTTCCCGACGCCGGCACCGGAGAGTGACGGAACACTGACCTGGGACCATACGGGTGTGGTGACCGTCGAGGTGCGCAGCGGATCGGTGATCGGCCTCGGCTGGAGCTACACGGCACCGGCCGCTGCGGAGATCATCCGGTCGGTGCTGGCACCGGAGGTGGTGGGCGAGCAGCCGACCAGCCCGGCACGCAGCTGGGAGCGGATGCACCGGGCCTGTCGCAATCTGGGGACCCGCGGTGTCGTGATGGCCGCGATCAGCGCGGTCGACATCGCGCTGTGGGACCTGCGCAGCAAGTTGCTCGGCATGCCGCTGGCGGACCTCTGGGGTACGCACCGGGAAGTCGTCCCCGTCTACGGATCGGGCGGATTCACCTCGCTCACCACCGAGCAGCTGGACGAACAGGTGGAGGGCTGGCTGAGCGCGGGCTGCTCCGCGATGAAGCTGAAGATCGGCGAGGACTGGGGACACAACGTCACCCGCGATCTGGACCGCACGGCCCGGGTGCTGGCGCGGGTGCACGGTGACGCGCAGGTCATGGTCGATGCGAACGGTGGGTATTCGCGCCGTGAGGCGATGCGGGTCGGCCAGGACCTGGACCTGCTGGGGGTGAGCTGGTTCGAGGAGCCGGTCTCCAGTGACGACGGCGACGGGCTGCGGCAGCTGCGGGACGCACTGAACTGTGAGGTCGCGGCGGGGGAGTACATCGCCGAGATCTCCGACGCCCGGGCCATGTGCGACGTCGTTGACTGTGTCCAGTTGGACGTGACCCGGTGTGGCGGTTACACCGGGTGGCGTCGATGTGCGGCATACGCCCATGCGGCGCGTGTGCCGGTCTCGGCGCACTGCGCGCCGGCGCTGCACCTGCCGCTGGGCCTGGCCGATCCCGCTCTGCGCAACATCGAGTGGTTCAGCGATCACGTCGCGCTGGAGGAACAAATGATCGAGGGCGCCCCCGTCGTCCGGGGCGGTCGGATGGCGGCGGCCAGCCCCGAGGCGTCCGGGCACGGCTATCGGCTGAAGGACGTGTCGAGGTTCGTCGTCGACGGGGTGCTCGACACCGTGTCTTGGAGCAGTTGAGGCGGTTGGACAACGTCCGGTGGCGCGCTCGTCCGGTCAGGTCCGACGGCCCGGTCGGTCACCGGAAGAACGGGCACAGCCACAGCGCGTCGACGCCCAGCCATTCCAGGTAGTCCAGATGCTCCCGGACTCCCGCGAGGTCACCCTCTTCCGAACCGTCGGAGTCGGCGAAGGAACGCACGTAGATCTCGTAGCAGACCGCGCTCATCCACCACGGGCGGTCATCGGGCCGGGCGATGTCGGTCACGGGGGACATCGGGAACACCAGAGGGACACCACGGTCACTCAGTGGTCACGGAGCGCCTCGATGAGTTCATCCTTGTTCATCGACGACCTGCCCTCGATGCCGATCTCCGCTGCGCGGTGCTGCAGGTCCTTCTTCGTCCAGTCCTCGTACGACGGGTGCTCACCGCCCTTGCGGCCGACCTTCGAGCGTGACGAGTTGGCTGCTGCATTCGCGATGCGGGCGGACTTCTCCTTGCTGTTGCCCTCGTCGCGCAACTCCTCGTAGAGCTCGTCGTCCTTGACCGATGGTCCGGGCGTCTTCCTGCCGGGCATCCCCATCACCTTCCGTAGCTCGCAGTTCCGTACGTGGAGGCCTTACCCAGTGGTCGCGAAGTCACGCATCCGCTCGCGGCGTGGTGTCACGACGGCGCACAGCGGGTATGCCGCCGGAATGGTCCAGGAGAACGGGCAGCGAAATGTCCAGGCAAATGTCCAGCCAAACATCGACGACATACCGACGGCGGCCGAGCTCGTCGGTCAGGTCACTGCGCAGCACGGCATGATCCATGCCGCGTTCCACGCCGCCAAGGCCGGCTCCGGCGAGGCGAAGCAGCGAGCCATCCGACGGTTGCTGTTGTTGCTCGCCATGCACGAGGCGGCGGAGCAGCTGACGATCCACCCGGCGCTCGCGCACGCCGGCGGCGGCCCGGTCGGTGTCGGTGACGACCGGATGGCGGAGGAACGTCAGTCTGTTCAGCTGGTCGAGCGGCTGCAGATGTTCGATCAGGGGTCGTACGAATTCAACATGCAGTTCGCGTTGCTCGAGGAGGCCGTCACCCATCACGCCAAGAGCGAGGAGGCCTCGGAACTGCCGCTGTTCGGCGATCTCGACGCCACCGAGCGCCTCACGATAGGTCAGGCGCTGCGCGCGGTCGCCGAGGCTGTGGACGGTGATTGCCCGATCGAGTACGACGACTTCTCGGCGATGGTGCGGAACAGCCGGGCCTGGCTCGCCGGCTGACAACGGGTACTAGGGCCAGGACGGCTCCGTCGATGCGGTGACGATCAGTTCGCGCAGTTCCACGCCGGCCGGTTGGCGCAACGCGGTCATCACGGCGTTCGCGACCTCCGCTGGATCCATCAGCTCGGCGTCCGGCCCCGGCCGGTACTGCTCCGGACGACCGTCGAAGAAGTGCGTGCGCATGCCGCCGGGCACCACCATGGTCACGCCCACGTCGCCGGCCAACTCCATCGCCAGCGCCCTGCTGAACCCGACGACGCCGTGCTTCGAGGCGCAGTATGCCGTGGCGTCACCTGCCGGCCGCAGACCCAGGGTCGAAGCGACCGTGACCACCCGGCCATGGACCTTGCGCAGCTGGGGAACCGCCGCGCGGATGACGGCCGCGGTGCCGAGCAGGTTGACCCGCAGGACGCGGTCCCATGCCTCTCCGGCGACCGTGTCGAGGGCACCGCAGACGTCGGTGCCGGCCGCGGTGACGACCGCACTGACGTCGCCGTACTCGTCGATGATCCTGCTGACAGCCGCCTCGGTGGCACGCGTATCGGCCAGATCGACCTCGACATGCGGGAGTTCGCCCTCGGGGGAGTTGATGTCGAGGACGACGGGCCGGCCGCCCTCGCGCAGCACGGCGTGCGCGACGGCCGCACCGAGCCCGCTCGCGCCTCCGGTCACGATGACGGTCCCGGCGAGGGTGGTGGTCGTCGTCGGCGTGTCAGCTGACAGTGTCATGAAGGTTCCTCTCCTGGTGCCGGCGAAGTAGTGAGGTGGTCGAACGCCCGTTGAGATACGGCAGGAGCACGACCCGGCCGCCCCATGAGCGGACGACCTCCGCCTCCGGCAATGAATTGGCGTCGTAGTCGCCGCCCTTCGCCCAGATGTCGGGGCGCAGGCGGCGCAGCGCCTCGCGTGGGTCGTCCTCCTCGAAGACGATGACGTCGTCCACGACGGACAGCGCGCGGAGCAACCGGGCCCGGTCCTCGACCGGCTGCACCGGCCGGCCGGGACCCTTGCGGCGGCGTACCGAGCTGTCCGAATTCAGCATCACGACCAGGCCGTCGCCGAGACGGCGGGCGGCCTCCAGCGAGGCGAGATGCCCGGCGTGCAGGACGTCGAAACAGCCACCGGTCGCGACGAGGGTGCCGGCGAACGGCCGGCCGCTCCGATGGCCGTCCGTCGGCGGCGACCCGGGTGACCCGGGTGCCCAGCCTCTGTCCCGGAAGCCGGTCGTGCCGCCCCGGGCCACCCAGCGGGCGGCTTCCTGCACACCGTGGTTGACGGCCTCGGGCGGTGTTGCACCGGATGCCAGCGCCAGCGTGACGGCGGCCGACAGGCTGTCGCCGGCGCCGCACGGATCGCTCGCTTCGGTCGAGGGTGCCGGAGCGAAGTAGGGCTCGGGCGCCGACGTCGCCAGCCACGCACCCTGTTCCCCGCAGGTCACACACAGCGCCGTGGCCCGCCAGCGCCGCAGGAGCGTCGCGGCAAGTCGCGCACCGTCCCAGGCCGAGCGGTCCGCGGAGATGTCGGCGGCGAGGGCGGCCCGCGCCTCGGCCAGGTTGGGAGTGACCAGCGTGGCGCCGGTCACCGGCGCAGCCCCGCGCGGGTGCGGATCCCACACCAGGATCGGTTCGTCCCTCCTCCGGCGTTCGAGGATGGCGCGCAGTTCGGGCTGTGCCGTCATACCTGCGCCGTAGTCGGAGACGAGTACGGCGTCGGCACCCCGAAGGCACTCCTTCGCTTCGGGCGGCAGCGCGCCGGGAGTGCCCGGTCCGCCCTCGTCGAAGCGGGTGAGGGAGTAGCCGCCCGAGCGGATACGGGTCTTGCAGCGCGTGGGTCCGGCATGCTCGAGCGGGATGAAGTCGATCCCCTCGACCGCCAGCAGGCGGCGCAACTCGACGCCGTGCGGATCGTCGGCCAGCGGCGCGATCAGGGTCACCCGGGCTCCGTGGCGGGCGCACAGGACGGCCGCGAGACCGGCGCCGCCCGGACCGCTGCGAATCGCGTCCACATCGACCACCGGTGCGGGAGCGTCCGGGCACAACCGGTCGGCATGGCCCTGCAGGTCCCGGTCCAGCACGACGTCACCCACCACGACGACGGTTCGCCCCGGCGTGATCCGCGTGGTCATCGGGACCCCGATCCGACAGTGGTGCCGGTCCGGGAGAGCGTGTCGCGGAACACCGCCTCCGTCTGTTCCGCGACGCGCGACCAGGAGTATCGCTCCTGCGCGCGTTCGGCGGCGCGCACTCCGCAGAGCCGCAGCAGCCGCGGCGACGAGGTGATCCGTGCGATCGCCGCGGCCAGGGCTGCGGGATCGCGTGGTGGCACCAGGAAGCCGGTGGTCCCTTCGACCACGGTGTCCAGCAGGCCGCCGACAGCCGTCCCGACGACCGGACGACCGCATGCCGCTGCTTCGACGGGAGTGATGCCGAACGGTTCGTACCAGGGACTGGCCACGACGACGTCCGCCGCCTGGTAGGCGGCCGGCATCTGCTCGTGCGCAACGCTGCCCGCGAAGCGCACTCGACCGTGCACGCCGAGTGATCGGGCGATCCGCACCAGCCGTGCGGCCTCGGGATCGTCGCCCAACCGGGCGGCGGGCGGACCGCCGATGACCAGCAGGCGCGCCGTGGGCAGTTGGGCCAGTGCGCGGATGACGGTCTCGACGCCCTTGCGCGGCACCAGTCTCGCGACGCTGAGCAACATGGGCCCGAGGTCCGGCCCGCGGTCCTGATGCTCGCCCGGGCGGAACAAGTCGGTATCGACGCCACACGGCACGACGCTGGTGCGGGCGGTGTCGACGCCGGCCCGGCGGAGTTCGGACACCTCGTCGGAGCACGTCGCGATGATCGCGTCCGCTCGGCGCCCGACGTACGCCTCATCGGCTATGCGCGACGGTGGGCTGGTGTCCTCCGCACCCTGGTGACGCCGCTTGACGGTGCCCAGAGCGTGGAACGTCTGCGCCATCGGTATGCCGGTGGCGTCGGCCGCGCGTGCGGCGGCGAGGCCGGACATCCAGAAATGCGCGTGCATGATGTCCGGCCGCGCATGCCGGCTCCAGTCGTGCAGCATCCAGTCGGCGAAGTCGGGCATCAGGGGCAGCAGGTCGTCCTTGGGCAGATATGTGGCGGGGCCGACCGGGACGTGGACGACCGTCACCCCGTGCAGGTCGACCCGTTCGGGCAGGTCGTCCAGCGGGCGGTCCCTGCGGGTATAGACGGTGACGTCGTGGCCGCGTGCCGCCAGGTGCTGCGCGAGTGCCGCCACGTGCACGTTCTGCCCTCCGGCGTCGACTCCGCCGAGTATGGCGAGTGGGCTTGCATGTTCCGAGATCAGTGCGACCCTCATGATGTTGCCCCTTCCAGTAGTCGATCCCAGTCGTCCAAAAACCTTGGTAACCCGTACTTTTCGAGTGCATGAACCCGGGCGGCGCGACCTGCGCGGCGGGCGCTGTCCGGGTCAGCGATCCAGTCGTCCGCGCGTCGCAGCAAGGCGTCGAGGTCGCTCGAGACCAATCCGCCGTCGGCGGGCACCGCAGCGCACGCCTCGGTCGTGTCGACCGCGAGGACCGGCATACCGAGCAGCATCGCCTCGATGAGCGAGAGGCCGAGACTGGTCCAGCGGCATACGTGCAGATAGGCGCGGTGACGGGGGAGCCGGTCCAGCAGCGCGTCCTGGGGGAGGTCATCGTGCAATCTCGCGGTCCACCCGGGCAGGCCCGCATCGGTGGCCACGACGGCCAGGTCGCGCATCCCCATGCCGTAGACGTCGAGGGAGCGACCGTCCGTCGCCTGCCGGCCGGCCAGTTCGAGCAGAATGTCGGCGCCCACCACCCGACCTCGTCGCACCGGCTCGTTGACGACCGAGGCCAGACCGGGTTCCTCCCCTGTGTAGCGGTAGCCGGGGTCGATCACACCGTGCTCGATGACCGTGGTGGGCGCCCGGCCGCAGTCCCACATCAACCGGTTGAAGTGGGTGACATGGACGACCGGGATCGCGTGTTGTTCCGCCATCGGGTGCCGGGTGGTGGCGGCCCCGCACACCGGGGTGTTGTGCTCGAGGTAGACGGCGCGGACGTCCTTGCCCGGGACACGACCGGTCCAGCGCCGGCAGAGCTCCTGCTCGTGCGGTCGCTGCAGGATCACACAGTCGAAGTCCGCGCCGTCAAGCTCCTGCACGGGTACCTCGTGGACCCGGTCCGGCCAGACCCAGGTCCGCGCGCGGCCACGTCCGTCGGGCCCCCGCGCGGCGTCCACAGGTATGACGACATCGTGGCGACCCTGCACGAAAGCCGTTGTCCAGGAACCGTGTACGTGCCACATCAGGATGCGCATGACACCTCCGGCAGTGGGGCGTCCCGTCCCGTCAACCGCTCGACCGCGTCGACCACGTCCATGCCGGTCACGCCCCGCATGCAGGGATGGCCCGGCAACGGGCACACCCGCGCGCGTGTCCCGGCACAGCCCGCTCGCTGGTCACCGAGCAGCACATGGGGCACGCCCCAGGGGCGCCAGCGGGCGGCCGGCACCACCGGCGCGAAGATCGACACGACCGGGGTGCCGACCGACGCGGCAAGATGCGCTGCGCCCGTGTTCCCCGCGACCGTGGCGGACGCTCCGGCGAGCACCTGGCACAGCCGCCGCAGGTCGGTGCGTCCGATCAGGTCGGTGACTCCGTCGCGTGGCAGGTTCCGGACCATCACCCGGTCGGCGCGATCACCGGTCAGCACCACCCGGTGACCGGTCGCCAGCAGGGCGAGCACCGCGTCCCGGGTCAGGTCGGCGCCGATGCCGCGGGCCGGCACCGAGGCGCCGGGGTGTACGACGACGTAGCGATCGGGCAGTGCGAGGCGCTCCGGGGCGGGCGCTGTCAGCCGCAGGCGCGCGTCGTCATGTGCCGGCAACGGGTGGCCCGCCGCGGCGACGAGCCGCAGTGCCGCCTCGACCTCGTGGCCGCCGGTGTCCCCACCGTCGTCGTCGACGTCGTTGCCGTGGCCGTCACCCAGTCTCCGGTGCCGGACGTCCAGCAGGCTGCCCGGACTCGCATCGCTCGTGCCGGTGATCCGCGGTACACCCGCGAGCCGGCAGACCATGGCAGTGGGCAACGGGCTCTGGTGGTATGACGTGAAAACGACTGCCTCGTCATACTTTCCACGCAGGCGAGCAACGAGCACGGCGACTTCCCCGGCGAATGAGGAGCGGCAGGGCTGCCCGATCCATGGGGCGTCGTAGGCGATCACCTCGGTGACGCCCGGCAGCAGTTCGGCGGCCGCGGCGCCGGCGGTCGAGGTGAGGTAGTCGACCCGCGTCGCGCCGGCGGCGAGTGCTCGCACGGCAGGACCGGTGAGCAGCACGTCGCCCATCCCGTCCATCCGGACGGCGAGTACCCGCGTCATGAGCGCGCCCCCTCCAGGATCCATTTCACGGCAGCGGTCAGGTCCGGTGCCACGCGTGGCGCGTCGTCCACCTCGCTGCGCCGGGTGTCGGCGTTGGGCACCAGCACGTCGACCGCGCCGGCCCGGCGGGCGGCGAGCAGGTCGCCCGCGGTGTCGCCGATGACGACACACTGCTGCGGGGGTGTGCCCAGCGCCCGGGCAGCGGCCCGGATCATGCCCGGCGCGGGCTTGCGGCAGGAGCACCCTTCCGATACCCGGTGCGGGCAGACCTGCCAGGTGTCGAACGGCCCGAGAGCGCGGTCGACGGCGGCATTGCGCACCGCGACGTCCTGCGCGGTCGTTCGCCCCTCACCGACCGCGCCCTGGTTGGTGACGACCCCGGTCGCGAAGCCGTGAGCGCGCAGTGCCGCGACGGCTTCCGCTGCCCCCTCCACCGGGTGCACGACGGCGACGTCAGCGGGTTGCTCATCGTTCACGATGAGGGTGCCGTCCCGATCGAAGAGGACCGCGCGCAGCGGCAGTGGCCACGGCTGCGCGGTGCGGTGTCTCCAGCGACCACGTACGGCGTGCGTCACCGCGCACCACGGGATCAGCGCACTCGTCACCGCCATACGTCCGATCTCGGCCGGTGTGCGGGGACCCGGCAGGATGCGACGGATGGCGAATTCAGCGGTCATGGCGACCCAGCCGGCGGCGCTCGCC
This sequence comes from Flexivirga sp., assembly GCF_035551235.1. Taxonomy (GTDB): domain Bacteria; phylum Actinomycetota; class Actinomycetes; order Actinomycetales; family Dermatophilaceae; genus Flexivirga. Next base: position 80,663 of record NZ_DASZNO010000021.1, on the reverse strand, counting down.
ACGGCGACCCGGCGGCCCCACCGGTGGTGTGCCGCGGGCGCGGTCCCGACAGCGATGCTGCCGAGGCCCACCGCGAGCAGGTGATTGCGCATCCGGCCGCGGCCGGCTCCGACGGCTTCGCGCCACGACCGCCCGTGCAGAGCGCGCATCAGCGCGTCGTCGGCGTTGCCGCGCTGCGCGCGGACACTGATCCACGGGCCGGCCGGACGGACCGGGTGCACGACTGTCCGATTCCCTTGCCGCAGTTGCCAACCCGCGTTCTGCAGGCGAAGCGCGAGGTCGGAGTCCTCACGGTAGGCACGCGGGAAGCGTTCGTCGAACCCGGACACCTCCAGTAGTGCCGTCCTGCGGAACGCCATCTCCGCGGTGATCCAGCGCGCATCTGCAAGAGCTGCCGTGTTGCGCTCCCAATCGGTCGGTGGCCGGTCATCGGGCAGCGGCACGCGCACGACTGCCTGGACGCCGGCGGTGCGTGCGTCGGCATCGGCCAGATCGGATACCAGTCGGGCGGACCAGTCCCGCGGGATCTCGACATCGTCGTCCAGGAAGACGACCCACTGCGCCGCGGTGACCTGCCAGCCCAGGTTCCGTGCCGTCGCGGGTCCGCGCGCGCCGCCGGTGACCACGCGGGTGCGGCATCGCGCAGTGAGCGCCGACGGCACGCACAGGGGAGTGCCGCCGGCCCGCCGATCGTCGACGACGACGACCTCGGACGGTGGGTGCTGCTGGGCGGCCAGCCCCATGAGCGTCACCTGCAGGCTGGGCCGACCGATGGTCGGCACGACCACCGCATAGTCGACCGTGCGGGTCATCGGTCGCCCCCGTACAGGGCGCCGCGGCGTACGACGTGCGGGCCCAGCACCAGCAGGTCGATCGGTGCGGACCCGAAGATCTCCAACGCCTCCCGTGGTGTGTCCACCATGGGTCGTCCGGCCGTGTTGAGGCTGGTGTTGATGACGACGGGCACGCCGGTCAACTGCTCGAAACGCTCCAGCATGCCGGCCAGGCGCGGGTTCGTCGCGCGGTCCACCGTCTGCGCGCGCGCTGTCCCATCGACGTGCGTGACCGCCGGAATGCGTTCTCGCCATTCAGGTTTCACGTCGTGCACGAACAACATGTACGGACTCGGCAGCGGACCCCCCGCAAAGATCTCGGCGGCTCGCTCACCGCGCACCATCGGCGCGACGGGACGGAACTGTTCACGTCCCTTCACGTCGTTCAGCCGGCGCAGGTTGTCGGCGTTCCCCGGGTGCGCGAGCAGCGAACGCTGACCGAGGGCACGCGGCCCGAACTCGCTGCGCCCGTCGAACCAGGCCACGATTCCGTCGTCGGCAAGGACCTGTGCGACGACTGCGGGCAGGTCGTCCGGCGTCCGGAACGGCACCCGCGCGCGATGCAGCTCGCCGGCCAGGTCCGCGTCCGACCACTCCCTGCCGAGTGCGGCGGTCGGGAAGGCCGTGCCCCCTGCCTGCGTGACGTTTTCGGATGCCGCGAGCGCGGCGCCCAGGGCGGTGCCGGCATCCCCGGCCGCGGGCTGCACCCAGACCGACTCGAACGGTGAGTCACGCCAGAGCCGGGAGTTGGCGACACAGTTCAGCGCGGTGCCGCCCGCCATCGCGAGGTTCGTCGTGCCGGTCTGGTCGTGCAGCCACGAGGCCAGGTCCAACAGGGTCTCCTCGAGGCAGGCCTGCAACGACGCCGCGAGGTCGGCGTGTGCTTCGTTCCACGCGTCCTGCGGGCCCCGGCGGGGCGCCCACTGGCTCCAGTCCGGCACCCTGGCCGTGAAGCCACCGCCGCCCGTCGCGTGCGCGACGTCGCGGAGTTCGGCCAGGTGTCGCGGGCGACCGTATGACGCGAGGGCCATCACCTTGTACTCGTCACTGGACCGGAGGAAGCCCAGATGCTCGGTCAGGGACTCGTAGAGGAGGCCGAGGGAATCCGGAAGCCGTTGGGCGGCAAGGATGTTCAGCTTTCCGTGGTCGTACTCGCCGGCGAGGTGGGATGCGGATTCACCCCGCCCGTCGATGACCAGCACACTGGTCCGTCCGTCGCTGTCCTGGCTCGCCTCGACCAGACCGGCGGATGCCGCGTGCGCGATGTGATGGGGGACGAAGCGGAACGCTCCGTGGGGGAGCTCGCCGAGCTCCGCGGCGATGAACCGGGGGGCCTGCTCGGCGTACTGCTGGCGTAGCCAGTCCCACGGATCGTCGAGACCCAGCTGATCGGCCGGTGTGGCCAGCGCCGGGTCGTAGGAGTACGCGACGACGTCGAGGTCTCCGGCGGACAGGCCCGCGCGCTCCAGGCACCAGGCCATCGCTGCGGAGGGCAGCTCCCACGCCGCGAACGGCACCGGTCGCTTGCCGTGCTTGCGTCGGCTGAAGCGTTCCTCCTCCGCTGCCGCAACGATCCGACCGTCGACGACCAGGGCCACCGAGGGATCGTGGAACAACGCATTGATCCCGAGCACTCGCATGGGCCCCCGGTACCCAATCGGTATGGCGTCGAATCGTCGCCGGGCGCGCATCGTGGCCACGTCCCAGCAGACGTCCCGAAGACGTTCTCACAGTCCGTTCAATGACTTCTTCGGGGTGCCAATTGCGGTGTGCCGCAACGAAATCAGCGATCTGCTGACTTCAGGGTCTTGCCGTGGCGGGTGACACGTGTCACTGTTAGTGGAACGTGCCGGCTCAAGAAGTGTGGTCGGTGTGGTTTCTCGTTGGAAGAGAACAGCCATGCCGCACTCAGAACTTGCGTCCCCCACGTCTGCAGGGGATCGGGTACCACGCGCTGAAGATCTCCTCCTCAAGGCTCAGCACGCGAGTCGCACCACTGCAGCCCGATTGCGTCACCAAGTGGTCGTCGACCACCTCTCGCTTGCGATGTCGATCGCGCATCGCTACGACCAGCGGGGCCTCGAACGTCAGGATCTCGAGCAGGTCGCCCTGCTCGGGTTGGTCCAAGCGGTCCGCCGCTACCGGCCCGGACAGGGTTCGGGCTTCCTCGCATTCGCCGTGCCCACCATCACCGGGGAGTTGAAGCGGCACTTCCGCGACCACGGGTGGGCAGTACGTCCGCCGCGTCATCTGCAGGAACAGAGCCTGGCCGTTCGGTCCTGTACGGAACGGCTGGCGCAGGAACTCGGCCGGGATCCCACCCGCCAGGAGATCGCCGATGAGCTCGGTCTGAGCGTGGGCGACGTCACCCGGGCCGAGGGCGCGGACGGTCAGTACGTCGCGCGCTCGATGGATGCACCGGTCGACCGTGACAGTGGTGTCAGCCTGGGTGACACCTTGGGGGAGGTCTGCCGGGACCTGGATCGGGTGGAGGACTTCGAGACGCTGCGCCCGCTGCTGCGCACCCTGAAGGCACGCGAGCGGCTGATCGTGCGGTTGCGGTTCGTCGACAACCTCACCCAACGGCAGATCGGCCAACGCATCGGCGTGAGTCAGATGCAGGTTTCCCGCCTTCTCACCGACATCCTGCTCCGCTTGCGCCGGGCCATGGACGTCGACCAGGACATCGGCGCGGCATCGTGACGGTGCATGCGTCGCGGGTGACCGCTGCGCCGCCCGTCCCGGACCTCGCCGACCGCCTGACCATCGTTCTGCTCACACACAATTGCGCGAACTGGATCGACCGCACCGTGCATGGTCTCCGCGCGCTCGATGTGCCGGTCCTCGTCGTCGACAACGCGTCGACGGACGACACCGTCACCCGGGTGCGAGGTCATGGCCTGCGGGTCGTGCAGTTGGCGACGAATCGCGGTGCGGCCGCCCGGAACGTCGGGGCGGAGCTCGCCGGTACGCCATACATCGCCTTCTGCGACGACGACGGCTGGTTCGAGCGCGCGGGACTCGAGCGTGCCGTCCGGTTGCTGGACCGGCATGCGTCTCTCGCGCTGCTGAATGCGCGCATCCTGGTCAACGACGAGGAGCGGCTCGACCCGATCTCCCGCGAGATGGAATGCAGCCCGCTGGATGGCGACGCGGAACTGCCGGGCACCGTCTTGATGGGCTTCATGGCCGGTGCCGTCGTCGTACGACGGGAAGCCTTCCTGGAGGTCGGCGGATACGACCACCGATTCTTCATCGGGGGAGAGGAGGAGACGGTGGCGATCCCATTGCTGCGCAACGGGTGGCGGATGCGTTATGACCCGCAGATCGTGGTGCACCACTACCCGAGCGGAGCGAATGCTCCGAACATCCGGCACTTCGGGGTCCGCAACACGCTGACCAACGCGTGGCTGCATCGGCCCTTCCGCAGCGCTCTCTCCTGGACCTGGTTCATCACCCGCACCACGCCGTCGCGCATGACGCTGGTGCGCGGGCTGGCGATGTTCGTGCGCGATCTGCCCTGGATCGTGCGGGATCGAACCGTCATGGCCGCCGAACTCGATGACGCGCTGGCGCTCCTGGACGAACGTCGCCGCATGGCGACTCCGGGCCGTCGGCGCCACCGCGAGTCGGTGTGGTGAGCCGCGCGAACCCGCCGGCCGATCCGGCGTGTGAATCCCCACAGCAACGGCGCACGAAGTGTGTGCCCTCATCTGGAGGTAACCGATGGTTGACGATCTTCGTTCTCTGATCGTGCGACTCGCGGCGCTCGAGGACGCCGCCCGCACGGTGCCCGTCGTCGCTGCGGATGACCCGACCGCAGCGGTCAATCCGGAGTTGCAGCGGCTCATCGACGAGGAGCGCGTCGTGGTGGCGAAGATCCGGCAATTGCGGGCAGCGACCGTTGCGGCGACCCACGGGACGTGACGTCGCTGCGGCGTGCGGACCCTGCCGAACCCGGTATCCGTCGCCGGCGTTGCGGGCGTGGCTTCTCCTACCGCACCCCGGACGGGAGCATGGTCGATGCGAGGACGCGGACGCGGATCGAGGAGCTCGCCATACCTCCCGCGTGGGAGCAGGTGTGGATCTGCGCCGATCCCGACTCGCACCTGCTGGCCACCGGAGTGGACGCGGCGGGGCGCACGCAATACCTCTACCACCCGCAGTGGCGTATGGCGCGCGACGCCGAGAAGTTCGAGCGGGTCGTGGCGCTGGGCCGGGAGTTGCCGCGCCTGCGGCGGCGGCTGCGCCGTGAACTCGCCGCCTGGTCGCGTGGTCCGGCGCCGCGCGCGGCGGTCGAGTCGCTCGCGCTGCTGCTGCTCGACACGGGCTCGCTGCGGATCGGCTCCGAGACGTACGAGCAGGAGAACGGCTCACACGGTGCGGCGACCCTTCTCGTCCGGCACGTGAAGCGATCGGGCGGACGGACGATCCTGCAGTTCCCGGCCAAGGGCGGGGACGTCGCGCGGGTCGCACTGCGTGACGCCCTGCTCGCCAGCCGGGTCAGCCGCCTTGCCCGGGACCGAGCAGCCGATGCCTACCTGCTCTCGTTCCACGACGGCGATGCGTGGCAGCACCTCACGAGTGCGTTGGTCAGCGAGCGTTTTCACGATCTCGCCGGGCCCGACTTCGCGGTGAAGGACCTGCGCACGTGGGCGGCGACGGTTGCTGCGGCGGAATCCCTGGCGAAACGGGCGGGCGAAGGTCCCCAGGCCCGGGAGGGCCGGGTGCGTGAGGCGATCGCCGACGCGGCGGAGGCGCTCGGTGACACCGTGCCCGTCGCGAGGGACAGTTACGTCCATCCGCGGTTGCTCGCGACGTACGAGACGACCGGACGGACAGTGGGGCGTACTCGCGGACCGGTCCTGCAACACAGTCCCGCGGTGCGCCGTCGTGTCGAGCGCGAACTGCTGCAACTGCTCGACGGCTCCTGAGCACGCGCAGCGGGCCCGCTCAGCCGTCGTTGCCGTCCGGGTCGTTGCCCGGGTCGTCGTCCGTGTCGTCGGTGTCGCTGCTCGTCTGGCTGCTCCTCTCCAGCGAACGCGTCACCGGGTCGTCGTGATGACGCAGCACGACCCAGCCCAGCAGGACCAGCAGTACGCCGAACATGCAGCACGCGGCGAGGACGTCGAGACCGCCGTTCTGGGTCATGAGTCCTCCTTCTCGTCGGTTCCCGGCGTGACGCCGCGGCGCACCGTCACCGTGCGCGAGGCGACCTGGACGACGTCGGACCACGGGATGTCGAACGAGTCGCGGCCGAGCCAGCGCAGGAGCACGGTGAGGGGCCACGGCCCCGCCATCGCGCCGCGCCCGTAGCCGAGTCGATGCCCGATACCGACGGGTCCCACCACCAGTTTGCTGATCGCCAGTGCCGGTTCACTGCTGTCGTCCAGGGGTGGTGCACCGGACTCGAGCAGCAGATCGTGCACGGTGCCGAGGTGACGACCGTCCTCGTCGGCCACGGTGGCGCCCATCAGGTCGAGGGATCTCATCGGGATCCTCCGGGAATGGGCCGGATGACGTTGTCCCGCGTCCAGTTGGTCAGGCGTCGCAATTCGTCCGCCGGCGCAGTCTCGCGCAACCGGATCTCCCGCCGGTTCACCGTCTGCACCTCGGCCAGCGGGACACGCACCGGTTCACCCCCGTCAGGGGACAACCTGCGGCCCACCGCCCACACGAAGAGGCCGATGAGGCCGCCGACCCGTGGCCCGAAAGCCGTTGAACCACACAGCAATGCGGTCAACACCGGAGCACCGCCCCCGGGTGGCCTGGTGAACTCCAGGTCGTCGACCTTGCCCACCGGCTCGCCATCCGCCGCGTAGATCTGCACATCGAGGAGTTGCCCGGCGGCAGCCGCCTCCCACTCCCACTCGGTCATCACGAACCTCCTCGGGTCCAGAACAGCAAGGGCAGGGTGACTATCGAGACGACACCGATGACTCCCAGGAAGGCCACACCCATGATGTTGGCGAACGTGCCGTTGACCCTGTCGCCCAGATAGTCGCGGTCGTTGGCCACGACCAGTACCGGCAGGAACGTCAACGGTATGGCGACAGCGCCGAGCACCACCGACACGATCGTGAGGGTCACCGGGTCGATCGTGGTCAGGGTGAACAGTGTGCCGGCGATCAGGGTCAGCAGGCAGATGACGTGGAACTGTGGCGCAGCCGAGGGCTTGTGCCACTTGCCCCACGACCAGCCGAAGTACTGCGCGACGGCATACCCGGTCGACATCGTCGACTCGGCCCCTGCGACGAAGGTCGCCGCGAAGAAGCCGACGAGCGCGAAGGCCAGGCCGACCTTGCCGAAGGCGATCGCCGCGGGTAGGCCCACCTGGCTCAGGTGCCCGGCGTCTGCTCCGAGCGGCTGCAACACCACGGCCGAGGTCGCCACGATGGCGATGCTCAACAAGCCACCGAGGGGGAAGCCGACGATGGTGTTCAGTCTCATCTGCAGCATCGACTTGGTCGTCCACTGTTCCTCGATGCCCCCGGAGGAGAAGAAGATGATCTGGTACGGCACCAGGCAGGCACCGATGAGGGACGCGGCGTAGAAGAAGTACGTGGTGTACGCCTCGTTCGGGGGCACGGACGGATGGAACGTGCTGGTCGCCAGCGCTCCCCAGTCCGTCGGCAGCCAGAACAACGCGAGTACGAAGACCAGCAGGGACAGTCCGACCACGCCGAAGACCTGCTCGATGGCCTTGAACGGCAGCCGCCAGATGACGCCCCACATCGCCAGTGCGATCAGCGGCACCCAGAGCAGGTAGTTCACATCGCTCGCGAGCTCGAGCGCGAGTCCGACGCCGCCGACCTCAGCGGCGAGGGTGAGCAGGTTGAGGATGCAACAGGCGATCAGGTTGAAGAGTCCGAAGCGGACGCCGAGCCGCTCCCGCACTACGTGGAAGACCGGTCGCTGCGCGACCGCGGTGACGCGCCCGGCCATCTCGGCATACACCGTCATCCCGATGGTGCCCACGACGATCGCCCAGACGAGCGACATGGAGAAGCGCGCGCCGGTGACGCCACTGGTCACGATGTTGCCGATGTCGACGAACCCGCCGATGGCGGTGACCAGTCCGAGCGCGACTACGAAGGCTTTCTTCACAGTCCCACCCGCTCCATGCCGCTGAGCTTCTTGCGCGGAGCGACGAGGGCGCGGACCGCCTTCGAGACGCCCTGGTGATCACCCCGGCGCAACGCGATCCGCAGATCGGTCAATGCGTTGGACACGTCCTGCAGCGGCTTGTCGATCTTGTCCTTCAATGCGATCGCGTCGCTCGTCGGCGGCTGGCGGCTGTCGTAGGTGGCGATGATCGACCCGGCGTCGTCCTCCGCCTCCGTGACGAGGGTGTCGGCATACGCCTTGGTCAGCCGCCCGTGCTGCCACTGCTGGGCGCCGGTGCGCGCGACGGCTGCGATGCCGGCGACGGCGCTCGCCGTGGTGCGCGTCTTGGTCTGGTAGTCCGACATGGTCGGCGAGGGTGACGCGCAGCCCGCCAGCAGCAGGATCGCAGCACCGGCAACAGCCAACGGCCGAGGTCGGCAGGACTCTCCGTCTGACATGGAGGGGTGTTACCCGCGCCGTCCGGCCCCAATCACCCGCGCCCAGCGGCTGGGACGTCCCGGTGGCCCGACCCCGCCTCGCGATGCCCGATCAGGCACCGTCCCTGGGTCTCATCGCACACCCGACGATCTCCGCTCGCATTAAAGGTTTGACCGCACCGGGTCGGGGTAACTCTCCGGCTTGACACCTGCCCAGTGCAGGGCCGTCCCGCGACGGCCGCGACCAGAGATGACGAGGAATCCATGAGTGCGACAACAAAGATCGCCTTGGCGGTCGCGAGCGGATACCTGCTTGGCAGGTCGAAGAAATTCAAGCTCGCCATTGCCGTCGGCAGCATGCTGGCGGGGAAGCGGCTCGCAGCAGACCCGCAAGCGTTGGTGCAACGAGGCGCCAAGCTCATCGACAGCAATCCCGAGCTTCAAGCGCTCCAGGAACAGATCCGGGGTCGCCTGATGGAGGCTGCCAAGACTGCGGCCATCACGGTGGCGACGTCCCGCCTGGAACACCTCAACCAAAACCTGCTCGAGTCGGGCAGCCGTCCGCTGGACGGCGGGCCGGAGGCGCTGGAGGACGAAGGCCCCGACGAGGAAGAGCCCGAGGAGGAAGAGCCCGAGGAGGAAGAGCCCGAGGAGGAAGAGCCCGACGAGGACGAGCCCGACGAGGACGAAGAGGCCGAGGACGAAGAGGCCGAGGACGAAGGCGCCGAGGACGAAGGCGCCGAGGACGAAGAGGCCGAGGACCAACAGCCCCGGGACCAAGCGCCCCAGGAACAGGGAGCGCGGGGCGTCCGCGGCCGGAGACCGGCCGCCGCAAAGCGATCGACGAAGAAGCCTGCGCCGGCGAATGCCAAGAGGACGGCCAAGAAGTCCGCGGCAGCGAGTGCGAAGAGGACCGCCACCAAGCCGGCGCCGGCGAGTGCGAAGAAGACGGCCAGGAAGTCAGCGCCGGCGAGTGCGAAGAAGGCGTCCTCGTCGCGTCGGCCGACGAAGAAGTCCAGTTCGGGGCGAGGCGCCCGACGCAGAGGTGAACGCTGATGCCCACTGAACCGATGGACAAGCTCAAGGACGCGTCACGGAGTCTGTTCGACACGCTCGGATCCCGTGCGACGAGCACGATCGCCGACCGGGTCGGTGGACTGACCGACAAGTTCGAGGACATCGCTCAAGGGAGTCCGGGCAAGGAGGCGGGCGCCAAGGCGGCAAAGGCAGCCGCCGAAGGCAAGTCACCGGTCGGAGGAGCCATCAAGGGTCTCTTCTCGGGTGTGAAGGACAAAGTCACCGGCGGTGGCGGAGGCGGTGGTGCCGCCAAGCCGACCAAGTCCACGAAGATCATCGAGGAGATCGATGTCGGCGTGCCGGTTTCGGTTGCCTACAACCAGTGGACCGAGTTCGGCGAATTCCCCAGCTTCATGAAGAAGGTCGAGAACGTCGAGGCCCCGGAGGACAACAAGCTCAAGTTCAAGGCGCAGATCGTCTGGTCCCACCGATCCTGGGAGGCCACGATCAAGGAACAGGTTCCCGACGAACGCATCGTGTGGCGTTCGCAGGGGGCGAAGGGCCACGTCGACGGAGGGGTCACCTTCCACGAGTTGGGCCCCAATCTGACCCGCATCCTGATGGTCCTGGAGTACTACCCCCAAGGACTCTTCGAGCGCACCGGCAACATCTGGCGCGCACAGGGCCGGCGGGCCCGCGCTGAGTTGAAGAACTTCCAGCGACACGTGATGACCCGCACGATCCTCGATCCGGACGCGGTCGAAGGCTGGCGGGGAGTCATCCACGACGGCGAGGTTGAGAAGACGCACGACGAGGTCGTGGAGGAGGAGCAGCAGGCAGCCGACGACGAGGCGGCGACCGACGACGAGACGGACTACGAAGAGGACGAGGCCGACGAGGACGGGTCCGAAGAGGACGACGACTACGACGAGGACGAGCCCGAAGAAGACGAGCCCGAAGAAGAGGGGGCCGAGGACGACTACGACGACGGCGAGCCCGAAGAGGACTACGACGATGACGAGGAGTACGACGACACCGGCGAGGACGAGCCCGAAGAGGACTACGACGATGACGCACGACGGTGACGACCTGAGCCCGGAACCCGTGGGGACGCTCGCGAAAGCGCCGAGGAGGCACCTGCAATGACAACTCAGACAATGCAGCGCCGGGGCGGTGGTTACCTGGAGCGGCCCTCGCCCAGCAGCCTCGCCGATGTTGTCGAGGTCATCCTCGACAAGGGCATCGTGATCGACGCCTACGTGCGGGTGTCGTTGGTGGGCATCGAACTGCTGACCATCGATGCACGGATCGTGATCGCGAGCGTCGACACCTACCTGCGGTTCGCCGAGGCGACCAATCGCCTCGACCTCATCGCGCATGGCGGCGGCAAGCCCCTCGACGAATTCATCGGCGACCTGCAGGAACACGGTGCGGCCAAGAAGGTCGGCGGCGCAGTGCGGGGTGCGAAACGTGCGCTCACCGGGTCCGGTGGCGATGATGACGATGACGACGAGAAGAAGCGGCCGGCGCGGAAGTCTTCGCGCCGTAGGAGTTCCGACTCGTGAGTGCGTCCACGATGAGCGCCGATCAGCCGACGCAGGAGCTCGAGATCGCATCTCACGTCTACGGCGTGCGGCGGGCTGACGCCGGCCGTCTTCCGACAGCGCTGTGCGGCATCGACGGCACTGCGATACGCACCGTCGTACACGAGGGGCTCGCAGCGGTCGTCGGAGATGTCAACGCGGACCGACCGCGGTGGCGAGGGGCCGACCTGCTGGCATACAACGCCGTCCTGGACGTACTCGCCCGGGCAGGTCCTATTGCTCCGGTGCGGTTCGGTTCGTTGATGCCGGACGACCGGAGCGTCGTCGAGGAGGTGTTGGTTCCTGGCGCGGGGCGATTCCTCGCCCTGCTCGACCGATTCGCCGGGAGCGCTCAGTTCACACTGGACGCGTCATACCGGGGTGACGTCGCGCTCGCCGAGATCGTCGACGCCGACCCCGAAGTCGCCGAGTTGCGCGCGCGGACTCGCGAGCTGCCCGAGGGAGCGGCATACGGAGAACGATTGCGGCTCGGCGAGCTGGTGGCACAGGCGATCGACATCAAGCGTGCGACGGACGCGGAGGCGCTGTTGCGCGGGATACTGCCGTTCGTCGACGAACACGAGGTGCGTCTCGGGAGCGGTGCCGAGCACATCGCCGGTTACGCGCTGCTGGTCAGTGACGATCGGCGCGGCGCACTGGAGCAGCATCTGGAGTCCGTGGCAGCTGCGCTCCATCCCCGCGTACGACTGCAGTGGCGTGGGCCGATGGCACCGTACGACTTCGTCGGAGCGCAGTGATGGGGCTTGTCTCGAGCGTGCTCGGCCTGCCGCTCGCGCCGGTGCGGCTGTCGGTGGCGATCGCGGAACAGGTGCGCCGACAGGCCGAGGAGATGTTCTACGACCCGGCATCGATCCGCGCGCAACTGCAGGACGTCGCGCGGCAGCGTTCCGACGGGACACTGAGCGATGAAGAGGCGACCGCGCGCGAGGACGAACTGGTCGATCGGCTGATGACCGGCAGTGCTCGCGGGAGTGGGGTCTGAGTATGGCGGACCAACAGACCAGCAGGACCGGGGCAGAACGGTCGAACGGCAAGCGGCAGTCCGGACGGAGCGCTCCCCGGGCCGCCTCGCCGAAGCGGCCAGGCGCCGCCCGGATCGCACACCTGGCGACGCAAGCGGTCGAGGAGCTGATCGGCAAGGAGATCGAAGGCGTCACGGGTCTCGAGCGCACCGACGACGGCTGGCTCGTGGAGGTCGACGTGCTGGAGTTGCGACGGGTGCCCGCCACCACCGATGTGCTCGCGACTTACGAAGTGGCGATCGGCGCGAATGGCAACCTCGAGGGATACCGGCGGATCGGCCGGTACGTCCGCGGGGAAACGGGGCAGGAGTGACATGACCGAGCCGACCCACCCCTCGACCACCCAGCCGTTCTCGACCTCGATGACATCGGCCGGCCAGCCCGTACAGCCCAACCTCGCCGACATTCTCGAACGAGTGCTCGACAAGGGGATCGTGATAGCGGGCGACATCCGGATCAATCTGCTCGATATCGAGTTGCTGACGATCAGGATCCGGCTACTGGTCGCGTCGGTCGACAAGGCACAGGAGATGGGCATCGACTGGTGGCGGCGCGACCCGATGCTCAGCGGCGAGACCGACCTGGCCGACGAGAACAAGCAGCTTCGGCAGCGCATCGAGGCACTCGAAGCGGGCCGGCAGGATTCTCGAACCGGAGCGGACACGAAGGAGTCCGGTGATGGTTGACCTCGCGCGATACATGTACGCCGTCAGCCGGCCCTTCGAGGACGGCGCCCTGGCCGCGCCCGTCACAGGCATCGCAGAAGGCAGGATCGACACCGTCCGGCACCGGAACCTGGTCGCGATCGTCAGTGATGTCGACCTCAGCGAATTCGGCGAAGCAGCCTTGCGCGCGAATCTTGAGCAACTCGCCTGGCTCGAAACCGTGGCACGCGCACATCACCGGGTTGTGCAAGCCGTGTCGTCGGCAAGCCCGACCGCACCTCTGCGACTGGGGACCATCTGCCTCGACGACGACGGAGTTCGTCGCCGGCTGGCGGAGTGGCACGACAGGCTCGAGCGGGTGCTCGACCGTGTGCAGGGGCGCCGGGAATGGAGCGTCAAGGTGCTCGCGCCGGCCCATCGGGAGACCGTGGCCGCCACCGCCACGACACCCACCGGAGGAGCTGACTACCTCCGCCGGAAGAAGGCTCAGGCCGAGGCGAAACTGACAGCGGGTCAGGGGGCCGCCCGCGCGGCGGCACGGCTCCATGAGGTTCTGGGCGCTGCCGCGGTCGCCGCCCGGACGTTCCCGGCGCAGGACCCCGCTCTGTCCGGTCGCCGGGGCACCATGCTGCTCAACGCGGCATACCTCGTCCCCGCCGACGGGATCGGTGCGTTCCAGGCGTGCGTTGATGCCGCGCGCGCTGAGGTTCCGGACCTCGTCATCGATTCACAAGGACCTTGGCCGCCATACGCCTTCGCGATGTTGGACAGCGATGACTGACCAAACGGGACGCGAGCCGGTGGGCGCGCGGGCCGGCCGTGCTGGCAGCGGCGCGATACTTCAGGTCGGGCCGCAACCCGCCGGGCAGATCGCCCTCGTCGACCTGCTCGACCGACTCCTCGGGACCGGCGTCGTGCTGGCAGGTGACATCGTGATCTCGCTGTCAGGGGTCGACCTCGTCCAAGTGCGTCTGCAAGCGCTGGTGAGCAGCGTCCGTGACCAACTGCCGGAGCCGGACTGATGGCCGCGACACGCTCCCTGTCCAGACGCCTCGAATCCGACCCGGAGTCGATCGAGCGCGACCTGTTCAGGCTCGTTCTCACGATCATCGAACTCGTCCGGCAGCTGATGGAGAAGCAGGCGCTGCGGCGCGTCGACGACGGCAGTCTCACCGAGGAGCAGATCGAAGGGCTCGGCACCGGACTGATGCGCCTCGAGGAAGCCGTGGAAGAACTGAAGGGGCGCTACGACCTCGCCACTGCCGACCTGAACATCGACCTGGGGCCGCTGGGGATGCTGCTCTCCGACTGACCGCTACACCCACCGATATACCCACCGACAGCAAGAGGCACGATCCGCTGTGAATGAGGAGGTTCCCGTGGTCACCACCGCCCACGACGTCAGAGCTGCACTCCTGGAGCAACTGATGGGCCGGGTCGAGGAGGATCGCTTTCCGTCCACGACGATGCTGGACATGATCGAGCAGTTGCTGACGCCTGACGACGTCCCCGGATACGCGCGCCTGCTACTGGACAAAGCAGCAGCAGACAACTTTCCGAGCATCACCATGCTGCGTCGGGTCCAAGAGCTGACCCGCTGACCGGCCGCGGCTCAGTTCACGGCCTCGTCGAGGTTCGCGCGGTTGCGGCTCGGATCGGTGTCGGGTAGTGCTCGATGGGTGACGAGGAATTGCGCGACGTCGCGCAACTTGGTGTTGGTGTTCTGGGAGTAGCGACGCAGGACTTCGAAGGCCTGGTCGGGCCGGAGCGAGTGCCGCTCCATCAGGATGCCCTGCGCTTGACCGATCACCTTGCGCGCGTCGAGAGCGGTGTCGAGTTGCGCGTGGCGCATCGACGACGCGAGGGCGATCGCGGCGTGCGTGGTGAAGATCTGCACGTAGGAGTGATCATCGGCGCTGAACGTGCGCTCGGTCGTCCAGTAGAGGTTGAGGCAGCCGATGCGTTCGCCCGTGGTGTCGGTGAGTTGTCCGGCGAGTGCGCTCCTCAGCCCCAGTTCGGCGGCGCGGGGGCCCCACACCGGCCAGCGCTCGTCACGGTCGATCCGCACGCTGGCGAGCGTCTCGCCGGACCATGCGCTGTCGTTGCAGGGGCCCTCGTTCAGGGCGTACTGCAACTTGTCCGCCTCGAGGACGACGGGATCGGTGGTACCGACGGTGCGCAACCGCTTGCGGGGGGTGATGAGGGTGATGCCCGCGTGGTCGGCGCCGAGTGTCTCCCGACCGTGCTCGACCACCTCTTCGGCCGTTTCCTCAGGTCCCTTGGCAGCATTGAGTTCTGCTGCTATGCGGGCGAATTCGAATGCGTCCATGATCGCTCCCGTCGCGAGTGGTTCTGCAGGCACGCGCAACAGCGAACAGGCGGACGACGTCGCTGCGTTCCTGCACTCTACGCGTCGTTCCTGCGGGAATGGCTCACAACGTTTTTATCCCGCCTCCCGGGGTATTCGCGCTCAGGGCGTATCGACCGCCCTCAGCGGACGGGGACAAGGATGAGCAGCATGGACATGCCGAGGACGGGTGCCCTGCAGGAGCTGACGGCATACCCGCGATCGAGCAACTGACCGGTCAGGGCATCAGCGTCGACGTCACGCTGATCTTCTCGCTGGACCGTTACCGGGAGGTCATCGCCGCATATCTCGCCGGTCTACGCACAGCGGCGAACCGGCAGCTGGACATCTCGCGGATCGCCTCGGTGGCATCGTTCTTCGTGAGCCGGGTCGATGCGGCCGTCGACCGGCGGATCGATGACGGCGGGGAGGGGACCGAGTCGTTCCGGGACCGGGTCGCTGTCGCCAACGCGCGTCTCGCCTACCGGATCTTCGAGGAGACACTGAGTGACGAGGACCGGCGTGAGCTCGAGGAACAGGGCGCGCGTCCGCAACGGCCCCTGTGGGCATCCACCGGGGTGAAGAAGCCCGAGCTGCGCGACACGCTCTACGTCGAGGAACTCATCGCACCCCATACGGTGAGCACGATGCCGCTGCGCACGTTGCTGGCAGTGGCCGATCACGGCCAACTGGGCCGAACTTCGCGAGACGGTCCGCCGGAAATTCGGCGCCCTCAGCTGAACCATGCGTTCGTTCCGCCCGAGGCTCGTCAGCGCGCCAGCGCGCCGACGAACCGGTCGGGTGTGATCGGCAGGTCACGCACGCGCACGCCGGTGGCGTGGTACGCGGCGTTCGCGATGGCGGCGGCCGCACCGACGATGCCGATCTCGCCGACACCCCGGGTACCCATCGGGTTGGTGCGCGGGTCGCACTCATCCAGCCAGACCGCCTCGATGTCGGCCACATCCGCGTGCCCAGCGATGTGATACTCCGCGAAGTCGTGGTTGACGATGTGCCCGAAGCGCGGATCCATCACGCTGTGCTCGAAGAGAGCCATCGACAGGCCCATCGTCATACCGCCGATCAGCTGGGAACGGGCGGTGCGCGGGTTCACGATCCGGCCCACCGAGAAGACACCCAGCATGCGCGGGACGCGGATCTCGCCGGTGTCGCGGTGCACGAGAATTTCGGCGAACTGCGCACCGAAGGAGTGGGCAGCAAACTGTTCTGCCGCAGCGTCTTCCGGCGCCTCGGCCTCTGCCATGGCGCCCTCGGTGGGATTGTCGCCGTGCTGTTTGCGGAAGGCCTCGACCGCCGCCACGATGGCCGAACCCCACGAGCTGATGCCGGAGGAGCCACCTTCCACGGTGGCGTTCGGCAGGTCGGTGTCGCCGATCTCGAGCAGGACGTGCCCGGTCGGGCAGTCCAAGGCGTCGGCGGCGATCTGGGTCAGCGCGGTCCAGGTGCCGGTGCCGATGTCCGCAGCACCGATCTGCACGACGTACGCGCCGTCGGTATGCCGGATCCGGACCCGGCTGCCCGGCATCGTGTTCGCGGGGTATGTCGAGGACGCCACGCCGGTGCCGACCAGCCATGGACCGTCCCGGCGGACACCGGGTCGCGGATCGCGGTCGTGCCAGCCGAATCGCCGGACCCCTTCGCGCAGGCAGCCGGCCAGATCGCGGTGCGTGAAGGGCTTCCCGGTGTCCGGGTCGGTGTCGGTGTCATTGCGCAACCGCAGTTCGATCGGGTCGATGCCGCAGGCCTCGGCCAGCTCGTCCATGGCCAGCTCGGGGCCGAACATGCCGGGGCATTCGCCGGGTGCGCGCATCCAGAAGGGGATCGGCACGTCGAGGCGCGCGTAGCGGTGGGTGGTGAGCCGGTTCGGCGCGGCATACATGGTCCGGGTCGGGATCGCGGTCTGCTCGGTGAACCCGACGACCGTGCTGGTCCGGCCGATCGCCTCGTGACTGATCGCGCAGAGCTGTCCGTCGCTGTCGGCGCCGAGCCGGACCGTCGAGATGGTCTCCGAGCGGTACCCGACGAGTTCGAACATCTGCCTGCGGGTGAGAGCCAGCTTCACGGGCCGGCCGGGGACAGCACGCGCGGCGAGAGCAGCGAGCACAGCCGGAGCGTGCGGCTTGCCCTTGGAGCCGAATCCGCCTCCGACGTATGGCGATACGACTCTCACGTCGTTCTCGTCGAGTCCGAAGAGAGGTGCCATCGCGGACCGCACCACGTGGACGCCCTGGGTGGAGGTGTGCAGGACGAGCCGACCGTCGTCCCACTGCGCGATGGTGGTGTGCGGCTCCATCGGATTGTTGTGCTCGAGCGGGGTCGTGTAGGTCTGCTCAACCGTGACGACGGCGCCGGCGAGAGCCGCGTCGACGTCGCCCTCGCTCGTGTCGGTGGCGGCGTTGCCGTCCAGCTTCTCCGGCGCGATGAGGTCGCCGCGCTCCGGGTCCATCTCGGCGTGGTGTTGCTCCTCGGCATACGTGATGTGGAGCAGGTCCGCCGCCTCGCAGGCGATCTCCGGCGAGACGGCGACCACCCCGCCGATCACTTGCCCCCGGAACGCCACCTCGTTCGACTGCAGCACCAACAGCTCGGGGTCGTCGATGTCGGTGAGCCGGAAAGCGTTGTCGGACGTGATGATTGCGACGACTCCATCGACCTTCTCGGCGTCGGACACGTCGATACCGGTCACGCGCCCCTTGGCGATGGTCGCCTGCACGGCGTGCAGATACAGGGGGTCCTGCACCGGCTGGTCATATGCGTATGGCGCAGCGCCGGTGACCTTGGCGCGTCCATCGATGCGCTCGATGGGCGCACCCATCGACGGGGGAGTGTGCTGGTCGGTCATCGGTCCCCCTCGTGGTGGTCCGCCGAAGGAATGTCTCGAGGGCCCACATCCTCCGTCAGGTCCAACAGCACCCGCACCATGGTGTTGCGCAGCATCGGCACCTTGAAAGCGTTGCCCTCCAACGGTTTCGCCGCTTCCAGCTCGGCATCCGCCGCCTGCCGGAAGCCCTCCGCCGAGGCGGTTGCTCCGTGCAGGAGGTCCTCGGCCCGGTGCGCGCGCCACGGCTTGTGGGCCACAGCGCCACACGCGATCCGCACGTCGTTGATCGTGTTGTCGCCGTCGAGGTCGACCGAGGCGGCGACGGAGACCAGCGCGAAAGCGAAGGACGCGCGATCCCGTACCTTCCGGTAGGTCGACCGAGCCGTCGGCCGGGAAGGGGGCAGGTCGACCGCGGTGATCAACTCGCCATGGCGCAGGACATTGTCCCTGTCCGGCTCATCGCCCGGGAGCCGGTGGAGCTCCGCCAACGGGATGCTGCGGTCACCGACCCGGCTGTGCACGCGGACGGTCGCATCGAGGCACAACATCGCAACGGCCATGTCCGACGGGTGCACCGCGACGCAGTCCGCGGACGCGCCGAAGATCGCGTGATAGCGCTGGTATCCCTCCAATGCCGAGCAACCAGAACCCGGTTCGCGTTTGTTGCACGCGGTGGTGACGTCCTGGAAGTAGACACAGCGAGTGCGTTGGAGCAGGTTGCCCGCGGTCGTTGCCAGGTTGCGCAGCTGTCCGGACGCTCCCGAGAGCAGTGCTCTGGACAGGGCCGGGTAACGGCGTCGTACCCGCTCGTCGGCGGCGAGATCACTGTTGCGCACGGCTGCGCCGATGCGCAGCCCGCCGTCCGGCAGGTCCTCCACGACAGCCAGTGGCAGGCGGCTCACGTCGACCAGTAGGTCGGGGCCGGCGATCCCGAGCCGCAGATGGTCGACCAGGTTCGTTCCACCGCCCAGGAACATCGCGTGTGGCGCCGCTGCGACCGCGGCGACCGCCTCATCGACGGTTTCGGCTCGCACGTAATCGAAGGGTCTCATGCCGTGTCCGCCTGCCGGATCGCCGCGACGATATTGACGTATGCCGCGCATCGGCACAGGTTGCCGCTCATCCGCTCGCGGATCTCCGCGTCGCTGAATTCGGCCCGATCGGTGAGGTCCTCGGTGACGTAACTCGGTTGCCCGCAATGCAATTCGTCGAGCATGCCGACCGCTGAGCAGATCTGGCCGGGAGTGCAGAAGCCGCACTGGAAACCGTCCTGGTCGAGGAACGCCTGCTGCACCGGATGCAGGTCCCCGTCGTCGTCGACCAGTCCGTGCGCGGTCACGATCTCCGCACCGTCGTTGGCGACCGCGAGTGACAGGCAGGAGGTGACCCGGCGACCGTCGAGCAATACCGTGCACGCGCCGCACTGCCCGCGATCACAGCCCTTCTTCGGTGCGGTCACGCCCAGACCATCGCGCAACGCGTCGAGCAGGCTGGTGCGCGTGTCGATCGTGAGCGTGCACCGTCGTCCGTCGACGGTCAGCGTGAGGCGGGACTCCATCGGGCGTTCTCCTCGTGGCGCGGGTGGCGGGACGTGCTCGAGCAGCGGCTACCCCGGCCCGTATGACGACAAACCCCGCCGCGCTGCAGCCGGCGTGACCGTGCACCGGTGGGTGTCGCGACCGGTCGGGCGGGTAGGGACCGCAGGAAGAACCTGCGACACGAGACCGTCAGGAGCAGCACATGAACGATCGACGAGTGGCCGGCCCTGCGCGCCCGTGTTCTCGAAGCCGACATCGTCGTACTCGCGACGCCGACCTGGCTGGGTCAGCACAGCAGCGTCTGCCAGCGGGTCCTGGAGCGGCTCGACGCAGAGCTCTCCGACACCGACGACCACGGGCGACCGCGAACCTTCGGCAAGGTCGCCGTGGCGGTCGTCGTGGGCAACGAGGACGGTGCGCACCACATCACCGGCATCGTCTACCAGGCCTTGAGCGACGTCGGGTTCACCATCCCGGCGCAGGGCGTCACCTACTGGAACGGCGAAGCGATGCACAGCACCGACTACCAGGACCTGGATGACGTGCCGGACGTGACGGCGTCGACCACGAAGGTGGCCGCCGCCAACGCCGTGCATCTTGCGAAACTGCTGTGCGCCGAGGGCTATCCGCCGACCGACGGAAAGTGACGGTCACCGGTTCCGGAGGCGCCCGGCAAACCCGCCGCGGTGCCGGGGCGGGGCCGCGATAATCTGTGGCCGCCAGTCGTACTCCCCGGTGGAGTCAGGGAACCCGGTGCGATTCCGGGGCTGACGCGCAGCGGTGAGGGTGACGGGCGAGGCAAGACGCCACTGGGGCCACGTCCCGGGAAGGTGCCTCGTGCCGGTCGAACCCGAGTCCGAAGACCTGCTGGCCCTGGCGGCATTCGCCGCGAGGTCATGAACGGATCCCGCGAGGCGGATCTCTGACCGGACGGGTGTGCCATGCCGACAGCGCGATCGCGCTCCGACAGATGTCCCGGCGCGCTGCGGCCCTGGCCCGCAACCGACGGGATGCTCGTGCGGCTGCGACTCATCGGCGGCAGGGTGGCCCCGCAGCAGTTGCGGTCCCTGGTCACCGCGGCCGAGGAGTATGGCGACGGCCGGGTCCACGTCACGTCGCGGACGAACCTGCAGGTGCGTGCCTTCCCCGGAACCGAGGGCCGGCTCGACGACGCCGCCCTGGCGGCGCTGGAGCGCACCGGCCTGCTCCCG
Source organism: Flexivirga sp. (assembly GCF_035551235.1). Classification (GTDB taxonomy): domain Bacteria; phylum Actinomycetota; class Actinomycetes; order Actinomycetales; family Dermatophilaceae; genus Flexivirga. The sequence goes on along the minus strand of NZ_DASZNO010000021.1, from coordinate 60,040 downwards.
ACACGCACCCACGAGCTGGTGCGCAATGTCATGGTCTCGCCGCAGACCGGACTGGCGGGCGGGCGCGCGGACCTGCGCCCGGTCGCGACCGCGTTGGACCGGCTGGTGTGTGCCGACCCGGCCCTCGCCGCGCTGCCCGGGCGCTTCCTCTTCGTTCTCGACGACGGTCGTGGCGACCTGCGGGACCGCTCGGCGGATCTCGGCCTGGTCGCCCTCGACGGTCACACCGCGCAACTGCGCATCGGCAGGTCGTGGGGCGACGTCGTTCCACTCGACCGGGCCGCCGAACGGCTGGCAGCGCTCGCGCACGAGTTCGTCGTACGCCGGGGGACCGGGCCAACCGCCCCCTGGCACGTCGCCGAACTCGACGCCCCGCTCACGCCGGCCGCACCGCCGCACCCGCGACTCCCGTCACCGGGCGAGCAGCTGTCGTATGGCGCGGTCCCCGGCGGCCGGCACGTCGAGGTCGTGGCCACCGGTCTCGACCGGGCCGCGGTGGACGCGCTGACAACCGGCGCGCCATACCTGATCGTCACGCCGTGGCGCGGCGTACTCGTCCCCGAGGAGCAGAAGTCATGAGCACTGCACGCAGACCGGCGCGGCGGTACCCGTACGTCGACAACGGGCCGGAGATCTATCTCGACTCGTTCGCGACGATCCGCCGCGAGGCGGACCTGTCCCGGATCCCGGCCGACGCCGAGAAGCTGGCGGTCCGGATGATCCATGGCAGCGGTCAGGTCGACCTGGCCGACGACCTGGTGGTGCATCCGCGGCTCGTCTCCGCTGCGCGGACCGCGCTGGAGTCCGGCGCGCCCATCCTGTGCGACGCCACCATGGTCGCGACCGGCGTCACCCGGAGCCGGTTGCCGGCCGACAACGAGGTCGCCTGCTTCCTGACCGATCCGCGGGTGCCCGAGCTGGCGCGCAGCTGGTCGACCACGCGCACCGCCGCAGCGGTGTCGTTGTGGGAGCCGTTGCTGGACGGTGCGGTCGTGGCGATCGGCAACGCCCCGACGGCGCTGTTCCACCTGCTGGAGCTGCTGCTCGACGGCGCCGCCCGGCCGGCGGCGATCGTCGGCTGCCCGGTCGGCTTCATCGGCGCCGCCGAGTCCAAGCAGGCGCTGGCCGACCTCGCCGCAGACCACGGCATCGACATCCCCTACGTCACGGTGCGCGGTCGTCGCGGCGGCTCCGCGATGACCTCGTCCGCCCTGAACGCACTCGCCCAGGAGAAGGAATGACCGGCCGTTTCACCGTCGTCGGCGTCGGCCCGGGTGACCCGGAGCTGCTCACGCTCAAGGCCGCGCGACTCATCGGCGAGGCGGCCGTTGTCGCCTATCACGCCGGCGCCGGCAAGCAGTCCCATGCGCGGCGCATCGCCGCCGACGTCATCCCCGACGGCGCGATCACCGAGGAGCTGCGCTATCCGGTGACCACCGGTGCCACCGACCATCCCGGCGGCTATGTCGGCGCGCTCGCGGACTTCTACGAGTCGTGCGCGACCCGGCTCGGCGCCCACCTCGACGCCGGCCGGGACGTGGTGCTGCTCGCCGAGGGTGACCCGTTCTTCTACGGGTCCTCGATGTATCTGCACGACCGGTTCCGGGATGTCTACGAGACCGTCGTCGTGCCGGGCGTCCCGTCCTTCGCCGCGGCCACCGCCGCCGTCTCCACCCCGCTGGTCCGCCAGACCGATGTGCTCACCGTGCTGCCCGGGACGCTGCCCGCACCGGAACTCGCCCGCCGGCTGGCGGACACCGACGCCGCGATCATCATGAAGCTCGGGCGCACCTTCCCCGCCGTTCGTGCGGCGCTCGAGCAGTCGGGCCGGCTGGACGGTGCCTGGTATGTCGAGCGAGCGTCCCAGGCCGACGAGCGGTGGCTGCCGGTGGCGCAGGTCGACCCGGCCTCGGTGCCCTACTTCTCCCTGATCGTCGTGCCGGGCGACACCGGCCGGACCCCGGACGCCGCGCGGCTGCGCCACGGCGTCGAGAACGCGGCGCCGTCGCCGGCGCCTGGCTCGGACGCGGTCCAGGACCCGGAGCCGGCCGAGCTGCTCGTCGTCGGTCTGGGACCCGGCCCGGAGGGCTGGCTGACGGCCGAGGTGTCGGCTGCGCTCGCCGGCGTCGACCACGTGGTCGGCTACGGCCCGTATGTCGCGCGGGTGCCGCAGCGCGCCGGGCTGACCCGGCACGCCTCCGGCAACACGGTGGAGGTCGATCGGGCCCGCGACGCGCTCGACCTGGCCAGTGCGGGGGAGCGGGTCGCCGTCGTCTCCGGCGGCGACGCCGGCGTGTTCGGTATGGCGGCGGCCGTCTTCGAGGCCGCGGAGGACCCGGCATACGACGCCGTCCGGATCCGTGTCCTGCCGGGAGTGAGCGCCGTTCAGGCCGTCGCGGCACGGGCCGGCGCACCGATCGGTGCCGACTTCGCCGTCGTGAGCCTGTCGGACCGACTCAAGCCGTGGGAGGTCGTCGAGCGACGACTGCGCGCGATCGCGGACGCCGACCTCGTGCTGGCGATCTACAACCCCGCCTCACGCTCGCGCACCGAGCAGGTGGCCACCGCCCGGCGGGTCCTGCTGGAGCATCGCCGGCCCGACACCGTCGTCATCGTCGGCCGCGACATCGGTCGAGCCGAGGAGTCGCTGACGGTCACCACGCTGGCCGAGCTGGACCCGGATGTCATCGACATGAAGTGCCTGCTGATCGTCGGCGCCGACAGCACCCGGGTGAGTCGCGCCGGAGTCTGGACTGCGAGGTACGTGAAATGAGCACGCCGGTGCATTTCGTCGGCGCCGGACCGGGGGCGGCCGACCTGCTGACCGTGCGCGCGACCAGGCTGCTGCAGGCCGCGGAGCTGGTCCTCTACCCGGGCACCTATCTCGACCCGGAGGTGCTCACCCACACCAGCCCCGGTGCGGAGCTGATCGACACCCAGCACCTCGATCTCGAGAAGCTGACCGAGCACCTCGTCGCGGGGCACCGCGCCGGCCGGGACGTCGTACGCCTGGCCTCGGGGGACCTGTCGATCTACTCGGCGCTGGCCGAGCAGACCCGGCGCCTCGATGCGGCCGGCGTGCCCTGGGACGTCACGCCGGGGGTCCCGGCATACGCGGCCGCGGCGGCCCTGGTCGGTCGGGAGCTGACCGTGCCGCTGCTCGCGCAGTCGGTGGTCCTGACCCGGGCGCAGGCCCGCTCGACCGCGATGCCGGCGACCGAGTCGATCGCCGCCTTCGCGGCGACCCGCTCGACGCTGGTCATCCACCTGGCGATCACCCGCACCCGCGAACTCATGGCGACGGTGGAGCCGGAGTACGGCGCGGACTGCCCGGTCGCGATCGTCCACCGCGCCAGCCAGTCCGGCGAGCTGATCCTGCGCGGCACCGTCGGCACCATCGCCGACGCCGTCGAGGAGGCCGGGCTGAAACAGGCGGCGGTGATCCTGGTCGGCCGGGCCCTCGAGCCCGCTGCCGGGGGCGAGTCCTTCCTGTATGACGCCGGCCGGGACCGGAGCGGGACGCCATGAGCGTCGGCGCGATGCCGGACGAACCGCTGTATGACGTGATCAATCGCCGGCGGGACACCCGCCGCGAGTTCACCGGCGAGCCGCTCGATCCGGACCTCCTGGCGCGCATCCTCTCGGCCGCGCACTGCGCACCCAGTGTCGGGATGAGCCAGCCCTGGGATTTCGTGCTCGTCCGGTCGCCCGAGACGCTCGCCGGGTTCGCCCGGCACGTCGAGACCGAACGGGACGTCTTCGCGGCGTCACTGTCCGGTGAGCGGGCGAAAACGTTCTCGCGCATCAAGATCGAAGGCATCCGCGAGTCCGGCCTGGGCATCGTCGTCGGCTACGACCCCACCCGCGGCGGACCCGACGTGCTCGGCCGGCACGCGATCGCCGACGCGGGTCTCTACTCGGTCGTCTGCGCCATCCAGAACCTGTGGCTCGCCGCCACCGCAGAGGGTGTCGGGGTGGGCTGGGTCAGCTTCTACCGTGAGGAGTTCGTGCGCTCGCTCGTCGGGATGCCCGAGCACGTCCGCCCGGTGGCGTGGCTCTGTGTCGGAGCCGTCTCCGCCCTGCCGGAGGTTCCCGACCTGGAGCGTTTCGGCTGGCGGCACCGGTCGCCGCTGGACACGGTCGTGCACGAGGAGCGGTACGGCGTCAGCGGCTCAGCGCCCACTGGGTGACGGCCCGGGCCGGAGTCCAGCCGGTGAAGGACCCGATCGGTGCGGCCGTCTCCACCGACAAGCGGGTCAGCTCACCGCCATACTCCCGGTAGAGCGTGGCCAGGAGCTGCTCGGTCTCGAGGGTGACGCCGTGGACCACGAGCCGGCCGCCGGGGCGCAGCGCCGTGAGGCATGCGTCGGCGACTCCGGCACGGGTCGCACCGCCGCCCACGAAGATCGCGTCCGGTGCGGGCAGGCCGGCGAGAGCTTCGGGCGCCCGGCCTCGGACGACCTGCAGCCCCGGGACGCCGAACCGGGCCGCATTGCGCGAAATCCGCTCTGCCCGTTGCGGATCGGCCTCGATCGCCGTCGCCGTGCAGGTGGGGTGGGCGCGCATCCATTCGATCCCGACCGACCCGGCACCGGCCCCGACATCCCAGAGGTGTGCGCCGGGGATCGGTGCGAGCCGGGCCAGGGCGCTGGCGCGCAGATCCCGCTTGGTGAGCTGCCCGTCGTGCTCGAACGCGTCGTCGGGCAGGCCTGCGACCCAGCCGCCGGTGGCGGTTCCGGAGCAGGCGATCGCGATGATGTTGAGCCGGGGGGATTCCCCGGACCAGGCGGCCGCGGTGCCCTCGACACGTGACTCGGTGGCCGTGCCGAGATCGCCCAGCACGGTGAGTTCGCTGGCGCCATACCCGGCAGCGGCGAGCAGCTCCGCGACGGTCGCGGGGGTCGACGCGTCGGCCGACAGTGCCAGGATCCGGCGCGCGGGCGCCGCCTCGCGCAGGACCAGCTGCGGGTCGCGGCCGACCAGCGACACCACCGCACAACTCTCCGCGCTCCATCCCATCCGGGCACGGGCGAGGGTCACCGACGAGACCGCCGGCTCGACGACGACCCGGTCGCTGCCGAGGAGGTCCACCAATGTCGTGGCGATGCCGGACAGGAACGGGTCGCCGGAGGCGAGCGCCACGATCGGTCCGGGGCCGAGACCGGCGAGGAACGCCGGCAGCGCGGACCGCAGCGGAGAGGGCCACGGTTCTCGTCGCTGGCCGGCGATGGCGGGCAGCAGGCCGAGGTGGCGGCGTCCGCCGATGACCACGGCCGCCTGCTCGATCTGCCGGCGGGAGCGACCGGACAGGTCGGTCCAGCCCTCGCCGCCGATGCCGATGACGACGATGCGGGGCGGATGCGACCCGGCAGGGGAGCGGCTGATGGCGGCCATGGCGCTGACGCTATCGTGAGGGACTCAGGCACGAGGTGCCCCGACTGCCCAGCCATCGGAAACGGTGGGGACGGCCGGAGGGGAGAATCTGGGAAGCCGGTGAAAATCCGGCACAGGCCCGCTGCGGTGATCCGGGCCCCTCACACGAGGGGACTCGGGAAGTCCGAAGACCGGCCCCGCGCCCCACCCATCAGAGTTTGGCGAAGCGAGCGGGAGCCTCACGTGCCACAGCAATACCCCTTTTCAGCCGTCGTCGGCAGCGACCCGGACGCACTGGATGACATGGCCCTGGCCCTCATCCTGATGACCATCTCCCCGGAGATCGGCGGTGTCCTGGTGCGTGGCGAGAAGGGCACCGCGAAGTCGACCGCCGTACGCGCGCTGGCCGCCGTACTGCCGCCCATCGACGTGTATGACGCGGACCGCTTCTCCATCGACCCCGCCGATCCCTCCGAATCCTCACCGGACGGACCCTTCGCAGCCAATGCCGAGACGGTCACCCGGCCGGTCCGGCTGGTCGAGCTGCCGGTCGGCGCGACGGAGGACCGGGTGCTCGGTTCGTTGCACCTGGAGCGCGCCCTGTCGCACGGGAAGGTGGAGTACGAGCCCGGGCTGCTGGCACGCGCCCACCGCGGGATCCTGTATGTCGACGAGGTCAACCTGCTGCACGATCATCTGGTCGACCTGTTGCTCGACGCCGCGGCGATGGGTCGTGCCGCGGTCGAGCGCGATGGTGTCTCGGTCGAGCACGCCGCGCGATTCGCACTCATCGGCACGATGAATCCCGAGGAGGGCGAGCTGCGGCCGCAGCTGCTCGACCGGTTCGGGCTGACCGTCGAGGTCGCCGCGCCCCGCGACCCGGCCGTGCGGGTGGAAGTGGTCCGCCGGCGGATGGCGTATGACGCGGACCCTGCGTCGTTCACCGCGCGCTACCGGGACCAGGAGGAGGCGCTCACCGCACGCATCGGCGCTGCCCGCGAACGGCTCGCGACGGTGCGCCTGAGCGACGCGGCGCTGCTGAAGATCGCCGAGATCTGTGCCGCGTTCGAGGTCGACGGCCTGCGCGCGGACATCGTCACCGCCCGGACCGCCGTCGCACATGCCACCTGGGAGGGCCGCGACGAGGTCACCCGGGCCGACATCCGCCGGGCTGCCCTGCTTGCGCTGCCGCACCGGCGCCGGCGCAATCCCTTCGACGCTCCCGGTCTCGACGAGGACCTGCTCGATCAGCTCCTCGGCGACGACGAGTTGCCGCCCGAACCGCCCGAGCCGCCAGAGGGATCGCCGCCGGCGGACGGCGGTGACCAGTCGCGAACGGAAGACGCCGAGCGGCCGGCGCCGCCGCGGGACGGAGCACCCGGTGAGGCGGCCGGCGACGACAACACGCCCCCGGACGACGCGCCCGCGGACAACGCGTCCGCGGAGGACACGCAACCGGACGCTCCGACCGACCGGCCGGACCCGCGCGACGGGGACGGAGCCCCGACCGGTCCCGGGTCGACCGCGCTGTCGACGGTTGCGGCGGGCACGGCATACCGACCCAAACTGCTGACGGTGCAGGGCCTCGGCCACGGCGCCGCGGGTCGTCGCAGCCGGGCGATCGCCAGCACGGGCCGCCGCGTCGGTGCCCGCCGCCCGCAGGGCGCAGGAGGCTCGCTCGACCTCGTCGAGACGCTGCTCGCCGCCGCCGGTGGCCAGGCGACCCGACCGCGGAACGGCACCCGGGTGACGCTGCGGTCCGAGGACATCCGGACCGCCGTGCGCGAGGGCCGCGAGGCCAACCTGGTGCTCTTCTGCGTCGACGCCTCCGGTTCGATGGCCGCCCGCAAACGGATGACCCAGGTCAAGACCGCGATCCTCTCGCTGCTGCTGGACGCCTACCGCCGCCGCGACAAGGTCGGCCTGATCACCTTCCGCGGCACGGAGGCCGACCTGGTGCTGCCACCGACACACTCGGTCGACATCGCCGCGGCCCGCCTCGACGAGCTGCCCGCCGGCGGCCGCACCCCACTGGCCGAGGGCCTGCTCGAGGCCGCGCGCGTCCTCGTCCGCGAACGCCTGCGCGACCCACGGTTGCGACCGTTGCTCGTGGTCGTGACCGACGGCCGCGCCACCGGCGGCACCAACGCGGTCCCGCGATCGGTGCAGGCGGCGGAGCGGCTCGCGGGCCTGGGGATCCCGGCGGTCGTGGTGGACAGCGAGAGCGGTCCGATGCGGCTCGGACTGGCCGTGCGGCTCGCCAGGGCGTTGCGCGCGGAGCACCTGCCCGTCGCCGATCTCAGCGCGGAGTCGCTGGCCGGCACGGTGCGCAGCCACACCGACCGAATGAATGGAGCCGCCTGATGCCCCAGGGCAAGCCCGCCGTCATACCCGAGGACGGCCTGACCACCCGACAGCGTCGCCACCGGCCGCTGGTCATGGTCCACACCGGTCCCGGCAAGGGCAAGTCGACCGCGGCGTTCGGTCTCGCGCTGCGCGGCTGGAACCAGGGCTGGCGGATCGGCGTGTTCCAGTTCGTGAAGTCGGCGAAGTGGCGCATCGGCGAGCAGACCGTGCTCGAGCGCCTCGGCCGGCTGCACGACGAGACCGGCGAGGGAGGCCCGGTCGAGTGGCACAAGATGGGCTCGGGCTGGTCGTGGACCCGCAAGCAGGGCGAGGCCGAGGACCACGAGGCAGCGGCCCGCGAGGGCTGGGTCGAGATCAAGCGCCGGCTCGCCGAGGAGACCCACGATCTGCTCATCCTCGACGAGTTCACCTACCCCCTGAAGTGGGGCTGGGTCGACGTCGAGGACGTGGTGGCCACGCTGCGCGACCGCCCGGGCTTCCAGCACGTGGTCATCACCGGCCGCGACGCGGACCCGCGCCTGCTGGAGGTCGCCGACCTGGTCACCGAGATGACCAAGGTGAAGCATCCGATGGACGCCGGCCAGAAGGGCCAGAAGGGCATCGAGTGGTAGGCCTGCCGCGACTCGTCGTGGCCGCCCCGTCCACCGGACAGGGCAAGACCACCGTCGCGAGCGGCCTGATGGCGGCGCTGCGCCGGACCGGCGATCACGGCAACGGGCTGGTGGTCAGCGGTCACAAGGTCGGCCCCGACTACATCGACCCCGGCTACCACGCGCTGGCCACCGGACGTCCGGGCCGCAACCTGGACCCGCATCTCGTCGGTGAGGAACGGGTGGTCCCGTTGCTGCTGCACGGCGCTCGAGGCGCCGACGTGGCGGTGATCGAGGGCGTCATGGGCTTGTATGACGGCCGGCTCGGCACCGACGGCTTCGCCTCGACCGCACACGTCGCGACGCTGACCTCGACCCCGGTGGTGCTGGTGCTCGACGTCGCCCGGATGTCCCGGTCGGCCGGCGCGATCGCGGCCGGTATGGCGGCCTTCGATCCGGCCGTGACCGTCGCCGGCGTCGTTCTGAACAGGGCACGTCCCGGGCGCAACACGACCGAGATCGTCCGGTCGCTGGAGCGGGCCGGCCTGCCGGTCCTCGGCACCCTGCCGCACGACGAGCGGCTCGCCACGCCGTCCCGTCATCTCGGTCTCGTCCCTGCCGCCGAGCGCGGCGAATCCGCCCGGACGATGCACCTGCTCGGCGAGCAGATCGCCCGCCACCTCGACCTGGCAGCGCTGCTGGACGTCGCCAGGTCGGCGGCCGACCTCGCCGGCGCGCCATGGGACCCGGCCGCCGAGGTGCGCGCGTCCGGAGCCGAGCGTCCCGTCGTCGCGGTCGCCGGCGGTCGGGCCTTCACCTTCCGCTACACCGAGACCGAGGAGCTGCTGCGCGCCGCGGGGTGCGACGTGGTCGCCTTCGACCCGCTGCATGACCCGGCGCTGCCCATCGGCACCCGCGGTATCTACCTGGGCGGCGGCTTCCCCGAGGTGTATGCCGCCGAACTCGCCGCCAACCGCGCGCTGCTGGCCGACCTGCGCGCTGCGGTCACCGCCGGCGTGCCCACCGTCGCCGAGTGCGCCGGGCTGCTGTACCTCGCCGACACCCTCGACGGCGCCCCGATGGCGGGTGCCGTCCCGGCGGACGCCCGGATGAGCGAACGGCTCACGCTGCGCTACCCGGTGGCCACCGCGGCCGGCGACTCGTTGCTGACCCGGGCCGGTGAGCGCGTGACCGGGCACGAGTTCCACCGCACCGCCACCGCGCCGGAGTGCGGGGACCGGCCGGCGTGGGAAATCGACGGCGCCGCAACGGGATTCGCCAGCGAGACCTGGCATGCGTCATACCTGCACGTGCACTGGGCCGGGCACCCGCAGCTCGCCCAGCGCTTCGCCGACGCCGTGCACGAAGCTGCACCGCACACCGGCGTCCGGCTGCCGCAGGTGCCGTCCGGTGAGGCCGCGCCGGCCGCCGCACCGGTCGGCGAACCGCTGCGCCACCACGGTGACGCCGAGACGGGCGACGGTCTGCTGGACTTCGCGGTCAATGTGTATGCCGGGCCCCGGCCCGACTGGCTGAGCAACGTCCTGCACGACGCGCTCGACGACGCTGCGGCCTACCCGGACGCGGAGCCCGCCCGCGCGGCCATCGCCCGGCACCACGACCGCCACCGCGACGAGGTGCTGCCGACCGCCGGCGCGGCCGAGGCGTTCGGGCTGATCGCGCGGCTGCGGGACTGGCGACGCCCGGTGGTCGTCCACCCGCAGTTCACCGAGCCGCACGCCGCGCTGGAGCAGAGCGGTCACGCGGTCACCACCGTCCTGTGCCGGCCCGAGGACGGCTTCGCGCTCGACCCCGGAGAGGTGCCGGAGGACGCCGACCTCGTCATCCTCGGGAACCCGACCAACCCCACCGGCGTGCTGCACCCGGCGGACGTCGTACGCGCGCTGCGACGCACCGGCCGCCTCGTCGTCGTCGACGAGGCGTTCATGGACGCGGTGCCCGGCGAGACCGGGTCCCTCGTGCGCGAACGGTTGTCGGGAGTGCTGGTGATCCGCAGCCTCACCAAGCACTGGGCGATCCCCGGGATCCGTGCGGGGTATGTCGCCGGCGACGCCCAGGTCGTCCGGCAGCTGGCAGCGCTGCAGACGCCCTGGTCGGTGTCGTCCCCGGCGGTCGCCGCGATCGTCGCCTGTATGGCGCAGGACGCCGTCCCCGAAGCCCGACAGCGCGCGCAGACACTTGCGGAGTGGCGTCGTGTCCTCGAAACCGGCCTGGCCGCAAGGGGATTCGCGTATGTCGCGTCGGCTGCGCCATACGTCCTGGTGCGCGTGGGTGACGGAGTGCACGCCGCGCTGCGTGCACGAGGCGTCGCGGTACGCCGCGCCGACACCTTCCCGGGACTCGATCCCAGCTGGGTCCGCATCGCCGTCCGGCCGCCTGATCGCACCGCCGAACTCTTCACCTGCCTCGACAGCATCCGCCAGCCCGAAAGTGACCCCTCATGCCTCGTGTGACCGCACCCTCCGACATCGCCCGCGACCATGCCGCCAAGCGGCTGGCCGCACTGGCCACCCCGCCCGGTGCGCTCGGTCGCCTCGGCGACCTCGGCGTCTGGGTGTGCGCGACCCAGGGGAAGGTGCCGCCCGCACCGGTCGACAACGTCCGGCTGGTGATCTTCGCCGGGGACCACGGGGTCGCCGCGCACGACGTCTCGGCCTTCCCGCCGGCGATCACCGGCGCCATGGTCCGCACCTTCCTCGCCGGCCGGGCCGGAGTCAGCGCCCTCGCGAATGCACACGGCATCGCGGTCCGCGTGCTCGACTTCGGCGTCGACGAGGACTTCGACGATCTGGATGACGAGACGCGGGCAACCCTGACCGCGCACAAGGTGCGCCGGGGGAGCGGCGCGATCCACCTCGAGGACGCGCTGACCGCGCAGGAGACGACTGCGGCTCTCGCGGCCGGCGCGCGGGTCGCGCGGGAGGAGATCGCCGCCGGCGCCCAGCTGCTCCTCAGCGGCGACATGGGCATCGGCAACACCACCCCGGCGGCCGCACTCGTCGCGGCAGCGTTGGGTGTGCCTGCCTCGGAGGTCGTCGGCCGCGGCACCGGCGTCGACGACGAGCGGTTGCAGCACAAGACGCAGGTGATCGACACCGCGCTCGCGCGCGCCGGCGCCCGGACCGGCGACCCGATCGAGACGCTGACCGCCCTCGGCAGCGCCGACCTCGCCGGCGCCACGGGGTACCTGCTCGCGGCGGCACAGGAGGGCGTACCCGTCCTGCTCGACGGCCTGATGAGCGTTGCCTGCGCGATCACCGCCGACCGGATCGAGCCCGGCGCCGCCGCCTGGTATGCCGCCGGTCACCGCTCCACCGAACCCGCGCAGTCGCTCGCGCTGGACAAAATGGGGCTCGAGCCGCTGCTCGACCTGGGCCTGCGGCTCGGCGAGGGCTCGGGCGCGGTGGCGGCCGTGCCGGTCGTGCGCAGTGCGGCCGCGCTGTTGCGCGACGTCGCGCTGCTGTCGGACCTCATGCCCTGATGCTGCGCGACGCCTGGAGGCTCTCGCTGGGCACCTTGACGGCCGTGCCGGTTGCGCCACCGTCGCTCGTCGATCGCCGGCGTGCGGGTATGGCGATGGTCCTGGCCCCGGTGGCCGCAGGAGCGTTGGGAGCGGCCGTCGTCCTCGTGCTGCTCGGGGCGCACACCCTCGGACTGCCACCCCTGGTGACCGGGTTGCTGGCAGTGGGCGCATCGATCCTCGGCAACCGCGCGTTCCACCTCGACGGACTCGCCGACACCGTCGACGGCATGGCAGCGTCATACGACCGGGAACGATCGCTGGCGGTGATGAAGACCGGGACGTCCGGCCCGGCCGGTGTGGTCGCGACCGTCCTGGTCGTCGGGCTGCAGGCGTCGGCGCTGGGTCAGCTGACCACGATGCCGCGGTGGCCGCAGGCGGCCGTGCTCGCCGGAGTCGTCCTCTGCGCCTCCCGGGCCGCGCTGGTCGTGTGCTGCGCACGTGGCGTGCCGTCGGCCCGTCCGGGTGGGCTCGGTGACACCTACACCCGGACCGTGGCGCGCCCGGTCGTCCTCGTCGTCTGGTTGCTCGCCGCGGCGGCCGTCACGGCGGCCGGCCTGTGGGCCGGACTGGACTGGTGGCGCGGGCCGCTGGCCACACTGCTGGCGTTCGGCGCGGTCGTGGTGACGGTCGCGCGCGCCATCCGCCGGTTCGGCGGGGTCACCGGTGACGTCTTCGGAGCAAGCATCGAGATCTGTTTCGCCATCCTGCTGGTGGCCCTGGTATGACGGCGCGCGCGCTCGGGCTGGCGCTCGGTTATGCCGCCGACCGGCTGCTCGGGGACCCGGCTCGATTCCACCCGGTCGCCGGATTCGGTTCACTGGCAATGGCATTCGAACGACGGACGTATGCCGACTCACGCAGGCGTGGATCGCTGCACACGGCCGCACTGGTGGGAGGAGCAGCGGTCCTCGGGCTCGCTGCCGAGCGCGCCGCCTCCGGCCCTGTCCCGCGCACACTGGCGACCGCCGCAGCGACCTGGGTCGTCCTCGGCGGCCGCTCGCTGGAGCGTGAGGCGATGTCGGTCCACGCACTGCTGGTGGCCGATGACCTGCCCGCCGCGCGGCTGCGGTTGCGCCGGCTCGTCGGGCGGGACACCGGCTCTCTCGACGCCCGCGACATCTCCCGGGCCGTCGTCGAGTCGGTGGCGGAGAACACCTCCGATGCCGTGGTGGCGCCGCTCGTGTGGGGTGGGCTGGCCGGCATACCCGGGCTGTTCGGCTATCGCGCCGCCAACACCCTCGACGCGATGGTCGGGCACCACAGCGCTCGGTACGAGCACTACGGCTGGGCCTCGGCCCGGCTCGACGATCTGCACAACCTTCCCGGCGCCCGCCTCACCGGCCTGCTCGCGGTCGCGCTGGGCGATGACCCGTCCGCGGCCTGGCGCGCGTGGCGGCGTGACGCCGCCCGGCATCCGAGCCCCAACGCCGGAGTGGCGGAGGCGGCGTTCGCCGGCGCGCTCGGTGTCCGGCTGGGTGGCACGAACACCTACTACGGCAACCGGGTCGAGCACCGCGCCGAGATGGGGGACGGAGCGGCGCCCGAGCCGGCCGACATCGCGGTGGCCGTGCGGCTCGCCCGCCAGGTCGGACTGGGTGCCGCGGTCACGGCAGCCGCGGTCGCCGCGGTCCTGCGCGGACGGTGCCTCAGTCCTCGGCCTGCCGGGTTCGGCCGATCTCGCCCCAGCTCTCCTCGACCTTCGCGACGTTCCAGTAGGTGACGGCCGCGGCCCACACGACCACGAAAAGGCCGACGATGACGAAGCCCACGTAGTCCAGGTCCAGCCCGGTGATCCAGTCGGTGACCGGGTTGACCCAGCCCGCGCTGTCGTGCAGGACTCCGATGATCTCGATGCTGCCGATCAGCAGGGCGACGGTGACCGAGAGCGCGGTGATGGCCAGGTTGTAGTAGACCTTGCGCACCGGCTTGTGGAACGCCCACTCGTAGGCGATCCCCATGAACAGGCCGTCGAGGCAGTCGAGCAGGCTCATGCCGGCGGCGAACAGCAGCGGCAGGACGAGAATCGCGTACCACGGCACGCCGGACGTCGCCCCCGTGCCGGCCAGCACCAGCAGTGCGACCTCGGACGCGGTGTCGAAGCCGACGCCGAAGAGGATGCCGACCGGGTACATCTGCCACGGTCGGCGGATCGCACGGGTCAGCCGGCCCAGCCAGCGCGCGAGCAAACCGCGGTTCTGCAGGTGCAGCTCGAGCTGGCTCTCGTCGAAGTGCCCCTGTCGCAGGCCCTGCCAGACCCGCCAGATGCCCACGAGCGCAAACAGGTTCAGGATGCCGATGAGGTAGAGGAAGCTGCCCGAGGAGAGGGTGCCGATGATGCCGAGCGCGCGGTGCGCACCGGAGCCGTCGTTCATCAGCGTGCTCGCGACGTGCGCTCCGAACGCGACCAGCGCGGCCAGCACGAAGACGACGGTGGAGTGCCCCATCGCGAACCAGAAGCCGACCGACTTGGGCCGCATCCCGTCGTCACGCAGCTTGCGCGTGGTGTTGTCGATGGCCGCGATGTGGTCGGCGTCGAACCCGTGCCGCAGGCCGAAGGTGTATGCCGTCACGCCCAGCCCGACACCGAAGACCTGCGTGCCGAGCGCGTAGTGGTGCGGCTCGACCACCAGCAGGAGCACCCCGAAACCGGCCACATGCAGCAACGCGATGAAGCCGAGCAAACCACCCGCCTCGAGCCAGTCCTTGGTGGTCCAGGCGGTCAGTGCTCGCAGCAGGCCGGAACTGCGCCGCTTCACAGGACGAGCACCCGGCCCGCCACGACGAGGTGGACCTCGTCGCAGGCAGCGGCGATGCGCTGGTTGACCAGTCCGAGCAGGTCGCGGAAGAGCCGGCCGGAGCGATGGGCCGGTACGACGCCCAGCCCGACCTCGTTGGTGACCAGCACGGTGCCGGACTCGCCCCTGACGTCGAGCAGGTCGGCCGCCTCCTGCGCGAGCTGTCCGATGATCGCGGTGGCTTCCTCACCCGAACTCTCCCAGAGCGAGCGCTCGTCGAGGACGGCGGTCAGCCAGGTGCCGAGGCAGTCCACCAGGACCGGCCCGTCGGTGCGCGCGAGCGCGCTGCTCAGATCAGGTGTCTCGAGGGTGATCCAGCTCTCGGGACGCCGAGCCCGGTGCGCCTCGATGCGGCTGACCCAGTCGGGGTCGCTGTCCTCCGTGGGGGTGGGGCCCGGCGCGACATACGTCACCGCGGCCCGGTTCGCGAGCAGCGTCTCGGCGTGTGCGGACTTGCCCGACCGGACGCCGCCGGTGACCAGGACCCTCATGACTGCTCCTCGACCCAGGCGACCGCCGCGTCGACGTCGTGCACGGTCGGCACGCCGTCGGTGGCGGCGGGACGGCGTACGACGACGACGGGCAGGCCCAGCTCGGCGGCCGACTGCATCTTGGGCCACGTGTAGCTGCCGCCCGAGTCCTTGGTGACGACGACGTCGCTGCCGTGCCGGCGCATCAGGGCGTGCTCGCCGGCCAGTGTGTAGGGGCCCCGGCTGGTGACCAGCTCCCACGGCTCCGGCAGTGCGAGGTCGGGCACGTCGACCACGCGCGCCAGCACGCGGTGCCTGCCCAGCGCGGGCACGAACCGGCCCAGCTCCTGGCGGCCGACGGTCAGCAGCGGCCGTGCGCCGAGCTGCGCCGCGAGGTCGGCGGCCTGCTCGTGACCGTCGACGTACCGCCAGGACGGATCCGGCTCCCAGCCGGGCCGCTCCAGGCGCAGCAGCGGCACGCGCTCGGCGGCGCAGGCCGCGGCGGCGTTGGCCGACATACCGAGCGCGAACGGGTGGGTGGCGTCGACCACAGCCTCGTAATCGACGAGTGCTGCGCGCAGGCCCGCGACACCACCGAAGCCGCCGATGCGCACGTCGCCGACGGGCAGTCGGGGCGCGGCGACCCGGCCCGCGAGGGACGAGGTGACCGGCAGCCCGGCGTCGACGAGGCGGGCGGCGAGCTCACGGGCCTCGCTGGTGCCGCCGAGGATGAGCAGTGTCCTTCGTGTCATTGCGCACCTCCGGGCGGCAACGTCGGCAGCGTGCTCGGCACGCCGTCCCGTGCAAGGGTCGCCAGGGCATCGACGTCCAGGTGTTGCTCCACCAGCTCCGCGAGCCGGTCGATGCGGGCCGCGCGGGCGGCCGGGAACGACACGCTGGATCCGGCGCCGAGCGCCTCGGCGAGGAAGGCTGCCCGGTGGTCGTCGTCCTCCAGCCGGCCGTGCACCATCGTGCCGGTGACGGCTCCATGCCGGGTCTCGCCCTCGATCCGGCCGTGATGGATCTCGTAGCCCGTGGGCGGGCACAGCCGCAGCGTCTTCTCGGCGCTGAAGGTCGTCGTCAGGTCCAACAGGCCGAGCCCGCCGACGACCGTCACGTCGCCCTCGACGCCGTCCGGGTCGGCGATGGTCCGCCCGAGCATCTGGCACCCTCCGCAGATGCCCAGGACCGGTCGGCCGCGGGCGGCGTGGTCGAGGATCGCGCGGTCCAGTCCACGTGCGCGCAGCCAGGCAAGGTCGCTGATCGTCGAGCGGGTGCCGGGCAGCACCACGAGATCGGCATCGGCGAGATCCCTTGGGCCAGAGGCGAATACGACGTCGAGCGCGGGCTCCAGGCCGAGCGCGTCGACGTCGGTGAAGTTGCTGATCCGCGGCAGTCGCACGACCGCCACCCGTCGGGTGGCGGCGCCGGCCGCCCGTCGGCCGTCCAGGTCGAGCGCGTCCTCGGAGTCCAGCCACAGCGCCGGGTCCCAGGGCAGCACGCCATACACACGGCGGCCGGTGAGCCGTTCGAGGGCATCGAGCCCGGGGGAGAGCAGGGCTCGGTCGCCGCGGAACTTGTTGACCACGAACCCGGCCATCAGCGCCTGGTCCTCCGGGGAGAGCAGGGCCACGGTGCCGTACATCGCGGCGAACACCCCGCCGCGGTCGATGTCACCGACGACCACCGTCGGCAGCCGGCCGTGCCGGGCGAGACCCATGTTGACGTAGTCGGAGTCCCGCAGATTGATCTCCGCCGGGCTGCCCGCACCCTCGGCCACCACGATGTCGAACCGCGCGGCCAGGTCGTCATACGCCACGTGTGCCGCGGTGGCCAGGTGCCGGCGGCCGGCGACCCAGCCGCCGGAGTCGACCGTGCCCGCGGGCCGGCCCATCAGCACCACGTGACTGCGGTGATCGCTGCCCGGCTTGAGCAGCACCGGATTCATCGCCGGCTCGGGCGCGACGCCGGCCGCCAGCGCCTGCACCCACTGGGCGCGACCGATCTCGGCGTGGGTCGGTCGTCCCTCGCTGGTTGAGCTTGTCGAAACCACCAGCGAGTTGTTCGACATGTTCTGCGCCTTGTACGGCGCGACGCGCAGGCCGCGGCGGGCGAAGGCCCGGCACAGCCCGGTGGTGACGGCCGACTTGCCGGCATCCGAGGTGGTGCCGGCGATCAACAGGCCGCTCATTGCGGATCAGCGTCCGGCGCGCGCAGCAGATAGACATCCATCACCCAACCGGCCGCAGCCCGGGCCCGGGCCCGCGCCTCCTCGAGCTGCGGCAGGACGTCGCCGACGCGGCCGGTCACCAGCTCTTCCCCCGCGGCACCGAGGTTGGCACCCCACCAGATCGACCAGTCCGCCAACCCGTCAAGGTCGGGGGCACTGCCCAACATCACCACGATGTTCGTCTGGCCGGCGTCGACGGCCTCGGGCAGCCGCCGCGCGGTGGTGATGTGCACGGGGCGCCCGACGGGATGCAGCACCAGACGGTGCCGCGCGGCGAGCAGTTGCGGGGCGCTGATGCCCGGCAGCACGTCGTAGTCCAGCGGCAGCCGGCTCGCGAGTTGCTCCACGACGCGGATCGTCGAGTCGTAGAGTGACGGGTCGCCCCACACCAGGAACGCCGCGGTGCCGCCGCGCTCCCGCAGCACCGTCTCGTATGCCGCGACGCGTGCCTCGTGCCAGGCCCGCACCGCGCCCGTGTAGTGGGCGCTCTCGCCGGTCGAGCTCGACACCCGGTCGCGCTCGGGGTCGCGCACGGCGACCACCTCGACGCCGTGTGCCGCAGCGATCTCGCGGCGCGCGGCGAGCAACCCGTCGTCGTCGTGCTTCTGCGCCGCCACGACGTAATCGCAGCCACGCAGCGCCTCGGCCACTTCGGGTGTGGTGTGCTGCGGACCCATCCCGATCCCCAGGATTCGCAGGCGGATTCGGCCCTGAGCCGTCACTGGTCCCGGTCCTCCAGGTCGCCCTCGACCTCGAGGTAGACCTGCTGCATCGCAGCCAGCACGTCGGCGTCCGGCTCGGCCCACAGCCCGCGGTCGGCGGCCTCGTGCAGTCGCTCGACGATGCCGCGCAGCGCCCACGGGTTCGAGGTGCGCAGGAACTGCTGATTGGTCTCGTCGAGGACGTACTCCTGCGCGAGCTTGTCGTACATCCAGTCGTGCACCACACCGGCCGTGGCGTCGAACCCGAAGAGGTAGTCGACCGTCGCGGCGAGCTCGAACGCGCCCTTGTAGCCGTGCCGCTGCATCGCGGCGATCCAGCGCGGGTTGACGACGCGGGCCCGGAAGACGCGCGCGGTCTCCTCGGACAGTGTTCGGGTGCGTATGGCGTCCGGGCTCGTCGAGTCACCGACATACGCCTTCGGATCGGAGCCGGTGAGCGCACGGACGGTGGCGACCATGCCGCCGTGGTACTGGAAGTAGTCGTCGGAGTCGGCGATGTCGTGCTCGGCCGAGTCGACGTTCTTCGCGGCGACCTTGATCCGCCGGTAGTTGGTCCGCATGTCCTCGGCGGCCGGTGCACCGTCGAGGTCGCGGCCGTACGCGAAACCGCCCCAGGCCGTGTAGACCTCGGCCAGGTCGCTGTCATCGCGCCAGCTGCCGGATTCGATCACCTGCAGGATCCCGGCGCCGTACGAACCCGGCTTGGACCCGAAGATCCGGGTGGTCGCGCGTCGTTGGTCGCCGTGCGCGGCCAGATCCCGCCGGGTGTGGGCGCGCACGTGGTTGCGGTCCTCGGGTTCGTCCAGGTCGGCGACCATCTGCACGGCGTCGTCGAGCATCGCCACCACGTGCGGGAACGCATCGCGGAAGAAACCGGAGATCCGCACCGTGACATCGATGCGCGGGCGGCCCAGTTCCTCCAGCGACATCACGACCAGCTCGCGAACCCGGCGTGACTCGGCGTCCCACTCGGGTCGCACGCCGAGCAGCGCCAGCACCTCGGCGATGTCGTCCCCGGAGGTGCGCATCGCGCTGGTGCCCCAGACCGAGAGCCCGACGCTCTCGGGGTAGCCGCCGGTCTCCTCGAGGTATTTGCGCACCAGCGAATCGGCCATCGCCTGGCCGGTCTCCCAGGCGAGCCGGCTTGGGACCGCGCGAGGGTCGACGGTGTAGAAGTTGCGCCCGGTGGGCAGCACGTTGACCAGGCCGCGCAGGGGCGACCCGGACGGTCCGGCCGGCACGAAGCCGCCGTCGAGGGCGTGCAGCACCGCGTCGAGCTCGTCGGTGGTCCGGTCGAGTCGCGGGACGACCTGCTCGGCGGCGAAGGCCAGCACCCGGCGTACGTCCTCGTCGTCGTGCAGCGTCTCCACGGCGGCGGTGTCCCAGCCCGACTTCTCCATGGCCTCGACCAGCGCCCGGGCCTGCGCCTCGAAGGCGTCGGTCTCGGCAGCGGTGGCGCCCTCGGTCAGGCCGAGGGCGGCGCGCAACCCGGGAACGGCATGGCCGACGCCGCCCCAGACCTGAGCCGCCCGCAGGATCGACAGCACCAGGTTGACCCGAGCCGGGCCGGTCGGTGCCGCGCCGAGGATGTGCAGCCCGTCGCGGATCTGGGCGTCCTTGATCTCGCACAGCCAGCCGTCGACGTGCAGCAGGAAGTCGTCGAACTCCGCATCCTCGGGTCGCTCCTCGAGCCCGAGGTCGCGGTGCAGCTCGGCGGTGTGCATGAGCTGCCAGATCTCCCCGCGGATCGCCGGCAGCTTGGCCGGGTCCATCGCGGAGATCTTGTCGTACTCCTCCAGCAGCCCCTCGAGTCGGGCGATGTCGCCATACGACTCCGCCCGCGCCATCGGCGGCACCAGGTGATCGACGATGGTGGCGTGTGCGCGGCGCTTGGCCTGGGCGCCCTCACCCGGGTCGTTGACCAGGAACGGATAGATCAGCGGCATGCTGCCGATCGCGGCGTCCGGTCCGCAACCGGCGGACAGTGCCGCGTTCTTGCCGGGCAGCCACTCCATCGAGCCGTGCTTGCCGAGGTGTACGACGGCGTCCGCGCCGAAGCCGTGCTCGAGCCAGCGATAGGCGCCGAGGTAGTGGTGGCTGGGCGGCAGGTCGGGGTCGTGGTAGATCGCGACCGGGTTCTCCCCGAAGCCGCGGGGCGGCTGGATGAGGATGACGACGTTGCCCGCCTGCAGCGTCGCGAGGACCAGTTCGCCGTCGTCGTTGACGAACAGTGAGCCGGGGGAGTCGCCCCACTTCTCCCGCATCGCGGTCCGCAGCTCCTCCGGCAGGTCGGCGGTCCAGGTGTCGTACTGCGCCTTGGTGATCCGCACGTGCGCGTCGGTGAGCTGGGCCGACGTCAGCCACTCCTCGTCCTGGCCGCCGGCGGCGATGAGGGCGTGGACCAGGCCGTCCCCGGCTGCGGTGTCGTCCGCCAGGTCCAGCAGCGGCAGCACCGCGTTGTCGGACCCGAGGTCGTAGCCCGCCTCGCGCAGCCGCCGCAGCATCCGGATCGCCGAGACGGGTGTGTCGAGGCCGACCGCGTTGCCGATGCGGGCGTGCTTGGTCGGGTATGCCGAGAGCACCAGCGCCAGCCGCTTCTCGGCGTTCGGCGTGTGCCGCAACCGGGCATGGTTGACCGCGATCCGCGCCACCCGGGCGCAGCGCTCGGGGTCGGCGACATACATCGGCAGTCCATCGGGGTCGATCTCCTTGAAGGAGAACGGCGCCGTGCTGATCCGGCCGTCGAACTCGGGTATGGCGATCTGGCTGGCGTAGTCCATGGGGCTGACGCCGTCCTGGGAGGCCACCCACTCGGCGCGGCTGCCGGTCAGGCACAACCCCTGCAGGATCGGGATGTCCAGGGCCGCCATCCGCGCGACGTCCCATGCCTCGTCGTCGCCGCCTGCGCCGGCGGTCGCCGGGACACTGCCACCTGCGGCCAGCACGGTGACCACGAGGGCGTCGAGGGTGGCGAGGGCGTCATACAACTCGTCGGGGGCGGAGCGCAGGGAACCGGCGAAGATCGGTATGCCGACCGCGGTGCCCGTCGCGTCGACCGCATCGGCCAGGGCATGCGCGAAGGCGTTGTTGCCGCTGGCCTCGTGCGCCCGGTAATAGAGGATGCCGACCCGGGGCTTCGTGCTGGTCGGCTCCGGCCGTTCGGCATACCCCCAGGCCGGAATCGTGGCCGGCGGCTCGAAGCCCTCACCGGTGAGCAGAACGGTGTCGGACAGGAACCGATGCAGCTGGCGCAGGTTGCCGGGCCCGCCCTCGGCCAGGTAACGGTGTGCCTCGGCGGCGACGCCGATCGGCACCGTGGACAGCTCCATCAGCTCGGCGCTCGGCTGCTGCTCACCACCGAGGATGACCAGCGGGGTGCCACGCTCGCGCACCGTCGACAGGCCGGGCCACAGGTCGTGCGGCGATCCCAACAGGCGTACGACGACGAGATCCGCCGCCTCGGTCGCGGCGCTCAGCTCGGCGTCGTCGGTGCGGCTCGGGTTCGCCCACACGTAGGCGGCCCCGCTGGCGCGGGCCGAGAGCAGATCGGTGTCAGACGTGGACAGCAGTGCAATGCGGGCAGGCTCGGCCACAGCCGCTTTCCTCCTCCGGGGTTCTCGCCCCTCAATCGGTCGGATTGCCCGCGGCCAGTGTCTGGCTGCCATCCGAGGATGGTCACAGTGGCGGAACCGCCCCGGAGTCTCACCGGGTTCCTGCACCACGAGCGCCTCGCAGCCTACGGGAGAATGCGCGGCATGACGCACCCGGTCTATCTCGTCCGCCACGGCCAGTCCGAGTGGAACGTCCGCCGACTCACCCAGGGGCAGACCCCGCATCCGCCGCTGACGGCGCTCGGCCGCGCGCAGGCGGGCCGGGCCGCAGAGCTCATCGCCGCCGAGCTCGCCGTCGAGGGGTATGCCGTGCGAAGGATCGTCAGCAGCGATCTGACCCGGGCCGTGCAGACCGCCGAGATCGTGGCCGCCCGGCTCGGTGGCGTCATGTCGAGCGACATCCGACTTCGCGAACAGGCGCTCGGCTCGCTGGAGGGGCGGGGCTACGAGGAGACCTGGGCCGCCGCGCAGGAGTTCGACTGGTCGGACCCGACGCAGCCGATCGCCGGCGGCGAATCGGCGATGGACGTCCACCGCCGTATGGCGGCGGTGCTCGCGGAGTTGCCCGACGACGAGGTCACCGTGCTGGTCTCGCACGGCGACGCGATCCGGGCGGCCGTCGCGCACCTGTCGGGTGTGGAGCCGCACGAGGCCGAGTGGGTCGAGGTCGCCAATGGGGCCGTCGCCCGCATCAGCGGCGGCATCACCTGGCTTGCATAATGACCTGCGTGTCCAGCCTCAGCATCACCCTGCAACCGGCCGACTTCGCCGGAGTGACCCTCGTCGGCGGGGGGCCGGGTGCCGCGGACCTGATCACCGTCGCCGGCCTGAAGGCGCTGCTGGCCGCCGAGGTGGTCGTGACCGACCGGCTGGCGCCGCGTGACCTGCTGCGCGAACTCGAGCCGAGCGTCGAGCTGATCGATGTCGCGAAGGTGCCCCGGAGCCGGTTCACCGCCCAGGAGGACATCAACGCGCTGCTGATCGACCGGGCCCGGGAGGGGAAGCGCGTCGTCCGGCTCAAGGGTGGCGACAACTACGTCTTCGGCCGCGGCTTCGAGGAGGTGCTGGCGCTGCAGGACGCCGGCATCCCGGTCCGGGTGATCCCGGGGCTGTCCTCGACGATCGGCGTTCCCGCGCTCGCCGGCGTGCCCGTCACGCACCGCGGCGTGGTGCACGACTTCACCGTGGTCTCCGGGCACCTGCGGCCGGGCCACCCCGACAGCCTCGTCGACTGGCCGGCACTGGGCCGCCTGCGCGGCACGATCGTGCTGGTGATGGCGGTGGAGAACGCCGGCGCGATTGCCGCTGCACTGATCGACGGAGGCCGGTCCGAGGACCTCCCGGTCGCCGTCATCAGCGACGGCTCACTCCCGACCGAACGCGTCGTGACCACCACGCTCGCCAAACTCGGCGACGTGATCGGGACGGAGTCGATCCGCCCACCCGCCGTCATCGTGGTCGGCGAGGTCGCGGCGCTCGGCCGCGCCTGAGCTTCCTGAACGCCCCCGCACATCCGACCAATCGATTCGCTGAATCAGGTTGTGGCCACGCGTGATTCGTCTGAACCACGCGGTGGCTCTCGAGCTTGCCGGGTTACCGGACCTGGTCCGGGGCTACGAGGACATCAAACCGACGAACGTCGAGCGGTGCTGCAACCGTCTCGACGAGGTGGTCAGGCGGCTGCAGTAACTGCCGCGAGGGCCATCCGGTCCAGCAGGGCAGTCATCTGCTCACGGTCCAGGCGTGCGCTGTGCGGCGTCGAGTTGATGAGTGCGAACACCGCGTGGGCGGCGGCGCGAGCGTGCTCTTCGTCGGCCGGGACGACCGCGCGAATCACCTGGACCCAGCGTTCGACGTACTTGCGCTGCAGGCGCCGCACCTTGCGGCGGTCCGCCTCGTTCAGGCTGTCGAGATCGCGGTACTGGACCGTGATCAACGATGGGTACGTGAGCGCGAACTCGATGTGCCAACCGATGAGGGCATCGAGTGCGGCCTGCGGGCCGCGTTCGACCGTTGCCCGATAGCGCCGTTCGCCCTCGTCCAGAAGACGCTGACTGATGCCGATCAGCATTTCGGCGAGCAGGGCGTCCTTGCTCGCGAAGTGCTTGTAGAGCGCCGGTCCCGACAGGCCGAGCGCCGAGCCGAGATCGGCGATCGAGACGCCGTGATACCCACGCGCGGCGAAGAGTTCGGCTGCGACATCGATGATCTGCTGCCGTCGCGCCCCGGCCTGGCCGCTTGCTGCCGTCCTGCCCATGGCGACAGCCTAGACAGGTCGGTTAATGATTGCTAACTTCGTGACTAGTTAATGGTCATTAACTTCCGCGTCGCCTCTCGGCCGGCGGATGGAAAAGGAGCACCGATGGACGAGTCGACGAGTGCCGTGCGGGAGCGACGGGTCGTGCAGCGTGGGTTGTGGTTCGAGGAGTTCGAGGTCGGCACGATCTATGAGCACCGACCCGGTCGGACTGTGACCGAGGCCGACAACGTGTTGTTCACGACGTTGACGATGAACACCCAGCCCCTGCACTTGGATGCACACGAGAGTGGACAGCAACCGCCGTTCCACGAGCGGCTGGTGAACTCGATGTTCACCTTCTCCACGCTGGTCGGGCTCTCGGTGTCCCAGCTCACGCTCGGCACGATCGTCGCGAACCTGGGCTTCAGTGAGGTGAAGTTCCCGGCGCCGGTGCGGCATGGGGACACGTTGTATACCGAGACGCTGGTGACCGGCAAGCGCCCGTCGTCCAGCAGGCCGGGGGAGGGCGTGGTGAACCTTCGGCACGTCGCTCGGAACCAGCACGGCGACATCGTTGCGTCCGCGGACCGCAGCACCCTGGTCCGGATGAAGCCCGATGAGACCACCCCACGAAGTTCTTCACTCGTTCCTCGTTCCGATACTTCGCGGGGACCCCGATGAGGGAGCCGTTGCTGCCGGGTCCAGCATGGTTGTTCTGTCCCGCCGACCGACCGGATCGCTACCCGAAAGCCCTGGCAGCGGCGGACGTCGTCATTCTCGACCTCGAGGACGCCGTCGCACCCGACAAGAAGGGCATGGCGCGTGATGCCCTGCGTGGCCTGGTTGAGGACCGGGCGTTCGACCGCGACCGGACGGTGGTGCGGATCAACGCTGCTGACAGTGCGGAGCACGTCGCCGATCTCCAGCTGATCGACGCGTTGTCGCTGCCTCGGGTCATGCTTGCGAAGTCCGAGAACGCGGATGACATCCGTGCGCTGTCGTGCGATGTGGTTGCTCTCGTCGAGACGGCGCGCGGAGTGGAGCACGCCGGCGCGCTGGCCGAGCCGGACAACACGATCGCGATGATGTGGGGTGCCGACGACCTGCTCGCGAGCATGGGCGGCACCGGCAGCCGCTTCCCGGACGGCAGTTACCGGGACGTCGCTCGCTTCGCGCGAGTGCGCGTGCTGACCGCGGCGAAGGCGGCCGGTCTGCTGGCTCTGGATGCAGTCCATATGGACATCCCGGACACTGCCGGGCTGCAGTCCGAGTGTGCGGACGCGGTGGCGTCGGGTTTCGACGGCACGGTCGCCATTCACCCGGGCCAGGTCGCGGTGATCCGCTCGACCTATGCGCCAACCGACGAGCAGATCGACTGGGCCACAAGGCTTTTCGCGCACGTCGGCGATGACCGTGGCGTGGCGACGTTCGAGGGCAGGATGGTCGACGGCCCGATCTACAAGCAGGCAGAGCGTGTGCTCCGGCTGGCCGAACTGACCCGAGCACCTACGAAGGAGTCCCGCCGATGACGGACCTACGAGAGTTGACCGTGCAGTTGCGCGAGCGGTTGGTGCGCGCCCGCCAGGGCGGCAGCGAAGCAGCCCGGCGCAAGCACACCGATCGCGGCAAGCTGCTGGTGCGCGACCGGGTGGACCGGCTGCTGGATCCCGGCAGTCCGTTTCTGGAGTTGAGCCCGCTCGCGGCATACGAGATGTATGGCGGGTCCGACCCGTGGACCGTGCCGAGCGCGGGGCTGGTGACCGGGATCGGCCGGGTCGCCGGCCGCGAGGTGATGGTGATCGCCAACGACGCGACGGTCAAGGGCGGCACCTATTACCCGCTGACGGTCAAGAAGCACCTGCGGGCGCAGACGGTCGCCGCGCAGAACCGCCTGCCCTGCATCGCGCTGGTCGACAGCGGCGGCGCGTTCCTGCCCAAGCAGGACGAGGTCTTCCCCGACCGGGAGCACTTCGGCCGAATCTTCTTCAACCAGGCCAATCTGTCCGCTCAGGGCGTCCCGCAGATCGCCGCGGTGATGGGCTCGTGCACGGCGGGCGGGGCCTACGTGCCGGCCATGTCGGACGAGACGGTCATCGTCGCCAACGAGGGCACGATCTTCCTGGGCGGTCCGCCGCTGGTGAAGGCCGCGACCGGTGAGGTGGTCAGCGCCGAGGACCTGGGCGGCGGTGACGTGCACGCCCGCAAGTCCGGTGTCGCCGATCACCTGGCAACCGATGACGATCACGCGCTGGAGATCCTGCGCTCGATCGTCGACACCTTCGAGCGTCCGGGCGCGGGCTCGCTGACGCCGGCCGCTGTCGAGGAGCCGGTCGAGGACCCGGAGAGCCTGTATGACGTGGTCCCGGCCGATTCGCGCACGCCGTACGACGTGCGTGAGGTGATCCGCCGCATCGTCGACGGCTCACGGCTGCAGGAGTTCAAGCAGCTGTATGGCGAGACGCTGGTCTGCGGGTTCGCGCGCATCCACGGGTACCAGGTCGGGATCGTCGCCAACAACGGCATCCTCTTCAGCGAATCCGCCCTGAAGGGAGCGCATTTCATCGAGCTGTGCAACCAGCGCGGCATACCGCTGCTGTTCCTGCAGAACATCACCGGCTTCATGGTCGGGCGGGAGTACGAGAACCGCGGCATCGCCAAGGACGGCGCAAAGCTGGTCACCGCGGTCGCCTGCTCGGTGGTGCCGAAGTTCACCGTCGTGATCGGCGGGTCCTACGGGGCCGGCAACTACGGGATGTGCGGTCGCGCCTACGACCCACGGTTCCTGTGGATGTGGCCCAACGCGCGGATCTCGGTGATGGGTGGTGAGCAGGCGGCGTCCGTGCTCGCCACCGTCCGCAGCGATCTGGAGACCGAGGAGGACGTCGAGGCGTTCAAGGCGCCGATCCGCGCGCAATACGACGAGCAGTCGTCGGCCTACTACTCCACGGCACGGCTGTGGGACGACGGGATCATCGACCCGCTCGACACCCGGCGGGTGCTGGGCATGGCCCTTGCCACGGCAGCGAATTCGCCGGTCCCGGCACCCAACTACGGCGTCTTCAGGATGTGATGACCTTGTCGAGCACTCTCTCCAGCACCCTGTCCATCCGGTCGGTCCTGGTCGCCAACCGCGGCGAGATCGCGCTGCGTGTCTTCCGCACGGCCCGCCGGCTGGGACTGCGCACCATCGCGCTCTACACCGACCTCGACGTGGCGGCGCCACACGTGCGCGCCGCCGACGTCGCGGTCCGGGTACCCAATTACCTGGACATCGACGCCGTGGTGGGCGCCGCCGTGTCGGCAGGCGCCGACGTCGTCCACCCCGGATACGGATTCCTTTCCGAACGCTCGGCTTTCGCGGCCGCCCTGCAGGAGGCGGGCATCGCATTGGCCGGTCCGAGCCCGCAGGTCATGGAGCTGATGGGCCGCAAGGACGCTGCGCGTGACGTCGCCGTGGCGGCCGGCGTGCCGGTGGTCCCGTCATACTCCTTCGACACCGACCCGGACACGTTCGCCTACCCGATCCTGGTCAAGGCGGCTGCGGGCGGCGGTGGCAAGGGAATGCGCGTGGTGCGCTCCGCGGACGATTTCGCCGAGGCCGTCGCCGCGGCGAAGCGGGAGTCGGCCAGCGCCTTCGGCGATGACACCCTGCTGCTGGAGAAGTATGTCGAATCCGGCCGCCACCTGGAGGTGCAGGTGATGGCCGACACGCACGGCAACACGCTGCACCTGTGGGAGCGTGACTGCTCGACCCAGCGTCGCCACCAGAAGGTGCTGGAGGAGGCACCGGCGCCCACCATCGACGACGACCTGCGGCGCCGATTGTGTTCGGCCGCAGTCGATCTCGCACGTCAAGCCGGGTATGTCGGCGCCGGCACCGTCGAGTTTCTGCTCGACACCGCGACGAACGAGTTCTACTTCCTGGAGATGAATACCCGGTTGCAGGTCGAGCACCCGGTCACCGAGTCGATCACCGGCCTCGACCTCGTGGAGTTGCAGCTGCTGGTCGCCGACGGCCAGCCGCTGCCAGTGACCCAGGACCAGGTCACCAGCGACGGCCACGCGATCGAGGCACGGGTCTACGCCGAGGACGCGTTCGGCGGGTTCCTGCCGCAGGCCGGCACCGCGACCGCGGTCCGCTGGCCGAGCGACATCGCCCGGGTCGACCACGCGTTGGAATCCGGGCAGGTCGTGAGCACGTCATACGACCCGATGCTGGGCAAGGTGATCGTGCACGCGCCCGACCGGGAAACCGCCCGGCGCGGCCTCATCGCCGCACTGGACGCGACCGCGATCTTCGGGCTCACCACCAACACCGGGTTCCTGCGAGCACTACTGGCAACAGATGAGTTTCGCGATGCGACGATCGACACCGCCTGGCTGGACCACCACACGGTGGACGCACCCGATCCGGCGCCCGCCCGAGCCATCGCAGCCTGGCACCTGGCGACGCACCGGCCGGCGACGGGCTCGCCGTTCGACGCCGATGGCTTCCGCATCGCCGGTGCATCGGCACCTGTGCGAATGGGCCTCGACCAGCCGGTGTGCGTCGATCCCGCCACCCACCAGGTCGACGGCCTGACCGTGCGGGAGCTGGACGACGTGACCGCGGCCGCCGGCACTTTGACCCGCGTCGAAGTGGATCTCGAATCCGTCGGGCGCACAACCGTATTCGTCCGCCCGCAGCGTCGTGGTGCCGAAGCGAGCTGGCGTGGTCAGCGGTTCGTCCTCGTCCCGCCGGACCGGGCAGCTCACGGGGCCGACGCGACCAGCGACGGCACAGTCACCGCGCCGATGCCCGGCACCGTGCTCGACGTGCGTGCGGCGGTCGGCGACCGGGTCCGGGCCGGCGACGTCCTGGGCGCCATGGAGGCGATGAAGATGGAGCTCACCCTGACAGCCCCACACGACGGCACCGTCAGCGTCGTCGCCGCCGTGTCGGGCAAGCAGGTGGCGCTCGGTGCCCCATTGTTCGAGATCGCGGCCGGCGACGCCGAAGACGGCCCGCAACTTCAACCTGCTTGACGCGATGTGCGGCCGGATCACCGTCGCGGAGGTCGAACACCTCGTCGAGCCCGGCGAGCTGGGCCCCATACTGCACACCACCTGAACCAATGAACTTCGCAAGCTGCGTCGAAGGAGAATGATGTCCACCAGCACCCTGGCACCAACCCTGATCCGTGTCCCGGCCGTATGGCGCGAGGCCGCGCTCGTCTCGATGGGCGTCCTGTTCCTCGCGCTGTCGGCGCAGGTCGCGATTCCGCTGCCCTTCACCCCGGTGCCTCTCACCGGGCAGACCTTCGCGGCACTGCTCGTCGGCGGCGCGTACGGCGCTGCGCGCTCGGTGTCCACTCTCCTCGCGTATCTCGCGGTCGGTGTGGTCGGTCTCCCGGTGTTCGCCGACGGAGCCCATGGGATGACGACCCTGCTGTCGGCGACCGGCGGCTATCTCGTCGGCATGGTCCTCGCCGCAGGCATCGTCGGCGCGGCCGCCGAACACGGTTGGGACAAGGCGCTTCTCAGCTCCATCGCGGCGATGTTCGCCGGAACCGCCGTCATCTACATCATCGGCGCGGGATGGCTCGCGACCGCCCTCGCAGTCGGTCCGGGTGAAGCATTCGACCTCGGTGTCCAGCCGTTCGTGGTCGGCGACCTGCTCAAGCTCGCCCTCGCCGGCGCGGTTCTTCCCGCAGCATGGCGGCTGATCGGACAAGCACGGCGATGATCCACTGAGCGTCACTGCGCTGCGAGCAGGTGGTATGTCCGGATGGTAATGCCAGTAGGGCATTAGTGGCATTGGACAGGCATATGGCGGCGGTCACATGCTGGTTCTTGTACGAGAACTCCCTCGCCACGGGCCGAAAGGAACTGCTCCATGGATGGCTCCGCGCCACTTCGGCAATCCAGCAACCGGCTGCGCCGTGAGGTGACGCTTCCGCAAGCCATCGGCGTCTCCTTCCACCAGATCGTCGGTGGCGGCGTCATCGCGCTGATGGGCACGGCCATCGGGCTGACCGGCGCCGGCACACCGCTCGCATTCGTCCTGGCGGCGATCGCGGTCGCGATCTACTCGTTGCCTCTCG
This sequence comes from Flexivirga sp., assembly GCF_035551235.1. GTDB lineage: Bacteria > Actinomycetota > Actinomycetes > Actinomycetales > Dermatophilaceae > Flexivirga. The sequence continues at coordinate 30,016 of NZ_DASZNO010000021.1, read as the reverse complement.
CATTGCTCGGCAGTGCCATGCCGGTCACCGGCGGCAGGTACGCATATGCCGCGCGACTGCTGTCCCCGACGGCTGGTTTCGTCACGATGTGGTTCTCGATCGCAGTGGTGATCCAGCTGAGCCTGATGTCCCTCGCCGGGGCGCAGTATCTCCATGCCTGGGCGCACCTGCTGCCGGTGCGACCAGTGGCCGTGGCGTTGATGACGGTGTTCCTCGTGACCAACCTCTTCGGATCCTCGCTCTCCGGGCGGGTCGGTCTCTGGTTGGGTGCGGTGATGTTGCTGGCGTTCGGTGCGTTCATCGTTGCGGGTGTGCCGAAGGTGAGCTGGTCCGCCCTGCATGACGTCACTCCGCACGGGGCGACCGGCTTGTTCACTGCTTCGGCGATGCTGACGTTTGCGGTCACGGGCAGTTCCTACGTCGCCGAGCTCGGTGGCGAGATGAAGCGGCCGGGCCGGGACGTCCCGGTCTCGATGCTCGGCGGGATCGGTATCGCGCTCGTGCTCTACCTGCTGATGGCCATCCCGGCCGTCGGCATACTGCCCATCGGCGACGTCGCCGGAAAGCCGATGACGGTGGTGGCGGAACATCTGTTCACCTCTCCCTGGATGACGTTCTTCGTGCTCGGCGGTGCCCTCGTGTCGGTCGTGGGACACATCAACTCGCTGCTCATGACATCGACCAAACCGTTGCTCGCCGCCGCCGAGGACGGCTGGTTCCCCGCCCGGCTCGGTGCCGTCAACGCCCGATTCGGCACGCCGCACTGGCTTCTGCTGTTGCTCTATCTGGTGGGCGTGGCACCCGTTGTGCTGGGCTTCAGCGTGGCGAGCATTGCCGGGATGGTGTCCGTCGCTGCCACCCCGATGATGGCCGTCATCGCTGTCGCTTCGCTGCGGCTACGCACCGTCGAACCCGAGCGCGAGGCGTCCGCGCCGTTCCGGCTCGGCCGCAGAGTGCACATCGTGGTCGTGCTGCTCAGCCTGGGGATCCTCGGTGAGCAGGCCTACCTGCTCGTCAAGGACCTCGCCGCGCCCGCCATCTGGGGACTGGCCGGGTGGACCGCGCTCGGGCTGGTCATCATCCTGGTCCGCCGTCGTTCCAGCACGAGCGAGCACGCCGCAGATCTTCACCCGACGACGAAAGCGATGGCATCGTGACGACCCGAACCGTCCTGCTGGGAACTGCCGGCGGACCCGCTCCCAAACCGAGCCGCAACGCCCCTGCACAGGTTGTGGTCGTCGACGGCGCGGCTTACGTGATCGACTGCGGCAACGGGGTCGCCCGCCAACTGATGCTCGCCGGGGTGCCACTGGACACGGTGCGTGCGGCCTTCGTGACCCACCATCACTCCGACCACAACGCCGATCTCGGGACCCTCCCGCTGCTCGCGTGGGCCTGCAACCTCGAGCGGACCATGCAGCTCTACGGTCCGCCGCCGACGAAACAGATGGTCGACCACTTCCTTGCGATGAACCGCTTCGACATCGACACCCGAGTCGCTGACGAGGGTCTCACTCCCTTGGATGACCTCGTTGCTGCGCACGACGTGAGTGATGCAGGCGTGGTCTACGAGGACGACCGCGTCCGCGTGACCTGCGCCCGCGTCCATCACCCGCCGATCGAGACCGCGCTGGCGTTCCGCTGCGACACGGCCGACACGTCGATCGTCTTCTCCGGCGACACCGCACCCTGCTCCGGCCTGATCGACCTCGCGCGCGGCGCTGACACCCTCGTGCACGAGGTCATGCATCTTCCCAGCGTCGACGAGATGGTCGCCAAGTACAACGCTCCGACGCTCAAGGATCACCTGCTCGCCAGCCACACCAGCGCCGAGGACGTCGGCCGGGCTGCGACCCGCGCCGGCGTGCGGCGGCTGGTCCTCAGCCACTTCGTCCCGTCCGACCTGCCGATCGAGGACGACGTATGGCGGGCTGCCGCGGCTTCGACGTTCGACGGCGAGATCGTCGTCGGCCATGACCTGCTCGAACTGCGCTGACCTCCCCATTCGGAAAGGAACCGATGTGACAGACCTGGACCGCACGCACTGCGAGCGCCTCGACGCACACGATGAATTGGCACCGCTGAGAGACCGTTTCGTGGTGCCCGACGGAGTGACCTACCTCGTGGGCAATTCGCTCGGCGCGATGCTCAAGGACGTGCCCGAACGGCTTCACCGGACAGTCACCGAGGAGTGGGCACAAGGGCTCGTCGGCAGTTGGAACGCTGCCGGCTGGTTCGACAAGCCGCTGACCGTCGGCGATCGCTTGGCGCCGCTGGTGGGCGCCGGCCCGGGACAGCTGGTGGTCGGCGACAGCACCTCGGTCAACCTCTTCAAGGTCGCCGGCTCCGCGCTGCGGCTGCGCCCGCAACGTTCGGTCGTGATCGCCGAGAGCGGCAGTTTCCCGACCGACCTCTACATGCTCCAAGGGCTGGTCGGCTGGACCGGGCAGCACCGCCTGGAGCTGACCGATTCCGCGGGGCCGTCATTGGACGACCTGCTGTCCGACGACGTGGCCGCGGTGGTGCTGAGCCATGTCGACTACCGCACCGGCGAGCTGCTGGACATGCCGAGCATCACCCGTCGGGTGCACGATGCGGGAGCGCTGATGATCTGGGATCTGTGCCACAGCGTCGGTGCGCTCGACATCGACCTTCCCGGCAGCGAGGTCGACTTCGCCATCGGATGCACCTACAAGTATCTGAACGGCGGCCCCGGCTCACCGGCGTTCGCCTATGTGGCACCCGGGTTGCAGGACGACGCGGTCCAGCCGCTCTCGGGATGGCACGGTCACGCGGCGCCCTTTGCCTTTACTACGGATTACGAGCCGGCAGAGGGGATTTCGCGATTCCGAACCAGCACTCCGCACATCCTGTCCTATACGCCGCTCGAAGTCAGTCTGGACATGTTCGAGCAGCTGGACATGTCGGCGGTGCGCGGCAAGAGCCAAGCGCTGAGCGAGTTGTTCATCACACTGGTCGAACAGGAATGTGCCGGCTTCGATCTGAGCCTGGTCTCACCACGAGAAGCCGCACGACGGGGGAGCCAGGTGTCGTTGCGGCATCCGCGCGCCTATCAGGTCGTGCGTGCACTGATGGATCATGGCGTCCACGGCGACTTCCGAGCCCCCGACGTGATGCGTTTCGGATTCACCCCGCTCTACCTGCGATTCGTCGACGTGTGGGATGCAGTCGCCGCTCTTCGCGAGGTGTTCGCCGGCGGCGAATGGCAGAGCCAGCCGGAACCGAGCGTCACGGCTGTCACCTGAATGGACGGCGGGACACCCGATGAGCCGTCAGGGCCGACAACGTTCGGCACTGACGGCTCATAAGCTTGCCGGCATGTTGAAGGAACGGCTCCTCGACGGGCGGCTCAAGCTGCGCCACCTGATCATCGTGACCACGATCGCCGATGAGGGCAGCGTGGTGGCGGCCGCCCGCGCGCTCTACGTCACCCAGCCGGTGGTGACGCGCGCACTCCATGAGGTCGAGGAGATCCTCTCGGTCCCGTTGTTCGAGCGGCGCCCGCACGGTGTCGTACCCACCGCGTACGGCGAGAGTTTCGTGATGCACGCACAGGCGGTGCTCGCACAGCTTCGGCAGGCGGACAGCAGGATCCGTGAGCTCGCGGACGGCGAGGCCGGCCGTGTGGTCGTCGGCGTGCACCTCGCAGGCTCGAACGTCGTTCTGCCACAGGCGATTGCTGCACTCAAGGCCGAGCGGCCCGGGCTCACCATCGTCGTCCGTGAGGCCACTCCGGACGTCCTTCAACGAGGAGTGCTCGCGGGGGAGTTGGACCTGGTGATCGGGCGGCTGATGGCGCACGCCCCGGAAGGCCTCGATCAGCGACGACTGTATCTGGAACCGATCCGGATCGTCGCTCGTGCGCAACACCCGGCTCATCGCATCGAGCACCCGAGCCTCGCCGATCTGGCCGGACTTCCCTGGATCCTGCCGATCGAGCAGACCGCGCTGCGCACCGAGCTCGAAGAGGCGTTCCTGGCAGCAGGTGTCGGTGTGCCGGCGGATCGCATCGAATGCACCTCGATGCTGACCCTGCAGCACCTGCTGGCCAGCTCCGATGTGCTGGCCGCGTTGCCGATGCTCGTCGCGCGCAACGACGACCGGCTGCGGATCGTGCCGGTGGAGTTGCAGTCGATCCGTCGCTCGGTCGGTGTCACGACGGCGCACGGCCGACCCGCTTCTCCCGGGGTCCGTGCGCTGGTCGACCACCTGCGCAGGGCCGCCGGGGAGCTCGACGCGGAGACCCTGCAACAGGACTGACTGCTGGCCGGCCGGCTGTCAGGCCAGGACGCGACCGAGGAATTCGCGGGTTCTGGCGTGCTGGGGATTGACGAGCACCTCGCTCGGCGGTCCGGACTCGACCACAACCCCTTGGTCCATCAGCACCACGGTGTCGGCGACCTCGCGGGCGAAACCGAGTTCGTGCGTCACCACCACCATGGTCATGCCGTCCTTGGCCAGCGCCCGCATCACCTCCAGGACTTCACCGACCAGCTCGGGGTCGAGCGCGGACGTCGGCTCGTCGAAGAGCATGAGCTCGGGCTGCATCGCCAGTGCTCGGGCAATCCCGACCCGCTGCTTCTGGCCTCCGGACAGCGCCGCGGGATAGGAGCCGGCCTTGTCGCCCAGCCGCATCCGCTCCAGCAGCGATCTGGCCTCCGCCTCGGCGTCCGCCCGGGAACGCCGGGCCACCCGGGTCGGCGCGAAGGTGAGGTTCTCCAGGACCGTCATGTGCGGAAAGAGGTTGAAGTGCTGGAAGACCATGCCGATCTTGCGCCGCTGCCTACCGATCGCCGACTCCGGGAGCCGGTGCAGCTTGTCACCGTGCACGCGGTAGCCGATGAGCTCGTCGCCGACGAAGATGTGGCCGCTGTCGATCTCCTCGAGTTGGTTGATGCAGCGCAGGAAGGTGCTCTTGCCCGATCCCGAGGGCCCGAGGATGCAGAGCACCTCCCCGCGCCGTACGCGTAGATCGATCCCCTTGAGGACTTCGAGTGAGCCGAAGCTCTTGTGCACGCGTTCGGCGACGACCAGATCAGTCATGGTTCCTCCTGAGGCGGGTGAGAGCTGATCGCGCCGACCGGCCGGCCGGCCGACGGGAGTCAGCGCGGGACAGGCGGCGCTCGACCGCGGACTGCGCGACGCTGAAGATCGATACGAGGATCAGGTACCACGCGGATGCGACGAGCAGCAGTTCCACGGTCTTGAGGTTGGCGGCGGAGACGTTCTGCGCCTGGGTGAGCAGGTCGCCACCGGCGATCACCGCGACCAGTGAGGTCATCTTCAGCAGATTGATGAAGTTGTTTCCCGCCGGGGGAATGATCACGCGCAGCGCTTGCGGCAGGACGACCCTGCGGAAGGTGAGTGCGCGTCCCACGCCCAAGGCTCGGGCCGCTTCCAGTTGCCCGCCGTCGACACTCTGGATGCCTGCGCGCACCACCTCCGAGGAGTACGCGGCATCGTGCAGTCCGAGGGCCAGCACGGACGCGACGAACATCGTCAGGATCGAGTTGGTGCTCCAGGACGCCAGGGTGAGGCCGCCGGGAAGGGTGATGCTCAAGTGCTGGTAGAAGAGCGAGAAATTGCCCAGGATGAGGATCTGAACCAGCAGCGGGGTGCCGCGGAACAACCACACGTACAACCAGGCGATCGACGACAGCACCGGGTTGGGGCTCAACCGGCACAGGGCGATGCCGGTGCCGAGGACGATCGACAGGACCTCCGCGAGCACGGTGAGGATGATGGTGGTGCGCAGCCCGTCCAGGATGGGTGCGCTGAACATGTAGTGCCCGATCGCCTGATGGTCGATGTGCGGGTTCGCGACCAGGGAGTGCCCGACCCAGGCGACCACGACCAGGACGATCACCGCCGAGACCCAACGACCCCAATACCGTTGGGGCGCAACCGCATCGGGGATCAGCGAGTTCATCACCCCGAGCTGGTCGCTTCCCGCATGGGGGACGGCCGCCGCCGCCATACCGCGCTGGTCGTTCATGAGCCGGCGTTGATGGTGGCCTTGGACACCGCGAGGTCGCCGAGGCCGTACTTGTCGAGGACCTTGCGGTAGGTCCCGTTCTTGATGAGTGCCTGCAGAGCCTTCTGCAGGCTGGCTCGCAGCTGAGTGTCGTTCTTGGCCACCGCCATGCCGATGGTCTCGGCCGGGTAGGCGTGGTCGATGACAGCAGCGAAGGTCTTGCCCTTGCCGGCCGTCTTCGCCAGGTAGAGCATGATCGGCGTCTGGCCGAGGAACGCGGCGCACTTGCCGTTCTGGACCTGCAGGCGGGCGTTGCTGGCACTGGTGAACTGCAGCACCTTGATCGGCTTCTTGCCGCCGGCGGCGCACTTCTTCGAAGCGGTCTGCGCGTAGGACACCAGGTCGGTTCCCTGCACCCCGGCGACGCTCTTGCCACACAGATCGGAAACCTTGTTGATGTGCTGCGGGTTACCGGCCCGCACCAGGTAGGTGAGCCCGTTGTGGACGAAGTCGACGAAGTCGAAGGTCTTCTGGCGCTCTGCGTTGTCCGACATGAGGTCGAATGCGGCGTCGATCTTGCCCGATTGCAGGGACGGTGTCAGCGCGGGGAACGAGGTCTGCTGGAAGGCGATCGGCACGCCCAGTTGCGTGCTCAGCGCCTGCGCGAGGTCGAAGTTGACCCCTGCGACGGTTTTTCCGTCATCCTTCAGGTAGATGACCGGCGGTGACGCGAGCTGGCTGCCGGCGACGATTTTTCCCGCTTTCTTCACCGAAGCGGGCAACGACGAGTAGAGCGCGGCCCTGGTGTTGACGGAGCTGTCCTTCTTCGCGCCGCCGGAACTGCTCGTCCCCCCGGACGAGGTCCCGCAACCGGCGAGAAGGGCGACAGTGACACCGGCAGTGAGGCCGAGTCGGAGGGTGCGGAACGACATGATGACTCCTTCGGTGATTCCCGCGAATGTGATGCACATCACGAGTTGCTCGAGCCTCGCAGGAAGGAGGTATTCCTGAGAAATGCTCATCTTGACGTACCGCATGCCTGTGCAGACATATGTTCAGGCGGCTATGTCCCAGCGACAAGTGAGCATTGGACGGGCATGCGAAGGCGTTCTAGCGTCAATCCCATGAACCCGTCAGCATCCGAACTGTTCAACGTCGTCGGCGGCAAGCAGCTGGCCGGCCCGAGGACGTTCGACAAGATCAACCCGGTCGATGGAACGCTCGTTGCCACCGTGCACGAGGCGGACCGTGAGGTCGTCGATCAAGCGGTCGACGCGGCGCGCGCAGCCCTCGACGGTGGCTGGGGAGGGGCCCCGGTCAGTGAACGGGTCGCCCTGCTGCGCAAGATCGCCGACCGGATCGACGCCCGGGCCGCGGACTTCGTCGCCGCCGAGGTTGCGGACACCGGCAAACCGGTGGAGCTGGCGCGCGAGCTGGACGTGGCCCGTGCCGCCGCCAACTTCCGGTCCTTCGCCGACACGGTGGCCTCGACCGGTTTGGATTCGTTCCTGACCGAGACCGCAACAGGTACGGCGCTCAATTACGCGGTGCGCAAGCCGCTTGGGGTCATTGCGATCATCGTGCCCTGGAACCTGCCGCTGCTGCTGCTGACCTGGAAGGTCGCCCCGGCGCTGGCGTGCGGTAACACGGTCGTGGTCAAGCCGTCCGAGGAAACCCCGTCGACGGCGACGCTGCTCGCCGAGGTGATGGCCGAAGCGGGTCTGCCGGACGGCGTCTACAACGTGGTCCACGGCTTCGGGCCCGAATCCGCCGGTGAGTTCCTGACCACCCATTCCGGGATCGACGGTGTCACCTTCACCGGTGAGTCCGCGACCGGATCGGCGATCATGCGCGCGGTCGCCCCGCGAGTGCGCCCGGTGTCGTTCGAACTCGGTGGCAAGAACGCCGCGGTCGTCTTCGCCGACTGCGACCTCGACAAGACCCTGGACGGACTGACCCGGTCGATCTTCCTCAACACCGGCCAGGTCTGCCTGTGCACCGAGCGGGTGTATGTCGAACGCTCGATCTTCGACCAGGTCGCCGACGGGCTGGTGCGGCGCGCGAAGGCCCTGCAGCTGGGCCGCCCGGAGGCCGACGGCACGACCACCGGCCCGCTCATCTCCCAGAAGCACCGGGCCAAGGTGCAGTCCTATTTCGACCTCGCGGTTCAAGAGGGCGCCGACGTGCTCGTCGGCGGCGGCATACCCGATCTGGGACAGGAACTCGCGGGCGGCTCGTGGATCGAACCGACGCTGTGGACCGGGCTGGACAACACGGCGCGCGTGGTGCGCGAGGAGGTCTTCGGGCCGGTCGCGGCGCTGATCCCCTTCGACACCGAGGAGGAGGCGATCGCCTTGGCCAACGACACCGACTACGGTCTGGCGGCTGCGGTGTGGACCACCGATCTGCAACGCGGGCACCGGGTTGCGCAGCAGATGCGGGTCGGTATGGCGTGGGTCAACACCTGGTACCTGCGTGATCTCCGCTCGCCGTTCGGTGGTGTCGGGCTCTCCGGCATCGGCCGGGAGGGCGGCGTCCATTCGATGCACTTCTACACCGAACCGACGAATGTGTGCGTGGCACTGTGAGCACCGACATCGCGCAGCTGGCGCGGACCCTCGACCACGCGCAGACGGCGGCCACCGCGACCTCCCAGCTCGGCGACGCACTGAGCATCGAGGATGCCTACGCGGTGCAGCGGGAGATCCTGCGCCTGCACCTCGAGCGCGGTGAGCGGTATGCCGGGCCGAAACTCGGCTTCACCTCCGCCGCCAAGATGGAGCAGATGGGCGTCTCCGACATCATCGTCGGGTTCCTGACCCGCGAGATGGAACTTCCTGTCGGACAACCGATTTCGCTGGAAGGGCTGATCCATCCCCGGATCGAGCCGGAGCTGGTCTTCCGGCTCTCCCACGACGTCGCGCCGGAGGACGGCGAGGATGCAGCCTCACTGGCGGCTCGCATTCGGGCGGCGACCGATGCCGTCGCGGCCGGCATGGAGATCATCGATTCCCGTTACGAGAACTTCAGATTCACCCTCTCCGACGTGGTCGCGGACAACACCTCCGCCGCTCGTTTCGTCGTCGGTGAGTGGCAGGACTTCCCGCGGTCCCTGTCCGGGCTGTTGGTGGAGTTCGAGGTCAACGGCGACGTCGTCGAGCGCGGGACCAGCGACGCCATACTCGGCGATCCGCTGCGTGCGTTCGACCAACTTGCCGCCATGACAGTCAAATACGGCTTCGCGTTGCCCGCCGGTGCCCCCATCCTGGCCGGCTCGATGACCCCCGCGGTCTACCTGGAGCCGGGGCAGCACGTGAGCGCTCGGATCGAGTCCTTCCCCGACCTGACCGTCGACGTCGCCTGAGGAGTTCGAGATGTCGGACAACAACACCACCAACGGCCGCGTCGTGGCGCACCTCGCCACCCCGCGCGGACGCTTCCCGCACGTCCGGCGTGCCGGCGACTTCGTCTACGTCTCCGGCACCAGCTCGCGACGGCCGGACAACACGTTCGTCGGCGCCAACGCGGACGAGTTGGGCGTCACGAACCTCGACATCCGGGCGCAGACGCAGGCCGTGATCGAGAACCTCGCCGAGATCCTGCAGGCCGAGGGAGCCGCTCTCGCCGACCTGGTCCAGGTCACGTCATACCTGGTGAACATGAACGACTTCGGCGGGTACAACGAGGTCTACGCGCAGTACTTCGACGAGGACGGACCGACCCGCACGACCGTCGCGGTCCATCAACTGCCGCACCCACATCTGCTCATCGAGATCCAGGCCGTCGCATACGCGCCGCGCCGCAACTGACTGCAGCATCCAGACGAGAGTAGGAGAAGCCATGACCATTCCAGCAGCGTTCAACTTCCAGCAGTGGATCGCGGACAACAAGGACGACCTGAAGCCGCCGGTCAACAACAAGGTCCTGCACCCGGACAACAGCGACTTCATCGTCCAGGTCGTCGGCGGCCCCAACCAGCGCACCGACTTCCACTTCGAGCCCTACCCCGAGTGGTTCTACCAGATCAAGGGCAACATGCACGTCAACATCGTCGAGGACGGCAAGATCCGCCGCGTCGACATCAAGGAGGGCGAGGTCTGGATGCTTCCGGGCAACACCTCACACTCCCCGCAGCGCCCGGAGGCAGGCTCGATCGGCATCGTCGTGGAGAAGATCCGCGAAGAGGGAAAAACCGAGAAGTTCCAGTGGTTCTGCGAGAGCTGCTCGACCAAGATCCACGAGGTGGAGCTGCAGGTGCGCGACATCGTGAAGGACCTCCCGCCGGTGTTCGAGCAGTTCTACGCCAGCTCCGACGCGGACCGGACCTGCCCGGAGTGCGGCCAGGTGCACCCGGGGAAGGGCTGACCGATGGGGGTCATCGACGTTCACAGCCACTACGTGCCCAACGGCTGGCCCGATCTCGGGGACGGACAGCCGTGGTTCAAGCCGCTGTCCGAACGCGAAGCCATGGTGATGATCGGTGAGACGGAGTTCCGTCGCGTCGGTGACGACTGCTGGAACTCCGACGTCCGGCTGGCCGACATGGACGCCGACGGAGTGGAGGCCCAGATCGTGTCACCGACGCCGGTCTTCTTCTCGTACGAGCAGCCGGCCGGCGAGGCCGAGAAGGTCGCTCGCATCATGAACGATCTCGCGCTGGAGATCTGCGCTCCGGGCGGGGGCCGGCTGGTGCCGTTCGCCCAGGTGCCGTTGCAGGACCCGGACGCTGCGTGCCGTGAGCTGGAACGCTGCCTCGCCGCCGGCCATGCCGGTGCCGAGATCGGCAACCACGTGGGGGACCGCGACCTGGACGACGACGGGGTCGTCACCTTCTTGCAGCATGCAGCGTCCCTGAATGCGCCGGTGTTCGTGCACCCGTGGGACATGCCGAACTCGCCGCGGCTGGATCGCTGGATGGCCCGCTGGCTGGCCGGTATGCCGGCAGAGACACACCTGTCGATCATCGCGATGATCCTGGGCGGCGTGTTCGATCGTGTCCCGGAGTCGCTGCGCATCTGCTTCGCGCACGGCGGTGGGTCGTTCGCGTTCTGGCTGGGCCGGTTCGAGAACGCGTGGCGCGAGCGGTCCGACCTGATCGCCACCTCGCAGCAGCCGCCCTCGGCATACGTCAACCGGTTCAGCGTCGATTCGGTCGTCTTCGACCCGGCAGCGCTGCGCACCCTGGTGGACACTCTCGGCGCATCACAGGTCATGGTGGGCAGCGACTACCCGTATCCGCTCGGAGAGCGGCCCGCGGGCGATGTCGTACGCCGAGCCGACTTCCTCGCCGACGACGATCGGGCGCGGATCATGTCCGGCAACGCCCGCACGTTCCTCGGTCGCGATAATCGAGGGCCCGCTGCATGACGATCGTGCGGCGCCGGCGCATCGCGCCGGCACCGACCTCGAGAAGGAGACCCATGGCCCTCGAACCCCTGTGGCCCGCCAAGGACCCGTTCGCCGACAACCCGACGCGATGAGTCCGGGGCGAGTCACGATGGCGAGGAGCGACCGCGAGCGCATCCCACCACCCCTGCTGAAGCGGCGGTTGCCGTCGGGACGTGGGGCGATGATGCAGCCGAACGTCACGCACGACGGAGATGCTGCGCTGACACCGCGGTTCTGGTTCGCGATCGTGATCACCGGTGTGGTCTCCGGATTGCTGGGGGACGCGCTGATGTGGCTGCTGAAGCTGACGTCATACCTGGCGTTCGGCGCCAGAGGCTTCGACGACTTCGCGGCGAAGGTCGCGGCCGCCGATGGATGGTCGCGGTTGTGGCCGGTGCTGCTCGGCGGTGTCATCGCCGGTGTCGGGTGGTACCTGTTGCGGCGGTTCACGCCGGGACGCAAGTCCGAGGTCGACGATGTGCTGTGGACGGGGGAGGGCCGACTGTCGTTCCGGCGCAGTGTGGGCACGTCGGTGCTGTCCGAGATCGTGGTCGGGCTGGGAGCCTCGCTCGGGCGTGAGGCAGCCCCGAAGCTGATGGGTGCGGTGTCCGGCAACGTGCTGGCCGGCTGGTTGCGGCTGACGCCGGCGCAGTTGCGGTTGCTGGTGGCGTGTGGCGCCGGTGCCGGGTTCGCGTGCGTTTACAACGTGCCGCTGGGCGCGGCACTGTTCACCGCCGAGGTGCTCGTGGGCGCGGTCAACCTGCCCGTCGTGTTGCCGGCGCTGGGCTGTGCGGGTGTGGCGACGGTGACGGCCTGGGTGGGGCTGCCCGAGCATGCTGTGTATGTCGGACTGCCCGAGTTCGCTTTCGCACCAAGGCTGCTGGTGTGGGCAATGGTCGTCGGCGTCATCATCGGGCTGGTGGCCGCGGGGTACGTGCGGTTGATCGGGATCGTCTCGCACTACCGGGTCACGGGGCGTTGGGCTCTGGTTGCGCCGTTGCTGGCGTTCGGAGTCCTCGGGTTGCTCGCGTTGCGGTGGCCGCTGTTGTACGGCAACGGCGCCGACATCGCCCGCCTGGCATTCGTCGGCGGTGGTTCGCTCGGGTTGTTCGTCGCGCTGGCGGTGCTGAAACCGCTGGTCACGGTCGCCTGTCTGGGCAGTGGTGCCTCGGGTGGCTTGTTCACACCGGTGCTGAGCACGGGCGCAGCACTGGGAGCGGTGCTGGGCATCGGATGGGGTCACTTCTGGCCGGGGTCACCTGTCGGCGCCTACGCACTGATCGGGGCAGCCGCGATGATCGGCGCAGCGATGCAGGCGCCGCTGGCGGGCGTCGCCCTCATGCTCGAGTTGACGCAGGGCGGCTTCGGTCTTCTGGTGCCTATGATCGTCGCAACGGTGATCGCGACCGCGATCACCCGATGGGTCGACGGCTACTCCATCTACTCCGCCCGACTGTCCGCGCCGGCACGCGTGTGACCTCTGGGAGCATTGCCGGCATACAGCTGATGCGCCGGGCGCGCTTTGGTGACAACGAGGGATCCGATGAGTCAGCACGGTGAGAGCTCCTCGATGCGCCGCCCGGAGGCGCCCGGCCCCGAGACGGTGCTCGGCAAGACGATGAAGGTGCTGCTCGCGTTCTCGGTCGAGAGCACCATGCTCGGGTTCGCCGAGTTGCGGGCGCGCACCGAGCTGCCCAAGGCAACCCTGCACCGGCTGCTGGCCGATCTGGTCGGGGCGCGGCTGCTCGAGCGGGTCGACGGCAAGTACCGCTTGTCGCGGCTGGTGTTCGAGCTCGGCATGCGCGCCTCGGTGGAGCGCACCCTGCTCGAGGTAGCGATGCCGTTCCTGGAGGACTTGTCCGAGCGCACGCAGGAGACGGTGCATCTCGGGGTGCTCGAGGGTGACGAGGTGGTGTACGTCGCCAAGCTCGGCGGCCATCGGCAGGCGTCGGCTCCGTCGAGCATTGGTGGGCGTATGCCGTTGCACGCGACGGCGATCGGTAAGGCGTTGCTGGCCGGTGCCGGGGATGAGGTGATCGATCGGGTGCTGGCGGGTCGGTTGCGTCGGTGCTCGGCCCGCACGATCGTCAACCGGTCGGTGTTGCGTGGGCAGTTGCAGGACATCCTGGAGCGCGGGATCTCGTTTGAATACGAGGAATCCGCGCCGGGCATCGTGTGTGTGGCGGCGCCGATCCACGACCAGGACGGTCGGGCGATCGCCGGCGTCTCGGTCACCGGGCGCAAGGGCCGGTTCCAGCCGGCCCGGCACGCGCAGGCGGTGCGGTCCGCGGGCGCCGGTATCGGCGCGACGCTGGTCCGCCGGGCAAACTTGTCAGGTGGTTCCGGTCACCGGAACTGAAACCTTGAGGGTGCGGATCCCCGACCCGGATCATGAATCACATGACCCAGACGAATCAGGACCAGCGCATGGCGGTCGAGTCCGCTGCTACGCGACTGCGGGACGCCGCCTTGTCCGGCGTCGCCTGCGAGCCGGTGCGCGACATCATCGGCAGTGACGACGTGGCCACGGCATACGCGGTGCAGGAGCGGCTTGCTGCGGAGCGAGTGGCCGGTGGCGCTCGTGTCGTCGGCCGCAAGATCGGCCTCACCTCGCCGGCGGTGCAGCAGCAACTCGGCGTCGACCAGCCCGACTTCGGGATCCTCTTCGACGACATGGCGTATGAGTCCGGTGCGACCGTGGAGCACGCGTCGGTGATGCAGCCGAAGGTGGAGGCGGAGGTGGCGTTCGTGCTCAAGGACGACCTCGCCGACGGCTCGCTCGACATCGAGCAGGTGCGTGAAGCGGTCGATTACGCGGTGGCGGCCATCGAGATCTGTGGCAGCCGGATCGCGGGCTGGGACATCACGTTCGGTGACACCGTCGCGGACAACGCGTCGGCCGGCGCGTACGTGCTGGGCACGCAGCGCCGCACGCTGGACGACTTCGAGCCCCGTGACGTGCAGATGACGATGACCGTCACCGGACAGGAGACCTCCACCGGGGACGGTGCGGCATGCCTGGGTGACCCGCTGCTCGCACTGCAGTGGCTGGCCCGCCAGGCCCGCGACCTCGGGGCACCATTGTGCGCGGGGCAGGTCATCCTCTCCGGTGCGCTCGGCCCGATGCGCCCGGCGGCTCCGGGGGTGGAGGCGACCGCGGAACTCAGCGGATTGGGTTCAGTGTCAGTCATTTTCAGCAACCATGAGGAGGCCTGAGATGAGCACAGCGAAGACCAAGGTCGCGATCATCGGCTCGGGCAACATCGGCACCGACCTGATGATCAAGGTGTTGCGCACCGCCGAACACCTGCAGATGGGTGCCATGGTCGGCATCGACCCCGCGTCGGACGGGCTCGCCCGCGCCGCGCGGATGGGTGTGCCGACCACCGCGGACGGTGTCGACGGTCTCATCGCGTTGCCCGGCTTCGACGAGATCGGCATCGTCTTCGACGCCACCTCGGCCGGGGCACACAAGGTCAACGCGGCCAAGCTCGCGCCATACGGCAAACGGTTGATCGACCTGACGCCCGCCGCGATCGGTCCGTATGTCGTGCCGGCGGTCAACCAGGAGGAGCACGTCGACGCGCCGAACGTCAACATGGTCACCTGCGGCGGCCAGGCCACCATCCCGATCGTTGCGGCGGTGTCGCGGGTCGTGCCGGTCGCGTATGCCGAGATCGTCGCGTCCATCGCGTCCAAGTCGGCAGGCCCCGGAACCCGCGCGAACATCGACGAGTTCACCGAGACCACCAGCGCGGCCATCGAGCAGGTCGGCGGCGCGGCGCGTGGCAAGGCGATCATCATTCTCAACCCGGCGGAGCCGCCGCTGATCATGCGCGACACCGTCTTCGCCCTGGTGACCGCGCCGGACGAGACGGCGCTGGAGCAGATCCGCGCCAGCATCGACAAGATGGTCGCCGACGTCGCGGCGTACGTGCCGGGCTACCGGCTCAAGCAGCAGGTGCAGATCACCGCCATACCAGACGATCAGCCGGTCGAGACGCTCACCGGCGGCGAACGGCCGACGCACCAGGTGTCGGTGTTCCTGGAGGTCGAGGGCGCCGCGCACTACCTGCCGGCGTATGCCGGCAACCTCGACATCATGACGTCCGCTGCCATCCAGGTCGCCGAACGCATTGCCGCCCAACAGCTTTCCGCCGCGGAGGTCACAGCATGAGCACACCCATCTTCGTCCAGGACGTCACGCTGCGGGACGGCATGCACGCCGTCCGGCACCGGATGACTCCGCAGGACGTGCAACGGATCGTCACCGCGCTCGACGACGCCGGCGTGGATGCGATCGAGGTCGCGCACGGCGACGGCCTGGCCGGGTCGTCGGTGAACTACGGTCCCGGCTCGCACACCGACTGGGAGTGGATCGAGGCGGCCGCGGACGTGCTGCAGCACGCCCGACTGACCACACTCCTGCTGCCCGGGGTCGGGACCATCGGTGAGTTGAAGCAGGCGTACGCGCTCGGCGTGCGGTCGGTGCGGGTCGCGACGCATTGCACCGAGGCGGACATCTCCGCACAGCACATCGCCGCCGCCCGTGAGATCGGGATGGACGTGTCCGGCTTCCTGATGCTCTCGCACATGGCGCCGGCGGAGGAGCTGGCCAAGCAGGCCAAGCTGATGGAGTCGTATGGCGCGCAGTGCGTCTACGTCACCGACTCCGGCGGCCGGCTGACGATGACCGACGTCGCGGACCGGGTGCGTGCCTACCGGGACGTGCTCGACCCGGGGACGGAGATCGGTATCCACGCGCACGAGAACCTGTCGCTGTCGGTGGCGAACTCGGTGGTGGCGGTCGAGAACGGTGTCTACCGGGTCGACGCGTCGCTGGCCGGGCACGGTGCCGGGGCGGGTAACTGCCCGATCGAGGCGTTCATCGCGGTCGCGAATCTGTCCGGGTTCCAGCACAATTGCGACCTGTTCAAGTTGCAGGACGCAGCCGACGACATCGTCCGCCCGTTGCAGGACCGCCCGGTCCGCGTCGATCGGGAAACGCTCACCCTCGGGTATGCCGGCGTCTACTCCTCGTTCCTGCGGCATGCCGAGAACGCCGCCGCCCGGTACGACGTCGACGTGCGCGACATCCTCACCGAATGCGGCCGCCGCCGGCTCGTCGGCGGCCAGGAGGACATGATCATCGACATCGCCCTGGAGATGCAGACGGCCGACCGAGAACCGCAATCGGCCTGAAGCGACGGCCCTAGGGGTAGTCACGAAAATAGCCTCGTGGATCCGAGAGATTCGGATCCACGAGGCTATTCGTGCAAGTGTCCGGAGGGGGACTTGAACCCCCACCCCCGTTAGGGGACTAGCACCTCAAGCTAGCGCGTCTGCCAGTCCGCCACCCGGACATATGGGTGTGTCAACCGTCCTCGCGGCCCGGCCAACGAGCGGAAACACTAGCACGCAGTGGCCGGTTTCCTTCAATCGTGCCACGGCCCGCGGCGTGCGGCATCCGCCATACACAGCACGGGCCGTGGACACGGCGATGACGTAGTTCAGACGTCGAGCCCGAAGTCCTTGATGACGCCGGCGAGGCCGCTGGAGTAGCCCTGCCCGACGGCGCGGAACTTCCACTCGTTGTTGTTCCGGTACAGCTCCCCGAACACCAGCGCCGACTCGGTCGCGGCGTCCTCGCCGAGGTCGAAGCGGGCGCCCTTGTCGGCGTTGGTCGGGTCGTCGGCGTCGAAGACGCGGATGAACGCGTCGGAGACCTGCCCGAAGTTCTGCCCGCGGGCGTCGGCCTGGTCGATGGAGGCGACGAAGGTGATCCGCTGGACGTCGGGGGAGACCTGGCCGAGCGAGACCTTGATCTGCTCGTCGTCGCCCTCACCCTCGCCGGTCCGGTTGTCACCGAGGTGCTGCACGGAGCCGTTGTCGCCCGTCAGGTTGTTGTAGAAGACGAAGTCGGACTGGTTGCGGACCTTGCCGTTCTCGGCGAGCAACAGCACCGAGGCGTCCAGGTCGAACTGCGCACCGTCGGTGGTGCGCGGGTTCCAGCCCAGGCCGACGATCGCTGTCGTCATACCCGGTGCAGCCTTCTCCAGCGAGATGTTCGCGCCCTTGCTCAGATTGACCGGCATGTGTCTTCCCCTTCATGTCTCTGGCTGATTCAGGTATGACGCTAGCGCGTCGCGCTCGTTCCCGTATGTCGGACGTGCGCGGCAGACTGCAGCCATGCTGCTGGATCAGGTCATCTCGGTGTCCCAGGCCGTGCGTGGGACGCGATCCCGGCTGGCGAAACGGGACGCGGTCGCACAGGTGCTGCGCGATGCGACACCGGAGGAGGTGCCGCTCGTCGCGTCATACCTTGCGGGCGTGCTGCCGCAGCGACGGATCGGTGTCGGCTGGCGTGGCCTGCGGGACGCACCCGAGCCGAGCGACGACGCGTCGGTGACGGTGCGCGAGCTGGACGAGACGCTCTCGGCCGTCGCCGCCGTGCGCGGCGCCGGCTCCGTCGGGCAGCGCAAGGAACTGCTCGCGACACTCTTCGGCCGGTTGACAGCCGCGGAGCAGCGCTTCGTGACCGGCCTGATCCAGGGGGAGCTGCGCCAAGGGGCAGGCGACGGCGTGATGCTCGCCGCGATCGCCGAGGCCAGCGGCGTCCCGGAGAAGGCCGTCCGGCGCGCTGTGATGCTCGCCGGGTTCACGGCGCCCGTCGCGGCCGCCGCGATGAACGACGGCGCCGATGCGGTCGCTGCGATCGGTCTGGTCGTCGGGCGGCCCATGCGCCCGATGCTCGCGGGCAGCGCCACCGACATCGGCGGTGCCATCGACGAGAAGCTCGATCAGCAGGTCGAGACCAAGCTGGACGGCATCCGGGTGCAGGCCCACAAGATCGAGGACGAGGTCCGCCTCTTCACCCGCAGCCTGGAGGAGATCACCGACCGGCTGCCGGAGGTCGTCGAGATCGTCCAGCAGCTCCCCGCGCACCGGCTGGTGCTCGATGGCGAGGCGGTGGCACTGACCGCCGACGGCCGGCCCCAACCGTTCCAGGTCACCGGCGCACGGACCGCGAGCAGCGCCGATCCGGCGCGGTTGCGCCAGGAGACGCCGGTGACGCCGCAGTTCTTCGACCTGTTGCACCTCGACGGCGACGATCTGATCGACCTGCCGTTCCGGGAACGTCACCGGCGACTGGTCGATCTGGTCCCGGCGCGTTGGCTCGTGGCACACGCCGCAGTCGAGGACGTCGACAGTGCCCGGCGATTCTTCGACGAGCGGGTCGGAGCGGGCGACGAGGGCGTCGTCGTCAAGGACCTCGACGCCCCGTATGCCGCAGGTCGCCGCGGCGCCGGCTGGGTGAAGGTGAAGCCCCGGCACACCCTCGACCTGGTGGTCCTTGCCGTGGAGTGGGGGAGCGGACGGCGCAAGGGATTCCTGTCCAACATCCACCTCGGCGCACGTGACCCCGAGACCGGCGGCTACGTGATGCTCGGAAAAACCTTCAAAGGGATGACCGATGAGATCCTGCGCTGGCAGACCGAGCGCTTCACCCAGCTCGCGACGGACCGCGGCGACTGGGTCGTGCACGTCCGCCCCGAGCAGGTCGTCGAGATCGCCTTCGACGGGCTGCAGACGTCCAGCCGCTATCCCGGTGGCCTCGCGCTGCGTTTTGCCCGGGTGATCCGTTATCGCGACGACAAGCGCGCGGAGGACGCCGACACCATCGACACGGTCCGGGCACTGGCCGGGCCGTGATCGGGTCGGTCCTACGTGGCACGCTTGTCGTATGACTTCCCACGACACCGATGGCAAGGCGCTGAGCGCCGAGGACGAGGTCGTCCGCATCACGCAGGACCTGATCGGCATCGACACGAGCAACTACGGCGACGGCAGCGGGCCGGGCGAGCGCAAGGCCGCCGAATACGTCATGGGTGAGCTGACCGAGGTCGGGCTCGATCCGGTGCTGCTGGAGAGCGAGCCGGGTCGCGCGTCGGTGATCGTGCGCATCGAGGGAGAGGACTCCGACCGCGGCGCGCTCGCCGTGCATGGCCACCTCGATGTCGTGCCGGCGAACGCCGAGGACTGGCAGGTGGATCCGTTCGGCGCCGAGATCAAGGACGGCTGCGTCTGGGGTCGTGGTGCGGTCGACATGAAGGACATGGACGCGATGATCCTGTCCTGCGTGCGCGAGATGTCACGCACGGGCCGCAAGCCGGCGCGTGACCTGGTGGTCGGCTTCCTCGCGGACGAGGAGGCCGGCGGTGTCAAGGGCAGCCATTGGCTGGTCGACAACCACCCCGAACTCTTCGAGGGCGTGACCGAGGCGATCAGCGAGGTCGGCGGCTACTCCGTCACCTTCGACGGCAAGGCCGGCCAGCAGCGCGCCTACCTGCTGCAGACCGCGGAGAAGGGCATCGCCTGGCTCCGCCTGCACGCCCACGGCCGCGCCGGGCACGGCTCTGTCCCCAACGACGACAACGCCGTCGTCCGACTGGCCCGGGCCATCGCCCGCATCGACGCCCACGAGTGGCCTCGCGAATACATCGCCTCCGTGCGGCAGCTGCTCGACGGTTTGAGCGAGCTGACCGGCTCGCCATACAGCGACGACGACCTCGGCCCGATCCTGGCCAAGCTCGGCGGCGCCCGCGGTTTCGTCGAGGGCACCCTGCGCGACACCTCGAACTTCACCATGCTCGACGCCGGGTACAAGCACAACGTCATCCCGCAGACGGCGTCCGCGTCACTGGACTGCCGTTACCTGCCCGGGCACGAGGACGACCTCATGAACGTCATCCGGGAACTCGCCGGGGAGCACGTCGAGGTCGAGGTGCTGCACCACGACATCGCCCTGGAGGCACCGTTCGACGCGCCGCTGGTCGAGAAGATGAAACGCGCACTGCTGTCACAGGACCCGCAGGCCGCGATCCTGCCCTACTGCCTGTCCGGCGGCACCGACAACAAGGCACTCAAGAAGCTGGGCATCAACGGCTACGGCTTCGCGCCCCTGCAGCTGCCGGCCGACCTGGACTTCGCGCCGATGTTCCACGGCATCGACGAGCGGGTGCCAGTCGAGTCGCTGAAGTTCGGCGCGCGTGTGCTGGGGGAGTTCCTGCACGACTGCTGACTTTGGCTCGACTCCTCGCAGCCCGGGGGCGACACACGCTCGTAAGCTCGCGTTGTGCCGCCCCCGAACTGGTCGTCGTCTCACGGCCGTCCGCTGATCGTGCGGTCGCGTTGGCGTGGCTGTCGCCGATTTCAAGCAGTGCGGCGGACGCGGATGATCCGGCGGCGCAACCAGACCTTGCGTGCGCCACCCAGGTAGAGGCGGCTGCGGGCCAGCTCCCAGTGGCCGTATTCGGCCTGGTCGGTGATCGCCTGCCGGACTTCGGACCGGCTGACATCGCGAGGGAAGGTCAACACGCGGAACTCGTACTCGGTCATCGCCACCCATTATCACCCAGGCACATCCGGATCCGACCGATTGGCAGGGGCGTTGCTCTATTACGAATCCGCCGTGAGCGGGTACGGTCAAGCCATGACCGCTGAGCCGCGTGCCGCATTGTCCGCCCTGGTGAGTGCGTTGGAACGACACTTGGAAGCCGCTGCATCGCGCCGCAGCGAGAACGACCCGTCGGTCGTTGCGGCATACCGAGACCTGGCAGATGCGTTCGAGGACTACGACGACGCGCTGATGGACACCTACGGCGAGGTCACCCCGCTGGAGGTCTACGTCGGCGACGACGAAGACGAGGACCTCGAGGACGACGACCTCGAGGACGACGACCTCGAGACCGATGACGCCGAGACGGATGACGACCTCGACGACGAGGACACCGAGGGCCGCTACATCGGGCTCGCGGGCGATGACACGGACGACCTCGACTACGAGGACTCCGAACGCTCCTGATCAGCCGGCGCGTGACACGTCGTCCAGCGCCTGCGCTATCTGAGGCGGCAACTGGGTCTCCGCGCTGGCCAGGACGGTGCGCAGCTGGCTGCGGTTGCGAACCCCGACCACCAGTGAGCTGATGCCCGGCCGGCTGCGTGCCCAGCTCAACGCGATCTGCGCCGGACTCGCGCCGAGGCCGTCCGCGGCCGTTGCCACCGCATCGACGATCGAGTCGGAGTTGCCACCGAGGCGGCGAGCGGCCCATCCGGAGTGCCGGCCGGACGCCGCCCGGGAGTCCGCGGGCACGCCTCGACGGTATTTCCCGGTCAGCACACCGCCGCCGAGCGGCGCCCACGCCAGGAGGCCGGCACCCACGTGCTGTGCGGCCGGCAGGACTTCAGCGTCGGCGCTCCGCTCAACGAGGCTGTATTCGATCTCATTGGCAGTCAACGGAATCCGTGCCTGCTGCAAGATCGAGTGCGCCGCGACCAACTGCCAGCCCGAGTAGTTGGACACCCCGACATACCGCGTCCGTCCGGTGGCCAGAGCGTGTTCCAGCGCCGACATCGTCTCGGCGAGCGGCACGTCGGCGGCCCAGGTGTGCACCAGCCAGAGGTCGAGGTGATCGGTGCGCAACCGCCGCAGCGTGGCGTCGAGCTGGTCCAGCAAGGTGCCCCGCGAGGTGTCCACCACCCGTGATCCGGTGGTCCGGGAGATGCCGGCCTTGCCGACGAGCACCAACTCCTCGCGCCGGCTACCGGCGACCAGCTCGCCGAGGATCTCCTCGGCGACACCGTCCGCGTAGCCGTATGCCGTGTCGATCGTCGTCCCGCCTGCTTCGCGGAAGTCGCGCAGGATCTCCTCGGCGAAGATCTCGTCGACGGTGTCGCCCCAATTCATGGTGCCGAGGGTGAGATCGCTGACGCGCAGCCCTGAGCTGCCGAGATTCGCCGATTGCACGGCACAACCGTAGTGGGCGGACGTCTCCGAACCTCGGAGGGCGGCTGCTGTCCTGAGGAGCGGTGAGGGACGAGCCGGGCCTGGAAGGGTAGCGTCGGCGTCATGGATCTGGGCATCAACCTCGGTTACTGGGGCACGGCGGGCACGGACGACCTCGCGGCGATGAAGGAGCTGACCCTGGCCGCGGACGAATCGGGCTACCGCGTCGCCTGGCTGGCCGAGGCATACGGCTCCGATGTGCCGTCGCTGGCGGCATACCTGAGCGCCTTCACCGAGAACCTCGAATGGGGTAGCGCGGTGTTCCAGATCCCGGCCCGGACGCCGGCGATGACAGCGATGACCGCCGCGACCCTGGACAAGATCACCGGCGGCCGATTCCGCCTGGGGCTCGGTGTGTCCGGCCCGCAGGTCAGCGAGGGCTGGCACGGCGTGCGCTTCGACAGTCCGCTGGGCCGCACCCGCGAGTATGTCGACATCATCCGGCTCGCGTTCGACCGCAAGAACGTCGAATACCACGGCAAGCACTTCGAATTGCCGCTTCCGGACGGCCCCGGCAAGGCACTGCGGCTGTTGCTCCTGCCGGAGCGGGCGCAGGTCCCGATCTACCTGGCGTCGATCGGCCCGCGGAACATGGAGCTGACCGGCGAGATCGCCGACGGCTGGCTCGGCATCTTCGTCAGCCCCGAGCATCTGCCGGAGCAACTCGAGCAGCTGAGCGTCGGCCGCAAGAAGGCCGGCCACCCGGACGGTTCATTGGACGGTTTCGACGTGGCGGCGCAGGTCGGCCTGAGTATGGCGGACGACCTGGACACGGCCGCGGATCGGTTGCGCCCGAATGCCGCCCTCTACGTCGGCGGCATGGGCTCCCGGAAGAAGAACTTCTACAACGCCCTCGCACGCCGGATGGGATTCGAGGAGGCCGCGCAGGAGGTGCAGGACCTCTTCCTGGAGCGCAAGCATCGCGACGCAGCGCTGGCGGTGCCGCGTGACTTCATCGACCGCACTGCGCTGATCGGCCCACCGGATCACATCGCCGAGCGGCTGCATGCGTATGCCGACGCCGGTGTGACCACCCTCAGCGTCGCGCCCACCGGAGACAGTCTGGCGGAACGAATCACCGCGGTTCGCGCCGTCGCGCAGATCATGGACGCGGAAGGACTTCGGTAACCCATGGCCACTGTTCTGCTACTGCGGCACGGCCGCACCACCTCGAACACCTCTGGGGTGCTTGCCGGTTGGACGCCGGGCGTCGGGCTCGACGAGACCGGTGAACGGCAGGTCGGCGAGGCCCGTAAGCGGCTGGAGCAGCTGCCGATCGTGCGCATCGTCAGCAGCCCGCTGCAGCGCTGCCAGGAGACCGCAGCTGCGGTCGCGGTCGGCCTCCCGGACATCACGGTCGAGACCGACGAGCGGCTGGGGGAGTGCCGGTACGGCGCCTGGACCGGCCGCAAGATCGGCGAGCTGGTCAAGGACGACCTGTGGCGGACCGTCCAGGACCACCCGTCGGCGGCGGTGTTCCCGGCGTCACCGGATTTCGCCCACGAGTCGCTGGCGCAGATGTCCGCCCGCGCCGTCGCGGTGGTGCGCGAGCTCGACGCAGCGGTCGAGGCCGAGCACGGCCCGCAGGCGGTCTGGGTGGCCGTCTCGCACGGCGACGTCATCAAGGCGCTGCTCGCGGACGCGCTCGGCTCGCACCTGGACCAGTTCCAGCGCATCGTCGTTTCTCCCGCGTCGGTCAGCGCGGTGCGCTACACCGCGCGTCGGCCGTTCGTGGTCCGGGTCAACGACACGACGGGCGACCTGACCGACATACCCGAGAAGGCGGCGCCGACCGGCGATGCGACCCCCGGTGGCGAGACCGGCACCGACTCCTCGGATTAGGCTGCCGAGTATGCCGACCATCGAATTCGACCACCCCGACCGGTTCGTCGCCGGCACGGTCGGTCCACCCGGTGCCCGCACGTTCTTCCTGCAGGTCGTGCAGGGTCGTCGCGTGGTCTCGGTGTCCTTGGAGAAGGAGCAGGTCGCGGTGCTCGCGGAGCGCGTCAACGACCTCCTCGACGAGCTCTCGGTCGACGAGGACATGCCGGTGGCCGCGGAGGACAACGAACCGCTGACGGCACCCATCGAGGACGAGTTCCGGGTCAGCACCCTGAGCCTGGCGTGGGAGCCGGAGCGTCGAGTCCTGATCATCGAGGCCCACGATCGGCAGGTCGAGCTCGAGCCGACCGACGACGGCGAGGAACTCCAGGAGGTGACCGATCCCGACGGACAGCTCGTGCGGGTGCTGCTGGATGCACCCCAAGCGCGCGAATTCGCCCGGCGCGGACTCGCATCCGTCGCAGACGGCCGGCCGTCATGTCCCTTCTGCGGTGGCCCGCTCGACCCGACCGGCCACATCTGTCCTCGTGCCAACGGCTATCGACGCTGAGCGGTTGCAGCGGCTGTTGCTCGACGGGCCGCTGGAGATCGAAGGGCGTCTGGTCGAGGCCTCGAACTACGTCCTGCGAGTGTGGATCGAGGACGATGGTGACCGAATCCCAGCTGTTTACAAGCCGATTCGCGGTGAGCAGCCGCTGTGGGACTTTCCGGAAGGAACACTCGCGAGCCGTGAATACGCCGCGTACCTGATCTCGAGTGCCGGCGGGTGGGACTGCGTGCCGGTGACGGCGCTGCGCCCCGACGGGCCACTGGGCGCCGGTTCCGTGCAGCAGTGGGTGGGTCCGCTGGATCCGGTCACCGAGAACGACCTGCTGCGCATCGACCCGGTCGCCGCGGTCCCCACCGACTACCTGCCGGTGCTCGGCGTTCACGACGAGCACGACCAGCCGCTGGTCGTGTCGCACGCCGCGCTCGACGCGTTGCGTGGTGTGGCGCTGCTGGACGTCGTGCTGAACAACGCCGACCGCAAGGCGTCCGCGCTGATCATGGACGCCGGTCACCTGTATGCCGTCGACCACGGGCTGACCCTGCATGCCGAGGAGAAGCTGCGGACGGTCCTCTGGGGTTTCGCCGGTCAGGAGCTGTCCTCGGTCGAGATCGCCCGGGTCGAGGCAGTGCGTGGGGCGCTGGACGGCGCACTGGGTGAGACGTTGTGTGGCGTCATACAGGAGGACGAGCTGGTGGCGCTGCAGGATCGTGTCGACCTGCTGCTGGAGACCCGACAGCTGCCGGCGCCACCGGACGACCGGCACCCGTTGCCGTGGCCGCTGTGGTGACCCGTCAGGACGGCCGCTTAAGCTGGAGAGCGTGACGATCGCTCCGTGGACTTCGCCGAATCTGCCCGATTTACAAGGAAAAGGCCGAGCACTGGCGTTGTGGCAGGCGAACACCTCGACCGTGACGACGCTCGAGGTCGGCGAGACCGCCCGGATGTACGTCTGCGGTATCACCCCGTATGACGCGACCCACCTCGGTCACGCAGCCACCTATGTGACGTTCGACCTGGCCGGGCGGGTGCTGCGCGACGCCGGCCACGAGGTCCGCTACGTGCAGAACGTCACCGACGTGGACGACCCGCTGCTGGACCGGGCGACCCGGGACGGCGTGGACTGGCGCGACCTGGCGACCGGCGAGATCGAGCTCTTCCAC
This sequence comes from Flexivirga sp., assembly GCF_035551235.1. GTDB lineage: Bacteria > Actinomycetota > Actinomycetes > Actinomycetales > Dermatophilaceae > Flexivirga. Next base: position 4,235 of record NZ_DASZNO010000021.1, on the reverse strand, counting down.
TCCGACATGACGGCGTTGCGCGTGCTGCCGCCGGACCATTACGTCAGCGTCGTGGAGACGATGGACCGGCATGTCGCCACCATCCAGGGACTGGTCGCCAACGGCGTCACCTACCGGGTGCCGACGCCGGACGCGGCCGAGGCCGGCGCACAGGACATCTACCTGGACCTGTCCACCCAGGGGACCTTCGGCGCTGCCAGCGGTTGGGACCGCGCGCAGATGCTCGAGGTGTTCGCCGAGCGCGGCGGCGACCCCGAGCGGGCCGGCAAGCGCGACGAGCTGGACCCGTTGCTGTGGCGGGTCGAGCGCGAGGGTGAGCCCGCCTGGGACGCCGGCGAGTTGCGCCGCGGCCGGCCCGGGTGGCACGTCGAGTGCACGACGATCGCGCTGGACCACCTCGGGATGGGCTTCGACCTGCAGGGCGGCGGCACCGACCTGATCTTCCCGCACCACGAGATGTCCGCCGTCCAGGCCGTGGCGCTGACCGACGATCCGCCGTTCGCGCGCACCTACGCCCACCAGGCGATGGTCGGGTATGACGGCGAGAAGATGAGCAAGTCCAAGGGCAACCTGGTGCGCGTTTCCGACCTGCTGCGGGCCGGGGTGGACCCGATGGCGATCCGGCTGGTGCTGCTCGACCAGCACTACCGCACCCCGTGGGAATACACCGCCGGACTGCTCGACAGCGCCGTCAAGCGGTGGGACCGCTGGACGCGTGCACTGGCGTGCCGCGGCGACGAGGACGCCGACACCCTGATCGAGGGGATGCGCGCGGCGCTGGCGAACGACCTGGACAGCGCCGGTGCGGTGCGGCTGGTCGATGAATGGGCGGGTGGCCCGGACCAGGGCGCGCCGAGCCCGCGGATCGCCGACGCGGTCGACGCGCTGCTCGGCCTGCGCGCCTGACTTCCGGCGGGCCCGTCAGGCAAGCCCTTCGGCGCCGGCCACAGCGGGCGGGCGAGGAGTCGAAGCGAAAACGCAGTCAGTCGTCGGTCTCGCGACGGCGTAGGTACTTCTCGAACTCCCGGGCGATGGCGTCACCGCTGGCCTCGGGCAGCTCGGTGGTGTCCTGGGTCTGCTCCAGCGAGTGCACGTAGTCGGCGACCTCGTCGTCGGACGCCGCCAACTCGTCGACGCCGTGCTCCCACGCACGCGCCTGTTCCTGCAGGTCTGCGTGACCGATGAGGGTGTCGAAGAGTTCCTCCAGCCGCGTCAGCAGCGCCAGGGTCGCCTTGGGTGACGGACCCGCTCCGGCGTAGTGCGGGACGGCCGCCCAACAGGACAGGGTCGGTATGTCGGCCTGGTGTGCCGCATCGGTGACCACTCCGACGATGCCGGTGGGACCTTCGTAGCGGTTGGGCTCGACGTCATACCGCTGCCGGGTCTCCTCGTGCTCGGAGGTGACGGTGACCGGGATCGGCCGGGTGTGCGGGACGTCGGCGAGCAGGCCGCCGAGCGTGATGATCGTGCCGACGCCGCAGTCCGCGGCGAAATCCATGAGTTCCTCGGTGAAACCGCGCCACTTCATCGACGGCTCGATGCCCTGGACCAGCAACACATCGCGATCCAGTGGCGTGTCCTGTGCCAGGAAGATCTTGGTGGTCGGCCAGACGATCTCGCGCCTGCCCGAGTCGCTGGTGATGCGCGGACGGTTGACCTGGAAGTCGTAGTAGAGCTCCGGGTCGAGTGCGGCGAGTGGCTCGGCACTCCACGTCTCGATCAGGTGCAGCACCGTCGCCGATGCGGTCTCGCCGGCGTCGTTCCATCCTTCGAACGCCGCGATCATGATCGGATCGCGCAGAGGCGGCACGTCCTCGAACTCGATCACCCGGTCCTCCTCATCACGATCAGCATCAGACCTTCAGCTTAAGCACCTGAGGGGCTCCACGCCCGCAGGGGACAAGGCGTGGCAACACGGCTTGGTGAGACTGCCGATGACCGGGTGCACGCCGTCGTTAGACTCGTGCCGTTCTGCGCAAACTCCCCGAAGGGATCCCACCTGAAGTTCATCCAGCACAGCCACAGGAGGTCAATGCTCCAGAGGCGGTGCAGGGAGCTTGCGACCGCAACGCAAATGGAGGATTGACCTCAGTGAGCAGCCGCTCCGACATTGCGCGTGTGACACCGTCATCGCGCGACACCACGCTGGTCCGACCAGACGCCACCGAAGCCCTTCGCAGCGCGATGGCGCAGCGAGTGCTCCTGCTCGACGGGTCGATGGGTGTCTTCATCCAACGCCACAAGCTGAGCGAGGAGGAGTTCCGCGGCGAGCGGTTCGCCGATTGGGACCAGGACGTCAAGGGCAACAACGACCTGCTCTCGATCACGAATCCCTCGGTGATCAGCGCCATCCATGAGGCCTATCTCGAGTCCGGCGCGGACATCATCGAGACCAATACCTTCAGCGCACAGCGCATCTCGATGGCCGACTACGGCATGGAGGAGCTCAGCTACGAGCTCAACTACGAGTCGGCGCGCCTGGCGCGTGCTGCCTGTGACGCCGTTGCCACCGCTGAGCGGCCGCGGTATGTCGCAGGCGCGCTCGGCCCGACCAACCGGACCGCGTCGATCTCACCGGATGTCAATGACCCGGGCGCCCGGAACATCTCCTTCGAGCAGCTCGTCACGGCATACAAGGAGCAGGCCGAGGGCCTGGTCGACGGTGGCAGCGATCTCCTGCTGGTCGAGACCATCTTCGACACGCTCAACGCCAAGGCGGCGGTCTTCGCGCTGGAGTCGCTCTTCGACGAGCGCGGACGCCGTTGGCCGGTGTTCATCTCCGGCACCATCACCGACGCCTCCGGCCGCACTCTCTCCGGCCAGGTCACCGAGGCCTTCTGGAACAGCATCCGGCACGCACAGCCTCTCGCGGTCGGCTTCAACTGTGCACTCGGCGCAGCGGACATGCGGCAGTACGCCGCCGAATTGTCCCGCGTCGCAGACTGTTTCACCTTCTGCTACCCCAACGCCGGCCTCCCGAACGCATTCGGCGAATACGACCAGACGGCCGACGAGATGGCCGACGTGCTCGGCGAGTTCGCCAAGGACGGCTTGGTCAACGTGCTCGGCGGATGCTGCGGCACGACACCCGAGCACATCTCGGAGATCGCCCGTCGCATCGACGGCGTGCCCGCGCGCGTGCCGTCGCAGGTGGCACCGGCCATGCGACTGTCGGGACTGGAGCCGTTCAACATCACCGATGACTCGTTGTTCGTCAACGTCGGTGAGCGGACCAACATCACCGGATCGGCCCGGTTCCGGAAGCTGATCAAGGCGGGCGACTACGGGACGGCGCTCAACGTCGCCCGGCAGCAGGTCGAGTCCGGCGCGCAGGTCATCGACATCAACATGGACGAGGGCATGATCGATGGCGTGGAGGCCATGGATCGCTTCTGCAAGCTGATCGCGACCGAGCCCGACATCTGCCGGGTGCCGGTGATGATCGACTCCTCGAAGTGGGAGGTCATCGAGGCCGGACTGCGCTGCATCCAGGGCAAGCCCATCGTCAACTCCATCTCGATGAAGGAGGGCACCGAGAAGTTCATCGAGCAGGCCCGCCTGTGCCGCCGGTACGGCGCGGCGGTCGTGGTGATGGCCTTCGACGAGGATGGCCAGGCCGACACGCTGGAGCGCCGCAAGGAGGTCTGCCAGAAGGCCTACGACATCCTCACCAAGGAGGTCGGCTTCCCGGCCGAGGACATCATCTTCGACGCCAACATGTTCGCGCTGGCGACCGGCATCGAGGAGCACCGCACCTACGGCACCGATTTCATCGAGGCCGTCCGGTGGATCACCGAGAACCTCCCGGGCGTACTGACGTCCGGCGGCGTCTCCAACGTCTCGTTCTCCTTCCGGGGCAACAACCCGGTGCGCGAGGCGATCCACGCCGTCTTCCTCTACCACGCGATCCAGGCCGGCCTGTCGATGGGCATCGTCAACGCCGGTCAGCTGGCTGTGTATGACGAACTCGACCCGATCCTGCGCGAGCGCATCGAGGACGTCGTGCTCAACCGGAGGGACGATGCCACCGAGCGGCTGCTCGAGGTGGCCGAGGAGCACAACAAGGCGGGCGAGGAGCAGAGCCCGGACGACAAGCTCAAGTGGCGTGAGGAGCCGGTGCGCGAGCGCATCACGCACGCGCTGGTGAAGGGCATCGATGAGTTCATCGTCGAGGACACCGAGGAGATGCGGCTGGAGCTGAAGGAGCGGGGCGAGCGACCGCTGAACGTCATCGA